>JAYQMD010000001.1:0-1665856 GCA_038143535.1 Bacteroidota bacterium
TAGACAAGTCCAATGTTTTTGCAAATGTAGCCAATTCTTCTGGGGCACTATCAAAAGCAATCCACCATTCGTGATGAGGCAATCCCGCTTCAGGCGTAACTTGTGGTGCTACAGTAAATTCGGTTACACGAGCGTCGTGCACTTGTAGCGCTTCTTCCATCGCTTGTTCTACCTCTTTCCCGATTACGTGTTCACCAAATGCCGAAATAAAATGTTTTATTCTTCCCGAAACAATTATGCGATATGGCTTAAGGCTAACAAACACAACCGTATCGCCAATATTATAGCCCCATAAGCCCGCAGAAGTGTTTAGAATAATGGCGTAATTAACCCCCTTTTTAACAGCGGCTAATGAAATGCGGGGTGGGTTTTCTTGGTGTATTTTATCTGCCTCAACAAACTCATAGAAAATACCAGCGTCCAGTTGCAATAGCATGCCGTCCGCTTCTGGATGGTCTTGAAAGGCAATAAAGCCTTCCGAAGCAGGATATAACTCTAAGCTGTCAATTTTCTTGCCTATCAACTGCTCTATAATAGATCTATACGGCGCATAGTTTACTCCCCCATATACAAAGAGAGAAAAGTTTGGAAAAATGTCTTTTATTGGTTGGTTGGTTTTGGTTTTAAGGCGCTCAAAATACATCTTTACCCACGGTGGAATTCCGCTGATTAAGCGCATGTCTTGGTCGTGTGTTTCTGCCACGATAGCATCGATCTTTTGCTCCCAATCGTCTATGCAGTTTGTTTGCCAAGAGGGCATGCGATTTTTTTGCAAGTACGAAGGGATATAATGCGCTACTATCCCTGACAAACGGCCTGTATCAATCCCGTTAGTTTTGGATAGTATTGGACTGCCCTGTAAAAAAATCATTTTACCATCAACAAAAGATGTATTCCCCGAATGGTAGATGTAATGAAACAATGCGTTTTGAGCGGTTTTTATATGTGTCGGCATCGACTCTTTTGAAATGGGAATATACTTTACCCCAGACGTGGTTCCCGATGTTTTCGAAAAATAAAGCGGTTTCCCTGGCCATAAGATATCTGCTTCTCCCGCAACAACCCTGTCAACATAAGGGCGTAAGCCTTCATAATCTCGTATAGGTACTTGTTTTGCAAAATCTTCGTGATTTTCTATTTGAGAAAAGCCATGGTCTTGGCCAAAGGCAGTTTTTTTTGCTTTTTGAAGCAACATTTTCAGCGTCTTTTCTTGCGTTGCTATTGGGTTTTGAGCCCATTTATTGGTGCTATTAACCGCCCTCTTGGCCCACTTTTTTGCAAAAAGTTGTTTGATGCTCATTATTCGAAGTCTATAAATTCTTCCGGATTTAGTGCGTAGCCATCGCCCCACAACTCAAAATGTAAGTGAGGCCCCGTTGTCATAGTCCCTGTGTTGCCCGCAATAGCAATAACTTGACCCGGTTCCACAGCATCGCCTTGACGAACGTTTAATGATGCGTTGTGCTTGTAAACCGAAATAATATTAAACGGGTGGTCAATTATAAGAACATAACCGGTTTCGGTTGTCCAGCTGGCAAAAATCACAATACCCTCTGCCACAGCTTTTACTGGGGTGTTTCGTGGCACCACAACATCTACAGCATAGTGTGCTACAGATGAGTCAAAACCCTGGCTGATGGTTCCCGAAACGGGTGGAAATAAGACAAATGGAATGGTTTGCCCTGCAGATGCCAATAGGTTGTACTTGTCGTCTTGAGCAACCTCTGCGCGGAGCAAAGAATCTGCAGATGATTTCGAGAACACAGTAGTTTCGTTAAATCGAGTGGTGTCCAAATGCATCTGGGTTTCCAGTTCTTGAAGGTCTAAATCACCTCTTAGCACTTTATTAACCGACGAAATATAACGCTGGTTTCTCAACAACGCCAACTGAAGCGAGTCTAGGCGATAATTATTGCGAATGGCTTGCCTCCTTATTTCTGAAGAGTCATAGCCTGGGATGTACTCTTTTAACTGAGTTCGTGAGATGACTAAAAAAGTAGTTGCTATAAGCATTACTATAATAACTCCAACAGCAAGAAAGACGTTTAATCTGCTGAGTTTGTAAGATACCCGCTCCTCAAATGTTTCTTCGTTTAGGATAACAAAACGGTACTTGGCTAGCCACCGCTGCCAAAATCCAGATTTTTTATTTTTTTTATTATCCATCTCTGCAAATATAACTAGTTGTTTAATAGCGTATGCTTCCTTCTGCCAAGTCCGTTTTCTTTGTTACCTTTGTGAAAAATCAATAGTATGATACTTGCTATTAGTCCTGTTCAAATCCTTGTCATTGCGCTTGTGGTGCTGCTCTTGTTTGGTGGAAGGAAAATTCCAGAGCTTATGAAAGGCCTTGGAACCGGAATAAAAGAGTTTAAAAACGCCACCAAAGAAGAAGAGAAAAAAGATACTTCAAAAGAAGATTAATCCTTTTTTACTTCTTGCATTGACTTGATAATTGCCTCTGTTTCAAACACGTAGTCTCTTTTGTCTACAGTAGGTGCAAAAACAAAGCCTTCCATAACAAGGAATCTGCTGTTCTTTTTGTCATCCAGTACAAACTGCAAAAAAGGCCCTGCCATAAAATCTCCTTTTACCTCCCAAGTGCCGCGTGTCTCAACAGCCCGCATACCGTTAATCGTAGTTTTATAAACATAAGGCTCGTATGCTGCTTCGGTAATAAGGTGTGTGTTTGTTAACCTTCCTGGTATAAATGCTTGGCCAACAGAATCACGAATACGAATAATATCCATCAATGGTTGTTCAAAGTCAAGGGCTGTTGTTCTTGGCAACTCATACACAATAAGATTTACATGTCCTTTACGAATTTCCCGCTGGAACCAAACGGCGCTATTACCTTCCTTAAATACGTTATAGGCTGATGGAATCGTAAGGTCTACTCCGAACCTTTCTTGAAGAGCATTTTGATTTAATGTTGATTTGAGTGTGCGTCTTTGGCGTTCTGCAATCTCTCCTTTTTTAAAAGACGTAATGATCCCTGAAGATTGAGACAATATCATTTCAACAAGTGTGGTAGTGTCTGGTGCGCTTAATACAGCCATTTGTTGTGGGCTTGCATAGCGGTTTTTGTCCATTCTTATAACAACTTCATCTCCAAATCCCACCCATAAGACCATACGGCTTAGTCTTGTAAAGCCGGTGAAAACGTCGGGTGGTATTTGTTTTAAATCAAAGAGGGGTTCTTTTTGTGGTAGTCCTTCCGCAGGAAAAGCAAAGGCAGCACGTACCGCGTCGCCTACTTCTGTTGCCCATAGTAAGTCAGGTATAACCACGGATATCGTGTTGATGTTCCCGTTAGACGTTTTTACTAAGGGTGTTGCTGGGCGGTTTTGACAGCCTAGCACAACAAAAAACAATAAGAGAAAACGCGTATTCATACAAGTATAGCCACAATAATTACGCCAACATGGCGGCAATACCAGGCAGTGTTTTTCCTTCCAAACTTTCTAACATGGCGCCGCCTCCAGTGGAAACATAGCTGACCTCGTTTTCAAGTTTAAATTGCTTTACAGCAGCAACGGAGTCTCCGCCCCCAACAAGAGAGAATGCTCCGTTTTTGGTTTGTTCCACAACACTCGCGCCCAAAGCGCGAGTTCCTTTGGAAAAATTTTCAAACTCAAAAACGCCCAAAGGTCCATTCCATAAGATCGTTTTGGACTGTTTTACAACGGCGTCGAATTTAGCTTCAGACAATGGCCCTGCATCCATTCCCTCCCAGTCGTGAGGAATTTCGTTTATAGGGAACACTTGCTGTGGGGTATCATTAGCGAAGTCCTGTCCGCTGCGGACATCTACCGGCAGATGTACTTGAACGCCTAGTGCTTTTGCCTGTTCAAGAATAGACAGCGCCAAGGGCATCTTATCGTCTTCGCAAATAGATTTACCAATCTGACCGCCTTGTGCTTTAATAAAAGTAAAAGCCATACCGCCGCCAATAATCAAGTGATCAACTTTTGAAAGAATATTTTCAATAATAGTAATTTTAGAAGAGACTTTTGCGCCACCCAAAATAGCCAATACGGGTTTTTCCCCAGAAGTCATTACTTTGTCAATGGCCGTTATTTCTCCTGCTAGCAAATGACCAAAGCACTTCTTGTTTGGGAAAAACTGTGCCACGATTGTGGTTGAGGCGTGGGCACGGTGTGCGGTGCCAAATGCGTCGTTTACATAAACTGTTCCTAGCTTGGAAAGCGCCTCTGAAAAGCCCTTGTCACCTTTTGTTTCGGCTTCATGAAATCGCAAATTCTCAATTAATAATACCTCGCCTTGACCCAATGCGACTGCTTGAGCTGTGGCTTTTGGGCCAACTACTTCATCACAAAAATGTATGGCTTTGCCTAAGTGTTTTTCAAGTGTAGGAACGATTTGCCTAAGGCTTAGTTTTGGATCATTCCCTTTAGGTCTTCCCAAGTGAGACATCAACACACAACTTCCGCCTTGATCTAAGATATGCTGAATGGTTGGGAGTGCAGCTACGATTCTTGTGGCGTCAGTAACATTACCATTGGCGTCTAAAGGAACATTAAAGTCTACGCGTATCAAGGCGCGTTCCTGGCTAAATGAAGTGTTTTGTAGGGTATTCATGTGTGTGTTTTGTTTGCGCAAAAATACAATATCATCTTGGTTTGAAGTAGTCCCTTTTTATAAACTGCTTGTTTGTATCTTTAGGCATGCTTTTTAATGCCGTATTGGGACACGAAACTCAAAAGAAGTCACTGACCGACAGCCTTGCTATCGAACGTATTCCACACGCCCAACTTTTTGAAGGCGACGATGGACACGGGCTTTTGCACATGGCGCTGGCCTATGGCAATGCTGTGGTTTGCGGCGATAATATCGATGGGCCTTCCATGCAAAAAGCAACGAGTATGGTTCATCCTGATATTCATTTTGTTTTTCCGACAGCTACGACTTCTGATGTAAAAACAAAACCTACTTCAAATGACTTCCTTGGAAAATGGCGAAGCTTCGTTTCTGAACATCCTTTTGGGTCGCTATATGATTGGATGCGCTATTTGGGTGCTGAAAACAAGCAGGGTGTTATCAATGTTAACGATGCGCTGTCCGTAATGCAAAAAGTTAGCCTTAAATCCTTTGAAGGAGGATGGAAGTGTGTCATTGTTTGGCATGCCGAAAAACTCACCATTGCGGCGTCTAACAAGCTGCTAAAAAGCATAGAGGAGCCTCCTGCTAAAACGTTGTTTTTACTTTTGTGCCCCGATGCCTTTCAGCTTATTGCAACCATACGGTCACGATGTCAAAGGACTCGCTTTGGAGGCATTGACCAAAACCTTATCGAAAAATATTTAGAAAAAAAGGGGGTTAATAAGGCTTTGTCCGTTGCAGTTGCTGAACAATCAAAAGGGAATATAGGGAAAGCATTAAGCCTTGTAGATCAACAAAATGAGCTTGCCGAGTATGAAGATTGGTTTGTTGATTGGGTGCGCACAGCCTTTCGGGCAAAAGGAAATAAGGCAGTAGTGTTAGAGCTTTCTGAATGGAGCCTGTCTTTGGCATCTAAAGGCATTGAAACACAAAAGCAATTTTTGTCTTTTGCCATACAACTGTTCCGAGCTGCTCTTATGCATCATTATAGGATAGATGCTGTTGCTTTGTTTTATCCCAAGTCAGATTTCAAGCTTGAGCGATTTGCTGCTTTTATTCATGGTGCTAACATATTGCCCATCATTACAGCGCTTGAAGACAGCGTCTATCACCTTTCCCGAAATGGCAGCCCTCAAATGATTTTTACCGAACTCTCTTTTAAATTAACCCGCCTACTGCATACAAAAGCATAAAATAGTTTTTGTTTATTGTTTTTGTGTTTTATTATAGGTGGTGTTTATTTTTATATGCTCCTTATTTTTAACACTAATCGTTTTTATTTAGCTGTTGGTATGGCAACTGTCCTCGCTGGGTGAAAGGGCGCTTAAAACGCTTTATTTTGGCTTTTGGAGGAAAAAAGTAAGGGAGGAGGTGTTTGTTTGTTTCCAACCTTTAAGATTTGCAAACAGTCCTTTACATAGCGCTTTCGTCCAGGGCAATTTAGCATTTCGATAGTGCTCTGAAAGTAGTGAAATATAAAAAGTGTCCCAAAACATGTTTTTGATACGAATTAGTTCAAAGCCGGCTTTGCTTCCAAGTAGCGAAATGGCGTGTTTGTTGTAATGCCAGCGATGTCTTGGCACATCATAGGCTGCCCAAAAGGAATTGTAGTATTTTGCGTCCCATGAAGCGGCGTTTGGAACAGCCAAGACCAAAAGCCCTCCTGGCTTAAGGGACTTGAAAAAAGAGGCCAAAACTTCGTTTGGATTGTTGATGTGTTCAAAAACATGCCAGAGCGTTATGACATCATATTGATTGCTTTGCAACGGTTTTGCAATCACGTTGAGCTCCCTTTGCTTGAGTATTTCTAGTGCATTTGGAGAGGTCTCAAAAACACTAACACCCCATCCTAGCTTTTGAGCGGCTTGGGCAAAGTCTCCATTTCCTGATCCATAGTCTAACAGTTGACCCTTGGTAGTGTATTGGTGTATCCATCTGAGCTTTGTCCTCATATTAATCCACTTGATCCATGCATATATTTTTGATTTGATGCTATTGGTGTTTGTTTCGTGTGAGGCGTATCCTGATTCGGGATAATACTTTTGAAGTTCAGATTCCGTTAGCTCAGGCATTGTTTTTAGTGCAGTTGTTTCAGCGTCCAACACTAAATCAAAGCTAGACTTGCTGACAAGATGATCAATAACGGATAGTCGTTTCACGTGGAACAATTAACGGCCCATATACACCAGCAGCACAGACAAATCACTTGGTGATACACCGCTGATGCGCGAGGCTTGTGCAATGGTTACGGGTTGGATTTTGTTGAGTTTCTGTCGCGCTTCTATGGAAAGAGACTTCACTTTATCGTAGTTGAATTCTCTCGGAATAGGCACGTGTTCTAAAGAAGAGAGTTTGTCTGCTTGTAATTTCTCCTTAGCGATATAGCCAGCATATTTTACTTGTATTTCTACCTGCTCTAGGGTTGCGGTGTCCATGTTTTCTTTTGCCACAAAATCGTTTACGGAGTCAAGTTTGAGGAAGTCTGCAATTGTTAAATTAGGGCGCGCCAATACCTTTGCCATTTTAAGGGATTGCTTAACCGGATTTGAAGATTTGTTAATTAAAATAGGGTTAATCACGTCAGGGGCTACGCTTGTCTTCTCAAAAAAACGCAACAAGGCAGAGGTTTTTTGTGATTTGGTTTCTAACAGACGCATACGCTTGTCAGAAGCTAGTCCCATTTTGTGAGATCTTGGCGTAAGACGAAGGTCCGCGTTGTCTTGCCTCAAAAGCGTTCGATATTCTGCTCTTGAAGTAAACATACGATATGGTTCTTCCGTGCCTTTGGTGATAAGGTCGTCAATTAACACGCCGATATAAGCTTCTTCTCGAGTAAGAATGAATGCCTCTTTTTGTGCAACGTGGTGGGCATTGATACCGGCCATGATGCCCTGAGAAGCTGCTTCTTCGTAGCCAGTTGTGCCGTTAATTTGCCCAGCAAAAAACAAGCCTGATACAAGTTTAGTTTCTAGGCTGTGTTTGAGTTGTGTGGGTTGGAAAAAATCATATTCAATGGCATAGCCAGGCCTAAAAAACTTGACCTTTTCAAAACCAACGACAGCAGAAAGCGCCTTAAATTGGACTTCTTCAGGCAGCGATGTTGAGAAGCCATTGACGTAAACCTCTACGGTGTCCCAGCCTTCTGGCTCAACAAAAAGTTGGTGTCTGTCTTTCTCGGCAAAACGGTTGATTTTATCCTCCACGGATGGGCAGTATCGTGGGCCAATACTTTTGATGCGCCCATTAAACATGGGGGAGCGGTCAAAACCTTCCCTAAGCAAATCGTGTACAGCAGGACTTGTGTAAGTCATGTCGCATGAGCGCTGTGATTTAAGTGTATGGCTGTCGTCTAAATATGAGAATTTAGATGGGTTGCTGTCGCCTGGTTGTTCTATCATCTTGCTATAATCCAAAGACCTACCATCAACTCGTGGGGGAGTGCCCGTTTTCATGCGTCCTGAAGTAAAGCCTCTTTCTATAAGGCGTTCGGTAAGACCAAAAGAGGCGCTTTCACCTGCTCGGCCGCCACCAAATTGTTTTTCCCCGATATGCATAAGGCCATTTAAAAACGTGCCGCTTGTGAGAACAACTGACTTAGCTTTAATTTCAATGCCCAATGAGGTAACAACTCCAGAAATAGCGTCCTTTTCGAAGAGTAAGTCTGTTACCATTTCTTGGTAAAAATCAAGGCGCTCGGTTTGTTCTAACTTGTTGCGCCAATGTTGTGCAAACATCATGCGGTCTGATTGAACGCGGGGACTCCACATAGCGGGACCTTTAGAGCGATTGAGCATCTTGAACTGAATTGCAGAAGAATCTGAAATGATGCCGCTGTAGCCGCCAAGGGCGTCAATTTCTCTAACGATTTGCCCTTTTGCAATGCCACCCATAGCTGGGTTACAGGACATTTGCCCAATGTTCTGGAGGTTCATGGTAATAAGCAAGGTGTTGCTGCCCATATTAGCGGCGGCAGCCGCAGCCTCTGCGCCTGCATGACCCCCTCCAACGACGATTACGTCATAGACATCACGAAACATGATTTGCGTTGTTTTGTTCCACGTGAAACAGTTCCATACACGCTTGCTCTGCTGCACGCATGTCTTGCTGTTCTTTTTTTGTTTTGTCTTTGTAGCCCAAACAATGCAAAAACCCGTGAGACATAACGCGAAGGAGCTCTTCATCAAAAGCAACATTATGTTCGGCTGCATTTTCGCGAACGCGTGTTACAGAAATGGCGATGTTTGCGCAAAGGTCTGCGCCAACTGTATCGTCGAAAGTAATTATGTCAGTTAACGTATTGTGATTCAGATACTTACGGTTTAATTCCAACAAGGAATTATCGTCCATAAAAGCATAAACCAACCAAAGAAGTAACCTTGTGGTGGTTTGCGCAATTTGTAAGCCAGGTGACAAACTGATGTTCATCAACAAGCACAAATTCTGTTTGGTATGTAAAGTCAACAGAAGCATCCATGGCGCAAATATATTCAATTAGAGTTGTAATAAAAGATGAATAGTCGTTGTATCTTTGACAAACCATTATGTCTATACGCGTTCGTTTTGCACCTAGCCCTACCGGCCCCTTACACATTGGGGGGTTCGCACGGCGTTATACAACTATTTGTTCGCCAAAAAACACAACGGTGTTTTTGTCCTCAGGGTTGAAGACACAGATCAAAACCGTTTTGTGGATGGAGCAGAATCCTACATTACAAAAACGCTTGATTGGTTGGGTATACGCCCCGATGAAAGTCCAAACAGTCTTGGTGCATTTGGGCCCTATCGTCAAAGCGAGCGAAAAGCAGGATACTTGAGTCATGCCCAGTTATTGTTGAAAACCGGCAATGCATATTTAGCGTTTGACTCATCCGATGAATTACTAAAGCTCCGAGAGGCTGCTGAGCAAAAGGGGGAGCGATTTTTATATAATTGGGAAAATAGACGTGGCTTGAAGAACAGCCTGTCATTAAGCGAGCGTGAGGTAAATGCTCTTGTTAAAAACAAAACGCCTTATGTAATTCGTTTTAAAAGTTTTTCAAATGGGGATGAAAAATCATTGACGATGAATGACAAAATTCGAGGAGATGTCCTCGTTGATACATCTTTGTTAGACGATAAGATTATTGTAAAACAAGATGGTATGCCCACATATCATTTGGCAAATGTAGTAGACGATCACCTTATGGAAATCAGCCATGTAATTCGGGGGGAGGAATGGTTGCCCTCTATGTCGCTGCATGTGCTTTTGTACAATGCCTTTGGCTGGAAGCCCCCTGTTTTTGCACATGTGCCCTTGATTTTGAAACCCTCGGGAAAAGGAAAACTTTCCAAGCGGGATGGTGATATGTTCGGTTTCCCTGTATTCCCCTTGGAATGGAACAAACACACGCCGGGCTTCAAAGAGGCTGGTTATTTGCCCGAAGCACTCGTCAATTATTTGGCTTTATTGGGGTGGAATCCAGGAGGTGAAGAAGAGCTCTTTTCTTTAGATGACTTGGTGGCGTTATTTTCCCTTGAGGGTATAACCAAGGCTGGTGGGCGATTTGATCCCGAGCGCTGTAAGTGGTTTAACCAACAACATCTACATAAAACAAATTCATCGCTTATTGAGACTTATCTTAATCAATTACTTCAACAAAAAGGGATAGCAAATACGTCCGTTTCAACTACTAAAGTCGTAGAGTTGGTACAAGGTCGGCTAACACTACTTACTGACCTTTGGGGGAAGCCCATTTCTTTTATGTTGCGCCTGTTGACTATGATGAAAAAGCCTTGGGCAAACAGTGGAAAGAGGAAACGCCCGGAATTTTATCTGAGGTTGTAAAAATTATTGAAAATGCTCCAGATGAAGAGGCGGAAACCTTAAGCAATGCTATAACGTTATGGGCGAATGAAAACAAGATAAAGCTAGGTATGGTCATGGCGCCCTTACGAATTGCGCTTGTAGGGAGTCTTCGCGGCCCTG
The DNA here is from genome assembly GCA_038143535.1 of Bacteroidota bacterium. Taxonomy (GTDB): domain Bacteria; phylum Bacteroidota; class Bacteroidia; order Flavobacteriales; family Flavobacteriaceae; genus UBA7446. The sequence goes on from JAYQMD010000001.1 coordinate 10,589, forward strand.
ATGTATTCGATATTTGTAGCGCTATTGGCATAAACAATTGTGTAGAAAGAATTAATGCTTTGTTAAAACACGTTTCCTGATAAATCGTTATATTTAAATTCTTTTTAAATTATTTGTCATGGAGCTTATATTCAATTTAATTGTTGGTTTTATCAGCTTTGTTCTGTTGGCCTCTGCCATATTTATTGTCAAACAACAAACAGCTGCCATTATTGAACGTTTTGGTCGATTTCAGAGTATTCGGCAGTCAGGGCTTCAACTCCGAATTCCTGTCGTGGATCGGATTGCTGGCCGTTTAAGCCTTAAAATACAACAGCTTGATGTAATCGTGGAAACCAAAACTAAAGATGATGTTTTTGTAAAGCTTAAGGTATCTGTGCAATACATGGTCATCAAGGATAAGGTGTATGATGCCTTCTACAAGCTTGACTACCCGCACGATCAAATTACGTCTTATGTGTTTGATGTGGTGCGCGCAGAAGTGCCTAAAATGCGTCTAGACGACGTATTTGAACGCAAAGACGATATTGCCATAGCTGTTAAGTCAGAACTAAACGATGCGATGATTAACTATGGGTATGATATTATTAAAACCTTAGTTACTGACATCGATCCCGACCAACAGGTAAAAGAAGCGATGAACCGCATTAATGCTTCGGAGCGTGAGAAAATTGCAGCGCAGTATGAAGGAGATGCCGCCCGTATTTTAATTGTTGAAAAGGCAAAGGCCGAAGCAGAGTCAAAACGTCTACAAGGGCAAGGAATTGCAGACCAACGTCGTGAAATTGCGCGTGGTTTAGAGGAGTCTGTTGAGGTGTTAAACAAAGTCGGAATTAACTCCCAAGAAGCCTCTGCGCTTATCGTAGTTACCCAACACTACGACACACTTCAATCTATCGGAGAAGAAACCAATACTAATCTAATTTTGTTGCCTAACTCACCACAAGCAGGATCAGAAATGTTAAATAATATGGTCGCGTCGTTTACTGCAAGTAACCAAATTGGCGAAGCCATGAAAAACCAGAAAAAGAAAAAAGACGAAGGTCAAGCTTAGGCCTAAGTCACCCAAATAGAACCCTAGCCTTGTGCTGGGGGTTTTTTGTTATAAGCTGATGTTGTGAGCGAGAGATACTAAAAACACCCATTTTTTCATGGTGGGAAACTGCCAGTGCATAATACCTGTGTTTAGCTTAAGTGCTTGAGAAAGCTTCTTTGACACTTGGGCGGTGAACCTGTTTTGATTAAACCCTGATCCCGAGTTCTGAAGGAAGACTTCCTCGCTTAGGCTTACTGCTAATTTCTCCGTAAGCGGTAGGCTTGCTGTGAGACCAAAGCGATAGCGAAGCTGTAGGTCTCTATTAATCCAACGCTCCTCCACAAAAAAAGTGTTTGTAAAGCGCACGCTATTGAGTCGGGTGGTAATTGCTAGTTTTTGATATGCTCCGTCCTCATTAATAGCTGCAATTTTTCTGTAGCCCGCCGAAAGAGTAACATTGGACGCAAGAGAACTACTGAAGCCTGCGGTAAACAGCGCTTGATCTTTTGCCAGATCTAGGTCAAAACTTCGGTGTTGGTATTGCAGGTCTATACTGGTGTTGCTATTAATTTTAAGTTTGTTCTTATAAACCAACCAAGAGCCAACATCTGTTTGGGCGTAAGCGCTAAGGGAAAAAAAAGAACAAAGAATAAAAAGATTATACTTTAACATCTTCGGCATATTTAATCAATAATGGGTTTTTGTCTGTCCGTGCTTTTTCAATAAAATCAATTGCGGCAGCATCTAGTGTTATTTCTTTTTTTTGATATGCTGCTAGTGCTATGGCAACAGCTATTCGGGTGCCTGTTTTCTTTGCTGCTGTATTATAGAGGGGGGCTAATTCTGCCAAAGGGATATCCTTGGCCAAAGCCGAAATTTGGTGAGCGACGGCTTTTTGTTTTTCTGTAGTTAAAGAGGTAAACTTCTTGCCTAGTTTCCGCAACGTTTCCAATGGAGAGGAGGCCAGTATTTGTTGGGGTTGTGGTGGTTTGGCTTGTTGTTTAGACCAAGTATCGCGAAGACCAACGGTTTTATTAAAAATCTTTAGGGTGTCTGTGCTGTCTTGATCGCAAACAAAATAACCCAACCGTTGAAATTGAAAATGATCTCCTGGTTTTGCGTTGGACAACATCGGTTCTGCGAAGGCGGTTTGAACAGACAGTGAATCTGGGTTAAGCTGCGTCATGAAATCTACGTCTTTTTCTCCATCTGGGCTTGGCGTTTTAAACAACCTGTCGTACTGGCGCACGGAAATTCGTTTGGCATCCCTAGCAGAAACCCAATGAATAGTAGCCTTTACTTTTCGTTGACTTTCTGGAGTTCCGCTGCCACTCAGGCTTTTGGGGTCATAGGTACAATAAACCGTCTCAATATTGCCGGATGCATCTTTTTCAACGGATTCTGCCTTAATAATGTATGCGCTTTTTAAGCGCACTTCTCCGCCTATTTTCAGTCTGAAAAACTTGTTGTTTGCTTCCTCACGGAAGTCTTCGCATTCGATAAGTAGTGTTTTGGAAAATGGTATTGTTCTCTCGCCCGCATTTAGATCTTCGGGGTTGTTTTCGGTATTGAGCTTTTCTGTTTGGTCTGTGGGGTAATTGCGAATCACCACTTTAATGGGGTTTAAAACCGCCATGGCACGGGTAGCTTTTTTATTTAGGTCCTCACGCACACAAAACTCAAGCAAAGAGGCGTCAATAACATTTTCTCGTTTTGCAATGCCTACAGTTTCGGCAAATTTTCTCAAAGAGGCTGGTGTATAGCCGCGTCGACGCAACCCGCTTATGGTAGGCATGCGCGGATCGTCCCATCCGTTTACCTTTCCGTCCACCACCAGGCGCTGCAACTTTCGCTTGCTGGTGATGGTATAATTCAAATTGAGTCGGGCAAACTCTCGTTGTTTGGGTCGTAAGCCCTGCTTGACCAAATGATCTAAAAAGGTGTCGTATAAATCCCTGTGTGGCTTAAACTCTAAAGTACACAAGGAATGTGATATTTGTTCGATATAGTCCGACTGGCCGTGTGCCCAATCATACATGGGATAAATACACCATGCATCTTTTGTTCTGTGGTGCGGTTTGTGCATGATTCGATACAAGATGGGGTCGCGTAGCAACATATTGGGCGACGCCATGTCTCCTTTAAAGCGAAGGGTATAACTTCCCTCTTGGTGTATGCCCGCTTTCATCTCCTTAAAAAGCAGGAGCGCCTCTTTTGGGTCTTGGCTGCGATAGGGGCTGGGGCTACCTGGGCTGGTGGGCGTTCCTTTTTGTGCGGCTATTTGTTCTGGATTTTGCGCATCTACATAGGCATGGCCCTCTTTAATAAGCTGAAGGGCCCAATTATAAAGTTGTTCAAAATAATCAGAGGCATAACATTCTTTGTCCCATGCATATCCTAGCCAAGAAACATCATCTTTTATAGCGTCGACAAAATGCTGTTCTTCTTTGGCGGGGTTTGTATCGTCAAAGCGAAGGTTAACAGGCGCGTTGTATGTGTTGCCAAGTTCGAAATTTAAATAAATGGCCTTTACGTGCCCAATATGTAAATAACCATTTGGTTCGGGAGGAAAACGAAAGCGCAACGAGGAGGGGTTCAGGCCCGAGGACAGGTCTTCATCGATGATGTGTTCAATAAAGTGTTTCGCCATTTTTCCGTAAATCGATATTATTTTGGCAAAGGTACTTATTTAGAGCAACACCTTTGTTTAAGTTTTTATATTTGACACATTATGGGAAAAGTATATGTAGAAAACATTCGGGTCTATGCGTATCACGGGTGTTTACCCGAAGAAACACTTATTGGTAGCGACTACCGGGTTGATGTCTGGGTTGCGGGAGACTTGGCTGTTTCTGCGGCTTCAGACAGCCTGGAAGACACTATTGATTATGTCAGCGTTTGTGCTTGTGTTCAAAAAGAAATGGCAACACCTTCAAGGTTATTAGAACATGTGGCGAAACGTATTGTAGATCGCATTTTTGAAGCAAGCACAAGAGTTGAGGAGGTTAATGTAAAAGTTTCTAAAATTAATCCACCTATTGAAGGCCATGTAGCGGCTGTAGCTGTTGAGTTGTTTGAGGTAAAGAAATAAAGGGTCGTATATAGCATAAAAACGCTACTTTTGCATCCCTAAAGGCACCGTGGCCGAGTGGCTAGGCAGAGCTCTGCAAAAGCTTGTACAGCGGTTCGAATCCGCTCGGTGCCTCTACTTTATTTGGGCCTCTATAATCGTTTGTAACTGTTCCTTTTGCTCTGGAAAACTTCCTTGAAAAACGAAAAATAAGCCAAAACAAAAAATAATAATGTGTACCGCTTGTTTGATTTTATAAATAACAAAGGGGGTTAAAACTCTTTTGAGTTGTTTGGCGAGATATATTTTGACAAAATCTAAAAGCAAATAAATAAACAGGATATAAACGAAAAACGAAAGGTCTGCGCCAAAGACCACTAAGCCCACCCAAAACAAAAAGGTGCCGATATTAATAATGTTTAATAGAAAGCCTTTTGCAATGTAAAAGAAGTAATTTCCTTTTGGTAGCGCCTCTGTGCGAAAAGCTATTTCCTTTTTTTGCCTCATAGATGCTATTAAAGAAATTACGCCAAAGGCACACAACACGATCCCTCCAATAATAAACCATCGGGGATTTTCTGCAAGACTGTGTCGAAGAGATTGTGCGCTGAAAAGAGCTAGCAGTATAAAAACTATGTCGGCAATTACAGCTCCTAAATCAACACAAAAGGCGTGTTTTGCCCCTTTAGTGATGCTTGTTTCAACAATCACAAAGAAGACGGGGCCAGTAGAAAAAACAAGCAACAACGACAGGGGTATTGCTGCTAAAAATTCACTCATTTTCTTGGGTTTCGATCGGGGTGTTTTTTTGTTCAATATTGCCTCCTACAGCAACTGATTTCGTTAGTTTTTTGGGTTGCCCGTAAACACTGACATAGCCGCCAAAAGAAACCTTTATTTCTGCGAGCTCAGTTGCGTTAACGGCAGCTCTTCCGCCTGCTTTTACTCTAACCTCTACTTGTTCAGACTCTAGTGTGGCTGCATTTACTACGCCACCCGTTACAACACTGTGGTGTTGCACAACAGCAGCGCCTTTAAGGTTGATAATGCCGCCTGAAGCCGTTTTGGTCTTTACTTTTTGAACGTCTAAAAAAGCGTCAATTTCTGCTCCTTCTTGTGATTTTAATAAAATGCTGGGCTGAAATAACACATCTTGACAAGACACAAAGGCACCTTCGTTTGCATCTATTTCCTCAATTGGGTTAGAAGAGAATAGAGCTACTGTGGTGTTGAATCCGCCAAAACGCTTTTTAATATCCATACGAAGATATAATCTCCCATTTTTGTTCTTATATGACAAAAAGGATTTGTTTTTTCCTTCAACGACAAGAGAATCGGCATCAGACGGTATAATGGTTAAACGAATGCCATCAAAAACTTTTACTTTATTAAACTGACCAAGTCTTATGGCTTGGGCGTGAGAGAAAGAATAAACGAATAAAAAAAGTAAGAGTATGCGCATAAAAGTCCTTTATTCAAAGATATATATTATTCCGCGTGACCCAATATGTTAAAGTCTAAATGCCTTTTAATTGGATCTGCAGCAATAACTTTTATTAGAACTCTATCTCCTAGCTGTATGCTTTTCTTGGTTTTTTTACCTACGAAGGCGTAGCTACGCTCATCAAAAACATAATAATCCCCTGGAATATCTTGAGGTCGGGCCATTCCTTCACATTTGTTTCCTTCCAATTCAACATAGAGACCCCGCTCAACCACTCCTGATACAATTCCTGTGAACTTTTCTCCTATGCGCTCTTCCATATACTTTACTTGCATAAATTTAATAGAGTCCCGCTCTGCTTTTGTGGCCAAGATCTCCATTGATGAACAGTGTTTCATTACGGCTTCGTAAGGCTCAGGACTCGGTGATTTTTTTCCATCTAAGTAATGTTGTAATAAACGATGGGCAACCACGTCGGGATATCTTCTGATGGGTGATGTAAAATGTGAATAATAATCAAAAGCTAAACCATAATGCCCAATATTTTGAGTCGTATATTTCGCCTTACTCATACTTCTTATTGTAAGGGTGTCGATAAGATTTTGTTCGGGTTTGTTAACAATGTCTCTAAGCAGTTTGTTTATTGAGTGTGCTGTTGTTTCTGGGGATGCTAAATTTAAAGAATACCCAAAGCCCGATATTACGTTTTTTAATTGGTCTAATTTCTCTTCGTTTGGTTCGTCGTGCACCCGAAAAACAAACGTTCTTTTATTGTTCTCTTTAACAATAAACTCAGAAACTTTTTTGTTGGCCAACAACATGTATTCTTCAATAAGTTTATTTGCTTCTTTGCTTGTTTTAACAAACACTTCCTTTGGTTGTTTATCTTTATCAAGCGTGAAACGCACCTCTTCTTTGTCAAATGAAATGGCGCCACTTTCCATCCTTTTTTTTCGTAAAAGTTTTGCTGTCGTGTTTAGTTGTAAAATAGCCTCTTTTGCTTTTTTGTCTACTGTGTAGGGTTTTGATGTGAGGGATAATTCAGCGGGTATAGTTGCATCTTGAGTATCAATAATATATTGTGCTTCGTGATAAGCAAATCGGTAATTTGAATTGATGACAGTTCTACCAAACGTTTGGTCTTTAACATTTCCATTAGTGTCTAATGTAAAAATTGCGGCAAAAGTTAGTTTTTCTTCATTGGGTCTTAAAGAACAAACTTTATTTGATAGTTGTTCTGGTAACATAGGCACGACCCTATCAACAAGGTAAACAGAAGTAGCGCGTTGATACGCTTCATCATCTAAAATACTTCCTTTTTTTACGTAATAAGAAACATCTGCTATATGAATACCTACTTCGAAATCACCGTTGTCTTTTTGCTTAAAAGAAAGAGCGTCATCAAAATCTTTTGCGTCAGTTGGATCTATTGTGAATGTTAATACATCACGGTAATCCATTCTTTTTGCTATTTCTTCTTTATTAATTTTTTCGTCTATACTGTTTGCTTCGTTTTCTATTTGTGATTCAAAAGTATAAGGTAAACCATACTCAGCTAGTATGGTATGAATTTCAGTATCTGCATCACCAGGGGGTCCTAAAACTTCTATTATTTTTGCTTGAGGTGATTTTGTTTCGTCCCAACTAGTGAAAGATATTAAAACCCTATCGCCATCTGCAGTATTCATTTCTGGTGTTGATTCAATATAAAAATCAATTGGAGATATTCTTGGGCTTACACGAACGAACATGGTTCCGTTTTGTTTCTGGAGGGAACCAACAAAACGGTCTCTCTTTCTTTCTAATACTTCAATTATTTTAGCCTCTCTTTTCCGGTTACCTCTTATTGGAAATGCATAAAACAGAACTTCGTCTCCACCAAAAGCTTTGTGGTGGTGTGATGATGAAACTTTTACGTCTTCATCAAAATCTTCCGATATAATATATCCCTTGCCATTAGAAGAAATATCAAGAATACCACGATGATACTTTTCCTGATTCTTTGCTTGAAAAGTTCCCTTGGTTGGGTTATTAATTAGTTTGAGCAAAACGAGTTTTTTTAAATTTTTAATAATTTGGTTTCGCCCGCTTGGGTCTTTTACTCCAAGCCTACTCGCTATTTGTTTGTAGTTGAATGTTTTATTCGGGGTTTGATTTAAAACCTGAAGAATGTTCTTTTGGATTGATAGAACCTTGTTTTTCTTACCCATATCTCACAAAGGTATGTCTAATAATTTGTCTTTAAACTTTATCAACAAATAAATATTATATAATACCTTTTATCATTTTAATTTTTAAATTTTTGGTGTTTATTATAGTGTGTTAATAACCACAATAAGTTTATTTTATTTTTTTTAAATATCTCATTATTAAAAAGATACTTTATGGAAAATAAAAAAAAGTTTTGTTGGTAATATTAAAAATAATGTTAATACATTATCTGTAAATAATAATAAAACAATTTTTATACTTCCTTTTTTTTACAGAGTAAAACAATACCTCTTATTATTAGTACTTATAAAAAGAAACAAACAACTCTTTTTAATAACCTTAATAAACCAACGGCGTAACAAAATAGGATATTAACAACAAAAAATCTTAGTTTTATAAAAAATAAAAAGATGCATATTTCTATAGGAAACGACCATGCAGGACCAGCTTTAAAAAAAGAAATTTTCTCTTTATTAAATGCTTTAGGGCACACGTACACCAACCACGGAACAGATACCAACGACAGTGTTGATTACCCAGATTTTATCCATCCTGTTGCAGTTGATGTAAGAGAAGGTAAATCCAATCTAGGTATAATTATATGCGGAAGTGGAAATGGTGCAAATATGACAGCAAATAAATATCCTGAAATACGAGCTGCTTTGTGTTGGACCTCTAAGTTAAGCGCTTTAGCGCGTCAACACAACAATGCAAATATATTAAGTATACCTGCACGTTTTGTTACAACTGCTGTAGCAAAAGAAATGGTAAAAACTTTTTTAGAAACCCCCTTTGAGGGCGGAAGACATCAAAATAGAGTCACTAAAATTTCTCAATGCCGTTAACTTTAGAAACACATAGTTGGGAAACCTTAAGTAAAAAAGCGCTTTATGATCTTTTAGCTCTCCGCTCTCTGGTTTTTGTAGTTGAACAAAAATGTGTGTATCAAGACCTTGATTCAAGAGATGAAAATGCACTACATATACTTGGTTACAAGGAGGCAGCACTAGTTGTGTATGCAAGGGTGTTTGTCAACACAAAACAGGCTATGATCGGCCGTGTTCTAACACATCCTTTATTCAGGGGCCTAGGATATGGAAAGCTTATTATGCAAAAAAGCATAGAGCAAGTCCCCGCAAACAAACCAATCCATATTTCTGCACAAGAACATTTAAAAGGGTTTTATGAATCGCTAGGGTTTTTCCAAACAGGAGAGGGATACTTAGAAGACGACATACCTCACATCCCGATGGCTACTACTGCAAATCAGCCCAACGTTTAACTAAAGGAATCATTGCTTTTTCGATTGTTACCTGTGAGGGCAGGTCTTGCGAAGTATAGATAAAAAAACCATTTCCTTCAATGGGAGTATAAGAAGGATCAGAACAAATATGACGGTATTGTTCTCTCATTAATCTTTTGATTCTGTTTCGGTCAACAGCCCTTGGGAATAATCGCTTAGAAACACCAAACCCCAAAGCATGACCATTTCCTTTTTGAGTATTACATACCAACCTCAAAGGTCTTTTCCCAAAGTATGTTCCTTCCGAAAAAAGAAGCTCAATGGCTTGTTTGCTCTTAAGGCGTTTTATTTCAGTCCGTTGTTTCAAAAACATTATTGCTTAAATCAATATCTGCCATAAAACCGGATGGGTCTATGCGTATTTGTTCTATTTCGCTTAATGGTGCATCTATAGTTAAGGTATATGTTGGCCTGGCCCACGCCCAATCGCGTTCTTTAATACAATTGTTTTCACAACCCGGTTTTTCGCCAAACATCATTTGCAAAGGGATGTAATGCACCTCTTGCCCTCCGTCTTTGTAAAGCACACCTAAATCTATTGGCATTCCCATTGCACCGATTCGTTTTAATTCCACTTCCGTTTTGCCCCCTTTTTCGTTAACAGATTCTATAGCATAATCAATAGTTTTGGTTGTCTGCGTCCAATCATTTAAATACCACTCCAATTGAATTCCAGACACTTTTTCTGCTACGCGTTTAAAATCATTGGGCGTTGGGTGCGTAAAAGCAAAAGCACTGTAAAAGTTCTGCAGGGTTTTTAACAAAGCGTCAGGACCAATAATATAGCCAAGTTGTGAAAGGAAAACAGACCCCTTATCATAACTGGCCGTTCCATAAGCAATATTCGTATCAAAACGATCGGCATGGGTGGTAAGTGGCTCTTCCAAACCAACACCCACTAACCTGCGATAGTCTTCATAGGGCTGATCAAAAGCCTCATGGTTTTTTTTTAACAGTTGCTCCCCAAGCGCATCTAAAAAAGAAGTGAACCCCTCGTCCATCCAAGCGTATTTGGACTCATTAAAAGCCAAGACGTGTTGAAACCAAGAGTGCGCCAGCTCGTGTGAAGTAACTCCATATAGGCTAGGATAGCTTCGCTCACCCGTGATAAGCGTACACATTGCATATTCCATCCCGCCATCTCCCCCCTGAAGAATACTGTATTGTTTATAAGGGTAAGGCCCAACAGCACGATTAAAGAAAGCTAAAAGTTCTGCCGTTTCCCCTTGAAGCCGCTTCCAATTTTTGATTATCTTTTTGTCGTTCTGATAGAAAAAATGAAGCGTTACACCCTCTTTTGTTTCTAAAACATCGTGTATGTAATCGGGATCGGCAGCCCAAGCAAAATCATGTACCATAGGCGCCACAAAGTGCCACGTAAGTTTTTTGCCTTTTGTCTTTGTTGTTTTTTTGGCATACCCGTGCCCGACTTCCTCGGGGTTCTGTAAATAACCCGTGCCGCCTACAACATAGTCTTTATCAAGGGTCAACTTTACATCAAAGTTTCCCCAAACGCCATGAAATTCTCTCCCAATATATGGGTTGGTATGCCAGCCCTCATGGTCATACTCGGCCAGCTTTGGATACCATTGCGTCATAGATAGCGAAATACCCTCCTTGCTGTCTCTTCCACTACGGCGAATTTGTTTGGGCACTTGGCCCTCGAAAACCATTGAAAGGGTGGTGCTCGTATTTGGTGGTAAAGGCTTAACTAAAGGCACAACAAGAATGGTTTCTTCTTCCTTAAAAGAGAGCGCTTTTCCATCTTGTGAGATAGAATTAGGATGTAAATAGCCAATCTCTTTGTCGTTTAACGCTCCAATACGCGAACCCACTCTAGCGTCTGGGTCGCTAAGCGAAAGAGAACGGACATCCATTTCGCTTCCTGGCTGAAAGGCATTAAAGTATAAATGATAAAACACCCGACGAAGCGTATCGGGCGATTTGTTGGTATAGACCAATTCTTGTGTTCCTGAATAACGGAACGATTTTACGTCCATATCCACTTCCATGGTGTAATCAACGTGTTGTTGCCAATAGCCAGGCTGAGGCTGTGATATAGCAACAACGGAAAGAATTAAAAAAAAGAATATTCTCATGATTTTAAAAAGTATTTAGGGTTTCTGGCGCAAGGCTTTCGCACAAACGAACACCCCTATCGCCGTGCTGTACAGTAACCAAGGGGTTGTTTGCATCGTGTTGCATAAATAAAACAAAATTTTCATCTGCGGCACGACTTAAAAAAAGTTTTTTTTCTTGAAGGGTTTGTAACGGACGAACATCATAACCCATAATATACGGCAAAGGCAAATGCCCCGCTGTGGGTAATAAATCTGCCATAAAAACGAGGGTTTTCCCTCTGTAAGTAAGGTGAGGAATCATTTGTTTTTCGGTGTGCCCGTCCACGAACAAAGCCCCAAAACCAAGACCGCAATCCGAAACAAAGTTGGACGCAGGCGTTTCAATAAAATGCAGCTGCCCACTTTCTTGAATGGGCATCAGGTTTTCGGACAAAAAAGAAGCTTTTTCTCTCCCGTTAGGATTAATTGCCCACGCCCAATGCTGTTCGTTGCTCCAATAGCGCGCATTAGGAAAAGACAATTCATAAGCCGTTTTGCTTTTGTTCCAACGTACCGCCCCACCACAGTGATCGAAGTGTAAGTGGGTCAAAAACACATCTGTAATATCCTTCCTAGAAAAGCCCGCCCTTTTAATGGAGCGGTCTAAAGACTCTTCGCCGTACAGACCAAAATGACCGAAGAAACGATCATCTTGCTTGTTGCCCATACCTGTATCAATTAATATAAGGCGATCTCCGTCTTCAACAAGCAGCGAACGTGCCGCAAGGTCAATGCGATTATGGCTATCTGCAGGGTTGGTTCGGTTCCACAAGACTTTAGGGACAACACCAAACATGGCACCGCCATCAAGCTTAAAATTACCCGTTTCTATTGAATGTAACTTCATCAATAACGAATGTACGAAGATTTACCCGTCTATTTTTTCTTTGAGGTCCAAACCAAACTCAATCATTGCAGCAGACTCTGCTGGAGTTGCAGGACGTAAAAATTGCCGAACCAACAATTCGCGGCCGTTACTAATGATGTGGTAAAATCCATAAGCAGAGAAAAAAGAAACCATTTTTGCATCAAAAAAGGCACGTAATTTTTTTGGGCTGTCCCCTTGAACATAAAAGTTGCGCGAAAATGCAGGGAACTCAGGAAAATCGACATCGTGTATTCCAGCCAAATGAGAGAGCTTTTCCAGTAACAATTCTCGGTCAAAAGAAAAAACAGGGATTTGTTTGTCAAGTTTAATACGCAACAAAGTAGTTTGCACATTTTCTTTGGCGATAAAAGCACCCTCACTGTAATGAACATCAAATAAAGAAAGAGTCTTCTCTTTATTTTCGATCAAATTATAGGTTTTCTCCACTTTAGCCATTTGGTACACCGGATGGCCCCGGAACAGGAACTTATTTTTTTTCGGTGCCTCGCTGTAGCGCCATCCTTTTTCGTGTCCCAAGGCTTCTAGCCGTTGTTGCCGTTTGGTTTTTCCGCTACCAAAAACACGAAATGGCCTCATAGGCCGAAGCGTACGCACGGCAAAGGGATGGCTTGATTCTGTGTCGTGAACATCAAGACCGATTATTTCCAAAGCACCTCCTTTTTGCTCAAACAACTCCTCGAAGTGCTGCAAACCTTCTTGTACAGTGTGGTCTACAAAAGAACACAATGAAAAATCAACAACAGCACGCATGTCCTGAGGGATCATATCAAGCTTAGACTTGAGTTTGTAAAAGTTTAAAAAAGTGCAAAAATGGATGACCCCAACATAGTAGTTTTGCGTCTCGTTTTCTTTATACATCAGTACGTTGGGCTTTAGGAGGTTGCGCGAAAATAACCAAAAGGCCTTGTTTAGCACAACGTGCGTAACAAAAGTAGCGACCAAGCCAACAAAAATCCCGGTGATTAAGTCTGTTGCCAAAGTAGAAGCAACAGTAGCGAGAAAAACAAACAGCTGTTCTTTTCCAATTTGGTACATACGCACAAAGATGGCGGGTGTTGCTAGCTTATATCCAGTGTAGACTAAAATTGCAGCTAGCGAGGTAAATGGAATACGCTTTAACTGGTCTTGGAAGACAACGACTATCAAAAGCAAAAACAAAGCGTGGAAAAAATTTGAAATTCGACGCGTGGCCTGGTTGTTTACATTCACCGAGCTTCTAGAAATTACCGTGACCACATTCATTCCGCCCAAAAATCCGCTAACGATTGTAGCCACCCCCAAGGCCCTCATGTCTTTGTTTGTGTTTGATCTTCTCTTTAGCGGGTCTAGCTTATCAACTGCTTTAATGCTAAGTAAAGACTCAATACTTGAAACCAAGGTAACGGACAACACAATGCCCCAAAAAACAGGCTCTTTGAGCTTGGAAAAATCAGGAGACGGAAAAGAAGACAGCATATTGTCCGGCAAACGAATCATCAGTTCGGCTTTTATGGGATTATCACTTCCGATTAATTTAAAAAAAGAATCAAAAACAAGGGCGAGCAGAATAACCCACATCGGAGCAGGAATTAATTTAAAAAAACGATTCCGCACACGACTGTAAAAGACCATTATAAAAAGGCTAACCACACCAATCCCCACCGCGTACAGGGTTCCTACACCAGCATTTTTCAAAGAGGAAAAAAGATCGGGAAGCCCTAAAATCAAGTCAAAAATTTTACCTTTTGTTTTGAGATCTCCCAACATGACATACAGCTGCTTGATTAACAGCATTAATCCAATTGCAGAAAGCATTCCTTGTATCGCAGTGGCTGGAAAAAAATCACTGAGCGCCCCAAAGCGCAGCAACCCAAAAAGAGCAATTAACACACCAGAAATAACAACTGCCGCAAGCGCATATAAATAGCCTGCCTGCATATCCCCCGCCCCCAAAACGGTTACCGCACTTAAGAATACCACAACCAGGCCATAACCAGGCCCCGTTATGGTCACATGAGAACCACCCAAAATAGAAACGAGGACGCCACCTACAACAGCGGTAATAACACCAGCAACCATCGGGAAGCCAGAAGCAATAGCTAAGCCAAGCGCCAAAGGCAGCGCTATAAGCGAAACAACAAAGCCCGCAATAAGGTTACTTCTCAAGTCAGAAAGGAAGGAAGGTTTACTCATTAGCGAATGATTAATACATCAGTAGGGAGGTCAGACAAAATATATTCTAGATCATGTGGAAAAATCCGGTCCAAGAGAGATAGGCGGCTAGGCGCATTCATAACCAGTAAGTCCGCGCGCGCAACTCGGGCATAATGTCCAATCGAGTACCCCCTTTTTCCAAAAATAGGCTGAACAACAACTTCTAGACGACCTTTAATATGTATAGGAATATCATTAAGGATGGCTTTAACCCTAGAGTTTTCACGCAACTTGATTCGTTCTTTAGTAATGGTAGACCGACGAAGGCTTCTGTCGTCATCAACTTTAATGGGCACACTATCCTCAGGAATTTCTTCGACGATAGTCAACTTTTGGGCCCCTAAAGAGGTCAACACATAAAAAGCGCGATCAATAGCTTCGCTAGTTTTTGGGTGTTCCAAACCATTAACTACACCAGAAGCACAAGCAATACGTGTTACGGATGGTTTGATGAGCAGAAGCACGTCGCAAGGCGCTTTTCGCGTTAGTTTTCGCGCAACAGACCCGAGATAGTACTTGAGCAACCCCTCTCGTTTGATAGCACCAAGAATTAATAAATCCGCTTGCTGATTGGCGCAGACCTGAAGCAGAACAGTAACAGGGTTACCGGCTTGCCACAAAACCGTATAAGAAGGCAGAACCCCATCAAATTCATTTATGATTTTCTTTAACGCATTAACTTTTGTGTTTGTTTCTTCGCCAACATGGACCAGTACCAAAGCGGAATCAAAAAAAACGCTCATGCGCAACGCCTCAAACACATTAGCCTTAATGTTAGGGGAAAAAGCCACCCCCACGACGATTGTTTTGTACGCTTTATGCTGCATAGCCTAAAAGGTATTAAAATTAAATCATTAAACAACCAAAAACAAAGGGATGTAAGTGAATTATAAGAAAATACGAAAAGGGAAAAGGAACTTGCTTTTATTCATTGAGCTTAAGCACAGCCATAAAGGCTTGTTGAGGAATTTCAACATTACCGATTTGGCGCATTTTTTTCTTTCCCTTTTTTTGGCGCTCTAACAGCTTTCTTTTTCGTGTAATATCGCCGCCATAGCATTTTGCCGTAACGTCCTTTCGCACCGCCTTGACGGTTTCCCTAGATATGATTTTTGCGCCAATAGCAGCTTGAATTGGAACATCAAATTGCTGTCGGGGAATCATCTTTTGAAGTTTTTCACATATTTTTTTACCTAACCCATAAGCATTATCGGCATGTACCAAGGCAGACAAAGCATCTACCACATTCCCATTAAGCAGCACATCAACACGGACCAACTTAGAGGCGCGCATCCCTATCGGGCTGTAATCAAAAGAAGCATAGCCCTTAGATACAGACTTTAGGCGATCATAAAAATCAAAAACAATTTCCGCTAATGGTAAATCAAACGTCAATTCAACACGCTCTGTTGTTAGGTAGGTTTGATTGGTGATCACACCGCGTTTTTCAATACACAGGCTCATCACATTGCCCACAAAATCAGCCTTGGTGATAATAGTTGCTTTAATAAAAGGCTCTTCCACACGATCTACAACAGAGGGATCTGGTAAATCTGAGGGGTTATTGACAATAAGAATATTTTTTGGGTCTTTCCTGGTGTAAGCGTGATAGGACACGTTGGGAACGGTTGTAATTACCGCCATATTAAATTCACGCTCCAAACGCTCTTGAATAATTTCTAAATGAAGCATTCCCAAAAACCCACAACGAAAACCAAAACCAAGCGCCGCCGAACTCTCTGGAGCAAACACCAGTGAAGCATCGTTCAATTGTAGTTTTTCCATAGAGGCACGAAGCTCTTCGTATTCCTCCGTGTCTACGGGATAGATTCCGGCAAAAACCATAGGCTTAACCTCTTCAAACCCTTCAATCGCAACATCAGTCGGTCGATTAACAGACGTAATGGTGTCACCAACTTTAACTTCTTTAGCTTCTTTCACGCCCGTTATAACATAGCCCACATCACCCGCAAGCATTTGCTTTCTGGGCTCTTGCGTTAGCTTAAGGACGCCAATTTCATCAGCGCTATAGTTGTTGCCCGTAGCCATGAATTGTACTTGCTCCCCTTTGTTGATTTTTCCATTCAAAATCCTAAAATAGGTTTCAACCCCCCGAAACGGATTGTAGACAGAATCAAAAATTAGTGCTTGGAGTGGCGCATCAACATCGCCTTTGGGCGAAGGAACCCGATCTACAATGGCTTGTAGTATGTTTTCAATTCCCAACCCTGTTTTGGCAGAGGCACGAATAATTTCTTCGTGCGCACACCCCAAAAGATCAACGATGTCGTCTGTAACTTCGTCTGGGTTGGCAGAGGGCAGGTCTACCTTGTTAAGCACAGGAATGATCTCCAAATCGTTTTCAAGTGCGAGGTATAAATTTGAAATGGTTTGTGCTTGAATGCTTTGCGCCGCATCCACAACCAACAAGGCACCTTCGCAAGCTGCAATAGACCGCGAAACCTCGTAAGAGAAATCAACGTGCCCGGGGGTATCAATCAAATTAAACACATATTGTTCTCCACCCAAAGAAAACTCCATCTGTATGGCGTGTGATTTGATGGTAATCCCACGCTCGCGCTCCAAGTCCATATTGTCGAGCAACTGGTCTTGTTTTTGCCGATCCGTTACGGCACCTGTCGCATCCAAGAGCCTGTCGGCAAGTGTACTTTTGCCGTGGTCTATGTGCGCAATGATGCAGAAATTCCGAATGTGTTTCATAGCTAAAATAAACGCGTTAGCTCACAAAGATACACCAAGCGATCATAGGGGCGTGCTACTACCAACAAAAAAACTAATTTTGTAAAAAATGAACAGATGGCCTACCTACGCATTACACTCCAGTTATTTTTAGCAGCAACCTTTTTGTTTTCGGCCTATACAAAAGCTGTTGCCCCCGGTTTTTTTGAAGTTCTACTAGAACAACAGGGTCTTGTGCCAAACCGATTGTACGGCGCATGGGCAACACGGTTTATTATAGCTCTAGAAACATGGTTAGGCCTGTGCCTGCTGTTGTCTTTTTACATGCGATTTATACTTCGTTTTAGCTTTCTCTTGCTTGTTGCTTTTTCCGTTCATTTGGGTTATTTGATAGCCATAGGAGAAATGGGCAACTGCGGTTGTTTTGGGGAAATGATAAGCATGTCTCCTTTGGCCTCCTTGGGAAAGAACGCGGTATTGCTGGCTGTAAACGGTTTCTTGCTCCGCTACGCATATCAGGGCAATAAAAAGCCGCAAATCACTTGGCTATTCCTCCCCATATTGTTTGGAGCAGCAATGCTTATTTGGCCGTTACAAACCCAGCCCGACCTGGTAGTAGAAAAACTCCCCACATTCGAAACAGAAACAGGGATAGACTTTGCCAACGGCTCCTACTTGGTTGCCATACTCAACCTGGGTTGTGAGCACTGCCAAGAGGCGGCTCAGCAAATAGCCGAATGGCAAAACAACGGGACTGACCTGCCACAAGTTGCGGCTCTGTTTTTCGCGGAAGGCGACACTACCGTTGCGGACTTTAATACCATAACTGGATCCAACTTCCCTTACCAGATGATAGACGTAAACACCTTCTTTGATTTGATTGGTAGCGCACCGCCCCGAATTTATTGGATTGTGGACGGACAAGCAAAACAGTACTGGGACGAAACGCTTGGAGAAGACTTTCTAACTACCTTTGCACCTTGATGGTTAAAATTGGAGACATAGAATTAAGCGATTTTCCGCTATTGCTTGCCCCCATGGAGGACGTAAGCGACCCGCCTTTCCGTGCCCTTTGCAAAGCACAAGGCGCGGATGTGGTATATACCGAGTTTATTTCTAGCGAAGGCCTAATTCGCGATGCAGCAAAAAGCGTCATGAAGCTCGACATTTATGAGGCTGAACGCCCCGTGGGCATTCAGATTTTTGGCGCTAACCTCGACTCCATGCTGCAGTCAGTAGACATTGTCGAAAAGACCAACCCCGATATTATCGACATAAATTTTGGTTGCCCTGTAAAAAAAGTCGTGTCTAAAGGCGCAGGCGCAGGGATTTTAAAAGATATTCCCTTGATGGTTTCGCTTACCGCAGAAATGGTCAAGCGCACCCATTTACCAGTGACCGTAAAAACACGTCTGGGCTGGGACCACGACAACATTCAGATTGTGGAGGTTGCTGAACGGCTTCAAGACGTGGGTGCCAAAGCCATTTCCATACACGGTAGAACACGAGCTCAAATGTATAAAGGCGACGCCGACTGGACACAAATTGCAGCGGTAAAAGACAATTCGCGTATGCATATTCCCATTTTTGGAAATGGTGATGTAAACTCACCAGAGCGTGCCAAAGAAATGCGCGACAAATATGGTCTTGATGGCGCCATGATTGGCCGGGCCAGTATTGGAAATCCCTGGTTTTTTAGTGAGGTAAAACACTTTTTTATCCACGGCACACACGCCACGCCTCCTCGTTTGGTTGAACGCGCTGTTATGGCGCGCCGCCACCTTGAAATGGCCATTGATTGGAAAGGCGAAAAACTAGGGGTATTTGAAACCCGCCGTCATTATACCAATTATTTCAAAGGCATCCCCGATTTTAAGCCCTACCGCCAACGCTTAGTAACCGAAGATCATTCTGCAGACGTTTTTGCCGTTTTGGATGAAATAGAGGAGTTGTTTGCGGCTACTGCTTTACAATACCTTTAACCACAGCAGAGGCCAACCAAGACACCAAAGTGGTTAAACTACCGACTACCAGAATTACAGCCCAAAAGGTAGACCACTCAAGCGCCACTGGGTAGGGTAAGCCAGACCCTGGAATACTAAAAAAGGCAAAGGATTTTTGTAGCCAAACGACAAGAATGGCCAACAGCACCCCAACACCACTACCCAAGCCACTTAATAAAAGGCCTTGCATAAAAAACACGCGCCGCAGTGATGGTACTGTTGCCCCTAATTGGTGTAATGTTTTGATGTTGCTTTTCTTTTCCAAAAGCGTCATGATGATGGCACCCACCACATTAAAGAGTGCAATGAGCACGACCAATGTTAGTATCGCGATTACGGCAAAACGTTCTGTTTGCAGCATTTTGTAAAGCGCAGGATTTAATTCGGCTTTGGTTTTTATGCTGTAATCGTTACCTACGATTTTTTGCAAATCTTGCTGCACGGCAATTTCTTCAGCATCATCAGTAAGTTTAATATATAATGCGCTGGCTTGGTTTTCGGGAGTGCGCAAGATTTGCCGTATCATGTCAATAGGTGCATAAGCAGTGTTTTCGTCTATGGAAGCACCAATTTGAAAAACACCACGGACAACAGCCGATTGCGCACTAAAAGCCCGTTGATTAAGCACGCCTGCACCACGCTTATTGGGCACTAGAAGCGTTATGCCCTCTGGGTGGTCATAGGCAGCGCCGTCTAGTTGTGACAATACACCAATTCCCAACACCAATTCATAAGCTCCTGGCTGCACCCAGTCTCCGACCATGGTTTCGCCCGCCACAACAGCATAAAATAAGCTGTCAACGCCAATAATGTTGGCAAAGGCGGTTCGTTCTTCGAATCGCAACATCATTTCTTGTGAAAGCGTTGCAGAGGTTAGGGCAACTTCTGGGTGGTTTTGAACGGCCACAAACACACCTTCCTCAATGTTAAACGACCCACTTATTGTGGAGGTAATACGGATATCGGGGTCAAATGCGTGTGTAAATTGAAGACCAAACTCACGAAGCCCGCCAAAAACGGATAAGACCACGAAAAAAGCAAATACAGCAACGCCGATTACGAAGGCAGCAAACCTACTGATGAGCGTAACGGCAATCTTCTTTCGTAGACCAAAGGTGTAGCGCAAAGCAAGTAGGCGAGTGAAGCGCATGGAGTTATTTCAACGGGTTGTTTTTACGCTTTAGCGAATCTTCTATGGCATCAATATAATCCAGCGAATCGTCAAGATTAAAAGCCAGGTCAGGGACTTTGCGCAAATCGTTGCGAAGGCGTTTGGCCAAGTCGTGCTTTAACACAGCCTTGTTTTCTATTATTCCCCCCAAGGTCTCTTTCGCTTTGTTGGTAGGAAATACAGACAGGTAAACCTTTGCGAGGCTTAAGTCAACCGTAACGGCAACTTTTGAAACAGACAGCACCAAGTTCTTAACCCCTTGTGTGCGAATGGCACCTTGCAATAAAAAGGTAATTTCTTGTTGCAGCAGCGCATTAATTTTCTTCTGTCGTTGTGTTTCCATAAGCCAAAAGTACTAATAACGTAGCCAAACCTGTATTTTTACGTATGGATTTTCCCATTCGAAAAATTGTACACATCGACATGGACGCTTTTTTTGCGTCTGTAGAACAATTGGACAGTCCAGCACTGAGGGGAAAACCCATTGCTGTTGGCGGTGGATCGGAACGCGGGGTAGTAGCAGCAGCAAGCTACGAAGCCCGTAAGTATGGGGTGCGCAGCGCCATGTCTGGTCGACAGGCGAAGAAACTTTGCCCGGAATTAATTTTTGTCTCTTCTAACGGTTCTCGATATCGAGAGGTTTCGGAACAAATACGGGAGGTCTTTCACGAGTACACCGACTTGGTAGAGCCTTTATCATTAGACGAGGCTTATTTGGACGTGACCCAAAACAAAAAGGGGATGATTTCTGCCACACAAATTGCTGAGGAAATCCGCCAAAAAATTGAGCACAAAACAAAACTCACCGCTTCTGCAGGGATATCAATCAATAAATTTTTAGCCAAGGTGGCGAGCGATTACAACAAGCCAAACGGCCAAAAAACCATTCCTCCAGAAGAGGTTTTGGACTTTATGGAGGCGTTAGATGTCAGAAAATTTCACGGCATCGGAAAGGTGACAGCCGATAAAATGTACCGTCAAGGAATTTATACAGGGGCCGATCTAAAGGCCCGAACCCTAGAAGACCTCACTTCACGGTTTGGCAAGTCTGGGCAGTATTATCACAATGTTGTACGAGGGATACACACCAGTGAAGTAAAGCCTGTTCGCATGGCCAAGTCCGTTGGTGCAGAACGCACCTTTACCAAGAATTTATCGAGTGAAATTTATATGGAGGATCGATTGGAGGACATTGTAAAAGCCCTTCAAAAGCGGATGGGCAAAAAAAAGGTTGCAGGAAAAACAGTTACTCTCAAAATCAAATACTCCGACTTTGTTATTCAGACAAGAAGCAAAACACTTCCGTTTTACATATCGGACGCCAGTTTGATTTTGGAGGAAGCCAAAAAGCTACTGTATCAAGAAACACTTCAAGATTCCGTACGACTGTTGGGGATTTCCCTCTCTAACTTTAAGTCAGAAAAAAAACAGGAACCAATAGAAGAGCAACTAAAGCTTCGCTTTTAGGCTCTTGAAACACGAAGGGTGTTTACCTTACCGCGATCGGCAAGCGGCATGGCCACCAAGTTGATGATCAAATCACCTTGTTTGACATAGCCCTTTTCCTCTGCAATCTCATTGACCTCTTTAACCGT
Source organism: Bacteroidota bacterium (assembly GCA_038143535.1). GTDB lineage: Bacteria > Bacteroidota > Bacteroidia > Flavobacteriales > Flavobacteriaceae > UBA7446. The sequence continues at coordinate 32,324 of JAYQMD010000001.1, forward strand.
TTCGTCTGTTGAGCCACGACCTTCATAAAGCCGCCCTTTCACCCCCCAAAGTAAATTGAGTTGCGCAAGAATACGCGGGTTTGAAGTAAAGACCAAAACGGACGCACTTGGTCGCCAAGCCGAGATCTGATATGCTGTATATCCGCTATTGGTTAGCGTACAAATGGCTTTCGCCTCTATTTCATCGGCCATGGTTGCGGCGTGATAACAAACGGACTTGGTAACAAATCGTGCGTTTTTGTTCTTAGGGGCTTTGTGTGGTACTTGGATTAGCGGAGAGTTTTCTACACTTACCACGATACGCCTCATCGTTTGAATAACTTCAACAGGGTATTTCCCGACAGAAGTTTCCCCAGACAGCATCACCGCATCTGCTCCGTCCATTACAGAGTTTGCGACGTCATTCACCTCGGCACGCGTTGGCGTTAGGCCGTCAATCATAGACTCCATCATTTGTGTGGCTACGATTACGGGAATTCGAGCCAGCTTGGCGTGATGCACCAATTCTTTTTGAACGATAGGTACTTCTTCGGCAGCCACTTCAACTCCCAAGTCACCGCGAGCCACCATCAAAGCATTGCTGGCTTTCACAATTTCTTTTATGTTAGCAAGCGCCTCAGGCTTTTCAATTTTAGAAATAATAGGGATGTCGTATTTACCGTGTTCTTGAATCAGCTTACGTAGGTCCTCTACATCTTGTTTGTGTCGTACAAAAGAGAGCGCTATCCAATCCACGTCTTGCTTGATAGCAAAGATTGCATCTTCCACATCTTTCTCTGTGAGCGCAGGCAAAGAAATATTGGTATTGGGAAGGTTTACCCCTTTTTTTGATTTTAGTTCACCCCCTTGAATCACACGTGCCTTAACGCGCGACTTTTTGTCTGTTTCAATAATTTCAAAAATCAGCTTGCCGTCGTCTAAAAGAATCCGTTCTCCAGTAGTTACATCTTGTGGAAACTGCTTATAGTTCATATAGATGGCATCTGCCGTACCTAGCTCCACTTTATTGGTTGTGAACTGTACTTCCTGCCCATCAGTAACAACAGTTCCCTCTTTCATTTTACCAACGCGCAGTTTAGGCCCCTGTAGATCGGCAAGGATGGCTACGTGATATCCAAGGGAAACATTGAGTTCGCGAATGATTTCGATTCGCTCCAAAACATCTTTATGGTCTGCATGGGAAAAGTTTATCCGAAAGACATTTACACCACTTTCCATCATGGCTTTTATGGTTTTCCTAGAAGAGGAAGCCGGGCCGAGGGTGGCAACAATTTTGGTTTTTTTAATTTTGCGCATGCTTAAAAGGTCAGTTTTTCTTTGATTTTGTTACGGTTCTTTGGCAACAGCGAACAAGACATAACACGATTTATGGACTGTATTCTCTTTACAAGGCTATTTGTCATCCCATTGACACAGACCAAAAGATCAGTTTGAGATAAATCAGGAAACAAAAAGCGCCGTTGTTCTGTTTGGTCAAACATGCCCACTTGGGTGCTTGGTGCCGTTGAAATAAGGTGATTTTCCACAACACGCCAAGACTGCTGCATGACGTCACAATCGTATTCATAAACAGCAAAGCTATCTGCGGCATTTTCAACTCTAAGGTCTTCTTTGCCTCTAACAAGCGACAGACCTAAAAGCCGATTTAAGTGAAAAACAAAGAGATAGGATGGTAATACGGTTGTCACACAAAGGACGTCTTGGTCGAGCGTTGAAGATTCCAAGTTTAGCGTATGTGTTACCATGTATTAAGCGAATATAAGAACAAAAAAAAACAACACCTATTGAAATACAACGCTAATGTGTTTTAATGTTTGTCTTGGATTGATTTAATGTTGTCTTGAAATTTAAAATAGGTGCGTTTTGCTACTTTTTCCACGGCTCTTTTTTTGTTTTTGGCCCTGGCTTTCGCCACTACTTTCCCATCAATCAAAAGTTTTGCCTTGTAGTGATTTGCGTGCTCTGCACCATTGTCCAAAGCAACGTCGAAAGCATACTTCATGCGTTTCTTTTGAAACCAATCTACCAACAGGCTTTTATAGCTAAGGACCATAAATTCAAGTTTTTCCAAATCCACAAAGGGATGTATCATTTTTTCAAACACAAACTGTGAGCAGCGTTCAAACCCGAGGTCTATGTAAAGGGCGCCGACCAAGGCTTCAAACAGGTTTCCATGCACATTTTGACTGTAGTTTTTTATTGGCACGTTTGAAGACAACTGATCAATAAGCGACAACTGCTTCCCCACCTTGTTTAAGAAATCACGACGTACAATTTTTGAGCGCATAAGCGTAAGCGAGCCCTCGTTGTTTTGCGGCAATGATTCAAAAAGATGTGCTGCAACAATGGTGTTGAGCACGGCATCGCCCAAAAACTCAAGACGCTCGTAGTTTATTTTTTGCCCTTCTGCATTTGTCTTTTCCATAGAGGTATGCGTAAAGACACGCCTGTATAGCGATAAATCGACAGGAGAAAAACCGGTAATGCTTTTTACAAGCTGAAATAAAGGGTCTTGCTTATTGGAGGCGTTTTTTCGCAAAAACCGCTTCAGCCCCATATCAGTTCATTTTTTTGAACATAACACAAGCGTTGTGTCCGCCAAAACCAAAGGTATTGCTCATGGCAACCGACACCTCTCGTTTTTGCGCAGTGTTGAAGGTGAAATTAATTTTTGGGTCTATGTTTTCATCAGCCGTTTGGTGATTTATGGTTGGGGGAACAATACCGTGCTTGATACTCAAAATAGATGATATAGCTTCAACTACACCGGCCGCACCTAACAGGTGACCCGTCATGGATTTTGTCGAATTGATATTCATGTCATATAAATGCTCACCAAAGACTTTTTTAAGAGCTTTGGTTTCTGCAATATCTCCAAGCGGCGTGGATGTTCCGTGCATATTAACGGCGTCTACATCAGCGATTTCAACACCAGCGTCAGCAATACAGTTTTCCATGACACTTGTAGCGCCAAGTCCTTCGGGGTGTGGGGCAGTTATATGGTGTGCGTCTGCCGAGAGACCACCACCAACAACTTCGGCATATACGGTAGCGCCTCGGGCTAGAGCGTGCTCCAAACTTTCTAAAATTAATGCACCAGCGCCTTCACCCATCACAAAACCATCACGGTCTTTGTCAAAGGGTCTAGAAGCGGTTTTTGGATCGTCGTTTCGAACAGACAGGGCATGCATAGCATTAAACCCGCCAATACTGGCCATGGCAACACCAGCTTCAGAGCCACCCGTGACCATAACGTCAGCGTAGCCTAAGCGGATATAGTTTAAAGCATCAATAATGGCATTGGCAGAAGATGCACAGGCCGATACGGTAGCAAAGTTGGGCCCGCGAAAACCATACTTAATGGATATCATACCGGGCGCAATGTCAGCAATCATCTTGGGAATAAAGAAGGGATTAAAACGAGGCGTGCCTTTTCCACTAGCGAAGTTTAGCACCTCGTTTTGAAAGGTTTCCAAGCCACCAACTCCGGAGCCCCAAATGACGCCAGCTTTCGCGCTATCTATTTTTTCAAGGTCTAGGCCTGAGTCATGTACAGCTTCATCAGAAGCCACCATGGCATATTGAGTAAAGCGATCCATTTTACGTGCATCCTTACGGTCAAAATGCTCCTGGGCATCAAAGTTTTTTATCTCACAAGCGAATTGTGTCTTAAACTTTGAAGCATCAAAATGGGTAATAGTAGCCGCCCCGCTGGTTCCTGATACTAAGCCGTTCCAGAAAGCATCTTTTGTATTACCAATAGGGGTTAATGCCCCGATACCAGTTACGACAACTCGCCGCCTATGCATGAAAAAATGATTATTTACTTCCTTCTATATACTGAATAGCCTGACCAACAGTAGCAATGTTTTCTGCTTGGTCATCTGGAATTTGGATGTCAAATTCTTTTTCGAACTCCATAATGAGTTCAACTGTATCTAAAGAGTCTGCGCCAAGATCATTAGTAAAACTAGCTTCGGCAACTACTTCATTTTCGTCAACGCCTAGTTTATCTACTATGATGGCTTTTACACGTGATGCAATATCAGACATAATTTTGGTTTTATTATTTCGGACAAAAATAGAAAAACTTTCACGGACACAAATGTTTTTTCTAAATAATACATAATTTAAGCTGTTGCACTGAAGCAATTTTTATTGCGTAAGTTTGCAAAAAGGCATTTCATATTTTGAAAACAATAGTTGTTTTTGCCTCTGGTTCTGGCACTAATGCAGTAAAAATCATCACATATTTCGACACCATTGAAACCGCTGCCGTAAAATGTGTTTATTGCAATAACCCAAATGCTGGTGTAATTGATCGCGCGGCACGCCTTGGGGTGTCCACCAGGGTCTTTAGCCGTTCCGAATACCAAAAAGAAGTTCTCGAAGAACTTATAGCTGTTAAGCCCGACCTCATTGTGCTCGCAGGGTTCTTGTGGAAGCTTCCCAAGAGCTATGTAGACGCATTTCCCAACCAAATTATCAACATTCACCCCTCTTTGCTGCCCAAATACGGCGGAAAGGGCATGTATGGACAGCACGTTTTTGATGCAATTATTTCCAACAACGAATCTGAAACAGGTATTACCATTCACTATGTTAACGAACATTATGACGAAGGAGCCGTTATTTTTCAAGCCAAAACAACTGTAGCAGACAACGATACAGCAACAGACGTAGCCGCAAAAACACATCAATTGGAGCACACGCATTTTGCACCTCAACTACACCAATTGCTTGATCAACAATGAAAGAAGTTCACCTATACACAGATGGTTCCGCTCGTGGAAACCCAGGACCTGGAGGATATGGGCTTGTTTTAGAGCTTCCAGGGTCAACCTATAAAAAAGAACACGCAGAGGGCTTTCTGCACACCACTAACAACCGCATGGAACTCTTGGCCGTTATAGTTGGTTTGGAACTGTTAAAAGAAGTGCCAGTTAAAGTTACGGTTTTTACGGACTCCAAATACGTTTGTGACGCTGTTGAAAAAAAATGGATTTTTCGTTGGGAAAGAACGGGGTTTAAAAAGCAAAAAAACCAAGATTTGTGGAAGCGTTTTCTAATTGTGTTTAGAAAACATAATGTACAGATTAAATGGATCAAAGGGCACAACCAACACCCGCAAAACGAAAGGTGTGATGCCCTTGCAGTAGCAGCGTCAAAACAGCAAAATCAAAAAGAAGACACGGGATATAAAACGCAAACCACATGAAAAACAACAAGCTTCTTATCGTAGGCACAATGGCATTTGATGAAATCATCACCCCCACACAAACTTCAGGAAAAATTTTAGGCGGCGCTGGAACCTACATTAGTTTGGCTGCATCATATGCAGAAGCAGATATCGGAATTGTTTCTGTAATTGGCGACGATTTCACAAGCGAATACACCTCTCTACTCACCGACCGGGGTATAGACCTCTCAGGTGTAACTCAGGTTGCTGGTCAAAATTCTTTTTATTGGAAAGGTAAGTATCACGATAACATGAATAAGCGGGATACACTTGACACCCAACTCAATGTGCTGGCCGATTTTGATCCGATTGTACCCGCTCATTACAAAGACGCTTCTGTAGTAATGCTTGGCAATTTAGCTCCAAGTGTGCAACAAAGTCTGTTGGATCAGCTTGAACCAAACCCAAACCGAGTGGTATTGCTAGACACCATGAATTTTTGGATGGATGTGGCATTGGATAAACTTTTAAAGGTTATTAATCAGGTCGATGTCATTACTATAAACGATGAGGAAGCCATCCAGTTGAGCGGGCAGCACAATATGGTTTCAGCCGCAAAGGACATACACAAATTAGGCCCCGCCTATGTGATTATTAAAAAAGGAGAACACGGGGCCTTGCTTTTTTACAAAGACCAACCCTTTTACGCACCAGCACTACCTTTAGAGCAAGTAATTGACCCAACGGGCGCAGGCGATAGCTTTGCAGGCGGCCTATCTGGGTACTTGGCTGGGCAAGAACAGCTTACAGCGGCCGCAATCAAACAAGGAGTTTTAAATGGCACGGCCGCCGCATCTATTTGCGTGGGCGCCATGGGAACCGTGGGATTGATTTCTGCTCAAAAGGAACAGTTTTTAGCGCAGTTACAAGAATTGGAGCGCTTGCGGACAGTATCGTAATTTAAAAGCGACCTATGATAATTTTAGTTAATTTTACCCAATGAGTGATGCCATCAAGCACGAGTGTGGAATAGCCCTGGTTCGGCTACTTAAACCCTTAGAGTTCTACAAACAAAAATACGGCAGTTCATTTTACGGCCTTCAAAAAATGTATTTGATGCTGGAAAAACAGCACAACCGCGGTCAGGACGGCGCTGGTTTTGCAAGCATTAAGCTAGACATGGCACCTGGGGAGCGCTTTATGAGCCGTGTTCGTTCTTCAGACCCTCAACCCATCAAAGACATTTTCAACACCATCAACACACGCATCAATGCGGTTGAGGAAAGCTTATCCACCAAAGACCTGTCTTCTGAAGTATTGAAATCCGCATTCCCATATGTAGGAGAAGTTATGCTGGGTCATTTACGTTACGGGACTTTTGGCAAAAATACCATTGAAAGCGTGCACCCCTTCTTGCGACAAAACAATTGGATGCACCGAAATCTTATTGTAGCGGGTAATTTTAACCTAACCAATGTAAATGAGCTTTTTGAAAACCTGGTTACCTTAGGGCAGCACCCAAAGGAAAAGGCAGACACTGTTACAGTGATGGAAAAAATAGGGCACTTTTTGGACGATTCTGTTGCCAAGCTCTATAAAAAATTAAAGGGAGAAGGCTTTGACAAACAAGGCGCATCTTCGGAGATAGCAAAACGCTTAAATATTTCCAAGATATTACGTAAAGCATCAAAAAACTGGGACGGCGGTTATGTCATAGGCGGGCTGATTGGACATGGAGATTCTTTTGTACTCAGAGACCCTGCCGGGATTCGCCCAGCTTTTTTCTACAAAGACGATGAGGTGGTGGTGGTCGCATCAGAACGTCCAGCAATACAGACTGTATTTAATATACCCAAGGAAGCTATTCACGAAATAACGCCAGGGCATGCGCTTATTGTTAAGAAGTCAGGCGAATTGTCGCACACCGAAATAAATGAGCCAACGTCACGCTTGGCGTGCTCGTTTGAGCGCATCTACTTTTCTAGAGGGAACGATGCGGATATTTATAACGAGCGAAAGGCACTTGGGCGCCTGCTGTTTCCAAAAATACATGAGTCAGTCAATGGCGAATTGAAAAACACGGTTTTTTCATATATTCCAAACACAGCAGAAACGTCTTTTTATGGACTTGTTCAGCGGGTACAGGATTTTATGCTTGAACAGTCCGAGGCAGCACTATTAAATGCGAAGAACCTCTCTCCCGACCGCTTGAAGGCGTTATTATCGCCACGGCCACGAATCGAGAAGGTTATACTTAAAGACGTTAAGTTGCGCACCTTTATCACAGAGGACAGCAGTAGAGACGATTTGGTGGCGCATGTTTATGACATCACCTACGGGTCTGTAAACAAAGACGACAACCTTGTAATTATTGACGACAGTATTGTAAGGGGCACGACCTTGCAAAAGAGTATATTAAAAATATTAGACCGGCTAGGCCCAAAAAAGATTGTTGTGGTCTCCAGTGCCCCACAGATTCGATATCCAGACTGCTACGGCATCGACATGGCCCGTTTAGAAGATTTAATTGCATTTAGAGCCATGCTAGCATTACTTGAAAAGCATAATGAGACTGCACAGCTAAAAACGGTTTATGAAAAGGCCAAAGCTACAATAAACCATAAGGCAGCAAACATTCAAAATCATGTCAAGCCGCTTTACAATCAATTTACAGACGAGGAAATTTCAAAACAAATATCATTTATGTTGCGCACCAAAGAAATCAATGCGGAGGTAGACGTCATTTTTCAGTCTGTTGCCAATTTGCACAAGGCTTGCCCTGAAAACAAAGGCGATTGGTACTTTACAGGCAACTATCCAACCGATGGCGGGAACAAGGTTGTTAATCAGGCTTATATCAACTTTTACGAGGGTAATAAGGGTCGCGCTTATTGAAATTTAAAAAAAACTCAAATTTTGCTTTGATTTGTAAATTCTGTTTGTATATTAGCAATGCCATAACATAAGTAGGTTAAGTTCATGGTAAGATTTGGGGCAAAAAAGGTGGATTCTTTCCACCTTTTTTATTTAACATAAAAAAAGAGTGCTAATTAAGCCAGCTTTTTTGTTTTGTAACACAATGATTTTTAGCCTGCTGCGTAGCGTTTGCTTACTTCAGACCAATTCACAACCTTAAAGAACGCTTCGATATAATCGGGACGTCTATTTTGGTAATTTAGGTAATATGCGTGTTCCCAAACATCCAATCCAAGTATGGGAGTTCCCCCACAGTTGATTTCTTTCATCAGGGGATTGTCTTGGTTTGGCGTTGAGCATACCTCTAATTCGCCATCGTTGTGTACACATAACCATGCCCATCCAGAGCCAAACTGTGTTGCTGCTGCTTTTGAAAAAGCATCTTTAAAAGCATCGAAAGAACCAAATGCAGCCTTAATAGCAGCGCTTAGCTCAGAAGATATCTCTCCTGCGTCAGGGCCCATAATTTCCCAGAACAAGCAGTGGTTGTAATAACCTCCGCCATTGTTACGAACGGCAGCGTTACTCATGTCAAGATCACCTAAAATTTCTTCAATTGATTTACCTTCAAGCGCCGTGCCTTTAATGGCAGCATTAAGCTTGGTGGTATAACCGTTGTGGTGTTTTCCATGGTGAATTTCCATTGTATTTGCATCAATGTGTGGTTCCAGCGCATCTGCGGCGTATGGAAGTGAAGGAAGTTTAAAAGCCATATTCTATATTTTATTTAGCACAAAGTTACGCATATATTCCTATATTTAATTCTGATAAACATCAATTGCCGTGTCAAGTACAGCCACTCCTTTTGTTATTTATAATGCTTCAGCTGGCTCCGGAAAGACCCATACCCTTGTACGCTCTTTTCTCTTTCGTCTGCTTGACAGCAGCCAACCGGAACAGCTGAGGCGCTTGCTTGCTATAACCTTTACCAACAAGGCGGCACAAGAAATGAAATCCCGTATTTTAGTTCACTTAGCTTCATTTGCTTCAAGCCCCGAAAAGGCCAAAGAAGAAAGCATGTTTTTGGAAATCGCAGACATGTGCGGCCTAACAAAAGATCAGTTGCACCAACGATCAAAAAGAGCATACCGCTATATGTTACATCACTTTGGACAGCTGCAAGTAGCCACCATAGACAAGTTAACGCACAAAATCATTCGGACGTTTGCTAGAGACCTAGGTATCAACGCCCGATTTGAAGTGGCCTTAGATGGCAAGTCATTTATGGCCGAAGTGGTGGAGCAAGTACTCAGCAGGGCAGGAGAAGACAAAGCACTGACCCAAGTCTTGGTCAGTTATGTATTGCAAAAGTCAGATGATTTCAAGTCTTGGGACGTTGCCAAGGAGTTAAATACCATTGCTCAAATGTATTTAAACGAAAATCACATGCAATCGCTGGCCTACTTGGAAGGCGTGCCCATCAAGGCCTTTGCTGACCTAAACCAAAAGTTAAAAATCCAAACAGAAACCATATTGGCCCCAATACAATCCGAGTCAAAAGCGATACTTTTAGCACTTGAAGACTTACAAATTCCGACATCGTTTTTTCCACGCGAATCCTTACCCAAGCTATTGACACTTCTAGCACATGGCGAATGGCCCAACGAAATGCTCAACGCGACCCTGTCCAAAAGCCTTGAAACGGGGATGTATTTAAAAAAGAGTGCCACAGACCAAGCGCAACGGTTATTTGATACTATTAAGGACCAAGTTACTGCACTCTTGGAAATGTATACACAATATTGGCGACAACTTGTTTTGTTAAACTTGCTCCGCAGGAATGTGGTGCCATTGTCGCTCATGCAGCACATTGGTCAAGGAGTTTTGGCTTTACAAGAAGAACGAAATAACCAGTTGTTGGCCTTTTTTAACAAACTGATTTCAGACGCTATTAAAGACACGAACACCCACTTTATGTTTGAACGGCTTGGCGTACGCTTCCAACACTTTTTTATTGACGAATTTCAAGACACGTCTGCTTTACAGTGGTCAAATCTCTACCCTTTGTTTTCACACGCGTTGGAAGACAGCGAACGCCTGGGTTCTTTGGTTTTGGTGGGCGACGCAAAGCAATCCATATACAGATGGCGGGGCGGATATCCAGAGCAGTTTATGGCCTTGGTGAATAAAGAGGTTCCGTTTAGCATAAGCCCCAAAGTCGAAAACCTGCCAAAAAACTTTAGAAGCCTTCCCAACATAGTTTCATTCAACAACGATTTTTTTACCAAGGCCTCTCAACTCTTACCCCTACCCTCTCAACAGGCACTTTATGCAAAATCGTGTAAACAAGAACCAAACAGCAACGCAGGCGGTTATGTTACTGTTGCGGCCATAGCAGGTAAAAAAAACGATGAACGCATGTCGGAATACCAGGCTCACGTTTTAGGGCGTGTTAAAGACTGTTTGCAACAAGGGTATGGCCCCGAAGATATTTGCGTTTTAGTCAGAAAAAATAAGCAAGGCGTACAGATTGCTAAAGCACTTACAGAAGCAGGTATTCAGATTACCTCCTCAGAATCGTTACTCGTATCGCAAAGCCCAGAAGTTCTATTTTTAATGAGTCTTTTAAAACTACGCGTAGCGCCGAAAAGCAAAATAAGTCGTTATGCTGTTCTAGAACGGTTTGCACTCTTACAGACGAAGCCTTTTGAGTGGACAAAACAACAAATGCAGCAACCCTTACAACACGTCCTTTTGTCGTTGTCAAGCCAAAAGTTTGACTTGAATAAGTTTAACCAATTGCCCGTTTATGCTGCTTTAGAATATGCTGTATGGGCGCTTTCGCTGGCAAAACATTTAACTGCTCACATTCAAGCTTTTTTAGACGAAGTCTTAAAATGGCAGGGCAGTAGAGAGGGCACCCTCATAGCGCTTATTTCGCATTGGGAGTTAAACAAAGAGCACTGGACCGTTAGGCCTCCTGAAAACAGAAATGCGGTTAAAATTATGACCATACACAAGGCAAAAGGCTTGGCGTTTCCAGTGGTTATTTTACCCTTTTCAGACAGCAAATGGATTGAGGGCACAACAACCTTGCTTGGTTTCCTCTTCCAGAGGGCGCCTATACCCCGTTTAAGGAAATGTTGCTGCCCATTTCTAAAAACCTTTCCAATCTTGGAGAACGAGCAAGGCAAACGTATGACACCTATTACGCCCAATCTTTTATGGACACCTTGAACACGTTTTATGTAGGTATGACACGGCCCATTGAAGAACTTCACATCATTACGCAAAAAGGAAATAGAGAAGCGTTGCCCAAAGGCCTACCAGATATTTTTGCACAAGTCATTCCCGAGTTAGAAGCGCAAGAAGTTACTTTTGGTATGCGGATGAAGCGAACACCCAAAACAACAGCGTCAAACGAGACGACAACACCGTTTACCTTTAATCTAACCCAAGCCACTTCTGTTGTTACAGAAAGGTCTGTCCAATCAACGGAAGCGCTTTTTGGCAACGTGCTTCACGAGGTTATGGCGCAGGTAGACGTACCACAAGACTTGGAGCGCGCCCTTACCCAGGCTAATGCTAAAGAACGGCTGGGAGCAACACCATACGAACGATTGTTTAAAAGTGTAAAAGAGATGCTGGACCACGAGCAGTTGGCTGTTTTTTTTGACCCTGCCCATACACCCTATAAAGAGCGCGCCCTTATTACTGCAAAAGGGGAGGTATTGCGCCCCGACAGATTTGTCATTACAAAAGATAAAAACGTTTTTTTGTTGGATTATAAGACAGGCCAACACCACAAGAGCCATGCGAATCAGCTTGAAGAATATGCTACATGTTTAAGACTTCAAGGGCTTAACGTAAAACAAAAACTGCTGGTTTACTGCGGAAACAGTCTTATTTTCAAAGAAGTTTAGTATTTTTGAATAAATTATTAATCTACGATCATGAAAAATTATATATCCACAGTTTTTATGGTAGCTGTGTTTTCTTCATCTGTGTATGCACAGAACGAAAGCAACCCATGGAGCATAACAGTTGGTACTAACGCTGTTGATCTGTTCCAAACGGGAAGCTTTGCTGAAGAAGACCTAAGTATTTCTCCAAACTTTTCTTACTTCCAAATTTCAAGGCACATCGGATCTGGATTTTCCGTTAATATAGCAGGAACAATCAACAATATTGATCGCATTTCAGGAGAAGATGATTTGTACTATGGCATAGACCTAGGCACATCTTTGTCATCTAGAGAAGTTATTGATTTAGGCAATTTTGAGTCAACACTACGTGCTGGCTTAGGTTACGTGGACGGTCTATCGGGCATATCACCAGATACCAAGGATTTCTTCGCTGTTTACGCAGGAGCAGGAATTAACTATTGGTTTAACGATGCACTTGCGCTTTCTGTTAAGACAACGTATAAAATGCATACCAAAGAGTTTGACGGTTTAATCGGCAGTGGTGATGACGGACGTGACCACTTTCAACATCTTGCAGGCTTAACGTTCGCTTTTGGTGATGGCGACAAAGACAGAGACGGCGTTAAAGATGCCGTTGATGAATGCCCAGAAGTTCCTGGTTTAGAAAGCTTTAACGGTTGTCCTGACGACGACGGCGATGGCATCAAAAACAGCGATGACGATTGCCCAATGACAGCTGGCATAGCATCCCTTAACGGTTGCCCAGATGCAGATGGCGATGGCATAAAAGACGCAGACGACGCTTGTCCTAACGTAGCTGGTGTTGTAGCCTTGAATGGTTGTCCAGACGCAGACGGCGATGGCATAAAAGATGCAGATGACGCTTGCCCTAACGCAGCAGGAAGCAAAGTAATGAATGGCTGCCCAGATGCAGACGGCGATGGTGTTGCAGATAAAGATGATAAGTGTCCCGCAGTAGCAGGCCCAGCTTCTAACAACGGTTGCCCAGAGTATCCACTTTCTATGTTAGTGGATTATGATATCAACTTTGATTTAGAAAAGTACAATATTGACACTACGGACGTTCAGCGTCTATCTACAGTGATCAAAGTATTGTTGGCCAACAGCGATGCAAACATTAGCATCGAGGGTCATGCAGACAATACAGGCGAAGAGTCTTTCAACAACCCACTGTCTAACAACAGAGCAAGTTCTATTAAAGACTACTTGGTTAACGTTGGTATTGACGCGGGTCGTTTAAGTACAAAAGCATTTGGCGAATCTATGCCAAAAGCAAGCAACGACACGGAAGATGGTCGTGCGATTAACCGTCGTGTAGAGTTCAAAGTAGTGAACTAAATACCACAATATTAATAACATAAACAAAACGCGATGATTTCACCGCGTTTTTTTATTTTAGGGCATGGCGAATTCTTTTTTAGGAAACGTAGTGCAATCGTTAAAAACCCAACAACCCGACTGGGAAAACATGTGCTTCGTTTTGCCAAACCGAAGGGCACAACTCTTTCTTCAAAAAGAACTCACAGTGGCCCTAGAGGGCCCTCTTATTCTTCCTCAGTCTTACAGCATCGACGACTTTGTTGTGGCCATAAGCATGCTCAAACCTGCGACAGAATTAGAGCAGCAACAGGCGCTTTATCAGAGCTATTGCGCATCAATAGATAAAAAGGACAAGCCCAACAGCTTTGAAACTTTTTTGGGATGGTCTACCCCCTTGCTAAAGGACCTTAACACCATAGACCAATACTTGGTACACCGAAAGGATTTTTTCTCCTATATGTCGTCCTTACACGAAATTAGGGCATGGGGACAAGCGAAAGACAAAATTATTCAAGATTACACAGCTTTTTGGAAACGCCTTCCAGACATTTATCATGATTTAATGCATCGCCTTGAAGAAAGCGGACAAACAACGCCCGGTATGTGTTATCGTATGTCAACCGAACTGTTGGAGACCTTTTTACAGCACAACTCAAAAATTCAATTTGTATTTTGTGGCTTCAACGCTTTGAGCCCTAGTGAAATTTTTATTGTCCGTGAGTTACTCACACAAGACCGCGCACAGGTTTTTTGGGATATCGATAAGCAGATGTTAGATGATGAGCTACACCAGGCGGGGCGTTTTATTCGCAGCTATATTTCAACTTGGCCCGAGTATAAACAGCAGCCCTTTAATCAAGCGCATTCTCATTTTAACGACTCCAAAAGTATAAAGGTAATACAGGTGCAGCAACAGCTGGGACAGGCCAAAGAAATAGGAGATTTATTGGCCAAGATGGACAATCCGCAGGATTGGTCTAAAACTGCGGTTGTGCTGGCAGACGAGTCTTTGCTTATGCCGTTGCTTTATGCACTCCCGCCTTCAATTGACAAGTTGAATATCACGATGGGCTTCCCGCTAGATCAGCACCCCACAGCTATTTTTATAAATGCGCTCTTAAAAATGGCATTTCATCAAACGGGAAAAGGTTTTTATTTTGCAGATGTAGAAAGCGTGCTTTCCATCCCTGAAACCAAGGCGTTTTTTTTAACCACAGCTCCCAATTTAGACGAAGTATTGGAACAGGCAAAAAAAGAACACAGAAGCTACTTAGACACGGCTTATATAAAAGCGATTGTTCCCAAAGCAGCACATGCAAGCGTTGATACATTATTTAGACTTAACAGAACACCCAACCAGTGGATTGCCGATATGCTAGAGATCTTGCCGCTGTTTTATGACGTGCAACAAAGCCAAGCAGTAAGACAAGTATATAGCCTTGCCGTTGAGAAGTTGATGGTGCTGTTGAGCCAAATTAAAGACTTAGCATCAGGGCTACATCAAGACTTTTCATTTTCCTTGCTGCGCAATCTTTACAGCCAACTGAGCGCAGGGCAAAAACTAAATTTTGCAGGCTCTCCATTGGAAGGCTTACAAATTCTGGGTGTCTTGGAAACGAGAGCCATTGATTTTGACAATGTATTGGTAGCAGGTGTTAATGAGGGTGTTTTACCAGGGCAAAGCGAGCAGCCGTCTTGGATTCCTTATGAAGTTAAAAAGGCGTTTGGACTGCCGACGCAAGATGAACAAGACGCCATTTTTACCTATCATTTTTATCGCCTTATGTATCGTGCCTCTAAGGTTAAGCTGTTTTATAACGGTACTACAGATGGAATCCAAGTGGGTGAGCCCAGCAGATTCATAAGACAATGGGCGTTTGATTGCCCAGAAACTCACAGTTGGCAAGAGCACACCCAAAATGTGCCATTTGTACCACCGCCAAGCAGCCACAAAAGTATTCCAAAAACACCTGCAGTGATGGAAAAGCTACTGGAGTTGGCTAAGGCCGGCTTTTCTCCTTCAGGATTAAACGTCTTCGTAAAAGACGGATATGCTTTTTACAAAAGATACTTGTTAGGATTGAGAGAAGAAGACGAGCTTGAAACGTATTTCTCGCACAAAACCTATGGAACATTAACTCATAACTGTTTGGAAGCGCTTTATATGCCCTATGTGGGTAAGCAGTTATCACAATCCGATTGTAAAGACATGATAGACCGCGTGGATACCGTTGCTGATGAAATGGTTAAACTCGAACACCCTCAAAATATTTCAGGGAAAAACGTGCTTGCCTTGGCAGCGATAAAGCGGAACATTCAAAATATCATTGCTCATGAACAGAGTGAAATCGAAGCAGGTAATGTAATTGAAATTGTAGCATTGGAGCAAAAGTTATCCATGACCCAAGTGGTACCGGGCATTGAAGGGCCTGTCACGTTTAAAGGCACGGTTGATCGGGTGGACAAATACAATGGAACCATCCGTGTTTTGGACTATAAAACTGGGCAGTTGCAAGATTTAGGGATCATGGACTGGACGGGTTTAGCTAACGATCCCGATAGGGGTCAGGCACGGCAGTTACTTATGTATGCAATGCTATGGAACACACACAACCCAAATAATCCAACAGGACAGGCGGGTGTTATAGCCATTAAGCAATATAAAAAAGGGGTGCTTTATGTAGGAGAAAAAGCATCAGCTCGCGGAAAGGTGTCACCAACACTAGCGGCCGAACAGATACAAAAAGCAGCCCTTGTTTTTGAAGAACTTACACAAACACTTTTTGACCCGAATTGTCCTTTTTCAGAACCAGAGGCATAAGGTTTCCACGCCTTTTAGGCCAATGTCGGACGACAGAAAAATGTTTTACAACAGATGAAGAACTGATAAATTATTGTGTATTTTTGCTATTCAGGTCCTATAGCTCAGTTGGTTAGAGTAGCTGACTCATAATCAGTTGGGCGCTTGGTGTTATTTTGATAATGACCCCAGCAAAGGAAAACTTTAAATGCATATGCAATAATTGGTAGGCACGATAATGATGAAAATACCCCTAATAAAGAATTTGCTCCCGAAGGTTGGCACGTTCCAAGCAATTCCGAATGGGGGGACTTTAGAAAGCTACCTAATAGTCAACAGATATAACTATGACCAAACTAATACAGGAAATAAAATTGCCCTGTCAATGACCTCTAATACAGGTTGGAATCCTAGTGAAATTCAAGGTAGCCCAGGCTATGATCAAAGTATTGGAAATAAAAGTGGGTTTAATGCCCTCCCGATGGATTTAAAAATCCATTAGGTGATTTTCAAAATGAAGGACTTTATGCCGCTTGGTGGTCTCACGTCGATTATTCCTTGAGTAGCTTATTTTACATTACCATAACCAATGCTTCTATAAATCTTTCAAGAAACCCCTCAGATGTTCCATCCTATGGAAATTCAGTAAGATTTGTTAGGTGCTGTAGACACAGAAGCCCCAGTTATTACACTTTTAGGTCCATCACAAGTCTACGTAAACCAAGGGGCTACATATACAGACGAAGGCGCAACAGCTTCAGACAATGTAGATGGAGATATCACAGCTAACATTACAGTAACAAGTACAGTAGATTTAAGTACAGTAGGCACATACACTGTTACCTACAATGTAAGTGATGCAGCTGGTAATGCTGCAACGCCGGTTGAAAGAGCCGTAAATGTTCTAGGGACACAACGCTACGCTGATGGCACAGCTACTGACCAAAATGGCAACTCCTTTGAATGGATAAACTATGGCACACAAGACTGGGCGATAGAAAATGCGGAGGTAGTTACGTACCGAGATGGTACTGAAATACCACAAGTAACGGATAACGGAATTTGGGAAAACCTCACTACAGGTGCTTGGTGTTACTATGACAATGACCCAGCAAAAGGAAAACTATATAACTGGTATGCTGTGGCTGGGATTCACAATAAGCTTCAAGGTCTGACCTAGACCTAAGAAAAGAATTTGCGCCCGAAGGCTGGCAAGTTCCAAGTAATTCCGAATCGGGAACTTTAGAAAGCTACCTTATCGCCAAAGGATATAACTATGACCAATTTCCTACAGGAAACAAAATTGCCAAGTCAATGGCATCTACGACAGGTTGGGATAGTTCACCAATTACAGGAGCACCAGGCAAAGACCAAAATTTAAATAACAGAAGCGGTTTTAACGCTATTCCTGAAGGTTTAAAGACGTGAAGGATTTCCGACTTTGAAGGAAGTGCAGCACCCTGGTGGTGTTCTTCGGATGGTGGGATTGGTTTAATGCTAATTATTATAGCTTATTCGTCAACAGTACTCACTTTGACAGGAGCGCCAACTTGAAGCAAACTGGCTATTCAGTAAGATTTGTTAGGGATGCTGTAGACACAGAACCCCCAGTTATTACCATCAATGGCGCTACTACAGTTTCTGTAAACCAAGGGGCTACATATACAGACGAAGGCGCAACAGCTTCAGACAATGTAGATGGAGATATCACAGCTAACATTACAGTAACAAGTACAGTAGATTTAAGTACAGTAGGCACATACACTGTTACCTACAATGTAAGTGATGCAGCTGGTAATGCTGCTACGCCTGTAGTTAGGACAATAACGGTTAACCCTGTTCAAACTAACCCTACTGAAACGGGTATACTATTAAATGGAACAGTTAGTGCTGAAAATAACCAAATCAAAAATGTAGCAGATCCCACAGATGCACAGGACGCAGTGACAAAAACGTTTATTGAAAACTTCATTAAGAACTCAGTTTCTATGGAGTTTTTTGAATGGAATATTTCTAAAGTAAACGCTGACAATCAAACAATTCAGCTTTCATCTAAGCCTTTTGTTTTTGTTAATGCAGCAAATACAACTATTATACTGCCTGATGAGTCCCAGGTTTCTGAAATGGATGTAATTTATATATATAGTTTAAGGGGGACAAATAATGCAACGATTGAGGATTGTGCAATAACGTTTACATCCAACTCTCACCCAATCTCTTCATACAAGCTAGGTGATGGGCTTATAACTGCATCTGTTGGACAAAAAATTTATGGCAGATTTCCTAGTAGCGGATTAAAAACAATAGTCTTTATTGACGGGCAGTGGTTTATTGGAAATTTTAGTCCTTACAGTATATTAGACTAATTAAACCATAGGCATATCACTTTCCTCAAGTTCAGCAACCTCTAAACCTCTTAAATAGGTTAGAGATACATTTAAAACTAATTTAACACACACACAATAGTTTATTGTTATTTTTGAGACGAATCAATTACAAAATTTAATTCAACATCAAAATGAAACAACTAATTTTTACACTGACAATAATATTGTTTATAGGATGTACATCATCTGAAGATAAAGCTAAAATTAATGGAGCAACTCAATTTATAGCAGGAATGGAAAAATTCAATACAAACAAAGAATTAATGGACAATGGCTTCAACTTGTTTGAACAAGGTAACTTAGAAGAAATGTTTGCAACATTAAGTGAGGATTTTATTTGGAATAATGCAGATGCAGATTCATTGACAAAATCCGACTACGTTGAGGCAATGAAAGGCTGGCATTCAGAATTTGAAAATTTTAAGTTTACGGAAAGAAAATATTTTCCTGGTGTTGATGATTCACTATATCTTCCTAATGGCTCTGTAAGGGTTTATGGAGTTTGGAATTATAATCATAAAGCAACTAAGATGGATTTTACTACAAAGTATTATGGTGTTGCTAACTATAACGAGGAGGGTTTACAAACTGTTGATTATGAATATTTTGATGTAGGTGGTATATTCCTCAAACTTCAGGCGGCTCAGTAAAATAATTTATAGTTAATGAAAAAATAATGAAAAAAATAATGAGAAAATATATATACTTTCTAACAATTTTATTTTCATTTTCTATATCTGCACAGGAAGGATTCTGGTATGAGTTTTCGGGAAGGTAAGACCGTATATAGATTCTTTGAATACCTCAGTGAGTCCGTAACGCAAGCATAAATTATTGATTATCAGAACGTACATACAAAGGCACTGGAACAACTCTATTTCGCTTTGACTTAACTCTACCTCCAAAGAGTCTTATAGTAGGACAACTCTAATTGTTTGTTGGTGTTATTTAAATTAACCAATTTTGTTGAAACTTTTAAAATGTTAAAAATACCACCGCCGATATTGGCTTTATGTTTGGTCACAACTATTTATTTTTCCGAAAATAAATTTGAGATAATTTATTTCCCATATCAACATTCAATTTCAATTCTACTATTTTCAGTTGGAATTTTTATTTTAATAATCCCTGTTCTAAAATTTATAAAATCAAAAACCACAGTAAATCCTGTAAAGTTCATAAAAGTTAACAAACTCGTTAATACTGGGATTTATAAATACTCCAGAAATCCGATGTACCTGGGGATGATTCTGATTGTCATCTCAACCTCAATTTTTTATTTAAATTATTATTCCATAATAACTCCATTCATTTTTTACTTTTGGATAAATGAATTCCAAATTAAAAGAGAAGAAGTTTTTCTTGAAGAAAAATTTGGAAAAGAATATTTATCGTATAAATCAAAAACCAGAAGGTGGATATAATAACTTTTAAATAAACTATATTTATACAAATCTCACGGTTATGTCCTGTTTTATTGGACACCTTAATCTATAATATGTTGATTATCTAAAATATAACTTTGTGGTTCTGGTATAGGAAGGACCACCAAAATGTCCTTTCGTTTTGGAGTAGTTTTTTTGGCGAAAAAAGGCGTTTTATCCTTTTCTTTTGAATAAGACAAAGAGCACAATGCCATAAATAATTACTGATTCCTACCAGAATCTCTTTAGGGATGTCAAATTCCATCCTCAAATATAAATAAACCAAGGCGGGGCTAGCGAAACTAAAGCTACTTTATGCACAAAAGCGTATTTTTATGATATGGAAAACATGTTATTTTTGTTACTTCCCGTATTGGCCTTTGGGCAACATATCGAAATATTGCCGAATTCCGAGCTTGAACTAATAAATGCCGAAGCCACTTGCGGAATTTGCATGTTTGATATGGAAGGCAAATCATGTGAATTGGCCATTCGGTTTAAGGGTGACAGTTACTATGCTAAAGGTGCAGGAATTGATGATTTTGGCGACGCACATGCCGAAGAAGGTTTTTGCAATGCGATTAGAAGGGCAGAGATTCAAGGAGCGGTAGTTGACAAGACATTCGTATTGACTTATTTTAAACTAAAAGAGGAAAAAGACGAAGCCTTGAGATAATAGACTTGCCTTTTAAAGCCCAAAGCCGTCTAGGGTATTTTTTTGTTACGGCTTTAAGAAAGTAGCAACTATTTTACGCCTGTTAATACCAAGGTTCCAGCCCAATTTTCTTTTACGTCAACACGCCATGATTGAACATTACCAAACCCAGCGTCTTTAAAAAAGCCAATCCACGTTGCCTCAGGAAGCAGGTGCATGATGGAAACTCCACAGTCTTCAGGCCAAGAGTGGGAAACCGTATTTTCTATATAGAAGTCAAGCCCTACAACTAGTCGGCCATCTTTTTTTAGCCAGTTTTTATATACGTTGGCGATAAACGCTTTTGGGTCAGAGAGGTAATATACCACCTCCATCGAATGAACAACATGCACTTTTTTATTTGGCACCCAAATGCTTAAATCAGCGTGGTAATATGCGCCATTAGGGTCAATTGACCGTGCTTTTTCAATCATCATATGCGCGCCATCAACACCAGCCGCCGCCGCACAGCCCTTTAGTGCTTTTACCAGACGCACAACCCAGCCGTTTCCACACCCAGCATCAATAAAGCTGTAGTGGTCTAAGCCATTAAGGACGTAGTCAAGCATATTCTTCACGGCAATCTTGTGCCCTTTGGCCATGCGTTCGTCTCGGCCAATGGCTGCCCACTCACTAAACACGGTTGTCGGAATCCGTTTCATTTATCTAATTAAGCTAAAATGTCCCGTAAAAGTTCGGCCATCTTCTAACCTTACCCTGAACCAGTAATCATCAGCAGGCATGGGCGTGCTGTTGTAGGTGCCGTCCCAACCGAGACCATCGGGTGCAATTTGTGCCAACAGTCTTCCATGCCGATCAAAAATATAAATCAAAGACTGCGACTGGAATACCCCGTTTACTCCTAAAACCTGCCAATTATCGTCTTGGCCATTGCCATTTGGTGTAAAATAAAGCGGATAACCAATTACTGAGACAGCAACACTTTGTATACCACACCCATTTTTGTCTCTTACAGAAACATAGTGTATACCAGGAGGGACGTCTTCGAAAATTGGGCTATCTTGAAAATTACCCCCATCAAGTGAAAAATCATAATTACCAACCCCAAGCGCACCGGTGTCGGTTAGCACTTCAATTCTGTTTCTACCGTCTCCAGTTAAGTCAAAGATAGTTAAATCGTCAAGTTCAAATAGCGGAAATTCAGATTCATTCACCACAATAGTTTGGACGGTCTCACAGCCTGTCAAATCATCTGTAGCAGTGACTGTATATGTACCGCCAGAGTCAATACTTATTTCTTTAGTGAGTTGTTTAATTGGATTGCCGTCAATTGTCCAAGCATACGTATAGTTTCCCCCCTCATTGGTAACTGTAATAACATCTTTACCCAAATTGGTACAGAACACCTGTGTTGATGGCAGATCAAATGTTGGAAAAGGCGTCAAAATCAAATCAGCGACTTTAATGCGCCCTAAACATTCAATTTTTACTCCTACATCTTGAACGCCCGCCCATATTTCCTGTGTTTTTAAGGGTGGATTAACAAGCAGCGGCTGTGTTACTTTAATAGCATTTCTTTGATAAATAGCATCTAATTCACTTTCGTAAAAATTAATTTCTACAGTTGGCATGTTGTAGCCTGGATCTGCGGCCAATAAATCTGCTCTAATATCGTTGAAAATGGACGCCTCAAAAGTTCCTGTAACTGGAGTACCACTACTTTCATCAACACAATCGTAAAAAGTTAGTGGCGTAAACGCCGCAGGCGTATCGTTAGTTCCAACAGTAAAAGAAATCTTTATTGGCTCTCTAGGGCCTCCAGCAGTAAACACATCATCAAAACGCGCACAAAGAGAATTGTTATCAATGATTTTTATATATACGTTTTGTGAGGAAATACCGACCGGCACAAAAAAAGTCTCGGCGTCAACCACGGGGTTTGTCAAGGCAGTATCTAAATAAAACTCAAAGGTTTCATTAGCAGCATTTGCAGAATAGCGATCAACAAGTGTGTTGAGGTTGTACTTAATTTGACCATCACTTTCACATTGTTCAATTTCTATTGTTGAAATGAGCGCAGTTGGCAGCTTGTCCACAATCAACTTAAAGGAATTGTCATACCTAACACATCCTGTATTAAGATCTTCTATGCGAACAAAAATTTCTTTCTCCCTTCCGTCTGCAGGCAGTGTGGTGTAGGACGTAATAGGTGAGTTATCGTTTTTGGCATCACTTAATAAAATGTGATAGCTGATGTCGTAGCCTAAAGCCGACCCGCCTAAAGCAGCCTCAATTTCAGCTGTTTTTAAGGTTAAATCAAACGTATGTTCGCCGTCTTTATCATTGCCAACGGTATCGTCGTCACAATCGTGCAAGTCAGCAATGGTTATTTCTGGCGGAAGGTCTTCAACAGTCAAATAAAAGCTTCCTAAATCGTTAGACATACAGCCTGTGTCCGTATTAGCTACTCTGAAAAACAGCATTTGAGGGTTTTCCGTATTGGTAAAGGGCACTGTAGTTGAGATGCTATCAGCAACAGCAGCCTTATCTGTCATGTAATAAAAGATATCTCTGTCAATGGCTCCTAGCAACATACCTTCTCTGTGCTTGGCTAAATTAAATTCAGCCTCATTAATGTTAGTGCTGTCTCCATCTAAATTATTGTCACAAGCTGTGCTCAATACTGGCGTTGAAATATACGGAGTCACTAATGGCAAGTCATTAACTGCTATGGTAATACTGTCCTTACAAACCACACTATTTACCCTAATTTCATAAAAATAAGTTGTTGTAACTGAGGGAGTCTCCACAATACTATTGCCTGTCATGCCTATAATCTGGGTTTTATTGACTTCGCCCACTTCTTGTTTATGCCATTTAACACTTGATTCACCTTCAAACTCAAATATGGGCCAAGAATTGCCATTACCACCATTATCTGCCATATCATTCCACACTATACCAGCATTATTAAAATCAAATTGCGCATAGTCTTCTTGTTTATCTTCAATACCAGGCGTAGCAGGATCTAGATTGCCATCACCATCGGAATCATTGGGACCTCGGTTGGAATCATTTGGCTCATTATTTCCCCAATTTTTATAACTTGTAGCGTCAATAACTTTGCCATCTAACCATACCCAGCCTTCATTTACTTGCCCATTTTTTAAGGCTTCAACTTGCCTAAGGCCCAACCAAAAATGATTGTTCTGAGGGACACCCGCATAACCTCTTCTCACTAACTCATTGTATACTGCTTCTTCTTCACTTTTAGAATTAATCACATACATGGACGCACCAGACCCCAAAGACTTGATAAGGCTTTTGGCCGTTGTCCAAGGCATGGGATCTTTTTTAAGGAAATAATGTGACCCCTGATAACTTAAAAATTTTTCGTATGATGAATCAAGACTGCTCTCAAATTCAAAAACGGTTTGTGGTACTCCTGTGGCAGTAATAGTTATTGGGTCCCCCAAACAAACAGTATTATTCAGATTAGAGGAATTGAGCGTAGGACTTGCAATAATAACATTAGTAACCGAGCGAATGGGACTCTCTGCACCAGTGCTATTGACAGCACTTACAAAATAATCTTCTCCATCAACAAGTTGGTCAGTGTTGGCGAGTGGAGCTCCTCCAATTTCATTTTCGTAAATATTTATATCATTTCTTCCAATAGCTTTCTTTAAATCGGACACCAATTTTACATTAGTTGCTAAACCTGAAAAACAAAAAGAATACACGCGATTAAGTATAGGGATTGAAGGAATAGCGAGTACATTTAGCAGAGCCTCGCTAGATGAAGTTGTACACAAATAAGATTCTCCTTTTACCAAAATAGAGAATTTTTTTCCATCTAAAGAAGTGTCGCTAGTGTTTACACTGAGGGTTTTACCATCTGTAGAGACATTAAATGTAGCATGGTTTGTTATAGGCGCACCATCCATCAACCATTGAAATGAATTGGCGTTAGCAACATCAATTGTAAAGCTTGCCGTACTGCCTTCTGTTACTGTTGTCGCCATGGGTTGCGAAGAAAAACTAGGGATCAATCCAGGCTCTTGGAAGTCGTATATGCCGTTACTATCGTAGTCTCCTATGGGCAGCGCGTAATCATGAGCAGCTACGGTACCATCATCTCGTATTGTACCGGACTCAACGCTCAGCACAGCACTTCCAAATAGTTTGGTATTATTTTCATCGGAGAATCCGGCTTCTATATAATCTGGGCAGCCATCACCGTCACTGTCTAGTGAAAGTGCATCATTAATTCCATCACCGTCACTGTCTTTTTTATAATTGATTAGCTCAAAGTAGCCGTTGAATTTAGATGCATTTGTATTGTTTGATACGTTGTGTAAAAAGCGAATTCCATCATCTGGGGTGTCGCTAGATTTGTTAAAAGAAAAATCATAACCGCCATCATATGCCACACTTGGGTTAAAAGAAAACTGTATGGAGCTTGCGCTGTATTCTAACACATCTGATTCGTAAATACCGTCAAGGTTGGTATCTATCAGTAACTCGCCAGAGGGATTCAGCATGGTCACAGGCGCATTTTCGTTTATGGATTGTAAGGTGAAAGCCTCTTTGTCAGAAATATTGTGTTGTGATGCGGCAGCGTAAGTAATGCGGAGCGTTACGGGGTTGTCAAAACGATATGCCAAAGAAGCCTCATCTGAAGTGCCAGGATTAAAAGAAGTACTTATCTGGCCAGTAGCATCACCTGTAATGGTTGCACTTTTTTTATAGACAACACTTGTTATAACCGTCTTTTCTGCTCCTGAAGGCACGGGTATTAACGGCGAATTAATATCCCTAAAATCGACAGGGATATTACCATAGGATTCAAGGCTGTTGTGAATGCCGTCATTGTCATTGTCTTCATCCAAATTATCAATAACCCCGTCTTTATCAAAATCAGCAGGACAATATCCAAGTACTAAAGGCTCAGAAAAGCGGGCAGGGTTTGGCAAACAATTAATAACGGCTGCAGCGCGGTACTGGCCTGTGGTTTTTGGCGTATAATTTCGAGGATCCTTTAAAGTAGGACTGTTGAAAATATTCTCCCACAGATTGGTTGTAATGTTTTTTTTCTGCCATTTAAATTCGTCAAAGCCATCATAAGCGGAATTAGGGATGTTAAAAACTACATTTGAACTACCGTCTTCGAAAAGGCAGCTTCCTAGCGTGCCAACAGTTAGTTCAGGGCTTATTTTAGGTTCAAGCGTAAAGCCAGAGTAAAAAGCTCCAGAAGTTGCAGCTGAGTTTACATTGAAATACGAAACATAAAGCTCATCAGACCCGACAACAGCGATGTCTCCAGTAATGTCGTTTACACGGTGAATGGTATAGGCGTCAACCCCTCCTATTGGAATGTCTATTTCCGCTGCTGCTTGTGGTCCAATGGGCGCACCATTAAGCGTAACGGTTGACCCTGCTTTACTCAAAACAAACGCACTTCCAGCAAAGGCACCTCCACTTGAAACGCTCCCCCCGTCAACCTCATCTATTTGCGCAATGCTCTCAACGTCTCCTGTGGAAGCACAGTTAAGCGGCGGCACAAAAAACATACCTTGGTTGGCAGAATAGCTATGCCTATTATTTCTGCCGTTTAATTGAGTAAACTTATCTCCCGTGCCTTGAAACAAATAAATATTTTTGTTTGATGTTATGTACATGTATTGCAAAGGGCTTGTTGCCGAATAACTGGTTCCCTCTACAAAAAAATGCTCACCAGCATTTAATGTATTCTTACCAGACTCAGGGTCGTTGTATGGATTTCCGTTAATTTCAATCGTGGTTCCATCTTCATCGGCAATGATTAGTGCGTTTTCAATACTGTTAAAGCTGTCTCCTTTTACAATAATATAGGAAGTGGCATCTACAGTAGGATTGATGCTAACCAATTGATCCATTCCCATGTCACCGCCCGTAAAATAATTTTTTTCATCCTGAGGGGTTAGGGGTGGGCTGTCTATTATTTCGTTACTAAAGCTGCCGTAAAGGCTTCCCGTGTTAACAACGATTTCTTTGGTTGAGGTGATAAGCGTCCCAATATTAGCAACAACATCATTTCCGTAGAACGAAGCGATAAAAACTTCGTCTTTATTTAATTGAACAGATGTTGGTAAAGCGGCGTTTAAGGACGTTAGCGGCGCACCATTGGCCTCAAACGATATGGTATTGTTGTTTTGTGTGCTAACGACTGAAAAAAATGACATATCGTTATTAGTAGTTCGTTCCATGCCCGCTACTCTAAAACGGGTTCCCAAACCATCAAGCCCTTTGCTTACAATTGCCCCTGCATGATAATCGTGTCTTACCCGTACAGAAACATAGATTTCTTTGTCAGAAACGATTTTGTATCCTTTGTTTTCAAATATGTGTTGGGCAGTTACGTCATTTGCGATTGCGCCAATAATATTACGATCTAATGCTGAGCTGTAGGAGCTATTATTTGTTACGCTAGCAGAAATCCATGAACTTGCCGGGCTTCCTAAGGGCCGTATGCTAAAGTTAGCAACAGGTTCAGGAGTTGAGATGTAAATATAAACGCTTTTAAAATAGTCATCATTGGCTGCTGTATCAAAATAGGGCAATGGCGGAATGTAATGCACCTTACTTAGCTGTCCGAATAACGACGTGGGCATGCACAAAACGAACGCAATAAAACAAATCGGCACTGTATTTCGAAGCAACTTTAGCATAGGTTTATGTAACTTGCACGAATGTAATGAATTCTTTACATGTCGAATAAGAATATATTATTTACCAAACTGATTCCCCTCTTATTTATGTTTGTTACACCTGTAGCAGCACAATACCGCATGCCCATATATACCGATTATCTCACCGATAATTATTTTTTGCTTCATCCCGCAATGGCAGGTGCCCACTATGAGGGGCTGAAAGTTAGGATGTCTTTTAGAACGCAGTGGTTAGAGATTGCTAACGCCCCTTCCATGCAGACATTAAATGTGCACGCAAGAGTAGGTGATAAATCCGGCATTGGCGGTATGGTTTTCAATGACAAAAATGGTTTTCATTCTAATACAGGAATTCAAGCAACTTATGCGCATCATATAAATTTCTATAGATCACAAAACGAAATTAATCAACTCTCATTTGGCTTATCGGCCGGCGGCTCTTTTCATCGACACGATCAGACCGCTTTTTCCCCTTCTTCAGAAGCAGTCATAAAAGAAGAGCAAGTTAATAGTTCAAGTATTTACATGGATGTTGGCATCATGTATAATCTAGTCTCTTTTTATACTCATCTTACTATCCAAAACCTTGTTTTTCAAGGCAAGAACGTCGGCGACCAAGTATTACTCGAAAGCCCTATGCGTTTTTTGGTGTCTGCAGGAAACTTTTTTGAAATTACCTCCAAGTGGGCCTTGGAGCCCTCACTTTTGGCTGACTATTTGCAATATGTCGACCGACCGAACCTAGATATTAGTCTAAAATCACACCACAGTATTCGTCAAACACAGTTATGGTTGGGCACTTCATATCGAAAAGGAGTTACGAATACGCTTGACAACACCTCAATTGCTTCTTACAACGAACCATTTACCCAACTTACCCTTTTAACAGGTGTAAAACACCAAAACTGGACCTTTTCATATGCCTATACCGTTGGTCTTGGAAATATAAAAATCAACAACACTGGCTTTCACCAGTTCACACTCGGCATCGACTTTTTAAGCGATGAATACCGTCCAACCATTATACGAGGAATTCTGTAGTTTTGACTCATGAAAGTATATTTACTCATAGCATTTTTCTTGTTTTATTTTGCCACACCACACTACGCCAGTGCTGAAGCTTGGGGAAGCACCGGACATCGCGTAATAGGGGCTGTGGCCCAAAAGCACTTAACCCCAAAAACAGCACAACAAGTGAATGCACTTTTAGGCGGTATGTCGCTCGCCTTTGTTTCTACCTATGCCGATGAAATTCGCTCTGATAATAGATATGACCACCTAGCGCCTTGGCATTATGTCAACATGGATCAACACACGCGATACCATGAGGCGGAAAAAACCACCAAGGGTGATATCGTAACTGCTATTGAAACTTGTATAGAAACCCTAAAAAACCCAACCGCATCAAAAGAAGACAAGGCTTTTTATCTAAAATTACTTGTGCATTTTATAGGTGACATACACCAACCGTTCCATGCGGGCAGAAAGGAAGATAGAGGCGGAAATAGCATTGACCTTTTTTGGTTTGGCAAACGCACTAACCTCCACCGATTGTGGGATACCGATTTAATTGAGCATTATAACATGAGCTACAGCGAACTTGCAGCTGATCTGCCAAAACGCACAACAGACGAAAAAGCAGTTGTCATGGCAGCGCCCTTATTAGATTGGGTTAACCAATCCCAAGACTTAGCAAATACGCTTTATGACAAAACCCCACAAGGCAGTAGACTTGGGTATGTTTATCACTATCAAAATTTCGAAACAGTTCGCAAGCAGCTGTTATTTGCTGGACTACGTCTTGCCGCTACTCTAAATACTATTTTTGATCCAGTACAGAATGGTTGAAATTGAGCGTAAATTTTTGGTAGACGATCTAAAGCAAGCTATTCTTTCACCCCGACATTCTTTTCAGATTTTCCAAGGATATATTTCCAACGATCCTGAGCGTACCGTTCGCCTACGCATTGGGGACGGCAAAGGATTTTTGACCATAAAAGGGGCATCCTCCACCGAGGGCACCACCCGCTTAGAATGGGAGCAAGAAATACCCTTAACGGAAGCAAAAGCATTGATGCCATTGTGCCTGCCTGGTCTTATCCAAAAGACAAGGCATCACGTTGTTGATCAGCAACAACTTTTTGAGGTCGATGTTTTTGAAGGTGCACTTACGGGTTTGGTCATTGCCGAGATTGAACTTAAAAACCCCAAGGATAAAATTCAGCTTCCTGCATGGATTGGTAAAGAAGTTACGGGCGATAAACGTTACTACAACAGTCACTTAGCCGTTCACGGTATGCCGTCTTAAAACCCTAGGTCGCTAAGGTCTTCGTCTTTAAAGAAGGATTTTTGTTGTCGCGCCAACGACAGCGAGTCACAGTCAAGCGGGATGGAGACAAACGATGGCGCTTCAAACGGCTCTTGCGATACGGTTAGTGTAGAGTCTGCATAACAAGCTTTCATATAACTTGCCCAAATAGGCAGGGCCATCGTTGCGCCCTGACCATAGGCAATGGTCTCAAAGTGGGTTGCGCGATCTTCACCCCCTACCCAAACACCAGTAGCCAAATTTGGTACCATGCCAATAAACCAACCATCACTTTGATTTTGTGTGGTTCCTGTTTTTCCAGCGATGGGGTTTTCGAACGCATAGGGATAGCCTGTGACAATATCCCTAAAAATGGGATTTGTTTTGTCTGCACCCACATGGCGTAGTCGAATACCTGAACCAGCTTCCGTTACTCCTTCAAGTAGCTTTAAGGTTACATAGGCAGATTCCTCGCTCAACACATCTTTTGTTTCAGGGGTTGCTTGATAAATTACGGTGCCGTTTTTATCTTCAATACGCGTGACCAAAACGGGCTTAACATAAATTCCTTTGTTTGCAAAACTGGAATAGGCCCCAACCATTTCATAAACGCTCAAATCTGCCGAGCCAAGGGCAATGGCAGGTACACTCGGAATATAAGAGGTTACACCCAAGTTTCGGGCAAGGTTTGCAACAGGTCTTGGCCCCACTTTGTCAATTAGGCGCGCACTTATGGTATTAACCGAATTTGCAAGTGCATTTTTAAGCGTTCGTTTTCCGATATACCTGTCACCAGAATTTTTAGGACACCACGCATCGTGAGCACCAAATTTGGCGGGTTCAACACAGTAATATCCGTCTGGCAGCGAATCACAAGGAGAAAGTTTTAATTGATCAATGGCAGTAGCATATACAAAGGGTTTAAAGGTTGAGCCAATTTGTCTTTTCCCCTGCATCACGTGATCGAACTGAAAATGGCCATAATTTATGCCACCGACCCACGCCTTGACGTGACCCGACTGTGGCTCCATTGACATCATACCCGCGCGCAAGAAATGCTTGTAGTATCTAATGGAATCGCTTGGTGTCATCACCGTGTCAATATCTCCGTTCCAGCTAAAGACTTCCATTTCGGTAGGTTCGTCAAAACTTGCCAAAATACGTGCTTCGTCTATTCCTCGGGCTTTCATTTTTCGCCAGCGTTCGGAACGTTGCATGGCTTGTTCCATGATGCGTTCAATCTCGTCGTCCTTAATTTCCAAAAACGGTGCTGTTGGATTAAATTCCTCACTATTTTGTCTAAAAAACTCTTTCTGTAATGTTGACATATGCGCACCTATTGCTTGTTCTGCGTAGGTCTGAAGCCTAGAATCTATGGTAGTATATATGCTCAACCCATCTAAATAGAGGTTGTATGAATTGCCGTCTTTTTTAGGGTTGTTAGCTATCCAGGACCGCATGAACTTTTGCAGGTAGGCCCTAAAATAAGTTGCGATACCTTCTCTGTGTGATTGCGGATTAAAATCGATTTCAATCGGCAGCGCCGCCAAAGAGTCTTTTTCTTTTTGGTCAATCAAGTTGTTGCGTAACATTTGCTGATAGACAATATTTCGTCTTTCTCGAACAAGCTCGGGTCTCCTTAAGGGGTTGTACAACGACGAGTTTTTAAGCATTCCGACCAGCATGGCGGATTCGCTTAATGACATTTCCTTTGGCATTTTTGAGAAGTATATAGAGCTTGCAGAGCGAATACCGTCGGCATTATAATTAAAATCATAAATGTTTAGGTACATGGTAATAATCTCGCTCTTGGTGTACCTGCGCTCCAATCGAATGGCAATGACCCACTCCTTGATTTTTTGAATAACCGCCTCTAATTTATTACTTGAACGCACGCCCGTAAAAAGTTGACGCGCCAGCTGTTGGGTAATGGTACTTCCGCCGCCCTTCCTCCCAAGATAAAACAACGCTCTAGCGGTACCTTTAAAATCAATACCCGAATGGCTGTAAAAGCGCTCGTCTTCGGTAGCGATAAGCGCATCAATCATGCTGCTTGGAATTTCGTCATATGAAATGGGGGTACGGTTGTCGTTAAAATAGAATTTTCCTAAGACCGTATTGTCTGCAGAAATGATTTGGGTAGCCAAATTCGTTTTGGGATTTTCCAATTGCCTAAAGTCTGGCATTTTCCCAAGCAAGCCTGCAGAGGCAGCGCCAAAGATGCCAGCAACTCCTAGCGTGGCAGCGGCAAAGGCAATCCAAATAAATCGAACAAACTTGCGGTATTTGTTATTTTTAGTCATTTGGCGAAGTTCTTATTTCTAGTCCAATTTGGTGTAGTCCCACAAGCATACTGTCAGCAACAACGCTGTCACTAGGACGAACCGCAGGACGCAATCTAAACAAATAGTATCCTGGCTCTTCAAACAAGAACCGTTCCATATATGCAAGTCTTAGCTCGTGGAGATACATTCCAGCACCTAACCAACTGCCATCGGCATTGGCCAACCTATAATTAAGGGTGTCGTATTGGGTTAGCCCTTTGGGTGTTGTCAACTCAGTAATAAAGAAAATGTTTGCATAAGGGTAATCGTTGTCGTGGCGTAGAATCCAATACAGTGAAGCCTCGTTATCGACCAAGCGATTTTTATATGAAAATGTTTTCCACTGGTCTTGTGGCCATCCCTGGTTTGGAAGCTCATTAAAAATAAGCTCACTAGAAGTATCGCAGCCGCCCATCAACACACCTAAAACAAAAAGTAAGAAGCATTTCTTCACGATGGGTTTAGGGTCTTTAGGTGATGGGCACGCCCTTTTTTAAATATTTTATTGCTGTTGTGTGTGCCTTTTCTGAGCGCTCTTTGTTTGTCCTCGGGTAAGGCAACAACAGCGGCACATCTGTCAGAACAACAATTGTCACGTTTTTCAGCACATGATGGACATTGAATGAAAAGTAGGTGGCAGCCGTCGTTTGCACAATTGACATGGGTGTCACAAGTAGAACCGCATTGGTGACAAGTGGCGATTACATCGTCAGAGATAGCCTCACTTCTGCGCTCGTCAAAGACAAAGTTCTTGCCGATAAATTTATTGTCCAAACCTTGATTTTTCACCTGCCGCGCATATTCAATGATGCCGCCTTCGAGTTGGTATACACGCTTAAATCCTTTGTGTTTGAAATAAGCACTGGCCTTTTCACAACGAATTCCGCCGGTACAATACATCAACAAATTTTTATTTGATTTGTGTTCAGACAAGTCCTTTTCAATAATGGGCAACGAATCACGGAAGGTGTCCACATTGGGGGTGATGGCGCCTTCAAAATGCCCAATTTCACTTTCATAATGATTGCGCATGTCTACTACAATGGTGTCTTCTGCACTAGCAAGCGCATTGAATTCCGCAGCGTTGAGGTGTACGCCTTTGTTTGTCACATCAAAGGTGTCATCGTTCAGGCCATCGGCAACAATCTTATCTCGCACTTTTATTTTGAGCTTTAGAAAAGATTTGTTGTCTTGTTCGATCGCAATGTTTAGACGTACGTCTTTTAAAAAAGCGATGGTATCCAAATGATTTTTAAACGTATCAAAACGCGGGGCAGGTAACGATAGTTGCGCGTTAATTCCTTCGTGAGCCACATAAATTCTTCCAAGGACACCTAATGCGTCCCAGCTAATAAAAAGTTGATCTCTAAATTCAGACGGATGTTTGATGTGGGCGTAGGCATAGAACGATAACGTTAATCGTTCTTCTCCCGCCTCGTCGATTAGGGCAGCGCGTTGTTTGGTGCTTAATGTATTGTACAGTTGCATGCTATACAGGATTAAGGTTATGCAGCAAAGATATCAAATTAAATATCGTCAGAAAAAACCCAAACAATCGGAAAAATTGTACTTTAGCGTCACTACTAAAAAATGACTTATGAGTAACGAAAAAGAAGCTAAACTTAAAGCACTTCAATTAACCTTAGACAAACTTGATAAAGCCTATGGCAAAGGCACCGTCATGAAAATGGGGGATAACGTTACAGAAAATATAGAAGCCATTTCGTCGGGGTCTATTGGTCTAGACGTTGCCCTTGGCGTTGGAGGGTATCCACGTGGAAGAGTGGTCGAGATTTACGGGCCAGAATCATCGGGCAAAACAACCCTAACACTGCACGCAATAGCTGAATGCCAAAAGATAGGTGGCATTGCTGCATTTATTGATGCAGAACACGCGTTTGATCGCTACTATGCTAAAAATCTTGGCGTTCAAATCGATGATCTTATCATCTCACAACCCGATCACGGGGAACAAGCTTTGGAGATTGCCGATAACTTGATTCGTTCGGGGGCTGTTGATATTGTTGTTGTGGACTCTGTTGCAGCACTTACGCCAAAAAGCGAGATAGAAGGTGAAATGGGCGACTCAAAAATGGGATTACACGCACGCCTTATGTCACAGGCTTTGCGTAAACTAACCGCATCCATCAGTAAAACAAACTGTACCGTTATTTTCATCAACCAGTTGCGTGAAAAAATTGGCGTCATGTTTGGCAACCCAGAAACCACTACGGGTGGAAACGCATTGAAGTTTTATGCATCGGTTCGCTTAGACATTCGTCGTTCTACGCAAATCAAAGACAGTGCAGGCGCTGTTTTAGGAAACAAAACACGTGTTAAAGTGGTCAAGAATAAAGTTGCACCACCCTTTAAATTGGTTGAGTTTGACATCATGTATGGGCAAGGGATTTCTCGCATAGGCGAATTGCTAGACATTGGGGTTGAGGCAGAAATCATCAAAAAAAGTGGCTCTTGGTTTAGCTATGGCGACACCAAACTCGGACAGGGCAGAGATGCAGTAAAAACGCTTTTGGATGACAATCCAGAACTTGCAGAAGAAATTGAAGGCAAGATCAAAGACATCGTTGCCAGAGCGGATTAATCCTAGCGATAACCTTCTTCTACTAGCTTTTCAGTCATAAACTGATGTACCTTTTCTTTTAGTGCAGGCAAGTCATCTTTTGTCATCCCTGTTGTTTCAATGGGAGCGTGTACATTAGCCCTGACAATTCCTGGCTTTCCCACCCAATACTTAAATGAAAACTGGAACGGAAAACGCTTCTTACAATCGGGCAGTGTGATTGGTACTATAGGAATTTGATGTTGAATCGCAAGACTAAAAGCGCCATTTTTAAAGGGCGCTAAAAGCACTTCTGGCTCAGGCACTAGGCCTTCTGGATAAAGCATGATATTAAAGCCGATCTCAATTTTATGTTTGGCTTGATAGTATACACTTTTTCTACTCGAAGCACTGTTGCGATCTACCAAAATAGCGGCCCTTTTGTAGATGGTTGCAAAGAGTGGCAGGCGGTCGAGTTCTGATTTTCCTATAAAAACAGCTGGTTTTTTTATGGTCATAAAAATTATCATGATGTCAATCATGCTTAAATGATTGGCAACAAACACGTATTGATTGTTGTAATCAATTTTTGATTTGTGGCAAATAAGTGGAATAAAACCCATGCCAAAAAGGATAATGGGAGACCAAAAATAACGGGCCAAAAAATAAATGCCACGGTACCATTTCTCTCGCAGCAAGCAGAATAATAGCAGCGGAAAACACAGCGTAATAGCAACCGCAGAAAGGGTGTAAAACCAGGCATTCCAAAGCCCCAAAAGCACAATGCGGACATAAAGCATATTGCCAAAAATAGCGATTGATGGCTTAAATCCATTATTTTTGTGCACACACTATAGCTATGGCACGTATCCTCACCGGAATTCAAAGCACAGGAACCCCGCACTTAGGCAACCTATTGGGGGCTATAATCCCTGCCATAGATATGGCAAAGCAATCAAAAGATGAGGCCTTTTTGTTTATTGCCGACCTGCACGCTTTGACGCAAATCAAAGACGCGGCGGAACTAAAAGCCAACACCCATAAAACAGCCGCCGCTTGGTTGGCCTGTGGCCTGGACCCAGACAGCAGCTGTTTTTATCGGCAGTCAGACGTGCCCCAAGTAACCGAACTTGCGTGGTATCTGAAGTGCTCGTTTCCTTACAGCCGTTTGTCTTTGGCACACTCTTTTAAGGATAAAGCCGACAGACTCGAAGACGTAAACGCAGGGCTTTTTACCTATCCCATGCTGATGGCAGCAGATATATTACTTTATGATGCCAACTGGGTGCCGGTGGGCAAAGATCAGTTACAACACTTGGAAATGACACGTGACGTTGCCAGTCGTTTTCATTCCGCTTTTGGTAAAACCTTTGTCTTGCCCGAGGCCAAGCTTCAAGACAATGCGCAATATGTTTTAGGCACCGACGGAGCCAAGATGAGCAAGTCAAAAAACAACATCATAAACGTCTTTTTGCCAGAAAAAAAATTGCGAAAGCAAATAATGCGCATTGCAACAGATAGCACACCTTTAGAAGCCCCAAAAGACCCGGATAAGTGTACCATTTTTGCACTGTATGCCTTAATCGCAGATTCGGCAGCGGTGGCCGCAATGCGAAAAAAGTACAGGTCAGGCGGCTATGGCTATGGGCATGCCAAGCAGGCACTTTACGAAGCCATACTTGAACGGTTCTCAGACGCAAGAACAAAGTTTGACGACTTTATGGCAAACCCAGAAGCATTGGAAGCCCAACTTCAAAAAGGTGCTGTTAAGGCCCGTGTGGTTGCCCAAGAAGTCCTGAATCGCGTTCGCAAAAACCAAGGCTACATTACAACATCATAAACAATTTGCCGGCTTGTACCACCACCACTCCTTTCATTTCGAGTTGAAAAAGAATGCTTGATAGCTCACTTACTTTTAGTGCTGTGTCTAAAGCGATGAGGTCTATGTGTTTGGGTGTTGCACTCATGTTCTTCAATACGGGCCACTTCTTTTTCGGCGGCATCCCAGACGAGCTTGGCTTATGGATGTTTTAAGACGGCAGCAATGCTGTTAAATGGCTTGGTGTTTTCTCGGCCAATACGCTAAAAACAGCTTCGGCACTTCCAAAATGACGGATGAGTTTTTGGGCGGTGCGTCAACCAATCTTGGGAAGTTTGGGTAGCACAAGGTTTGCAATAAGCTCGGATGTTTTAATAAGATTTGGGAGTTCCAAAATACAAAAGCCAATCGTTTTAAAAATCCCTCAAAAAATGTACATTTGTCTTATGGAGCTCGCAGCACATATACACTACTTACTTTATCGCCACGATTGCGTTAGCCTTCCGGGCTTTGGTGCTTTTTTGGTAGAGTACAAAGAAGCGTATTTTGATGCGGAGCAGCAATTTTACCATCCGCCATGCAAGGTGCCGTCGTTTAACGAGCAGCTTAAATCTAACGATGGCATATTGGCATCGCACATGGCCAACGTTCAGCAGTGTTCTTATGAGCGTGCCGTATTGGACATTCACCAGCACATCATTTCTTGGAAAGAACGTGTACAGAAAGGCAAACTCCACATTGATTCTTTAGGAGTTTTTGAAACCAATGCAGAAGGCAAGCTGGTTTTTAGTGCCGAGCACGGATTGAATTTCTTGGCAGCAAGCTATGCACTTCCGCAATTGTACGCACAGCCCATTTCGCGCAGTGCCTCCCAAGCAGTTACGACGCCTGTCTTTACT
Organism: Bacteroidota bacterium; assembly: GCA_038143535.1. Lineage (GTDB taxonomy): Bacteria > Bacteroidota > Bacteroidia > Flavobacteriales > Flavobacteriaceae > UBA7446. The sequence goes on from JAYQMD010000001.1 coordinate 69,572, forward strand.
TTAGCACCGCAGCAGTCCAGCACATTTGTGCGTAAGGCCATGTTAGCCGCCAGCTTTTTAGTCTTGCTAGTTTTGGGGACCAACTATGTGCAAGACCAACAAATCGATGCCATTTGGCAACAGGAGCAAGTGCTACGTGAAAACGCACGTGCGCAAGCCGCCTCCGCTGTTTATGACCTAGGCGAATTGCCAACCTTAAGCGTTGTTGCGCCTAAGCCCGCTCCAATTGGCTATCACGTTATTGCCGGATCTTTCCGTAGCCAAAACAACGCCGACCGACTTGTCATCAGCCTAAAACGCAAGGGCTATTTACAGGCAGCTAGACTGCCCAAAACGACCAGCGGATTTCACCAAGTATCTTTTGCTGCCTACGCCTCTCAGCGAGAAGCTTACAATGCCAAAGCAGGCATTCTGGAAGATGATTACCAAGACGCTTGGGTACTTAAAAAATAACACCCATGGAACCAAAACACCCTCGCACTTCCAAGACGGTTATGACCGACTTGGTACTTCCCTCTGATACCAATCCCATTAACAATTTGTTTGGTGGCGAGTTGTTAGCGCGTATGGATCGTGCGGCTTGTATTGCAGCGGAACGCCACTCCGAGCAGGTGGTGGTGACCGCTTCGGTAAACCATGTGCATTTTAGAAAACCCGTGCCCTTAGGGAGTGTACTTACGCTAGAAGCCAAGGTGTCTCGTGCCTTTGGCACCTCTATGGAGGTGTTTATAGACGTGTGGAAAGAAGAGCACGAAAAGCGAACCAAGGAAAAAGTTAACGAAGCTATTTATACGTTTGTGGCGGTGAGTAAAGCCGGCACACCGGTGGCCGTACCGCCAATTTCACCCGAAACCGCATTGGAACAAGAGCGTTATGATGGCGCCCTCCGCCGCAGACAACTAAGCCTTATTTTGGCAGGCAAACTAAAACCCGAGGAAGCCACGGAATTAAAGGCGCTTTTCATTTAGGGTTTCTTACGACACCCAACGTAAAATGGAAGCCTGAGAAGGCCAAAACAAAGTACTTTTTTTGTTGGAGACCAATTCTTTTGCAGCTTTTATGGATTTGCCCTTGCATAGCGGAACAGGAAGCATCTAAGGGATTGTTAGCAAGACCTATAACGGCCGAAATCTGGTGCTTGCCCTTAACAACCGGCATGATGCCTGGCTTGCTGGTGGTGAATATATAGACTTAGGCTAAGCTTTTTGCAAAAAAGCAATATCAATTTTACTTCAAATTGACTCAAAAAAGCATTAAAAAACACCAAAATAAGTTTTTTTTACGCCATTTTAAGTTAAAAAGAGACAAAAACGAGCGATTTAGTGTATTTTAATAACGGAGTTTTACCCTTGTTTATCCCTTGTGCTAAAAAGTAGTGTTTATACAAAATTTATTTTTATAAAAAAGACTAAAAAAAGTGCAATAATTGCCAATTATAAGCTATTTTGAGCATTTTTGACCAAAAAAAGAGCAAAAGTGTGTTTTTTTCTGATATTGAAAAAGCCTGTTTTTTGTAGGTTTTCACTTTTTCTTGTCAAAACAGTTAAAACAGGGGGGTGTATTTTCATCAAAATTCACTTAAATATCCCAATATTGACTCAAAAACATGATAAAATCAATAAAAATGCTACTTTTTACGTAAAAACTGGCCTAAAATGGAAATTCACTTTTGCTTTTTTAAGTCTCTAAAAAGTGTATATCTTAATTTTTTCGCTTTTCATGTTAATAGATTTTTAATAGTGTCATAATCAACATATGCATCTACGTAAGCACTCACAGTCTGTTTTGTACATTTGTACTTTATTCAAGCGATATGATTTTATCCATGACAGGCTACGGCAAAGCAGAGATTAATGTACAAGGCAGAAAACTGCGCGTCGAAATTAAGTCACTCAATAGCAAATCATTTGATCTTAATTTCCGTACGCCTGTACGCTACAGAGGCCTAGACCTAACTGCTCGTAAACAGCTAACCGCACTGTTGCACCGTGGTAAATGTGAGGTTAATGTTTTTGAAGAATGGGTTGCTAGTCAAGACACAGCTCCGATTAACAAAGCTGTTGTAGCACACTACATCCAAGAATTAAAAGCCATATCTCCTTTGACAGATGAGGTACTTCTGCCAACCGTGATGCGTATGCCCAATGTATTTGCATCGGCAGACGAAAGCATTTCGGACGAGGAGCAAGAAGTCTTCCTGAGTACCCTTACAAAAGCAGCGGAGGCATTGGTTACTTATCGCCAGCAAGAAGGTATTTCTTTGAGGCAAGACCTTTCCAATCAATTGGCACAAATCAAAGCACAGCTTAAAAGCATAGCTGCGCAAGCCGATGAGCGTATCGCAACACGCAAGCAAAAACTACACGAACAATTGCGTCTACTTACCCTAGATTACAACCAAGAACGCTTGGAGCAGGAACTGGTCTATTATCTTGAGAAATGGGACATCAACGAAGAGTTGGTACGCTTGCAACATCACCTCGATTATTTCCAAACCACCCTGGACGAAAACACGCCTACCAAAGGCAAAAAACTAGGGTTTATTGCCCAAGAAATGGGACGTGAAATCAATACTTTAGGATCTAAAGCCAACGATGCAGACTTGCAAAAATCGGTCGTTAGAATGAAAGATGCTTTGGAACGCATCAAAGAACAAGTACTCAACGCCTTGTAATGAAAACGGGAAAATGTATTGTTTTATCGGCCCCTTCGGGTAGTGGAAAAACAACCATTGCCAAATATTTGCTCGCTCAGGAAAACCTCAACTTGGCGTTCTCTGTTTCGGCTACTTCAAGACCATCAAGAGGGCAAGAAGTTGACGGCAAAGACTACTACTTTCTTTCTGAAGCAGCTTTTAAAGCAAAAATCATTGAAGGTGCATTTGTCGAATACGAACAGGTCTACCCAGGGATGTTTTACGGCACATTAAAATCGGAGTTAGACCGCATTTGGGCATTGGACAAAAATGTTGTGTTTGACATAGATGTAGTAGGCGGATTAAACATCAAAAACCAATTTCCCAACAATACCCTTTCCATATTCATCAAGCCTCCGAGCACCGAAGCCTTGGCTGAACGCTTGCGCCAACGTGGTACGGACAGCACAGATAAAATTGCCATGCGATTGGAAAAGGCTAATGTCGAAATGGTACGCGCCAACGCATTTGATGTTGTGGTGGTAAACGACAATTTGGAAACTGCCATAAGCGAAGCGGAAGAACACATCAGCAACTTCTTAGCAGGATGAAGCGGATTGCGCTATTTTTTGGAAGCTTTAATCCCATTCACAACGGTCATATAGGCATTGGCCAAGCGGTACTTGATCAACAAAAAGCAGATGAGGTACAATATATCCTGACCCCACAAAACCCCCATAAAAAGACGGCTGCACTTTGGGCAGAGGAGCACCGCTGGAATATGTTGACACAGGCTCTAACGCCTTATGATGGTTTGGTGGCCAACGGCATTGAGCTTCACATGCCCAAGCCAAGTTATACGTCAAATACCCTTCGAAAGCTGACGGCTGCGCATCCCGATAACTCCTATATCATGCTGATGGGCGCCGACAGTGCCGTTGGATTGGACGGCTGGAAAAATCCAGTTTATATCAAGCAATTTCCATTGTTGATTTATCCCAGAAACGACATTTCCTTAGATGCATTTCCAACACACCAACGTCTTCAAGCTCCTTTATTGGATATTGCTGCTACAAGCATACGCGAAACAAAAGAGATTAAGCAGCTAAAAGCGTGGTTGCCGGACGGGGTTATTGCATACATGAAAACGCACCAACTTACTTAATGATATTTAATCTTCCGCAGTATCCGTTGGGTGTCTTTTAGGCCTTGGTAGGCGTGTTTGCTGTGCTGCTTGATCACGGAAGAGAGTTCGTTTAATTTGTCGAGTGCTTCTTCAAACCCGTTGAGGTAACACAGCATATACGTAGGTGCCAAGTTGCCCACATCTTCCTTGTCGTTTTTGGTTAGGCTTTGGTTTTTGAGCAGCTTTTCACCCAAGGCATTGTTAGCATTATAGATATGGTGCAGCAGCTTTTTTTCATATTTAGGGGGTTCAAACAAAAACTCCGAATTAATTTGGTAAGAGCCTTTGTTATCAAACAAAAAAGATACCCGTTCAAGGGGGTAGTATTTATAGGCATGATGAAACCCCAAACGGACATACTCAATTACACTAAACGAATGCGCGTCCATTTCAATTTCCACCTCATCATGGGTCGAGTAGAACAATTTAACATGCTCGTTGATGAGTTCGACATCCACTCTTGAATAATAAGACGTTCCTTTTTCCTTTTTTTCAAGTCCCGCCCAGCAAAGCACAAACGACTCCTTAAAAACCTTGTAGCTGGGTTTTAGCACTTCATCGTGGCGGCTCATAAAATCAACAACCCCGTCAAGCGTTAGTTCGATATTGTTTTGGGCGTGTTTTTCAATTTCTGCTACCACTGCCGAATTGGTGTCTTGCAGCTCGATGTCAAAAACCTTGGACACGGAGATACTACCGTCTCTAAAAAACACAGCGCCCCCAAAATATTTCCAGATGTTTTTTCGCAGTGCCGTTATTTTATTGGTCGGTCTAATGGTCACCAAGCCCACAACCTTGCCCTCAGCCAAATGAGGAAAGTGAATGTTTTCATAGAGCACCAAAGGCGGGTTTTCCAAATAAGCATTGATGAGGTTTTGCAGCTTGGCGTCATCAAAAAAGTCTACTCCGCAAATGCTGCTGTCGCCGTCATCTACGCCCACAACTATGTATGAGTTATTTTTTGGATTAGAATTCGAAAGGGCACAAATGTGTTTAAGGAATTTAGCCTTGCCCTCGCGCTGGCTTAAATTCAGCTGTCTTTTTTTATCGTAAAAACTGTTTTCATCGTTGTGCGCGAGCAAGCTTTTGATGAGCAGCCTTTTATTAATCATCACAAATGTTTAATGCAAAGTTAGTGAGCTATTTCAACACTTTTTGTAATACCTTTGAGAAACCCAATTTTTAACCAAATGTTAACAGGTGCACTGCACATTTTTGTACATTTTGCAACGCTAATTAAAAAACGAAAAACATGAGCGATAACGCCGTAGATATCAAAGCACTTAACGAGCACATAGAAAAAGAAAGCGCTTTCATTGACATCCTAAAGCTTGAGATGAACAAAGTCATCGTAGGTCAACATCATATGGTGGAGCGGTTGCTTATTGGCTTGTTGGGACAAGGACACATACTGCTAGAAGGTGTCCCAGGATTAGCCAAGACCCTTGCCATCAACACGTTGAGCAAGGCAGTTAGGGGAAGTTTTAGCCGCATTCAATTTACGCCCGACTTGCTTCCAGCCGATGTAATTGGAACCATGATTTACAACGCTAAAGAGAATGATTTTAGCATCAAAAAAGGGCCGGTATTTGCCAATTTTGTACTGGCTGATGAGATCAACAGAGCCCCTGCAAAGGTGCAATCTGCTCTGTTGGAAGCCATGCAAGAAAAGCAGGTTACCATAGGCGACGAAACCTTCAAGCTCAAGCCGCCATTTTTGGTAATGGCCACACAAAACCCAGTGGAACAAGAAGGAACTTATCCACTGCCAGAAGCCCAAGTAGACCGTTTTATGCTCAAGGTAATCATTGATTATCCCAATCTTTCAGATGAGCAAGAGATTGTTCGTGCCAACCTTAACGACTCTTTTGGCTCCGTGAAGCCAGTGATTAGTACAGTGCAAATCTCCAATGCGCAAAAGGCCGTTCGCGAAGTGTATATGGACGAAAAGATTGAAAAGTACATCTTGGACTTGGTTTTCGCTACTCGGTATCCTGAAAAATATAAATTAAAATCCTTAAAACCGCTTATTAGTTTTGGTGCTTCACCAAGGGGTAGTATCAATTTGGCAAATGCTGCAAAATGTTATGCCTTTATCAAGCGCCGTGGCTATGTGATTCCAGAAGACGTTCGTGCCGTTGTTTATGATGTGTTGCGCCACCGTATTGGAATTACGTATGAAGCCGAAGCCGAGAACGTCACCTCGGAAGATATCATTCAGCGCATTGTTAACGCTGTGGAGGTGCCTTAGTCTAAAAACAGCTTTTTGCTATGGATACAAAAGAGCTTTTAAAAAAAGTTCGGAAGATAGAAATCAAAACCCGCCGATTGAGTAATCATATCTTTGGGGGGGAATATCACAGTACCTTCAAGGGCCGTGGCATGACTTTCAGCGAGGTGCGTCAATATCAATATGGCGATGATGTCCGAGCCATTGACTGGAATGTTACCGCACGCTATCAAGAACCCTATGTTAAAGTATTTGAGGAAGAGCGTGAACTAACGCTTATGCTGGTGGTAGACGTGAGCGGTTCTGCCGATTTTGGTTCATTGGAACAGCGCAAGCGCGACACCCTTACCGAAATTGCCGCTACCCTTGCCTTTTCTGCCTTGCAGAACAACGATAAAGTTGGGCTGTTGATGTTTTCAGACGATGTGGAATTATTTATTGCACCCAAAAAAGGGAAATCACACGTATTGCGCATCATTCGTGAGCTTTTGGAACATCAACCTAAAAGTACCAAAACAGACATAGCCGGAGCATTGGAGTTTATGAGCCGTTTTCTTAAAAAACGCGCTATTGTATTTGTGCTGTCCGACTTTTTAGACAACGATTATTCCAAATCGGTGCAGTTGGCCGCAAGAAAGCACGACCTGACAGGCGTTCGCCTTTACGATCCCATAGAAGCCAAACTTCCAGAAGCAGGGCTATTGCTTATCCGTGATGCGGAAACAGTGGCGCATAAATGGGTGAACAGCTCATCAAAATCGGTACGCACGGCCTATGCGCTTGCTCACCGAAAAACCGCTGATTATTTCAGCACACAATTTACAAGATATGGCGCAGGGGCACTTTCATGTGCTACCGACGAAAGCTACGTCAAAAAACTACTAACCTATTTCAAAGGCCGTGGATAAAGGGATACGCTTTTCACTTTTATTGTTAGTCTCGTGTTGGAGTATGGCCCAAACGCAAGTTAGCCTTACGGCCGATACGCTTGAGGTACGCTTGGCAGAGCAAATAAACCTCGATTTGGTTGTGTCTACCGACAAACAAGCCAGCATACAGTTTCCGCCGCTCAGGGCATTTGCCCCTTTTGAGGTTATTGACAGCACGGCTGTTGATACCACCGTTGTAGCAAATACAGTTACATATTCCAAGACCTATGCGGTCATCCAATTTGATTCGGGACAGTTTACCCTACCTCAACAACTTGTGGTTGTAGACGGAGAAGTCTTTAAAACAGATTCCCTTTTAGTAAGAGTTAAGGATGTGGCAGTAGATACTTTGGAGCAACCCCTTTTTCCGATTAAGACCATTTTGCCCATGGCCAAAAACACCACAGGTTGGTGGAAGCCCTATGGTTACAGCTTTTTGATTTTAATCGCTCTTGTCCTGCTTTATTTTTTTATTGTAAAAACCCAAAAACGCATTCGTGCCAAGCGAGAAAAAATTCCGCCTTTTGAGCGCGCCTTACAAGCTTTGCAAGCACTGGAATCCAAGCAGCTAGACAAACAAGAGGCTTATAAAGACTACTACTCAGAAATGACGGACATTGTCCGTAACTATTTAGAAGACGAGACCAATATTGACGCTTTAGAAAGTACTTCTGAAGAACTCTTGACAAAGTTGGAATTGTTGCGAGATACGTGTAACCTTGAACTGACAAACGCAACAATTGATCAACTTAAGGATGTATTGTCAACAGCCGATCTGGTTAAGTTTGCACGTGCCCTTCCAGAAGAGTATTTGGCGCGATTGGATCGAGAAAAAATCGAATTGGTTGTCAAGGACACCAAGGCGGCACTGCCCGAACCAACAGAAGAAGAACGCTTACAAAATGAGGCCTATGCCAGTATGAGACGCAAGCAACAACAACTTCAGCGTTTTAAAATAGCAGGCTTTTCCCTTTTGGGAGTATTGGCTATTGCCGCGGGAATCATGATCTACAATTACGGCGCCGTGCAAGCCAAGGATCGCGTGTTTGGACATCCAACGTTAAAGTGGCTGCAACAAGAATGGGTTTCGAGTACTTACGGCATTTCTGCGATGATACTAAAATCTCCAGATGTCTTAAGCAGAAAAACCACCCAAAACCGCCTAAACCAGCAATTTGTATTGGGTTCTTTAGAAGATGCATTTATGATAGTGCTGCATATGGAGCATTCAACAGCAGAAGAGGAACAAACCATCGATTTACAGCAAAAAGTAGACAAGGTGATTGGCACTTTTGACAGCATGGGAGCGGCCAATATTTTCCAAAAACAGAACGACTACAAAACAACTTCAGGAATTGAGGGAATTGTGGCTTCAGGGTCTTTTGATTGGACCAAAAAGGACAAAGACACCCAGCGTAAAACCTATGAGGTTTACCACTTTACTGAAAACAAAGGCTTCCAGCAGCTTCAGTTGGTCTACGATCGAAACGATCGCTATGCCAAAGAACTCATTACCCGAATGCTGAACAGCATTGAATTTAAAAAGGAAAAACCATGATGGATTACACCTTTGCATATCCTGATTTTTTCTGGGGTCTATTGCTGATACCCCTTTTAGTGGCATGGCATATTCTCTCGCGAAAAAAACAAGTGGCGCATTTGCTTACCTCTAGCATTGCCGCTTTTTCCAAGTCGGGTAGTTTAGCCAAATGGCGCCCCCTGTTGTTGGTGTTGCGGTTGTTGGCCATTGCTCTTATTGTAACCGCTTTGGCGCGTCCACAAACACAAGACGTTAGTACCCAAACCAAAACAAACAAAGGGATCGATATCGTTATTGCCATAGATGTTTCGTCCAGTATGTTGGCGCGCGACCTAAAGCCCAATCGCTTGGCGGCTCTTAAAAAGGTGGCGGCAGACTTTATTGCCAAAAGGGAAACAGACCGAATAGGCTTGGTGGTATATGCAGGCGAAAGCTACACCAAAACGCCCATAACTTCAGACAAGGCCTTGGTGATTGATGTGCTTAACAAGGTTAGCTATGATGGCGTGATCAACGATGGAACGGCCATTGGCATGGGGCTAGCGACTGCCGTAAACCGATTGCGCGACAGCAAAGCTAAAAGCAAGGTAATCATCTTGCTTACAGACGGCGTAAACAACACCGGTTTTGTAGACCCCAAGACAGCAGCGGGTCTTGCAAGTACATATGGCATTAAAACCTATACCATTGGATTGGGCAGTAACGGCAGCGCACCTGCACCTGTAGCCCTACGCCAAGACGGCACTTTTGTGTATCAATTGCGAAAGGTTGAAATTGATGAGGAATTACTAAAGGCCATTGCTGCTGAAACGGGCGGGAGCTACTACCGCGCAACAGACAACAAAAAACTAGCAGCAATCTACAAGGAGATAGATAAATTAGAACGAACAGATATAGAAGAAATTCGTTATACCAAATACCACGAAAAGTTTAGGTGGTTTGTGTTTGCGGCAATGACTGCATTGTTTTTGGAATGGCTTTTGCGTCTCACGCTTTTTAAATCAGCGCTGGCATGATACAATACGAACAAACACAGTATTTCTATTTGCTCTTGCTCATACCGTTAATGGTATTGGGCTATGTGCTTTTTAGACTTTGGAAGAAACGGGTGTTAAAATCGTTGGCATCTGCAAAAATGATGGATCATATCGCTCCAGAACGCTCTTCGTTTAAAGGCTGGCTTAAACAAATTTTATTTTGGTTGGGTTGGGCTTTTATATGCTTGGGCTTGGTTAACCCACAGATTGGCACTGAGCTTGAAACCGTTAAACGAGAAGGGGTAGACTTGGTATTCGCCATTGATGTGTCTAAGAGTATGCTGGCAGAAGACATTGCGCCAAATAGATTGGAAAAGACCAAGCGCCTTGCCGGCGAGCTGATCAACCAATTGGTTAGCGACCGCGTAGGGATCATTGCCTATGCTTCATCGGCCATTCCGCATTTACCCATTACAACAGACTATGCCGCAGCTCGATTGTTTTTGTCGTCATTGGACACCAACATGATTTCTTCTCAGGGGACGGCTATTTCCGCAGCGATGCGCTTGGCGGAAACCTATTTCGACGACGAAAACCAAACCAACCGTGTGGTGTGTATTATATCCGATGGAGAAGACCATGGTGATGATGCTTTGACCGCAGCATCACGCGCTGCCCAACTGGGAATTACGTTTTTCACTGTGGTTGTGGGAACCGAAAAAGGCTCCGTAATTCCCGTAACCAAAGGGAATTCCATTTCTTATAAGAAAGATGATAAGGGAGAGGTAGTTATTACAAAAAGCGATTTTGAACAGATGGAGTCCATAGCAGCACAAACCGACGGTTTGTTTTTGGACGGCAGCAACACCGAGGAGGTGGTAACATCCATTATAGACCGTCTTAAGCAGATGGATAAACAAGAGTTTGAAGCCAAACAATTTGCTAAATTTAAAGACCAGTTTCAATGGTTTTTAGGTGTTGGTTTGTTTTTGATTGTACTTGACTTATTTTTATTCTATCGCAAAACCCAGTGGGTTAAAAAACTAAATTTGTTCCAAGATGCTTAGGCTATTTCTAACCATACTGCTATTCCCATTTGTTGTTTTAGGACAAGAGGCTCCCGTTGTTCAAAAAGCAGACAATTATATATATGATGGCAATCAAGCCTTTGATGCATCGAATAATGTTGAGGCAGAAAAGAATTACCGCAGGGCAGCTGCCACGGGGTTGAAAAAAGACATTGCGCAGTACAATATGGGAACCACCTTGCAACAAGACAACTATGTAGCAGAGGCCCTAACAATATATGCCGATGCAGTTGAAATCACCAAAGAGCGCCCAAACAAACACCGAAACTTTCACAATATTGGCAATGCGCTGATGCAAATAAAGGAGTATAAAGGGGCAGTTGAGGCGTATAAAAATGCACTTCGTAACAACCCCAATGACGACGAAACACGCTACAACTATGCCCTAGCAAAAAAAATGCTGGAAGACGAGGAAAATAAAGACGATCAAAACGACGATCAGGACAATAAGGACAACAAGGACGATAAAGACCAGGACCAAGACAAAAAGGGAGACAAGGACAAAGATCAAGAAGGGGATAAGGAGCAAGACAAGAAAGAGGGCTCTGACGATCAGGGGGAAAACGAAAAGGACAACAAAAAGGATGACCCAAAAGATCAAGACCAAAAGGGGGATAAGGAAAAAGACAAACAGCAACCCCAAGGCAATCCTACGCAATTATCACCTCAACAGGTAAAGAACTTGCTTGAAGCCATGAGCAACGAGGAGAAAAAAGTTCAAGACAAAGTCAATGCCCAGAAGGCTAAGCCTGCGGGTGTTAAAAGCAAAAAAGATTGGTAATGAGACACTTGCTTATTTGTTGTTTTCTGACGCTGGTGCTATCACCTGTTGCTTTTGCACAGGTTGATTTTAAGGCTCAAATAAGCAAGCGTCAACTGGGCATCAACGAACGGCTGCGTGTTGAGTTTAGCATGAATAAAGACGGCGATAATTTCGTTCCTCCCTCTTTTGACGGATTTAGAGTGGTAGCGGGGCCTAGTCAGTCGGTAAGTAATGTGTATGTTAATGGAAAGCGATCGTTTTCAAAAAGCTATACTTATCTGTTAACCCCCTTAAAAAAAGGAAAGAATGTCATTGGGCAAGCATCTATAGAAATCGGCGGGGAAGTTTATAAAACAACGCCGGTTCCAGTAGAAATAACAGCTGCTGTTGAAATACCCAGAAACCCAAACGACCCAAATTACATAGCATCTGAAAGCCTCCATTTGGTAGCAAGCTTGTCCAAAAGCAAGGTTTATATAAACGAACCCATAACGGTGGTGTACAAACTTTATTTTGACAGTAAAGTGCGGCCATCCGATGTCAACCCCATTGACACGCCTGAATACAACGACTTTTGGTCGCAAGACATACCTTCTAGACGAACCATTGAAAGGGGAATGTTTAAGGGCAAGCAGTATAATTATGTGGCATGGCAGCAGACGGTTCTCTATCCACAACGCGCAGGAAAACTACCCATAGCACCCCTTTCATTAGATGTGCAATTAGACGTACCGACCAACCGCAGAGACTTTTTTGGAAATCAGGTTTATACTCAAGTTTCACGAACCATAACAGCTGGCAAGCGTACACTAACGGTATTGCCATTTCCCGATGAGGGCAAGCCGACCAATTTTAACGGCGCCGTGGGTGACTTTAGCTTTGACGTAAGGACGTCTAAAAACGCACTTAATGCTTCGGAATCGCTACAAGCAACAGTGGAGGTAAAGGGCAAAGGAAACCTCAAGCTTTTTTCACTGCCAGAAATGGCAACGCCAAGTGCTCTTGAACGATACGATCCCGAGTACAGCGAACAAGTAAACACAACGCTTTCGGGCATGCGAGGCTCAATAAAAAACACCTATACATTGGTTCCGCAATTTCAGGGGAAATACCCCATTCCTCCCATTGCATTTAGCTATTTTGACCCCAAGGCAAAAACATACAAAACATTAGAATCAGTGGAGTTGGTCATAGACGTTCTTGAAGGTCCAAAGGCAGCGACACCCATAGTCAATGCGCCAAATGCCGCCACAGTAGCTGTTCCAAATGTTACGGGCTCTTTTCAATTTATTGCGCAGCAAACGTCTTTTAAACCCATAAAGCAATTGCCCTTCTTTGGCAGTACATTGTTTTTTGCGCTCTTGGCTTTTCCCGTAATACTCCTGCTGTTGTATTTTATAATACGCAGTCAAACACCCGATGCCACTGCAATTGCAAGACGGCATAAGGCACGCTTGGTTAAAAAGTTTTTGGGCAAGGCCAAGAAAAACATGTCTGATGCTTCCGCTTTTTATGTTTCACTTGAAGCTGCACTCCACAATTATCTAAAGGCCAGGCTACAGATTCAAACTTCCGATTTTAGTAAAGAGAAAATGCAAACGCTGCTTTCCGATAAAGGCGTTGAAAAAGATACCGTAGGTTTGTTTATTCAAGTTTTGACCAACTGTGAGCTTGCCCGTTATGCGCCCAGTTCTCGAGGTAGCATGGAGCAAGACTACAAAACAGCTGTAGCCGCCATAACCCAAATGGACAAACAATTTAAGTCATGAAACACATCTTATTTTTTGCGCTTTTTTCTTGCTTGACTTGTTTTGGGCAAGACCCAGAAGACCTTTTTAGATCGGGCAATATTGCCTATAACAAAGGGGCTTATGACCGTGCCATTGTCTATTACGATTCCATCAGTTCTTTGGGTGTTCATTCACCAGAATTATACTTTAACCTCGGTAATGCTTACTACAAAAAGAACGCAATAGCTTCCAGCATATTGAACTATGAAAAAGCCCTGTTGTTGGACCCAGATGACGAGCAATTGATCAACAACTTGGCCTATGCGCAAAACATGACGCTGGACAGGTTTACGTCGCTGCCAGAAAGTGAGTTAAAAAAAGCAACTACCGACATAGTGTTTCTCACGTCTGTTCGCGGTTGGAGCATTGTACTTATCGCTGTTTTTTGGTTGGTAGCATTTTTATTCTTTTTGTTTAAGCGGTCCAACAGCAGCATGCTAAAAAGGCTGTTTTTCACAGGATTTGTTATTTCCTTGTTACTCTCCATTTTGACTGTGTTGATTATACTGCAGCAACAAAACACACTCCGCAACACCAATCCTGCTATTGTTTTTGTGCAATCGGAGTCTTTTCGCGCAGAACCCAATATGCGCTCAGAAGTATTGCTCACCATCCACGAAGGGGCTAAGGTTTTTATTTTGCAGGATGTAGAGGATTGGATTAAAATCAAGCTTCAAAATGGCTCAATAGGTTGGATTCCAAGAAGCAGTGTTCAGCCCATCAGTTTTGCTAAAGAATAGGCGGGATGTTGTCTACGCGAATTTCTTCAGTATTGATTTTTTCAAACAAATAAGCACCCAACTTTTCCAAGGGCTGGAAGACCAAAGAGTTGTCTTTTAGGGTTTCGGGTAAAAAGCTAAAAAAGACATCTATTTGCCCTATAATCCAAATGAGCACCCCACAAATGACCAGCCATTTGCAAGCACCAAAAAGAGCACCCAGCAATCGGTTTAAAAAACCGAGTAGCACCACTTTTGCCAACTTCGTAAGTAGCTTTCCTATCCACGCCACACCAATTATAATGCCAATAAAAGTCAGCGCAAAGGCCAGCAGCGGCAAGTAATCCCAATCAATATAATTGGCCAGTAACGATGCAGTAAAATTAGAAAAGTGCAAGGCACCGAACACACCTAAAACAAGTGCCAACAGAGAAGAAACTTCTACAAAGAAGCCCCTGTAGGCACCTCGGACAAGACTATACACAAGCAAACAAACAACAGCAAGGTCTATGTAGTTAAATGGCATAACACAAATGTAAGCATAGATTTCTTCCGTTTTGCGGTACTAAGCGCTTAATGTGTATTTTTGTGGACATGATAGATAACATCAAGGCGCATTTAAAAGGCGTGGCTGCTTTCACTGCTACTACCACAGATGAGGTTGAACATTTTCGTATTGGCTATTTGGGCAAAAAAGGACACATCACCAAACTATTTGCTGATTTCCGCAATCTTCCAAATGAAGAAAAGAAGGAGTACGGGCAATTGCTAAACCAACTTAAGACTGAAGCCTTGGCTAAATTTAAGGCCTTGCAAACCGAATTAAGCGGTTCACAAGTGAAAAGCACCATTGACGACATCAGTCGCCCAGGTCAGCCGATTCCGCTTGGGGCACGTCACCCCATCAGCATTGTAAGAGAACGTGTCATTGACGTTTTTAGCCGTATTGGATATGGTCTTTCCTCAGGTCCCGAAGTGGAAGACGACTGGCATAATTTTACTGCGTTAAACTTGCCGGAGCACCACCCTGCTCGCGACATGCAAGACACCTTTTTTGTACAAACAGACCCCGACGTTATGTTACGCACACACACATCATCCGTACAGGTGCGACATATGGAGTCTAACCAGCCACCAATCCGGATTTTATCTCCAGGACGCGTGTTTAGAAACGAAGCCATTTCTGCACGCTCACACTGTGTGTTTCACCAGATAGAAGGACTTTATATTGACAAAAATGTTTCCTTTGCGGACCTTAAACAAACATTGATGTATTTCACCAAAGCCATTTTTGGAACCGCAGAAATACGATTGAGACCTTCATATTTTCCCTTTACAGAGCCCAGTGCAGAAGTCGATATTTACTGGGGTTTAGAAACTGAGGCGGATTATCGCATTACCAAAGGGACTGGATGGCTTGAAATTATGGGATGTGGAATGGTAGACCCTAATGTTTTGACCAATTGTGGCATTGATGCCGATGAATATTCTGGCTTTGCCTTTGGGATGGGATTGGAGCGTATGGCAATGCTGTTATATCAAATTGAAGACATCAGAATGTTCTATGACAACGATGTGCGCTTCCTAAAACAATTCACAACTTTGAGCTAGTCAAGCACCTTGCTCAATGCTTTCATTTTTTTCTTGACACTTCCTTTTTCATAAAGGACTTGATAAACAAGCTGTAGAATTGGGTAATCTCCATAAAAAGAAGTGCTCAGCTCATAGGTTGCTTTTGCTCCGTAATAGCCTTCTGCAATCATGGTCATTTCCATAAGTGCGGCCTTTACGGTGTAGCCTTTACCTATCATGTTTCCTAGCATGCGATTTCGACTAAAAACAGAATAGGCAGTAACGAGCAAATCGCCCAAGTAAGCTGAATTATTGATGTTTCTTTTTTCTTGTCTACCTTTTTTACAAAGCGCTTCATTTCACGCATAGCACTGCTAATTAACACACTGATAAAGTTATCGCCATAGCCAAGTCCATGTGCTATACCTACGGCAATGGCATATACATTTTTGAGTGTGGCGGCATATTCGACCCCAATAACATCGTCAGATAATGAAACTTCAATATAGTTGCACGCCAGCTTTAATTTCATTTGCTCGGCCAAAGCCATATTGCTGCTTGCAATGGTTAGGTAAGATAGACGCTCCAAGGCTACTTCCTCTGCATGACACGGTCCAGTAATCACCCCAAAAAGCGCTTCACCAACATTAAACGTATTTGCTAGATACGCACCAACCAGTACCTTTTTCTCAGGAACAATTCCTTTAACTGCCGAAAAAATAACTTTGTTTTCAAGCGAAACGGTCAAAGGTGCCAAAACATTATCTAAATAAAAAGAAGGTGTTGCAATGATCAACACATTGTATTGTTGTGTGATGTTATTTATATCGGTATGTAAATCCAACATTGACATATCGAACGCTACGCTGCTCAAATAATTTGGGTTGTGCCCTTCTTGCTGTAGGTGATCGTATATGACCTCGTTGCGGACATACCAACCAACAGTTGTGTTGTTTTCACAGAGAATTTTGACAAGTGCAGTTGCCCAACTACCCCCTCCGATTACAGCAACTTTTGAAAAATCTGGCATTAATTAAGCGTTTATGTTTCTAAAATACTTTAACAAATAATTCACAACTACGAGGAATAATTTGATTTATCTTGCATTTGTAATCATGAAGCAAGATAATATTGCTTAATTAGTTTTTCATAGTTTAATATGGTTGGTTATTAGAAAGCATCTCTCCAGGGTGCTTTCTTTTTTTATGGCCAGTTTTGCCACGGAATCCTACTTAATAACAACAGCAATCCAACTCCGTAGAAAACGGCGATTCTAAAGTATTTTTTTTTGTCTCCAGCCGCCTTTTTGTGTAATGACCATCCCATGGTAATAAGCACAATGGCCAAGAAATTTGTAGTGGGGTGTTCTACCAAATAGAGGCGTAATGTGCTGTCTTTCATCACGGCCCCCATACCATTTTCCCAAGCGGAAAAATAAGGTGATACAAAATAAGCAGCAATGCCTATTAGCAGTTGAATATGAGAGAAAATAAGTGCAAAAAGTGAAAGGCGCAAGTCTTTGCTGTCAAAGCTGCGTTTGCCAATCAAGCCCCAAAAAGCGTTTAAAGTAGCTAGGACCAAGAAGATTAAGACCACAAAGGCCAGCTTGGAGTGTAACGAAATAATGGTATCCATAATGTTAGTGTTGGCACAAAAATACAGAATTCAAAGCAGTTAACACATTTATGAAATACAAACGATTTTTATGAACTCAGCCTAAATGCCTGCACGGTCGTAGTAGTCTTCAGAACTTAAGTCATCTGCTTCTCGCCTATAGGCTGTTTTGGCAGCAAACAAATCTTGTGCTTGCTCAATAAGCAGCCTAAAATTGGTTGATTCAGAGACGGTTTCTATTTCTAGAAACAGTATGTTCTCAAGGGCTTGTGGCAGTTTCATTGTTTAACATTGCAAAGGTTTCTTCCATATAGCCCAAATAATCGGCAGAGTGTCTGACACCCGGCAAGTCGGGCAATTGCGCACGACCCAAACGGACCACAATTACATCAGCTTCTGGAAATACAATCACATATTGCCCGTTGTGTCCACGCATGCTGTAAAAACGTTTTCCCATATGTGAGCCCAACCACCATCCATAGCCATAGTCTTGGCCATTTTCAAACTGTGGAGTTATGGATTTCTGAACATAGTCAGCACTTATCAATTGCTTGCCATTCCAGACCCCGCCGTTTTTGAACAGTGTTGCAAAGCGTGCAAAATCACGTGCATTGGAATTAAAACAGCAATACGATTTTTCAACCCCTTTTTCCGCAGTATCAAGACGCCAGTTGGCATCGGCATGTGCTCCAAGGGGATTCCAAAAATAGCGTCTCACCAAGTCTGAAATGGTCTCGCCTGTAGCTGCTGTCAGTACCAAAGACAACAACTGTGTGCTTCCGCTTTGATACACAAAACGTTCACCAGGAGGAGTTTCAATCGGAAGCGTTTTCATTACCTCAACAATATCTCGTGTGATGTACGTGCGTGGCGTGATGGTAAGTAAGTTTTCATAATCTTCTTTCCACTTGAGACCAGACGACATGGTAGCCAAATTGCCTACAGTAACAACATTAGAATATGCCCCTTGCAACCAAGGCAGAAAGTCTTTAACGGGTTGGTCAAAACTTTTAACATCCCCCTCTTCAATAGCCTTGGCCAGACTGGCCGAGACGATTGTTTTAACCACAGAAAAGGAGTTGGTTTTACTGTCATTTCCGAAGCCTTCAAAATACTGCTCGTGCCAAATGGAGTCATTTTTAATGATTAGAAACGCAACTGTTTTGTGGTCTTGGTGAAGTTTTTGAAGTTTGGCGGTAGCAGGAATTGAATTGTAATCGGCGTGCAAGGGCCATGCTTGCGGTTTGTCACTTTTGGGAATCTCACGAGAATCGAAATGAACGTAGTCTTCCAATCCAGCGGAAGTTCTTCCAAGCTCAATTACCTTGGCTCCGAGTTCAATCAGGTAGCCATAGCCCGAAATGTAGAGACCTGCGACGAGGATTACCAAAACAACAAGAAGTCCTTTTAAAAATGAGGCAAGTTTATTCATGTATATTTTTTAGCAAAGTACAAAAATTTGCATTGCCCCCTTTACAACAAGGAAATGGCGTGCTCCGCGTGATAGGAAACAATAATGGAAGCCCCGGCACGCTTAAATGCCATAAGTTGCTCCAGCATCACACTGTCGTGGTCTAGCCAGCCTTTTTCGGCAGCGGCCTTTAGCATGGCATATTCCCCACTCACCTGATAAACCGCAATGGGAACCTGTACTTCATTGGCCAAGTCACGGACAATATCCAAATAGGCCATCCCGGGTTTTACCATTACAATGTCTGCCCCTTCTTCAATGTCACGTATTGTTTCAGCGATGGCTTCTTTGCGATTTGCCACATCCATTTGGTAGGTTTTTTTGTCGCCAAAACCCGGAGCTGAATTCAAAGCATCCCGGAAAGGACCATAAAAAGCAGAGGCGTATTTTACACTGTAGCTCATTATTGCCGTATTTACATAGCCCGCTTTTTCAAGTGCTTGGCGTATGCTCAAAATGCGTCCGTCCATCATGTCGCTGGGCGCAAGCATGTCGGCACCACATTCGGCATGACTAAGCGCCATTTTTGATAAGATTGCTACTGTCGCATCGTTCAGTATTTTATCCTCTTTTACAATTCCATCGTGTCCAAAGCTCGAATAGGGATCAAGGGCAACATCGGTAGCAACTAGCAATTCTGGAACAGCTTTTTTAATCGCACGAATGCTGCGTTGCATCAATCCGTCAGGGTTTAAAGCTGCTGCGCCCGTATTGTCTTTTTGGGCATCATCGACTTTAACAAAAAGAAGCACTCCCTTTACACCCAAATCGTAAAGTCGTTTTGCCTCTGCCGTAGCAAGGTCAAGACTAAACCTAAAATAGTCTGGCATGGATGGGATTGCTGTTTTGGTTTTTGAACCTTTCACAATAAATAAGGGTACTATAAAATCATTTGCCGAAAGGCTAGTTTCACGTACCAAGTCACGCATGGCAGCGCTAGCGCGTAAGCGTCGATTTCTATAAAGAGGATACATCATAGTTTAGACCCAGTCTATGGGTTTTTTTAGAACAGTTAATAATTTTACTTCTTCTGAATCTTTTTCTGGCTGGTGGTCATATGCCCATTGAACCCTTGGGGGTAAACTCATCAAAATGCTTTCTATGCGGCCTTTGGTTTTGAGTCCAAATAAGGTGCCTTTGTCGTGCACAAGATTAAATTCAACATACCGTCCACGTCTTATCTCTTGCCATTGACGCTGTGCTTTGGAAAAGGAGAGCGCTTTGCGTTTTTGGACAATAGGCAAATAAGCGGTCAAAAAAGCATTGCCCATGTCTGTTACAAAAGCGTACCACTTATCAAGACTGTGCGTGTCGTTAGGACGGCAATAGTCAAAAAACAAGCCGCCGATGCCCCTTGCTTCATCACGATGATGATTCCAAAAATAGGCATCGCATTTTTGTTTGTAGTTGGCGTAAAAGTGCGCATCGTGTTTGTCACAAACGGTTTTACAAACTTGGTGAAAGTGGGTTGCATCTTCTTCAAAAAGATAATAGGGCGTGAGGTCTAAGCCACCACCAAACCATTTATCGACAACCTTATTGTCTTTATCATATAGCTCAAAGTAACGGAAGTTAGCGTGTACTGTTGGTACCATTGGATTTTTAGGGTGTAGGACCAAGCTAATGCCACAGGCAAAGAAATCGCTGTGTGAAACACCCAGTTGTTTTTGCATGGACTCAGGCAGTTTACCAAATACCTCAGAAATATTTACGCCTCCTTTTTCAAAAACAGCACCATTTTCAATGACACGTGTTCTTCCACCACCGCCACCGGGGCGTTGCCAAGTGTCTTCTTGAAAGTGAGCTTTACCGTCTTCTTGTTCAATACAAGCCGTTATGTTGTCTTGAAGGGATTTTATGTATGCAGTGAATAGGGGTTTCATGATATACAGATTTAGAAATTATAGGATTTTATGGCGTTAACAAATGCTTTGGCGTGGTCAACAGGAACGTTGGGTAGTATGCCGTGACCGAGGTTGGCAATGTAGTTTTGTGTGCCAAATTCGCTTACCATTTTGTTGGCCAGTCTTTCAATTTCTGGTGTAGGGGACAACAATCGCGAGGGGTCAAAATTCCCTTGTAAGGGGATTTGCCCTCCCGACAAATACCGAGCATTTCGCGCCGAGCAAGTCCAATCCACACCAAGTGCGTGTACGCCAGAGCGTGCCATGGTTGGAAGTGCATACCAACAGCCTTTGGCAAAAGCAATTACTTTGGTTTCATCTTTAAGCGCATCGACGATCTGTTGCATGTATTGCCACGAAAAGGTTTGATAATCTTCTTCACCCAACATGCCGCCCCAAGAATCAAAAAGTTGTACGGCATCTACTCCTGCACGCACTTTTGCTTTAAGGTAGGCAATGGTAGTGTCGGTAATTTTTTGAAGCAGCTCATGCGCGAGGGCGGGTTGCGAAAAGCAAAATCCTTTAGCCAGATCGAAGTTTTTAGAACCTTGTCCTTGAACGGCATAACACAAAATGGTCCATGGCGAACCGGCAAAACCAATCAGCGGAACCCTGTCTTCCAATGCTGTTTTGGTCTGCTTGATAGCTTCCATAACATAGTGCAAACGGTCTGCAACGTCAGGCACGATTACTTTCTCAAGGTCTTTTGCAGTACGGACTGGATTTGGCAACCACGGTCCAACTCCGTCTTTCATTTCAACAGCAATATCCATCGCTTGTGGAATGACCAATATGTCGGAGAACAATATGGCTGCGTCAGTCCCAACTTGATCAATGGGCATTACGGTAATTTCTGCTGCAAGCTCTGGCGTTTGGCAACGTGTAAAAAAATCATATTTGGCCTTTAGCTTCATAAAATCGGGTAGATAGCGTCCTGCTTGTCGCATCATCCAAACGGGCGGCCTGTCTAGGGCTTCTCCATCGAGCGCTCTTAAAAAAATATCGTTCTTAAGCATGTTGGTGTTTTTTAAGGAGTTGAATGGCCTTTGCTACCAGCGTTTTTATACTGGGGTTTTCCAAAACGACCAATTCTTTTGGTTGTCCAAGAATTGCTTTGGCAGTGGTTTCGCCAATACAAAAACAACTGCTTTTGCCAATTGAATTCATGTTTGTGTGACTTTCTACACCGCTTGGGCTGTAAAAAAGAATGGCGTCTGGCGCAGCATTGATTTTTTTGACATTAAGGGTGGTATCATACACCACAATTTCTTTAAAATTGGCTTTCCACGCAGTCATTTTTTCTGCCAAAACCGCCAACCTTCTATTTCCACAAAAATGTAAAAAAGAGGCATTTTTAGCTATTTTTTCTACAAAAATGACCAATTCTGCCATGTTTTTGGCTGTTTTTATCGTTTTTATGCCTTTTTTAAAAAGCAGCTCTTCGGACTGTTTTCCCACACAAAGCACTTGTGTGTTTGCCCATGCATATGCGCTTTTTAATACGGTCTTAACCGCGTTTTTACTGCTAAAGATGACGTAATCTGTAGGTGCAGGCAGTTCAAAAGCAACGGGACTGACATGGATGGCATCGTATTCCATATAGGCAAGGCCGTTATGGACGATACGCTCACGTAACGCCGGGTCTAATTTTTTGGTCGATAAGATTAAGGGCTTATCCATTAAGCAGTGCTTTTGCGTCTTGGGACAAGAGCTTTTTAGCCGCAACGGCTCCAATATCATGGGCGTTTTCAATGGGCAGATACTGGTCAAACACCCGTTGTTCTTTTCCTCCTTTTTGAGTGATGTTTCCAACGAAATGAATTTGGTCTCCTTCTATTCTTGCCAATGCACCAATGGGTGCTGTACAACCGCCCTCTAGTTCACGCAGGAATATTCGCTCTTGTTCAACACAAAGGGCTGTTTCGTCGTCGTTTAGTGGCGATAATTTGGTCAGTAAGTCCACGCTAGATTCCAATGCGGTAACCAACAAGGCGCCTTGGGCTGGCGCTGGAACCATCCAGTCTAAAACGGCATTTCGTTTAGGAAGTATTTCGAGACGTTTCAGACCAGCAATGGCCATAATGGTACCTTCGCAGTCCAACCTCTCTAATTTTTTAAGTCGTGTGGGCACATTCCCTCTAATATCAATGATGCTGTGATGCGGATATTTATGCATCCATTGAGCAGCACGTCGCAGGCTACTGGTTGCCACCACGCTTTTGTTGACTTCCCACGCCTCGTTTTTGAAAATAAAAACATCAGCTACGGGGCCGCGTTTTGGGATAAAGGCAGTTGTAATGCCTTTTGGAAGTTGTATTGGCACGTCCTTCATGCTATGAACAGCAACATCAATTTGACCTTCTAACAAAGCGGCATCTAATTCTTTGGTAAAAATCCCTTGGACACCCATCTCGTAAAGGGGTTTTTGAAGCGCTTTGTCGCCACTAGAAGAAATGGGCACTAGCTCGCTCCTAAGGCCAACGATCCCGAGCATGTTTTGCGCTTGTCGGGCTTGCCAGAGCGCGAGCGCACTGCCACGCGTTCCTATCCTGACAAGTTTATTCATCAGCAGTTACGTTGAATAGCGTTTTCAATGCTTTGACACTTTCGCCAGCGTTTTCGCTCGTGCGCAAATGTGTTGCCATTCGGTTGGTAAGTTTTTGGATAAGACGATCTGAAACAGCCAAGGCGCTGTCAGCATCAATAGCAGGGTTCTTTTTGCGATGGGCTTCAAACTCTTGCAGCTGAATGTCTTCCATCAGTTTTCTTACTGCGACAAGTGTAGGGGTAAACTTGCGTGTTTCGAGCCACTGATTAAATTCTTCCAATGATTGGGTGATGATTTCCTCAGCGTGTGGCACGTGTTTTTTTCGTTCCAATAGCGTTTTGTCTGACATTTTAGACAATTCGTCCAAGTGAAGCAGCGAAACGTTTGAAAGTTCAAGCACATTGGGATTTACGTTTTTGGGCATGGATAAGTCCAGGATTAGCAGCGGCTTATCGGTATGTATTAGCGACTTGGCAATGGTGGGCTTTTCGGCACCTGTTGCTACCACAAGCACATCGGCTTTGCGTATTTCAACAGGAAGTTCGGCATAGTCTTTTACTTCTACATCAAATTTTCCGGCCAGTTGTTCCGCACGTTCCCGTGTTCGATTGATTAGCGTGATACGGGTGTTTTGGGTATGCTTGACAAGGTTTTCGCAGGTGTTACGACCAATTTTTCCCAAACCAAACAACACAATATTTTTGTTGTCCAAGTCGCTAATGGTATCCAGCATATAGCGTACCGAGACGTAGGAGACAGATGTGGCTCCGGAGGAAAGTTCCGTTTCTGTTTTAATGCGTTTGCTCGCGTTGAGCACAGCGTTAAACATCCGCTCCATGTATGGGCTAAGCAAGTCAACTTTTTTGGAAATCTTAAAGCTCTTTTTAAGCTGGGATATGATTTCAAAGTCTCCTAATATTTGACTGTCAAGGCCTGTTCCCACGCGGAACAAATGCGAAATGGCATCGGCTCCTTCGTAAGTGTTTCCTGCTTTTTTGAAGTCTTCAGTTGTGCCTTCGGAATGCTGACAGAGCAATTCAACTAACATTTGGTGATTCGGGGCTTGTGCATATAGCTCCGTTCTGTTACAGGTAGAACTCAAGACTAAAGAGCTGATGCCTTTGTTTTTGACGTCTTCCAACAAAAAGGGAATTGCTTTTGATGTTATGCTAAAACGACCACGCAGGGCTGCATCTGCTTTTTTATAACTAACGCTAATACAATAAAAAGTATCCGTTCCCGGCATATCTGGTTTTAGTTGCACAGCAAAAATAATGCACAGCCAAGACAAAAAATACCGCTAAAAGTACTTTTTCTAACGCTATTGGGGCTTTAGTATTAACGGTAATAATGCTGTTTTTTCTTTGTATGTTTGTTGCACACAAGTAAAACAAAAAGGAAAGATGACTACAGAAAATAACGCTTTACGTCCTAAAATTGACCAAACCATTGAGGCTGGTTTTGACGTCCTTACCTATGAGAACGAGACGGATAAAAAACAGCAAGTTGTTCGCCACGTTAATGCCAGCTTAATTCAGTTTCACTTTTGTTTTCGCGGAAGCGCAACCTTTCACTTTAACGAACGCACCTACAGTCTGCCCATTTTGGACGAACACGTATTGTTGCTATACAACCCCCAACGTGATTTGCCAATGGAGCTAGATGTTGCCGTAAACACCCAGTTGGTCACCGTGCTTATCTCAATCAAAAAATTTCATAGTCTGTTTTCCCAAGAAGCCGAACAAATCAGTTTTCTATCGGACGAAAATGTTAACAAAAAATATTACAAAGACCACGTATTTACTCCTTCTATGGCCGTTGTTTTAAGTCAGCTTTTGCAACACCAACCCAACGCTTTGATGAGCAGGCTGTATCTCAAAGGGAAAGTTTATGAGCTGCTCAGCTTATATTTTAACCCCTCTGAAGCCACAGATATTGCCGAGTGTCCATTTTTGGTTGACGAGGAAAATGTACGTAAAATTCGAAATGCTAAAAAAATCATGCTTACTCGTATGGCGGCTACTCCGAGTTTACCTGACTTGGCCGATGAAATAGGCCTAAGTTTAAAAAAATTAAAAGAAGGATTTAAGCAGCTTTACGGCAGTACGGTCTATCAGTTTGTGCTGGATCACAAGATGAACCATGCACGTCAACTTCTGGTCACAGGTTCTTACAATGTTAACGAAGTTGCTATTCAACTTGGCTACAGCAATTCAAGTCATTTTATTGAAGCCTTTAAAAAGAAGTTTGGTACAACGCCAAAAAAATACCTTTTGTCTGTATCTTCGTAACGAAAAATGTTGCTATGAAAGGAGTACTACTGGTGAATTTAGGTTCACCTAAAAGTCCTACACCTAAGGACGTTAAGCCTTATTTGGAAGAGTTTTTAATGGATGAGCGTGTGATTGACGTGCCCAAGTGGTTTCGCTCGTTTTTGGTCAAAGGTATTATCCTAAAAACCCGTCCTAAAAAATCGGCTAAGGCCTATAAAAAAATATGGTGGGACGAAGGATCTCCTCTTATAGTTTTATCGGAACGTTTACACGAAAAGGTTGCCAAAAAAACCTCCGTGCCTATTTCCCTTGCCATGCGATATGGCCAGCCGTCCATCGCTTCAGGGTTGGAAGAACTGCATCAAAAAGGAGTTGATGAGGTATTGATAGTACCGCTATACCCTCAGCACGCCATGGCCACTACAGAAACCATTTTGGTTTTGGCAGAAGAAATTAGGGCTGCGCAATACCCAAAAATGTCATTTACACATTTGCCCGCATTTTATCATCACGCAGATTATATTCGGGTGTTGTCACATTCCGTTCAAGAATACCTCCAGGATAAACCTTGGGAACACTTGCTGTTTTCATACCACGGAATACCAGAACGTCACATTCGCAAATCGGATATTACCAAATCGCATTGTAAGATTGATGGCAGTTGTTGTCAAACGCCGTCTGATGCACATGCCTACTGCTACCGCCATCAATGTTATGAAACCACCAAGCAGGTTGCGGAATATTTAGAGTTAAGACCGGGAAGCTTTTC
The DNA here is from genome assembly GCA_038143535.1 of Bacteroidota bacterium. Lineage (GTDB taxonomy): Bacteria > Bacteroidota > Bacteroidia > Flavobacteriales > Flavobacteriaceae > UBA7446. Next base: position 95,580 of record JAYQMD010000001.1, read on the forward strand.
AACGTCATTTCAGTCACGTTTGGCGGGCGACAAGTGGTTGCGTCCCTATACAGACAAAACAGTTGAGCAATTCGCCAAAACAGGCACCAAGAAGTTGGCGGTTGTGACTCCTGCGTTTATTTCTGATTGTCTAGAAACCCTAGAAGAAATAGGCATGGAAGCCAAAGAAGATTTTGAAGAAAAAGGAGGCGATGAAATGCACGTGGTTCCTTGCATCAACGACCGCGACGATTGGGTAAATGTGCTCAGCCGCTGGATTGATGAATGGGCAACAGCTTCTTAGTTTTAAAAAAGGCGTACCTTTAGAATAATACATAATTGTGGATTATTATCTATACATAAAAGCACTTCACCTGATTTTTGTGATCACCTACTTTGCTGGGTTGTTCTATATGCCACGGCTTATGGTATACCTTGTTGAGGCTGCTGACCGCCCACAAGCGGAGTCTGACATCATCATACCGCAGTTGCAATTGATGATGAAACGGTTGTGGCAAATCATCACTGTTCCTTCTGCTGTTTTAGGGCTTATTTTTGGGCTTTGGATGTTGTGGATTAACCCTTTTTTATTGGGGAAATCGTGGATGTTAGTCAAACTCGTTTTTCTGGGACTATTGATTTTATATAACACGAAAACCCACCTTTTTTATAAGGCGTTTTTACAAGGAAATGGGCAACGTAGTGCCCGTTTTTTTCGCATTTGGAATGAAGGCGCTACACTTATTTTATTTGCCGTGATATTCTTAGCCATACTCAAAGACAGCATCCATTGGATTTTTGGCTTATTAGGCCTTTTTGGTTTGGCTTTTTTACTGATGCTTGGAATTCGTTTATACAAACGCCATCGCAATAAAAACGGGTAGTATATGCGGTTGCCATCTCTTCGTGCTCGGATTTTCATAGCCCTTATTTTTTTGGTAATGGTGGCATCGCTATTAATTGCTGGGGTTACCATAGTGCAGTATAGCGAGCAGTCCAATACCTACCACGAACAGCGTTTGGAGCGTAAAGAAAACCAACTTAAAAAACGACTCAAGTACCTTTTGGAAAGCACGCCACTGGATGTGGAGGCAGCAAACATTGCGACTGTTTTTCAGCCACACCTAAAGGAAACAGCAGATGTTCTAAACATTAACTTTAGGCTTTACAGCTTGTCTGGCGATTTACTTTGTTCTTCTCAACTGATGGAATCGACCCCTCCCCAAACCCTTTCGGCTGCGATTTTAGCACGACTGCAACCCAATACAGGGGAAAGGCTCATTGACGTGAGTACCACCGATGGCGCAACAACGCGCTCCTCATTTTCTTATATATATGACCTAAATGAACAACCATTGGCGATTGTTAACGTGCCTTATTTTGACGACGATTCGCTTAGTTCTATGGAGCTTAATGCCTTTTTGATTCGTTTGGTTCAAGTATATGTGATCATGTTGATTATTGCCATCGTATTGGCGTTTTTCGTCTCTTCCTATATTACACGTCATTTGGAAACCATCAGCATTAAACTCAATCAAACCAAACTTTCTAAAACGAATTCCAAAATAGAATTGACCAAGGCCAGCCGCGAAATCTCTGCGCTTGTATCGGCCTACAACCACATGGTCGATGAGCTTGAAGCCAGTGCGGTTAAGCTCGCCAAATCCCAACGGGAAGTAGCTTGGCGTGAAATGGCCAAACAGGTGGCACACGAAATCAAAAACCCCTTGACACCCATGCGACTAAGCATTCAGCATTTTGAACAACAAGTAGCAAAAGGCAGCTCCGAATGGAATGAAAAGGTACACGAGTTTAGCCAATCGCTTATTCAGCAAATTGACACCATGAGCGCCATTGCATCGACCTTTTCGCAGTTTGCTACCATGCCAACAGGTCAGTCAGAACGCATCAATGTCAAGGAAGTTGTGGGACGCGCTTTGGAGCTTTATGCAGATGCCCCTATTTCTTTTCAGGCCGATGTCGACGCATATGCCCACTTTGACGCCACCCAGTTGGTGCGGATTATTAATAACCTCATAAACAACGCCATACAGGCATGTGAGGAAGTCAAGCAGCCTCAGATTCGCGTGACGATTACTACAGAAAAAAAAGGAATTGTATTAGCTGTTGAGGACAATGGCAAGGGAATTCCAAAAGACCTGCAGGATCGGATTTTTGAACCAACTTTTACCACAAAAACGAGCGGTATGGGCTTGGGCTTGAGTATGGTGAAATCTATTGTTGAAACCTATGATGGCGCTGTCGTTTTTGATTCTTCACCCGATGCACTTACGCGTTTTGAACTTCGTGTCCCAAGCGTTGATTAGGAAACGATATCAGCGGTAATGGTTTTTTCTAACTGCTCAAGAGTTGCCAGTGCGTTATCACTTGGGCAATTCACAGGCGTATGCACCTTAAGCTTAATTTGAGCAGCAGCGCCCATGGGGAAATAGCCATAGCGTGAAAGCTTCCAAGAGTTATTGATGGTAATACCTACCAACTTTGCATCAGGCATGACATCAACTAATTGTTTTAACCCGCCCAATCGGAAGGGTTTGGGTTTGGCACTATTGCTTCGCGTACCCTCGGGGAAAATCACGATACTGCTGTTCGTTTCCGCTAGTTTCGCTCCAAAGGCTTTGATGTCTTGCAGTGCTTGTTTGGGATTTTTTCGGTCAATGAGTACCGCACCGCTATTTCTTAGATTAAACGAAATACTCGGAATCCCTTTGCCCAACTCTTTTTTACCCACAAACCTTGGATAGGCTTTTCGCAAATACCATATAAGGGGTGGGATGTCATAGGTGCTTTGGTGGTTGGCCACAAAAATATACGACTGGTTTTTTTCTAATATAAAAGGACACTCAAAAACAAAACGGGTTCCTAGTATGTTGAGACAACGCAACAAGAAATAACTAAGCACAATGATGCTTGCACGGTGCGCCTTAAATCCAAAAACAAAATAGCAGATGCGTTGGATAGCATCAAACAATATGAGGATACATCCAAATAAAAGGTAGTAAAGAACGCTAAGCGGATAGGCTATTAGCTTAGCCATTGGTGTGTTTTAGCAGTGGGCGTTGTATGCTTCTTTTAGGTTTTCTGCGATAATTTCAGCAGGTCTGCCTTCAATGTGATGTCTTTCGAGCATGTGTACCAATTCTCCGTTATTGAACAGCGCAATACTGGGCGATGAAGGAGGAAAGGGTACCATAAGACCTCTTGCTTCTGCGGTAGCTTCTTTGTCTACACCTGCAAATACCGTAACGAGTTGTGCGGGTGTTTTGTCATTGTCTAGTGATATGCGCACACCTGGGCGGGCGTTTGCAGCAGCACAGCCACAAACAGAGTTCACTACTACAAGCGTAGTGCCTTTTTGATTTATTGCCGAAGCAACACTTTCTGGAGTAGTACATTGGTCAAAACCTACGGCAGTAAGTTCGTCGCGCATGGGTTTAACAATTTCAGCAGGATACATAGCACATTATTTATTAGACAAAGATAAGGAAGCTGTTGGATATTTAGGCACGTTCGCAGTAGACCATATAGTAGCGGGGTGTAAAATATCGCAATAAGGGCCTTAGACCAATTTTTTTAGGGTCAGGCGAAGCCCAAGTGAGGCTGTCTTTGACAATCCATCCACTTTTTTCAAGTAAAAATTCAAACTGCTTTTGCTCGAACTCGTGATAATGTTTATCCCAATCGTCTTTTGAGTTCCAATAGGCAGAAGCAAACCAAAGTTTAAGGGGGACAGATGCAATCAGCTTGGGGGTTTTAAGTTGACTAAGGATATTAAATGGCGCCAACATATGTTCAAATATTTCAAAAGCAGTAACGCAATCCGCATCCGTATCTAGATATGGATGAAAGTCTGTGTCTAGATTCTCCCCTTTGGTGTTTTGCAGCTTGTATCCTGATGAGGCAATAAATTTAGATAGGTCATTGGGAGTGCCCAAGTCTAAAATTTCACTGCCGCTCTCTAAGTGCTTTTGTACAAAACAGCGGGTCTTTTCAAAACGTTTGGCTTCTGGAAATCGCATGAGGTAAAAGTAATACAATATGAGATTACAAAAATAGGCTATAGTTTTTTTTCATTCGTACTTTTGCAGCGTGCGCTGGTTATTTGCATTTATTGGCTATATGATTTTTCGGTTTCCTGGAGCCTTGTTGGGTTTTTTCTTGGGAAGTCTTTTGGAAACAAATACACTCACCAAGTTCACCACCTCTTTTCAAACCACACGTGTTTCCCAGCAAGACTTTGAGTTGCGCCTATTGGTCTTGGCCAGCATGGTGATTAAAGCTGATGGCAAAACAAGCCAATCCGAATTGGATTATGTGCGGGCACAGTTTGTTCAATTTTTTGGCAAGGAACGCGCCAATCAAATTTTCCGCGTCTATAATGCGGAGTTCAAACAAACGGGGATTTCGGCTGTAGAAATCGGACAATTTCTTGCCAGCAGGACGCAATACGGCGCCCGTTTACAGATGCTTGACTTCTTATTTCGTATTGCCAAAGCCGACGGTCGTATTTCGCCCCCAGAGCTAAAAAAGCTTTTGGAGATTGCGGGCTATATGCGCATAAGTACACTTGACTACAACAGCATCAAGGCCATGTTTGTTGCGCAAACAGACAGCGCATATACCATATTGGAAGTCCTCAAAACCGCTTCTGACAACGACATCAAAAAGGCATACAGAAACTTGGTTAAAAAGCACCATCCAGATAAAGTTCGTAACTTGGGACAAGCTGCTGAGGAGGCCGCGAAAGAAAAGTTTCAACGCATTCAAAAAGCATATGAAGACATTAAAAACGAACGCGGATTTTAGCACATCATGAACGATTTTATATTTTATTTACGACTGGGCTTTGAGCATATTTTAGACATCAACGCATATGATCATTCGCTGTTTTTGGTGGCCATGTCGCTGCCGTTTGTCTTTAAGCAAATGCGGTTGCTGCTTTTGCTCGTAACGGCATTTACCGTTGGCCACACCCTATCTCTCTGGGCAGCATCGGCAGGAATTATCCGCTTTTCCTCTTATTGGATTGAGTTTTTGATTCCCATTACAATTTTGCTCACCGGCATACACACCTTATATTGGAACAACAGCTTGGAACGCAAACCATCGCTGCCATTTTTTGTGCTTGCAGCCTTTTTTGGCATCATCCACGGACTTGGGTTTTCCGGTTATTTTTCAATGGTTTTTCCCCAAAAATCAGTAGGACTTCCCCTCTTGTATTTTACTCTTGGCATTGAGCTGGCACAGCTACTTATTGTGGTTTTGGTAGTTTTTGTCAACAGCATTTTGAGCAACGTTTTTAGGGTTTCAAAACGCGATCGCCTTTTGGTAGGCAGTAGCATAATTATTGGTATTTTAGTGCCTGTTTTAATCACTGCAACCAAAGCACTATGACCAAAGCCGAAAAGAAACAATTGCGCTACGATACGGCCTATATGCGCATGGCTATGGAGTGGGCCAAGCTATCGCACTGTCATCGCAAGCAAGTAGGGTCGCTTATTGTGAAAGACCGCATGATTATCTCAGACGGATACAACGGAACGCCTACTGGCTTTGAAAATGCTTGCGAGGACGAAGAACATTACACCAAATGGTATGTGTTACACGCTGAAGCAAACGCGATTATGAAAGTTGCTTCTTCTACGCAATCATGTGCTGGCGCTACCCTGTATATTACTTTGTCTCCTTGCAAAGAATGTAGCAAACTTATCCATCAAGCGGGGATTAAGCGTGTGGTGTATGCAACCGCATACAAAGACATTTCTGGGATTGAATTTCTAGAACGCGCAGGCGTAGCAGTAGTTCCCCTGCCTCAAGACTAAGCCTTCATTTTTTCTTTAATCTTAAGGGCTATTTTAAGGATAGTAAGTAAGATAATTGCACAGAGACTTGCACCAACACCCACCACAGCGGCAACACTTTCACCCACTAAAGGTTCTTCAAAATCAACATAAAATAAATTAAAAATAAGCAGGCCAGCTGCCAGCGCTAAAAAGATATATATAAGTATTTTCATGAGAAAAATAATTGTTGAACATTTCCAGCAAATAACTTTACGGCAATTGCCATAAGCACTACGCCAAATATTTTACGGATTACCCCAATACCTGATGGGCCCAACACCCTTTCAATACGCTTGGAGGATTTCAATACGACGTATACAATAATGATGTTAACAATGATAGCAACAATCAGATTTGCAAGGTCGTATTCTGCGCGCAACGAAAGGATAGAAGTCAGCGTTCCCGCACCCGCAATAATGGGAAATGCAATGGGCACTATAGATGCTGTTTCTGAAGATTCGTCTTTGTAGAGCTGAATGCCTAAAATCATTTCCAATGCCAAAAAGAAAATAATAAGCGCCCCAGCCACCGCAAAGGAATTGACGTCAATTCCAATAAGACTTAGGATTTGTTCTCCCAAAAACAAGAATCCAATCATGATAAGCCCGGCTACTAACGAGGCTTTTTCTGACTGGATATGCCCAACCTTTTGGCGCAGCCCAATAACAATGGGAATACTGCCAACAATGTCGATGACGGCAAACAATACCATGGTACAGGTGACGATTTCTTTTAAGCTAAACATGTGTCAAAGATACTTTATTTATGTTTCAAAATTGTAGTTTAGCAGCATGTTTCAATTGGGCAAAACACTGGTTTCAGAAACGCTTTTCGAGCAGGCATTTACGTGCGATTTAACAGCATGTAAAGGGGCGTGTTGTGTGGAGGGCGAAGCAGGGGCAACGCTTGAGTCGGAGGAAATAAGCCAACTTAAAGAACAGTGGACAACGCTTAAGCCCTTCCTTACCAAAGAAGGCATTGCGGCCATTGAGGCACAAGGCGTGGCCACCCAGAACGCATTTGAGGAATGGGAAACCCCATTGATTGATGGCAAGGCGTGTGCATATATCGCTTATGACAGCAAAGGCGTTGCGAAATGCGGCATTGAGCAAGCCAATAAACAACAGGCCACCAAGCTTCAGAAACCCATTTCGTGCCATCTCTATCCCATCCGTGTGAAAAACTACAGCACATTTGTGGCAGTGAATTACCACGAATGGGCTATATGTGCGCCGGGTTGTACGCTGGGTGCTGCGCTTAAACAACCGCTTTATCAATTTGTGCAAACGGCTTTGGTGCGAAAATTTGGGCAGGCGTGGTATGATGCCTTGCACGCGGCGGCGCAAGAATTTGATGCCAGCAAAAATTGTTAAGTTAGGCCCTTACCATACAGGGCATTCCAAATACCTGAAAACCAATACATTAATAATTGCATTTTTAGTAAATTTTGTAGGAAAACCCTTAATTCTTGTTAAAAACTAAAAGGCATTGTGGAAAAGTATGACTTTCATTTGGTCATTTTTTTTGGAATCTTTGTAAGGAAATTATTCATCCCAAAAACCCTTTAATTAAAAATTATGCCAAATGCTATAGAACCCATATTGTCTGAAAACAAAAATCGCTTTGTAATTTTCCCTATCGAACACCACGATATATGGGAATGGTACAAGAAATCAGAAGCATGTTTTTGGACAGCTGAAGAAATTGATTTACATCAAGATTTAACAGATTGGTCTACTAAGCTAAATGACGATGAGCGCTATTTTATAAAACACATCTTGGCATTTTTTGCAGCATCGGACGGTATTGTGAACGAGAATTTGGCTGAGAACTTTGTAAACGAAGTGCAGTACAGCGAGGCAAAATTTTATTATGGGTTCCAAATCATGATGGAAAACATCCATTCAGAGACATACTCTCTTTTGATTGATACCTATGTTAAGGATGAAGCGGAGAAGAATAGTTTATTTAAAGCGATTGAGGTATTTCCTGCCATTAAGAAAAAAGCAGACTGGGCATTGCGTTGGATAGATTCAGACTCATTTGCAGAGCGTCTTATTGCTTTTGCAGCTGTAGAAGGAATCTTTTTCTCAGGTGCTTTCTGTTCCATTTTCTGGCTCAAAAAACGTGGCCTTATGCCAGGATTGACATTTTCAAATGAATTAATTTCTCGCGACGAGGGAATGCACTGCGACTTTGCTGTTCACTTACACAACAAACACTTGGTGAACAAAGTACCACCAGCCCGTATTAAAGAAATTATTCTTGATGCCTTGAATATTGAGCGTGAGTTTATCACCGAATCATTACCAATAAGTCTTATAGGAATGAACGCCAAACTGATGACACAGTATTTGGAATTTGTTACCGACCGCCTGCTTGTTGAACTTGGCTTAGAAAAAGAGTTCAACGTATCCAACCCATTTGACTTTATGGATATGATTTCGCTTCAAGGAAAAACAAATTTCTTTGAAAAGCGTGTTTCGGAATACCAAAAAGCGGGTGTGATGAACCAAGATACAGAGGAAAAAGAAAAGTATTCTTTCGGCGACGACTTTTAGTCACTAAAAAAGGATACATGTAGCACTAGTATTTATCGATAGTATTGGCGCTGTTTAACCAATAAAACCAAACGACATTATGTATGTAGTAAAAAGGGATGGGCGTAAAGAACCCATCATGTTTGACAAAATTACCGCCCGGGTTCGTAAGCTCTGTTATGGATTCAACGAACTTGTTGATCCCGTAAAGGTGGCCATGAAAGTTATTGAAGGTCTTTATGATGGGGTGACCACCTCTGAACTCGATAGCTTGGCAGCCGAAACTGCCGCTTCCATGACAACCGTTCATCCCGACTATGCCCAACTGGCCGCTCGGATATCTGTTTCTAACCTCCATAAAAACACCAAGAAATCCTTTTCTGAAACCATGGCAGACCTCTTTGCGTATGTCAATCCTCGTACAGAAAAGAAATCACCGCTTCTCTCAGAAGAAGTATATCAAGTAATTCAAGACAATGCCGAGTTGCTTGATTCCACCATCATCTACAACCGTGATTTTGGTTACGACTACTTTGGGTTTAAAACCCTTGAGCGTTCTTATCTGCTAAAAATCAACGGCAACATTGCCGAGCGACCACAACATATGCTGATGCGCGTTTCTGTTGGTATTCACCCAACAGACTTGGATGCTGCCGTAGAGACCTATCACTTGATGTCCAAAAAGTATTTCACACACGCCACACCAACGCTGTTTAACTCGGGTACTCCCAAGCCACAAATGTCCTCATGTTTTTTGTTATCCATGCGAGACGACAGTATTGATGGGATTTACGATACCCTAAAGCAAACGGCTAAAATCTCACAGTCTGCTGGAGGAATAGGCTTGTCTATTCACAACGTCCGCGCCACAGGATCTTATATTGCAGGGACCAACGGTACCTCAAACGGTATAGTGCCCATGCTGCGCGTTTATAATGACACGGCCCGCTATGTAGACCAAGGCGGGGGTAAGCGAAAAGGATCATTTGCCATTTATGTGGAGCCGTGGCATGCGGATATCTTTGACTTTTTAGACTTAAAGAAAAACCACGGTAAGGAAGAAATGCGCGCGCGCGATTTGTTCTATGCCATGTGGATCCCCGATTTGTTTATGAAGCGTGTGGAAGAAAACACAGAATGGACACTTATGTGCCCAAATGAATGTCCGGGACTTTACGATTGCCACAGTGAGGAATTTGAAGAGATGTATCTCAGATATGAAAAGGAAAATCGTGGCCGTAAAACTATCAAAGCACGTGAACTATGGGAGAAAATCCTAGAATCTCAGATTGAGACAGGAACCCCTTATATGCTTTATAAAGATGCGGCAAATCGCAAGTCTAATCAAAAAAACTTAGGAACCATCCGTTCTTCAAACTTGTGTACAGAAATCATGGAATATACGTCCAAGGATGAGGTTGCGGTTTGTAACTTGGCTTCAATTGCCCTTCCTATGTTTGTAAAGGATGGTGCTTTTGATCATCAAGAGCTATTCGATGTAACCAAGCGTGTGACTAAAAATCTCAACAAAGTTATTGATCGCAACTATTATCCTGTTCCCGAGGCGGAGAACTCCAACATGCGTCACCGCCCTGTTGGATTGGGTGTACAGGGATTGGCAGATACGTTTATCAAGTTGCGCCTCCCGTTTACATCAGAACCAGCACAAACGTTAAACCAAGAGATTTTTGAAACCATTTATTTTGCTTCGTTAACAGCCTCAAAAGAATTGGCGGAAGTAGAAGGGCCTTACAAGTCCTATAAGGGATCCCCGATTTCCAAGGGCGAGTTCCAACACAATATGTGGGGCATCAAAGACGACGAGCTTAGTGGCCGTTGGGATTGGGAAGGCTTACGCAAGCAAATCAAAAAGCACGGCGTTCGCAACTCCCTATTGATGGCACCGATGCCAACAGCATCTACCTCTCAAATTTTAGGTAACAACGAATGTTTTGAGCCGTACACTTCCAATATCTACACAAGACGTGTGTTATCTGGTGAGTTTATTGTGGTGAACAAACACTTGTTGGAAGACTTGGTTAACCTAGGTCTTTGGGACGAGGACATGAAGCAAGAATTGATGCGTGCAAACGGGTCTATTCAGCACATAGAAACCATTCCCGCTGATATTAGAGAACTTTATAAAACCGTTTGGGAAATGAGCATGAAGGACATCATTGATATGTCACGTCACCGTGGATATTTCATTGATCAGTCGCAATCGCTTAACTTGTTTATGGAAGGCGCGACCATGTCCAAACTCACCTCGATGCACTTCTATGCGTGGAAGTCTGGCTTAAAAACAGGGATGTATTATTTGCGTACCAAGTCGGCTGTTGATGCCATTAAGTTTACGGTTAATAAAAAAGCGAAAGCTGCAGAAGTACCTGCGGCGGCTACCAAACCAAAAGCTAAGGCTGCTGTTGCAGTAGAGCCCCTTTCTCCATCTGAGCTAAAAGAAATGTTAGCAAAGTCTAAGGAAAGTGAAGACGATGACTGCCTTATGTGTGGCTCATAATAAACCATGAAAAACAACAAAAAAAGCGCTAAGAAATGAGCGCTTTTTTTATTTGTCTTTTTGTTCGTCTCCCAATTTTATGGGTGTTATGGTGGGATCGTAATGCAGGTGGTAGTGCTCAATCAAATTAATGGTTGCTACAATAAGGTCTTTGGTTTCTACCATAAGGCTAAAAAACAGGGTGGTGTTTTTTGGACTCTTTTCTTCCTTGCTTCTTGTACGCTGCACTTGTTGATTAATCTTCGCATCGATATTGGCAAATAGCTCTTCTTTTTTATCTGCAATAGTGGCAAAGGCCTCAAATGCATTAATGTCAAATGAAAAGCGCACATCTGAAAGCAAGCCTTCCAAATCAGATTGCGTTTCTTTAAGTTCTTTAATCTGTGAGTATTTTAACTGGCGGTGGTTGTTATTTACGTGTTTGTAGGAAGCTTTAGTGATGTATTCCAGCGACTGCGCCATGTCTTCAAGTATGCTTATGAGGCTAATGTAAAAATGACTTGCCTTAACGTTTTCTTCTTCAAGTTCTTGGATGAAATAAAAGAGCTCATTTCGAAGTTTATCGATTTCTTTTCCAAGACGAAATACGTCTTTTTTAGACTTACGAAGGTCTTCAGCTTTTTGTTTAGCCAAACCATTAATGGAAACGAGGTAAATATCGTTACACTTATTGATGGCCTTAGACACGTCCTGTGCGCTTTCCAAAATAAGACTTTGCACAGATGAGCTAGAAATAATTTTTAAGTCACGCTCTCGTTTTGATTCTGCCACATTGACCTTATGCTTGCGGAAATTGCTCCACAGCACGCCTGCAGAGAGTATAAACATACCAATCAGCGCAGGGAGTTTTCCTGTATAGACGATGACAGCTACGATGCCACATGCCGTGAAGGCCGTAAGGGCAGTCAAGAACCAACCCCCAATTACATTAAGCACTCCGGCAACGCGGTAAACAGCACTGTCAGTACCCCAAGCACGATCGGCTAAAGAAGTACCCATGGCAACCATAAACGTAACGTAGGTAGTCGATAGGGGGAGTTTATAAGATGTAGCAATGGATATAAGCACTGCGGCTACGGTAAGGTTGATGGAAGCCCGTACATTATCAAAAGCAGGAGCATCTTCTGGGTTAGCGTAGCGTTGAGATTTAGTTGGCGTGAAACGCGCCTTTACTTTTTCTTTTAGCCTACTTGGCGAAACAGCCTCAATGCTGCGCATTGAACCAGCAAATGCACGAACCAAACCTCTTGAAAAGGCATTGGAATCAAAGCGTTCTTGTGTACGTTCTTGACGAGATAAATCGATAGATGGTTTTAATACTTCTTGTGCCTTGGTTGATAACCAAAGTGTGACAACCATGATCATCCCTGCTATGATAAGTAATATAGTAGGGGTTGAGACTTTTGCCGATAAGAATGCCATATTAAAGAGGTCGGCAGAAATCCCAGAGGCTTTCCAAGCTTCAAATGACTGCCAGGCAGCAATAGGCACACCAATAAAATTGACCAAATCGTTTCCAGCAAAAGCTAGGGCAAGCGAAAAGGTACCCACAATAATAATAATCTTATAGATGTCTGTTCGAAACAGGTATACTCCCAACATGGACAAGGAAGTCCAAAGGACCAAGCTTATGCCAATGACATTATTGGATTGCGTTGCTATGTATTCTTTAAGTGATATGCTCCCCAAAAACGCATAAGTATTGTCAGCATAGGGAGTTCCTTTAATGCCTTTGGCAAGAATAAAGTAGGTGATGGCTGTCATGGCAATGCCGCCAAAAATAGCCCCTGCCCATCTAGGGTTATCTCTGAAATGGAAGGTAAGTATGATCCTACTTATATATTGTACCACTGCACCAGCAGTGAAGGCAATAAATACCGAGAGGAGTATGCCAAAAATAATCTGAGAGGCTTTACTGACATTTATAAACTCGTAAAGCGATGCATCTGCATTGCCCCAGTATATTTTAACAAGTGAGATGGCAACTGCCGCACCAAGCAATTCAAATACAATGGATACTGTGGTTGATGTTGGCAATCCAAGAGTATTAAAAAAGTCAAGCAAAAGAATATCTGTGAGCATCACTGCCATAAAAATGATCATGATCTCGTCGAAGTAAAACAGTTCTGGATTAAAGATGCCTTTTCTGGCAACTTCCATTAGTCCGCTAGAGAAGATGGCCCCAGTGGCTACACCCAAACTGGCAATTATCATTACTGTTTTAAAGCTGATCGCCTTTGACCCAATAGCAGAGTTTAGAAAGTTTACTGCATCATTACTTACGCCCACAACCAAATCAGCGGTAGCAAGTACCGCAAGCGCAATGATGATGACTAAGTAAAAATCCATGAGTTAGAATTTTAGTGAATAGCCTAAGGAAAATGTAATTCCAGGAGAATAAGAGTTAAAAATTAGGGTATCTTTACCAAGCCATTTATATACTTGTTCCTTATTATCGTTGAGCAAGTTATTTGCTCGAAATGTAAGAGTTTTACTTATTTTTCCTTCGAAATCTTTCTTTAAGCTAAAATCTAACCGATTAAACGGTTTTGTATAAACGTCAGGAACTCCACCGATTCCAACATTAGATAGTGTTTCGCCTTGTACATTAAAAAACAATCCAAACTCCAGATCTTTATTTAATAGTCTATTGTTAATTCCAGCATTGAAAATATAGGGAGATTGTCCTTGAAGAGGTCTTTCGTTACTAAAGATTTTACCGTCATTTAATTCGTCCTTGACCGCATTAAGTTTTGAAATATATTCACTATTAGACATGGTTTGAGTTGCGTCAATAACAGTAGCATTTAAGGTCAAAGAACTAAGAAAACGTTCATTATCAATTAAATTTTTTCTAATTTCAAGTTCAACCCCTCTAACCGATGCATCACCAACATTACGTGCAACGAATGTATTTGGAGAGTTTTCATCAAAAGTTACGACTTCGATAGGGTCAAAGAAGTCTTTGAAAAATAAACTAAGGGCAAACATTTGATTTTTTTCACTGAAAACCTCATACCTAAGGTCATAATTATCAATATAACTAGGTTTGACATTTATATTCCCTAAAAAGAAAGTTTCAGAGATAGGATTGTATATGTATGCAGTTGAAGCCTCCCTAAAAGATGGACGCGCAATAGTTTCGTAATAAGAAATTCTCAAGTTTGATTTTTCTGATAAACGGATGATTGTGTTGCCATAAACAAAGTTATCATCAGTGTCAATAAATTTACTATATGAATATTGGTTTCCGGGTAAATCTTCCCCAGTATAAAACAATTCAAAAAGCTCCTTTCTGATTCCTAGGACTAACTTTAGGCTTTTACTAAAAGCTAACTCGGTTTCAAAAAAGTGGGCTGAATTTTTTATTTCAGACTCGTAAATATTTGTTCTCTCTTGTCCGCCCCTCAAGTATGTGCCTCTTCGATTTTCTCTTGTCCAAATATTCTCTTCAAAGAAAAACGCATTAGGGTCTCCGTTTAATATTGTGGAGTCTCCTGAATACCAAACGTCATATTTTTGCGAATTAAATTCTCTAGATTTATTACTATTTGATGCCCCAATAATTACAGAAGATTTTTCATCATTATTTAAGTTAAAATTAAATTTCATATCAAATTTAAATTGACCTGATTTTTCGTAAAGATTCCTCCAAATTCTTCCTGGAGCGCTAACTTGGTTTGGACTAAAATAAAAAACATCATCTAAAGGGTCTTTTTCGAAAACAGTTCTTCTAAAGTCCTTGTCTTGAAGTACTGCTTTTGATGTGCTAATTGCCCAATTGAATTCCATTTTATCATCCTCAGAACGGTGTGACCCTTGAATAGGCATTGAAAACAAACTCCTTTCCGTATATGTTAATGTATTACCCTGACCTAAGTAATTATTTTCTATATATTCCTCTCTTACAAGATTAGTTGCATTATATTCACTGTTTTGAAGTCGTAATATGTTAATTGATATCTTATTATACCCATTTTGAAGAGTAAGTCCAAATAAACCACTTAAAAATTTATTTGTCTGACCCAGTTGGCTATTTTGTTCGCTGTAAAAACTAATATCTCCTCTAAATTTCTGTGCCGTGTTGTCAATATAATTATCGTAGTATAGATTTTCACTTTTATAGCCAATGGATGCAACATAACCCAACCTAAAATCATTTCGTAACTGAATCGAGCTTGAAGCACTAAGGTTTATGTTGTGATTTAGATCGCTTGTATCCTGAATAGGGACCATTGTTTTTGAAAGTGTTCTTGTAGCTTTTGTTAACTCACCCGATTCTGGAAGAAAAAATAAAGGTGGAGGTAATTCAGCTGTTGGGTCTAAACGCGATCCTCTTAGCCCATCATCTACTCCTCTCCAATCAGTTCTACTAACCCGATCTCTTAAAAAAGAACTGTTTAGGTTCATGTCAGGATTATACCCAACAGAATAATTTATATTGTATTCTGGAGAAAAAGAGTAATTTTTCAATTTTATATTAACCAATCCACCAGTAAAGTCTGCAGATCTAGTTGCAGAGGCGGATTTTTGCACTACAATATTTTCAATTATCGAAGTGGGAAAAATATCTAAAGGCAGCGTATTTCTATCTGGGTCAATTCCAGGAAGCTCCATGAAGTTAAGCATCGTTTTAGAGTATCTATCACCAAGACCCCTTACAAAAACATATTTACCACCTTGGACAGATATTCCAGGAACTCTTTTCACTGCTGATGCAATATCACCGTCACCAGCTTTTTTTATTGCTTGAATTGATAGGCCATCCAAAACAACACTTGCGTTTTTTTGTATGTTGAGTACTGCACTTTCCGTGTTTCTTTTTGCAGTGGTTGTAACCACAACCTCCTCTAAAGAATTTGCTGCAGGATTTAATACCACATCTAAATCTGTTATTTTTCCTTGAGTCACGATTACCTCGGAGATTCTTTTTTTCTCATAACCCACAAAAGAAAATTCAATGGTGTACGTACCTTTGCTTAAATCTATAAAATATTTACCATCAAAGTCAGTCGTAGTTCCATCACTAGTTTCAACCACCACCACATTTGCAAAAGGTAGTACATCATTAAATTCACCGTCAATTACTAAACCACTTATTCCTGTCTGTGAGTATAAAACAGAACACAAAAAAGTTAGACCAATTATTATAATTTTTTTCATTCTGAAAATTTTCACTAATATATTCTATAAGGTACAATTCATACATTAACTTAATGTTAACAAAAAAACCCCCTATCAAGGGGGTTTTTGTTTTAACCTAAAGTTTAAAAACTACTTTCTAAAAAGTTTTCCTTGAACTTTTTCTTCATCTGTAATAACTTCA
Organism: Bacteroidota bacterium; assembly: GCA_038143535.1. Taxonomy (GTDB): domain Bacteria; phylum Bacteroidota; class Bacteroidia; order Flavobacteriales; family Flavobacteriaceae; genus UBA7446. The sequence continues at coordinate 111,807 of JAYQMD010000001.1, forward strand.
ATAATATAAATCCCAGGCTTTACATTCTCAATATTTATTGAATTAACCCCTTTAGCTTTTTTAACTAATTGACCTGTTATAGCATAAACACTAATCTCATTTACTCGCGTTTCACTACCTACATTTACAACACCATTTGTTGGGTTGGGGTAGAATGAGATAGTGGAATGTACTTTCAATACATCTTCGAGTGACAATGTATTTTTAACAAAGTGATACGCTGTCCATCCATCAAATGCAGATTCAGCAGCACCAGAACCGTAAGCTTGCGCACTAATTACTTCAGCAGCAGCAGTTAAGTCAGCATCAGATGTGATAGCAGATAATGCATCAGATGTAACAAAGTCAAAGTTGCTAAATGTAATATCTGTATTGCTTGATACACCTTCAATCCGTGTTCCAGCAGCAAAGCCTTTGTAAACAACGTTAGAGTAAGTACCCTTAGCATTAGACTTCCAGTGACCGTACTGATCTAGTTTAGCACTGTTATCAAATTCTTGATATGCAGTAACATTAGTTACAGCATGGGCAACAGTGTCAGCTTCAGTAGCACCTGTTTTTTCGTTTCCATCGATTTCGAATACGTTATCAGAGTCAGCTCCCATTGCCACATAAGCGTTGGTTACTGTACCAGAGTAGTCTTGGTCGATATCGATAGCGTCATCAGCTTGATTAAAGATAATCAAGTGATCTACATCTACAGTACCACCGAAGAACTCAATACCATCATCATCGTTGGAGATGATTTCAATGTGATTAATAGTAGTACCAGAACCTACACCACCAAGGGTAAGACCGTTGATTTCATCACCGTTAGCAATAGTAGCACCACCGTGACGGATGGATAAGTAAGTCATAGTACCGGAGTTTTCAGTATCTACTGGAGTTGCGTTACCGTAAGTAGTGAAGTCAAAACCTTCAGCAATACCTTCAATAGAAGCAGTACCGTTGTCAGTACCAACAGTAGCATTACCTAAAACGATAATACCACCCCACATACCACGAGTAGTAAGGTCATTAGCAGCTCCACCAACAGTAGACACATATGTACCAGCAGCTACATCAGCAGCAGTTAGATCATCAAATTCAGTTGTGAATACAATTGGAAGTGCAGCAGTACCGGCAGCTTCGATTTTACCACCTCTTGCGACAACAAGTGCAGTTGCGTCAACAGCGTCATTAGCAAAAGCAGCTTTAACAACTGTACCAGCAGCGATAGTAAGTGTAGCACCAGACTTTACAACTACTTTACCTGCGATGCTTACATCACCAGTCCAAGAAGTGTCCGTGTCTATATATGTTAACGTACCATCACCTACAGAAATACTAGATGAAAAAGCAGACTTATTAAAGTCATACGCTGTCCATCCATCAAATGCAGATTCAGCAGCACCAGAACCGTAAGCTTGCGCACTAATTACTTCAGCAGCAGCAGTTAAGTCAGCATCAGATGTGATAGCAGATAATGCATCAGATGTAACAAAGTCAAAGTTGCTAAATGTAATATCTGTATTGCTTGATACACCTTCAATCCGTGTTCCAGCAGCAAAGCCTTTGTAAACAACGTTAGAGTAAGTACCCTTAGCATTAGACTTCCAGTGACCGTACTGATCTAGTTTAGCACTGTTATCAAATTCTTGATATGCAGTAACATTAGTTACAGCATGGGCAACAGTGTCAGCTTCAGTAGCACCTGTTTTTTCGTTTCCATCGATTTCGAATACGTTATCAGAGTCAGCTCCCATTGCCACATAAGCGTTGGTTACTGTACCAGAGTAGTCTTGGTCGATATCGATAGCGTCATCAGCTTGATTAAAGATAATCAAGTGATCTACATCTACAGTACCACCGAAGAACTCAATACCATCATCATCGTTGGAGATGATTTCAATGTGATTAATAGTAGTACCAGAACCTACACCACCAAGGGTAAGACCGTTGATTTCATCACCGTTAGCAATAGTAGCACCACCGTGACGGATGGATAAGTAAGTCATAGTACCGGAGTTTTCAGTATCTACTGGAGTTGCGTTACCGTAAGTAGTGAAGTCAAAACCTTCAGCAATACCTTCAATAGAAGCAGTACCGTTGTCAGTACCAACAGTAGCATTACCTAAAACGATAATACCACCCCACATACCACGAGTAGTAAGGTCATTAGCAGCTCCATTAACAGTAGACACATATGTACCAGCAGCTACATCAGCAGCAGTTAGATCATCAAATTCAGTTGTGAATACAATTGGAAGTGTAGCAGTACCGGCAGCTTCGATTTTACCACCTCTTGCGACAACAAGAGCAGAGGCGTCTATTGGATTGCCATTATAAACAGCTTTGATTACAGTTCCAGGCTCAATTGTTAAAGTAACACCTGAATCAACAACTACTTTACCTGCAAGAAGTTTATCTCCTGACCATGTTGTATTTGTTGTTATATTGGTAATGGAGGCAGAAGTAGCTGGTGAATAGGTGTGTTGTCCTAAATCAGACCAATCTTCATTAGCTTTTACAACCCACTCTGAATTATCAGTGTTTGTTCCGCGAGAATTGTCCCAATATTTGTTGCCAGAGTAAACAGTAGATTTTCTGACAAGGGTGTGATCTTTTGTGGCATTTGTAACGCCTGCGACCTCCCATCCTGATCCAGGGTCACCTTCAAAATCACCGATGAAATCTATTATTGTATATGACGATTCAGTGCCTTTAGCAAGAGCATAGCCATCATTACCGTTTGATAAATATGTATGTGTTTCATCAGCCTTTGCAAGTATTGATGCATCAGCACTTGGGTGAGCTATTACATATACACCGTTAGCGGGTATTGTTGCACTAGTATCAAACTCATTCCAAAATTCGTGTTCACCTGCAGTTGTAGGAGCATTTGCCACTGATGGATAAGCATAACCTGATAGGTCAATTTCAGAACTAGTAGGATTATAAATTTCTAAATATTTATTGTTGCTTGAGCCTTCAGCGTATTCACTAAAGAAAAGGTCTTGTGAAAATCCAAAACTTGCTACAAGCAGCAAAGTGTAGTATAAAAGTTGTTTCATTTTTTTTGTTTATAATGATTTATGAGTAACAAATAAACCCACACAACTTAGCCTAGGGGTTAACTGCTCGTTATTAAAAATTAAAACAAATGTTATATAAACGTTAAGCAGTAACCATATATTTATATTTAAAATCCAGTTAAATTCTTCCTAAATTGCCCCCATGCAATGGGAACAACTACTTTCACTCCGTCGTTACGGCGATAATCAAAAACGACTACGCACCGAACAAGATTCCACACGCAGTGGGTTCGAGGTAGATTATGACCGTATTATATTTTCTGCTGCGTTTCGAAATCTGCAAGACAAAACGCAAGTGATTCCCTTTTCCAAAACCGATTTTGTACACACCCGACTTACGCATTCACTAGAAGTTTCAGTTGTTGGGAGGAGCTTGGGACGTATGGTTGGGCAACGTTTATTGGACAAATATCCGGAGTTGAGTACCACCCACGGCTATACCATTAACGATTTTGGCGCTATTGTGGCTGCGGCTTCACTAGCCCACGATATTGGCAATCCGCCTTTTGGTCATAGCGGCGAACAGGCCATAGGCGATTATTTTGCCAACGGAGCTGGGGCAGCGTATAAAAAGCAGCTAACACCAACGCAATACCACGACCTTACCCACTTTGAAGGTAATGCCAATGGGCTTAAAATATTGATGGAATCAAGAGAAGGCGTGCCTGGCGGTTTGCGTTTGAGTTATGCTACACTTGGTGCGTTTACCAAGTACCCCAAGGCATCACTTCCACACAAACCCACCAAACACGTAGCCGATAAAAAGTTTGGGTTTTTTAACGCCCAACAAACCGATTACCAAGCCGTAGCAACAGATCTTGGACTTATGGATTCGACCAATAAAATGACCCGACATCCGCTGGCCTATTTGGTGGAGGCAGCAGACGATATTTGCTATACCCTTATCGATTTTGAAGATGGCATTAACCTAGGTTGGATATCGGAAGACTATGCCTTGGAATACTTGATTAAACTGGTAAAGGACACCATAGACACCAATAAGTACCAGCAGCTGACCACCAAAACCGATCGACTGGCCTATTTACGTGCGCTGTCCATCAGTACGCTGATACAAGAAGCGGCACAGTTGTTTATGCAGCACGAACAGGAAATTATGGCGGGTACTTTTGCAACCTCGCTTACAGACAAAAGTCAGTACAATGCACAAATCAAAGACATCATTGACCTCAGTGTCCGTAACATTTACCAAGCACAAGAGGTCGTTGAAAAAGAACTCAAGGGCTATCAAGTCATACACCGATTGCTGGACGTTTTTGTATGGGCAGCTGTTCGCAATCAAGCGGATAAGGCCTCAGCTTTTGACAAACTTGCCCTTCAATGTCTTCCCGATACGCTTACACTTCCACAAGATGACACCTATCAGCTGTTGTTGAACATCAGTTGCTATGTCGCTAGTCTGACAGATGGGAAAGCCCTGGAGTGGTATCAAAAAATGGCCTGATGGAAAACGTTTGGGACGATACTTTTTTTATGAAAAAGGCAATTGTCGAAGCACAACTTGCGCTTGAAAAGGATGAAGTGCCGGTTGGGGTAGTGATAGTTGCCAATAACAGCATTATTGCTCGGGCACACAACCTTACCGAAGCCCTGACGGATGTAACTGCCCATGCCGAAATGCAAGGCATTACGGCTGCTGCCAATGCCATAGGTGGAAAATATTTACAGGGATGTACCATGTACGTTACACTTGAACCTTGTAGCATGTGCGCAGGTGCCTTATATTGGGGTCAGCTGTCGCGCTTGGTTTTTGCTGCTGCTGATCCCAAACGCGGCTACCGCCAACACGGAACGCCGCTGCATCCAAAAACGGAAGTGATTGAAGGCGTTTGTGCAGATGAAGCAGCTGCGCTTTTGAAACGGTTTTTTGCGAACAAAAGAGATTAGCGTTTTAGGGTGCTGAGCTTATCCAAGTACCCGTTATAGGTGTTATTTTTTTTTAGTTGTTTTTGTGGGCCCCAGCGTTTCTTTCATCTTTTTAAGATTTTCTGGAGAAAGCGTGTAATCTTTAAGTTGCTTTCCCTTCCAGCGGTGTACTAAAAAAATGGGCATATAGATAAAGAAACCCATAGCTACTGAAAGGCCAATCCATTTTTCGCCTATGGCCATATCCTTTTGGCGTATGACATAACCCGCAATGATGTTGGCAATAACAAGCACAAAAAAGGCACGTAAAAACCACTTCATATTACTCCGATTTGAGTTTTAATTGAAGGGAAAGCTCGTCTAATTGTTCCGTATCAAGTGGGGCAGGCGCATCAATCATTACATCACGGCCGTTGTTGTTTTTGGGGAAAGCAATATAATCCCGAATGGTTTCCTTGCCGTCTAAAATGGCTACCAAGCGGTCAAAGCCCAAGGCGATACCGCCGTGTGGAGGTGCACCATAGGTAAAGGCATCCATTAAAAAGCCAAATTGTGCCTTTGCCTCTTCTGGGCTAAACCCAAGTAGGGAAAGCATTTTTTCTTGGGTTTCACGGTCGTGAATTCGAATAGAACCACCCCCAATTTCGTTTCCGTTTAAAACTAAGTCATAGGCTTGTGCTACTACGGCTTTTGGATCGGTTTCCAACAGCGTGAGGTGCTCTGGTTTTGGCGCTGTAAAGGGATGGTGCATGGCGTGTAAGTCACCGCTTTCTTCATCTTTCTCAAACAGCGGGAAATTCACAACCCATAGGGGTGCAAATTCGTTTGGCTTTCGCAACTCCAATGCTTCGGCTAGTGCCATACGAAGTGCGCTTAATTGCGTTCTTGTTTTGTTGGTTTCTCCAGCCATGACCAGCATTAAATCTCCAGCTTTTGCTTCACAGGCCGTAGCCCAAGAAGCAAGGGCTTCAGCATCAAAAAACTTATCTACGGAAGACTTGTAAGTGCCGTCTTCGTTGCATTTTACCCAGACCAATCCGTTGGCACCAACCTGTGGGCGTTTTACCCAGTCAATCCACGTATCAATTTGTTTTCTGGACCAGTTAGCAGCGCCTGGAACAGCAATGCCAACCACCAGTTCTTGGCTGTCAAAAACGGTAAAGCCTTTGTTTTGTGCTTGGGCATTGAGTTCTGTGAAGGTCATGCCGAAGCGAATATCCGGTTTGTCGTTCCCATAGGTTTTCATGGCATCTTCGTAGCGCATCACGGGGAATGGTGCCGGGCTAATGCCGTGAATTTCTCTCAGTAGATGCGACAACAGCCCTTCAAAGCAGGCCATAATGTCCTCTTGATGCACAAAAGATAACTCGCAGTCTATTTGTGTGAATTCCGGTTGACGGTCGGCACGAAGGTCTTCGTCTCTAAAGCACTTTACGATTTGAAAGTACTTGTCCATACCGCCTACCATAAGCAGTTGCTTAAAGGTTTGTGGCGATTGGGGTAGCGCATAAAACTGGCCTTCGTTCATTCGTGAGGGGACAACAAAATCACGTGCCCCCTCGGGTGTAGATTTTATCAAATAAGGCGTTTCTACTTCGATAAAGGCCTGTTCCGCTAGATAGTTGCGAACCAGCAAACCAACCTTTGAGCGGAACAACAGGCTGTTTTGTACAGGTGTACGGCGGATATCTAAATAGCGGTATTTCATACGGAGGTCTTCGCCACCGTCTGTTTCGTTTTCTATGGTAAAGGGAGGTGTTTGCGCCTCATTCAGCATTGTTAACTCAGTCAGTAGCAGTTCAATGGTGCCCGTTTCCATATTTGGGTTTTTAGCTTCTCGCTCCAAAACAGTGCCCTTGACCTGGATTACGGTTTCTCGACCTATTTTACGTGCTTTTTCTAAAAGCGCTTCCGAACAGCGTTCTTCATCCAAGACCAATTGGGTGATTCCGTAGCGATCGCGAAGATCAATCCACAATACAAATCCTTTGTCACGAACCTTAGCCGCCCACCCTGCTAGGGTAACTTCTGTTCCGATATGTGTTTCACGTAGTGCGCCGCAATGATGGCTTCTGAACATCTTCTAAATTTTTTCAAAAATAGAACTAATCTGCGATTAGCAGCTTAAAATTAAGATATTCCTTATCAACGACAAATAGTTCATGCGCATGCTTAATGTTAATTAAATGTTAAGCAAACGTTAATTTATTGTATATTTGTTTTGTTAATGTCTTAATAGACGCAAACTAAATACCATGAAAACATTCATTTTAACACTCGTTTTTTTAGCTGGAACAGCTATATATGCACAAGAAAAAGAAGTAGTCCAAACAGTTAAAACCGTAAAAATCAGTACTTACCACGACAATGGCGTATTGGCACAATCGGGTCATCAATTCAAAGGAAAAAATCATGGTATTTGGCAGTCTTACGATAACCAAGGAAACCGCATGACTATTGGTGAGTATACCAACGGCAAGAAAACGGGAACTTGGTTATTTTGGATTGATAAACAAGTTGTTGAGGTAACTTATAAGGATAACCTTATTGAGGAAGTTTCATACTGGGAAACAGACGCAAAAGCAGTAGCCAACAATTAGTCTCCAAAAATTGCTTTCAATCTAATGGCAGCCCTTTTACTTAAAAAGAAAGTTACGGGAACAATTACCAATGTAAGAAAGGTTGCAAAGGTGAGTCCAAATATGACCGTCCAAGCCAGTGGTCCCCAAAAAATTACATTTTCCCCACCAAAATAAATTTGTGGGTCACCCGAAGCAAACAGACTAAAGAAATTGATATTTAGCCCAATGGCTAGTGGAATAAGCCCCAGAACCGTGGTGATTGCAGTCAATAATACCGGACGAAGGCGTGCTTTTCCACCTGCAATAATGGCGTCAAAAATGTCTTGTCTTGGAAGTAAATTATCGTCAGTGATATTAAGCGCCTCTCTTTTTCTGTCCAAAAGCAATTGGGTATAATCCAGCAGCACCACGCTGTTGTTTACCACAATTCCCGCTAGCGAAATAATCCCCATCATGGTCATGATAATAACAAAGGTCATATTGAAAAATACCAGCCCCAGCATCACGCCTGTAAAGCTCATAAAGATGGAGAATAATATAATCAGTGGCTTACTTACCGAGTTAAACTGGAATACGAGCAACAACATAATCAGCAGTATAGCAAACCCTAAGGCTTTGGATAAAAACTGCATGTTCTTTTCTTGCTCGGCTATTTCACCTGTAAATGTGTAGTCAATGTTTTTGGGCATATCAAAGCCTTGTAGTTGGGTTTGGATTTGCCCGACAATTTCATTGGCATTGTACCCTGGAAGTATGGCCGAGTAAACGGTAACCACACGTTTTAAGTCTTTGTGTTTGATAGCGCTATAACCGGCAATATTTTTTGCCTCAACAACAGTGGAAACAGGAATATTTTTGATTTGTCCTGAAGCCATATCGCGAAAACTGATGTTCTGATTAAACAAAGCCGAGGGATTGTATCGATCAGATTGCAGGAAGCGCACATTGATATCGTAGTCTTCACCGTCTTTTTTATAAATACCTGCCTTTTCGCCAAATAGCGCACGTCTAAGTTGAAGACCAATCTGCCCTGCGCTTACGCCCAAACTTCCTGCCTTCCGCCTATCCACTGTTACTTGCATGCTGGGTTTGTTTCGGTTGACATCTACTTTTAACTCTTCAATCCCAAGGATATTTTCTTTTATGACAAAACTGCGCACATCGTTGGCAACGCGTATCAGCTCGTCGTAATTTTCGCCGCTTAGCTCAATGTTAATAGGGTAACCCACAGGCGGTCCATTGGCATCCTTTTCTACAGAAATACTGACACCGGAAAACTTGCCCTTAAACGCTTGCTGAACTTCGCTGCGCAGCACCTCACTAGAGAATCCCCGTCTGTACTTGTATTCGCGCATGGTAGCGGTAATTTTTCCACGATGAGGCATTTCGGCTTGAGAGCCACTGTCGGTTTCTGGATTTCCTGCCCCTGCGCCTACTTGCGATACTAGCGACTCTACCAAAAAGTTATACTTCCCGTCTAAGTACTTGGGGTTGTTCACTGTCTCAATCATGACCTGCTCAATAGCTTTGGTCATTTGGTTTGTTTTGTCAATGTCTGTTCCTTCTGGGTATTCGATATACACAATAATCTGGCTGGGCTCATTATCCGGAAAAAACTCCACTTTAGGACTTGCAATACCTACCAAAACAAAGGATAAAAACAAGAGTCCTATGGTACCAAAAACAACCGCATAAGCGCGCCATCCACGCAAGGCAAACTGCAACAGCTTTTCATACCCACGTTCCAATCGATCAAGGAAAAATCGCTGAAATTTGTTTGCCAAATCTTTTATCAAATAACGATATAACCAAAACAGCGCAAGTAGGGTAAGCAATAAACTACCAAATCCACGAGTGGAAGATGAAACGAGCATAAAAAATAAACCAGCACCGCCCAAAGTGATGCTGAGGCGTATCAAGCCTTTAAACGTCATGGTTTTTTCTTCAACATCCATAAATTGGGAGACCAACATGGAGTTAAATAAGAGGGCCACAAAAAGCGAGGACCCCAAAACTATGGAAAGCGTAATGGGGAAATAGATCATAAACTGCCCCATTATTCCAGGCCAAAATCCAAGCGGGATAAAAGCTGCTACGGTCGTAGCGGTAGAAATAATAATGGGATAAGCGATTTCACTAATTCCTTTTTTTGCGGCTTCAGTTCGCGACATGCCTTCTTTTTCAATGAGGCGATACACATTTTCGACAACCACAATACCGTTGTCAACAAGCATACCAAGCCCCATTACAAGAGCAAAGAGCACCATGGTGTTCATAGTGTAGCCCAAGGTTTGCAGTACAACAAAAGAGATAAACATAGACATGGGAATGGCGAAGCCTACAAAAAGGGCATTTCTAAAACCCAAGAAAAAAGTCAGTACGGTAACAACTAGGAGTACCCCAAAAATTATGTTATTGACCAAGTCGTTTACCTGATTCAGCGTTAGCGATGACATATCGTTGGATATGGTAACGGAAACGTCTTCTGGGAAATCGTTGCTTTTGGCTTCTACTACCAATTCACGGATTTGCTTAGCCGCTTCGATTAGGTTTTTCCCTCCTCGTTTTTTTACATCCAACATAACCGTTGCCGTACCAAAATCTCTGGCGTAGCTTGTAGCCTCTTGGTCTTTAAAGGAAATGGTAGCTATATCGCCTAATAATACGGACCCTTTTTCTGTGGTTACTACAATAGCCTTAAGCTGGTCGGGGGTACTTATTTCGCCTACCAAGCGAATACTTCTGCGCTGTCCGCCACCTCGCATACTTCCTGCTGAGACGGTTGTATTTTCGTTGGCAACACTTTGAATCACATCATTAAAACTCACTTGTGATGCCATCATTTTTCGTGTGTCCACGGCAATTTCCACTTCTTTATCTTGAGCACCCCGGATATCAACTACCTTGATTTGATCTAATTGCTCGATACGATCTTGCAGCACCTCGGCATATTCTTTGAGCCGATCTGTGGGATAATCTCCCTGAATACTCACATTGAGTATGGGCATTTCTTCCGAAAAATTTAGATTGAATACGGAGGGTTCGAGCTTTGCATTATTAAAGGTAGGCCAATCTTCGGATGCCACAACGGCATCGATTTCATCCTTTACCTTTTGCTTGGCAAGATCAACTTCAATCTCTTCATCAAATTCTATAGCGACTATGGCGTAATCGTCTTGTGAGGTGGAGGTAATTTCCACAATATTACTTATTCCTTTTACGCCTTCTTCTATGGGGTCAGTAACAAAGCGCTCGATATCTTCAGCCGTATTTCCGGGATAGGGCGTACTAATAAAAATGGTTGTTTCTGAAATTTCAGGGAAGTTTTCACGGGGCATGGTGACATAAGCCGTACCGCCAAGTAGTAAAAATACACCCATCAGTACATAAATAATGGTGCGATTGTTTATCGCCCATACCGACAGACCAAAGGTTTTATTGGATTTGTTTGTAGTGCTCATAGACTGTTTGTAACCTGAACGTTTTCATTCTCTTTGACCAATCGTGCGCCCTCATCGATAACTCTATCCGATACGCGAAGACCTTTCAAAATTTCTACATAAGCTCCTTCGGCCAAGCCTATTTGCACAAAGCGTTTTTCGGCTTTTTCGTCGCTGTTTACAACATAAACGTATTGGGCTCCATCAAAGTTTTCTGAAACAACATCAAGCGGGACTACGATTGCCTTTGGATTTTGATAATCAACCAACTGGACCGTAGTTATTAGATTAGGTGCTAAGTTTTTTGCATTGTTTGTGGCAAGGGTAACCCTAAAGGTTCTATTCCCTGTATTGATATGCGTTCCTTTATGTGTTACCCGACTCGTAAAGGAATAATCGAAAACGGGAATTTCAATAGTGGCAGTAGTTCGCTCGCTTATACTAGGGAAGTAGGCTTCTGGCACATCGGCTTCTACATACATATTACTTAGGTTTATTAGGCGAAGCAACGGGCTTACACCAGGAGAGACTAATTCGCCAACTTCGACAACCACATCATCTACTCTTCCAGAGAAGGGGGCGTACAAGGCACTTTTCTTCAGTTGTTGTTTGAGTTGTTGATAGGTTTTTTTCTGACTTTCGTAAGCGGCTTTAACTTGCAGATAGTCGATTTCAGCGCCAATATTTTGTTCCCAAAGTCTCTCTTGTCTTTCGTACAGGGTTTTGGCGAGGTCCAACTGAACTTTCTGTAAGGCCAAGTTTTGCGCGAGCCCTCCATCATCTAGTGTGATAAGTAAATCCCCTTTGTTTACCTTTTGCCCTTCTTTTACATGAATTTTTTTGACCGTGCCCGAGTACTCAGCGTTGAGCAGCATGTTTTGGTCTGTCTTGATAATTCCCTGTAGCATTACAGTGTGTACAAAGTTTGTTTCTTTTAGCTGTAGGACAGTTACCAGCGATTTCTTTTTGTCTTTGTCTAATCGATCAATGGCAGCCATAACTTTATTGAGCTCTTGCTTGAGTAGATTGTTTTGATTGACCAATGCGGATTGACGAGCGCGTAGTCCTTCCACATTTTTTTGTTCAATTAAGACGTTAGTATCGGGGACTTCGTTCGTATTGCAACCCATGAGGATTAAAAAAGGAGCGGTAAGAGCGATTATTTTTTTCATTTGTTGGGCGTTATGGGTTTAAGTAATAAGGATAATTTTGCTTTTGCCAAGATCAGCCTTTGCATGGCTGTCAGGTAATCGTTTTGTGCTTGATACAGTTGTGCTTGCGCTTGTCTGAGTGTATAGCTAGAAACCATACCCTCTTTGAATTTAACCTGGTTTTTTTGTTCGATACTTTTCGCTAGTGCTAAACTTTCTGAGGTAGTCTTCAGATTTTTTAAATGAAGCGTTACTTCATTTTTCAATGACTTTTCTTCAAGCAAAAGTTGCTGAACAATATCTTCACTTTGTTTGATTGATTTTTCTAATTCTAGTTTGGCTTGCTGCTTTTTGGTTTTTCCTTGAAAACTCGTAAACACAGGAAAGTTTATGTTTAGTCCAAGGGTAGTTCTGGGATACCACGCTTGTTCGCTACTAAAAAACGCAAACGATTCACCAAATCCATCATAGCCACTATTGGCAAAAGCAGAAATTCTAGGCAGTGCCTTAAAGCGCTCGAGCTTAAGCAGCAGTTCTTTAGACCTGATATCATTTTGGGCAATTTGATAATCAATATTTTGTGTTACACTCAAGGTCCCATGCTCTTGTTTTTGTGCCCTTAGCGAAAGTCCTTCAAGAGTGCTGGTCAGTACTATGGGCTTATCTAAAGAAACGCCCATAACATAACACAGCATATTTTTAGTAATTCGGACCATGTTTTGATTGTAATATACAGCACTTTTTAATGAGGCTACACTTAAGGCCAGCTGCTCAACATTTTCCTCCTCAGTAAGGCCATTTTCATAGAGTTTCGTGATATCTGCATAATTGAGTTGAGCTACGGCTAGGTTTTTTTCGAGCACGTCAAGTTGTGCTTGCGCAAGTTGTGCGTTTACATACGACTCTAAGGCAGCTGTTACAATTTGCTGCTCACTTTTGATAAAGGCTTGTTCGGATATTTGCAAATACACTTTAGATGCTTGTAAGCCTACTAGATATGATCCATCAAAAATCATTTGCTCAAGGAGCAATCCAACAGTGGCACTTTGTGACAAGCCAAATGTCAAATTTGTGTACGTGCCTGGCGTTCCACCAAAAAACTGGGCCGGAACAACCGATACAGGTTGATTAGGGGAGTTTAAGTATCCAGCAGATGCAGAAATCTGCGGAAGTCCATCTGCGATTGTTTCCAGTCTTTTTTGACGGGCAATTAATATATCTGAACTTGCGTTTTGCAAGCTTCGGTTATTTGTTTTTGCCAGTTCAATGGCAGCATACAGATCAAGTTCCTGTGCTGAGCTTAACATAGATATGAACAAGTAGAGGCAAAAAAGGGATTTAGGCATGTTGGTGGCTTTCAATGGTGTTAAAAATTTCATTTCCTTTGGGCGTACAAATTGCACGTAAGTGGTATTCCAAATAATCAGTCATAAGTTGGCTGTGGAGAAATGTTTCTGGAGGGAATAAACGCTGGTCCTTGATTCCCATCATACCATTGAAGTACAAGCGTGCTATAAATGGAATGTTTAGGTTTGTTCGAAACAAGCCCAAAGCTACTCCTGATTGAAGGCTCTTGCTTACGCAATCAATCATAAAATGCAATTGCTTCTCTTTTAATTCAGTAAAGATTTCTGGGTAAAATTTTTGTAGCTGAAATTGTGGAGATATTTTTTCATTCTTAATGTGCTGCATCATGAACACTTTTATTTCATACAATTCACAAATAGGGTTGTCAGCAGTTGCACATATAGTATTGATTTTTTGCGTTACATAGCCAAAAAAATGGAACACACAGGCTTTAACTAGCGTGTGCTTATTTGGGTAGTGGGTGTAAAGAGTTTTCTTGGATATCCCTAGATGTTTGGAAATATCATCCATGGTTACACTTTTAAAACCAAGTGAAAGAAACATTTCCGTACAAGCTGTAAGTATCTTTTTCATAAAAAGCGATTGCAAACATACACAGGAAACTTTTAATACCAAAAAAGTTTCTGAGGTTTTTTTAATCTTAAAGGTATCATTACAATTCCATAACGTATTTTTACATGCATGGAATTTTTAAAGGAATACCAACAGCTTCTTGACGCGTCGATTATTTCGGCGAACAAAGACAAATCACCATACGGCCTATACGCCCCTATTGATTACTTATTGTCTTTGGGTGGCAAGCGTCTTCGTCCTGTTTTGGTGTTGATGGCTTGTGAGGCCTTTGGAAAAGCGCCCAATGCGGGACTTGCTGCGGCCAAGGCAGTGGAAATTTTCCACAATTTTACGCTTATGCACGACGATATCATGGACAAGGCAGCCTTGCGCAGAGGCCAGCAAACCGTACATCAAAAATGGGATTTAAACACGGCTATTCTTTCGGGTGATGCCATGCTAATACAAGCTTATGTATGTTTAAATGAATATCCCCCCGAGCAATTCAAATCGCTTACCCAACTTTTGAGTAAAACTGCCTTAGAAGTGTGTGAGGGTCAACAATACGACGTCGATTTTGAGACCAGCGCAGCGGTTAGCATTGCGCAGTATTTGGAAATGATTCGCCTAAAAACAGCTGTGTTGGTGGGTTGCGCCATGGAAATGGGTGCACGTATTGGTGGTGCTGATCCAGCACATGCCAAGCAGTTGTATCGTTTTGGTGAGAAGTTGGGTATTGCCTTTCAATTGCAAGACGACTATTTAGACACCTTTGGCGATGCCGCTACTTTTGGCAAACGCATTGGCGGAGACATTGCTGAAAACAAAAAAACCATCTTGGTACACCTTACTCATGCCCATGGAACGCCTGAACAGCAGCAAGAATTAACCCGTTGGTTTTCGGATACACCCAAAGATGACAGCACTAAAATATCGGCTGTTACCGAGCTGTTTAAAGCGGCCAAGGCAGATAAGGCTACGTTAGCTGAGGTGGCACGTTATACCAAAAATGCCTTTGATGATTTGGAAGGAATCCCCTTAAAAACAGAGCATATGCAGCGCTTCAAGGATTTTGGGAATTGGTTAATGAAACGCACGCAATAGTCGGCGGAACACCTGTCCCACAAACAAGCCCAACGGAAAACTACGCATGATCTTTACTTCTTCTTTTGGGGACGAGCGTTCTTCAAGAAATCTAAAAATTTTTGCAGGTTTATTGTGTTGAAACATACGCGAAAACAAAAAACTTCCTTTGTGGTTGTGCCGCGCCAATACGTCCAAAAAGAGTAGATCATACCACCAAAATCGATTGCGTTTTTCAAATTGCCGCATATCTGTGTTTGATTTAAGAAAATCTACCAAGGCCGTGGCCTTTCGTTCTATAAATGCAAAGGTAAAACCCGTGCTAGGTTTGGTCCAACCGCCGGCAGAACCAATATGCAGTATGCGCTTGCTGTTGTGCTTGGCAAAAGGATAACAAGTCATGGGAATGTTTCCTGCTTCTTGTTCTTCGATGGTATAATCGCGGATGTCTTTCTCGCTTAGGTAGGTACGTAGCTCCCGCTCATAAGTGGCGGGTTTCAATTTTTCTTTTGAGAAAAGGGTGTATTCGATCAGCGCTTCCGTTTCGCTAGACGGCAATACATACATAAAGCGAGTGCTGTCCTTTTGGTCTACCGTAAAATCCATAAAAGTTGCAGAGTCTGCATCAAAATGCGGCTTTTGGGTTTTGATAAACCAACCGACAAAATGTTGCTGTAGCACTGGATAGCGGTTTTGCTGTTGCACCACCTCCCAATCAAAAATACTGTTGAAGAAAAGTTTGGTGTTGTAGGTACTTTCGTTAGTGTTTATCCACACTCCTGATTGATGTTCTTCAAAAGAAGCAACCTCTTCATACTTCAGCGTAATGTTGTTGTGCTGTTCAATAAGTGTGCGCATGGAAGCGTAGTAGGAGCCACTACGCATCATTATATATGATAAAGGGCTTATATGCTCTTTTAAAGACAGGTTTTTGGATATAAAGGAAATGTTATCCCATTCTTTGACAATGTGTTTTGACCATTGTGTATTGGTTTTGGCTTCCCATAAACACCACGTACGGTCGTTTTCTTTATTGGGATACTGTTCCAAAATAAGCAGTTGTTTATCAGTAAAGTTACCTGATTGCATTAGTTTTTCAACAATCTGAAGCGTAGCCGCTCCAGCACCTGCAAATGTAAAATCGTAAACCTGTTTCTTATCCACCTTGCCAAACGTACAAAATATGCCGATTAAGCACAACAGTAGAAACAGTTCAATCAATTATATTTGCAGCATGTTTGAATCGATTCTTAATTTCTTTGAAAATACTACACCAATATTGGGGGCTCTTTATGCGACCCTTTTCACTTGGGGACTTACTGCATTAGGCGCATCATTTGTTTTTTTATTTAGGAAAATGAACCGTGCTGTTCTTGATGGCATGTTAGGCTTCACAGGAGTTGTTATGGTGGCCGCTAGTTTTTGGAGCTTATTGGCCCCTGGGATTGACATGAGTCCGGGCGAGGGCTTTATCAAGGTCATACCGGCGGCTGTTGGATTTTCCTTTGGGGCGTTATTTATTTTTGTGCTGGACAAAGTTTTGCCACACCTGCACATTAATTTTAAGGAGTCAGAGGGAATCAAAACGCCCTGGCACCGTACCACGCTTATGGTTTTGGCCATTACGCTTCACAATATTCCAGAAGGATTGGCTGTGGGTGTTTTGTTTGGCGGTGTTGCCGCAGGACTACCCGAGGCATCTATTGCTGGTGCTGTGATTTTGGCTATTGGCATTGGCATACAAAACTTCCCAGAGGGCATTGCTGTTTCCATGCCCATGCGTCGCTTGGGGCTTAGCAGGCGGAAAAGCTTTTTTTACGGGCAAGCCTCTGCTATTGTAGAACCTATAGCTGCTGTAATCGGTGCTTTTGCGGTTACTTTTTTCACACCTATTTTACCCTATGCACTTTCCTTTGCAGCTGGCGCTATGATTTTTGTTGTAGTAGAGGAGGTAATTCCAGAAACCCAACTGGACAGATACACAGATATTGCGGCCTTGGGCTTTATTGGTGGTTTTGTAGTAATGATGACGCTAGACGTAGCGCTTGGCGGTTAGTGACAACCACAGCCTTTTGTATCGCACCTAGCCTTTTTTCTTCTTGGACGAAAACGCTGAATTAGAAAATACAACGACCAAAGTAGAGCTGCGATGATGATTACGTTTTCCATATTTATAGGCTAAAGTATTGAAATGTTACCAATGCGCCCACATAGGCGATTAGTGTCATGACGACAAGCTGGACGACGGGCCAACGCCAACTGTTGGTTTCTTTTCGCACAATTGCCAGAGTACTCATACATTGCATGGCAAAGGCATAGAACACCATAAGCGATAAGCCCGAAGCAAGATTAAAAATAGGCGTTCCATCGGAATAGGTCTCGGCAGACATGCGGTTTTTAATGGTTACTTCCGAAGAATCACCAACATTGTAAATGGTGGCAAGCGTTCCTACAAACACTTCACGCGCAGCGAATGAACTAACAATGGCAATGCCAATTTTCCAATCGTAGCCCAACGGACGAATTATGGGTTCAATACCTTTTCCCACATACCCTAAATACGAATGTTCGAGTTTGTAGGCACTTAATTTTTGTTCAAAATTGGCATCAGTAACTTCCGCTTGGGCGGCGACTATTTCAGTGGCGTTTTTAAAAGTAGCTCCTGGGCCATTTGAAGCCATTACCCAAAGTAAAATGGATATTGCCAAAATAATTTTTCCCGCTTCAATCACAAAGGATTTTGTCTTTTCAATTATGGTAATGATAACATTCTTTAACATTGGAATACGATAATTTGGCATTTCTACAACGAAATGACTGGTTTGCCGTTTTGGCAAGGTGTTGTGTAACACAAATGCAGCAAGCAATGCCATCGCAAAACCGAGTAGATAAAAGAACATCAACACAAGACCTTGTAGGTTAGCGCCCAATATTCGGTCGTTTGGAATCACCAAACTGATGAGAATGAGATAAACAGGTAATCGTGCAGAGCAGGTGGTAAAAGGAGTCACCAATATGGTAATGAGTCGCTCTTTCCAATTTTCAATATTACGTGTTGCCATAATTGCGGGTATAGCACATGCCGTTCCCGAAATTAAGGGAACGAGACTTTTTCCGCTTAGCCCAAAACGCCGCATCACACGGTCTGTGATAAACACCACACGACTCATATAACCGGTTTCTTCTAAAACGGCAATAAAGAAGAAAAGCAAGGCGATTTGAGGCACAAAAATGACAATGCCTCCCAGACCAGGAATAACGCCTTCTGCAATGAGCTTAGGCGCCAACCAATTGGGCAGATTCACTTTGGCCCAGTCACTGAGTTGGGCAAAGGAGGTGTCTATAACGTCCATCGGAACACTGCTCCAATCATATAAAGCTTGGAAAATGGTAAAGAGAACTAAAAAGAAAATCACGAAGCCCCATACTTTGTGGGTAAGTATGCGATCGAGCCTACCCCGCAAGTTGGTTGCCTTAGCGCTGTCTTTGTTATAACACGCCTTGAGCACATTGTTAATGTACTGATAGCGTTTGATGGTTTCTTTCTGCTGAAGTCGTTTTAAGAAGGAGCGGCTGCGTGTATGGGTTGCATCTTGCGCTTCTATTTTCTGTCGTTCTATTCCTGCAAAATTCACATCTTGAGTGATAACCAACCAGAGCTTATATAGGGATTGATTTGGAAATGTACGTTCCAACGAAGCAAAATAATCTTGGTCAATTGATGCTATGGAAACACAGGGTAGTGTTGAAATATTTTTGTAGGAAGTAATGTGTTGTTTTAGCGTATCAATACCCTCGTTTTTTCGAGCACTGACCAAAACTACTTTTGCTTGAAGCAGTTCTTCCATTTTTTCAGCATCAATGCTGATACCTTTGCGACTCATGCGATCCGACATATTAATGACCAAAATGGTTGGGATGTTAAGGTCCTTAATTTGAGTGAACAGCAGCATGTTTCGCTTTAAGTTCTCCACGTCGGAAATCACCACAGCAACATCTGGAAAATCTTTGTCGTTTTTATTGAGTAGCAGCTCAACCACCAAGTTTTCATCCAAAGAAGAGGCATTGAGGCTATAGGTACCAGGCAGGTCTAATATGCGTGCCTTCACGCCCCTGGGTAAGCGACAAACGCCTTGTTTTTTTTCTACTGTGATCCCGGGGTAATTTCCCGTTTTTTGATTAAGGCCCGTGAGTTGATTGAATATCGATGACTTCCCGGTATTCGGGTTTCCAATAAGCGCAACGTTTATGTTTTTACTCACTCTATTTACGAACAATGATTTGTACTGCAGTTTCTCTTCTTATGGCCAGAAAGGATCCGGAAATGTTGAGGTATAAGGGATCGTTGCTGGGTGCTACTTGCAGTAAATTCACCCTGTTTCCAGGAAGACAACCCATTTCGATAAGTTTCATTGGAAGCTTCTCTACATCAAAAGATTCGATTGTAGCTACATCGCCAATTTCCAAATCTGCCAGCGTCAATTCCATTTATTTAGACCAATTTTAAAGAGCAAATGTAAGCTTTACCACATTAAATAGACATAACAAATGTCACTTTTCTTCTATTAAAATGGCAATATCACGGAGGATATCTTCCATGGCTGATGCCTGTGTACCGTCATAGTAACCCCTAATGCGCTTTTGTTTGTCTACGAGTACAAAGTTTTCGGTGTGTATCATGTCGTTCGGGCCGCCGTCGCCATCTTCTTTGACAACTAAATAAGATTTGCGCGCAAGTTGATAAATTTCTTTTTTATTTCCTGTTACTAAATTCCATCTGCTGTCGTCGACCTTGTTTTCAACGGCATAGCGTTTTAGCTGTGCCACGGAATCTATATCGGGTGTAACACTAAAAGAAAGCAATTTAACAACTGGATAACGGCTGAGTTTTTGCTGTAGCGCATACATGTTTTTGGTCATGATGGGACAGATGCTAGGACAGGTGGTAAAGAAAAAATCTGCTACATATATGGTATTGTCATAATCATTTGCAGTTATTGTTTCCCCGTTTTGATTGATCATGGAAAAGGGGGCAATGGTGTGGTACTTCTTCACATACTGTATGCTTTCGTCAACGAGTTCTGGATCCACCATGGCGGGTTGGTATACTGGCAGCACTGTTGTTGGTTTCAAAGCCGTGTAGAAGATTGCGATGATAATTATTGATAGCCCTAAAATAACGAGACCTACAAATCGAAAGTGTTTAAAAAATCGGAGTAATTCCATGTAACAAAGATACAACTTCCACGTTTTTTAGCTCGTTCAAATCCCTTACATTTGTCTACTAAATTTTTCCCATGGAGCTTTTCCTTATTAAGGGCGGTCAGCTGATTTTAAGTTTATCCCTACTTATAGTTCTACACGAACTAGGACATTTTATCCCAGCAAAACTTTTTAAAACACGGGTTGAAAAATTCTACTTGTTTTTTGACGTCAAGTTTTCACTTTTTAAAAGGAAGATAGGCGAAACCGTCTACGGTATTGGATGGCTTCCGCTTGGTGGTTATGTGAAAATATCAGGAATGATAGATGAAAGCATGGACACCGAACAAATGGCACAGCCCGCCCAACCTTGGGAGTTTCGCGCCAAGCCAACATGGCAACGGCTGATTATCATGTTAGGCGGCGTTACGGTCAACCTAGTGCTTGGATTTTTGATTTATATGATGGTAATGTTCGTATGGGGGAAAACGGTAATTACCAACGATACTTTGGCCTACGGATTGGCACCTACGCCTACAACCTCCGCATTGGGATTTGATGTTGGCGATAAGATATCATCCGTTGACGGCATGGTACTGGACGATGTAATGGACATCAATAAATGGTTGTTTTTACGTGATGTTTCTAACGTAGAAGTGGTCCGTGCCGACGGCACGAATGTAACCATAGCTATTCCAGAAGATTTTGGTAAACAACTTTTTGCAGCAGGCGAAATGATTCCTTTTGTACCCTATATTCCAGCCATAATAGACCGAGTGGTGGTAGGCTCTTCAGCCGAAGCAGCGGGTCTCTTGGCAAACGATCAAATCATAGGAGTTGACGGAACAGCAATCAACCCTTGGCATCCAACAACGATACCTCCTGTTCAAGTAAGCAATGCTTTTAAGCAACGCCAAGCTGAAAAGGTAGTTATGCAAATCTCAAGAGATAACATCATAAGTGAAATTGAAATTCCGGTAGCCATAGGAGACACTTTGGGTATTTATTATAAAGAGACATTCCCAAAAGCGACTATCTATACCTATGATGTAGGTCAGAGCATCAAAGAAGGATTTAATTACGGATACTGGACGTTATATGATTACATTGCCCAGTTCAAATTTGTGTTTACTAAAAAGGGCGTAAGTCAGCTGGGTGGTTTTGGCACCATCGGTAGTTTGTTTCCAGCTGAGTGGAACTGGCGCGTATTTTGGGAACGTACTGCCTTAATATCTATTATTTTGGCGTTTATGAACGTGTTACCGATTCCAGCTTTGGACGGCGGTCATGTGGTGTTTTTAACCTACGAAATGTTAACGGGACGCAAGCCGCATCAAAAGGTGTTGGAATATGCACAGATGATAGGCTTATTTTTATTATTGGGCTTGTTTGTTTTTGCCAACGGTAACGACATATATCGTTTTGTACTCTCGTAGACAAGGGAATATTATTTTCTATATATGCGTTTGATAGCAACTAAATAAAAATTATATTTGCCCACGTTTTCCTCCTTAGCTCAGTTGGTTAGAGCATCTGACTGTTAATCAGAGGGTCCTTGGTTCGAGCCCAAGAGGGGGAGCAAGCGTAACCGCTACACTACACATTCTTAAAGCCCACCATAGTAGGTGGGTTTTTTCTTTTGATGCAATTCCTGAAGTTGCAAGATTTCTGCAAGGTTTCTGTAGATGTCTCTGAATGAATATTAATTTTTAACGGACTATTTATTAGTAAAGAAGTCCTATGAAATCAAAGAAAAAAGTTGTGATCCTAACCGAAAGTCAAGTAGAGTCACTAATGGGGAGCCTCAGAGAAGAAAGAGATAAGAGAATTCTCTCGGAGATCAGGAATCAAATCCCTAAAGGAAAGTAATCGTCAGGGAACTTAAAGTTCTCACCTCTAATACGTCTCTCCATAAAATCAATAAGAGACTTCTCAGACATTCGATAGTTGGACCAGCCGCACTGAACTATGTCCATTTCTCCTTCTTGAATAATATTGAGGTAACGTTTATAAACTTCCTTTAATTTTGAAGGAAGTGACTCAATTAGTCCTTCTTTGGTATTCTGGTGTTCAAATATTGGGTGTTCTCCATGCCATTCCTCAAAAACCCATTTTCCTTTTTTGAATGTGAATTTGTAACCATAATCCTCTTCATAGTTTAACTCTAGTTGATCATTTTCAGATGGGCTGTAATCAAAGTCAAATACATTGATTGTGTTTAGCCTTCTTAAGACTTTTCTTCTCTCTATTTTATCAATGAGATTAATTGGTTTCATCAACCCGATAGTGACCACCACTTCTTCACCATCATTAGCGCTATTCATATGCAGAACCCAATGCGGCTTAGAGTAGTCTATATCAGCACTACAGATACAAAGTTTAAAAGGACCGTTAAGATCACACATTAAAATATCTTTATATAAATATAATAATATATTGTGTATTAATTACAAAAATATTAGATTTGATTTTACACAAATTCTAGTGTCATGAATCGAATCAAAGATATTTTGGAAGAAAAGGGGATTAAACAAAAATGGCTTGCTGATAAGCTTGGTAAAAGTTTTAATTCCATTAACAGTTATGTTCAAAATCGACAACAACCTCGTTTAGAAGTATTGAACCAAATTGCTGAAATTTTGGATGTTGATATTAAAGACTTGATTGTGTCAAGCAAACGAGATCAAGGGTAATACAAAATACTATACAAATTTACATCTTATATGAAAGGAGTTTCACTATTTTCAAGTTCAGGTATTGGAGAATTATTTTTAAAAAAAATAGGGATAGATATTGTTTTAGCTAATGAATTAATCGAAAGAAGGGCAAATTTACACTCTGTAATTTATCCTGAAAAAGAAGTCCTTTGTGGAGATATTCAATCAAAAGATATTTTTTCAAAAGTTAATGATGTTATTAAAGAGAAAAATGTGAAGTTTTTGATCGCAACTCCTCCGTGTCAAGGATTTTCATTAATTGGGAAAAATAAAACAATGACACAAATGCAATCTGATCCTAGAAATTACTTGTTTCTAAATGTTATTGAAATAATAAAAAAGAATGAATTAGACTATATATTAATTGAAAATGTGCCAAGATTTTTAAAATTATATATACCCCATAATAATAAACCAAAAGGTGTTATTGAGATTTTAGAAAATGAATTAGGGAAAAGGTATAATATTAAATGTGATATTTTTGATAGTTCTGACTTTGGTGTACCTCAAATAAGAAAAAGGGCAATAATTAGAATTTTCAAAAAAGGTCTTAAGTGGGAAAAACCTGAAAAGGACAATCAAAAAATAACAGTTAGACAAGCAATAGGGCATTTACCATCAATAGAATCAGGGGATTTCTCTGATATTAAATGGCATTTCGGAAGAAAACATACAGTTGAACATATTAATTGTATGAAATACACTCCAGAAGGAAAATCTGCTTATCAAAATAAAATACATTATCCTAAATCTAAGTCAGGAAAAATACCTAAAGGGTTTAAAACAACATATTCAAGAATAAAATGGGATGAGCCATGTCCGACAATAACTATAAGAAATGATGCTGTTTCATCTCGAACAAATGTACACCCTGGCAACAAACTTTCAAATGGTACATATAGTGATGCTAGGGTTCTATCAATAAAAGAATTATTTTTATTATCAGGTCTAGGAGAAGAATTTGATTTGCCAAGTTCTACTCCAGAAATATTGATTAGACAGGTAATAGGTGAATGTGTCCCTCCCTTATTAATTAAAAAAATATGCGAACAAATAACTTAAAAGGAGTCTCTTTATTTTCTAGTGCAGGTATAGCAGAGACATATTTTAATGATATAAATATTCAGATTCAAGTTGCTAATGAAATTGATAAAAAAAGATGTGATTTTTTTAGCCATTTATACCCAGATGTTAACATGATAAATGGGGACATTCAGGATCCGAAAATTAAACAAAAGATTATTGAGCTTTCTAGAGACAAAGAATTTTTAATTGCTACACCACCTTGTCAGGGTTTCAGCACATTAGGAATTACTAAAAAAACTGATGACTTAAAAAATGATAAAAGAAACTTTTTGATTTTTGATGTTATAGATGTTATACAAAATAGTGAATTTGAATTTATTTTAATTGAAAATGTCCCAAGATTTTTCAAGTTATATTATCCGTATAAAAATGATTTTAAAGGAATTGAATATATTTTAAGGGATATGTTTAAAAACAAATATGAAATTAAGGCAAATGTTTTTGATGCAAAAGATTTAGGTGTCCCTCAATTTAGAAAAAGGTCAATTATAAGGATGTATAAAAAGCATCATGAGTGGGAGGATCCACTTTTAAATGAAAAACCTATTACCCTTAGAGAGTCGATAGGTCATCTGCCAAGTATAGAGTCAGGAGAAGATTCAGGAATTAAATATCACACAGCAAAAAAGCATAACGAAAGAGATATTCTTGCTATGAAACATACTCCAGAAGGAAAATCAGCTTTATTGAATCCCGTTTTCTACCCTAAAAAAGTTGATGGAAGCAGAATCACAGGATTTCATAACACATATAAAAGAATGAGATGGGATGAACCAGCAAAAGCAAGAACCACAAATTCTGGAAATATTGGATCTCACAATAATGTTCATCCTGGAAATAAAAACAAGGATGGTACTTATTCTGATGCTAGAGTTTTGTCTCTTTTAGAAACATATATTGTTTCCTCTTTACCTGAAGATTGGAACACTCCAATTTGGGCTTCAGATGCTTTTATTAGAAAAATGATTGGTGAGGCAATACCACCTCTAATGTGTAAAAAAATACTCGAAAAAATTAATCCTAATGGAAATAATAAGAGAAAATAATAATGCCTGGATAATTAACAAGCACATTAATGATATTAATCTATTGATTCTTTATGCAAAGATTTTGAAAAAAGATAATAGTTTGTCACAAGAAAGTGTTGAAGAATTCACAACTTATTTGAAATCAATAGGTCAATATAACCCAAGATGGAATGATAGGACAATTAATTTATCCACTGCCATGAATAAAGTAAGTGAATTATGTTTTTACATGTTTGGATATAAACATAATAATCAATTTATTTTTAGCCCATTAGGAAATCTTTTTTTAGAACAAGAATCAAATAGTACAAACAAAATGTTTGTTTTTACTTCGATGTTATGGGGGATGCAGTTTAATCATCCACACAATTCAACACCAGATTTATTTAATCTCTATCCTTTAAGATTAGTTTTTAGATTACTTATAGATGATAGAATTGATAAAAAATTGTATACCTCAGAAATTTTATATTTTTTATATTTCATTAAAGAAATTGATGATAGTTCATTTGAACAACTTGTAGATGAAATACTTGCTTTTAGAAGAATTTCAAAAGAAGATAAAATTGAGTTAATGTTAAACACTCCTGTTGGAACATTAAGCAACATAAACAAATTTGGTTATGAAAAGGCTACTGAAACTTGGTGGGCAAATAAAATCCATGAATGGGACTATTATTTTAGAAAAGTACTTGAGCAAATAAATATTTTTCAATCATTTAACGATGAAGATTTAATTGCAAGATTTGAACAGGGGAGCTCCTCCCCACCAACAATGAGAAGTTTGAAAAACAATTATATTAAATTAAACTCAAATCTTGCGGAATATATTAAATTGTTAAATGACAAATATCCATTTACTGACTCCCCTGTTAAGAAAGATAATTATTTAGAAAGTGAATTTAAAGCGGATATTTATAATTTTTTACCTGAGATATTATTTGATTTTATTGATGTAAAACCGAAAAACTATAAAGAAATTTTAGTTGTTAATAAAATATATGAAAAATCAATAAATAGAGTAAGTGATAATATTGTTTCTTATTCTACACAAGGAGAAAAACACAAAGAATTTGAAATTGCTTTAGAAGAAGGTTTTAACTCATTCAGTGATATTAAAGCTGAAAGAGTTGGAGGTGCTGGTAAAACTGATGTTGAGTGTATATATTTGAAAATAGAACGAACATTTGCTGTAGAGGCAAAAGCAACTAAGAATACATTTGGAACGCTTCAAACAAGAAGATTAAAAGAACATAGAGAAGGTATTAATGCATGTACACTATTCTAATTACTCCTAAATACCAGCCTGTAGTAGAGAGAGACATTAAAGGAGAAGATATAGTTATTTTAAGACCCTCAATTTTGTCAGAATACATATACAATCACCTTAATAGATTTGATGAAGTTTCATTCGATGAAATTCACGGCTTAATTGAGCAAAATAAAGGAAAAGATATTAGTAGATTAGTATCTAGTATTACATTGAATAAGTTTTCAATTTCAGCTTAATTAGATCGTTTATAGAAGATAATCATAATTAGATAGAGAATTAAATGAAATAATCAATAGAAATGTTGTATTTTAAATAAAATGGCTACACTATTTAAAGAAGTAAACTATAACCTGACAACTCTTATTCAGCAAATTGATATGGGGGTTATCGGATTACCTGATATTCAACGACCATTTGTTTGGAAAGACACTAAGGTTAGAGATCTTTTTGACAGCATGTATAAAGGATATCCCGTAGGCTACTTTCTTTTTTGGGCCAATGCAAATGTTGAGGGAACCAAAGGAATTGGTACTGCATCAAAGCAAAAACATCCGACTCTTTTAATTGTTGACGGGCAACAACGACTAACTTCTCTTTATGCGGTTGTTAAAGGACAAGAGGTAATAAGATCAAACTATGAAAAGGCAAACATTGTAATTGCCTTTAATCCTCTTGAAGAAAAATTTGAAATCCCTGATGCTTCAATTAGAAGGAACCCGAGGTTCTTTCAGAACATATCGGATTTATGGAGAGAGGATGCAGATCTATTTGAGATCACAGATGACTTCATTGAAAGGTTGTCACAAACCGTTGATTTATCGAAAGATAAAATAAAAAAGATTAGAAAATCATTCAATAATCTAACTAATCTCCAAGGTTATCCGTTTTCTGCCCTTGAACTTTCAGCAGAAATTGATGAAGAACAGGTTGCTGATGTGTTTGTTCGAATCAATTCTCAGGGTAAAAAATTGAATCAAGCCGATTTCATTCTAACACTTATGAGTGTTTTTTGGGAGGATGGGCGAAGAGATTTAGAAGAATTTTGTGGATTATGTAGAGTTCCGTCTAAAGATGTTGCATCACCTTTTAATTACTTAATTGATCCTAACCCTGATCAAATTTTAAGAGTGTCTGTTGGTCTTGCATTTAGAAGAGCAAGATTACAATATGTATATAGTATTCTTCGAGGTAAAGACTTAGAAACAGGAGAGTTTAGTGTCTCTCGAAGAGAAAGACAATTTGAAAAACTAAAGGAATCTCAAGACAAGGCATTGAACCTTGTAAATTGGCATGAATTTATAAAATCAATAAAACAAGCGGGATTCGCCCGAAGTGATTATATCAGTTCTGCCAACAACTTTCTATACGCCTATATTTTCTTTTTAATTGGTCGTGAGGATATCGGAATGGATCTCTATGAGTTGAAAAAACTCATTGCCAAGTGGTTTTTTATGTCTTCTATTACAGGGCGATATACTGGTTCCCCTGAAACCGCAATGGAAGGTGATTTAGCAAGACTTAGAGGTGTGAGCACATCTGAGAGGTTTAAAGAAGTTTTAGATGATATTATTAATGGTCAATTAACAAATGATTTTTGGGAAATTACTCTTCCATTAGATCTTGCTACATCATCCTCTACTTCACCATCTTTATATGCATATTATGCTGCTCAGTATGTGTTAAGTGCGAATGGGTTGTTTAGTAAATTAAAAGTATCTGATTTACTTCAAGAGGGACTTAGAAGTAAAAAATCAGCACTCGAAAGACATCACTTATTCCCAAAGGCTTGGCTTGAAAGAAACGGTGTGCCTGATCAAACACAGAGAAATCAAATTGCTAATTATGCCTTAGTAGAATGGAGTGACAATATTAATATCTCAGATAATCACCCAAAAGAATATCTTCCACACTATTTTGATAGGTTGCCAACCCATGAAAAGGAAAGTATGTACTACTGGCACGCATTACCCGAGAATTGGGAGGAGATGGAATATGAAGAATTTTTAGTTCAGAGAAGAAAGTTGATCTCTCAAGTTGTAAGGGACGCATATTTGAAAATTTCATCATAATAGATTTAAAAACTGATAGCTTTAATTGTACATGAATAGATATAGACTCTCCAAATCCACATTTATCCGTGGAACTCAATGCGAGAAGTCTCTCTATCTCTATAAACACCATTACAATCTAAAAGACCCTATACCAACGTCACTTCAAGCCGTATTTGATCAGGGAACCAATATTGGTTTGTTAGCTCAAAGTCTATTTCCTAATGGTGTGGATGCCTCCCCTGTAAACCACTTTAGGATGGTTGAATCCGTGGGGAAAACTCGTGACTTTATCTCTCAGGGCCAAACCATTATCTACGAGGCTACCTTCCTTTACAACGATGTACTTGCTGCATTAGATGTCTTGGTAAAAGATCACGATGGTTGGATAGCTTATGAGGTAAAAAGTTCAACCAAGGTCTCAGACACATATATTAAGGATGCCGCAATACAGTACTATACAATTACTAACTCAGGAATAGATCTTAAGGACATATCGATTGTTCATATCAATAACCAATACACAAAAGATGGAGAATTAGACCTCCATCAATTATTCAGCATTGAATCTGTATATGATCAAGTTTTAGATTATCTCCCACGAATACCAAATGAAGTTAGAAGACTTAAAAATGTAATTGAGAGTCCTGAAATTCCTCAAGTTGATATTGGTCCTCATTGTTCTGATCCTTACGATTGTGATTTTAAGGGAACGTGTTGGAAACACATCCCTGAATATTCTGTTTTTAATATTTCAAGACTTAACGTTGATAAGAAGTTCGATTTGTATAATCAAGGATTAGTCACATTGGATCAGATTGATCTTAGTCAAACAGACTTGAATCCAAATCAATTATTACAGGTTCAATCTGAATTGAATGGATCGAGTCATATTGACATTGATGAAATAAGAAACTTTACAAATGGATTAAACTATCCTTTATACTATTTAGACTTTGAGACCATTGGTCCCGCGGTTCCAAAATATAATGGTAGTAGACCCTACCAACAACTGGTATTTCAATATTCTCTTCACATTCAAGAAACTCCAACACCTGATTTAGAACATCGTGAATATCTCGCAGATCCATCTCAAGATCCAAGAATTGGATTTATAGAACAACTGATTCAGGACTGCGGCACTAGTGGTGATATATTGGTCTATAATATTGGTTTTGAGAGAGGGAAACTCAATGATCTAATAGAGGTATTCCCTGAGTATTCTAATGAGTTAAGAGGGATTGTAAATAGACTTAAAGACTTAATGATACCATTCCAACAAAAGTGGTACTATACCCCTGAAATGAAGGGGAGTTATTCAATCAAATCAGTTCTCCCTGCTCTAGTTCCTGAACTATCATATAATGACCTTGAAATTAAAGAAGGTGGTACCGCATCGAATACATTTTTATCAATGGTAAATGGAACCTTTATAGGTAATGAGGAAGAAACAAGAAAACAACTTTTTAGGTTTTATGCTGCATGAGGGGTGTTGCTGCTATAATTTTAGGGTAGAGATAGGTAAACCTTAGAATTATGAGTATTTCAGTATTATACACAAGAGTTTCGAGCGTAGATCAGAAAACGGATCGGCAAAGAGTAAAAGAGGATGATTTTGATAAAGTTATTGAAGATAAATGTTCAGGAGCCATTCCAATTTTTCAAAGACCTGAGGGTTCTTCCTTATAAAAAGCTATTTGTAATAAGAAGTATTATGTAGTAGGAAACGATATATTATCTAAACACATAAACATCCTACAATATATTGTTAAAGTATAATAGTTGTTAATGATATATAGCAAGTATGATTTACTGTAATGCATTCCCACTACCCACCAAAGTTACAACCCATAAGATGTTAAATCAAGTGATACTTTTCCACAGATATGGATATTTATGAACGCATATGTAATCTTTTCCTACAAGGACTAAACCATAGGCATATCTTCTTCTTTTAGTTCTGCTACTTCTAACTATCTAATAGCAGCTTTTCAAGACGTTCTATTCTTGCCTCTTGTTCTTTCAATCTATTTATTTCAGCTTGTTGTTCATTAAGTTTTGTGTCTTGCTCTTTCAAAGCATTTATAAGTACAGGAACAAGCCCTTGATAGTTTACTGATTTAACACCATTACTTTCCGATACAAGTTCAGGAAACACTTTCTCTATGTCTTGAGCAAGTACACCTATCTTTTGTTTCTTATTCTCATCCTTTTTCATAGTGTATGTCTTACCATCTATTTGTAATAGTTTGGCAAGGGTGCTACCAAGAGAAATGATATTGGCTTTTAGGCGTGCATCAGAGTTAATACTTAAATCTCCTGCTATTGTAGTTGTACCATCAAAAAGTACAGTTAGCGCATCGCTTCTTCCATCATCAACAAATGGGGCGTTGGTGTAACCATTTCCAATTACAAAGGCTGGACTAGATGAGTTAAATTCTGTAGCACTATTGGTAATTGTTGAGCCTAAGGAGTTGAAGCGCCCAATTACAAAAGAATTATAATCGCTTGCTGTTGTATTATATCCCATAGCTGTTGAATGATTTCCACTTGCTATTGTACTAAGACTTATTGCTGTAGAATACTCTCCACTTGCAGTAGCTGAGACCATAGCTATTGAGCCAGTTCCACTAGCCGTTGCAGTATGAGCAAACGAATAGCCACCACTTGCTGTGGCATTATCTCCCATCGCTACTGAATTAGTACCAGAAGCTGTTGAGCCTGTACCACTAGCAAATGATGTTATTCCAGAAGCTGTGGTAGTTCCTCCAATAGCAAACGACCCTCCTCCAGAAGCTGTAGTGTTATAACCCATAGCTGTTGAATTAGTTCCACTTGCAATTGTTTGATTACCCATAGCGGTTGAGTAATCACCGCTTGCTTCTGTTAGAAGACCTAAAACTATTGAATTTTGTCCGCTTGCAACAGTTCTGTCACCCATTGCTGTAGAAAAATTTCCACTTGATCTTGTTTGATAACCCATAGCTGTTGAATACACACCACTTGCTGTTGTAAATGCACCCATAGCTGTTGAGGAAGTATCACTTGCTGTTGTTTGATAACCCACAGCTGTTGATAAATCTCCACTTGCTTTTGTTCGATTACCGATAGCTGTTGAATAATCTCCACTTGCTATTGTTCGATTACCCATAGCAATAGAAGCTTCACCGCTTGCAACAGTTCTGTCACCCGTAGCTTTTGAATACGTCCCACTTGCTGTTGTATAATTTCCATATGCTGTTGAAGCATACCCACTTGCTATGTTTGATGAAGATTGTATGCCAGTTCCACTTGTATCATTAAGGCTAAATGGAGAACTTGATGGCAAATTAGTAAGCTGTGAGCCGTCACCTATAAATGCAGTAGCTGTAACAGAACCTGCAATGGTTGTAGTGCCGTCAAATAGTACTGTTAGTGCATCTGAACGATTTAATTGCTGCGTGCTCTCGTCATAAACACCATTTCCAATTACAAAAGCCCTATTGTTTAAGCTCCATTCATTTTGAGCATTATTGTCGATTGTATTTGCAGACCCAATTGCGGTTGTTGCATAGCCGTCAGCATATGAGTTATTGCCAAGTGCAATGCTTTTCGCCCCAATACTTTGATTAAATAAACCAATTGAATACGAATAGTCACCAGACGCAATGTTGTTTTCCCCAAATGAACCTGCACCCAGCCCTGATGTTAAGTTATCATTTCCAACAGAAAAAGATTTGCCTCCAGAGGATTTATTTCTACTTCCAATTACAAATGAATATGAACCCAGAGCTTCATTTTTGTAATATGGAGTGCTTAATTGAGGGTCATACTCTTCGCTTGCTCCATATCCAATTGCAAAAGAGTTTGTTCCTGAAGCTATTGAATTTCTCCCAATAGCTGTCGAATACAAACCACTTGCTGTTGTAAATGCACCCATAGATGTTGAAGCATACCCACTTGCCACCGTATTTTTGCCCATTGCTGTAGAATATTCTCCACTTGCTGTTGTAGAGCCTCCAGTCGCTAAAGAAGTGCCTCCAGAGGCTGTTGTTAAATACCCCATTGCAGTTGAAACACTTCCACTAGCGGTAGACTCCCAGCCCATTGCAGTTGAATATATTTGTGTGGCTTCATTCCCCCCTCCAAGAGTTGTTGAAACTGCTCCTGATGAAGTATTTAGATGACCAACAGAAAAAGAATTAGCTCCTGAACTTTGATTAGATGGGGATTGAATTCCAGACTGACCATATCCGCTACTAGGATCAGGACCAGCTTCATTCAAATTAAAAGTTGCATTCCCTGTTGTAGGTAAGTTGGTAAGCTGTGAACCATCCCCAATAAATTCAGTAGCTGTTACAGAACCTGCAACGTTTGTAGTTCCGTCAAATAGTACTGTTAGTGCATCGCTTCTGTTATTTTCATCTGTTCCATTCCCAATTACAAAAGCTGGGTTTTCTAAAATAAAATCTGTAGCGCTGTTATTAGTGACAGTTGAACCTAGTAAATTGTATCGACCAACTACTAAAGATGAGTTATCACTAGCTATTGTATTATCACCCATTGTAGTAGAATTATAACCACTTGCTATTGTTCCAACACCCATTGCCGTTGACCTATCTCCACTTGCTTTTGTATAATCTCCTATAGCTGTTGTAGCATAACCACTTGCTGTTGAATAAAGACCTATAGCTGTTGAATACAATCCACTTGCTTTTAAATTTACACCTGCAGCTAATGAACCATAACCGCTTGCTGCTGCATTTGCTCCAATAGCTGTAGAATAATCTCCACTTGCTGTTGTTCCAGAACCCATTGCTGTAGAGAAATTTCCACTTGCTGTATTTCCGAATGGAGATTGAATACCATTCCCACTTGTATCATTAAGATACCAAGTAGCAGTATTCGTCTGTGCAGTAAGTGATAGAGATAAGAAAAGAGCAAATAGAGAAATTAAAGTTTTCATAATGACATATTTTTATAAAACTACAAAACCATAGGCATATCCTCTTCATTTTTGAAACTATAATTGTTGTACCCTTTTTGGTGAAGATTTTGTTAGCTTTGGTATATGAAACTTTTTCTCTTCTCGCTTTTGTTTGTTGTTCAAATGTGTCAAAATGATAGCATTGAAAAGACAGCAGATGAGTTAAATGGTCAATACATACTTCAAAATGTAGTTTGTGAATGCTTTTTCGAAGATTATGATTTCAGCAATAATCAATTGTGGGTTTTCCCAAATAAAAATCTTATCGTTAGTAAAGGGAACGAATATGATGGCGTTTACATTTCACCCCCAAATGAACCCGAACAGTATAACCTAATTAACGGGGTTTTAACTCTGACTGATAGTAATAAAGAATATGTGGTTAACTTTAATGATGATGAGGTTACGCTCACATTTATTGATGACCCTTTAATCGCAGATGATGAAATCACCTACTATTTCAAAAAAGGTGAAGCCAAAGGAAATTGTGTTAATCCCGATAATATAAAGGTAAACGCTGCTTGTACAAAAGAATATGACCCTGTTTGTGGGTGTGATGGTTTAACATATTCAAATCCTTGTACGGCTACCAATTATGGTGGTGTAAGTGCTTATACAAGGGGTGCGTGTTCAAACTAAACCATAGGCATATCTTCTTCTTTCAGCTATGCTAAATTTTATTTATATTTCAATATGAAAAAACTCCTTCCGATATTAATATTTTCGTTTCTTTTTCAAAGCTGCTTTAGTTACAAATCAGTAAATTTTAATGACATAAAAAATGAAAAAAAACAAAAATTGGAGGTATCAAAACTTGATAAAACACAAATTAAAGGGCGATTAATTTTTATTGATGAAAATAAAATGATTTTAGAACATAAAGGTCAAAATCAAACAATTCTAAAAGATGAAATTTATGATTTAAGAGCTAGAAAATTCTCTTTTTGGAAGACAGTGGCTGGAGCTGGAAATTCGTATGTTTTTCTGGGAATTGGTGCTCTTGCGATTTTATCATTGTCTGGGTTTCCTTAGACCACAGGTATATCTTCTTCTTTTAGTTCAGCTAATTCAAGTCCTCTTAAGTAGGTTTTAATTATATTAGTACCACTAACAACAATATAAAATGAAAAAGTTTTTTATTAATAATGGTTATTGGCTAACAGGGGCTTTAACCCTTATTTTTTTTGTTATGACTGACTTAACTGGGGATTACTTGCCTAAATTTTCAAACTGGTATCTAGAAATAGTTACATATTTATTAATAGTTTTACTTCCTGTTTCATTTAGTATTTATTACAAAAATAAAAAATGAGTAATGTCATAGAAATATTATTTGCTATAGTAGCTGGAGCAGTTATTCTGTATGCTATATATAGATTTTTTAAATATTTTGGCATTGACTTAACCGAAAATGACTGGTAACATAAGGTTAATAAATCTAAACCATAGGCATCTCTTCCTCTTTTAGTTCTGCTACTTCTAATCCTCTTAAGAAGCTTAACATTATTTTTAAATTAAAACACAAAAGTTTATAAAACAATAAATAGATGTTTACATATAGTTTAACATTCAAAAATAAATTTGCATAAAAAATTTAATGAAACATACATTATGGTTACTATCATCAATTATGCTAATCGGCTTTACTCAAGTCGATGAAAAAGTAAATGAGCTTTCTTTTGTTGGAAAATGGAAATCATTTGAAGGTGAAATTATAAGTGTTAACTTTAATGAAAATAATGAGGCGTACTTTAGACGAATTTATGATAATCAATTGCAATCAGAAGGTACTTTGACTGTAGACGAAAACTTCATTGTAATTCATAGAAGAGATACTAATGATACGTACAAGCTACAATACGCCTTTTCTACAGACGCTCAAACGCTTGTCGTTATGAAGCCCTACTCTAAACAGGCTTGGTTGCTGAATAGAATTAGCTATTATTAATGTTGATGTATTTAAACTATAAGCATATCTTCTTCTTTTAGTTCTACTACTTCTAATCCTCTTAAGTAGGTTGGGGATACTTTTAACAATCTGTTATAGCAATCTTTATATATTTGGGTTATGAAAATTAGAAACCCATTTAAAGATTATCTGCTTCGTTGGAAGGATGATGCAACTAATTCTGAAAAATTTATATGGAGTGTATTTCTTGCAGGGTTAGGAATGTCTATTGGCAAATTCATATTTAACATAATTTAGATTATGAAAAAATTAGAAGAACTTATCCATTCAGTTAAATATCTTCCTCAAACATTATATTTTGGTTCTGTTGGATTGCTTGGATATGACATCTATTATTATGTGGTTAATGAAACAGATTTTCTAAATAATTATGTAAGGATAGCAACAGGGTTTGTCTTTACTTTAATGACAGGTTTTGCTCTAAAAGGAAATAAAAAGAAAAAATGAAACATAAGATTGCAATATTTGGAATTATAGTTCAATTAGCAGCATTGATTTATGGGATAGTAAATAAGGCAAACGATATAATTGTATGGTGTTTAATTTTCATCTTTATTTCTACTATAGCTATCTATGATAAGAACGAAAAACCTAAACCATAGGCATCTTTTTTTTATTTCTGCATTTTCTGAAATTTTAATTAAATATGCAATCAAGAGTCTTCTGTTTGACCCTACTTTTCCATACCTATTATTTTAGTGACGTTATTATCATTAAAATCTTAATTTAAAATTCTTGCACTTAAATCTGGAGTTTCCATTTCTGGATCTAAGGGGTACATAGGCCTTTTAATTTTTTTGTATTCAAGTCTATTTAAATCTTGGTCGACTCCTCCAGGTGTGAGCGCCATTACCCAATCCCCTCTTATGTCATATAATTCAGGAACTAAATAACCAATTTTGACAATGAGAATATCAGTTGACTCAGGTTTTAAATCAAGGTTATAAAAATCTGATAAATAATGATAGGGCTTACGTTTTTTAGTTACAATAATAAAGTTATTATTAATTTTTACTACAACTTCAATTTCGGCGTTTTGATCTCCTTTAAATATTGAGTAGACGGTTCCTTTAATTTTAATAGGGGGGGAATAACGATCGTCTACTAATCCACCAACATAGGCTTCAACTGTACTGCCAACACCACCTTCTAAAGCTTTTTCAATTAACTCTGGCCCAGGAATTGAAGCATAGATGAGTTTATGATTACTTATTTTAAAATTCTTGCAATTTAAAATTTGATTTAGCGTCCATGTAACATCACCTGTACCACCAGCAGTTGGATTATCACCCATATCAGAAATTATAAATGGCTTATTGTCTTTTTTCTTTTCTAAATATTTAGATGCCCTAAAAAATGCATCATCAAGTGAAGTGGTTGGCGCAACAAAATCAAATTCTTTTCTAACTTCCCAAAAATATGATGCTAGTTTTTCGGCAGATTCAACTACCTGCTCCTTATCATCTCCATAAGCCATCACAGCTGCTTGATTTCTAGGCGCATCACCCCAAGCATAACCTACCCAGACGGAAGCATCTATAACCCCATTTTGTTTTGTTAATTCATCAATTTTACCATATAAACTTTTTCCTGGCTCAACTCTTGTACTTGTTTGTTCTCCAGGTAATAGTATTGGCACTGGAATCCAAGCTTTAAATTTTGGTTTTCCTTTACCATTTGTAATTCTGTCAATCAAATTATCTAAAGCTCTCTGTTTAGACTCCATGGCATCTTCATGTGGAGCCATTCTATAGCATGTGATTAAATCGGATTCTTCAGCAAGTTTTATAGATACATTTCCGTGAAGATCCATCGAGGTTGAAATTATAGTTTCTGACCCAATAACCTCTCTCAATCGTTGAATTAAATTTCCCTCAGGATCATCGATTCCCTCAACGTTCATCGCCCCATGGATATCAAAAAACAAACCATCTATTGGCAAACTTTGTTTTGTCAATTGAATTATTTCATCAACCATTGACTCGTAAGAGTCTCTGGTCAAAATACCCCCTGGTAGTGCCCGTGCTTTCATTGTTGGAAACCAGTTTATCTTATCGTAGTATGACTTATCAAAGAAACTGTAGCTAGAAAAAATATCTTCACCATATTGTATTTTAAAATCGTCCTTGGTAGCTCTAGCAGGTGAAAAAGAGCTCGATTCAATATAAATTCCAGTTATTCCAATTCGAGGCTTTTCATTTTGACATGAGCAAAAAAATAAGAGTATCAAAAAAGAAATTTTGGCATGAGAAAAAATCATAATTCTAAAAATAATATACCAAACTTGGCAACCACAATATATAATATTTTATTCCATTTTAAATCTATTTGTGTTAGCATGACATTTGTTAACAACTCTATAATCCTTTTTTTAGGCTTGAATCAGTAGGCACAGCTAATTATCCTTGTTATGCTGCAACTTTGAATAAAGGAGGGAGCAAGTTATAATTATATAACCGTTATACTATTATAGTGTAGCGGTTTTTTATTTATTGTCGATATATCTCATCCCTTGTACACCCTTGCTGAGGATTACATCAACCTTCACATCTATCCCATTTTCATTTTCAAAATAGACAGTTTCATCTTTGCTGATATAGACTTTAGTTCTTCCTTTAGGTGCTAATCCGAAACTTTGATTTACTTCGCCTGAATTTTTATCTACAGCCTTAACTATAACTGTCAAATTTGATTTGTTGACCAACTCCGCAGTATAGTTTTTATCATTGAATTCGCCTAACAAGAATGTTTGATTGGCAGGAATAGTTAATCCTGATTTAAAAGTCGAACAAGAGTTAAGAGTTAGAAGAATTGTAAATGCAAAAAGTAATTTTCTCATATCGTTTTATTTTAAAGACAACTTTTCTTTTTTGTTGTTACAGTCTAATGAAAGAGAAACACATTTTGTTTCATTCGTGCTGCAACTTTGAATAACAGGGGGAGCAGGTAGTAACCGCTACATCACACATTCTTAAAGCCCACCATAATAGGTGGGTTTTTTCTTTAGAAGACTTAGCAAAGAACTTGATTTAAAGCTACTAATTCTTGGCAACTGTAATCTTTTCCTAAAAGGGTTAAACCATAGGCATATCTTCCTCTTTTAGTTCAGCTACTTCTAATCCATTGCAGCAACCAATCTCTCTAATCTCTCCAATCTTTTTTCTTGTTCTAAATACTTGCTTTCATGCTCTTTCATCTTACTGTCTTGCTCTTTAAGAGCATTAATAAGCACAGGTACTAATCCTTGATAGTTTACAGACTTTATGCCATTACTTTCTGAAACAAGTTCAGGAAACACTTTCTCTATGTCTTGAGCAAGTACACCTATCTTTTGTTTCTTATTATCATCTTTTTTCATAGTGTATGTCTTACCATCTATTTGTAATAGTTTGGCAAGGGTGCTACCAAGAGAAATGATATTAGCTTTTAGGCGTGCATCAGAATTTATATTAAGATTCCCTGCAAGAGTTGCATCCCCGTTAAACTTAACTACAAGTGCATCGCTTCTGTTATTTTCATTTGTTCCATTTCCTATTACAAAGGCTGTGTTTTCTAAATTAAAATTTGTAGCGCTATTTGTAACTGTTGAACCTAATAAGTTGTATCGACCAATTACTAAAGAATTGAAATCACTGGCTTTTGTGTAAAAACCCATAGCTGTTGAAAATGCACCATTAGCTGTTGTATAGGCACCAGTTACTGTCGACCAATCCCCGTGAGCCACTGTACTATCACCAAATGCAGTTGATGAGTTACCATTGGCTGTTGTATAATAACCAATAGCAGTAGAATAGGGACCAGCAGCTAATGGCCAATTTCCTATAGCAGTTGACCTTTCTCCTGAAGCATTAGACCCTTTACCCGCAGACGTAGAGAAATCTCCACTTGCTTTAGTTGAACTACCCATAGCGGTTGACCCATCTCCACTTGCTGTATTGGTGTCTGATTGTATACCTGTGCCATTTTCATTGAAACTAAAAGGCACATTTGCAATGTCACCATAATTTAGTGAAGGTGCTGGTAGATTAGTAAGCTGCGAACCATCCCCAATAAATTCAGTAGCTGTTACAGAACCTGCTATTGTGGTTGTGCCGTCAAATAGTACAGTTAGTGCATCGCTTCTTTGATTTTCAGTACCATTACCAATAACAAAAGCCGCATTAGAAAGATTAACTGCATCTTTATCTGCTGTTACTGTAGAATTCAAAAGGTTATATTGTCCAATAACTAATGAAGCCCAGTCACTTGCTACTGTGTGATATCCCATAGCTGTGGAAACCTGGCCAGTTGCAGATGAATTAAATCCTAAAGTTGTCGAATGATTTCCTGTAGCACTAGTAAAAGAACCTAATGCTGTTGCACGAGCCCCACTAGCTACTGTGTTTTTTCCAAAAGCTGTTGATTCAATTCCTGAGGCTTTTGTTACTGATCCGAAAGATATAGAGTTTCTGCCAGACGCTTCGGTATATTCTCCTCCTGAAAAAGATGACTGTCCTGATGCGCTGGTGCCATTTCCTGTTGCTAATGATATGGCTCCTGTAGCTTCAGAATCAATTCCCATAGATGTTGATGCAGTACCAATTGCAGAGGTTGAACTACCCATAGCTGTTGACAGGATCCCACTTGCTGTTGTTCCTTGCCCCATTGCAGTTGAATAATTTCCACTTGCTGTTGTGCTATTTCCCATTGCCGTAGTAGCATACGCACTTGCCGTTGTAAAAAGACCTATAGCTGTTGAATAATTTCCGTTTGCTTTTACGTAAATACCCGCAGCTAATGAACCAATTCCGCTTGCTGAAGCATCATATCCCAATGCCGTTGACCAACTTCCATTTGCTTTAGAATTATGCCCCATAGCAGTTGAATAATTTCCGTTTGCTGTTGTAGTTATGCCCATCGCTGTTGAATATTCCCCACTTGCAGTTGTCTTATTACCCATAGCTATTGAAGTAGTTCCACTTGCTGTTGTTTTATCTCCCATAGCAGTTGCATATAAACCACTTGCTGTTGAACTTCCCACTGCAAAAGATGATTCACCTGTGGCTGATGCAAGACTAGATTGAATACCATTACCACTTGTATCATTAAGGCTAAATGGGGAACTTACAGAAAGATTAGTAAGCTGTGAACCATCCCCAATAAATTCAGTAGCTGTCACAGAACCTGTAATGGTTGTTGTGCCGTCAAATAGTACTGTTAGTGCATCGCTTCTGTTATTTTCATTTGTTCCATTTCCTATTACAAAGGCTGTGTTTTCTAAATTAAAATTTGTAGCGCTATTTGTAACTGTTGAACCTAATAAGTTGTATCGACCAATTACTAAAGAATTGAAATCACTGGCTTTTGTGTAAAAACCCATAGCTGTTGAAAATGCACCATTAGCTGTTGTATAGGCACCAGTTACTGTCGACCAATCCCCGTGAGCCACTGTACTATCACCAAATGCAGTTGATGAGTTACCATTGGCTGTTGTATAATAACCAATAGCAGTAGAATAGGGACCAGCAGCTAATGGCCAATTTCCTATAGCAGTTGACCTTTCTCCTGAAGCATTAGACCCTTTACCCGCAGACGTAGAGAAATCTCCACTTGCTTTAGTTGAACTACCCATAGCGGTTGACCTATCTCCACTTGCTGTGTTTGTTGGAGACTGAAAACCATTACCACTTGTATCATTAAGATACCAAGTAGCAGTATTAGATTGAGCAGTTAGCGCTAGTGTGATTAAAAGAGCAGATATTGAGAGTAAAGTTTTCATTGTATTAATTTTAGAAAACCAAGTTAATGAATTAAACCAAAGGCATATCTTCTTCTTTTAGTTCTGCTACTTCTAAACCTCTTAAGTGGGTTAAAGAAACGTTCAAACTTGAGTGTCCCATAGCTCTTTGTAGCTTGTGTCGTGACTTTTCTCAATTGTTGATTTACTGTTGAAACAAAAAAATAAGTTTAACAATTAGTTTGCAAATTGATAACACTTGAATTCTAAATATGCAGTAAAATAATTAATATGAAACGTATAGATTTAGAACACTATAAAATTTGTTTAATCAATAATTATAATCTTCAAAACAAAATCGATAATTTAATTAAAGAGACATTCGATTCATATTGTAAAAAGAAAAAAATTTACTATAGTGATGATGATGTGAAAATGGACGATTTTAATGAAGCATACACATTGTCTTTAAATTCTTTATTTAAAGAAGTCAATGATTGGTAAACCTTAGGCATATCTTCTTTTTTAAGTTCTTCTAATTTGTATATTTGATTATGTGGCAAACAGGTCCTGTAAGTGCAGGAGAATTTAACGATGACGATGGAACTCCGAAGGGCAAAAAGCAGGCTAAAATTATTGTTGCAATTATTATATTAATACTAACTGCTGCAATAGTTATATCACTTATTCTCGGAGACTAAACCACAGGCATATATTCTTCTTTAAGTTCAGCTACATCAAGTAATTTTAAATTATGTGAAGTTTGCTATATTTAGTATATGGAAACTATATTATATGTAATTGGGGCAATTTTATTTTGTTTATTGATAAGCAAACTTTTAAAAAAGTTGGGGTTTATGCCAAAACCACCTAAAAAATATGAGGATTACATTAAGGGTGAGAATGGTAGGTCAGCTAAACATCTTAAATAATTAATTTGGAATTATAAAAGATAAATAAAAAATGAGCAAAAAAGTATTGTTAACAGGAGTGTCTGGATATATTGGTTTACACTGTGTCAAAACGCTTTTAGAAAATGGTTATCATGTAACTGGAAGTGTCAGAAATAAGAGTAAACAGGAAGAAGTTATATCAACTCTCCATTCAGCCTCGGTTTCGATTGAGAATCTCTCTTTCACTCATTTAAACCTTAATTCTAACAAAGGTTGGGATGAATCATTAACCAATTGCGATTACGTAATGCATGTGGCTTCCCCATTTACAATAGAAAATCCAAAAAATGAATCAGAAATGTTTGCCCCAGCTATCGATGGAACACTAAGGGTTTTAAAATTTGCAAAGAAGAATGGAGTAAAACGAGTAGTATTAACTAGTTCTACCGTGGCGATTATGGGCGGAAGGAAAACAGGTGAAATTACTCCTGAAGATTGGACGGACTTAAATTCCAAAAATTTAAATACATATTTTAAAAGTAAAACATTGGCTGAGCAGGCTGCTTGGAATTTTATTGAAAATCAATCGGGTGACCATAATCTTGAATTGGTCAGCATCAACCCTGGTGGAGTTTTTGGTCCACCCTTAGGAACTAATGTCTCGGGGGCATCAATGTCTATGTTAGTTAAAATTTTAGAAGGAAAAACTCCTATGATTCCTGAGATGTCATTCCCAATGGTCGATGTACGAGATGTTGCCTTTTTACATGTTGCAGCATTGACAGAACCTAAAGCAGCGAACCAACGTTTTATTGCAACTGAAAAAGTAGGAAGAAGTTTTCAGTGGTTATGCCAATTTCTAATCGACAATGGGTATAAAGGCCCAAGTACTCGATTAGCACCCAATTTTCTATTGAAAATATTATCCGTTTTTGACCGAGAAGCCAAAGGGATGTTAACCATGTTAGGCATGAATTTAAGTGCGGACAACTCAAAAACAATGGATGTATTTGATTGGAAACCAATCCCTTTTGAAAAAACAGTTCTTGACACTGCTGTGGCCGTCAAAAAAATTATATCATAATAGCTGAGAACATGGATTAGATCAAGAACCACTTGTATTCTGTTGAAATAAACTTAATCCACTAAAAAATTGACTTGTGCTGCAACTTTGAATAACAGGGGGAGCAACTTATAATGAAAACCGTTACACTGTTATAGTGTAGCGGTTTTTGTTGTTTCAAAGCTCCACAACCCTCAAGGCCTTAAGGAATACTATTTATTTTTTACTTTTTTAAAAAGAAAAAGCGTCATAATTCTGTGGTGTGTTTCTTCTATACTGTACAATGGTTTTAATCTTACCATCAACTATCCAAAATCGCTCAAATAAGAAACATTCTTCGCTTTCTGAATCTTTGAAATACCTCTTGTCTGATGATGGGATAGATACTACTGCAATGGAGTTGTCTTCAATTGTTTGTGTTGACATTCCATGTGGTCTCCACTCCAAAGAGTCTAAGGAGGAAAAATAGGATTCATACATTGCTTGGTCAACTGAAAGCATCACACCTTCATAGGTATATATTTTAGCATCTTTAGCAAATAGTGTAGTCAAGTTTTCGGCATCCATATCATTATAATATTCCCCTGCTTTTTTAATCAAATCAATATTCTTTTGTTCACCAAGCTTAAATGATTTTCCCATTAAATCACCTTGATACCATTCACCAACAGTAGTGTTAGTTGTAACTTTATTTGAACAAGAGATTAATAGGAGTGTTAAAAATAGAAATAATAGTTTCTTCATAGTACCATATTTTGACTAAAACTACAAAATTATAGGCATATCCTATTTATTAAGTTCATAGAGTTATTTTAGTATTGGAACACAAACCAAATCCAATTTCAAAAATTTGTGAGCCTCCTTTTAATTAATCTCGATAGTCCAAAAACATTTATAAAGTAGAAGGGCAGACATAGTCTGATACATCTATTTCGGCCTCCTTGATTGCCTTAAAACCTCCCGCTACGTCAATTACATTATGGATGCCTCGGCTTTTAATAATGGAAGCCGCAATCACAGAACGATATCCTCCGGCACAATGCACATAAAAGGGTTTGTTTTTAGGGAATTCGGCCAAATGACGATTGATAAAATTAAGAGGCGCATTTTCTGCAACAGGTATATGCTCTGAACCGAATTCATATGGATTGCGTACATCAAAAACATGGATGTCGCCTTTTTTAAGATCGGCTTTTAACGTTGTCGCCGACACAGAAGTAAGGGTGTCTACTTCTTTAGAGGCCCTTTGCCAACCGTCAAAACTACCCGCCAAATAGCCAATGGTATTGTCAAAGCCTACACGTGATAGTCTGGTAACAGCCTCTTCAACGCGATTTTCGTCAGCAACCAACAAAATGGGTTGTTTTACATCAGCTATAAGCGTACCTACCCAAGGAGCAAACCCACCGTCAAGACCGATAAAAATAGACCGTGGAATATGTCCTGCAATAAAATCGTTGTGGTGTCTTACGTCCAAAATAATAGCGCCAGTTGCATTGGCTGCAATTTCA
Organism: Bacteroidota bacterium; assembly: GCA_038143535.1. GTDB lineage: Bacteria > Bacteroidota > Bacteroidia > Flavobacteriales > Flavobacteriaceae > UBA7446. Next base: position 156,413 of record JAYQMD010000001.1, read on the forward strand.
AAGGCATCTGGTGATAGGGCACGTTTTCCCATTTCAATCACCGCATCCAAATCAGCATATCCCTCCTTGTTCATTTTGACATTGAGCGGGAAATAGTCGGGGGGCGGAAGTAAACCATCCGTGACTTCTTTGATAAAAGTCTCCTTATCCATATCAGCGCGAAGCGCATAATTCATTTTTTTTTGATTGCCGAGCGTGTCAACCGTTTCTTTCATCATGTTTTTTCCACAGGCCGATCCTGCGCCGTGTGCTGGATAGACAATGACATCATCAGCAAGCGGCATGATTTTGTTGCGTAAGCTATCATAGAGTGTTCCCGCCAATTGCTCTTGCGTATGCTCCTTTTCTTTTTGTGCTAGGTCCGGACGTCCCACATCCCCCAAAAAGAGGGTATCCCCAGTAAAAACAGCGTGGTCTTTTCCGTTGGTATCGCGTAACAAATATGTGGTGCTTTCCATGGTGTGACCAGGTGTGTGTAAAGCTACAATTGTTGCTTCACCTAGTTTAAATTCCTGCCCATCGGTGGCAATAAGGGCTTCAAAATTAGGGTTGGCATTTGGGCCAAAAATAATGGGAGCATTCGTTTTTTTAGCAAGGGTTAAATGCCCACTTACAAAGTCGGCATGAAAATGCGTTTCAAAAACATATCTAATAGTCGCCCCGTCTCGCTCGGCGCGCTCCAAGTATGGACTGGTTTCGCGCAGAGGATCTATAACGGCCGCTTCACCATTGCTTTCAATGTAGTAAGCACCTTGTGCTAAACAACCCGTGTACAACTGCTCTACTTTCATAAGATTTAGAATATTTTAACACAAAAGTACAAATTTAGCTTGCTTCTTTTTAGCAAAAATAACCCACTGTCTTGCGGTTTAGGCTGCAGCTTGATCCAAGCAGGCTTTTGTAATGTATAAGTTAAATATACATTATTGCTTTCTTTTCAGCATCGGCCATAAAATTTTCTGTAACGTCGATTCATCTTTTTAATTTTCGCGTTATTCTACGAATTATAATTGCTTAGTTTATATAAATTATGCTAAAAAATAGGCTCCCTGATGTTTACAATGGCATGTATGGATGATGTACAGTTTTTTTATTTTAATATGACCTAATTGTACCTTAAATTTATTAAATAAATTCTTTAAGATTTTAACCAAACCCCATCAATTATTTGCGAATTTAAAAGCGTTAATCACAGCGTAAAAACACTATGAGGAAATTATCTACAAATCCATTATCTTTTATCTTTTTCATGCTTATGTTTTGTGGAGCATATTCAATTGCCCAAACCGTTGTGGGTTCTGGAAGTTATACTACTGTTTATCCAGGTGCTGACGCTGCTGGGCGTAATGGATTTCCCTCTGGAAATCCACAGCTTTCCAAAACGGCGGTAGGTAAGCCGGTACCTACCAATGATTGGTGGTCTAAATTGGTGAAGGAAAACCATGCGGATAATTTATTCAACTATCCCATGACGATGAAGACAACCAACAACGGGCTTATTGTCACATATATTTCTTCAGGTGTTATTGGAGACGATAGAGCGATTGAGGTAGGTCTCTCAGGATTGAATGCGTCAAAGGTAACGGTCTCGGACTACTCAGATTGGACAGTTAGCATGAATTGGAATGATGGCGTTCGGGATTTAGAGGTCACCTCGGGAATTGGTATGCCTTTTTTATACTTTGAAAAAAATTCGGCGGCTGTAGCCTCAGTAAACGTAAATAGCGGAACAGCATCCATATCGAATGAGCTTTTAATAATTGAAAACGCCAGCAGTGGAGCTGACTTTGTTGTTTATGCCCCTACTGGGAGTACATGGTCTGTTTCTGGCAGCACATATACATCAACGCTGAATGGTAAAAACTATTGGTCTATGGCAATGCTTCCTCAAAGCACATCCAATGTAGCCAGTACGGCCCAAGCATATAAAAAATACGCCTACGTTTTTCCCACAAATACAACAACATCGTGGGATTATAACCTGGCAACAGCAAAGGTAACCACTGATTTTAGTGTAACTACACATGTTAAAGAAGGAACAAATACCAACGTCCTTATGGGATTATTACCACACCAATGGGGAAACCTTGACAGCAGTTCGCCAACACCCACAGAGCAAAGCTATGAATCTATTCGAGGAGAGCTTAAAATGCTTGACGGGAATAGCTTTAAAGTTGCTTATACTTTTAGAGGCGTATTGCCTACGCTGCCTTATTTGGCAAATTATAGTACAGGATTTGACCAAACCAAATTAGACCAGAAAATAGGGGTTATAGAAAATGATGCACTTGCATCGTGGACAGATTCATACAACGAAGGGCAGATGATGAATCGGATGATTCAAACGGCGCGTATCGCTGATCAAACTGGAGATACAGTGGCACGAAACAAAATGATTGCCACCATAAAAGAACGATTAGAAGATTGGCTATCCTACCAATCAGGTGAGGTTGCCTTTTTGTTTTATTACAACAACGCTTGGACTACTCTATTGGGATATCCTGCCGGACATGGGCAAGACAATAATATAAACGATCATCATTTTCATTGGGGATATTTTATACACGCCGCGGCATTTATGGAACAATTTGAACCCGGCTGGGCGAACCAATGGGGAGCAATGATAAACCTCTTGAATCGTGATGCGGCTTCAACCGATCGCAACGACTCTTTGTTTCCCTTTTTAAGAAATTTCAGCCCTTATGCAGGGCATAGTTGGGCAAATGGATTTGCTTCTTTTCCACAAGGTAATGATCAGGAATCTACTTCTGAAAGTATGCAATTTGCCACTTCACTCATTCATTGGGGGAGTATTACAAACAATGATGCCATTCGAGATTTAGGCATTTATATTTACACTACCGAACAAGCGGCGATTGAAGAGTATTGGTTTGATATGCACAATAGAGTTTTTGGCTCTGGGCAACAATATAAACTGGTTTCAAGGGTTTGGGGAAACTCGTACGATAACGGAACTTTTTGGACTGCTGATATAGCTGCGTCCTATGGGATTGAACTATATCCCATACACGGCGGTTCTTTATACTTAGGCCATAACCATACCTATGCGGCTGAATTATGGACAGAAATGGCTGCCAACACGGGAATTTTAAGCAACCAAGAAAATGCAAACCTTTGGCATGACACCTATTGGAAATTTTTATCGCTTACCGATGCTCAAGCTGCGATAAATCTCTATGATAGTTACCCAGACAGAAGTTTAAAGTTTGGTATTTCAGATGCGCAGACCTATCATTGGTTGCATGCGATGAATGCTCTTGGCCCTGTGGACGCATCCATTACCGCCAATCATCCACTTGCCGTTGCTTTTACTGATAGTGCGGGAGAAACTACTTACGTCGCACAAAACTACAGCAACAACCAAATTTCGGTTAGCTTTTCCGATGGATATGTGTTGGCTGCTGCAGCAAATAAATTAACAACCAGCCGGGATATTGAAGTTTCAGGAACCTTAAGCTCGGATTTTAATCAAGCCTATGTAGGCGGAAGTGTTAACCTGACTTACACAACGTCCAGTACCAATATCACCAAAGTAGAATTCTACGACGGAACAACATTGATAAGCACAGATACTAACGCTCCTTATCAAGCACAACCCACAAACCTTGCACTAGGAATTCATGGAATGTATGCTAAGGTATATGTGGGAACACAGTTCGCAGTGTCCAATAGTGTTACTATTCAAGTTGGCGAACAAGTACCATACGCCTCTGTTCATGCAGTACCTGGAACGATTGAAGTGGGTCATTTTGATAAATACGAAGCGGGTGTGGGTCAAAACATTTCTTACTTTGATAGTTCTCAAAACAATGAAGGAGACACACGCTTAGACGAATATGTAGATACAGCTACTGTCAATAATGAGGGAATGACTGTTGGTTGGATTACCGCAGGTGAGTGGTTAGAATATACCGTAAATGTGCAAAACCCCGGTACGTATTCTGTTGCACTTCGATATGCTTCTGGAAATGCAAATGGTGGAGGGCCCATGCACTTTGAGCTTGATGGTGAAACCATTGGTTCGAAGATTTCTTTCCCCACAACAAGCGATTGGGATACTTGGACAACCAAAACAGTAACAGGCATTCCACTAACAGGTGGCGAACAAATATTGCGTGTTGCTGTTGATGATGGGGAATTTAACTTAGGTAAAATGACCTTTACACGAACTGGTGATTTGAGTTTTGACCCGCCAGTTGCAGATGCAGGAACAAATGTCTCCACAACCTTGTCCAGCACATCGGTTAATTTAGACGGTTCAGGCACTTATGAACCCACAGGTAAAACGGTCACTTATGCTTGGTCTCAGGTGTATGGCCCTACCCAATTAAACTTTTCGACCAACTCCAGTGTATCGCCGCAGGTGTCAAACTTAGCTATTGGGGTGTATAAATGTTTGCTAACCGTTTCCGATGATACATACACCTCTACCGATGAGGTACAAATTATCGTTTCGAACTCTGGGAACTCAAACCCTTCTATTTCAATTAATTCTCCTAATGATGGAGCTTCTTTTGCTGAAGGAACTGCTATTGACATTACAACGTATGCGTCAGATTTGGATGGTACGGTAGCAAAGGTTGAATTTTTTACTGGAAGTACTAAAATTGGCGAAGACACTTCAGATCCATTTACATTTTCTTGGACAAATGCTGCCGTAGGTACCCATCAGCTAACAGCCAAGGCTACCGACGATACAGGAGGCACAGCTACTTCCCAAGCAGTAGAAGTTACCGTTAATGAAGTTGTATCGTGTTTGATTACTGATGATGAAGCAAGTCAAGGATCTTTCTCAGTAGGATATGAGACTACTTTTGAAACCGTAGGAACCAATGTGACTATTTCGATAGAATTACTTGATACGGATAAATCAGGTGTAGTGGCGTATTTATGGAGAGAAACCCCTTTTCAAGAATCACAAATGAATCACGTTGGTGGCACTACATTTTCAAAAACTGTTGGCGGTTTATCTGCTGGACAAATGATAAGCTATGCGGTCAAATTTGCTTTTACAGGAGGCCTATCGGTTACAAAATATATGAGTTATATGGTTGGGGATAACTGTAGTGGTAGCAATACCGACACTACAGGGCCTATAAACTTTACTGCTAGCGTTGGAACAGTTGGTGCGAGGTCTGTTGAGCTGCTACTGCAAGCAGAGGACAATTCTGGATCTGTAGTTTACGATGTGACTTATCGACAAGAACAAAAAAGCATTACGGGAAGTTCTGGTACGCAAACATCACTCGTTATCAGTAGCCTATCACCCGAAACGGGCTATACCTTTTCAGTAACAGCCAAAGATATTAGACAAAACCAAGCTAGCAACAACCCTATTTCGTTGCAAGCAACGACCAATGTAGATACCAACACGGCTTGTTCAGGAACTGAAAGCCAAGCAAGTCAGGGCTCGTTTAGTACTGGATACTACTATTCGTTTGTGACAAATGGAACAAGTGTGACCTTTACTTTTGAACTGTTGGATACAGATAAATCAGGTGTTGTTGCCTATTTATGGCGTGAATCACCTTTTACGGAGACCGCTATGAGTGGTTCTGGAAATACATTTAGCACTACGGTTACTGGCTTTACTTCGGGAGAAACAATCTCTTATGCATGTAAGTTTGCTTTTGCTGGTGGAATGGCCGTCACCAAATATTTCTCTTATCAGGTAGGGGATGTGTGCGCCCTTAGCGCGGATGCACTTGACAACATATCGGGGTTACGTATTTATCCGAATCCAGCAAAGGAAGTCGTACACATTACTACAGCCAACGGCACACTTGAAAAACTTGAATTATTTTCAATGAGCGGTAAAAAAGTAAAAGAATACACTACTGATGTGAGTCGCATTCAGGTGGATGATCTATCAAGTGGGTTGTACTTATTGAAATTGTATCAAGGCGATAAGCATACGTTCCATAGAATTATTATTGAATAAGGACTGCAATTTTTTTATTGCGCGATCGGCTTCGAAATCAACGGCATAAAAAAACCCTGCCTTTTGGCAGGGTTTTATTGTAAACATGAAATTACGTATGGTTGGTTACTTTACCAATTTCGTTGTTAGTTCTTGTTTGCCGGCCTTAATCGTTACCAAGTACATGCATTTGTTTAAATCAGCAATATCTAAACTTAATGCGTCTGCATTTGGCGTAGCGTATAACACTTCGCGTCCTGTAAGATCAAAGATACTCACCGCATCAATAGTAACCGCTGCACTAACGTTAAGCGTGTTTCCTACTGGGCTAGGGATGAATGCTATACAACATACTTATGTGTTTAGCCAACGCTACATCAAGCGCAGTAACGGCATTTTGGTCATGGGTGCGTAATGAAATCCCGATTCGGTTGTAGCTGTTTTGCCAGTCAGGATGATGGCTTAGCTTTTCGGCCATGTCCGCAACCTTAGACATAAAAGAAAAGGCCGTTTTAAAGTCTTTAAATTCCAACTCGGTTTTGATGCATCCTGCATCCCACTGCCAATCGGCAGAATCCTTGCCAAGGGCTTCAGCAATACTTTCCGCGGTGTAGTGTTTCATTAGATTTCGCAGCTCATGTCTTCGCCACAGCATTGCGGCGACTTAATTTTACCCTCACATGAAGGGCATTGCGAAATTTGTACCTCACTGCCATCGTCTAGCGATAAATGGCCATTCACTAAAGTCATGTCGCATTTCGCACAAGATGCGTTAACCGACATACCACATTGATTGCATGCGTATGTTGCCATGATTATTGTTTTTATAAATATACAATTTCAAGAAACACCATCTAAGAAAAATATATGGTAAATTTGTATACCTATGAAAAAGATTGTTATAATTGGTTCTGGATTTTCTTCTTTATCCGCTGCCTGCTATTTGGCGAAAAAGGGACACCAAGTACAAGTCCTTGAAAAAAACGACTCTCTAGGCGGTCGCGCCCGACAGTTTAAAAAAGACGGTTTTACTTTTGACATGGGGCCATCGTGGTATTGGATGCCCGATGTATTTGAATCTTTTTTTGGTGACTTCGGCAAACAAGTATCCGATTTCTACACTCTCGATCGTTTGTCGCCTGGCTACCAAGTAGTTTTTGGTAAAGATGATGTGTTTCCAGTCGAGGAAAGCATTGCCAAAATTGCTGCTCGCTTTGAGGAAATCGAAGTTGGAAGCGGGGAGAAGCTTACACGATTTTTAGAAAAGGCACGAAACAATTACGACATAGCCGTCAAGGATTTGGTGTATCGTCCTGGGGTATCGCCCCTAGAACTGGTTACGCCAGAAACCGTCAAAAAAGTGGGCTTGTTTTTTACCAATATTAGAAGTCAAGTGGAAAAGCAATTCATAAATCAAAAGCTACGCTCCTTGTTGCAGTTTCCAGTATTGTTTTTGGGGGCTAAACCCGAAAGCACTCCTGCTTTTTACAACTTTATGAATTATGCCGATTTTGGCTTGGGCACTTGGCACCCCAAAGGTGGTATGTACCAAATTGTGGATGGTATGGTAAGCTTGGGGAAATCGCTTGGCGTAAGCTATCACACCGACCACGGCGTAGATGAAATTTTACTTCGCAATGGTAAAGCCAGTGGCGTTCGTACTGGGGAAAAAATAATTGAGGCCGATATCGTTATTTCAGGAGCAGACTACCACCACACCGAAACCCTATTGCCTAAAGAAAAGCGCGCCTACAGCGAGGTTTATTGGGATAAAAAAACCTTCGCGCCTTCTTCTTTGTTGTTCTACATAGGCTTGGATAAAAAACTCGATACGCTGGCGCATCATAACCTCTTTTTTGATGTTGATTTTGACGCCCATGCCGGTAGTATTTATGACACCCCAGAATGGCCAGACGAGCCTCTGTTTTATGTCAACCTGCCTTCGCAAAGCGACCCACTAATGGCACCCAAAGGAAAAGAAGCGTGCTTTATTTTAATTCCCATAGCGCCCAATCTGGAGGATTCGCCTGAGTTGCGTGAAAAGTACTTTGAAGTGGTAATTAACCGCATGGAAACGTTGACTAACAATGAAATAAAATCACATATTTTATTCAACGAATCGTTTTGTGTCAAAGAATTTAAAGAGGTCTATAATTCCTATAAAGGCAATGCCTATGGGATGGCTAATACCTTGTTGCAGACCGCATTCTTACGACCCAAAATGAAGAGTAAAACCGTTGATGGACTGTATTTTACGGGCCAACTTACCGTTCCTGGCCCTGGCGTTCCGCCCGCACTAATCTCGGGTAAAATAGTAGCTGATTTTATTGAATGAAAATCCTGTATGCAGTTCAGTCCACGGGAAACGGGCATATTTGTCGTGCACAAAAATTAGTTCCTGCCCTAAGGCAATATGCCGATGTGGATGTACTTACCAGCGGCACAGCAGCTGATATTAGCCTTGGTTTTCCAATCAAATACCATTACAGAGGCTTTGGTTTTGTGTTTGGTACGCAAGGCGGTATTCAATGGTCGCAAACCATTTTTAGAAACAAGCCCATTCGCTTATGCCTCGACATAGCAACAGTTCCTGTGACCCAATACGACCTTGTTATAAACGACTTTGAACCGGTAACCGCCTGGGCATGCAAGCGAAAAAACGTGCCTTGCATTGCCATGAGCCATCAGTATGCATTGCTTGCCGAGGTGCCAAAGCCGCCACGAGTTCCTGCCATCATTCGTTGGGTTCTAAACCATTACGCACCTGCCCAAAGGGGTGTCGGGTTTCACTTCAAGCGATATGCTCCACATATCTTTTTTCCCATCATACGCGATGCAGTAAGAAATCAAAAAACGAGCAAGGAAAACAGCTACACCGTTTACTTGCCCGCTTATGCGGACAGCTTTATTTGTTCAATCCTCACCCAAATTCCTCAAACCCAATGGGAGGTGTTTTCAAAGCATTGTACCAAAGCTTATTCAGTGGAAAATGTAAACGTACAACCGCCCAGCGGAACAGCATTCCAAGCAAGTATGGCAAAGGCAACGGGCGTATTGTGTGGCGCAGGTTTTGAAACCCCTGCCGAGGCTATGTTTTTAAAGAAAAAACTCTTGATTATTCCGATGCGCGATCAGTACGAACAGCACTATAACGCAGCTGCCTTGGAAAACCTCGACATTCCTGTGTTGTCTAAACTTTCTAAGCACTCCGTTCCAAAACTAGCTGCTTGGGTAAACGATACTGCTGTTCCAAACATTGATTTTCCAGATGACACCAATGCGGCCATTGACTATCTTTTGAGTCTCGCAGCAGCAAAAAAATATTATCCTATTTTTGAAAAAAAAGCAATGGAAACAATATTTCACCCAGCCAATTCTAGAGGAAGCGCCGATCATGGTTGGCTTCAAGCCAAACATAGCTTTAGCTTTGCTGGCTGGTTTAATCCCGAACGCACGCAGTTTGGTGCGCTTCGTGTGCTCAACGATGATATCGTTCAAGGCGGAATGGGCTTTGGTACCCATCCGCACGACAATATGGAAATTATCACCATTCCGCTTAAAGGTGATTTGGAACACAGAGACAGCATGGGCAATGTCGAGGTAATTCGAGAAGGAGAGATACAAGTTATGAGTGCAGGTACTGGCGTGTATCATTCCGAGTACAACAAAAACGCTGATTGGGAAATTAATTTATTACAATTGTGGATCTTTCCCAACAAGCGAAATGTGACTCCCCGCTACGATCAAATCCCCATTGATAGTCTTCACAAAAAAAACGAGCCATTTCAAATTCTATCCCCAAATCCCGATGACCAGGGCGTTTGGATTCATCAAAATGCATGGTTTCACATGCTTGATTTGGAAGCAGCGAATGCGACGTACTACGACCTAAAATTGGAAGGCAACGGCGTTTATGCCTTTGTCATTGACGGAGAAGTAGAAATAGGAGAGCACGTACTTGGAAAACGCGATGCCTTGGCTATTTCGGAAATCGCTACATTTGAGATTACCGCACATCAAGACACCCAAGTCTTATTGATCGAAGTGCCCATGGTGGTGGATTAAAACGCTACAAATGAAAAAACAAAACCTTACGCTTTTTGGTATGACCTGCACAGGCTGTGAAGCAGCTGTTATTGCTGCAGCGCTTGATATAGAAAGCGTATCCAAGGTAGTAGCCGATCATAAAAAAGACCGATTAACAATATGGAGCCAAACACCTGTTTCAACCGCAGCTATTAAAGCTGCACTGCCTAAAAAATATGCGCTTATGGATGATGCAATAGCGCAAACACCATCCAAGCTAAAGCAACTCTTTCCCCTTTTTCTGATTTTTGGATTTATCATTGTTACAACTGTTATGATTCATTGGCCTACTTGGAACATGAAAGCCATGATGCATGATTTTATGGGCATTTTCTTTATGGTATTTTCATTTTTTAAGTTATTGGACATAAAGGGATTCCAAGCCAGTTTTAGCATGTATGACCCACTGGCCGCTGCATGGCCAGCTTATGGATTTAGTTATCCTTTTATAGAATTTGCCTTGGGTGTGTGCTATATCCGAGACTTTGTTCCCGATCGGGTGTTGTGGATTACCATTTTTACACTGGGGCTAACCACCATAGGAGTGGTTCGTGTATTGATTCAAAAAAGGCAAATGCAGTGTGCCTGCTTGGGTAGCGTGCTTAAGCTTCCCATGACCGAAGCCACCTTTATCGAAAATGCCGTTATGATTGTGATGGCTGGGAGTTTGTTGCTATAATTGCCCAACGAACACCCCCAAGGCTTCATTAAAAGCAGCAAGATGCGTTGCTTCGACAATTCCTTTTTCTTCATCAAAGGTTTCCTTGTACGAAGGCAGTGCAAAACATGGAATATTAGGCATGTCTCTAGACAGCCGTAAATGGGCAAGCTCTAGCACGGTTTTTCCACCACGCACACCTGTTGAGGTGGACAATAGAAACATGGGTTTGCCACACCAAATGGGTTTCTCGAGTCTTGAAATCCAGTCAAAAATATTTTTAAAAGCAGTGGTGTAAGCACCGTTGTGTTCGGCAAATGATATGACAATACCATCACTAGCTTGCAGTGCAGCCTTAAAGGCATGTGCCTTTTCGGGAATGCCTTCTTTTTCACGATCGGTGCTGTAGAGTGGCATTTCATAATCGTTTAAATCCAACAAATTAATATGGGCATTGGGCACTTGCTGGGCAGCAAAGTGTGCCAGTTTTCGATTGATGGAGTTTTGGCTCGAACTGGCGCCAAAGGCGACTATATTAGGCATAGCTTATTTTTTGGCTAAGATACGTAACCTAGCTTGAAGCGAGGCAATAGGAACATGTGCTAAACTAGCCACAATCAAATCGTAATCGTGCTGGAGTGCGGGGATTTTGAGGTCGTATAGAATCTGTAAACAATTCACGCGAAAAATCCGCGAAGCATGACTTTTGCAAACCCACTCTGATAAGGTAGCCCATACAACCCCCAACGTTTTTTGATCTAACGACAACTGACCTATAAGTAAGGGAAATTGAAAGGGAAGGGCTTTTGGATTGCACTGAAGTAGTTCTAAAAGTGTGGTTTTATAATCATTGATAGCAATGCGATCTTCCTTAATGAGTTGGCCCAACGCATCTGCGGCTTTAAAGGAACAAAACGGATCGTCCTTACCAATATATGTCAGAAGCTTGGCGGCTAATTCATCAGGATCGTAAGCTTTTAAAAGGGGCGTCAGTATTACCTTTTCATTTTTGACCCCTCGTTTTAGATAACTTGTAAGGTCAAAGGCACTCATTCGATGGTAAGCTTAGCCAAGAAAGCCTTGTAATTTTTTGTTTGTTCGGACGTAATCCAAAAGGTTTTAGCATCTATGATGCTTATTGCCTCAATTTGCGCCCCATTGAAATCAAGATCATATTTAGCGATATTTGTATCCGCTACGGCAGACAGCGAGAAGTTGTCGATCACATATAAATACTGGTTATCGTTTCTTCTGTAGCCAGTCAGTGCCAAGGTTTTACTCTCTGGGTGGTAATCAGCCCCCGTTATCAGCGAACCGACAGCCAAAGACCCCATTTTTGTTGCAGGCCCTCCTGAAGGCGATATCACATAAACTTCGGAGCTAAGCGTACTTCGATTTTTAGTAAAAACCACAATTTTATTTTCGACAACGACAATGCCTTCCGCATCAAAGTGAGTGGCCTGCTGAAAGTCAAAATTATCTTGATCTGGATAATTAAAGGGAATGGAATCCAAGGTCGTAGCACCTCCATCACTTAAATCTATTTCCAGCAGGTAAAGGTTTTTTCGGGTTCCGAAATTATTTCCCATGTCAGCAACAATCATGTTGCCGTTGATAATTGTCATGTCTTCCCAGTCAATGTTGGTTTTGGCGGTGTCTCTTTTATTTAGGAGTTCTCCTTTGGTGCTTATGGCGTATAGTGCAGCTTCATTCCCAGAATCGTTGAGGGTCCAAAGGGTGTCATTAAGTATGGCTAGCCCCGAAGTCTCTTCAAGAGTATCAGGCAGATTGTATTTTTCTACAGTCTTAACGATAGGTTCTTCGTTGCTAGAATTGTTTGCTGATTGGCAGCCAATGAGCGTGCTAAAGGCTAAAAAAACAAAGAGTAATCTCATGGGATTAAGTGCGGTTGAATATGCGTCCAATTTACGTATTTAAAATTTTGTGGGAGGTCGCCGTTATCTCCATCTTGTACGATAAGTAATCCGTTGGGGAAAGCTTCCGTTGCTAGTGCGGTGACTTCCAGGCCGTCGGTTTCTTGCACGCCGTCCACAACACCATCTTTGATTTGAATAATAGTTACAAGTTCTAGGGTTACCCTATCAATAAATGCATAGGCATTTGATCCTTGCACAGACATAACAATCCAACCACTCCCATCTTTGTTTTGGCGAAGGGCAAGCCCTTCAAAGTCAGGTTTTAGTTTATCGTTATCTACCTTTAAAATCATGGTTTTTTCAGCAGCTTTCCAAGGCAATGCGTTCAACTGCCACAGCCCGCGTTCTTCCTCAGCGACATATAATTTTTTATTTGTTGGGTCAACCACAAGTCCTTCGACTGTTTTGCCAAATTTTAGCTTGCGAACCAATGCAATTTGGGTCTTATTTTTTTTAAGCCCAACTTGATACTGCCATACCTTTCCCTTCTTTGTACTGATAATAATATAAGGCTTTTCGCCAAGGTAGGTGGTAATGCCATACACTTCTTTCAAAGGTACTTTAATGTCTTGAATGTGTGATAGTGTTCCATCTGGGTTGAGAAATGCAAAAGTTATGGTCTCTCTTGTGCGATTAGATGCACAAATCAGTGGCAGTTCATTTTTGAGCATGTTGTTTGGCATAAAAAGCGCCACATTGTTGGGTCTTCCCACTGGATATTGGTGTAGTTTTTTGCCTTGCAGATTGTAGGTGATAAGGCCATATCTTTTATCTGTTGCCACAACAATAGATTTTGTAGCGTCATTTGGATTTTCCCAAATGCAGATATCGTCTGCAGCATCGTCATAAGATACAACGGCTTCGGTTTCGAGGGTGGCTTCAACTTGGGGAAAAGTAAAAGAGCGAACCGAAGTCCGCTCTTGTGCCATTACCGCGAAACCCACAAAAAGCGTGAAGATTTCGCTGATATGTTTCATTATAAATCTATTTTAAGACCTAAGTTCCAGCTCATTTGGTAGTACTCAAGTTGCATCGTTTTTTCTTTGCTTCCTTGGTAGTAACGCAATGGTTGGTTGGTTAGGTTTTTAGCCTCAGCAAATAAACGAATTTTATCCGTCAGGTTGTATGAAGCGTTAAGATCTAGGAACTTTTGCTCGTCATAGTAACGATCTTCCCAAGTATCTCCACCTAGTTCATCAAGTTGATCTCCAGCGTAGTTATACGATGCTCTAACAAAGAACTTATTTGTCTCATACGCTAATGAAACGTTGTACATATTTTCAACAGCTCCTACCAATGGTACGTCGCTTCTACCCTCTACACTATCCGTTTCAGAATCTGTAAAAGTGTAGTTAGCGGCCAAATTAAGATTGTCTAAAAGCTGCTTTTGTATTGCAACTTCAAACCCAAATACACGGGCACTTTTCCCATTTCTTTTTTGAGTGAACTCATAGTCGTTATCACCGTTGTAGGTATAACCGTCAGTGGAGTATGTGTAAATCCAGTTATCGATAGATTTGTAGAACAATCCACCTGAAATAATACCTGTATTACCAACATATTTTTCAGCCATGACATCAAAGTTATTTGACTCTGTAGCTTCTAAGTCAGAATTACCAAATTCTACCTCATCGTCGTCAGAGTTAGAGTACTGGTATGGTACTAGGTCATAATAGTCAGGACGTGCCAATGACTTTGAATATGCTAGGGTTATATTAAATGTATCTGAAAAATTATGTTTGATGTTGATACTTGGCAAGAAATTTGTATAATCTTTAGCACCCGTAGTTTCTGAGATGTCAGCAGGAGTTTCTCCTGTTTCTTCATCAAAAATTTGACCTACATAGCTAAGATCTGTTTTTTCTACACGGAAACCAGCTACCACTATAGTATTTGCGCCAAGATTATTTGTGGTCATGATATATCCAGCAGAAATGGTTTCATCAGCAGTGTAGTTAGCACCAGCAAACTCATCCATTACATAACTATCAAAGTTAGCACCTGAAGCACCTCCAAGAGTTAAGCCTCCCAAATAACGCGCATCCATAAAGTTACCAATTACATATTTGCTTCCTGGCTCATAACTGTCCATATCTGCACCAAAAGTAGGAACTGTATTTAAGTTACCTAAATCCATATCGTGCTCATACCAAACGTCGTCTCGCATTTTGGACTGGTCTTTATAAGCAGCACCAAACTTAAGTGTAGCAGAATTGCTGTATGGCAATTCAAAGTTGATTTTGAACTGTGTATTTTCCTCTTCAGTTAGTTTTTGTGCTTCTTCGGTTTTCTTATACTTATATTCAGCATCATCGTTCCATGAGTCATCTGCAAAGTTTAAGTATGGGCGTTCTAGATTGGAAATATCCCAAGGCGAACTTCCCACGTAAGGAATATCTTTGTATTCGTATCGCGTGTAGCGCTCATCAGGGCGGTGTTCACTTGCTTTGGCTGTAGACACTTTCCAATCAATAGCAAGATTGCCGGCTTGGTGCTCACCACCTAAACTGTACTTTTCAAGGCGTTGGTCTTCTAAACGACGGGAATCATTTTCGTCGTTATCAATACCACCTTTGGTTTGTTTACGAACTTTTAGTTCTTGATCTTCATATTGCGCTCTCCAACGAAAACGGTTTTCCCAGTCGTCACGGTGGTTGTAAATAGACTTAAAATAGAGCGAGTTGTTCTCGTTAATGTTGTAGTCTAAGTTTAGGGAGACCGAACGGCGTGTACGCTTTACATCATAACGGCGAATATCCATTTCCTCAATTTCTCCTTTGTTAACGTCAGTCCAGTCAGCTGGGTCATTCCATGCAAACTCAACGTTGTCAGAACCGTAGTCACGTGTTTGAATAGTAGAACTAAGGGTATAGCTAAATTTATCTGAAAGTTTATCTGCTAAAACAAGTGCAAAGTTAGCGTTGTACCCGCTATCACGGATAGGGTTACCCCCACCAGAAAAAGTAGCTGATGCACGGAACTCACTAGGATTTGAACGAGTAATAAGATTTACAGAACCCCCAATCGCATCTCCTTCCATGTCTGGAGTCAACGATTTTTTCACTACAATCGTCTCAATCATATTTGTTGGGATAAGGTCAAGTTGAATATTACGGTTATCTCCTTCGGCTGAAGGCAAACGATCACCGTTCAAGGTAACAGAGTTCAATTGTGTGCCAAAACCACGCATTACGATGTTACGTGCTTCACCTTGGTCATTTTGAACACTAATACCAGAGATTCGACGAAGGGCTTCACCCACGTTATCGTCAGGGTATTTACCTGCTTGGTCAGCGGTAACAACATTTGTTATATTCAGGTTTTTCTTTTGTTGTTTTAGCGCTTTGGATAAACTTCCAAAATAGCCATCAACGACAACCTCCTCTAATGATGTAACTGCAATAGAGTCTTTTTTTTGTGTTTTTTCTTGTGCTTGCAGCATGAGTCCGCCAAGCAAAAATGTGAGTAGTAATTTATTAATTTTCATATTTTATAGTTTCAACAAATAACGATTTAATGTATTAACTGAAACTAACGTGAAGTTTAATTATAGTAAAACAGTTCGTTAATTAAACCGCACGGAAACGTTAAGGCATTGTTAATTGACATTTCACAATAACCGCTATCTTTAGCACATGGGGCAACATGTGGTTTTAAGTTTTTTTTCTTACGATAAAAACAAGTTTTGGGCATTTACTCAAATGCAACGCGCCATCCCACAATTACAACAGCAACCAGGCATACAGTTTTTCAGAACCCTTGGTACAGGTGCCGGTTTGGGCTTTAGCCTATGGCCCGACTTTTCGACCTATGCACTGCTTACCGTTTGGGAGTCTGAAGCAGCGGCCACAACTTTTTTGGACTCAAGTGCGCTAATGGAAACCCATATTTCCAAATCAGCATCCCAAAAACATTTTTCACTGCACACCCTTCAAAGTCACGGTCTTTGGGGAAAATCAAACCCATTTACAGCTGAAAAAAGGGACTTGCATGATGACGAAAAAATAGGCATCATTACTAGAGCTACGCTTAGGCCTAGCCGCTTGCTGGAATTTTGGCGGGAAGTACCTGCGGCTTCAAAAGCCATACAAAACGCCAAAGGGGTGTTGTGGTACAAAGGTGTTGGTGAGTGGCCCCTAATACAACAGGCTACCTTTAGTTTGTGGAGTAGTTTGGAAGAAGTAAAAAACTTTGCCTACAAAAGCACCCACCATGCTGCGATTGTTAAAAAAACACGCAAACGAAATTGGTATAAAGAAGATTTATTTGCACGCTTTGCCGTACGTCCATTGAATTTAAAAGATGACTAAAGCAATTGTTATTGGTGCTGGCGTTGGTGGATTGGCAACAGCCATCCGTTTGGCCAAAAAAGGCTATGCCGTTGAGGTTTTTGAAACCAATGACTATGTGGGCGGAAAGCTATCTACCTTTAATCTTGGGGATTACCGCTTTGATGCAGGCCCTTCGTTATTTACCATGCCCCAGTTTGTAGATGACCTATTTGAATTATGCGATGAAAAGCCAGCTGATGTTTTTCAGTATTCGCGAAAAGAAGTGGCATGCCGCTATTTTTGGGAAGATGGTAAATGTCTTACAGCCTATGGCGATACAGATCGTTTTG
The DNA here is from genome assembly GCA_038143535.1 of Bacteroidota bacterium. Taxonomy (GTDB): domain Bacteria; phylum Bacteroidota; class Bacteroidia; order Flavobacteriales; family Flavobacteriaceae; genus UBA7446. The sequence continues at coordinate 173,656 of JAYQMD010000001.1, forward strand.
TGAAGGAAGTGGAAGATAAACTAGCGGTTCCTGCCACTACACTTAAGCGTTATTTGTCAAAAGCAAAAAACAAATTTGACCGAACCCGCAAGTTGTTTTTGGAGCACTCCTTACACAAGTGGCAAACCTATTTGCGCAAGGAAACGCTCATAGGGATTGCCAATTATTTCTCATTTGAAATAGATTCTTCCCTAAACCGTGTGAATTCGGCTCAACTCAAAGAACCCCATTTGGTGCAATTCTACAATCGCTTTGCTACCTATAACGGTTCAAATCCGTATAAAACACCCGGCATGATGACCTTGGTGCAGCATCTGGAACAACACTATGGCACCTATATTCCCAAAAAGGGAATGGGCGATATTAGTGCTTCGCTATATGCACTTGCCAAACGCATGGGTGTTGGCTTTCATTTAGGTAGTACTGTGACTGAAATCCTGATTGAAAACAGAAAGGCAGTTGGCGTTCTAGTAAAGGAGGAAACGCACGCTGCTGATTTGGTGGTATCTAACATGGACATCGTACCCACGTACAGGAAGCTACTTCCAAACCAAAAACAACCCGAAAAAACTCTTTCACAAGAGCGCTCAAGTTCTGCGGTTATTTTTTATTGGGGTATCTCGAAATCCTTTCCACAACTCGACTTACACAACATCTTTTTTTCTGATGATTACAAGCAAGAGTTTGATTCCATATTCAAAACCAAAACGCTTTATCAAGACCCGACTGTTTACATAAACATTACATCAAAAGACGTTCCTGGCGATGCCCCAGTAGGCAAAGAAAACTGGTTTGTGATGATCAATGCGCCCCACAACACAGGGCAAGACTGGACTGCTATGACGCAACAGTTACGCGCATGGGTAATTGACAAACTAAATCGTAACCTAAATTCCGATATTGCACCACTTATTGAAGAAGAGTGTGTGATGACACCTGATATTATTGAGCAACGGACCCAATCTTATTTGGGTGCGTTGTATGGTGCCTCATCAAATGATAAAATGGCTGCTTTTTTGCGGCACCCCAATTTTTCTCGTGAAATTTCAAACATGTATTTTTGTGGTGGGAGTGTACATCCAGGAGGAGGGATTCCCTTATGTTTGTTGTCGGCAAAGATTGTAAGTGATTTAATTCCAACGCCATGAAAGATTTCCTAATTCCAGTGACAAACACCACCAAAATTTCGGTTGGGCTTATTTGGCTGTTCCATATTTCAGGCCTTTTTGGAATTCTTTTTATTGATCGGGAGTTGTTTTTAGAGACGACGCCGATAAACCTAGTTGTGACCTTTATTATTCTATTTGTCAACCAACCACAAATGGACAAAGGCGTGGCTTTGGCTGCGGGTTTTGCTTTTATTGTGGGTTTTGCTGTCGAGTTTTTGGGCGTCAATTACGGGCTTATTTTTGGGGAGTATGCCTATGGCAACAATCTGGGTTTAAAAGTAGGCGGCGTGCCTTTGCTCATAGGAGCCAACTGGGTTATGCTAACCTTTATAACAGGTGCTGTGGCTGCCATATTTTTTAACACATCTGCTATTAAAGCAGCTGCATTTGGCGCATTTCTTATGGTACTTATCGATTTGGTGATAGAGCCTGTAGCCCCAAAGTTTGATTTTTGGGAGTTTGCGTATGTTACGGCTCCTTTGTCTAACTATATTGGATGGTTTTTGGTTGCCTTTCCCATTCAGTGGGTTTATCAAACACAAGTAAAACCTAAAGATCGCGTTTTTTCATTTCACTTGGTCTTGGTGCAGTTTTTCTTTTTTGGCGCATTTAGCCTTATTCAATTAGCCTCGTAGTTCAACGGATAGAATAGAAGTTTCCTAAACTTTAGATCCAGGTTCGATTCCTGGCGAGGCTACTTGTTGCCTTAACAGCGGAGCTTTGGCAATTACGAAGCTTTGGCTTGTATAGACTTTGGCTAGCTCTTGACTTTTTGTTTTCAAATGGTTAATGTCAGGGTATCTCCATCAAGCACAGGGTTGTAACAAGTTAATGCTGAATTACAATCAGCACTATAGCTATTTCCATGTTGATTACATTTAAATGTGTCACCACCGACCAGTTGCCATCTGTCGTTGACCCCTTGATGGGGACAAGAATTAGTGTAAGCTTGAATCTCAGTTGAAGATATACGCAAAAACAAGGCGGGGATCCCAATATTCTTACCATTCATCCAACCTCCAACAGTGCTGATATCGCTAAAATTACTATTGGTTAAATCAATAGTATACGTATTCCCGCTTTTGGTGTATCCTGAATCCGTTACCGTACCTGTACCTGAACCCGTGTTGGGATTTGTGGTAGCTACATCATCGTCTCCACTACTACAAGCTTCGAGAAAACTCAACCCAAAAAAGGCAAAGGCAACAGTAGGGCATACATCCTTTAAAAAATTTCTTCTGCTTTTCAATTTTTTTATTTACAAGATAGTAATTTTATTTAAATAGTTTTAAAAATGCGCTATTGCGCGAGTAGTGGAATTGTACAGGTTTTATTTGTAATCAAAAAACTATTTTTAGATTTGATAAATTAACTATCTTTAAACCATCATAAAGTGCTTTTTATTCGAAACTATTGTATTAGTTTGTTAAGTCTTTTCTTGTCTCTGGGGGTCTATTCTCACGCACAAAATGTAGAAGTAGATTTTGAGACGAGTACTACTTGGTTTGGTTTCGACGGCGGCGCGTTTTCGACAATTACAAACCCTCACCAAAATGCATTAAACCAATCTAATAAAGTTGGACGCTTAATTAAGGGCGCTGGAAAAAGTTGGGCTGGTGCTTATTATGACGTAGTAGAGCCTATGGATTTTATTACATACAATACTTTTTCTTTGATGGTCTATGCGCATAAAAATAACGCTAAACTTTTATTAAAAGTAGAAAATAAGGCGAATGGTTCAATTAACTACACTAGGGAGAAAACCTTGACTAAATCAAATGAATGGGAAACCCTTGTATTTGATTTTTCACAAATTCCATCTAATGTTTATGACAGAATTACGTTAATTTTTGATAATGGCACAGTAGGAAATGGTGCGCTTGATTTTACCTATTATATCGATGACATCAAACTTTATAGAGAAGGAGACGCATTACCAGAATGTACATCCAATCAAACGGGGAATTCTCCTGCTACTTCACAATATGAGCTTGTTTGGGCAGATGAGTTTGATCAAGATGGAGCACTTTGTCATAAAAATTGGACATATGACTTGGGTACAGGCTCACAAGGCTGGGGAAATTTTGAAGCTCAATCATACACTAACAATCAAGATAATGTATATGTAGAAAATGGCATATTAAACATTGTGGCTTTAAAAAACGGCAGTACGTATACTTCTGCACGTATAAAAACCCAACAACTTTTTTCTTTACAATATGGAAAAATTGAGATTCGTGCCAAATTACCAACTACCGCTGGAACATGGCCAGCGGTTTGGTTATTAGGATCAAATAATCCAGAAGTTGGATGGCCAGCTAGTGGAGAAATTGATATAATTGAGCAGTTTTCCAATAAGTCAGTAAATATTTCCACAGCTCATTGGTCAAACAATGGGAACCATGCTGAATACGGTAGAGAAGCTACAATTCCTAATCCCTCAGGATTTAATACCTATTCATTAGAGTGGACTTCAAACAAGCTACTAACAAGAATTAATAACGCTTGGGCTTGGGAAATGACAATCAATAGCATAGATGCCTTTCACAAGAATTTTTTTATAATCATGAACCTTGCCTTAGGTGGCAACAAGGGTGCTGGCAACATTGACCCGACTTTTTCGCAAGATGCTCTTGAAATTGACTACATCCGTGTTTACAAAAATAATCAAGGTAGCTTTACGCTGTCTCACAAAGACTTTTTGCCCAAACATATTTCAGTTATTCCAAACAGAATGGGCTGGTTGATATCAAGCCCAAATAATCCAATCAACAGGATTAATTTGTATAATCTAAATGGTCAACTGGTTGGTGTGTATGAGCCCAACACAGATAACTATACAATTAAAAATGAACATCTTGCAAATAATATAAACTTTGTAGAGTTGTTTTATAGAAATCAACGCGCTGTTTTCAAACTATTTAAATCAAACTAAATGACATATAAAGTTAACTTTTCACTTTTTTCACTTTTCATTCTTTTCATGGGTTGCTCAAGTAAAAATAACGACCCAGAAGAAACGACACCACCAAAAGTTGACACCCCATCAGTAGTAACCATTTCCCAAAAAAAATTATTTGTGGATGGCAATGGATACAACATCAAAGGGATTTGCTATGGGCGTAATGGATACTTTAATTATCAACAAGATATTCCCTTGATGCAAGAAGCGAACATCAACACCATAAGGGTTTACGCTCAGATATCTGATAGAGCAGAGTTAGACGCGTTTCATAAAGCAGGCATTAAAATAATCATGCAAGTTGATTATAATGGCAATTATGAAACGTATGTAAGGGATTACATGACACACCCGGCAATATTAATGTGGGAAGTAGGAAATGAAAACAATTATCATCCTGATTGGTTTGGAGGGAACCTAAACAATTGGTACCAAAAACTGGAAGAAGTCGCTGGGAAGATTAAAGCCATTGACACCAATCACCAGTTGCAACCGCACATGGTGAAGTGCCAACAGCTATCGCACTTAATAGTTGCCCAAGCGTTGACATCTGGGGAATGAATCTATACCGTTGGGATAACAATGTTCCCGCCATAAACGAGTTTTTAGCTAAATCAGATAAGCCTTTTTATATTTCAGAGGCAGGCGCAGATAGCTATGACACTAAAGAAGAAAAAGAAAGAGAGGATTTGCAGGCTCAAGCTACTCAAAAGATATTATCAGATATTTTGTCAAAAAGTAACGTTTGTATGGGCGTTACGTTATTTTCTTTCAGTGATGAATGGTGGAAAGCCGGTAACCCAAGCCAACAAGATACTGGAGGTGAAGCGCCCAATAGCGGGGGTGTACCTTATGATGGTGCTGCAAATGAGGAATATTGGGGTATTGTAAAGCGTGACCGATCAAAAAAACAAGTATTTAACATTGTTAAGGACCTGTACAACTAAATTTTAACCTATCAACAGATATAAAATACTAAGTCCACAATAAAAAAGTATTTAAATGTAGTGGTATTGTATAGTAACTTTATTTTTTTTGTTTGTATACCAAACTTTATATTTGATAAATTTTAAATATTAAAAAACTAAAATATGAAAAATATTTACTCAATTATTATTGTTTTAGCAATAAGTGTTTTTGCTTTTGCTCAAACAAGCCCAATCACTTTTAGCGAATCTTGGAACGTTGGAGGAGATGATTGGACTGTCAGGGGAGACAACGGACCTGATGTTACAATAGTTCAAGACCCTGTAGATGGTACTAAAGGAGAAACCCTCAGAGTACAATATTCAAACGATAATGAAGATTGGCAAAATGCCCAAATCAAACTTACTGCTGGTCAAAATCTAGTATCAATTGGCCCAGGTAAATCTATTTCCATTGATGTTTGGACTGACCACTCTGGTGATCCTAATATTGGAACCTACACTGGTATGTTAAAATTAGAGCAAGGATCAATTAACGGGGCAAAAGAATTTAGTTTTCCTGTTTCTGGTACTGGATGGGAAACAATTACAATTGATACTTCTGTAGATAAAGGTGGAAACGCTGTTGAAGCACTTGAAGCTGGTCTTCTTGTATTATTTGTCAATTATGGAAATGGGGCTCATAAAAAAGATGACTTGAGATATTATGATAACATAACTTATACTGATGGTTCTTTGATCCAGTCGGATGCTGTTCCCCAATCTGCAGCACCAGCTCCTTCTCATGATTCTGCTGATGTCTTAAACATTTTTTCTGACGCATATTCTGGTTCAATAGATTGGAACGATAACGAGCTAAGAGCTGGTTGGAGTTCTGGCGATATAAGCATATATGATCCAGATGGGACTGGAGCCGATAAAATGTTGAAGCTAAAGGGCGCCAACTATATTGGTCAGTATTGGACTAATGGAACTAGTCCAAAAGGTGCAATTGATCTTTCCACATATGAATTTATGAGTGTTGATGTATGGACACCTGAATTGACTGCAGATGCAACATTAGGAGTTGCTCTTCTAAATGCAGGTGAAGTAAAGATAGATTATACAATCCCAGCAGGTCCAGCAGGCTGGAGAACAATTACTATGAACGTATCCGATTACGCTGCTTCAGAACTAACTGTCACCAATGGTGTTAAATGGGAGCCAAATCCTCAAGGTTCTATACCTTTAATGTATATAGATAACTTTTTTGCTTGGAACACTCCATCTCCAAACACAATTTTAAATGTTTCAATAAATGCAAATGGAAACACAAAATATCCAAATGTAGAAAGTGGAGAAGTTTTCGCATTATTTTATACTTTGGGCAATGGCTCAGTTGGAATTTCAACACCATTTTCAGATTCTGATAATGATGGCATTTGGAATGGCTCACTTACTCTTCCTAAAGATTCCGGTCAAATTGACTTTAAAGTTATTGTTACTGACGCCACTTCTGGATATACTGAAATTAAAGCTGCCTCTGGCGATGCTATTTCTGGCAGTGATTTCTCATATCAAGCTGGAGCAAATACTGTTATTGCTGACTTGTTTTTATTAGATAGAGACACAACAACTAACTGGGCTACAACAGCTGCAAATGCTGTTGTAGATGTTAATTTTACAATAAGAGGTTATCATCCTGACCATTCCAGTGGTCAATATGGTATTAGAAATGTTGGCACATCGTGTTACAATATTACAGCTATAACAACAAATACTGATGGTGTTTTTACAGGAACTATGTCACTACCATTTTATTCAACTAAATCTTTTGAAGTTGGATTCCATAACGGTACTAATGGTTGGTGTGGAGACAATATGGTTTCTAAAAATGCAAATACAAACACTGACTTTTCAGTTTCTGTAGTTGAATCAGCGACAGATGTTGATTTAACAGCAATTGATGCTATTGATAATAATGGCAATTTTGTTGTTTACACCTCAGATGGTGATCAAGGAAATTATCCTCCAGCTACAATTAATTTTAGTGAAGATTGGATAGCTAATGCAATTAAAGGCGATGAAGGAGCGGTTGCTACTATAATCGATGATCCATCAAATTCTGATAAAGGGAAAGTATTAAATGTTGTCTATGCCGAAGATTCTCAAGATTGGCAAAATGCACAAATTGATATTGTTCCAGGTCAGCAAAAAGTTGATTTAAGAACTAATAAAACGGTTTCTTTTGATGTTTGGACAAGTCACGATGACACTGATCCAAACAAAGGAAAATATTCAGGATTGTTAAAACTTGAAATTACACCACAAAAAACAGTTGAAAAAGGATTCGTAACAAGTGGAAATGGTTGGGAAACAATTACAGTCGACTTCAGTGAAAACTTTAAAAACGACAATGGTGAGGCTGGTTCTAACGATCAGTTTACAAAAATAGTTCTCTTTACCAACTATGGTGGTGGAGATGAAGCTCATCAAGTTTCAGGTGGTGTTCACAAGAAATCGGACACTAGAGTTTACGACAATTTTACTTATGCAGAAGGCGACGTAGTTCCTTCACCGACACCCCCAATAACGTCATATAGTGAAAACTTTGATGATGGTGATTCAACATGGGGAGCTGCTGATGAAGCATCATTCGATGAAGCTAACGGATACGGAACTGCTTCATCAACAAATGCTACTAATTACGCACACATTTTTTATAATACCGCTGCGCCGTTAGATTTATCTGCTGGAGACAAAGGATTTTCAGTTAAAGTAAAAGGCCCAAGAGCTTCTAAAGTGTTCTTTAAACTACAAATTGGCGATGAATGGTGGAATAATCACGAATGGCCAGCTGCTGAGGCTAATTATACAAACGTAGGAGAATGGCAAACGATAGTGTTTGACGCTACTGGCGAAACATCTGTTGATAAGACAAGAATTGTAATATTCTTTGATATAGAAACTCCAGCAAGTGTTGATCCAAATGATGATGTATTCCAAATAGATGACTTTAAATTTGATGTTCTTGCAACATTAGGTTTAAATGATATTAGTGCTTCAAATCGAGTCATAGCTGTTTACCCTAACCCAACTAATGGAATTATAAATATTTCAGGTGTTGATAAAGTAGATGCAATTAAAGTGTTTTCAATCAGTGGTCAGCTAGTAAAAGAGACTGTTAACACGAATATAATTGATTTGTCTTCTGAAAGAAGTGGACTTTATCTAATTGAAATTCAACATGAAGGAAAAACTTCAGTTAATAAGTTAATTGTAAGATAACTACTCTAAATCCTAATATAATTGGATTTAATTTAACAATGTAATAACCAATCACATTGTACTACAAAAAAGGTGTTAGCTAGTAGCTAACACCTTTTTTATTTGTAATTTTAGAATATATACATATTTAATATATTAGCACTTAAATAACCTGATATTTGAATAGATTAACGACAAATTTTTTTTGTTTTTTTGTTTTTTTTTGGGGGTTTTCCCAAGAATTACCACCACTACAAAACTATTCACCTGACCTATACAATGCTGGCAGCCAGAATTGGGATATTTCTCAAAACTCCTCTGGAATCATTTATGTAGCTAATAATGAAGGGTTGTTGTCTTATGATGGTAATCATTGGCGTTTATATCCTTCACCTAATAAATCTATTTTACGTTCGGTACATGTTCATAATAATATTATTTATTCTGGAGCATACATGGACTTTGGTTATTGGAAACCTACTCCGGAAGGAAATCTTGAGTATTTTTCAATTGTTCAGGATTTAGGGTTTAAAATGCTTGAAGAAGAGCAGGTTTGGAAAATTAATCATTATAAACAATTTATTGTTTTTCAGTCTTTAAATAGATTAATCATCTATAACCAAATCACAAATTCTATAAATACACTTAAACCCAAAAATGAAGTGGTAATCAAGTCATATTTTGTTGACGACGATGTTTATATACAAACCAATGATTTTTCAATATATAAAGTAAGTAGCGATAAATTGATAAAGTTTGTTACTGGATCTCAACTCAATAATAATACGGTTGTAGAAATTTTTAAACGCGGTGATGAGTTATTATTTTTAACTGATAAAGATGGTTTTTACCGAAAGCATTCAAACCAAATTCGTCGCTGGATCATAAATTCCAATTCAATTTTTAATGAATCATTGGTTTACAGCGCAACTAGCATTCTAAATGACTATTTTGTAATCGGTACAGTCACAAGGGGATTAATAATTTTAGATGCAAAAGGGGATGTTGTTTATTCTCTCAGAAAAGGAAATGGTTTAAACAATAATACTGTTCTAAGTAGCTTTATTGATTTAGATCAAAACTTGTGGGTCGGTTTAGACAATGGACTCGCTATGGTCAATTTAAACTCTAACAATAAATTTTATTTTGATTATTTAGGAAATCTTGGTTCTGTGTACACTAGCGCAATCCATAATAATAAATTATACTTGGGCACAAATCAAGGATTATTCTACAAAGAACTGTACTCTCAAGCACCGTTTAAAAAAATTGATCGATTACAAGGCCAAGTATGGAACTTAGCAAAAATTGATAACACACTTTTTTGTTCACACAATCTTGGTTTTTTTGAAATTAATGATAATAATATAATACCACTTATTAAAGATTTAGGCTCTTGGAAGTTTTCTAAAATAGATAAATCAAGAATTCTTGTAGGCACATACAATGGACTACATATAATCAATAAACAAAACGATAAATGGGAATACAAAAACAAGTTAAAAGGATTTGATATTTCTTCACGATTTATTGAGATATCATCTAAACATAGCGCCATTGTTAGTCATGGGTATAAAGGGTTATTTAACTTACAAATCTCAAAAGATTACGAGTCAATAACAAAGGTGACAAAAATACCAATAGAGACTGGGCCTTCAGATCTTTGTTCTATGGGGGGGGATATATATTATTTTAATCGTAGGGGATTATACAAATTTGATATTGATGAAGAAAAGTTTAAAATCGATAGTCAAATCACAAATTTATTGGCTGAGGACACTTTTAATGCTCAAAGAATGATTTCCGTTAGTAGTGACAAGCTCTTTTTGTTTGGGGAAAATTACATTTACAAACTAGAAAAAAATATCTTCTCTAAGCAACTAGAACTCAATAGGTTTTTTATTGGACAGCAAACAAGAAAGGATGTTATTGGTTTTGAAAACATAACATTAATTGCAAAAAACAATTATCTTATAGGCTCTAGACAAGGTTATTTGTTAACAAATCTTTCCTCTCCCCCTAAAATTACTAATGACATAATTATTAGTAAAGTTTCATCCAAAAACCTTTTACAGCAAACAAAGACACTGAATATTAACGGTATTAACAATGTACCTTATGAATTCAATACTATTTCATTTGAATTCAGTTTGCCAGAATACAAGTTCAATGATCAAATTAAATATCGTTTCATTTTAGAGGGATACAACAAAAGCTGGAGTAAATGGGATAATTACGATAGAGTTAGTTTCGGAAATCTAGGATTTGGAAAATATAAATTGAAGCTTGAAGCACGAATTAGCGATTTAGAAGTTGTGTCTACACAAAGGGAATTTAATATTTTGAAGCCATGGTATGCAAATAATTTTGTAATTTTTACTGTTGTTGCAATTTTTATTTTTATAGCATTTACTATTAATAAAGCTTACGAGAAATATTATGCTAAAGTCCAATTGAGAATAATTAAGGAAAATAATCAAAAGTTGGAGTTAATAGAGTTAAGAAACAAAGACGAACTTATTCAACTTGAGAAAAAAAACTTGGAGGAGAATATTGAAAGTAAAAATCGTGAACTCGCTATTGCAACAATGGCAATTTTAAAGAAAAACCAATTTTTGCAAACAATATTAAATGATTTAGAAAACATGGAATCAAACCCAGTTATTACCCGTGTAATAAGGTTAATTAAGCAAAAATCTAAAAATACTGATGACTGGGAATTTTTTCGGCAAGCTTTTGATAACTCAGATAAGAATTTTTTAAAAAACATAAAATCAAAACATCCAAAATTAACTCACAATGACTTGCGCTTGTGTGCATATTTAAGACTTAACCTTACATCAAAAGAAATCGCACCATTATTTAGTATTTCAACAAAAAGTGTTGAAATTAAGAGATATAGATTAAGAAAGCGAATGGACTTATCTAGAGATGTTAATTTAATCGATTATATACTAAATTTATAATAGTTGTATGTGTTTTGTATAGGTTGTATAACGATGTAATATTTAAATAAAATATACTTTTGTTATTACAGCAAAAAATAAATGCATTAAATATTAATTTATGAGAATTATATTGCTATTATTAACTTTTTCATTAGTTAGCGTTGTTTACGGGCAACAAACCATTAATGGTAAAGTTTTTGACGCAGAGACAAATTCACCCATCCCAGGAGCAACTGTTATTATTAAAGACAGAAAAATTGCTACTAATACTGACTTTGACGGATTATTTAGTTTAAACGGAGTTTTGCCTCAAGATATTTTAATTATTTCTTCTATAGGGTTTAAGACTATTGAGAAAAAAGTTGGCAATAATTTTGATTTTAAAATTTTGCTACAAGAGGAGATAAGTGCCTTAGATGAAGTTGTAGTAATAGGGTACGGAGTACAATCCAAAAAAGAAGTAACAGGAGCAGTCTCTGTTATTAACAGTGAAACTATTGAAAACATCAAACCAACACGTGTTGAACAGGCTTTACAGGGCCAAGTAGCAGGAGTTAATATTACCTCACAGTCTGGTGCTCCCGGAGCAGGGTTAGATATTAGAATTCGTGGAATTTCAACAAATGGTGATAACAGGCCACTTATATTAGTAGACGGAAATGTTATTGAAGAATTGAGTGTCATTAATCCTAGCGACATCGCTAGTATTTCCGTTTTAAAAGATGCATCCGCTGGTATTTATGGCACACGTGCTGCCAACGGGGTGGTTTTAATAACTACCAAAACTGGACGTCTTGAAACACCATTAAAGTTTAGTTATAACGCATACACAGGATTGCAAGAAACCACTCGAAAACTCCCATTGTTAAATGCCACTGAATTTGTATTGATTGCCAATGAAGCTCATGCTGCTGGCGGTGAAGAATTGCCTTTTAACTACCTTGGTGACATTGGCCAAGGCACTAATTGGCAAGACGAACTTTTTCAACTAGCCAATATTTCTAGCCAAGATATCAATATAAGAGGTGGAGGAAAAAAGTCTACTTACAGCTCGAGCTTCTCATCATTCTCTCAAGACGGAATTGTTGGGGGTATAAAATCTAATTTTCAACGATATACTGGAAAAGCTAACTACTCTGTAAATCCGATTCAAGGCTTAGATTTAAATGCTAGCCTATTGTATAGTAATACTTACAGGAGGACATTACCTGAAAATAGTATTGGATCACTTTTATATAATGCTATAAGTATGCCATCAAATTTGCCCGTATATGATGAAAATGGTGATTTTACTAGAGCTGTTGATCAACCTATTGAAGTCGTAAATCCATTAAAACAAAAGTTTTTAGCAATTAATCGTACACAGGCAGATCGATTTAGTGCTGTTTTTGGATTGAAGTATAGTATTTTACCACAATTAAGTTTTAAAGCCAATTATCAAGGAAATTATACTGAAGTAAGAGGTCGTTACTACGGCCCGATATCAGATTATGGAGTTGAGGGAGTATTCAGTGACAAGGTCTTTGATGCACAAACTGCTGGATATAATGAGCCACTGGATATTTACCGGGATTATACGTTGGATCTACTTGTTAATTATGAGGGTACTTTTGATGAAAAACATAATGTAAAAGTTACATTGGGCAACAGTATTTTCAGAACTTATCAAGACGGATATGGCTCAATAGGATTAAATATGCCGGTAATTTCGGATATAAAAGATGCGAACCTTTCAGACGCACAAAGCATACAACCTATATTTATAAATAGATCTAATCGAGTTTCTGATTCTAGATTGCTTTCTTATTTTGCTAGATTACGTTATGATTATGAAGGTAAGTATTTGTTAACCGCAGTATTACGTAGAGATGGCTCGTCTAATTTTGGTCCTGGAAATAAATTTGGCTATTTCCCATCTGCATCAGCAGGTTGGGTTATTAGTGAAGAATCTTTTTTAGAGAACAGTTCATTAATAGATTTTTTAAAGCTTAGAGGATCTTTTGGAATACTAGGAAACGATAGAATAGGCTCTTTTAGATTTGTATCTCTAATGAATGGTGAAGGGGTTTATACATTTGGTGGAAATCAACTTGTTTTCGGAACTGCAACTGGAGCACTATCAAACCCAAATATAAAATGGGAGGAACAAGAGTCTTTCAATGTTGGATTAGACCTTAGGTTATTTAACAATAAAGTTAATATGACTTTTGAATACTATAGAAGGACTACACGAAATCTTCTATTAGTGGTTGAATCAAGTTCTTTGTTAGGCACTGCTGCGCCAGGGTCTGGTAACCCATTTGCAAATGCTGGAACCATTGAAAATAAAGGTTTCGAGTTTGAATTTGGATATCAGGACACTTTCTTTAATAGCTTAGATTTTGGGTTAAATTACAATTTTTCAACCTTAGAAAATAATGTGCTAGTTGTAGATAACCAGATCGGTTATGTTCTAGGAGGTGGATTTGGAATCGGAAACTTTGAAGGCCCCTCAAGAATGGAATCTGGATTCCCGATAGGGTATTACTATGGACTTAAAACAAACGGTATTTTTCAAACCTTAGAAGAGGTTGATGCGCATGCATCTCAACGTGCACTTGGAGCTGATGCCGTTCCTGGAGATTTTCGCTATGTTGATCAAGACAATAACGGAATAATTGATGAAAATGACAGAACTTATATAGGGGACCCAATACCAGACATTACCATGGGGCTTAATCTGTCTTTAGATTATAAACAATTAGACTTCAAGGCTTATGCGTTTGCATCTTTGGGAGGCGATATAGTCCGTAATTATGAGCGCTACGGAAAACTCACCAATAGACCTTCTTATATTCTTGATCGTTGGCACGGGCCTGGAACCTCTAACTCAATACCTAGAGTCACTACAGCTGCAAACCCAAATACGCGTTTTTCTGATTTTTATGTTGAAGATGGATCTTTTGTTAGAGTACAAAATATTCAGATCGGCTATACTTTAGCTAATGAATTTTTAGATATTGAGTCATTTAGATTATACATGTCTGTAAACAACGCATTCACTTTCACAAAGTATAAGGGTTTTGACCCAACAACATCTTCGGGGGCACCAATTGGCGGAGGATTTGATCAAGGCTTTTATCCAAACCCTAGGACTTTTTCTTTAGGAGTAAACATTAAATTTTAGTATTAATGAAAAATTTAAAAAATATTACAACAGTAATTTTAACATCTTTTTTTAGTATAATTTCTTGTAACGATGATTTTGTATATGTTGAATCAAATGATGTTAACTCAGAAGCTTATTTTAACTCAGAAGAAGAATATTTTAATGCTCTAGTGGGTGCATATGATCTTTTAGGGATGTCATATCAAAGTTCGATTTTAGGTGAAATAGCATCTGATAACACTCTTTGCGGAGGCGAAAGCGCCACGGATGTTCCGGGTTACCAGCAAATTGACGATATGATTCATACTGCTAATAATATTCAGCTCAGAGATATCTTTAAATGGATGTATGCAGGTTTGAATCGAGCTAATTTTATTTTAGAATTTCAAGATAAAACAGACTTCGAAGGTCGTGAAATTATTATTGCCGAAGCTCATTTCCTTCGCGCATATTATTATTTCGAGCTTGTTAAATGGTTTGGTCCAGTTCCATTAGTTGTAAATAAACGTATCCAATATGGAGATCAATTTAGCTTGCCTCGTACTCCGGTATCAGAGATATATGCACAATTAGAAAATGATTTGATTTATGCCGCGGGCATTCTTCCTGAAATCCAAATGCTTAAAGGAAGAGCTACTAAAGGTGCTGCACTAGCTTTATTGGGAAAAATTTATTTGTATCAAAATAAATATGATGAAGCTGCAGAAGCTTTGGATGATGTAATAATGAGTAATAATTATAGTTTGGTTGAAAATTTTGCTGACCTCTTTGAAAATGACACAACTTTTGAATTCGAAAATCCAAGCCATGTAGATTTTGATACAGACATAATCCAAATTGAAGATCATATTTTGCTTACAGGTAAACCTGTTTATTATGAAAGCGCTGCTCCATTACAAGGATTAACTAGTGGAACAACATATTATGCTATTAATGTAGATTATAGCCACATTAAATTAGCGTTATCAGAACAAGATGCAATTGACAATAAGTCTATTGATTTGAATTCAGGTGTAGCAAGCGTACATTATCTGTATGCTAATTATGAAAATAGTGAAGAATCTGTGTTTGAAGTTCAATATTCTGATTTAGAAGGGGGTAGTTTTGGGTGTTTTGCCTGCGTTGAAGGAAATATTGCAGTTGGTTTTTCGGGCATTCGAAAATATGTAGGTTCGCCTTTTGGCCCTAGATTCGAATCAGGTTATAGCTTTAATGTTCCTACTAAAGAGGCTTACGATTCTTATAATGAATTAGACACAAGACGCGATGTTTCTATTTTAGATATAGAAAAATGGGTAGCAGATTGGGGTGCTTTAGGAATTACAATTTCTTATGGTAAAGGATACGAACACACAGGGTTTTTTAACCGGAAATATTTACCCCGAAAAAGAGATGCTAATATCCCTGATCCAAACCTTACAAATCCAAATAATTATCGTTCTATAAGATATGCTGATGTATTATTAATGGCAGCTGAAGCTCACAATAAAAAATCTAGTCCAAATCCTGCTCTAGCCCGTGATTATTTGAACCAAATTAGAGAAAGAGCATTTGGAAGTTCTGATTTTAATATTACGTCATTGAGCGGAGATGCACTAAATCAAATGATTTTTAACGAAAGAAGGTTGGAACTTATGGGCGAGGGGCATCGATTCTTTGACTTAGTTCGAACAGGTCAAGCTAAAAATTTCATAACTGGTTTTCAGGAAGGTAAACATGAGCTTTTTCCTATTCCTGTTGTTGAAATTGAACTTACAGGAAATAATTGGGAGCAAAATCCCGGCTATTAATTTTATTGATATATGAGACTATTAAAAATTTTAATTTTAACGTGTTTTACAGCAACACTTAATTCATGTGAATCTGATGGTTTACGCGATACTTCGTTTGCTGACTTTCAAAAAGCGCCAAATAATATTGGTGTAATGATCAATGTTTCTACAGATTTTTCAGGAAGTGTTCAAATTACACCTTACGCTGATGGTGCAGAGTTTTTTCTTGTCAATTTAGGTGATGGATCTCCAATTCAGTCAATATCTGCAGGACTTGAAATCAATCACATATATGAAACTGGGGAATATGAAATAAAGGTTGTTGCATTTTCTAATACTGAAGTCAGCTCCAATGAAATATCAGATTCCTTTTTTGTGCTATCTACGTGTCAGGCAGAAACAGAACAAAACATAGATGGTAATGCAGGGGCATTAAATATTTCAGTTGTAAATAAGTTTCAAAATAATTTTACTTCAATTGGTGGCCTTACTACCAAAGGAACTAATAATCCTGCACTTTCCCTTTCTAATATTAGTTGTAATGTTCAAGAAGTGGTTAGAACTAGTGGATGCACAGCATTTGCAGGTTTATTGAAAGCATTTTCTTCACCATTTCTAATAACTGAGGATTCAGACATATTTACTCTAGACGTTTATGGCGAACAAACAGTTAATGTCAATATCCTTTTTGTTGGACCGGATATATTTGACATAACTCAAAGCACAACTAATTCAGGAGAATGGCAAAAACTTACTTACGATTTAAGTGCATACCACGGCGGTTCAATTTCAAGAATATTAATTTATTTTGACAAAGGTGAAAGCTGTGACGACAGTGTGTACTATTTTGATAACATTCAATTATTAGCCGAATAAAATGAGAAAATTAATTTATATAAAATCTTTACTAATATTAACAATTTTTTTGTCATGTAGTGAAGAAAATTACGATTTTGGAGAAATAATTGTGCCATCAGAAATTGATTTTAGTGTTGAAATCTTAGGAGCTGACGCGGCAAATCCATACGGAGATGGTACGGGTGAGGTTATTTTAACGACCAAAGCAAAAAACACTATCGCTTTTAAATATATTATTGCAGGTGTTGAATATTTATCTCCAAGTGGAAGACTACAACATTTGTTTACTTCGCCTGGGTTAAATGAGTATACCATTAATATATTCGCCATTGGAACAGCTGGAATACAGTCTAATTTTGTTCAAACTGTAGAGGTTTTAGTGCTCTATGAACCACCAGCGGAGCTTCTTACTATGCTACATTTAAATTCTCAAAGAACTTGGCGCATAAAATCCGAAGGACCAGACCACTTTGGTTTAGGCCCCGGCTTGGGGGATGATCCTTTTGCATGGTATTCGGCTTCTCCAAATGAGAAATCATATACTGGCATGTATGATGATAGATATGTATTTAGTGAAGATGGGACCTACACCCACATTACAAATGGAACTATTTTTGGTTTTGAAGAGTATTTAAACAATGACATTGGTGCTTCTGGTGAAGTACCTAATGATTTAGGTGAAATAGATCATTATCCGTTAGATGATTATTCTGGGAATTGGACTCTTTCTGCTCCTGCTGGTCAAGAAACTTTAAATTTAACTGGAATTTCATTTATTGGCATGTATGTAGGGGGTAATCATCAGTATAAGATTATGTCAAGATCAGAAAATGAGATGGTTCTTCAAACAACAGAGGGTGATGAAGCATATGATTGGCATTTTCGTTTGATAGCGGAAGACTAATGCTAATAATTCTCATAAGGTAAATAAACGCTCATCACCTATTATTTTTCTTTTTATTAATAATTAAGAGTCGTTAAAACCAATATAAAAAAGCGCACATTATTATTGATAAATCAATTACTGATATTGACAGTATGTATATAGGACAAAAAAAAGCAAATTTTACTATTAAGACAGTAAAAGGAAAGGAGATCATTATAAACGGCGAATCATTTTATAAAATATCCAATTCAGATTTTATGCGGCCATTTTTCATGAGTATTGTGAGTAACTCTGATCATTGGATGTTTATATCAAGTAATGGAAGCCTATCAGCTGGAAGAAAAAATAGTAATTATGCGCTATTCCCTTATTACACCGACGATAAAATAACAGAAGCCGCTGAAATAACTGGTTCTAAATCTATATTTTTAGTCACTGTAAATGATAAAAAATACCTTTGGGAACCCTTTTCTAAAAAGTATGAAGGTATATATAAGTTTTCGAGGAACCTTTACAAAAATGTACTTGGTAACAAGGTTATTTTTGAAGAAATAAACCATGATCTAAATGTTGCGTTTACTTACGAGTGGAATTCCAGCGAAAAATATGGTTTCGTCCGAAAATCTAGTTTTACAAACCAAAATGATGCACAGATATCAGTTCAACTGATTGATGGTATCCAAAATATTTTGCCACAAGGCGTTGAGCCCGATTTACAAAATGCAAGTAGTAACTTGGTGGATGCCTATAAAAAATGTGAGCTAGAACAAGACACAGGCTTGGGAATTTACTCGCTTAGTGCCATTATTGTAGACAGAGCCGAGCCTAGCGAGGCGCTCAAAGCAAACGTGGTGTGGTCAATCGGTCTAGCCCAATCCAAAAAGCTCATTTCTTCACTTCAATTAGATAACTTCCGAAGCGGGCAAGGTGTAACTCAAGAAATTGATATTAAAGCTGAAAAAGGGGCCTACTTTCTAAACGACACCATTAGCTTGGCAGCAGGTGCAACCGAAGAATGGATGTTGATTGCCAACGTAAATCAAAGTATTTCTGATATCGTCTCTATTAAGGCCAATATCAAATCTAACACATCCATGCTTGAGGAGGTAACGGCCGATATACAATCGGGTTCTGCCCAATTGCGCGCACTTGTAGGTGCTTCTGACGGTATTCAGATGACTAATGACCGCCTTCGAAATATTCGTCACTTTTCCAATACCATGTTTAACATTATGCGCGGCGGAATTTTTGACGACAACTATACGATTGACAAAGCCGATTTTATAAAATACATCGCTAATGCCAATAGGAAGGTTTACAAACTCAAAGACACGGTTTTGGAAGTACTTCCTGAGAAATTTGATTTAAGCCTCTTAAAAGAAATTGCAAATAATGATGATAATCAAAACTTTAAGCGCCTTTGCTTAGAATACTTACCCCTTAAATTTAGCCGCCGTCACGGAGATCCAAGCCGACCGTGGAACAAATTTTCTATCAACACTCGCGCAGAGGACGGTTCCAAAATATTGGACTATGAAGGAAATTGGCGTGATATTTTTCAAAACTGGGAAGCTTTAGCGCATGCTTACCCTGAGTTTATTGAGGGAATGATTCACAAGTTTCTCAACGCCACTACTTTTGATGGCTATAACCCATACCGTGTTACCAAAGGCGGTTTTGATTGGGAAACCATCGAACCAGATAACCCTTGGGCTTATATAGGCTATTGGGGTGATCACCAAATCATTTACCTGCTTAAGTTCTTAGAATTTATTGAGAACTATTATCCAAATAAACTCCAAGATTATTTTAATCAAGACTTATTTGTTTATGCCAACGTTCCTTATCGAATCAAGAGCTACCAAGATATTTTAAAGGATTCAAAAAACACCATTGATTTTGACTTTGAGCGTGAGGAGAACATACAATTCAAACGAGATGAAATTGGTGTAGACGGCGCATTGCTTCGAGATCAAACCTTCTTTATCTATAAGGTCAACTTTATTGAAAAGATCTTGGCTACCGTTCTGGCAAAAATATCAAACTTTATCCCTGAAGGCGGTATTTGGATGAATACCCAACGTCCCGAATGGAATGATGCGAATAATGCCTTGGTTGGTAACGGCGTTTCCATGGTAACACTCTACTACTTGAGACGTTTTTTACGCTTCTTTGAAAACATGATTGCGACATCAGCTGAAATGAATGCACTCATATCTAAAGAACTACATGTGCTGTTTAGCCAAATAAACAGCGCGCTAGAGCAGCACAAAAGTCTTTTGGATGGTAGCTTTAGTGATGAAGTACGAAAAGCACTCATGGATGCATTGGGCGAAGCCGGGAGTCATTACCGCCAGACCGTTTATGAGAAGCGCTTTTCTGGTGAAAAAGAAATTATTTCAAAAGCAGCATTGCTTTCATTTTTGAAAACAGTTACTACCTATTTGGAACACTCGATTGCCGCCAACAAAAGAGCCGACGGCATGTATCATGCCTACAATTTGATGACATTAAAATCAAATGACTCAGTCAGCATCTCCCATTTACCTGAAATGCTTGAAGGTCAGGTGGCAGTGCTGAGTTCAGGGCACTTATCTGCTCAAGAAAGCTTAGATGTATTGGATAGCCTCAAAGGCAGCAGTTTGTTTAGGACAGATCAATACAGCTACATTTTGTATCCCAACAAAGACCTGCCAAGATTTATTGATAAGAATACCATTCCAGAAGTGAAAATAGCGAAGTCTGCCTTGCTTCAAAAACTTGTGGCCGATGCTGATACGTCAGTATTGTCTCAAGATATATTTGGTGAATACCACTTTAATTGCAACTTTAACAATGTGAAAAGTTTGCAAGCTGCATTAGCTGAGTTACCAAGCCACTATCAAAGCATGTTGGTCAAGGAGCAGGCTTACATTGAGCAAATTTTTGAAGAAGTTTTTGACCACAAATCATTTACAGGTAGGTCAGGGACTTTCTTTGGATATGAAGGACTAGGCTCTATTTATTGGCACATGGTTTCAAAGCTACTTCTAGCTGTTTATGAAATTACCAAAGCGGCAATAGACAAGAACGAAGACCCAGCGCTAATAGGTAAGTTGTTTGATCACTACTATGAAATAAATGCGGGTATTGGCGCTCACAAATCACCCGAGTTGTACGGTGCTTTCCCAACAGATCCGTATTCGCATACACCTGCTGGAAAAGGCGCGCAACAGCCCGGCATGACAGGTCAGGTAAAAGAAGATATTTTAAGTCGATTTGGCGAATTAGGCGTTCGAGTTTCGGATGGCACATTAGGATTTGACCCAACCATTCTGCACGTCAATGAGTTTTTAACCGAACCCAAGCAATTCAATTACATAAATGTTGCCAATCAAACAGCATCAATTGATTTGCCTAAAGAGAGCTTGGCGTTTACCTACTGTCAAGTACCTATTATTTACAAAAAATCAACTGAACCAGCCATAGAAGTAGTGTTGCATTCAGGCGAATCTAACTTGTTTTCAGGACAATATTTAGATAAAGAAACGTCCCAACAAATCTTTCAACGAACGAATACTGTTAGTAAAATAATTGTATCAACATTGAAAGCATAATGCAAATAGAATAACCTAATTAAACCAATGCAAAGCCAACTGATGAATGGCGAAAACGATTCGAACTTATTGTTTTATTGTGGTCGTCATTTTGATGTCTATCGCATGTAACACCAACAATCAAAAAATGAAAAACTCTAGCAAAACAGCTGCTGAAATTTTGGGCAACCCAGATTACTTAGCTATTTCGTATGGAGGCTACAGAAAACACACACGGGATGTCCAACCGACCATTGAGGAGCTAAAGGATGACATGCGCATACTTTCTGCCATGAATATTCGCATTATTAGAACATACAATGTGCATTTACCGCAGGCTGAAAATATACTCATAGCCATCTCAGAACTTAAAAAAGAAGACGCTTCGTTTGAAATGTATGTGATGCTTGGTGCGTGGATTGATTGCCTAAATTCTTGGACAGACCGAGCAGTTAATCACTACGTGGAAAGCCCTCGGAACGAAATTGAAATTAATAAAGCGGTTGAATTGGCCAATAAATATCCAGGCGTCGTAAAAGTACTCGCTGTTGGAAATGAGGCCATGGTAAAATGGGCCGAAAGCTACTATGTACAACCCGGCATTATCCTTTATTGGGTTTCCTATTCAAACGCTAAAAAAAGAAAACAAACTTCCCAAAGATTTGTGGATTACCAGTTCTGATGATTTTGCCTCTTGGGGGGGAGGCGACACGGCCTATCACAATGCAGATTTAGAAGAATTGATCGAGTCAGTGGATTATATTTCCATGCATACCTATCCTTTTCACAACACCCATTACAACCCAGCATTTTGGGAGATAACCACAGAAGAGGCAAAGAACAAGACTCAAAAAGAACTTATAGACGAGGCGATGATACGGTCCCGTGATTTTGCCATTGAGCAATACAATAATGTTAAAAAATATATGGAGAGCCTTGGCGTAAACAAGCCCATACATATTGGCGAAACAGGGTGGGCTACAATATCCAACGGCTATTATGGCCAAAAAGGCTCACATGCTGCAGACCAATATAAACAAGCACAATACTATAAGTTGGTGCGCGCATGGGCCAAGGAAAACGGGGTGGCTTGCTTCTTTTTTGAAGCTTTTGACGAGCCTTGGAAAGAAGCCCATAATTCCAAAGGTTCTGAAAATCACTTCGGACTTTTCACCGTTGAAGGTAAGGCCAAGTATGCGCTCTGGGACCTTGTTGACAGCGGTACTTTTGATGGCCTTACACGTAATGGAGCACCCATCACCAAAACCTTTAACGGTCTTAGTGAAAACCTCTATATCTCCGTTCTACCCCCTAATGCTTTAGAACTTAATCCAAACTAGCCCCATGAAAACGAATAAACTCTTTATAGCTTTAATATTTACCCTAATGGCACCTTCTTGCACAAACGATTCCCCTGAAATAATGGTTTATGAAACCTCAGAAAGCGGATATAAGCTTACACAAGTAACCGAATTTAAAGTGCTTGAAAATCCCACGAGCATTACCCTAGATACGTCTAAAGAGCTCCAAACCATATCGGGCTTTGGAGGGGCTTTTACAGAATCATCTGCGTATTTGCTCAACCAGATCAGTAAAGAGAATAGAGATAAAATCCTAAGGGCATATTTTGCAAAAGAAGGCGCGCGCTACTCTCTTACTCGCACGCACATGAACTCCTGTGATTTTTCGCTAAGTAATTACTCATATACACCTGTAGTAGGAGATAAAAATTTGGAGCACTTTTCTATCGACGAGGATAAAGACGATATCATTCCCATGATCAAAGATGCTATGGCTGTTTCTGATGATGGGTTTAGACTTTTTGCCTCACCTTGGACTGCGGTGCCGTGGATGAAAGACAACAACAGCTGGGTTGGCGGAAAACTTCTGCCAGAATACTACGATACTTGGGCGTTGTTCTTTTCCAAATATGTTGATGCATACAAGGCTGAGGGCATAGACATTTGGGGCTTTACTGTCGAAAATGAACCGCACGGAAACGGCGAAAATTGGGAAAGTATGCATTATTCTCCAGATGAAATGGCGCATTTTGTACAACATTTCCTCGGACCAAAACTTGAGGCTGACGGCAAAGGAGATATAGTCATTTTAGGCTACGATCAAAACCGCGAAGGCTTACGTGAGTGGGTAGATGTGATGTATAAAGACGAAGGTTCATCTAAATATTTTGATGGAACTGCTGTGCATTGGTATGAGAGCACTTATGATTATTTTCCAGAGGAATTGCAGTATGCGCATGAAAAAGCACCAGACAAGTATTTAATTCAAACCGAAGCTTGTATAGATGCAGAAGTGCCTGTTTGGCAAGATGACAACTGGTATTGGAAGAAAGAAGCAACAGACTGGGGATACGATTGGCGGGAATCTTCTAAAAAATATTTACATCCAAAATATGCACCAGCAAATCGCTATGCCCGCGACATCATAGGTTGTCTTAACAATTGGGTTGACGGATGGGTAGATTGGAACATGGTACTGGACACTAAAGGGGGTCCAAACTGGGCAAACAACTGGTGCATTGCTCCCGTAATTGTCGACATCGAAAAGGACGAAGTATACTTTACTCCACTATATTATATCATGGTGCACTTTAGCAAGTTTATTCGCCCAGACGCCAAAGTAATTGAAGCCCAAAATACAGACGCAGAATTGATGGTCACGGCTGTTAAAAATCCAGATGGAACCAAAGCTGTAGTGGTATTTAACGAAGGTAAAACGGGCAAGAGTTTTGTCCTAAAACTAGACGGAATTTCAAAAAATATTTCGATCAGCCCGCAAGCTATCCAAACAATTCTAATCAAATAAAATAGGTTTATGTCACCAACAACCATTACAACCACACGAAACAAAGTCCCTCTAAAACAAAAGGGGGCATTCGGCGCAGGGCATTTTGTACTCAATCTTTTACCTGGTGTTTTGGGGGTTTATATACAAGTATTTATCCTAACCGCATTTGGCATGGACCCTGTGTGGGCTGGTCTTTTGGGAGGATTGCCTCGAATTTTCGATGCCTTGACAGATCCGGTCATGGGTTTTATTTCCGACAATACCAAGTCTACATGGGGAAGGAGAAGACCGTATATTTTTTCGGGGGCCATAATAAGTGGTATCCTCTTCATTCTCATGTGGCAATTAGATGAAAACGCATCGCAAACGTTCAACTTTTGGTACGTTATGATATTGCAAATATTATTTCTTGTTGGGAATACCATGTTTGCTACTCCACTTGTTGGTCTGGGCTATGAATTGACCTCTGACTATAACGAGCGAACAAGGTTAATGAGTTTTGCCAATTCTATGGGACAAATTGCATGGATAATCGTTCCATGGCTTTATGTTATTATTCCAGATGCAAATACTTTTGACAATCCAGCTCAAGGGGTAAGAACTATGGCTATTATTGTTGGAGTTGTATGTATGCTTTTTGGCGTATTACCTGCAATTTTTTGTAGAGGGATTGACTCGGTACAAATGGAAAATAGAAAGAAAATTACACTTAAAACATTAGCTTATAATTTAGTAGAGCTCTGGGAAGGGATAAAGCAAGTTTCTAAAAATAAGCCTTTTATGAAACTGTGTGGCGCCACTTTTCTTGTATTTAATGGTTTTCAACTCGTGGCAGCTTTTTCTGTTTTTATTATTGTGTTTCATATGAATAAAGGGAGCTGGGAACAAGCGGGGACTTGGCCTGCTTGGTTTAATTCACTAAACGCTATCATCACCGCCTTTTTGGTTATTCCTATTATTTCAAAGATGGCAACTAAGTGGGGCAAGCGAAATGCGTTTCTAATTTCAACGTCCTTGTCCATCGTTGGCTATTCGCTGAAGTGGTGGGGCTTTGATATTGAACTCAACAACAGCTTTAACCAAACTTCATTAGGTCAGGGATTAAATAGTGGCGTTGCCGCCATATTTGATTTTTTGAACCCTTTCTTAGAAAGTGTAGGCATGACTTGGTTTAGCATAGATGCTAGCAATGGAATCCCTTGGTTAATTTTTGCGCCAATCCCATTGTTTGCCTTTGGAATGGGCGGATTATTTACATTGATGATGTCGATGACTGCAGATGTTTGTGACTTGGATGAGTTGAAAAATGGAATGCCCCGAAAGGAAGGTACTTTTGGTGCTATTTACTGGTGGATGGTAAAACTCGGTCAAGCCTTGGCGATTATTTTAAGCGGTGTAATTCTTAAAATGGTTGGGTTTGATCAGAACGCTACCAATCAGGCCGTCGAAACGATGACCCGACTTAGAATTGCAGACATTATTGTCCCTGCTAGCACTGCAGTTTTAGCTATGTTGGTTATGTGGAATTACAGTTTGTCTGAAAAGCGCGCGAAAGAAATCAAAGAAAAACTCGTAGAAAGACGCGGGGAATTGTAAATTAATATAAAAGAAGTAACATGTCATACAGAGAGGGGAAAGACTTTAGCCTTGAGGCGCTTGAGTATAAATCGTATGAAGGAGTTAATTTTGAAACTTACACAAGCATAGATTTAGCAGCTCTATGGCGTAAAACGCTTAAGTCAGGCATTCATGGCATTTGCTTTAGTATGTATGAAGACGGTCAAGAGCCAGGAGATACCATTACGGAAACTCAGGTTGAAAGACGTATTAAGATTTTAAAGCCGTACACCAAATGGATACGTTCATTTTCGTGTATTGAAGGAAATGAACATATTCCAAGACTGGCACACAAACAAGGTTTAAAAACCATGGTTGGTGCATGGCTAAACGATTACAATGAAAAAAATGAGGAGGAAATCAATGCGCTTATTGCCTTAGCGAACGAAGGTTGTGTGGATATTGCAGCTGTGGGTAATGAAGTGCTTTATAGAAACGACCTTTCACTTGATGCGCTTTTAGATTTTATGAAACGCGTCCGCGCAGCCATTCCTGAACATATTCCAGTGGGCTATGTAGATGCCTATTACGAATTTACGGTACACCCTGAGCTTGTGGAACACTCTGATGTTATATTGTCGAACTGTTATCCTTTTTGGGAAGGCTGCCCTGAAGAACATGCTTTGAATCATATGCAACAAATGTATGGACAGGCGATGGACGCTGCTAAGGGCAAAAAA
Source organism: Bacteroidota bacterium (assembly GCA_038143535.1). GTDB lineage: Bacteria > Bacteroidota > Bacteroidia > Flavobacteriales > Flavobacteriaceae > UBA7446. The sequence goes on from JAYQMD010000001.1 coordinate 200,251, forward strand.
GTAATCATAACCGAAACAGGCTGGCCAAGTAAAGGCGAGTCGTTAAAAGGAGCCGTGCCTAGTGAAGAACACGCTATAAAATACTTCGTAAATACACAGGCCTGGGCTAAAAAAGCTGACATAGACGTATTCTATTTTTCATCTTTTGATGAGTCTTGGAAAGTTGGCCCCGAAGGAGAAGTAGGTGCCTATTGGGGACTTTGGGATAAAAATGAAAAAATAAAGTATTAGTTTAGAGAAAAATTTAAAAAATTTTTATGTTTTCCAAGCACATTAGTATTTCATTATTATCTCTTTTATTCCTTACTGCCTGCACCTTATCTTCCAATAAGAAAGACGATCAGGTTATTGCCAAAAAAGTAGCCATCTTATTAGATCAGATGACCCTTGCCGAAAAGGTGGGGCAAATGACTCAAGTTGACTTACGTATGTTTGATGACTTGGCTGATATCAAAACCTATCATATTGGTTCAATTTTAAGTGGTGGTGCTGGTGCTCCACAAAACAACACTCCAAAAGATTGGCTTGAAATGGACAATGGATTCCAAAAGATAGCGATGGAAGACCGTTTAGCAATTCCACTTATTTATGGTGTTGATGCCGTTCACGGGCATAACAACCTTTTAGGCGCAACCGTATTTCCACACAACCTTGCTTTAGGCGCTGCCAACGATGCTGATTTGGTTTATCGCATAAACAAAGCAACAGCTATTGAGGTTGCTGCGACCGGAATTCATTGGACGTTTTCCCCTTGTGTTGCTGTTCCTCAAGACCCTAGATGGGGGCGTTTCTACGAAGGTTTTGGACAGTCTACGGAGCTCGTAAATGGACTTACAACAGCAGCTGTTAAAGGATATCAAGCAATACTTACGGAAACAAATGATAAACAAGTAGCTGCCTGTGCGAAGCATTTTGTTGGTGATGGCGCAACCATTTGGGGTACAGGGACTGAATCAGATGGCATACACCAATATTTAATTGATCAAGGTGATGTTCTTTTAGATGATAAAACATTACGTGAATTGCACTTACCTCCTTACGAAACAGCTATTGCTGCAGATGTAAAAACCATTATGGTGAGCTTTAGCAGCGTAGGTGGAGAAAAATGTCACGGGAATACATATCTTATAACGGATCTGCTTAAGGGAGAGCTGGGTTTTAAGGGTCTTGTGGTGTCAGATTGGGGCGGAATTAATCAACTACCTGGTGATTACAAGTCTGATGTAATTAATGGTATAAATGCGGGTATTGATATGGTTATGGTCCCAGGGATAAGGCAAGGAGACCCCTTTTACTCAAAAAATCAGCACTATAAAACGTTTATAAACAATCTAATTGAAGCAGTAAATGAGGGTAGCGTTAGCATGGCTAGAATAGATGATGCAGTTAGTCGTATTTTAAAAGTTAAATTTGAAATTGGGTTGTTTGATAACCCATATATGGATGATGCATATCTAAATCAAATTGGTACTGCAGCACATCGAGCCTTAGCTCGTGAAGAAGTGCAAAAGTCTACCGTTTTACTTAAAAATGAAGGTACACTACCATTGGCTAAAAATACAGCCATTACTGTAGTTGGCTCAGCAGCACATAATCTTGGTGTACAAAATGGAGGATGGACAACCGATTGGCAAGGCATTTTCACCCCTGACTTTGCTTTTTTAGATTATAATGCTGATGGGGAACTGACCAGCAAAGAGTATTACAGTCAACTCGAAAAAGTCTTCGAAAATAAATTTGAAAAAAGCAATTGGGAGGATCATTTTAGTGAAATAGACTTAGATAACGATGGAAAAGCCAATGCAGCAGATTTTACTGGATTTATGGCAAACCGCGTATTGCAGCCCAGTGGTACTACAGTCTTGGAAGGGCTTTCACAAGTGGCACCAGAAGCTATTATAACATACAGCCCTAACGCCAAAATAATACCAGAGGACAATGTTGTTCTTGCTGTGATTGGAGAATATCCATACGCTGAAGGAATTGGTGACGATGGTGATTTACGACTCAATAAAGCTGATATTGAAACGCTTAAACGCGCCTATGACAGTGGCAACAAAGTGGTTGTATTACTGTTGTCTGGCCGACCGCTTATGATAAACGAACACCTCCAAAATTGGGATGCTTTTGTAGCTTCCTTTCTACCAGGAATGGCAGGCGAAGGCTTAGCTGACGTACTTTTTGGAGATGCCGCACCCAAAGCAAAACTTAGCTTTGATTGGGCCTTGACATATGACGGCAATGGCATACTGTTTCCTATGAACAGTGGTCTTACTTATGAATAGCCTTAGACAATGCCCAAGAAGCGTATCTTTGAGCATGCGTTTTTGTTATTTGTTTTGTTGCATCTTGTTGGTTGGTTGTACACAACAACAACCATCCCTTTCTTCAAACAACGCTGTTGTAGTTGATACCCTTATTCAAAAAACTCCGCTTATAACACCTGATTCACGACAGGAGTTAAACTGGTCTAGCTTGTTGGCATTGATGGAGTCTTTGCACGAAATCCCATCTGATCAACGTGCCATTACGCTTAAAAACATCAAAGAAGAAGCCATTAAATTAAATAGTCAACCTTGGCCAGAAGACTGGGATACTAAACCCATTCGCGCGCGTTTTAATGTGTTTGTAACTCATGCGAGTATCGCTGCAGACCAACGCTTTGGAGATACTTTTGGAGATACTGCTTTTGAACAACAAAGCCTCGCTATTAATAAAATGAAAAAAAGCTGGGATATATTTGCTGATCAAATCAGCGGTGACGCTATGTTAACTCCCTTCGACCCCGCAATCAGCCAAACGATAAGAAAAGTCGAATAGCCTGGCACTAAGGCTGTCCATTACCTTTTTGTTTCGCTTACTTGTTGTTTTTGCAAATGAAGGCAGTTTTAGGTTTAGACGCTTAGAGGCTTCCGTATAAAAATCAGCTCTCTGGTGATGAACAGGACTTACACAATGAAGCGTTTTGCCCCAATGCCCTTCCTCAATTATTGCCATAAGAAAACGCACTACGTCTTGCCGATGAACTAGGTTTGTTGGCGCTTGTGGTGCTGGTATGTTGGTTCTGCCGGCAAGCTGTTTTGCAGGGTGCCTATTGCCCCCAACTAATCCACCCAACCTTACAATGGTTGTATGATTTTCAGCAGATTGAATGAATTCTTCAGCTTCCAATAGTTGTTGCCCGCTTAAACCATCTGGTGCAGGAGTGCTTTTTTCGTATACCACGCCTTGCGTAGCACCAAATACGCCTATACTACTTAGCATTAATAGCTTACAAGACGGATGCTTTGCAAGTGCATCTACAAGTATTCTGATGCGACTTACATAGTTGGCTTCGGGATTTTTTCTACGTCCTGGTGGAAATGCAATAACAAGGGCGTCAACTCCTTCAAGAAAGTCATTTAAGTTTCCGGTTATAGCTTCGTTATCAAGCTTAATTAAGAATGGCTCAATGCCCATATTGCGGAGGACCTCTAAATGGGCCTCGGTGGTGACACTTCCACGCACATGATGTCCTTTTGCTATGAGCGATTGGGCAAGAACTTTCCCTAACCAACCACATCCCATTATAGCTGTCTTTTCCATTGTTGTAAATGTATCTTTTTTGTTGATAATCCAAAGATCAAAATTTTTTTCTTACCTTTTGTTGAACAAAACATAAACATGCCTATAAAAAGTTTTCAAGCAGCACGTCAAAAGTTCATTCCGAAGCGAAGGAAATCCCTTTTGGTTCGAGACTATATGACACGTGACTTGATTACATTTTCCCCACAGCAATCCATCCTTGAAGTAATGCGTATTCTAATTCGCAATAAAATTTCTGGTGGGCCGGTTTTGGACGAAATGTCTAGGTTGGTTGGGATTATTTCTGAGGCAGACTGCATAAAGCACCTTTCTGAAAGTAAGTATTTTAATCAGCCTTTCTTTGATCGTAAGGTAGTGCATAGCATGACAGAAAACCTAGAAACTATAGAAGCAGATAAAACCATTTTTGATGCTGCTATGCTATTTCATAAAACCAACCGCCGTAGGCTTCCCGTCTTAGAGCAGGGCAGACTTGTTGGGCAAATAAGCAGGCAAGATGTTGTTAAGGCGGCGTTGTTGTTGCGCAGTCAGCGATGGCGCTAGTAGAATAATAACCTAAAAAACCTTTATCATGAGTACAATTCAGAACAGCATTATGCTAATCGGACACTTGGGTGACAACCTAGAAGAAGCAAAGTTAGATTTCAAAAAAAAAGTTAACTACTTTTTCCGTAGCCACAAATTTACGATATAGATAAAAGGAGGGCGAAGCCGTTGAAAAAACCCAATAGCATCGCATTGTTGCTTGGAACAAGTTGGTTGAAATTTGCCTCGAGCACCTAAAAAAAAAAGAAAGCCACGTCCCTTGCCGAGGACACTTGGAATATCGCGAATATTAAACCAAGTCAGGTGAAAAAAGACCCGCTGCAGAAATTCATTTAGACGAAATGCAGCGACTCCAATTAGTCGTAAATGGCTGCAGCTACACGATAGGTGTTGGCATGTGCCTCAACGATGATGTTTATATCTGGGGCATAGCCACCGCCCATGCTACATTGCACCGGGATATTGTGGTCATAACAAGCCGATAGTACCATTTCATCTCTTTTTTTGGCACCCTCAAGCGACATTGATAAACGCCCGAGTTTGTCTTCTTTTAGGATATCTACACCCGATAGGTAAAACACAAAGTCAGGCTGGAAGTCGTTCAATAACTTGTAGAGTGTTTCTTCCAACATACTTAAGTATGCGGTGTCTTGGGTATTATCTGCTAATGCGATATCCAAGTCACTCTTTTCTTTTTGGAAGGGGTAATTTGCTTTGCCATGAACCGAAAACGTATAGACGGCAGGATTATGTTGAAAGAGTGTAGCGGTTCCATTTCCTTGGTGAACATCCAAGTCGACAATTAATATCTTGTGCGCCAAATTATTTTCTAGCAAATAATTTGCAGCAATAGCCTGATCGTTAAGTAAACAAAACGCCTCTGCTCGGTCATAAAAGGCGTGGTGGGTTCCGCCCGCAACATTAAAGGCAACGCCATTTTCAAGTGCATAAGTGCAGCTTTCTAATGTGCCCTGTGCGATGATACATTCGCGCTCAATGAGCTCAGCAGAAAGCGGGAAGCCAATGCGCCGTGCTTCTTTTTTTGAAAACGACAAGCTTTTAAGACGCTCGTAATAATCTGCACAATGTGTTCGTGTAATGTGTATATCTGCCATGCGCTTAGGCGTAAAAAACTGTTCTTTATGACATGTTCCTTCTAACAGCAGTTGCTGTGGCAACAATTTATACTTCGCCATGGGAAAACGATGTCCTTCCGGTAACGGGTGTGCGTAAATAGCATGATGTGCAATGTAAATCATTCCAACAAATATAGGCCTTAGCCTTTTTTAATCAATTTAAAATGTAGGCAATACCCATTAAAAAAACCCCAATTGTAAAAAGCGAGCTGACGATGCCCTTGTCAGAATTTAGCGTAAAGATGTATTCAAAAAATGAAAAAGAATCTACTTCTAAAACGAAAAGTAATGGAAGGGAAAGTATGGTTATTAGTGCACCAAAAATGAGTAACATTTTGTGTAAATTAAGATTAATTTTAATAAGATTTGGAACTACAAATACAAATTTAATTGAAGCCCAATCAAATTATTTAACACTTTTAGAAGGAAGAGTACTAGGAAAGCTTTTCTAGCTGCGTAGCTATTGCGTCATCTTCTATTTTTTCAAAAAGGAGGGAGGAATTTCCTAGGGTGTGGTTACTCCTAACAGGCATTTCATCTTGTAAACTGTCCCAACAAACGGCCTTGTCTAGCTGCAGCATATCTCGAAGTTTTTCCGCAGTATGCGGCAAAAAAGGTTCAGACAAAACGGCTAACCCAGCCGCTACTTGCATGGCGGTGTGCATGATGGTAGCCACACGCTCGGGATTTGTTTTGATAAGCTTCCAAGGCTCTTCGTCAGCCAAATACTTATTGCCCAACCGTGCCAATTGTATCATTTCTTGACAGGCCGCACGAAACTTATATTGCTCAATTAAGCTGCCAATTTTTAAAGGGGCTGCTGCAAGTGTTTCAAGGGTTTCCGTATCAACGGCGCTGTATTCATTAGGATCCGGTACCACGCTTTCATAATATTTTTTCATCAATACCATTACGCGATTGATAAAGTTGCCAAAAATGGCTACCAGCTCGCTGTTGTTACGAGTTTGAAAATCATGCCAAGTAAAGTCGTTGTCTTTGGTTTCGGGGGCATTTGCCGTAAGAACATATCGCAATACGTCTTGTTGATCAGGAAAATCCTCAAGGTATTCATGTAGCCACACCGCCCAATTTTTAGAGGTTGAAAGCTTTTGACCCTCTAGGTTCAGAAATTCGTTTGCGGGTACATTTTTAGGGAGTATATAGCCACCCATGGCTTTTAGTACCGCTGGAAAAATAATACAGTGAAATACGATATTGTCTTTTCCAATAAAATGAACCAGTTCCGTATTTTCGTCTTGCCAATAGGGCGCCCAGTCTTTAACTTCCTTTGCTGCCCATTCTTTTGTTGCAGAGATATACCCGATTGGCGCATCAAACCATACATAAAGTACTTTGTTTTCACCCCCATCTACAGGTACTGGAATACCCCATGACAAGTCACGGGTTATGGCTCTTGGTTTTAGACCGTCGTCAAGCCACGATTTAACTTGACCAAGCACATTCGGCTTCCAATCTTTTTGATGGCCTTCTAGTATCCACGAACGTAAAAAGGCTTCATATCGACCGAGTGGTAAATACCAGTGTGTGGTCGTTTTAAGACTTGGCGTTTCACCCGAAATCGCTGATTTAGGGTTAATCAAGTCGTTGGCGTTAAGCGAACTTCCACAAGACTCACATTGATCACCGTATGCTTCTGGGTTTTGACACTTTGGGCACGTACCCACTACATATCGATCTGCCAAAAATTGATCCTCTTTGGCGTCATATAATTGTTCAGTAGTCTCGGTTTCAAACTCACCTTTGTCATGAATCGCTTTGAAGAATTCTTGTGCTGTTTCGTGATGCACCTTACTTGAGGTTCTGCCATAGTAATCGAAAGAAATACCAAAATCGTTAAAGGCTTTTTCAATGATACCGTGGTACTTATCAATCACTTCCTTGGGCGTTATACCATCCTTTTTGGCTTTCATGGATATGGCAACTCCGTGCTCGTCACTCCCACAAATAAACAAGACCTCATCTCCTTTTAGGCGCAAGTAGCGCGCATAGATGTCCGCAGGGACATAAACACCAGCCATATGACCAATATGAATAGGGCCATTTGTGTATGGAAGTGCAGCGGTTATGGTGTGGCGTTTGCTCATAAAGAATTTATGCTCACAAAAATAGGGATTTTATGCCCTAACTTAACTAAGGCTTTTTATCTTTAATAATCTCAAATCTTAAAATTATGAATACCCTTGACAAAGGGAGGGAAGGTGAAGACATGGCTTGAGCCCATTTAAAAAAGCAGGGTTACCGCATCAGACATCGTAATTTCTAATACCAAAAGCTGAGATTGACTAATTGCATCTAAAGACGATATACTCGCCAGAGTGGAGGTTAAGTGGTGTTTCTTTGATTTCTATGACACTCTTGAAACATTTGTGACCCCTAAAAAAACGCAAACTTTTGGCTCACGCTGCAGATTTCTATGTACAGAAGTTTCATTGGAAAGGCGAAACGAGTTTTGATATCATCAGTATTGTAGGCCAACCTCCCAATCACAGCCTTACCCACATTGAACAAGCCTTTTGTTTTGTTTAGAATGTTATAACTATAACAGTTTGTTTTATTATTAATATTTTTGTGAAATAATTATATTTAATGAAAACCATTGCCGCTGCCGTGGAGGCACATATCAAGTCAAAGCCTTTTTTGATTAGCGCACTTACAAAAGGGATTATCAATTTTACCTCGCTGTCTCGCATGATGCAAGAAGAAATTCAGGCGCAAACCCAAAAACCCGTGCGTATAGGTGCGATTGTAATGGCCCTAAAACGCCTGTCCACCGATTTGGAGTTTCGCCATTCGCACAAAATCGTCAAGACGCTAAAAAATATTGGAGACATAACGGTTCGTTCTGCACTCATTGATTATAACTTTAAAGTGTCAGACACCTTGCTTGCAGCCCAAGCCAAACTGCTTTCGCATTTGCAACTATCGAGTGAAAATTTCTACACCTCTTCAAGAGGCGTCCACGAGTGTAATATAGTCGTAAGTCAACATTTGGCTCCCATGGTTGACAAACATCTTGCACAAGAACTTTGCTTGCACAAAGAAGAAAATTTATCTTCTATTACACTAAAGCTACCAACAGAGAATGTTGCCATTCCAGGCATTTATTACTTTGTTTTTCAGCGGCTTTCATGGGAAGGAATCAATATTTACGAAGTTATATCTACTTCTAATGAATTTACCATACTGGTCAATGATGCGCAAGTCGATAAGGCTTTTAGAGTTGTTAAAGAACTTAAGCAACTTTAGGCGCTTGTAACTTTTGCAATAACTGGATCGCCTTTTCTATGGTCTCTACCTCATTGATTACCAAAACTAATTTGTGTTTTTCCTTGGCGGTTTTTTCTTTTAGCTGTGCGTTGCCAAGGTCTCCAAGTTTTCCAAGCATAAATTGAAATGCTGGCGTTTGGTAAAAGTCACTTTCTGGGCTGGCTTCAAAGCTGCAAATGCATTTTTCTTTTTTCAGCACTATTTTTTCAAACCCCAAGGATGCACCCAGCCATTTAAAACGGACACTTTCAAAAAGCGCTAATGTTGGCTCTGGTAGGCTACCAAACCTATCTCTAAGCGCATCTCCAAAAGCTGTGAGTTCATCATCTGTTTTGAGCGCGGATAGTGCTTGGTATTGCACCATTCGTTCTTTTACATTGTTGATATAATCTGTTGGGAAGAAGACTTCAATATCTGTATCTAAAACCAGTTCTTTTGGCTTAGGCTTTTGATCGGGGTACAACTCCTTAAATTCATTTTGCTGCAACTCCTCAATGGCGTCTTTTAAAATTTTTTGGTAGGTTTCAAATCCAATATCATTGATAAATCCACTTTGTTCGCCACCCAATAAATCTCCTGCACCTCTAATTTCTAAGTCTTTCATGGCAATTTGAAAACCCGATCCAAGTGCGGTGTATTGACTGATGGCTTCCATGCGTTTTCGGGCATCTGATGTGAGTACCGAAAAAGGGGGCGTAATAAAATAGCAGAACGCTTTTTTGTTGCTGCGCCCAACACGACCACGCATCTGGTGCAAATCGCTTAACCCGAAATTATTTGCATTATTGATGAAGATGGTATTGGCATTGGGAACGTCCAAGCCGCTCTCAATGATGGTAGTGGCTACCAATACATCAAATGCTCCAGCAATAAAACCAAGCATCAGTTTTTCCAATGTATTTCCCGGGAGTTGCCCATGCGCAGTGGCGATACGCGCATCAGGAACGAGGCGTTGTATTGCTCCTGAAACCTCTTTTATATTGTCAATGCGATTGTGTACAAAAAACACCTGCCCCCCGCGTTGCAGTTCGTAAATCACAGCATCGCGAATTTGCACTTCGTCCCAAGACAATACCTGACTTTCAATAGGGTGGCGGTTTGGTGGCGGTGTATTGATAATGGACAGGTCTCTTGCTGCCATTAGGCTAAACTGGAGGGTTCTTGGTATGGGTGTGGCGGTTAGTGTGAGTACGTCTACATGCTCTTTGAGCGCACGCAGTTTTTCTTTAACGCTAACTCCAAACTTCTGCTCTTCGTCAACAATAAGCAGCCCCAAGTCTTTGAAAGAAACCGACTTCCCTACCAGTTGATGAGTGCCAATGACAATATCGATGGAGCCACTTTCAATGCGTTCTAAAACTTCCTTTTTTTGTTTTGTGCTTCTAAATCGGTTTAGGTAATCTACCGTCACAGGAAAATCTTTAAGCCGATTAACAAAAGTATTGTGGTGTTGAAAAGCAAGGATGGTTGTAGGCACCAATACGGCTACCTGCTTTCCGTTGTCAACGGCCTTAAACGCAGCTCTAATAGCTACTTCTGTTTTACCAAAACCAACATCACCACAAATCAATCTATCCATGGGTTTTTGATCTTCCATGTCTTGTTTAACTGCTTCCGTAGCTGTGCGCTGATCTGGTGTGTCTTCAAAAACAAATGAAGCTTCAAGCTCGTGTTGCAAATAAGTGTCAGGTCCAGCTGCAAAACCTTTGTTCATACGCCTTTTGGCGTAGACTTTAATAAGGTTAAAGGCAATTTCCTTAACCTGTTTTTTGGTTTTTTGTTTGATTTTTTTCCAAGCCCCAGAACCTAATTTATATACTTTGGGTACGGCGCCGTCCTTTCCATTGTATTTCGAAATTTTATGCAGCGAATGAATGCTCACGTACAGGATATCCCTGTCGCCATAAAAAAGTTTTATGGCATCTTGTGTTTTTCCTTCAACATCGATGCGCTGCAACCCTCCAAAAGTTCCAATACCATGATCGATATGAGTGACGTAATCGCCAACTTCCAACTCATTCAACGCTTTTAGGGATAAGGTTTGTTTTTTTGCGTAGCCATTTTTTAACCTAAACCTGTGATATCTTTCAAAAAGCTGGTGGTCTGTGTAACAAACAATATTTTCATCTTCATCTACAAACCCTTGGAACAGTGGTGCGACCCAGCAATGAAAAGACGTCTCAGGCGCAAGCTCCTCTATAATTTGAACCAGTCGTTTTTTTTGTGCATCAGAAGCACAAAAAACGTGATTGACCCCCTGCTTTTCCGTGTTTTCGTTTAGGTGGGCAACAAACCAGTCGAATTTGCGCTGAAACCGAGGCTGGGGTTGGCATTCAAAAACCACAACATTGTCTTTGGTTTCCGAACTAAAATGCACTTGCTTGTGCACAGCTAAGCCTTGCACAAACAGTTTCCCGTCCACAAAAAGGGAGTCGGGCTGCAGCCGCGTTATTTCACCAGAAAGTGCGGCATAAGATTTTTCTGAGTGAGCAAACATATGGTCCAATGAAGCTTGAACGACACTGGTATTTTGCACGCAAATCAAACTACCTTGGTCTATGAATGACAACAGCGATTGTCGCTTCTCGTCTAGTTCTTTTTGCTCAATATTAGCCAAGACCTGTATGTCATCCAAGGCTTGGGTCGAACGCTGACTGGTCACATCAAAACTGCGGATGGTATCAATCTCATCCGCAAAAAACTCGATTCTAAAGGGTTCTTCATGGTTGTAAGAATGTACATCTAAAATACCACCGCGAACTGCAAATTCACCTGGTTCAGAAACAAAGTCTACGCGCTGAAAGCCAAAGTCAAACAGTGTTTCGTTGACAAAATCAATGCTCAATTCATCCCCCTTTTTTATGGCCAGGGTTTTGCGTTGTAGTTCTTTTGGCGTCAACACTTGCTCCGATAGTGCTTCAGGATAGGTAATGATGAGTTGCCGGGGTGTATTTTTGATTTTTTGCAGCACCTCTGCCCGCAACAATACGTTGGCATTTTCGGTTTCTTCCGTCGCATAAGGACGCCGATAACTTGATGGAAAAAAAAGGGGCGCTTGGGGGAGTAATACCTCCAAATCGTTAAGATAATACGCTGCTTCTTCTTTGTCGTTGAGTACCCAAATTAAGGTAGCATTGTGTTGCTCGTATAGCGATTTGACTAAAAAGCTGTGTTTTGATCCAACGAGACCAGCAGCAAATACGCTACCATGATCTGACGCGCTTTGGTACACGGCCCTGAATTGCGGATTATTTTGATACAGAACGGGAAGTTCGTTCACCACTGCTTTTTGACAAAAATACAAAGTAGTTGGCGTGTCTGCCACAAGAACGTTATTTTTTAAACAAATTAGTACTTTGCTGTGAGGGAATAACACCCCAATATTCGTTAGAGTTATTAAATTTGCCACCCGATGGATAATCTGATCATACGTGCCGCCACCAAAAGCGATGTGCCTGCCATACTTGGACTGATTCAAGAGTTGGCAAAATTTGAGCGTGAACCGGGTGCAGTTGCCGTCACTGAAGCGGAACTTTTACAGGATGGTTTTGGCGAAAGCCCAGCATTTGGGTGTTTTGTTGCTACCATTGAAAGTAATGTAGTTGGTATTGCCTTGTATTACCCTTGTTATTCTACTTGGAAAGGCAAGTCTTGGCATTTGGAAGATTTGATAGTTACGGAACCTCACAGAGGAAAAGGGATAGGATTTGCGTTGCTAAAGAAATTTATCTTTTTTGCCCATAACACGGGTGTACGTCGAATCCAATGGGTGGTATTAGATTGGAATACGCCCGCCATTAATTTTTATGAAAAGCAAGGTGCAAAAACGCTGTCTGACTGGAATATCACCCAAATGACAGAAGGCGCCATGCATAAATTTATAGCAGAACAAGATGCGGGTATTTAAATTTGGAGGCGCGTCGGTAAAAGACGCAGAAGGAGTAATTAATGTGGTAAATGTGCTTACCGAAATGGGGCATGAAGACACCCTGGTTGTTGTCTCGGCAATGGGCAAGTCTACCAATGCTTTTGAGGGCGTTGTTGATTCCTATTTCGAAGACCCAGATTCTTGCAAGGCAGCATTGCACGATTTGGAAATATTCCATCAAGAGATTGTTCAGACTTTATTTAATGGTGCACACGGGCCTGTAGCCAAGCGGGTGAAAAACCTGTTTGCCCAATGCGACACTTTTTTAGCCAATAACCGCTCGCCACACCGCGCGTTTGTATACGATCAAGTGGTAAGTTTTGGAGAGTTGTTATCAACTTCCATTATTTGTGCTTATTTAAACCATTTAGGTATTCCCGCTGAATGGGTTGACGCACGAAGCTGTATTAAAACGGACAATTTTTACCGCAGTGCACAACTCAACTGGGAGCAAACCCAATCGGCCATTCAAGATCAAATTCAAGGCAATATATTAAAAGTCACACAAGGATTTATTGCCTCCGATATGAACAATTTCACCACTACTTTAGGTAGAGAAGGTTCTGACTATTCCGCGGCCATATTTGCGTATTGTTTGGGTGCAACAGACGTGACTATATGGAAAGACGTTCAAGGCGTTTTGAATGCCGATCCACGGGTATTTGACAAAACCCAATTGCTCGAGCACATTTCATATCAGGAAGCCATTGAGCTTGCTTTTTACGGAGCATCTGTGATTCACCCTAAAACCTTACAGCCGCTCCAAAGAAAAGAAATACCGCTGTTTGTGAAGTCCTTTTTAAATCCAAAACAAACGGGCACTAAAGTGGGTAAGGGAGTGCTTATGCAACCTCAAATCCCTTGCTTTATCGTTAAAAAAGGCTTGTCGCTACTGCGTCTTTCCACGCGCGATTTTTCATTTGTTGTGGAAGACAATATCAGTGATATATTCAAGCTTCTACACGAGTATAAGATGTCGGTTGATGTTATTCAAAATTCGGCCATTAGCTTTTCAGTTTGCGTAGAAGACAAGTATCATAAAATGGATGCTTTATTACTTGCATTGCGATCTCGGTTTGACGTAAAACACACGCCCGATGTATCTCTTTATACAATTCGACATTTTGAAGAAAATTCAGCAAATACACTGCTTAGCACCCACGAACTTGTATTGGAACAACGAACAGCGACCACCCTCCAATTGGTCTTAAAATAACTATATTTGGGTAACACTTACCCCAATGCCTCTAGTATATCCTAAAGATGTAGCGCTTGCCCTTGGACTGTCCAACATTGGATTTGTTGGCCGTTTTATTGCTCGTGTTGTGATGTGGTTTTTACGCCTACATAAAATCAATTCCATTTATGACCGTTGTGTAGCAAACAGCGATGAAGCGCATTTCACCTCATCTCTATTGTATCAATTTAGAGCCAACTACCACATAAGCCCCTCAGAGCTAAAGCGCATTCCAACCAAAGGCCCCGTAGTGCTTGTTTCAAATCACGCTTTGGGAGGCTTGGATGGTATTATGCTAATACATCTTTTGCAAGAGGTACGCCCAGATTTTAAATTGATGGCAAACTTCATATTGGAACGGGTGACCCGGTTTAAAAAGTGGTTTATAGGCGTTAACCCGTTTGACGACAGCTTGACTTCAAAATCAAGTATAGGTGGATTTAGACAGGTACTGCGTCACCTTGAAAACGATGGCCTTTTTGCCGTTTTTCCTGCTGGGGAAGTAGCTTCCAAATTAAAAAAGCAAGTCCCAATCGATCCCACTTGGAATGCGGCAACCATGCGCTTGATTCAACGCGCCAAAGTTCCGGTTGTGCCCGTTTATTTTCACGCCAGGAACAGCCCGTTGTTTTATCGGTTGGCCAAGATCCACCCATTACTTCGTACGGCAAGACTTCCTGCCGAATTGCTAACCCAACGCCACAGAAGTATTGATATTCGCATAGGAAAACCCATCGCTGTAAAGGATCAATACAATCATCAATCCATTGAAGATTATTCCAGTTTTGTAAGGCATAAATTATACATGCTCTCCAACATTTTTGAGCGCAAGTCTATTCTAAAACGTGTGCCAAGAGCCTTAAATCGAAAAAACAATAAGGTGATGCCAATAGCCCCAGCAGTGCCTACATCATTGCTGGAGTACGAAATTATTGCGCTAAAAAATAGCGGCAAATCACTATTGGTTTCAAAAGACTATGAGTTGTTTTTGACTTCTTCAGACTTGATTCCAAACATATTAACAGAAATTGGCCGCCAACGGGAGATTACTTTTAGGGCTGTAGGCGAGGGGACCAACAAACCCCTTGATTTGGATCATTACGACAACCACTACTTACATCTGTTTTTATGGGATCATAAAGCCCGTACCTTGGTGGGTGCCTACCGCCTTGGGCTGGGCAAACAGATGATGAACGCACACGGCATTTCGGGATTTTATTTGTCCGAACTTTTCAAGTTTGAGCCCGAAATCACGTATATGTTTAACAACAGTATAGAACTTGGAAGGGCCTTTGTCTCACAAACATACCAACAGCGCCCCATGCCACTTTTCTTGCTTTGGAAAGGTATTATTCACGCTACCTTGCGGTATCCTGAATACGATTATTTAATGGGTAGTGTTAGCATCAGCAATCAGTTTTCAAAGTTTACCAAATCACTTATGATTGAATTTATGCGTTCGCATTATTACGACCCCTACTTGGCGCAATACATAACCCCAAAAAAGGAGTTTAAAGTGAAACTTGACGATGCGGATAAAGAATTTGTATTTGACGAGACTTCAGCTGATCTTAATAAGTTTGATAAATTAATTGATGAGGTTGAGCATGGGGCCTTGCGGTTGCCAGTACTGATTAAAAAGTATATCAAACAAAATGCACGTCTGGCTTCCTTTAATGTAGACCCGCTTTTTAACAATGCCATAGACGGCTTAATGTATATTAAAATCAAAGACATTCCATCGAGTACAGTTAAGCCAGTTTTGGAAGAATTTCAGGCTTCTCTTGAACAAAAAACCTATGACAACAAATAAGTCACTACGAAGTTTTTACAATACGCCTTAATTTCGTCTCTTGTTGCAGCGAAAGCAGCGTGTATTTCATCATCGTTTTCCAATACAAGCTTAGAAGGATCTGAAAAATTATGATGCCAGCGCTGTGCTTTTTTACTTGGGATATACGGGCAGTTTTCTTGCGCGTGATCACAAACAGTTATGATATGATCAAATGATATTTCTGCATATTCGTCTACGTGGTTTGATGTGTTTTCGCTGATGTCAATACCCGCCTCTTGCATGATGCTAACTGCTCGGGGATTTAATCCGTGAGTTTCGATACCTGCGCTGTAAACCGATACGTTTTTACCACCAAAAAACTGCATAAAACCGTGTGCCATTTGGCTTCGACACGAATTTCCGGTACAGAGAATTAAAATCTTTTTCATAATCTACAAAGTAACAGCTATTAATACGATCAAAGGTTTTCTCTAAGTTAAATTAACTTAAAAAATGACCCTTATCCATCAATTGTTTGATTTTGGACAGGATTACTTTGTTTAATCGCAGATGGCTTTGTGTGGTCCATCCCGCTACGTGCGGTGAGAGAATAACCCGATTACTCGCTGTCAAAAACTGCCAATCGTCAGATTGCTCAATAGTTAAATCAAAAGCAGCAGTTTCTATATCAAGCACATCCAAACACGCCCCTTTGACTTTATTGGCTTTAATTCCATTAACGAGATGCTCGATAACCACTTGGTTTCCACGGGCGGTATTAATAAGCCAAAATGACTTTTTCATATTGCCGATAAATACATGGTCGACGTATTGTTGTGTACTTTTATTTAAAGGGAGGTGAATGCTAACGACATCTGCTTGATCGTGAATTTTTTTAAGCGGTACTTGCTTGGCATATGCATCTCCCACATTATGTAGAATATCGTGACACAAAACCTCAACGTCAAAACCAGCCAACTTACGTGCAAACTGTTTGCCGGTGTGCCCATAGCCAATAATGCCGATTGTTTTTCCACCCAATTCCTCTCCGCGATTTGCTTCCCTTTGCCACGTGCCTGCACGTACTTCTCTATTGCCTTGTGGTAATTTGTTCAGCAGGCTTAACAGCATGCCCACCGCATGTTCGCCAACAGAAGGACTGTTGCCCTCTGGAGCCGCCAATACCGCAATGCCCATTGTTGCTGCTGCGTTGACATCAATATTTTCTAACCCTGAACCCACACGAGCAATAAACTTCAAGTTTTTGGCTTGTTGTAAAAAGGGCTTATCAATGGGGAACCGACTCCTAATTACCAAACCGTGGTACTGGCCAATGTCTTGTGCAACGGCTTCTTTTGAAGACTGGGTATCTACACTATTTTCAAACCCCAAAACGGCCAATTGCTCTACGAGAATGGGGTGGTTTTCGTCTAGGTGTAAAATGCGCATCATGCTAAAAGCCTAAAATGACTTTGGCAATATAGAAGAATAGGAAAATGCCAAAAATATCGTTGCTTGTTGTGATAAAAGGTCCCGTGGCTATGGCTGGATCAATATTGTTGCGGTCTAGAATGATGGGTACAAAAGTGCCAACAAGTGCAGAAACCACAATTACACACAGCATGGACAAGGCAATGGTAAGGCTAACGGAAGTTTCAAGCCCTGTGAAATATCCGAATACCAATAAGAGTGTGCTTAAGGCAATTCCGTTGATAAGGCTAAGCCCCACTTCTTTCATCAATCGATTAAACAGGCTTCCTTTTACAATATCATTTGCCAAACCTTGAACAATAATAGCAGATGACTGAACTCCGACATTTCCTGCCATTGCTGCGATAAGCGGCGTAAAGAAGAAAAGTGTTTTATAGGACGGGTGTTGCATTACTTGCTCAAAGCCTTCTAAAATAAATACACTGCCCAAGCCTCCAAAAAGGCCCAAAATTAACCAAGGTAAACGCGCACGTGTAAGTTCTACGATGCTGTCGTCAGCTTCTACATCAGAGGCAATACCAGCAGCCAACTGGTAGTCTTTGTCTGCCTCTTCTTTCATAAAATCTACGATATCATCAATCGTAATTCTTCCAAGTAATTTCTTTTCGTCATCGATAACGGGAACCGCTTCTAAATCGTATTTAGCCATAAGCTTAGCTACTTCTTCGCCTTGCTCACTAATGTTGACATAATCAACCTTGGGGATATAAACGCTTTTGACTTTGGCCTTGTCGTTTGCAGTAAGTAAGTCTTTTAGTGATAGCCGGCCTATCAGTTTGTTTTCATCGTCAACTACATAAATGGAATGAACTCTTTTGACTTCTGAGGCCTGTGTTCGCATTTCACGCACACATTTGGTAACCGTCCAGTTCTCATTGACTTTGACCAATTCTTTTGCCATTAAACCACCAGCCGAGTCTTCGTCATAGGCAAGTAGTTCTTGAATGTCTTGTGCTCGCCCGTAGTCTTCTATTTGCGCAATTACCGCGGCTTGTCTCGCTTCGGGGAGTTCTGCAATCAAATCCACCGCATCATCAGAATCCAACTCCTCTACTTCTTCAGCGATTTCCTTGATCGAGAGCAATTCAAGGATGGATTCTCGAATGTCTTCGTCAACTTCTGTTAGTACGTCTGAAGTCTTTTCAGAATCGAGCAGTTTAATTAAATAAATACCCTCATCAATGGAGAGTTCGTCAACGATTTCGGCTAAATCGGCATAGTGGTATTCATCAGCACGTTTTTTTAGTGCATCGGCATTGCGCTGCTCAATGTCGCTTTTGAATTGCGATAGGATTTCGTCATTGAGTTGAAAGGGTGTCATCAGCTATTTTTTGAGTTAACAATATAAATTCCGAAACACCCAAGCGCTCTGGGCGTTCATCAAAGATACTATGTTCTTTTAAACTAGCCGAAAGCCCAAAGGATTTTAGGCTATTTCGCAGGGTTTTTCGACGTTGTTGAAAGGCTGTTTTGACAACACTAAAAAAAAGGTTATAGTCACAAGGCAACGCATAGTCTGCCTTACGCTTCAGGCGAACAACAGCAGAAGCTACTTTTGGGGGTGGGTCAAAAACAAACCGAGATACATTAAACAGGTATTCTGTCTCGAAGAAGGCTTGCGTTAATACCGATAAAATGCCATAGGCTTTACTGCCCGGTTTTTCACAGATACGCGCCGCAACTTCTTTTTGGAACATACCTGCAAATTCGGGCACCAAATGCCGTTGTTTGATTACGCGGAATAAAATTTGACTCGAAATATTGTAGGGAAAGTTTCCAATAACAGCTACCTGCGCATTAAAATGATCGGCGAGTACCATTTTTAAAAAATCACCCTCCAAGATACGTTCTTCTAATTGGCTGAAATGTGATTTGAGGTAATCTACAGATTCGGTATCGATTTCAACCACGTGTGTGGTAAATGGCTTTTCCAGTAGGTATTGCGTAAGTACGCCCATGCCAGGACCAACTTCAAGCACATGCGTATAGCCTTCTCCAGAGAGAGTATCGGCAATGTTTTGCGCAATATTTAGGTCGGTTAAAAAGTGTTGTCCGAGGTATTTTTTTGGGCGAACACTCATGCGTATGACTTCAAAAACTCTAAGCGACTGGCAAAAGCCACCCAGTCTTGAGGAAATACACGATATAGTTTTTGCAACACGAGTTGATGCCCTATTTCGTTTACCCAACGTAAGTGTTCGGGCTCCGCGCAATAGAACTGCATGCTAAATGTGGTTCCTTTGATTTGTTCAACCCCATCCACAAACTCGACACGCAACAAGTCTATTTGTTGTACGTTTTTGGCAATTTCGGGTAGTAATTCCTTGTCAACATGTGTTGCCCAATCTTTTTCAATATTTAGCTCAACGATAAAGGTGATGTTGTAAATCTGCATATCAATTGATGATGTCAAAACCCGTGTAAGGTACAAGTGCTTTTGGTATGTGTATGCCATCAGATTTTTGATGGTTTTCCAACAGTCCTGCTACTATACGCGGTAGTGCAAGTGCACTTCCGTTGAGCGTATGCGCCAGTTGTTTTTTACCGTCTTTCCCTTTGTAGCGTAGTTTTAATCTATTGGCTTGGAAGGATTCAAAATTGGAAACAGAGCTCACCTCTAGCCAGCGATTTTGGGCTGTAGAAAACACCTCAAAATCATAGGTTAGGGCAGCGGTAAATCCAAGGTCGCCCCCACAAAGGCGAAGTATACGGTAAGGCAAATCCAAGGAAGATAGCAGCTTTCCCACATGGTCTACCATTTCGTCCAAAGCCGCATAAGACTCTTCAGGATGCGAAATGCGAACCACTTCCACTTTGTCAAACTGGTGCAGACGATTGAGCCCGCGAACATGAGCGCCATAGCTCCCCGCTTCACGTCTAAAACAGGGGGTATAGGCTGTGAGTTTGACAGGTAAATCATCTTCTTGAATCAGGCTGTCTCGGTATAGGTTTGTGACGGGCACCTCTGCAGTTGGAATAAGAAATAAGTCATCTTCGTTGACATGATACATTTGCCCCTCCTTATCTGGCAATTGCCCAGTACCTAACCCAGATGCTTCATTTACCAAATGCGGTACTTGTACCTCACCATAGCCAGCAGCGGTATTAAAGTCTAGGAAATAATTGATTAGTGCACGCTGTAGTTTAGCACCTTTTCCTGTATAGACGGGAAATCCAGCACCTGTGATTTTTGCGCCCAATTCAAAGTCGATGAGCTTGTATTTTTTCGCCAATTCCCAATGCGGCAATGCGTTGTCGTCTAAGCTTGGGATCTTTCCTTTTTGAAAAACTTCTTCGTTGTCTTCATCAGAATTACCACTCGGAACACTTGGGTGTGGAATGTTGGGCAGTTGATAGAGTACTTCTTGTAACTGGCTAGAGACTTCTTGAAGTTTGTCTTGAAGTTCTTTAGAACGGGCCTTTAGGGCAGCAGATTCTTGTTTTTTGGCAGCAGCCTCTTCACCAGCACCTTGTTTGAATAACTGGCCAATTTCTTTGGCAATGGTATTGGCTTGCGCGAGGGTTTGGTCAAGCGTTGCTTGCGTAGCACGGCGTTCTTCGTCTAAGGACAGCAAGACCTTCAATTGCGGTGCTGCGTCAATATTGCGTTTTTGCAACCCAGCCACCACTTGGTCAAAATGTTCACGAATGTGTGCAGGAATCAGCATAATCGTATTTTTTATAAAGGTAAAGTTTTGTTGGCAGTCAGAATAAAATCCTTGTCTTTTTCCAACTGTTCTTGTAAGTCTGACATAGAATCAAATCTAACTTCGTCTCTAACGCGGTCTAGCAAAGCCACTTGAATCCTTTGGTCATACAAGTTGCCCGACCAATCGATCACATGCACCTCTATGCTCTGTTGTTGGCCGTTTACCGTGGGATTTATGCCGATATTCATCATGCCCAAATACCATTTGTTTTCTATATTCACATGTGCAGCGTAAACGCCTTTTTTAGGAATGATTTTGTCTGTATTGTCCACCAAAATATTTGCTGTTGGGAACCCAATGGTTCTCCCTTTTTCTTGCCCTTTGACAACAGTACCTGTAAGGGTAAAGGGGTGACTCAAATAGGCGTTTGCAGTTGCAATATCACCCGCTGACAAAGCCGCCCTAATTTTAGTTGAGCTAATCGAAATATTATCCAATTGCTGCGCACTGATTTGGGTAACGCCAAAATCGTAGATATTCCCAAAATGTTCGAGATCATCTACGGCAGCGGCCCTGTTTTTTCCAAACCGGTGGTTGTGGCCAATAACAATTTCTTTGGTGTTGAGCATGTTCAGAAGCATGGCTTCAACATATGCTGCGGCACTCAATTGTGAAAAGCTTTTTGTGAACGGATGCACCACTACATGATCTAGACCAAGACGCGCTAATGTAGTAGCACGCTCTTCTAATGTTTGAATAAGCGGCATTGGCGCATCGGGTTGAAGTACTTTCCTTGGATGCGGGTCAAAAGTCAACAATACAGCTGCAAGCCCTGATTTTTTTGCCCTTTCCACCACTTGCGTTATGATTTCTTGATGCCCCAAGTGTACGCCGTCAAACGTTCCCACGGTAACGATGGTCTTTTTTGAAGTTGAAAACGTGGCGCTATCTCTAATTATACTCATGCGGGGTCTAGGGCATTTCCATTAAACGAATTCATGGCATTTGATGCACCATCCCATACAAAAGACAAACTTGCTTGCGCTGCTTTGTCTACACCAAAGGGTAGTAGTTTTGCCTCATCTGCGGCCCAGGGCTGCAAAACAAAATCAACCTGCCTGCCCCTGCCAAAAGCCGAGCCAATCCCAAAACGCAGTCTTGCATAGGCTGTTGTATTCAATTGGTCGCAGATATCTTGTAGGCCGTTGTGCCCACCAGCAGATCCTTTTTGTCGCATTCTCAGGGTTCCGAAGTCTAAGTGGATATCGTCTGTGATGACCAACACATTTTTTAGGGGAATATTTTTTTGTTTCAACCAGTAGCGTACGGCCTTGCCACTTCTGTTCATAAAGGTACTTGGCTTTAATAAGTAAACTGTTTTTCCTTTGTGCTTGAAATGCGCTAGATCGCCCAAGCGCAGGGTCTCGAAACCAACTTCCTTTTGTTTGGCTACTTCGTCAAGTACCTCAAAACCGATGTTGTGCCGGGTGCCGCTGTATTCGGAACCTATGTTGCCCAAACCAACAAGTAAGAAAGATTTCATAGCCGTTTCATTTTTTTTGGCTGATGAAAAAAAAGGAATGCGAAGTTTCATCAGTGTAAAAATAAAAAAAGCATCCCAGTGTTTCGTAGGATGCTTTTAAAAAATTCATATATATCGATCTATTCTTCAGCAGCAGCGCCTCCTTCGGTAGTTCCCTCAGTAGTTCCTTCAGCACCTTTTTCTGCTCCTTCAACACCTTCTTCATCGCCTTCCACTTCATCTTTAATTTGAAGGGAAACTCTAGATGTACGTACTTGACATACAACAGTGTTGTCTGGGTGTAAGAATTTGAATTTTTCGTCAGCTACTTCTGTAACATACAGCTTGTCTCCAAGTTCAAGTTCAGAAATATCCGCTTCGATAGTGTCTGGCAAATTGGCTGGTAAAGCACGCACTCTAAGCTTACGCTTGTTACGACTTAACACCCCACCAGAGTTAAGCACACCTGGCGCTGCTCCTTTGATTACAACAGGAATATTCATAGAAACTTCCTTGTCCTCAAATAATTGATAAAAGTCAACATGTAGAATTTTATCAGAAACAGGGTGAAACTGAATGTCCTGCAAAATGGCATTAAATGTTCCGTTATCGCCTAGGTCGATAACCACCGTATGCGCATTAGGAGTATATACAATCTTGGCAAACGCTCTTTCGTCTGCAGCAAAGTGCACTGGCGCTT
This sequence comes from Bacteroidota bacterium, assembly GCA_038143535.1. Lineage (GTDB taxonomy): Bacteria > Bacteroidota > Bacteroidia > Flavobacteriales > Flavobacteriaceae > UBA7446. The sequence continues at coordinate 223,108 of JAYQMD010000001.1, forward strand.
CCCCTCCGTATAATACGCAAGGAACCTCTCCAGCATTACGTAGGGCTTTGGTAGCTACCTTGCCCACGCTTTCTCTTTTAGATCCGTTGATGGTAATTGATTTCATATTTAGTGTTTATTACATGATAAATTTGCCTGAGATAGACTCGTTATGATGTACGTTATACATCACTTCAGCAAACAATTGAGCACAGCTCAATACTTTAATTTTTTTACTCATTTTCGCAAGCGGTATAGAGTCCGTTACGATAAGTTCAGATAATTGTGACGCCTCAACACGTTCGTAGGCTTCGCCAGAAAGTAGCGGGTGTGTACAGACTGCGCGTACGCTCTTAGCGCCGCGTTCCACCATAAGGTCAGCCGCACTCGTTAGCGTTCCTGCCGTATCCACCATATCGTCTACTAAAACAACGTTTTTTCCTTTCACATCTCCAATGAGTTCCATGTGAGAAATAATGTTGGCTTTTTTGCGCTGTTTGTAACAGATAACAACATCACTCTCCAAAAATCTCGAATAGGCATATGCTCGTTTTGAACCGCCCATGTCGGGTGAGGCTATGGTAAGGTTATCAAGGTGTAATGACTTGATGTATGGCAAAAACAATGAAGATGCAAATAAATGGTCTACGGGTTTTTCAAAGAACCCTTGAATTTGATCAGCGTGCAAATCCATGGTGATGATGCGTGTAGCACCAGCTGTTTCCAGCAACTTGGCTACTAATTTAGCACCTATTGGAACCCTTGGCTTGTCTTTGCGGTCTTGTCTTGCCCAACCAAAATAAGGCATCACGGCAGTAATATGTCGCGCAGAAGCACGTTTTGCCGCATCTAACATCAGTAACATTTCCATCAAATTGTCCGAAGTGGGATTGGTGGAACCTATGATAAATATACGTGAACCACGCACCGATTCTTCGAAAGAAGGTTGGTATTCACCATCGCTATATCGGGTAAATAAAACGTTACCCATAGGTATGCCGTACTGCTTGGCAATTTCCTCAGCAAGGGTCTTTGTTTGCGAGCAAGCAAATATCTTCGATTCGATGGTTGTTTTTCCCATAGTTTTTATGCGGGCTGCAAATGTAGGAATTTATTTGAGGCTGTATAAACGCTTGACTGTTTTTTCTTGGCAAGCTTTAAAAATATTGGTTAAATTTGCCGTCATTTGTTTTTCGAAAGAAAAAAGTATTAGAATTCATGTGTTGGCAATCAGCAATTGCGCAGCATCAGAAATCAAATGACATAATGCCTCGGTGGCGGAATTGGTAGACGCGCCGGATTCAAAATCCGGTTCTGCAAAGAGTGTGGGTTCGATTCCCACCCGAGGTACTCTAAACCCAGCGCATTGCGCTGGGTTTTCTATGTAAAATATGCCTTATCGCAACCCATTTATGTCATACTGCGACACAAAATTCCATATCAGCCTAGCGGTGTCTTCTCCCCGGTAGCTGGCAGTAAACCATTGGTGCCCACCACCGATGTACTTGTAATGTACTACTGCAACACCAGCATCCCCTTGATCATAAACATACCGCTCAATGGTCATGCTGCTGCTTGAATCTGAAGTGACTGTTGGTGAACTGTTGGTGTTGTTAAATGCAATCCAATGGTTTAGGACTGTTTGTGCACCGTTATAGTATTTGTTTCCGTCATAGGGAAGCGTGTCATCAGCGGTACCGTGCAGGTGAATCACCGGCATGGGATGTTCTGGGGTTGCAGTACAGTCGAGCATCGTGCCCGAAACCGAGGCCACCGCCGCAAAGATTTCACTACTATAGTTAGCAAGCCCGTAGGCCATCATGCCCCCATTTGAATAGCCAGCAGCATAAATGCGGTTTTGGTCTATACTATAGGTGCCTGAAAGTTCGCTGATAAGAGCTGCTATAAAACCAAAATCGTCAGCATTACTTTTGTTATCGCCGCCATTGGGGCAGGTATTCCAATGTGGCGATCCATCCAAATCACTGCCTTGAGGATACACCAAAATAAAACCCTCGCTTTCTGCTAGTTTGCGCATATCCGCATAGGCCATGTATTCGCTTGCATTGCCACCAAAACCATGAAAATTAAATAACAGTGGAATGGCGGTTGCGCTATCATAGGCGTTGGGTACAAACAATACATATTCGCGATCAAAACCCTTGTGTTCAAGGGTCAGGATATTCTCATTTGCGGTGTTTGACCCTTTGCCATCATCTTTGTCAACAACAATAATGGTATCCGTTTTGCTACATCCCACAAAAAGGAAAACGAACGCAGAAACCAAAAAAAAGATGCTTCTATTCATAACCTTAATGCAAGTTATGGTTTTATAAAGAATTTTTGGAAAAAGAGTACAATTTCATGCATCCTTGTTCCCGTTTTGACATTTAATAAAAATGCTATATTCGGTTCCACAATCAATTTGCCAAAAGCGAAAGTTATGTGTCTTCACAAATAGCTCCTAACTGCTAATTTTGGTATTTCTAAAACAAATAGCAACGCTAATTACCACCACACAGTATTGGGCTCTGACAATGTTTCGATGCTAATGGGCGCTCCTATTTTAGGAATAACCAAAGGGATGCCAAGTGCTGCAGCTTCTTTGCGAATCTGCTGTATGGGCGCAGTCCAAGCATGCATGGACAATTTAAACGCACCCCAATGTATGGGCATCATGGTCTTGGCCTTTAAATCAAGTCCCGCTTTTGCGCTTTCTTTTGGGAACATATGGTTGTCTGGCCACATTTTATTGTACTGTCCGCACTCAACCAATGCAAGGTCAAAAGGGCCATGGCTATCTCCAATTTTCGCAAAATGCTTTCCATAGCCGCTGTCTCCACTAAAATATATGTTCGCCTCTTTGGATTTTATTACCCACGAACTCCATAACGTACTTTTGTGATTGCTGAATTTTCTACCTGAAAAATGTTTTGCTGGCGTACATGTTAATTGAATGTTTTTAAATTCTGTCGCTTCCCACCAGTCTTTTTCATGGATTTTGGCACTGCTAACACCCCAAGCCTCTAAATGAACACCGACTCCAAGCGGAACAAAATAGGCGTCCACCCTATCCTTTAACTTTAATATGGACTCATAGTCCAAATGATCGTAGTGGTCGTGCGAGATAATTACGGCATCTATCTTTGGTAAATCTTCAATTTCAATAGGCAATTCATCGCTAAAGCGCTTGTTTCCTAACCAGGGATGTGGCGCAGGAACTTCACTTAGCATGGGGTCTATAAGAATCCTAGTACTGTCGATTTGCATCAAAAAGGTGGAATGCCCAAACCAATACAATCTCGTTCCCTGCTTAAAAGCGGTAATGTCGGCTGTATTTATATTTTTAACTGCTATGTTATTTTCAGGGACTCCATTTTCGACCTGCTCGAAAAAGAATTTTCGGAATATTTTCAGGACCTTGTTAAGGTTAAAGTCTTTGGCGCTGCCGCTGTCTTGATTTTGAAAAGTCCCCGCTTCGAACTGCGCTGAGTTGGCATATAGCTCTTGTCGTTGCTTAGTTACATCACCCCCAAAAGAGGGGTAATAGGCAACAAACAGCTGAACGGCAATAACCAGCGCCAATATCAATGCACCAAGGTACACTAATACACAGCCTATTCGTTTCATTAGTTTTTTCAATTTGGAATACTTTTCTACGGTTCTAATTCCCGCAAAGATAGTCAAGCGCTCTACACCGCCTTAAGCACATGGGTTACAATCCCCCAAATGATAAGCTCATTGTCTTCGTTTACTTGCAAGGGCTTGTATTGTTCGTTTTCGGGAATCAGCCATACGCAGTCCTCAGCTACTTTGAGACGCTTTACGGTAAATTCTCCATCTATAAAGCACACGGCAATTTTACCATCTTGAGGCTCCAAGCTCCGGTCTATGACCAGTAAATCGCCATCGTCAAGTCCGGCACCCACCATGGATTGCCCGGCCACGCGCGCATAGAACGTAGCGGCCTTGTTTTTAACTACGGCGCTGTCGAGGCTGATGCGCACTTCTTTAAAGTCATCTGCTGGCGAGGGAAAGCCTGCCGAAATGCCTTCGCCTGCAAGCCAAACGTTGGCCTCGTTGCCGGTGTCGGGGCTATAAAAATGGAGGGTTGTTGCTTTTTTCATCTTACAGTAATAATATCGTGAATGTCTGTGGTGTAACGGGGCGATAAGTGGGCTTGTTTCATTTTAAAGGTTCTGCTCAGGTCTTGGTTGGCGAGTTTGATTTTATGTGGACCATATTTGCGGTGCAATTGATCAATGCGTTGCATCAGTGCATCGTGGCGGCTGTCTTCGCCATCAAACAGCGTGAGTTGCTGTGCATTTTTAGGCACAATTCCCGTAACTATTACTCCTGCTTTTTTATACTGAATCCCGTCTTTGAAAATGCGTTCCAATCCCTTTAGTGCATACTTGCTAATGGTCAAACTCGACTGGGAGGCAAAGGGCATGGTAACCAACATGCCGTTGCGATATTGCGGCAAGTCGGGCATAAACGGATTGCTGCGGACAAACACATAGACCGCATGGCAGCTACTGCCTTGCTTGCGTAGTTTTTCAGCACAAAGCGTTGCATAGGTCGATATGCGTTCGCGCACTTCTTCATAGGAGGTAATAAGCGACTCGAAACTGCGGGTGGTGGCAATGGCTTTTTTGGGGGAAGCAATCATTTCCATGGGAATGGTAGCGGTTCCTTCCAGGTCTTTTTTAAGGCGTAGTCCCACGATGCTCATCTGTTTGCGTACCCAATCGTCACTGAGCTGGGTAAAGTCATAGGCGGTTTTCACCTCGTTGAGTGCCAATCGGCGTGCGTGTTGACGGCCAATGCCCCAAACGTCTGCAATGGGCAGCCACTTCAGTGCCTTGATGCGCTTTTCTTCCGAATCAATTACATAGATCCCTTTGGTTCTGTCGGTAAATTTTTTGGCCACACGGTTGGCTACTTTGGCAAGACCCTTGCTTGGACCAAGTCCAATACTAACGGGCATACCGGTCCATTTGCGTACGCGCTTGCGCATTTGTTGCGCATAGGATTCCATATCGTAGTGGGTAAAGCCGTCAAAATGCAAAAATGCCTCGTCAATGCTGTACACTTCTACCTCGGGTGTAAATTGACGCAAGACTTCCATCACGCGCTGGCTCATATCGCCATAGAGCGGATAGTTGGACGAAAAAACATGGACATGGTGTTGTCTAAAAAAAGACGAAAACTTGTGCGCAGGCGCCCCCATGGGTAGTCCAAGGGCTTTGGCCTCGTTACTGCGCGCAATCACACAACCGTCATTATTGGACAAAATAGCAATGGGCTTGTCGTTTAATGTGGGTTGAAAAATGCGCTCACAAGAGGCGTAGAAGTTGTTACAATCGACTAAAGCAAACACATTCAAAACTACATTTTTTTACTATACTAAAAGCTGGTTTTTTTCAACAAAACCGTGCGTTAATAAACGCAAATGCAGTACATTTGTTTAGTACAACTACACCTAAATGGACAAGTATTCGTTTCTCAATGCAGCCCATACGGCTCATTTTGCGCAGCTTTACGACCAATACCTCATAAACCCTGATAGCGTAGAGCCCAGTTGGCGTGCCTTTTTTCAAGGATTTGACTTTGGTATAGAAAATGGCGAACAGCATATCAGCGGCGCCATCCCCGAAAGCGTTCTCAAAGAATTTCGTGTCGTAAAACTTATTGACGGTTACCGCGGAAGCGGACACCTCTTTACACGCACCAATCCCGTAAGAGAACGCAGAAAATACAAGCCTACCCTTGCCATTGAAAACTTTGGATTGACTCACGAAGACCTCGACACTGTATTTTCGGCCGGTGAAATCGTAGGTGTTGGCCCGGCAAAACTGGCTGATATCATTGTGCACTTGGAGCGCATCTACTGTGAATCCATAGGATTGGAGTATATGTTTATCCGTCATCCACAACGCGTAAATTGGATTCAAAAATGGATCAACAGGAACGGCAACCACCCATCATTTGATGACAATGAGAAAAAACACATTCTCAAAAAACTAAATGAGGCCGTTGCTTTTGAGAGCTTCCTACATACCAAATATGTGGGCCAAAAACGCTTTTCCTTAGAAGGAGGCGAATCCTTGATTCCTGCCTTAGATGCCTTGATAGAAGGCGCCGCCAAAGATGGGGTGGAGGAGTTTGTTGTTGGTATGGCACACCGAGGACGCCTCAATACACTGACCAATATTTTTGGTAAGCCTGCGCAAGATATTTTCAGTGAGTTTGACGGGAAAGATTACGAAGAAGAGGTATTTGATGGCGATGTTAAGTATCACTTGGGATGGACCTCAAAACGCCGCACAGATGCTGGCTATCAAATAAACATGAACATAGCGCCCAACCCTTCTCATCTCGAAGCAGTAAATGCCGTTGTGGAAGGTATTGCACGTGCAAAACAAGATAAAAACTACAAAGGCGATTCCCGAAAAGTAATGCCCATCCTCATTCATGGCGATGCTGCCATTGCCGGTCAAGGGGTCGTATACGAAGTGGTGCAAATGGCACAACTCGACGGCTATAAAACAGGCGGTACCATACATATTATAGTTAATAATCAAATTGGCTTTACCACCAATTACCTTGACGGGCGCTCAAGTACCTATTGTACAGATGTTGCCAAGGTTACCCTTTCCCCCGTGCTCCACATAAATGCCGATGACGTGGAGGCAGTAGTACACGCCATGCATTTTGCCTTGGCCTACCGCAACCGCTTCTCACGTGATGTATTTATTGACTTGCTCGGCTATAGAAAATACGGACATAACGAGGGCGACGAACCGCGATTTACGCAGCCCAAGCTCTACAAGGCCATTGCAAAACAGCAAAACCCACGAGATATCTACGCTGCCAAACTGATGTCTAAAGGCGTTATTACCCAAGAGGTTTTGGATCAAATGGAAGCCGACTACAAACACACACTTGAAAAAAAGTTGGAAGATGCTCGACAGGCTTCCAATACGGTCATTACTCCCTTTATGCAAGATGAATGGACAGGATTTCAGCGCGCTAAGCAAGATGTTATGCTACATCCTGTTGACACCACCATTGCACTCAAAAAATTAGATGCCGTTGCAGCAACGCTTACAGAGCTTCCGTCAAATAAAAAATTCTTACGTAAAACAGAGCGCTTGATACAAGACCGTAAGGCCATGTATTTTGAGCGCAATGAATTGGATTGGGCTATGGGCGAGTTGTTGGCTTACGGTTCCTTGCTTTCAGAAGGCCACGACGTGCGTATTTCTGGGCAGGATGTTGAGCGGGGTACGTTCTCTCACCGCCATGCAGTGATGAAGGTCGAAGATTCTGAAGAAGAAGTGGTGCTTTTAAACAGTCTTGACAAATCTCAAGGACGCTTTAATATATTTAACTCTTCGCTTTCTGAATACGGTGTTATGGGCTATGACTATGGTTTTGCCATGGCTAGCCCGAATGCCTTGACCATTTGGGAGGCGCAGTTTGGTGACTTTAGTAACGGTGCACAAATCATGATTGATCAGTACCTGTCGTCTGCCGAAGACAAATGGAAAATGCAGAACGGTTTGGTATTGTTCCTTCCCCATGGCTACGAAGGTCAGGGCGCTGAGCACTCTTCTGCTCGAATGGAACGCTATTTACAGCTTTGTGCCAAAGACAATATGTTTGTAGCTGACGTAACCACCCCGGCCACCTATTCCATATGCTGCGCCGACAGCTTAAATCAACATATAGAAAGCCATTGGTCGTATTTACACCAAAAAGTTTATTAAGACACCCCATGGCCGTTTCTTCCAAAGAAGACATGGCTACAGGCCAGTTTATGCCCTTGATCGATGACTATACTGTTAAATCAAAAGAGGTAAAGACACTGGTGTTGTGTACTGGTAAGTTTTATTACGATCTATTTGATAGTCGCGAATCCAAGCAACGCAAAGATGTTGCATTGGTTCGCCTAGAACAATTATTTCCCTTGCCAAAAGACGAGATAGCAGCAGTTGTGAAAAAATACTCCAATGCAGAAGTAGTGTGGGCACAGGAAGAGCCACGCAACATGGGGGCTTATGGACATTTATTGTTACACCTTCCACAAGCACATGATTTCCGTGTTGCATCTCGCCGTTTTTACGGTGCTCCAGCAGCGGGAAGTTCAACGCGATCCAAGCGACGCCATCAAGAAATTATTGAGTATGTATTTGACAAAACCAAAGACAATATGCGCTAGCGCTTAAAAGCGGCTTATCCATTATATTTTTTCACTTTGTTAAACCAACACTGAATAAGAGCGGTATGGCAACACCTGCATTTTCTGTAAAAATGTTTCCGTTTGAATAATGCATGATTTTTACATCAAAGTTATATTGCCTAGAAGACCCAAAAAATACGCCAAACCCCATAAAGTCTTGATAAGTAAACGAAGTACCTGTTTTAATCCCATCTATGGTTGACGCTGATATATAGGTAGGTCCGATTACAGAGTAATTAGTGTAAAAGTCGAAGTCTCTAGTTCGGAATAAGTAAAAACGGATGTTTGGGAAAACAGAAACCGCCCAAACAGGAGACCCAGCGTAGGATTTAAAATAGGTAGCACTTGCTCCCCAATCCAAAGAAAAATAACGCCTTGTTCTAAATGCAGTTCGCTGGTACGTTGCTGAAAACACGGATTTGGCCTTTACATCACCATACCAGAAAATGGGAATGCCTAGACTTTCAAAGTTTCCAACCTTTGCTTGTGCTGAAAAAAAACGATTTGCAAAAAACCCTATTTCGCCAGTACCAAAACCTAGTTGAAAAATTTGTTCTGGAAAGAAGTACGATGTGTCTGCGCTGTATTTTTGGGCGTCCGTTTCTGGAATTTTTTGTAGGTTGTAAGAAGCACCAACAGTAGTCTGAAAAGTAAACGGCTGATTTTTCTTTATGGATTTAGGAAGGTAGGTTGTGCTCAATAGTAAATCCCATTTCGGACTTAGAACACGTTGAATTCCCGCCCCAAAAACACCTGTCATGTAATGAGCACTGTCATAAATAGGTTTCCCATTTGTATCATCGTAGATGCCCACTCGGGTTAAGTTGCCCAATCCAGCTTCAAAAAAAACATCTGTTTTGGGCGCAATCTTGACTTTCTGCTTTAGTGACAAAGACCACAGATTTACCCAAACAGAGCTTTCTGGTCCTTTGTGTTGAATGCCTTTAAACTTAAACCAAGAGGCGGGTCGCATGGTTCCAAACTGAACATCCAAATTAGGGCTTAAGTGATATCCTAGTAGGAGTCGTGCGGAAAAAGCATTCATTTTCGTGCCTGTAGAACGGTATCCATCCGCTAAATTTTCATCTGAAAATGGGTAGTATATTCCACCAAAATTAAAATTGAAAAACGTTCTCGAGAGAAATGTAGAACTTTGTGTTTTGAGCCTTGTGTGATATGGCTCTTGACCAAAAGCAGGCTTACTACAAAAGCTAAAAAATACTATTAGGATTATTTTTTTTTTCATTATTCTCCCCGAATGTAACATAAAATTGATAGTATGATGAAAAACAATGAGATAAAATATTCTAAAATTGGAAATAACCATTTCAATATTGTAAGATTAGAATATAAAAGTTATTTTAAAAGGAAGAATAAGTGATTGATAGAAATGAAGAGAATTATTGGGAAATACCCCAATAAAATTTATGTAAAAAGATTGGGTGAAGAAGTATATAATATTAACTTTGAATTTGTAGTTAAATTGAATGAAAAGGAAAAGAAAGTATATGAAAATATGGTTGTTAAGGATAAAGAAAAATTATTCTAAATGAAAAATAAGACTATATGATTTTAGAAATGAAAGTGCCCTCACCGGGAGAATCGATATCGGAAGTAGAAATAGCCGAATGGTTGGTTAGTGATGGTGATTATGTAGAAAAAGATCAGGCCATTGCTGAAGTAGACTCAGACAAGGCCACCCTTGAGCTTCCCGCAGAAGAAAGTGGGATCATTACGCTCAAAGCAGAAGAAGGTGATGCCATTGCCGTAGGTGCCGTTGTGTGTCATATAGACACCGCTGCTGCAAAGCCAACAGTACAGGACGCAAAGCCCGCTCCTTCCAAAACAACCGTTTCTCAAGTTGCAGCAACCCCTGCACTTACTCAAACAAACTATGCTGCTAGCACAGCCTCACCAGCAGCACGAAAAATTATCGCTGAAAAAGGCATAGATACTGCAGCCATCATAGGTACTGGCCGAGACGGCCGTATTACAAAAGAAGACGTTATTAATGCAGTTCCTTCAATGGGAACACCGGCAGGTGACCGACCAACTTTGCGCAAGAAAATGTCCATGCTACGCCGAAAAGTAGCAGAGCGCTTAGTAGCCGCAAAAAATGAAACGGCCATGCTCACTACATTTAACGAGGTCAATATGTCGCCCATTTTTACATTGCGTACCGAGTATAAAGAAGCCTTTAATGCAAAACACGGAGTAGGACTTGGATTTATGAGCTTTTTCACTAAAGCCGTAGTACGCGCCCTAAAAGAGTTCCCAGACTTAAACTCCATGATTGATGGCAACGAACAAATCCTATATAACTACTGCGATATTAGTGTCGCCGTTTCAGGGCCTAAAGGACTTATGGTTCCTGTAGTTCGCAATGCCGAAGCCATGAGTTTTAAAGGTGTAGAGACTGAAATTAAGCGTCTGGCCATACGCGCACGTGATGGACAAATCTCCGTCGATGAAATGACAGGCGGTACCTTTACCATCTCCAATGGCGGGGTGTTTGGTTCTATGCTTTCTACTCCTATAATCAATCCACCACAATCGGCAATTTTGGGCATGCACAACATTTTAGAACGCCCTATTGCTGTTGACGGTAAGGTTGAAATTCACCCCATGATGTATGTGGCCCTTTCTTATGATCACCGCATCATCGATGGCCGTGAAAGTGTAGGCTTTTTGGTAGCAGTAAAAGAAGCACTGGAAGACCCTGTTGCCTTACTTATGGATGGTGATGCTAAAAAAGCGTTGGAACTTTAGGGTTGTTTTTATTGGCAGTAGGAAATAGTTGTTAGCTGATTGAAATAGCTTCAAGCAATCATTTGTCCGACCAAACCGCAAGTTCATATCCAGTAGGATCTCAAAATGAAATCTGCGCCCTCCAGTGAATGATAAAGATATCTTTTGATATGATACCCCCAGCAACGACAACCTTCTCCTTGCACGTTTTGAGCTTCTTATTGTATAACGCAACCAACAAAACGTTTACAATTTTGTCATTGTATTTTTCAAATTCACCCGCAATGCCACTGTTTTCAAAAGCAGTATAGTGCGCTCCATAATCCGTAGAAGACCAACCAAAACAGTGGCTGTAAAATGTTTTTTTGGCATCTAGGTCTGAAGCTCTAAATTCGATTTAGTTGATATGATTATTTGTGTTCATACGTTTGTGTATGAAGTCCTGATATCTGTTAAAGAATGCAATAGGTAAAACCCGAACTGCCCAAACAAGTAAAACAGATTTAGGGCTTGTTCTTGTTCAAACTAAAATTACAAAATAATAGAGAGTAAGCCTTAGCCGTTAATAGCTACCACTTGCTCAACCTTTCCGGTAAGGATTTCGCGGATCATAGTTTGGATGCCATTCTTTAGCGTGAAGGTAGACGACGGACAGCCACTACAAGCACCTTGTAAGACCACGTGAACGGCCTTGGCATCTTCATCAAAAGATTGAAATACGATATTTCCGCCATCTGATGCTACAGCCGGCTTGATGTATTCATCCAATATACGTACGACCTCTTGTTCCGTATGGGTGTAATTAAGCGCTACATCAGCTTCTGTTTCAGAACTTGGATTGAAGTTGGGAGACAACACAGGCTTGTCTTCTGCGAGATACTGCGTGATAAAAGTACGTACTTGCTGTACCACTTCTTCCCATGATGAGATGTCATATTTGGTTATGGACACAAAGTTTTCGTCCATGTAAACCTCTTTGACAAACGGAAAGTGGAACAATGCTTGGGCTAGGGGTGCATCTTGGGTAGTGTCTATGGAAGTAAATTCCACACTGGCATGCACCAGTTTTTTATTTGCCACAAATTTCATCACAGCAGGGTTGGGCGTGCTTTCGGCATAAACGCTTGCTGGCGCTGCTTTTTTTATTTTGGCGATTGCTCCGCCGTCATTGAGATACTTTTCTAACTGTTCAATCACTTCCTCTTGCACATCGCTCCATTCCACAATGGGAAAACGCTCCAAAGTCAATTGGGTACCGTTGAGGGTTACAGCTTTCACAAAAGGCAAGTAAAACAACTGCTGCGCCAATGGAAATTCGTTGGCTTCAGAAACATTGTTAAACGCATAGGCACGCTCAACAAGTCGGGTTTCAGTAGTTAAAACAAGTAAATCTGGATTTTCAGACGGCAATATGCGAAAACGACTCATAGCTTTTTTTGTGCAAAAATACGTATTAGAACCTTAGCAGTTGAATGCATACTGTAGATTTTTGTACTTTGCAGTATGCTTATTAAAACAATCTTAAATCATACGCCTTCTTATGGTGAAAATTGTTTTTTTGCTGATAATGCTACTCTTATTGGAGATGTGGTGATGGGCGATTCTTGCTCGGTGTGGTTTCAGGCCGTAGTACGCGGCGATGTACATCGTATTCGCATAGGGAACAATGTCAATATCCAAGACGGTGCTGTCATTCATGCAACCTACAAGACGGCTCCGACAACTATAGGTAACAATGTGTCTATTGGACACAATGCCATTGTTCATGGATGCACCATTCACGACAACGTTTTGGTTGGTATGGGGGCTATTATTTTAGACGACGCTGTTGTGGAATCCAACAGTATCATTGCTGCGGGTGCGGTAGTTACGAAAAATACCACAGTGCCCGCTGGATCGGTATTTGCCGGCATGCCTGCTAAAAAGATTAAGGACACTTCACCGGAACTCATATCAAGAGAGATTGCACGAATCGCAAAAAACTACAGCTTATATGCAAGCTGGTTTAAGGGCTAAATTACCACTTGCTTAACTTCTGCTACACCAAAAGAGTTCCAGACGTCAATTTCTGGAGTTGCAGTGCTGTAATAGACAGTCTTGCCACCTTTCGTATTATGGAGGTTATGTAAGTCAAGTAATCTGTTGGTTTGCTTGGCTACAGCTGCACTACAATCCATAATTATTACATTTTTGGGAAGTATTTTTTTTAGAGTTTGCGTTAAAAACGGATAGTGGGTACACCCCAGAACCAAGTGGTCAATGGGCTTTTCTAGCATGGGGGATAATATTTCACGCAGTTGTTTTTCCGTTGTTTGGCAGTTGGCCTTGCCTTCTTCCACCAAGCTTACCAATCCATGCCCCACCTGGCTGATTACTTCCAGTCCTTGCGAATAATCTTGAGACGTTGTTTGGAAGAGGGTGCTGGTAAGTGTTCCGGCAGTTGCTAACACGCCTATCACGCCTGTATGGCTGCCCAATGCTGCGGGCTTTATGGCGGGTTCAATACCCACAAAGGGGATCGAAAATTGTGCTCTGAGTTGTGCAACAGCATTCGTTGTTGCGGTGTTACAAGCCACTACGATTAGTTTGCAATCTTGTGCAACTAACCAATTGGTAATGGCTACTGCACGTGCCGTGATGGTTTCTTTTTCTCTTTTGCCGTAAGGGGTATAGGCTTGATCGGCTACGTAAAGAATGTCTTCTTGGGGAAGCATTTCTTTAAGTGCATTAAGCACAGATAATCCTCCTATTCCAGAATCAAAAACACCAATGGGTTTCGTATGCATGCTTAAAAATAAAAAAACTGCCTCTAAAGGAGGCAGTTTTTTAAAGATAATATGTTTTTAATGGGTTTAGATGCCTAATGCTTTTTTGACTTCTGGCGCAAGGTCTTTGCCTTCGGCCATCAATAAAGCACCACCAAGACTTGCATCAACTACATAATCAAATCCTTGTGCTTTGGCAACTTCTTGTACTTTAGCGCGGGCATTTTCGATAATAGGACGCAACAGGTCTGCTTGCTTCTTTTGAATGTCTTGAGAAGCCGTTTGACGAAATTGCTGGATGTTTTGCTCCATACCAGCCAACTCTTGTTGACGCGCTTGATTGGTCACGTCTGTTTGGTTTTCAGCCTCAGCAGAATACGTTTGCAATTTGGTTTGGTATTCTTTTATAGAAGCTTCGATTTCCGTTTGGTAATCTTTTTCTAGTTTTTGCACTTCCTCCTGAGCGGCAATAACACTAGGCATTTCGCTGATGAGCTTTTGGAAGTCTAGGTGTGCCACTTTACTTTGTGCATAAGTTGCACTGCTAAGCATTAAAATTACGTTGAGTAATAGAGTAAATAAATATTTCATTATATTGAGTTAATTAAGGTTACTTTTTTTGTTGCGCTTTTTTTGCGTTTTTCTTCAAATTCTTTTTTTCTTCTTTCAAGTTCTTCTAGCCGTTCTTTTTTACGTTTGGCTAGTGCTTCTTCTTTTTCTTTTTTGTTTCGAGCGGCTTCCGCTTCACGTTCTTGTTTTTTACGTTCGTATTCCGCTTTTTTAGCCGCTCGCTTTTCATCTGGGGTTTGACCAGAAGCAGCCTCGCTTTTGGCTTTGTTCCCCGATCGTTTAACTTCTTTTTTACGCTGGCGTTCCGCCCTGCGTTCTTCATAAAGCTTTTTGCGTTCGGCTTTTTGTTGCTCTATTTTTTTCCTTCTCTCATCAAGTAAAGGATTCGAGCGGTTCTTACGTTCTTCTTTTTTGGTTTCTGCCAAAAAAGTTTGAGCCTTTTTCTTGTCTTCTATTTCTATATATCGAATAACAAGTTCGCTAATATCGTATTTTTTTTCAGAATGTAGCACTAGAATATCAGCAGTACTGTCAAAAACATAATTTAGTTTTCTATCAGTGGCAACTTCTCTTATTGCAGTTAGTATTTCATCTTGCGCTGGCTGAGCTAATTGTAACTTTTGCTTAACCCAGTCGCCATCAACACCAAAGCGTTGCTTAATATATTGATTTAGCTTCTCCTGTTCAAAGGCAATATCATCTTCGCGTTCTTCGGCAATTTCTTCTGTGAGCAATGGTCTTTCAATTTCAAGCGCTTGTCTTTGCTCATCTAGTTCCTTTTGTTTTTTGTCAATTTCGATTCGCCACGACACGATCTTGGCTTCTAAATCTTGACTGGATTCAGAGAAGCCGCTATGTGCTGCTAACACCTTGTCAATGTCCAAAAACCCTATCCTTACATTGCGTTGCGCATATGTAGCAACTGTTACAAAACAGCATAACAATAAGGTCCCAAAAAAACGCATTTGGTTTTTAATTAGAATTGTTGACCAATGATAAAGTGTGTTTCCCATCCGTTGGGGTTTAAGTCATTTGGTACTTCGCTATCAAACCCATATCCAAAATCTATGCCTAAGAGTCCAAAAGCGGGCATGAAAATTCGGATACCAAACCCTGCCGATCGTTTACTATTAAACGGATTAAACTCCCGAAAATTGTCATAACCATTACCTGCCTCTAAAAAACTTAAGGCGTATATGGAAGCACTTGGCTTTAAAGTTATGGGATAACGCAGTTCAAGTGAAAATTTGTTGTAAACCGTTGAGCCATCTCTGCTGGAAAGTGATTGATTTTCATACCCTCTAAGCGCAATGGTTTCCCTACCGTCCATGGCATATTGTTGAAGTCCATCACCGCCTAAGAAATAGCGCTCAAATGGAATGTTACCTCTGTCAGGGTTATAGGCACCTAAAAAGCCAAACTCAGCATGAGTGCGCAATATTAATTTGTCAATTATGCGCGTGTACCAGGTGCCTTCAAAATTTAGTTTGTAGTATTCTAACCATTTAAACCTTTCTTGATCAATTTTAGCTTGGTCAGGCTCGCCGGTTGCATCTTTAAATGCTTCTAGATTTTTCAAGTTGCTATAATCAATATTATTTACCAATGAATATGGGAAAGTGAGTTTAGCTCCAATAGTAAAGGTAGAACCCCCTGTTGGGAATATAGGGTTCGTATAGGTGTTGTTCCGAGACAATGCTATGGCATAAAACAGGTTGTTTGAAACCCCATCTCCAAAAGTAAACAGCCCAGTATAGTAATTGTTTAAGTCAAAGTATTGGTATCCAATAGTTTGTGAAAGTGTAAAGTAATCATCAGGAACTTGAAGGCGTTTGGCCAAGCCAAAGTTAATACCACGAATTTTAAAATATTGCGATTTATCTGCTAGCCCTGTCATAAAATTATAGCGGTACTGGGTTGTTTGCGAAATAGAAGTAGAAAAACGCACAGGTTGCTCTCCACCCAACCAAGGTTCTGAGAAGGAGAAACTATACGTTTCAAAGAAGCGACTTGCCTGAAGACGAAGCGCTAACTGTTGCCCGTCACCCATAGGTACAGGCTTGTATTCTTTCTTGTTGAATATGTTGCGCATGGAGAAGTTATTGAATGAAAGCCCTAGGGTTCCAATAAATCCACCGCCTCCATAACCCCCTTGAAGTTCAATTTGACTTGCGCCTTTTTCAACCAATCCGTATTCAATGTCTACCGTGCCTGCATTGGGATCAACATCTTTAAAGTCGGGGGATATTTGTTCTGCATCAAAAAAGCCCAATTGCCCCAACTCACGCACCGAACGCACCACTTTATCTTTGCTGTAAAGTTCACCTGGGCGTGTGCGAATTTCTCTATAAATAACATGGTCATTTGTTCTGTCGTTTCCTTTGACGCTAATTCGGTTAAAATAGGCTGGTTTGCCCTCTGTAATACGCACTTCAAAGTTGATGGTATCATTTACAGCGCTAACTTCAACCGGGTTTATACTTGAAAATAAATATCCGTTATTTTGGTATAGGTTAGTAAGATCGTCACCATCTGGTTTTGTTTGATCTGCAATGCGCTTACGCAACAGCACCCCATTGTAAGTTTCTCCAGGCTTAATACCCATCACCCTGCTAAGCTGTGCATCGCTGTAAACAGAATTGCCAATAAAATCAACACTACCAAAATAGTATTTGTTACCCTCTTGCACCTTTACGACAACATCAATTTTGTTATCGTCTACGACAATACTGTCTGAAATAATTCGTGCATCGCGATAGCCTTTTTCTTTATAGAAATCAAGCAATTTCTTAAGGTCTTCTTCGAAATCGGCCTCGATGTACTTTGAACGCTTCCAAAAACGACCTGGGAACTCTAACTTCGTATTTTTGAGTTTTTTTCGCAGCTTTTTTGGCTTGTAGACTTCGTTGCCTTCAAAAGAAATGGAGCGCACCTTCACCCGATCACCACGATCAATAGAAACCAGCATTTTTTGGTTGTTGACATCTGTTGTGTCTACTTTAGTGTCTATGGTTACTTTAGCGTTTAGAAAGCCTTCTTTTTTGTACTTATTTTCAATGTAGTTTTTAGTAGTAGCAAGGAAGTTTTTGCTGAGCTTTTTCCCTTTTTTAATATCAGTGTCTTTGACAATGGTTTCGATTTTACCCTTCTTAACACCTTTAATGGTGTATTCAGAAAGCGTAGGTAATTCTTGGATGTATAGTTCCAAGTCTACTACTTCTCCTTCAATTTTGGTGATAAAAAACTCAATATCACTAAAGAGTTCCAGCTTCCATAATTTATTTATGGTTGTGCTAATTTCTTCTCCAGGGATTTGAATACGCTGCCCTTTTTTAAGTCCGGTGTAGGCCACAACAGTTTGTGGGCTAAAACTTTTTATGCCAGTAACGCTAATTTCTCCAAGTTTATAAAACTTTCCTTTATCATAGGTGTTCTCTTGCGCATTGGCCTGTTTAAGACCAAACAGCACAACAAACAGAATAAGGGGGAGGAGTAAACAGTTACGTAAGTTGCTCGCTTGTTTTTCCAAATCTACGTTCTCTTTTTAGATAACTTTTAATCGCTTGGTGAAGTTCATGCTCATCGAACGCTGGCCACATTACATCAGTAAAATACAGTTCAGCGTAAGCAATTTGCCACAAAAGGAAATTACTTATGCGAACTTCGCCACTGGTACGGATGAGTAAATCTACATCAGGCAAATACTGCGTGTAAAGATGCTCATTAATTATGGTTTCATCAATACTTTCCACATTAATTATACTATTTTTAACTTTTTTGCTGATATCAATAACAGCTTTCTTGATTTCTTCTCGCGCGCCATAGCTAAGTGCCAAAGTTAAATTTGTACCTGTGTTAAATTGTGTTTTTTCAATGACTTCGAGCAATTCATGGCGCACTTTGTTTGGTAACTTATCTAAAGAACCAATAGCTGAAAGACGAATGTTATTCTTTGTCATACCCTCCAACTCACGTCGCAGACTTCTTACCAACAGCGTCATGAGCGTGGCAACTTCAATCTTTGGGCGCTTCCAGTTTTCAGTTGAGAAAGCATAAAGCGTAAGATGCTTGATGCCAAGTTTGGCAACAGCTTCAACCGTTCTTCTTACTGCTTTTGCCCCTGCCTCGTGCCCCTCTAGGCGATTTTTACCATGTTGTTGGGCCCAACGTCCATTCCCATCCATGATAATGGCAACATGCTTAGGTATCTCATCTATATTAAATTTATCGAAACTCATTCTAAATTATTCACGGCAACAGGGCAACCTACCAAAGCCGTAAGTTATAGAAATCCCAGTAAATACAAGCCAATCTTTGCTTAAACTTGTTGAAAATTGTCTTGCTGTGGTTTTTTTTTCTAAGTCAGGATAACTTCCGTCCAAATTATCACTCATGGTTAATTGCGGCTGCACTTCTGCCGCCAAAATCCAAGACTGCCCAAAGTTTAACTTCACACCTACACCAAAGAGGACGCTAACGGTAGTTACTTTTCCAGCCGATCGAGATATTCTTTCAAAAGGCTCAAAATAAATATCTTCTATCACCATACGATTAATACCTGCATGTATATAGGGCGTCCATGAAAACCCAAATTCGCCAACGGGAAATTTTACATAGTTGATTTCAACGCTTGCCCCAAGGATGGAATAGTCGTTGGCAAAAGACAGCGGGCCAGGCAAGCGCTTCAAACGATCCAATTCTGAAGCATTTTCATCATTACCGCTTAACTTTCCCATGCTGTATATTGCACGAAGACCGATACGATCATTAAAATTACGCTTATAAATAATCCCGATCTCAAGATGTCTTGGCTGTACGTATTGGGTGCTTCCTATTTCACCAACATAATTTACACCACCAACACTGACACCAATTTCGTGTCGCTGTGCAGTGCTGAAACCACCCACCAGACACGCGAATGCAATCCAAAACCAAACGCGATAAATAATCATCTTATTTACAGAAAACTGAAAAAGCACCAAATTTATTGTTAGTTGCGTTTATCTTGTCCCCATAGCAGCTTGTTGCGTAGCGTATCAAAAAAGCCGTGTGTATTTGACCTTATAAAGACAATGGGGTTACTCGCCTTTTGGATAGTAATGGTCGTGTTCATCGGAACAGAGAAAAGTCGAGTGTCAAGAGAAATGAGGTGAGAGTCTCCCCTGCCTTCAACGTTGATTTTAATCTCAACATCATCGGCAACAACGAGTGGCCTTACGTTGAGGTTATGTGGCGCAATAGGCGTTAAGACCAAGCTTTTTGTTTCGGGTGCGATGATGGGTCCACCACTACTTAAGGAATAACCAGTTGAACCTGTGGGTGTGGCCACCACCAAGCCATCTGCCCAGTACACATTGACGTAGGCATCATTGACTTGGGTGTTGATAGTAACCATAGATGTAGTATTTTCTCTACTAAGAGAAATCTCGTTTAGCGCTAATGGAAATTCATTTAATTCGGGAAGAGCAGGTGTTGTTTTGATTTCAAGGATACTTCGCTCTTCAGTAACGTAGTTTTTGGCAACGATATCATGAAGCATGGCTTCCATTTCTTCTGGTTGAATGGTTGCTAAAAAGCCCAGTCGACCTGTGTTAACACCAATCAAAGGGATTTTTGATTCACGGATATAGTGCAAGGCACGGAGTACCGTACCATCGCCACCAACAGCAAAAAAAACGGCTGTTTTTGGGTCTAAATCTGCATGTGAGTCAAATGGGGTGGTAGCAGTATTGGGAATATGTTGTAACAAATCTTTTTCTACCTGGATGCCAGCACCTTTACTCGCAAAAAAGGCAACGATTTCCTTTACGATTTTTAGCGATGTCTCATCGTGAACCAAACTGTACAATGCTACTTTCATACTGCAAAGTTAGACCAAAATGCTTAAAGGCACATTATTGTGCTATTTTTGCATAAAAAGAGCCATGACAAAGCTTAGCGTTAACATTAATAAAATAGCAACCTTACGTAATGCAAGAGGAGGTAATCAACCTAATATTTTGCAAGTTGCAAAAGACGTACAAGCATTTGGCGCACACGGCATCACCGTTCATCCCAGACCCGATGAGCGACATATTACCTATCAAGATGCCCGTGAATTGCCTGCTGTGATTACCACCGAATTCAATATTGAAGGAAATCCAATTCCAAAATTTATAGACTTGGTATGCGCCATCAAGCCCCATCAAGTGACTTTGGTCCCAGACGCTCCAGACGCCATTACCTCCAATGCAGGCTGGGACACAGTGGCAAATCGTGATTTCTTAAAAGAAGTCATCCAAGAATTTAAGCAACAAGGTATTCGTACTTCCATATTTTTGGATTCCGATGCGGCACAAGTAGAAGCTGCCGTCAAAACAGGAACAGACCGAATTGAGCTCTACACCGAAGCCTATGCCCAAGAATATCCAAAAGACACAGCAAAAGCCATAGCCTCATTTGTGGAAGCGGCTACAAAAGCACAAGAAGTAGGGCTAGGACTCAATGCCGGCCATGACTTAAACCTAGACAATATTGCTTTTTTTGCTCAACAATTGCCCGGACTACTTGAAGTATCAATCGGACATGCCCTGATTTGCGAGTCCTTGTACTTTGGACTTGAGAATGTCATCAACCAATACATTGCCAAGCTATCGACCCACTAGTCCACAGCACCATTATTGGAAAGGGCGCACCTTTACTTATATTGCATGGTTTTTTGGGCATGTCGGATAATTGGCGCACACATACCAAATTTTGGTCTACTCGTTATGAAGTACACGCCATTGACCAGCGCAACCACGGAAAAAGTTTCCACAGCCAAGATTTTGATTACAACCTAATGGCAGCGGATATTATTGCTTATATGGACAATCACAACATGCAACAAGCCATTGTCCTTGGTCATTCTATGGGGGGCAAAACAGCCATGAGCTTGGCGCTACAATACCCAACTCGGGTATCAAAACTCATCGTTGCAGACATAGCGCCCAAACAGTATGATGTACGCAGCAGGTTTTCAAATATCATAAAGGGGCTTTTGCAACTCAATGATTTTACGCTTATTTCTAGAAGCGAAGCCGATACGGTACTTACCCCATTCGTACCAGAAGTCGGTGTTCGCCAGTTTTTACTTAAAAATTTGGCTTGGACAGAAGAAAGGACTCTGAAACTTCGCTGTAATATTTCTGTGCTGCAACACAAGCTCGAAGAAATTGGTGCTGTACCAACCGGATTGCCCTATGGAGGGAAGACCTTATTTTTAGCAGGGCAACAGTCTGATTATGTACTGCAAACAGATATGACTTCCATATATGCCCTTTTTCCAAATGCTTCTTTACGGCGGGTTGCGGATGCAGGTCATTGGCTTCATGCCGAAAACCCCAAAGGATTTAACGATGCGCTGCAAGATTTCTTAAGTTAGTTTGCCTATTGGCATTACTTTGACCTTGCTTAAAAATAGCCTACTTTTGCCAGTTATTAAATGAAAAAGATGAACGTAACGCGAAAAGACGTAGACGCACTCAATGCAGTGATTACAGTTGACATTAGCCAAGAAGACGTTGCCCCTAAAGTGGAGCAAGTTTTAAATGATTACCGCAAGCGCGCCGATATTCCTGGTTTTAGAAAAGGGAATGTGCCCATGGGTATAATCAAAAAACAATACGGTCAGGCTGTTATGGTTGATGAGGTAAACAAGATGCTGCAATCCTCACTGAATGACTTCCTTAACGAAGAAAAGATTTCTATTTTGGGCAATCCACTCCCCGTTCCTGTTGATAATATTGATTGGAATGCTGCTTCCTTTTCTTTTGATTTTGAATTGGGCTTGACACCAAATGTGGAGGTAGTGCTTCCCAACAGAAAAGCAGTCACACGATATGAAATTCAAGCAGACGAAAAGTTTGTAAACGAACAATTGGAACGCCTACAAAAACAGTATGGTGCCATAGTTCCAACTGACGATGTAACGCCAGACACAGAATTGACCGTAGGTGTTTCTTTCGAAGGCGGAGAAGATCAAAAAAGCTCCACTTTTACGGCTAGTGAGCTAAAAAGCAAAAAAGCACTTAATGCCCTAAAAAAAGCCGCTATTGGTGAGGTTGTTGTATTTTCTACCAAAGGCTTGTTCAAAGAAGCGCACGTTTTGCGTCGTGTGATGGAAACGCTTCCAGAAAAAGCGGTAACACTTTCACTTACACTACAAGAGCGCAACAACCGTATACTGGCCGATTTAGACCAAGAATTTTTTGACAAGGTATTTGGCAAAGACGCCGTAACATCTTTAATAGACTGCAAAGAAAAACTTAAAGCAGATGCGATGGTTCATTTCGAAACACAAGCTAATCAAAAGTTCATCAATGATATGACAGAGCATTTGATTGACAACACCAAGTTTTCGCTTCCAGAAGCTTTCTTAAAGAAATGGATGCAAACTGCAGGTGAAAACCCAATAACGGCAGAAGGAGCTGAAGCAGAATATACAAAGTCGGAGCGTGGCTTACGCTACCAATTGATTGAGTCAAAACTCATGCAAGAGCACGAACTTCAAATCACAAGAGAAGAAGTGGAAGAATTTGCCAAAGATTTGATTAAAAAGCAAATGGTGCAATATGGCCGCTCAGATATTCAGGAAGAGGAACTCACCGAGATTTCAGGACGTATTTTAGGCAACCAAGAAGAGGTAAAGCGCATCTCTGACCAGGTGATGAGCGAGAAAATGCGACAGTTGTTTTTGGAAAAAGGAAACATCAAAGTCAAAAAATTATCTTACAATAACTTTATCAAAGAAGCCTACAAAAAATAATCGTTATATTTAACATACAACTTTAGGATATGGATTACGGAAAAGAGTTTAAAAAATACGCTACCAAGCATCACGGGATAAACTCCATGTATTACGATGAAATGGTAAGTAGCCTCACGCCTTATATTATTGAGGAACGCCAGTTGAATGTGGCTCAAATGGACGTGTTCTCACGTTTGATGATGGATCGCATTATCTTCCTTGGAACGGGAATTAATGATAGCGTTGCGAATATTATTCAAGCGCAGTTGTTATTTTTGGAAAGCACCGATAAGACCAAAGACATTCAGATTTATATCAACTCCCCAGGAGGAAGTGTATATGCCGGATTGGGCATCTACGACACCATGCAGTTTATCAACCCAGACGTGGCTACAATTTGTACGGGTATTGCAGCCTCAATGGCTGCTGTATTGCTTTGCGCCGGCCAGGACGGAAAACGCTCTGGCTTGCCACACTCACGTGTGATGATTCACCAGCCATTAGGCGGCGCACAAGGACAAGCATCTGATATCGAAATTACGGCGCGTGAAATTCTAAAGCTCAAGAAAGAATTGTACGAAATCATTGCCAAGCACAGCAACCAGTCTTACGACAAGGTCTATGAAGACTCTGATCGTGATTATTGGATGAAGGCGCTAGAAGCCAAAGAATATGGCATGATTGATGAGGTATTGACTAAAAGCTAGATTGTGGAAGAATTGAATTGTTCGTTTTGTGGACGTAAAAAGGCCGAGACCAAACTCTTGGTCGCTGGTTTAAATGCACACATATGCGAACGTTGTGTTGACCA
The DNA here is from genome assembly GCA_038143535.1 of Bacteroidota bacterium. GTDB lineage: Bacteria > Bacteroidota > Bacteroidia > Flavobacteriales > Flavobacteriaceae > UBA7446. The sequence goes on from JAYQMD010000001.1 coordinate 246,996, forward strand.
AGCAGTTGGCATCATTCAAGAAGAAGCCACTCATGACGAAAACACCCCTACTACAGCCGAGTTTTTACTTAAAAAACCCAAGCAGATTAAAGCCTTTTTGGACGACTATGTCATCGGACAAGAACAAGCCAAAAAAGTACTTTCCGTTGCGGTATACAACCATTACAAGCGACTTAATCAAAGCGTTGAACATGATGTTGAAATTGAAAAAAGCAACATTATTATTGCAGGCCGTACAGGTACGGGCAAAACACTATTGGCCAAGACCATTGCCAAGATGTTACAAGTGCCCATTGCCATAGTGGATGCAACCGTTTTGACCGAAGCGGGTTATGTGGGTGAAGACGTAGAAAGCATATTGACGCGTCTGTTACAAGCTGCCGATTACGATCAGCAAAAAGCAGAGCGAGGCATTGTTTTTATCGATGAGATTGATAAGATTGCCCGTAAAAGCGACAACCCTTCTATAACGCGTGATGTTTCTGGAGAGGGTGTACAACAAGCCTTACTTAAACTATTGGAAGGCACCCTGGTTAATGTACCACCCAAAGGCGGCCGTAAGCACCCTGATCAGAAGTTTGTCGAAATCAATACCGAGCACATATTGTTTATTGCAGGTGGTGCATTTGATGGTATTGAGCGCCATATTGCCAAACGCATGAATATGCAGGCGGTGGGCTACAGCACTGTTGCCAAACGCAAATCGGTCACTGAAGACGATTTGTTGGCGCATATTACCCCCTCAGACCTTAAAGACTTTGGGCTTATCCCTGAAATTATCGGACGCTTACCGGTGCTTACACATATGATTCCGTTAGACGAAAAAGCACTACGTGAGATATTAACTGTACCTAAAAATGCATTGGTGAAGCAGTATATGCACCTCTTTGAGCTGGATGGCGTTGCGTTGACCTTTACGCCAACAGCTTTGGACTTTATCGTAGAGCAAGCCGTACAGTATGCCTTGGGCGCAAGAGGACTACGTTCCTTGTGTGAGGCCATCCTCACTGATGCCATGTATGAACTTCCCAGTACCAATACCACTGAGCTGAAGATTACCAAGCGCTATGCCGAAAACAAATTGAGTGTTGTGCAACTCAGCCAGCTGAAGGCAGCTTCTTAGTACAATGGGCAATGAGCTCGTCGAAATGTCCGTTTTTATTTTTTTTGATTTAGCACAGAATAAGTCCTAACCCCCCAACAACTCATCCAAATATTCGCGAGTGTTGGATAGGCGCGGCACCTTATGCTGCCCGCCAATTTTTCCTTTTTGTTTCAACCATTTATAAAATGTTTTAGGTTTTGCCACATGTAGTTTCAGCGGCATCAGCGTCATGTTTTTGTAGCGTTTGGCTTCGTAGTCTGAGTTTAATGCTTGCAACTGCTTGTCCAAATCTTTAGCAAAGGCAGTAGCGTCTTTGGGTGGAGCCTTATACTCAATCAGCCACTCGTGTCCGCCCTTTTCAGTACCTTCCATAAATATAGGTGCGGCGGTATAATCTACCAATTGTACGTGGTGGCGTTGGCATACAACCTCTAAGGCTTTGTTGGCATTTTCAATCACCAACTCTTCCCCAAATACATTTATAAAGTGTTTGGTTCTCCCCGTAATTTTAAAGCGATAAGGCATAATGGACGTAAAGCGAATGGTGTCACCAATATTGTATCGCCATAGCCCAGCATTGGTCGATATAATCACCGCATATTGGGTGCCGACTTCCACAGCAGAGAGAGGTATCACTTTTTCGTTTTTAGTGCCATAGGTTTTCATATCTATAAATTCATAGAAAATTCCATAGTCTAGCATTAGCAGTAGCTCGTCGGATTGGAGTTGATCTTGCACCCCAAAAAACCCTTCAGAGGCATTGTACAGTTCTATATAGTGTACGGCATCACTTGGCATAAGGGCTTTGTATTGCTCCTTGTATGGCATAAAGTTTACGCCACCGTGGAAATAGACTTCCATATTGGGCCATACGTCCAAAATGCTTTCCCGTCCCGTTTCTGCCAATACCTTTTGCAATAGCACCAGCATCCACGAGGGCACGCCTGCCATACTGCGAATATCTTCTTTGATTGTTTCGTTCACAATGGCTTTCATTTTGGTTTCCCATTCTGACATAAGCGAAACTTTTTGGCTGGGCGCACTTACCATTTCTGCCCAAAGCGGGAGGTTGTCAATCATAATGGCCGACAAATCCCCAAAATAGGAGTTGTTTTCTTCATAAATTTCTTTGCTACCTCCCAAGCGCAATGCCTTACCCTGTAACACACTTGATTGTTCGTTGTTTTTAAAATAGAGGCTCAACATGTCTTTACCTCCTTTAAAATGACAGTCTTCTAGGGATTCATTTGATATTGGAATAAATTTACTTTTTGAATTGGTCGTACCACTCGATTTGGCGTACCATTTGATGGAAGTGGGCCAAAATATATTTTGCTCGCCCTGGCGGGAGCGTTCTATCGTGGGCGCTATCTCTTCATAGGTGCGTACGGGTACTCGATCGGCAAAACCTTCGTACTGCTTGATATCAGCAAAACCATATTGCTTACCGATTTCAGTTTTTTTGGCGGTTTGCAGCAAGCTCATCAGTTCATCACGCTGTACTTCGTTGGGATACTTGATAAAAAGTTCAATGTCATGCAATCGTTTTTTGAGAAGCCATGTAACAACAGTATGGAGAAGTGGTATTGCCATTTTGGGTATATTGCTAAACGAAAATACAAATTATGTTTCAAGGCGTACTGACCAAAATGCAAACGGAATTTAAAAGCCCCGTAGACTACTATTTGGTCTTTGCAGATTCTTTCGTTCACGTCAATAGTTTTCTAGAAAAAAAAGTTCATATCACACACACGGGTTCACAGTGTCTTAGCTGCTCACAGCCTAACGAAATTTTCCGACAGGGTTTTTGTAAGTCCTGTTTTTTTGAAACACCGAGTGCTGGGGAATGGATTATGAAACCTGAGCTCAGCAAAGCTCACTTGGGCATTGAAGACCGTGATTTGGCTTATGAACAAAAGGTGCAATTACAGCCCCATATTGTTTATTTTGCTGTCTCCAGTGGACTAAAAGTGGGAGTAACACGCGGCACCCAAGTACCCACGCGCTGGATTGACCAAGGTGCACATCAAGCCCTGCCTATTGTGGAGGTACCCAACCGCTATTTGGCGGGCATAACAGAGTTAGCATTAAAAGCATATTTTAACGATAAGACCAACTGGCGCGTAATGTTGCAAAACAAAGGTGAGGCTTTGGATTTGGTGGCCGAACGTGCAGCCTGTATTGCCAAGCTACCAACCGAAGTACAACCCTATGTAGTTCAGGATCCGCCTCTTTTTATCGACTTTCCCGTTGCTCGTTTTCCTGAAAAAGTCAAAAGTTTAAACCTCGTCAAAACGCCCGAATATTCGGGAGTGCTTACAGGTATTAAAGGACAGTATTGGATTTTTGAAGACGACACCGTTTGGAATGTACGCGGGCATGAAGGGCAAGTAGTTGACCTTTCAAGTAGCTAACCATCTTGAGTTTTTTTAGATTCCGACACCAATCGTTTGATTTCCGCCAACTCCCTACTAGTCAGGTCGCGCCACTTTCCTTTGCCAACATCCAGGTTTACATTCATGATGCGTACTCTTTTTAGGCGTACCACACGGTAGCCCAAATATTCACACATACGTCTGATTTGCCGATTGAGTCCTTGGGTTAGGATGATGCGAAACTCACGCTCATGTGTTTGCTTTACAACACAGGGCCTTGTGACTGTATCGAGTATGGGAACGCCTTTACCCATTTTGTCAATAAATAGCTTGGTAATGGGCTTGTTGACCGTTACTACATATTCCTTTTCGTGGTTGTTGCGGGCACGCAAGATCTTATTGACGATATCACCATCATTGGTTAAAAAAATAAGTCCTTCTGAGGGTTTGTCCAATCGACCAATCGGGAATATTCGGGTTGGATAATTAATGAACTCAATGATGTTGTCTTTCTCCACTTTGGTGTCTGTGGTACAAACAATACCAACGGGCTTATTAAAGGCAATATAAACGGGCTTTTCTGTTTTTTTACCGACCCGTTCCCCGTCTACGGCTATTTTGTCTTGCGCCGTTACTTTCATGCCCATTTCCACGGGAGCGCCATTAACAGTAATGCGGCCTTGTTCAACAAGCTTATCTGCTGCGCGACGCGAGCAGAAGCCAATCTCACTTAGGTATTTGTTAATGCGAACAGTTTCCATTTCAATCCAACTGAATTTCTTCCCCAACATTAAGATCAAAACGACGGCGAATCAGCCAAACAAATAAGTACAAAAAAGGCGTATCGATGGCAGCAACTAAAATCTTAAAAATTACACTAGATATTACCAGCCCCCAAAAAAGTTCCCAAGGCAGTACTTGAAACGAACACAAGAGTAAAATAACCGTTGTGGAGTCGATGATTTGAGAACTAAATGTAGAGAAGTTATTGCGCAGCCATAAATGTTTGCCTTTTGTCAGGTTTTTCCAATAATGATAGATACGTATGTCCACAAACTGTGCCGATAGGTAAGCGATCATGGAAGCCAATACCGCCAAGGGTGACAGCGCAAACACCCTGTGGAAAGTGGCATCGTCTATGGGTGAGTTTTCAATGGCCGGAACCATCCCTGCCAACAGTAAAATCACAATCGAAAAAAAGGAAGCAAAAATACCAGCGATCACCACTTGGTTGGCTCTTTTCTTACCAAAAATTTCAGAAATAATATCGGTGATTAAAAAGGTGATGGGATAGGGTAGTATGCCTACAGACAATTCAAAAATGGGCATCCCAAAGACTTCCCAGTCAAATGGACGCCAATAAAAAAACTTCTGAAAAATCAGATTAGAGACTACCAATGAAGTGATGAATAAGGCGGCCAAATATAAATAAAGCTTTCGTGCAGCTGGCCTATGCATCTAGTTCACATTTAGTGTGTAGGGTAGGCGTGTTTGTAATTGATTTGCAGGGTTTTCTAAGGCTTCAATCCCCTTGATCCACAGCGAAATTTCAGGAGGAAATTGGGTCCTTAATTTCCCAAAAGGCCCGCCAACAAGTCCTTCTAATATACTTTCTAAATCGTCGTCAAATTTAGGATAGGTGGTTAAACGATAATCTTCAATTTCGGCTAGTGCAGCAGCACGCTCTAAGGCAAGGTCAAGACCACCAAGATGATCTACCAGCCCAATTGCATTGGCTTCTACTCCAGACCACACGCGACCTTGTGCAATTTTATGTACCTCTTCTTTGGTCATGCCTCGACCGTCGGCAACACGAGTTAAAAAGGTTTGGTAAACTTGGTTGATACCTGCTTTGATTTCGTTTCTCGTGCTGTTGTTCAAGGGTTCAAAAGGCGAATACTGCAGTGCTTGTTTGTTGGTTGTTACTTGTTCCGCATTAATCCCCCAACGTTTTGACAAACGATTGATATTGGGCAAGACCCCCAAAACCCCAATAGATCCCGTAATAGTTGTGGGTTCTGCGACAATTTCGTGGGCATTTGTAGCGATATAATAACCACCTGAGGCGGCCACATTACCCATGGAAACCACCACTTTCTTGGTTTCTTTTAGGTGTTCTATTTCCTCCCAAATAAGCTCAGAAGCCAAAGCGCTTCCACCAGGTGAGTTTATACGCAGCACAACCGCTTTAATATTTTTCTTTTTGGCAATCTTCTTAAGGGCTTTAATCATTTTTTCTTGCCCTATCATTTCTGCTCCACCCTCTCCGTAAATAATCTCACCTTGAGCGTATAACACAGCAATGCGGTTGCTGCCTTTTCCTTCTTTGCGACCGGCAATGCTCATGTAATCAACGAAATTGGTCGTTTCCAGTTCATCGTCATCAAAACGTGATGCTAGCTTTTCTTTATAACTTTGTCTTGTGGTAATTCCGTCTATAAGTGATGAGGAAATGGCTTTTTGTGCATTTGCACCTGCAAGGTTGTCGGCATGTATATCGAGAACTTTTTCAGACAAACCTCTACTTGTGGCAATATCTCCCAATAATGTATCCCATATATCATCCATATAAGACTGAATTTGGGTGCGGTTTTCCTTACTCATATAGTCATTGAGAAAAGGTTCAACAGCACTTTTGTATTTGCCACTTCGAATGACCTCCATACACACTCCGGACTTTTCTTGGGCAGATTTGTAGTATAGAATTTCAGCACTTAACCCACGAAAGTTAACACTGCCTTCTGGGTGCAGAAAAATAGAGTCTGCAACAGATGCGAGGTAATAATCTAATTGGCTGTAGTAATCTCCGTAGGCATAAATAAATTTACCACTTTCTTTAAATGCTACTAAGGCTTTTCGAAGCGTGTGCATGTTTGAAATCCCACCCATTGCCGAGATGTTTTGAATGCTAATTCCAGAAACAAGATCATCTTTTGCTGCGTTTTCAATTGCAGGAATTATGGTATTTAATCCATAGGCTTCAGGATCTATTTCCAAAGCGCTTGCAAAAGAAAAGCTTTGTGGCTCTCGGTCTTGAATCGGTAACCGCATATCAAACTCCAACACGGTATTTTTTTCTAATTCGACGGCATCTCCCTCTTCCTCCATAAGGGCAACGGATCCTGCCAAAAAGACGAGCATAAAAACAAAAAGCAGACCAAGCGCGATGAAGGTTCCAATAGCTGAACTGACAAGATTTTTAAAGAAACTCATAATTTTTGTAGTATTTTCTCAAAGATACATCTTTCACAATTCTTTTCATCATTTTTGTAGTATGTCAATTGTTTACATATCCATAGGCAGTAATTTGGGCGATCGCATTGCACATTTGCAACATGGAATAGATGCAACCGATACCATCGGCCATGTCCTTGCTATTTCCTCAGTGGTCGAGACCCCTGCAGTAGGTTTTGAGGGTAATCCTTTTTTAAACGCCTGCTTTACAATAGACACCCAACTTACCCCTGCCGTGGTTATGCAAAAGTTGCTTGACATAGAGCACTCAGAGGGGAGGTCTCGTGCCCAAGGTCAGGGATATCAAAACAGAACCTTGGATTTGGATATTATTTTTTATGAAGATTTTGTTTTAGACACACCAAATCTCATACTGCCGCATCCCGCTATGGCGCAAAGACGATTTGTACTGCAACCCCTATGTGAAATCGCTCCTCACAAACAACATCCCGTTTACCAAAAATCCACACAAGACTTGCTTGATGCTTGTGAAGACAATACGCCGCTTAACATTCACGATCTGAAACTGCGACACCCCATCTATGCAAAGCTCAGTGCGCATACCTTTATTTGTGTGGAGGGAATAATTGGCTGTGGAAAAACAACGCTGACAAAACAATTGGCAAAAAACCTCGGCTTTAAAACCATTGAAGAGCGATTTGCAGAAAACCCCTTCTTACCCAAGTTCTACAGAGACCCAAAACGCTATGCCTTTCCATTGGAGTTGTCTTTTTTGGCCGATCGATTTAATCAAATTAATGAGGAATCTGAACAGTTGGATTTATTTCAGTCTGGAGTTGTGGCCGACTACCACATGAGCAAGTCGCTGGTATTTGCCCAAAACACTTTAAACGAAGACGAATATCCTCTTTTTCATCAATTGTATCAGCTGATGTCAAAGAGTACCAACCAACCCAGCCTTTGCATTTACCTCCGTCAAACACCAGAACGCGCCCAGGGCAATATTAAAAAACGGGGAAGAAGCTATGAGCAAAATATTGGAACAGATTATTTGGAAAAATTAGCCAAGGGATACGACCAACACCTGCCTTTTTTACAACAGCGTATGCAAGTCGTATCGGTTGATGTTACGGTTTTGGATTTTGTGCTAAATCCCGAAGATTTGATTCAATTGTTACGCAGCATTAATGCGCAGTTGGGCGAAGCTGTGTAAAGAAATGCCACAACACCACGCCTGAAGAGGTAGCCACATTTAAAGAGTGTTTTGTTCCTAATTGCGGAATCTCAATAGCCGCACCACAGGCATCGATAACTTCTTGCGAAACGCCTTTCACTTCGTTTCCAATAACCAATACCAGTGTTTTATTTGGTGCAGCAGTTACTTGGTCTAAAAACACCGCACCTTTGACTTGCTCCACTGCATAGCAATCCGCACCAGCCTCACGGAGTTTAGCGACCACTTCCGCAGCAGTATTTTCTTGTCGCCAAGCGACACTTTCAGTAGCGCCTAAAGCGGTTTTGTGAATGTCTTTGTGCGGAGGGGTTGGCGTGATGCCGCAGAGTACAATTTCAGCAATACGAAAGGCATCGGCAGTACGGAAAATAGCCCCAACATTGTTGCGGCTTCTGATATTGTCTAGCACCAATACAATATTTGTTTTGGGGGCTGCTTTAAAAGCAGCAGTGCTCAACCTGTTGAGCTCTTCCATGGTCCATTTTCGCATATGCCAAAGGTAAGGATTGTGTTTGGCTAAAAAATGTAAATTAGCTACAACTAATATTTCGCTTTGTCTGCCAAGAAAAAAACAAAAGAAACGCCTTTGATGAAGCAATACAATCAAATCAAGGCGAAGTATCCCGACGCACTGCTTCTTTTTCGCGTAGGCGATTTTTATGAAACCTTTGGACAAGATGCCGTTAAGGCAGCCCGTATTTTAGGGATACTATTGACCAAGCGTGGCGCCGGTAGCACATCTGAAACCGAATTGGCAGGCTTTCCCCATCACTCGTTACATACCTATTTGCCCAAGCTCGTACGCGCCGGACAGCGTGTCGCCATCTGCGATCAGCTGGAAGATCCTAAGCTTACCAAAAAAATTGTAAAGCGTGGCGTTACTGAACTGGTAACGCCCGGTGTAACCCTTACCGACGGCGTGTTGGAAGCGAAAATCAACAATTTTTTAGGTGCGCTCCATTTGCAAAACAATGTTTTGGGTTTTGCTTATTTGGATATTTCAACGGGTGAATTTCAGTGGGCGCAAGGTGCATTGTCTGAAATCAGTACCCTGCTACAACAGCTTGAAGTAAAGGAATTATTGGTTTCCAAACCACAGCGCAAGGCCATTGCAGCATTGCTGGGCGATAGCCTTCCCTTTTTTGTATTGGAAGACTGGGTTTTTCAATCCGAATACACGGCCGAAAAGCTCATGCAACACTTCCGGGTCAAAACTCTTAAGGGCTTTGGTTTTGACGGCCCAGCTGTTGGCATGATTGCTGCAGGTGTTGTGCTTCATTATTTGTCCGAAACCGAACACGCCAAACTTGGCCATTTGGTGCAACTCAAACACTACAATTCACAACAACAGGTTTGGATGGATCGTTTCACGGTAAGAAACTTAGAGCTTATATCACCCAATGCTCCAGAGGCAATAACTCTTTTGGAAGTGGTGGATCATACAGCTACGGCCATGGGCGGTCGCTTGTTGCGCCGCTGGATTACAGCCCCTGTAACGGATGTAGCCATCATTGAAAAGCGATTGGATGTGGTTACTTTTTTTAGAGAGCAGCCGGGGCTACACCAGCAGGTGTTGTCTTGTCTAAAACAAATCACGGACATAGAAAGACTGGCTGCGAAAGTAGCTACGGGACGTATTAACCCAAGAGAAGTCAATGCGCTGCGTCAGGCTTTGATGCAAACTACTGCCATAAAAGGACTATTATCCGACGCCGATCCTGTGGCGCCTTTGTTAACTACCATTGAAAACAGCCAACCCGTTACAGACCATATAGTCACTTGGTTGACCACAGAGGCTCCTGCACAAATGGGCAAAGGGCAAATCATTGCTGTGGGTGTATCTGCTGAATTAGATGAATTACGGGAATTAGCACAAGGCGGGCGTGATACGTTGAATGCCATGTTGGCGCGTGAAACGGAGCGTACTGGTATTCCTTCGCTCAAAATTGCCTCTAACAACGTATTTGGTTATTATATTGAGGTGCGCAACCTGCATAAAGACAAGGTGCCTGAAGAATGGATACGCAAGCAAACCTTGGTCAATGCGGAGCGTTATATCACAGACGAACTAAAAACCTATGAAACCAAGATTTTGGGTGCAGAAGAACGTATCGCTGTTTTGGAACAGCAACTTTTCCATGAGCTGATAGCCTTTTTGACACCACAGATTCAATCGTTCCAAAACACGGCACGGGGCATTGCACAACTGGACATTTTACACGGATTTACCACCTTGTCTACCAAAGAAAACTATTGCCGTCCCGAGTTTGTTTCTAATGCCTCGCTCGAGATTGTACAGGGTAGACACCCTGTTATTGAGCAGCAGTTACCGCCCGAGAGTCCCTATATTCCCAACGATGTTTATCTCGATAACGACACCCAGCAAATCATCATGATTACGGGCCCTAATATGTCGGGAAAGTCGGCTATTTTAAGACAAACAGCACTTATTGTATTGATGTCACAAATGGGAAGTTATGTACCTGCTGTGGAGGTACGTTTAGGTGTTGTAGACAAACTCTTTACGCGTGTAGGCGCCAGTGATAATATTTCCAAAGGGGAGTCTACTTTTATGGTAGAAATGCATGAGACGGCAGCCATTATGAATAATATTTCGGAGCGGAGCTTGATATTGCTTGACGAAATTGGACGCGGCACCAGCACCTACGACGGTATTTCGATTGCTTGGGCCTTGGCGGAATATGTACATGAGCATCCAACAAAACCGAAAACCTTGTTTGCTACGCATTATCATGAGTTGAATGAAATGTCATCACAATTTGACCGCATTAAAAATTACAATGTGTCGGTGCAAGAAACAGCCGATGATGTTTTGTTTTTACGTAAGTTAATTCCTGGTGGTAGCGCACACAGTTTTGGAATTCATGTGGCTAAAATGGCGGGGATGCCCAAGTGGATTTTGGAGCGCTCCAAACAGATGTTGCAGCAATTGGAAGCCTCGAGGCATGCTGCTGAAACGGGTGAAGAACCTTTACAGCTAAGCATGTTTCAGTTAGATGATCCGTTGTTTGAAGATGTGCGCAAACAATTATTAGCTTTAAACATTGATGAATTGACCCCAGTTGAGGCACTAATGCAGCTCAACGACCTTAAACGAAAACTAGGCAAATAGTTTTGCGTAGAAAACATAGATTTTCTTACATTTGCGTTCCAATTGCGAAAGTAGCTCAGGGGTAGAGCATCACCTTGCCAAGGTGAGGGTCGCGGGTTCAAATCCCGTCTTTCGCTCTTTTTTTATGTCTAGCTCGAGTGGTGGAATCGGTAGACACGTTGGACTTAAAATCCAATGAACAGTAATGTTCGTGCGGGTTCAAGTCCCGCCTCGAGTACAGTCGAACCCGCAACCTAGTTTGCGGGTTTTGTTTTTAAAAAGTCTTGTGTTGTTTTAATTACAGATTCATATTATTTTTTTGTTTTTGGGGATATTTTTCTAATATTCTAACTTAATGTCTATTTTGCATTTAATTACAAATAAATAATTTTTGATTCGATATAATAACTCCACATTTAAAGCATATCTTTTTTTAGTGATTTCACTTCTGGTAGGTTGTAGTAAAGAACCCCCAGAAGTTGAAGAGAACCCACCAGTAGAAGCCCTGGGATTGAGGGATTATGCATCAGCAAAAGGAAAATATATTGGCAATTTGATGCGCGATGGCATGTTTGAAAACGAGCAGGTAAATGGAGGTTCCACAGATAAAATTTTAAGAACAGAGTACAACGCACTTGTTTTAGGAAATAAAATGAAGATGTCTAACCTGCTGCGAAACCGACCACAAGATCCTTTTAACATAAAAATTACTGATATAAATACAGGAAACATAGACAAGTTTGTCACATATGCCGATAAGCATCAAATGCGTAAACGTGGTCACGTTATGATATGGTACAAACAAATTCCTTCTTGGCTTGAAGCGGAAGCACCAAATTGGACTGCCCAGCAAGTTTATGATTTTTCTAAGTCCTATATTCTTGCATTATCTTCATATTCGGCTGGGAAAATTGATGAGTGGGATGTAATAAACGAAGCGATAATCAATAATGATTTTCGTAGAAATACTTGGTATGATATCGTAAGTAGTCAAGCAAATGATGCAGGCGAAGTAGGATTTCACTCCTATTTCGCACATTTATTCAAGTGGGCTAGGCAAGCCGATGCAGGTGTCCAATTATTTTACAACGATTACAATATTGAACCTTTCGGGACTTCCAAAAATAATTTTATGCGCAACTTAGTTAAAGAGCTTAAGTCAACACACGCTGCTCCAATAGATGGAGTAGGTCTACAAGGACATTTTAAAATTGACCAAGTAACGGAACAATTTGTTGCTAAAGTAGGGCAAACCATAGACGACTTAGGAGTTGCAGGATTTACAGTCAATATAACGGAGCTCGACATTAGAATATGTACTGGGGACAATGGTAACACACAAACGCAAAAGTATGCATACAAAAGAATTGTGTCAACTGCTTTTGATCATGAAAATTGCAATACCGTCCTTATTTGGGGATCTTCTGACAACGATAGTTGGATAAACACGCATTACCAAGGGTGTGGTCAAGCAACTCCGCATGATGAAAATTATACGAGTAAACCAGCTTATTTTGGCATAAAAGAAGCATTGATGGAATTGTAATCAATGTTAATCATGAATCGCTGAGCAATACCAAAACAATGCACCATTAGAACGCTCAGGGATTTATGTGTATGAGTGGAACCTTACTTTTTTAGTCAACCAATTGGCAATTAATAGTGTTATGACAAGGCAGTGTCAAAATTAACGTTCACTTAATCTGATAATTTGTAACTTTATTTCAAATAATTTTAATAATGAAGCAAATAACAGGAATAGTTATATCCCTAATGGTATTGGGATGTACAAATAGTGGAGTAGTCGTGAATTTTGATGATGATAAATCTAGTGCTATACGACAGCATTTTGAGCATTATCTAAATAACGACATGGATGGATTAAAGTCTCTTTGGTCTCCGGAACTACAGGTTTTCTTAAACAGTAATGAGGCCATTTCTCTAGATGATCTTGTTGGGCTTTTAGGAGCACAACACGAAACGTTTTCTATTGAGATGCAATGGGGGAGTAAACAAGACATTGGCGCTTGGGTAGAAACCACCAATTATCCTGGAGGCGATGCATATGATGCAGTAACGGTTACGCAAACATGGTTTAATTGGATAGCTACGAGTAAAAGTACTGGTGAGACCATAAATCTGCCGGCACATATTAGTTTTATGTGGGGTGATGATGGAAAAATTGCAGCGGAATATCATATGTATGATACTACTCAAATGGTTGCAGCTATAGAAGCTGCACAGGCGGCCTCCATGGTGGAATAGTCATATTTAGCTTTAAGCAAGCTATTCTATTAATAAATAATACTCATAAAAAAACCCGCATTATTCATGCGGGTTTTTTAAATTTTGTGAGGTATTTAGTACTAGAAAGAATAAATAGCTGCCAATACGAATGAAGATAAGCTATCATCTCCATCAGCACTCCAAGTGCTTACTTTTTCGTCCGCACTGTCAATTCTAATTTCTGGCTTGATGGTCAAGTTTCCAGAGTTAATGCTGCCAGTGATGGTAAAAGAAGTAAAGGTGTTTGAATCTTTGATATCAAAAGACTCACCTCTAAGACCAAGTGCAAAAGAGTCAGATAGGGTAAGTTGCGGGTAAAGTGCAACACCAGACCACTCACCGCCATCATCTTCATAGCTAGTAGCGTTTACGCCTAAGAAGAAGCTGTCCGAGATGTCAATACCTCCTGTAAAGTCAATTTGAGAGACATTGGATAGTCCACCAGAAAGGAAGTTGATGTATTGCCCGTAAAGACCTAACTGTGCTCCAAACATATAGTCGTCACCAACTGGCTGAGACTCTGTGTAATCTGTACTGTTAAGGACACCTAACATCAAGGATACATCGTCAGATAGTGCAATATCAGCTTTCAAACCCGTGTGTGAGAAAGGTCCGTTAGAGAACATGTATGATGTAGAGTAGTTAAAGTTTCCAACAGGCGAAATTACTTCATAACCTAAGAAGGTGTTGAAGTTACCTAATGTCAAGGTAAAGCTGTCACTTAAATTATAGTATACATATAATTGGTTCACAATGTTTGATGACCCAGTAGAGTTGAATACGGCGTCTGCGCCTCTTGGTCCGTAAACCAAATCAGCAACAAAACCGTGCTTCTCTCCTTCATAAGAAAGAACAATGTTTGCCATACCTAACGAAAATCCGTTTAGGTTAGCAAAAGAAGTACCAGGTGCATATTCGCTGCTTCTGTAATATGAGTCAACCGTACCAGAAACACTGAATGTTGGCTCTTCTTGTGCTTGTGCACTAGTCATTCCTCCGAATACTAGAAAAGCAACAAGTGCTGTAAGCGTTAAAAAAGATGATAAATTGTAGTTTTTCATTTTATTTAGTTTTATATAATTACTCAAATTTAAAACAAAAAAATAAAATGGGGGAAAAATTAATTTTTTTCGTGCCTTTTGACACCATAAAATAGGCAGTTAAACAAGCTTTTACTAAAGGTGTTAAAAGCCAATTTAAAGCTGCAGATCTAATTAAAAAACCAAACAGATGACTCGGGTTATGTTTTAGGTGTGTAAAAGTACTTAAGAATGATAAATTAATCGGATTGAGCGTTAACGATGCCCTCTAGTTTACAATTAATTTTTTAAAATCTTCAAAATTATGGCCACTGACCTTCATGAGGTATACGCCTTGTGGCTGATTTATTTGAAGGGACACGGCTCTATGGTTAATGCTGTAGCTAGATACTCGGCGCCCTATTAAATCGTAAATTACAACTTCACTGATAATATCATCAGCCTCAACATAAAACTGACCCGCAGATGGATTGGGATATATAGTCAAGCCAATATTTTGGTTGTCAATACAACCCGAAGAAAGGGGTTGTAATTGATAGACACGGACATAATCAACTTCCATAATATCAGATGTAAAATTGGCAGCAATGGTACCCCCTAAATTACCGCCCATGGCAATGTTTAATAAAATAAAATGTTCGTTGTCAAAGTAAGCGTTTTGGGCATTGTTTAGCGTATGAAAAACCACGTCATCTACCGATAGTTCAATAGTGTCTGCAGACCACTCCATAGCATATAAGTGCCAGCTGTTTGCGGTATCTGAAACATCAATGTGGTCATAAGTATAGGTGTGACTTCCGTTAGCATCGGGATAATGGAAAGCCCCAGATGTTTTAGATTTATTTGAGTCTTGTTCCATGATGTCAATCTCCCCACAATAAGGCCAAGTGGTATTGCCAAACCCTTGGGTCTGCCAATAGGCACCATTTTCATTGATATTCTTACCCAGTGTCCATATGGCTGGCCATGTGCCTTGTGCTGCTGGCAGTTTTGCACGAACTTCCACACGTCCGTAACGAAATGCATACTTGGAATTTAATCTTGCTGCAGTGTATTGTTTAGTTGAACCACTTGTTGGATCGGTATAACTTTCATTAAAGGCTTCTATTTTTAAAGATCCATTGCTCACGTAAGAATTTTTAAGCCGACTTGTGTAGTGTTGTTTTTCATTGTTAAACCAACTATTTCCAACGGGTGGATATGTTTGGTGGTGCCATTTTAACGAATTTGGCGACCCAGTATAATCAAACTCATCGCTCCAAACCAAGTTGTAACTACTTGCCATAAAGTTTATGGTATAGGTCTGGGTAGTACTGTTATCAGCAGCGGTTACGTTTATGGTTGTCGTTCCTGGAAGGGATTGGGCATTTACGATAGTATAAGTCGCATTCGAATTCGCTGTTGTTACACTTACGTTAGGCACGCTACTTACTCCTGGTTTCAGCAAATAATCATAGTTGTATTGATCACTCGAAAAAGCAGTAAACTCATTACCGTTGATTGAAATACTAGAAAGAGAAGGGTTGTTAGTTGCCGCTTCTCCATAGACTTTAAACTCAAAAATGCTGTATCCGTATTGTGTACTACCGATAGTGGTACGTTGGGTACCATATATTCTTACGTATCGTGCGTTTTGCCCATTCAAATTAACAACATCTGTTCCGCCGTTTCCGTCAGTGATGTTGGAAGCCGTTGACCATTGTTGTTTGTTGTTGGACAGTTGTATTTGATATTGGGTTGCATATGCAGCTTCCCAATCAATCTCAACCCTATTCAGCGCGTAAGTTGTAGCGAGATCGACAATTATAAATTGAGGGTCTGAAAAATCACTTTCCCAGCGCGTTGATTCATTACCATCGACGGCAAAAGCCCCTTGATTGTTGTCCCTAACACTACTTGTGGTTGTGGGTTTTTGCAATGCAATATTTTGTGCAAATAATGAAGTAACCGATAGTAGTAAAAGAATATAGATTAGGGTTGTTTTCATAAGTTTTCGTTCGTTGTAAAATTAGGCAATTTATAAGCTTTGGCGCTGTTTTTCTTGCGTATAGCTCTTTTCTAACTATTTAGGTTACATTTGCCACTTCTTATGACAGATTTCTCATCTTTGGGAATTGATCCCAAACTACTAGAGGCAATAGATGCCTTAGGTTTTCAATTGCCCACGGACGTTCAGCAAAAAGCGATTCCTGTTCTTTTAGAAAAGGAAACCGACATGGTCGCACTTGCGCAGACAGGAACAGGCAAAACAGCTGCTTTTGGCCTGCCAATGCTGCAGAAAATAGATACAAGCAGCAGAACTACGCAAGCACTTGTTATTGCTCCGACACGAGAGTTATGCATACAAATAAGTAAAGAGCTTATTAAATATGCTTCAGCGATTGAAGGATTGAATATAGTTCCCATATATGGTGGCGCAAGCATCAACGATCAAGCAAAGGCTGTCAAAAAAGGCGCACAAGTTTTGGTGGCAACACCTGGTCGTATGCAGGATATGATGCGTAGAAAATACATCAATATCTCCTCCATTGCCTTCTGTATTTTGGACGAAGCAGATGAGATGTTAAATATGGGTTTTAAGGAAGATATCACAAACATTCTCTCTCATACACCTAACGATAAGCAAACATGGTTGTTCTCTGCTACCATGCCCAAAGAAGTAGCACGGATTGCGAAAGAGTTTATGTATAACCCAATCGAAATTACGGTTGGCACCAAAAATGCAGCTTCGACCAACATCAATCACGAGTATTATTTGGTAAGTGGGCGTGAGCGATACAACTTATTAAAGCGGCTTTCGGACACGCAGCCTGATATTTATTCAATAGTATTTTGTCGTACCAAACGCGATACCCAACGCGTGGCTGAAAAGCTTATTGAAGATGGCTACAGTGCAGGTGCCCTGCACGGAGACCTTAGCCAAAAGCAGCGTGATATGGTGATGAAAGCCTTTCGTGCTAAGCAAATTAAGACGCTTGTGGCTACAGATGTTGCAGCACGCGGATTAGATGTTGACAAAATATCGCACGTGATTCACTATCAATTGCCAGACGAGATCGAAACCTACACGCACAGAAGCGGTAGAACAGGACGCGCCAGTAGTTTAGGTACTTCCATGATCATACTCACTAGGGGCGAGTTGGGTAAAATCAAAAAGCTTGAGCGCATCATCAATGCCAAAATTACTGCGCAAGAAGTTCCAGATGTAAATGCCATACTTACAAGGCAATTACAATACTTTGCCAAAAAAATTAAGACCACAGATGTCAGCGATGAAATTGACAGCTACTTGGCTGAAGTCAATACAATTTTAGGCGATTTTTCAAAAGAAGATTTGATTAAAAAACTAATGTCTGTAGAGTTTAATAGACTGCACAGTTACTATCAAAAGCAATCAAATACGATATCAAAAGCAAAGACAGAAGGACATGGACTTTCAAAGAAGGCCTCTGATGCCCGCTACAACATCAATATTGGTAGTCGAGACGATTATGACTGGAAAGCTTTAAAGTCTTTTTTGGTTGATTTCCTATCTTTCCAAAAGGACGATATTTATCACGTAGACGTAATGGACAACAACGCTTATTTTAACACAAGCATGGACAAAAAAGACCATGTATTGGCTGCGTTTGAAGGCTTTAAACTTGATGGACGTGTGATTCAAATTCGGACCACGGAGAAAAGAGGCCAGCACCTGCAAGGTGGAGGTGTTTACGCTAAAAAGCGAAATAAAAAAGGAAATCGTTTTAGTAATCGTAAAAAAGGCAGTCGTTCTTTTGGTGACTTTAAAAAGGGAAAGAGGAAAAATCATCGATGATTAGTCTTTCAAACAAACGACAGTCTTTTCATTTTTTTATATTAGAGCAAAAATAGTTTTGAGCTATTTACTATAACTTAATTCTAATAGCGTATCAGTCATCGCTTTTATGTAAAATGTCAAGTACCTTTTCTTTTTTTATTAAACTTACCCTCTTGCTGCATTTAGGGACGCTATATGCTCAGACCTTTACCAATCCCGTATTGCCAGGGGGCTATCCAGACCCATCCATTTGTAAAGTAGGGGATGATTTTTATATGGCAAATTCATCTTTTGAATATTTCCCTGGAATACCTATCCACAAAAGCAAAGATTTGGTAAACTGGACCTTAATTGGTCACGGGCTGCAACGCGAAGCCCAATGTAGTGGTGCTGTTAACCTTGTAGACGTACAGCCAAACGGCGGTATATATGCCCCAACCTTGCGTTATCATGACGGTACATTTTATGTCATCACAACAGCCATATATTTTGATGCAAAGACAAAAAAGCACGTTGGAAATAATTTTATCATCACGGCTACCAATCCGGCTGGACCTTGGTCCGACCCCGTTGTTGTGCAAGGAGCGCCTGGGATTGACCCAGACCTTTTCTTTGATGAAGATGGCCGCCTCTGGTATACTGGGCAACATAAACCAAAAGATCCTGAATTTATAGATCAGAAAGAAATTTGGATGCAAGAGCTCAACCGTGAAACTTTTCAATTGACGGGAGCGCGTTACCATTTGTGGCGCGGCGCATGTGATGGCGTATGGACAGAAGGACCGCATATTTATAAAAATGACGGTAGATATTACTTGATGATTGCTGAAGGGGGCACCTCTTTTAATCACGCCGTAATGGTGGCTGCTAGTGACAAGCTCACAGGTCCTTATGTCTCCAATGCACGAAATCCTATTTTTACTTCAAGACAGCTTTCATATGAAAATTGGGTGCACAGCACCGGTCATGGTGATCTTGTTAAACTAGACGACGGTCGTTGGTATATGTTTCTTTTGGGTGTGCGAGGTGACTTAAAGCGCAAGTCAAATATGGGCCGGGAAACCTTTGTGGTGCCTGTTGGTTGGGAGCGCGATATGCATCCAAGAAAAGGAAAAATTTTATGGCCCGTAGTTGCTCCAAAAACAGGACGTATTGAAAGAGTTAATCCCGTTATTTTTGACGGCGGCGCACCCGCAAAGAATCGGGCTTTCCGAGACGATTTTAAGTATAGCACACTTAACCTTGCGTGGAACTTTGTTAGAGTTCCTTTGCCAAACACCTATAGCCTAGACGAAAATCCAGGTCATCTAAGACTCTTTACTCACAAAAACACCATTTCAAGGCGCAAACGCGCACATTTTATGGGAATAAAACAGACTGAAAGCGACTTTATTTTTACCACCAAGATGCGCTTTAACCCCTCACATGACGATTCGACAGCAGGCATTGCTGTAGTCCAAAAAGACGAAAATTATGTATTTTTTTCAGTCCGTAAAGATGTTGATGGGATGCTAGTAGAAGTCTTACACAAAAAAAAGAAAATACAAACAATTAAGGCACATAAACTCAATTCTTATAAGGGAGAAATTCGCTTTAAATTAGTGTCTGCCAATGATACCTATACGTTTTCGTATGCGACTAAGGGCAAGCGATATAATGTGTTGACAACAACTCCGGCAGACTTGTTGCTCTTTAGTGGATTTACGGGTGCACATATTGGGCTTTATGCTACAAGCAACGGGCAAGATAATAACGATTTTTCAGATTACGATTGGATAAATTATATCCCTAAACCTAGAAAATGAAAAGTATGCATATTTTTATTGTTATAGCATTTGGTTTGTTTTCGTGTGATCAAGACCAAGCGCGTATGGATGAGGCAGATACAGCGAAAATTTTGACTACGAAGACCATCGAAATTGATCAGCAAATTGACGGTCAAATGGTTAGTAGGTCCGTGCTTATTCAAGCACCTCCAATTTCAGATGCAACAGTAAAGTATCCCCTTGTTTTTGCTTTTCATGGGCGCGGTGGTAACAACAAGCATTGGGTAAATACGCTAAGACAGTTTACAGATGCAGGCGCATTTATTGGCATATACCCGCAAGGATATTTAAACTCTTGGAACTTAGGGACAGAGCCTTCAACCGCTGACGATGTAGCTTTTGTCAATACCATTGTAGAGACCTTGTTAACCTATACAAATGTCGACAGCGAAAAAATATTTGCCTTGGGCTCCTCTAACGGGGCAGGAATGGTAAATACCTTGGCCGCTAAAACCCCGCATTTCAAGGCCATTGCTCCAGTAGCTTCACAATTAATAGCTTCTATAGATATCAGTATGCAGACCAAGCCTGTTTCAATATTTCAAATTAATGGCGCAAAAGATAATGTTATCCCAATTGAAGGAGGTGAGCGTTTTGGTCACTCCTTTTTTAGCGCTCATGAGAGTGTACGAAGATGGGCAATGCAATTTGGTTGCGATTTAACTCCATCAGAAACGATACTACTTGGAAATACATCTTTTGTTTTTTCTGGTTGCTCGAATCAGGTTGAAGTGCAATACCTTCGCGTTGAAAATGCAGAGCATAATATTTCTGCTGCCTACCCACAGCTTTGGCAGCACATTTGGACATTTTTCTCATCACGCTAAAAATTATAGTTTTTGACAAATAACTTTCAAAACAAAGTCAAATTATGGGGTAATTTGCAATTTTAATAGAATATCTCAAATGACAACTCGATTTATAGCTGCATTTTATATAGTGGTTTTTTTTGCGCTTACTTCAAGTGCCCAGGAGCACCTTGTTCACATCCCTTGGCAATTAGACGGCGCTAACGAACGAATCGAAAATATAAGAAAAGGTGAGGTGCAATTGGCTTTTATTTTGGACGGCAAACCCCTAAAAGATAAAGCCAGTATAGATCTTGAGTTGGTTCGTCATGAATTTAGCTTCGGCGTTTCTATGACGCAGGAAACTTCGCTTAGCAAAAAAGCCAAAACCCAATATCGAAACCGAGTTAAAGAGCTCTTTAACTTTGTTACATTGGGATTTTATTGGGCCGCGCGTGACGAAAAAAAGGATCTGACCGGCTACAATCGTATGATGCGCCGAAAAGTGGAATGGGCCGTAGCGAATGACATTAAAATCAAAGGACACCCGTTGTTATGGCACGAGTCTTTACCCAAATGGGTTATTGACTTTCAAGATCCAGTTTCCCTTGAGAAAATAATTTTTAAGCGTATGCAAGACCTATTGCTTGATTATCCCGAAATTCAATATTGGGATGTTTACAATGAAGCTGTCGCACCTTTCAAAAACCATGTGACACCCAGTGGTGTTACCCGTTGGATTACATATAAAGGCGGAATATACCCAGCCATGTTAGAGCTCTATGCGTTTGCCAATAAAATAGCACCAAATAAAATTTACACCAATAACCATTACCATCCAACAGACCCAGAATTTCTAAAGCTAAACGAATATTTTATTGAACAAAACGTGGGATACCAAGCCATTGGAATGCAAGCACATATGCAAACCCATGATAATGTATTTGAGGAGCAAGAACTATGGGATTTGGTTAGTACGTTCACCCCCCTTGGTAAAGACATCCAGTTCACTGAAGTTACCGTAACCAGTTCAAAGCTATTTAACAACTGGAAAGACCACGGGGTGTTTTTGGAGGAGCGCAAAGTAGCACGCAAAAAAGGGGAAAAGATGAACTTACCAAGTATTGCACAGAAGGAGCTATATCAAGCTGCCTACATCAAAGATTTCTACACACTCCTATTTAGCCATCCCAGCGTGAGTTCCATTACTATGTGGAACCTGACCGATAGAAATGCATGGCGTGGTCATGCAGCGGGGATTTTAGATAGCGATATGCAGCCAAAAAAGGCTTTTTTTACACTTAAAAATTTGATAAAAAATACTTGGTCCACAAAGCTTACAACTGATTTTGACACCAATGAAGGCCTTGTTTTTTCTGGATTTTACGGAAAATATAAGGCTACTGTGACTATTAATGATAAAACCTATGCCGTTGATTTTCGCCACACTAAAGAAAATTCAAAAACCATAGTCTTGGATTTAAGTGGTCAATAAGCTCTAGCGCATATTTGAATACTTAAATTGATTTTCAAGGGGCACACCAAATAAATCAACCAACTCACCTATATTTTTATTGAAAAAGCGGGTGTTGGGCGGTATGTTCAATTTTTCCCAATAAGCAGGGTCGTATGCGGTTTTATACTGAGTCATGTCTTTGTTGTGCATGACCTCTCCGACATTAAAAAGAGTTTTATCTTCTTTTATGTCCAATACGTATGCCTCATGCCTATAGGCTATGGGGATATATTTAGGAACTGTTTGACCGTTACTCCTCATGGCGCGTTTGACATTTTCGGATGGGGCTGCAGCGCCTTTCCATTCTCTTTGGTGGTAGCTCAAAAACAGCTTGCCTTTGTTGTTTTTCTTGTAAACGTAGGTTGCAATGAGTGACTTCCCTATTTCGGGTTGCTTTTCCATTTCTAGTTTGTAAACCTTGTAGGAATCCATTCCGATATACAGCCATAATGTTTCCTTGTATGGTAGCACACCTTTGGCAATGATTACGTCTTCATTATCGTAGCTTGAGTCCCCTATTTTCGTCCACTTGTAGGATTTAACATTGATGCCTTTTCGCAGTGGGTTGTTAAATTCCATATACTTTAGCGCGTGCAATTTTTGTTCATTCTTCACAAACCTATAATCTGCCGAGGTTCTTACATGGTCTACAGAAAACTTAACTAGGTAGGAGCTGGGCCCACGATCTATTGCATTAATGCTGTGCTCGATATAAAAACGGCATAAATTGTCTTCCACCGACCATCTTCGGTATAAGATATTCAACTGATGATTTTTACTAACCGTGTTGTCGCGCAATTTTTTCAGCGCATTTTTGACATAAAAATGAATACTGTTTACAACTACTTCATTAAGCTTGGTTGTTTGTTCTTCCAGTACAATTTCCTTTTTTTCAAGCTTCAAAAAGTCTTTAATCTTTATGGTGAAATTTGAAAACCCAAGTGACGAAACGGTCATATTATCTTCAAGTTCCTTGTTTGAGACACGGAAATAAAAAGTACCTTCTTCAGTGGAAGTTGTGCCCATATTCTTTTGCAAGATTCCCACTGCTGCGTAAGGCACTTCATAGCCATTTTGATCAATAATCTTTCCCATGACCGCAACGCTTTCTTGCGCAAATGCAGTCATACAGCTGAACAATAAAATTGAAAAAATATAGTAAATAAACTTGTGAGAATAACACATTTTAATTTTAATTGGTTAACGCCTCTTTATGCTCTTTGCTATTAAGACGATAGTCTTTTGGAATAATTCCCGTATGTTCTTTGAATCTTTTGGTAAAATAGGAGGGAGAGGCAAAGCCTACTTTAAAACAAATCTCACCAATGGTCATGTCTGTTTTTGCCAATAATTCTTTTGCTTTTTCGAGCCGTGTTTTCCGAATGATTTCATTAGCTGAATTTCCGGTTAGTGCCTTAATTTTCCTATACAACTTACTTCTGCTCAATCCCAGTTCATTGGCAATGTCTTGGACACACAGGTCTTCTTTAGACAAATTGTTACCGATAACATTCAATACGTCTGCAAGAATTTTTTTGTCATAGCCAACGTCGTCCACATCTAATTCGAGGCTTTTAAAATACGTTTGATAAAAGGTGTTTTTGGCTTTGACCATTTGACGTAAATGCGTTTTTAAAAGATTTACGCTAAAGGGTTTTTTCAAATAGACATCAGCTCCTGCATCAATGCCTTCTATACGCTCTTTTTCGGCTATTTTGGCCGTAAGCATAAGCACCGGTATTGTACGGGTAACTTTATTTGATTTAAGGAGCTGACACATTTCAATGCCGTCCATTTCAGGCATCATTACATCGGCAATAATAACATCAGGCTTGTGTTGTTTGGCCATTTCTAGGCCTATTTTCCCATTCACAGCTTCGAGAACGCGATAGGCTCCTTTGAGTTCTAACTTAAGATATTCACGTAGCTCTATATTGTCTTCAACAATAAGAAGGCTGTGTTCTCGTTCGGTTTGTGGAGCGGTTGCCTCAAGGTTTTCTTCAATGCTGTGCTCTATTTTTGGCTGAGGTTGCTGGGTGGTATATGTAGCAAATTGACCTTCTGAAAAATGTGCTTTTCCAGCAGCAAAAAAGATTTTAAACGAGGTGCCTAACTCCTGTTCACTCTCAACTTCAATTTTACCTTTGTGGTAATCGACAAATTTTCGAACTACTTCCAGACCAATACCCGTTCCGCCATAGTATTGTTCATTATTATCTTTGTCTTGATAGAAGCGTTCAAATATATTGCTAATGTTTTCTTTTTTAATGCCTATACCACTGTCTTTAATTATGACTTCAAACGCGTCTTGTGGTTGTGTTTTATCAATCAGCGGGAATACCACACTTCCCTCATGATAGTTTACGGTAACGCTGATGCTCCCCCCTTCTTTTGTTGCTTTAAATGCATTTGATAGAAGGTTAAAAATAATCTTTTCTAGCATTGATTGGTCAGCCCATACCGGGGTTTGATTGATGTCAGTTTGGGTAAAATTCAAATTGATATTTCGGTAAAGCGCCTCTTCATCATAATAAGAAGTAACACTTTTAACAACGGTTTGCAGATCTGTCTCTTTAACGCGTAATTGAATTTTTCCAAATTGCATTTTTCTAAAGTCCATCAATTCATCAATCAGCCGCTTCATTCTTTTGGTATTGCGATGGATAATTCTGTGTTTGGTTCTAACGTCTTCTGGCAAACTCATGACATCTGGGGCAGACAACAAAGATTCTAATGGATTAAGCATAAGTGTTAGAGGTGTTCTAAATTCATGCGAAATATTAGTAAAAAACTGTATTTTTTTTGCGTGTAGATCTTCGGTTTGCTTGCGTTGGTTTCTCTCGACTTCTGCTTTTCTGCGTTCTCTTACACGAAGTTTGATTAAACTAAAAATATAAAACCCAAGCCCGCCTAGGATTACTAAATAGCAGATTTTAGCCCCTATGGTTGCCCAATATGGAGGCTGTACTTTTATAAATATATTTTTAGAATTTTCTGTCCAAACACCGTCATTATTTGCTGCCTTGAGTTTAAACACATATTTACCAGGTTTAATGTTTGTAAAGGTTGCCGTACGCTGTTGATCAACATAGTTCCAATCACGGTCTAAGCCTTCAAGCATATAGGCATAGTTATTTTTTTCACCACGGGTCATGTTTACCCCTACAAAGTCAATTGAAAAAGAAGATTGGTCGTGACTTAAGAGGATGGTGTCGCTGTATTGGATGGTTTTTTTAAGTGACCCCTCCTTTGAAACACCAACTCTTTTATTGCCAATTTTTAAATCTTGAAAAATAATTTTCGGCAGGGTTGTGTTTAACGGGATATTGTTAAAATCAAAAAAGTTTATGCCTTCGCTAGTTCCAAGGTAGAGCATGTTGCGTTCGGTGTAGAAAGCACTGCGGTTTATTTTTTTACTCAAAAGACCGTCTTCAGATTCAAAAATGCGAAAGCCTTCGTTGTTTTGGTCGTATCTAATAAGACCATTGTCTGTACCCAACCAGAAATATCCGTCATAGGTTTGTGTAATGGAATTGATAGACATATTCCTGATTTCACTGTCTTTTCCATGCCACGTAAAGGAGTCTTCAGCTGCCGAGTAACTAAAAAGCCCATAACCATCAGTACCAACCCAGATATTATTGTTGCTGTCCTCGTACAGGGCAAAAACGATAAAGTCAGCGATCACCCCTTGCGATAAATCACGAATTTTGGCGTTAAAAGAAATGACTTCGTTCTTTTTTTGATTGTACTTATAAATTCCTTTTCTGGTACCCATCCAAACGTTATCGTCTTTGTCTACAATAACCTTTCTGATGTTGCCATTTTGTAGTTCAAACTTTTTAAAAGGTTCACTATCATGGTTTGTCAATTTGCCACTATTTAGGTCATAAGAAATCAATCCGCTTAAAAAGGTACCTATCCAAATCACACCATTTGAATCTTCTGAGAAGCTTACAATTCGGTTTGATTTTAGTGTATTGTTATATGATTTTGTGCTGAAATTTATAAAACGACGGTAACCTTTTTTCAATAAATAAATACCGTTGTACCATGAGGCCACCCATACATTTTGCCTGCTGTCAATAAACAAAGAGGGGATGTCCATGCTATTGAGTCCCTTAGCAATATTGTTTGCAGGGTCGTTGAGGTGTGTGTAGCTGTTTTTGGCGGGTTCATATACATAAACCCCTTTGTCAATGCAACTAAACCAAACACGTTCTTGTTCGTCTTTTGCAATGGAAGAAATGGAGGATGGAAAAGGCGTTACCTTGCCTTCGTTGTTATTCTGAAAAAAACTAAACTTAAAGTGCTTAGGGTCAAATTTGTTCACGCCTTGGTCGTAATAACCCATCCAAACACGGTCGTTAGCATCACAATGTATGGACCAAATAGAATTTGATTGAATACTGAAATCGTTTCCAATTTCTTTTAGATAATGCTTTAAAATATCCCCATCGCTGGATAGCACAAATAACCCATCATTTTCAGAGCCACATAAAATCAGGCCGTCTTTGTATTCCTTAACTGAAAAAATGCGCTTTTCTGTTATGGGGTAGTGTTTTAACATAAAATTTGTTGCGGTCGTGGGAAGTATTTTCAGAACACCATTTTGTTCCGTTCCTGCCCATATACTTCCAAATTTATCTGCTTCTAAACTGATGATTTCACTTGACAGTAGGTGCTCGTTTTGCAGCGTACGGTTTTCAACAGCTTTAAGTTTCAATGACGTAAAATTAAGTTGCATCAAACCATAATTACTGCCCACCCAAATGCGCTTCAATTTATCTACTACAATATCATTTACTTGTAGCCCATTTTCTACTATACCATCTTCAAGTGTGACTTTTTGAAATTTTTTGTTGGCTGTATTTAATACATACATGCCTTTTTGGTGTGTGCCAACAATAATTCGAACTTCATCCAATTGAGCTAAGCTGTGCACAGATAGTTTAAGTCCTGATGGGTTTAACTGTGAAAAAACCCCTGTTTTTTGGTTGTATAGGTTTAAGCCGTTGCTGGTAGCAATCCACAGGGCATCTTTTGGGTCGATATGTAAATCGTGAATCTCTGAGCTCGACAGGGCAGAAGCCACATTTACATCATGTTTGAATGTTTCAACTCCAATGCCGTTATATCTTTTTAGTCCACCACCATAGGTTCCTATCCAAAGCTGACCATTCGAATCATTGATCATACAAGTGATGGCACGTGTGCCTATATCTTCGTTTGTCTCCACAAACAAAAAGGGATTTTCTTGAGCCCATGCACCAAAAACGAAAATCAAACTAAAAACTAAGGAATGATACATTTTATTCATCCAAGTAAAACTAATATAAAAAATTGACCATACAAGCTATAGTATTGTAATTAATCAACCATTTGTAACAATATAATTGCCTATTTGTGCTTAAAAAGCCAGCAGATGAATTAAAATTGGTAGTTTTATTTAATCATTCATTGCATTTATTTTATAACATTTATGAAACTTTCCTACACTTTTATATTTCCTGCTTTATTATTTTCATTTTTGATTCAAGGGCAAAAATCTGGCTTGACCTTAACGCCAAATATTGTCATTTATCTGGCTGACGATCAAAATGCATGGGATTATAAAATCCACGGCAATGATCAGGTTGATACCTCTAATTATGACCGCTTGGTACGCGAGGGCATGTCATTCTCAAATGCCTACACGGCACAAGCCATTTGTGCACCAAGTCGTTCCCAATTATTTACAGGCCTTTTTCCAGTAAGAAATGGCTGTATGGCGAATCACTTGCCTGTGAAAAAAGTACAAGATATCAACGATTACTTTAATGCTTTGGGCTATGAAGTAATTTTGGCAGGAAAAGGACACATCAAGCCAAATACTGTTTTTAATTGGACACATTTCTATCATACGACAAAAAACAGGTTATTGCCCATCAATAAGGTCAAAAATTACATTCAGAATGCAACAAAACCGTTTTGCATTATTTTCGCTTCCGATCTACCACATGGGCCATACCCAAAGCATAACGATTATTCAGATAAGCCTTTAGATTATGACCCCTCAGCTAGAAATCCGAAAAAAAACATAGCGCGTAGTAAGTCAGGCTATTATCAAAATATTGAAGATGACAATGCCCAACTTGGACGTGTTATTAGTATGTTGACGACAGAAGCGGTATTTGACAAAGCCTTGTTTATGTATATGTCTGATCACGGCTTAAAGGGGAAATGGAGTGTTCGCGAAACCGGAATAAAAATTCCCATGGTGGTTCGTTGGCCTGGAAAGGTAGCGCCCCAAACCCAGTCTGACCAACTGGTTACCATAGCCGATGTATTACCCACATTGATTGATGTTGCAGGCGGGGATGATATCGATAACATAGATGGTCGCAGTTTCTTGCCTTTACTTTCAGGGGAAGACAAAATTATCAGGGATTACGTTTATGCAATTTCCACCAGACAAAATATCCAAAAGTGTGAGATATTTCCATCTCGGTCGGTTCGTGGAACGCGTTATAAATACATTCGAAACTTCAATGCTATGGAAGTGATGGAGCAAAATCTTGGCGCTAACCCGGCTGTTAATGCATTTATCAAGCGTGGTGCCCAAGCGTATAAAAATGTTCCTTATGAAGAGTTGTATGACCTTGAGAATGACCCTTATGAACATCGCAATTTGGCAGCCAACACCAAATACAATGAGATTAAGGAGCAACTGTCAAAAGAATTATTGCGATGGATGACGCAGCAGGGTGACTTTTTGATTACCCACAATATGCCATTAATTAAGCCAACGCTTCATCCGTTAGACCGTATCTCAAAATGGAACAAGCCCGACAAAACGATGCTGGGAACATTGAAAGACAAAGACTATATGGAGGTACATTACTAAAACTTCTCCCACAACTTAGATTACTTCAAATGTGCTGTTAAGCGCAGCTTATTTCATTGATTTGAAACCCACGTATTAGTTTTTGCTCAATTTATTATAAACCCCGACAGGGCACTACAATATATTTGACAGTACACTAAACCAAAATATATGTTCAATAAATATTTTTCTACTTTTTTAATCTCAGTTATACTAGCTACATCAATTAGTTCGTGTAGTCAATTGTCTGAACAACTAAATCCGAATACAGATTTTCTAAACACACCTCTGGTTAGTGAAATTTTTACAGCTGATCCCTCAGCGCACATTTTTAACAACCGCATTTATATTTATGCTTCGCACGATATTGAATCAGGTGGTGTTGAAGACGACAGCGGAAATCATTTTAACATGATTGACTACCAAGTACTGTCAATGAACCTTGACGGCAGCGATGTAACCGTACATCCAGTAGGTTTAAGTGTTGATGATGTGCCATGGGCAAAAAGCAAATTCTGGGCACCAGATGCGGCATACAAAGATGGCACTTATTATTTGTATTATCCTGCAAAAGATGCCGACAACATATTTAGATTGGGCGTTGCTGTTTCAGACAAACCCGAAGGACCGTTTACACCCCAACCAGAACCAATGAAAGGCAGTTACAGTATTGACCCAGCTGTTTTTACGGATGACGATGGCAGTGCTTATATCTACTTTGGGGGTATTTGGGGCGGACAATTGCAGCGCTGGGAAAGTGGAGCTTATGATGAAAACGGTTCCTTAAAGGATATGGGTGTTCCCGAAAACCCCGCCATATTACCACGTATTGCAAAACTCTCAGATGACATGCTTGAATTTGCAGAAGAAATAAAGCAAATTGAAATTTTGGATAAGGACGGCAACCCTATTTTGACTAGAGATTTAGACAGAAGATTTTTTGAAGCGCCTTGGATTCATAAGCACAACGGTACGTATTATTTTAGTTATTCGACAGGGGACACCCACCTTCTGGCCTATGCCACTGGTGACAACCCTTATGGACCGTTTACCTATCAAGGAGTGCTCAACGAACCCGTACAGGGTTGGACAAACCACCATTCCACTTTAAAGGTTGGCGATCAGTGGTTTTTATTTTATCACGATACCGAAATTTCAGGTAAAACTCATTTGAGAAATGTTAAATTCACTACTTTTAAACACAACAAAGACGGAACAATTGATCCGATGAAGACCTATTTTGGTAGCGATTGGAGATTTTAACAAACAATAGGAACTCCCTAAATGTATAATATTGGATATGATATTGGCAGCTCTTCAATTAAAGCTGCGCTGGTAGAAGTGGATACTGGCAAACAAATTGCCGTAACACAAGAGCCTGAGGGTGAGATGGGCATGATTAGCCCCAAAGCATCTTGGGCAGAACAGGATCCTGACGTATGGTGGAAACTGATTTGTTTGGCTACCAAAAAACTCCTAAAACAAACAGGAATTGATTCGGCTAAGATTAGCGGGATTGGGATTGCTTATCAAATGCATGGTTTGGTTGTGGTAGATCGCAATGGCTCACCACTTCGAAATGCTATCATCTGGTGTGACAGTAGGGCTGTGGATATCGGCAATGAAGCCTTTAAAGCGATTGGCACCCAAAAATGTATGGAGCACTTGCTCAACAGTCCAGCAAATTTCACAGCATCCAAATTAAAGTGGGTACACGACAACGAACCAGATATTTATGAGAAAATTTATAAATACATGCTCCCTGGCGATTATATCGCCTATAAGTTTTCGGGAGACATCACCACTACCATCAATGGCTTATCGGAGGGTACACTTTGGGATTATAAAAATCACGAGCCTGCAAACTGGCTGTTGTCGTTTTACAATCTTCACACAGAAATGACACCCGACTTGGTCGATAATTTTTCCGTGCAAGCAAAGCTTAATCAACAGGGTGCTGAAGCCTCTGGACTGAAATTGGGGACACCCATAACATACCGCGCTGGAGATCAACCCAACAATGCATTGTCGCTGAATGTGATGAAGCCCGGAGAGGTTGCTGCTACTGGCGGAACTTCTGGAGTAGTATATGCCCTAACAGACAGTATGCAAACAAAAGAACTTGAGCGCATCAATCATTTTGCACACGTAAACCACACAGCGGCTGCACCCGTTATCGGAAAATTACTTTGTATTAATGGTGCTGGAATACAGTATAGGTGGATGAAAAATAATACTGGAGCTGAGAGTTACAATCACATGAACCAACTTGCAGATGCAGCACCTATAGGGGCTAATGGCTTATGCGTGATGCCATTTGGCAATGGTACAGAGCGTATGCTTGGCAATAAAAATATTGAAGCTAGGATACTAAATATCAATTTGAACCAACACAGCCAAGGCTCCATTTACCGGGCAACACTTGAAGGCATTGCATTCTCATTTATTTATGGAATGAAATTTATCAAAAACGACAGCACCCCATTACATGTCATTAGGGCTGGAAATGACAACTTGTTCAGATCTAAGGTTTTCTCTAACACTATTGCATCCTTGATTGGACAAGAGATTGAAATTTATAACACAACTGGCGCCATTGGTGCAGCTAGGGCTGCTTCGGTGCGCCATGATAATTTGAATGCTTTTGGAGAACGTATTTCTAATAATGATTACGTGAGCAGTTATACGCCTCAAAAAAATACAAACGCCTATGTCGAAGCCTATAAAAAATGGGAAAAAGAACTTAATACAATAATGAATAATCAATAAATAATTTTACCGTGGGAGATAAAGAATATTTCAAGGGAGTACCAAAAATTGCATACGAAGGAAAAGCATCAGACAACCCTTTGGCATTTAAATACTACAATCCAGACCAAGTTGTAGCAGGCAAGACCATGCGCGAACATTTCAAATTTGCGATTGCTTACTGGCACAGCTTCTGTGGTCAAGGTTCCGATCCATTTGGTTCAGGTACTCAAAACTTTCCTTGGGACCAAAACAACGATCCCTTCCAAGCAGCAAAAGACAAAGCAGATGCGGCTTTTGAATTTATTTATAAAATGGGCTTTGATTATTTCTGCTTTCACGACTATGACCTTATCCAAGAGGGCAGCTCATTGGCCGAATCAGAAAAGCGATTGACAGCCATTACGGACTATATTAAAACCAAGCAAGATGCCTCGGGCATCAAGCTTTTGTGGGGAACGGCAAATTGTTTTTCCAACCCAAGATATATGAACGGGGCGGCTACCAACCCTGATTTTGATGTAGTTGCCTATGCGGGTGCTCAAGTTAAATTGGCATTGGATGCAACCATGAAACTAAACGGTGAAAACTATGTATTCTGGGGTGGTCGTGAAGGATATATCTCATTGCTTAACACAGATATGGGACGCGAGCAAGATCATATGGCACGCTTTTTAACCATGGCCAAAGACTATGCACGTGCACAAGGGTTTACAGGGACGTTCTTTATTGAGCCAAAACCTTCAGAGCCCAGTAAACACCAATACGATTTTGATGCGGCAACTTCCATTGGGTTCTTGCAAAAATATGGTCTTCAAGACGATTTTAAATTGAATATTGAAGTAAACCACGCAACCTTGGCACAGCACACCTTTGAGCACGAGCTCACTGTTGCTGCCAATGACAATATGATGGGTAGTATTGATGCCAATAGGGGCGACTACCAAAACGGCTGGGATACGGATCAGTTCCCCAACAACATTGAAGAGGCTGCTAGAGCCATGATGGTTTTTCTAAAAGCAGGCGGCTTACAAGGTGGCGGTATTAATTTTGACGCCAAGCTGAGAAGAAACTCTACAGATTTAGATGATTTGTTTCACGCACACATTGGTGGTGCAGATACTTTTGCTCGCGGACTTCTAGTAGCGGATAAAGTACTTAACGACCCTGCCTTTTCATCTTTGGTAAATGGACGTTATGCGTCTTTTGATGGTGGACAAGGGGCTGCGTTTGAGCAAGGTAAATTATCACTAACGGATTTATTTGATGTGGCCACTAACAATACGGCAGGTATCAAGGCTAGAAGCGGTAAGCAAGAGTATTTAGAGAATATTTTAAACAAGCATATATAATTAATCAATCATGGGAAACAAATCATATTTATTGAGATTAACTTTAGTAGCCACACTGGGTGGTCTGCTATTTGGTTATGATACTGGCGTAATTGCGGGAACAGTAGGTTCTCTAGATGCCTTTTTTATTGAACCCAAAGGGTTAGACGAATTAGCTGCAAGCTCCTTAAAAGGATGGCTAGTTTCCATTGCACTCATTGGGTGTATTGTGGGTGGTGCTATTGCTGGACTTGTGGGTAAGAAACTTGGAAGAAAAAAAGGACTGGTAATCGCAGGTGTTTTATTCTTTGTTTCGGCACTTGGTTCTGCACTTCCGGAAATATTCATTCAACCACTTGGTCAAGGCGATCACACGCTATCTACTGTTTTTATGATTTATAGACTCATTGGAGGAATTGGTGTTGGTATAGCATCCATGTTGTCACCTGTTTACATAGCTGAAATTGCTCCGGCCAAGGATAGAGGGAAATTAGTATCCTATAACCAATTGGCCATTGTAGGCGGTTTTATGGTGGTCTATTTTGTAAACTATTTTATTGCTTTAAGCGGAGATGATACTTGGCTCAACGATATTGGATGGCGCTATATGTTTGCCTCCGAATTGGTCCCCGTTGGTATTTTCTTACTTCTCTTATATTTTGTGCCGGATACGCCAAGATCTTTGGTATCACACGATAAAGAAGGTGAGGCATTAGAAATTTTAAAGAAAGTAAACAGCGAGAGCGAAGCACAAAGTATTTTGAGCGATATTAAGAACACGCTGGTTGTTAAAACCAATAGCGCACTCACATACGGTTGGGGTCTTATCATCATCGGTATTTTGCTATCTGTGTTTCAGCAGTTTGTGGGAATTAATGTTGTGTTGTACTACGCACCCGAGATTTTCAAAACCTTAGACTTGGGTACAGATGCTGCTCTGTTGCAGACTATTATTGTTGGAATTGTAAACTTCCTATTTACTATTATCGCTGTTAAAACGGTAGATAATTACGGACGAAAGCCATTAATGTTTATTGGCGCGGTAGGTATGGCTGTTGCCATGATTGCCTTAGGGTTTGCATTTTATGCTAAGATAGGCGGATACATTGCGCTTATTTGTATGATGGTTTATGTAGCTGCATTTGCGTTGAGTTGGGGGCCGGTTACTTGGGTACTACTCGCTGAAATTTTCCCTAATGACATTCGCAACAAGGCCATGCCTATTGCAGTAGCAGCACA
The DNA here is from genome assembly GCA_038143535.1 of Bacteroidota bacterium. GTDB lineage: Bacteria > Bacteroidota > Bacteroidia > Flavobacteriales > Flavobacteriaceae > UBA7446. The sequence continues at coordinate 281,455 of JAYQMD010000001.1, forward strand.
GTGGCTATCCAATTGGCTGGTATCCGCAACCTTCCCAGTAATGAATGAAAACTCATATCTAGTTGACACATTCAACAATGGCTTTGCCTATTGGATATATGGAATCATGTCTGTATTGGCTGCTGTATTTGTTCTCAAATATGTGCCTGAAACAAAGGGCAAGACACTAGAAGAAATGAACAATCTTTGGAAGAAGAAATAAGCCTAAGAAGCGGCGCATAGTTGTAAGGGCTTTTAAAGTATAACCACCATTTTCAACCTATTGAAATGGTGGTTTTTTATTGCTTACTTCTTAATGAATCGTATGGATTTTGTTTTGCCCTTAGTATTGGAAACATGTATAAAATAGATTCCTGTATCGAGCTTTGATACGTTAAGCTTTAATTGGTTCGTTTTTCTTTGTTGTTGAACGGTTTGTTTTCTCCCCAATACGTCGTAAATCGCAATATTTTCTTCATTTGTAAGGTTAATAAGCGTTAACATATCTTTTGTGGGGTTGGGATAAGCATAAACGGTGTTTGCTTGCGTAGGATTGTCTGGTATAGAAAGTCCAACTTGATACTCATAGGCACCAATATCAACGATGTTACCTGTAGTGCTGAAATCAACTTCACTAGTGCCTTGAGTAACAAGTGAAAAATCATCAATGTAGTAGTCAACACCTTGTCCACCACTTACTGCAGGCCCTTTGACATATAAAAAGCTTTGATCATTTTGAGTTTGTGTATAATTATCTGTCAGTAGTACCCAGTCATTTGCTGTGGCAGTTGTACTGGCTAAGTTTGTGTATGTGTCTACGTTTTCATCCGCAGTTACTCCGTTGACAGTTGACTTGACCGTGAGCTGTACAGTACCGCTTCCTTCAGCCAATTTCACCCAAACATAAAACGTGTAGCTCATGTCAACCTCAAGGAGGCTATTCAAAAATATTCTGGGGCTGTGGAAGTTTTTTGTGCGTGCGCTGGTTTTTAGGCTTTTGCTACCTGACTTTGCAGTTTCTGAGGAGCTCGTTACGATTGATCCAAAATTTGACCAGCCACCCGCATTAGTTTCAAAACTACTTGACGATATTACATCTGCATTTTCTGGAACAACAGGCCTCGAGTTTCCAAGTATATCTTTGGTAGGGGAATAGTCTTGGTTACCTGCATTAATGGCTGGTGAACTTTGCTGTAACGAAAAATCTGTTCCATCAAGATAACCTGCCCAACCTGCAATAGTAGAAGCATCATCGACCAAAGCAGGAGCACTCACAAATAATGGGTCAACATTAATTTTGTTTGCCGGCTCTTGGTTTCCTGGATATGCTACGGTACCGTTTAAAAAAATATTGTTTGTTGCAATTTTGGTTCCATCATTAGCATTTTCAACTATTTCAGTAGTATTAGGGTCATCAACAGTAAAAGGATTGTCAACATTATTTAACTTCAGTGCAGAATAATTGGAATTACGCGTTACTACTATGTTATTTGCCACGGTTACATTATAGACATAATTAGCTATAATTCCAGCCACTTTTTGACCTCTGTGTGGTGGGTTGCCTTCACTTACAGATATGTCTTGAATAATTTCATGCACGCCATTAAAGTAAATGGTGTTGTTTCTAATTATTGCAGAGCTGTAATTTGACCTGTCAAAATTTATTCCATTTTTTCCATTATTTACACATAAATTATTTTCAAATAAAAAAGTTCCTAAATACCCAGGTCTTGGATTGGTTTCACTCGGAGAGTGACTCCGCGTAGCATACAGGCCTTGACCGTCTAAAATTGTAGTATAATCCGCGGCACCGTATTTTTCACTAGGGGTTGTCCATTATCAGGTAAGCTAGCCATATAAAATGGAATTCTATTCCAGTTGTTATAGACCGTATTTCCTCGCATAATCATTTTTATGTCAGTAGTATTTTCCTCATCTGTTGTAGCTATTGTTTCGGCAAAAACTATGGCACTTGAAGCAGATGAAGTCCACCACGTTGTGTTGTAGACGGTATTATTTTCAATGGTAATATGATCACTATCATTAAACCTGATTCCAGATCCAGGAGTGTTATGAACAATATTGTTTCTAATAATTACATGATGATGGGCATCATATCCTCCCCAAATACCTTTTCCTGAAAAATAGCCAAGGTTGTTGTTTCTTAAACCATCTTTTTCGTTGAGTGTGATTCTGTTACGACGATTCATTATGGCTTGTGAGTAGTTTATTGATTGCGAAGGCCCTTCAACTTCAAACCCCTCAACTATAATATAGTTAGCATCAGCCCCAAGCTTTATTCCACCCTGGCCATTGAAAAATATCTTTGGAGTATGATTAGGGTAGTTTTTAAGTGTTATGTAGCCATCAACAGCATTCCCAGCTTTATTTATTGTTACCACATGAGGGTTATTTAAATCCGAACCACTATTATAAACATAGCTATTCCCAGCTGAATCAACAAGGCCATTAGTATCCTCATAGAATGAAACAACTGGGGTGTTTGCGTTTTCATCTCTATATTCCCCTTCCATGACAAAAACGGTGCCGCCAGCACTGACTGCGGCAATGCCTCTGTTGATGGTTGCAAAAGCATTTTCCACACTTAGACCAGTATTGCTATCAGAGCCATTTTCACTCGAAACATAATAATCCTGCGCCGCCAGGCTAAAAGCAGCAAAACAGATCATGAGCAAATGGCTAAGAAACCAACGTTTTTGAACGTGAGATTGTCGTATCATTTTTATTTTTTATAAAATTTCAGCGTGGCAAGCCAATTATGGCTAAGTTATCACAAACAAATACCATCAAATAAAAGATTTGTGCTAAATGCTGTTAAATATGTGTAATTCACAAAATGAAGATTATAATAAATATAAATAACAGTACTATTATTTATTGATGACACAAATGTTTTAGGGAATAATTCAAAAGTTGTAAAAATTGCGTGACAATATTGAATAAATTTACTTTTCAAAATTACAACCAATGAAAAAACTAATATTTATATTCTTACTAATTCCTGTATTTGCTTTTTCGCAGGGCAAAATCATCAGTGGTGTAGTAAACGATGACATGGGCAGTCCGCTTCCTGGTGCTACGGTACAGGTCAAAGGCTCAGAATCGATAGGTTCTATTACCGATTTTGATGGAAAGTTTACTATTGCCATCCGAGATGGAGAAACAAAACTCATTATTTCTTACGTTGGTTTTGTTGAACAAGAAATTGAGATAGAAGGCCAAAATAATCTTTTAGTTTCCTTAGAACAAGACGTTTCCGAGTTGGAAGAAGTGGTCGTTATAGGCTACGGTACGGTACTCAAAAAAGATTTGACGGGATCGGTGTCGTCTGTTAAAGTTAGTGAGACCATTTCACGCCAATCCACAACCGTGGATCAACTTCTTCAAGGTAGAGCTGCTGGAGTTCAAGTAACACAAAACGCTGCTAATCCGGGTTCTGGAATTAGTGTTCGTATTCGTGGTACAAGTAGTTTGCGTGGAAACAACGAACCACTCTATGTTGTAGACGGTATTATTATTTCTTCTGCAAGTGAAGATGTTGTTGCCACTGGGGGTAACAATACAGGACAGGAACAACAAAACGGTCTGAATGGTATAAACCCAAGAGATATTGAAGATATTCAAGTGTTAAAAGATGCATCGGCAACGGCCATTTATGGTTCTAGGGGTGCCAACGGGGTAATACTTATCACCACAAAAAAGGAACGCCTAACCAGGTCAAGACAAATTTCTTTGCAAACACATCTATGAGAAGTGTTACAAAAACATATGATGTGCTAGATGCATTTGACTATGCGCGTTACCGAAACGAATCTAATTTAAGAACAACTACTACCCAGTTTCCTGCCTTTCATATTGAGGGCAATCAGTTGTATCAAATTATAAACAATGATGGTAACGTTTCCATTTCGGACACACCTGTAACTACGGTAGATTGGCAAGACGAACTGCTAAACATGTCCACGAGTTTAAGTGTTGGTGGTTCTGTATCTGGCGGTAGTGATAATGGAAACTACTATTTATCTGCTGGCTTTAACGATCAAAAAGGTCTGGCAAAAAATTCAAGTTTTAAAAGTGGTGACATTCGCTTAAACTTAAACCAAACATTGGGCCCTAAAATTAAAATTAATGCACGCCTCAGTGGGTTTTTTAGTGCGACAGACTTTGCAGAGGGTGGTGACTTGATTGGTGGTTCAAATCAGAGTTTCATTCGAAACCTACTTTCTTTCCGTCCCATACTTCCTGACGGTTTAGAAGATGCGGAAAACATTGATGATTTGGGTATTTCAAGTCCATACTCTTTTATTGATGACTTTGAAGATAAGTCCAATGAAAACAGATTCTTTGGGTCTTTAACAGCAACTTTTGACTTAGGTCTTAAGGGCTTAAGTTATCAAATCAGGGCTGGTGGTAACATCAGAACTAAGGAGCGACGTAGATTCTACGGACTGACCACTTTTGTAGGCTTAAATGCAAACGGTAATCTTCAATTATCTGATATGAACGCCTCATCTTTTCAGGTTGTAAACACATTGCGTTTTAACCGAACATTTAATAGAAAACACCGTATCAATGCGGTTTTGGGACTTACGTACGATCAGCGTACAACTAAAAACATGACCTATGTGGTTCAAGATTTTGTGACCCTAGAAAAAAGAACAGAACAACCTTTCTTAGGACAGGTTGTTTCAAGCCCACTAGCAAACCTAGACCGTGAAACCAAGTTGTTTTCTATTTTGGGACGCGTGAATTATGCCTTTAACAATAAATACATTCTAACTGCTAGCTTCCGTAGAGATGGAGTTTCTAAATTTTTGGAAGAAGAACGATATGGTCTTTTCCCATCTGTTGCACTTGCTTGGAACCTTCACCGCGAAAGCTTTATACAGAACATTGACGCCATTGACCAATTAAAATTACGTGTTGGTTGGGGTCAAATAGGGAATCACGGAATTGGTGCTTATGGAACCTTATCCAACTATGGAATTAATTCCAGTGTTTTGTATGGAACACCAACCAATGGGACAAGTGTTCCTTTGATTTTGAACAACATTGCCAACGCAACATTGACATGGGAAACAACAGAGCAATCCAATATTGGTGTAGACTTCTCATTTGCTGATGGTCTTGTTACAGGTACTATTGATGCATACGACAAAACAACCAAAGACTTATTAATTAACTCCAATATTGCTCCCTCAACTGGCTTTAACAACTTGCTGGTCAATAGAGGTGAGTTGTCAAACAAAGGATTGGAAATTGCATTGCAATTTAGTCCTATTAACACCGACGACTTAGACATTAGTTTTGGAGGTAATATTGCCTTTAACGAAACGAGAATTCAAGCACTTTCTTCACAATCACTTTCATCTGTACTGATTGATGGGAGTTATCAGGACAGGCGTTTCTACTTGGGGAACACCATCAGTAGAGGTAATTATTTTAAGTATCCTGCCAATATCTTTATTGAGGGCGAAGAAACAGCACTGTTCTATGGATTTGAGACAGATGGTATTTACCAAACGGGCGATCCCACGATTGGAGGCGCACAAGCGGGTGATGTACGTATTATTGACCAAAACGGCGACAATGTAATTGATTTATCGGATAGAACAGTCATCGGAAATCCAAATCCAGACTACACTTTCGGAATAAACCTTTCTGTTCGATACAAAGCATTCTCATTGAGTGCACTTGTTAATGGCGTTTATGGGAATGATATTATTAATGGAAATTTAATACAAATGGGTAATGCTGAAGGATTGTTCAGAAATATCTTAAGCGATGCATATCACGGAGCTTGGCGTCCTGAAAAACCTTCAAATAGCTACCCACGTATTGGGTATTTAGGAAATGACGGTCCAGAATTTCTCGCTATTTCTGACCGATACGTTGAAGACGGAAGTTATCTACGTTTAAACAACGTGACACTTGGGTATGATATTCCTATCAACCAAAATAACACCATTAAAGGAGCCAATATTTATGTAACTGGACAAAATCTGTTTACGCTCACTAATTATAGCGGCTATGATCCCGAAATTACCAGTTTTATGTGGACCGGCCTTATAAACGGTGTTGACTGGAACGGACCTCCAAACTCAAGGAATATTTTAATCGGATTAAACCTAAACTTTTAATATCATGCTAAAATCAATTTTAAATAAGCTAAGAAAATTTCATTACAAACATATTGCAATGTTAGTATGCCTTTTGTTTACTTCATCCCTACTATTGGTTTCATGTAACCTAGAGGAAGATCCTCCATTCTTGGACAGTACAATGTATAATAATCCCCAAAGTGCAGAAGCGGCCCGAGATGGGATATACGCAGCATATGCAACTTACAACAATCAGGAGCAACGCATGTTTGTTGAAAATGGGTTTTCAGGTCTAATGGTCACACGAAGAGGGGGTAACAAACTTACATCTGTATGGATGAATAATGTTATGAAATTAAATCCTACGGAAAATGTTGACACACAAAATACTTGGATTGGATTGTATCGACTGGTCTCAAGGTCAAATGCTGCTATTTCTAATGCTTCATACGATGCCACATCAACAGAGACTGATCAAATTAGAATAAACGATGTTGCAGGTCATGCTTTCTTTTCTCGTGCTTGGGCCTATTTTTCCCTTACACGATTGTGGGGTGATGTTCCGGTTTGGACAGGTCTTCCCGATTCAAACAATACGCACAAAGCTAAGTCCCCTTCAAAAAAAGTGTATCAGCAAATAATTGCCGATGCCACTGAAGCAAAGGCACTGTTAAATGGTTCGGCAGGTCTTGGCTTTCCAAAAGCCCATGCCGCGCGCATGTTGCTTGCAAAAGTTTATATGCTATTAGCAACCAACCCAAGCCTACAGGCAGATGGCATGTCTGAAATGGATTATTGGAATATGGCTTATCAAGAAGCAAAAGTAGTTTATGATTCAGGAGATTTCGCACTTGTTTCAGATTATGCCAGTTTATTTGATGGAAGCAATGAAAACTCAACAGAATCAATTTTTGAATTGCAAATCGCTCAAGACGCGGCTAACTCTCAAATGGGCCGTAACTACACACCTTGGAAATATAAGGCAGGTCAAGCCTTTGGGTGGTTTGGTGTTTCGGCAGATGTGTATGACTATCACGTAGCACACTATCCAGATGATCCAAGGTTAGATGCTACATTTTTGCACGAATACACTCGCGCAGATAACGGTGGCACAGTTAGAACGTACCCCTCCAATCCAGGCAGAAGTGCTTTTGGAAATGCACATCCGTATTTATTTAAACATGCTGAGAAGGACAAAACACACACAAATCAATTTAATAGCCAAAACCTGATTGTTTACAGGTATGCAGATTTGATTTTAATGCGGTCTGAAATATCCAATGAAATGCAAAATGGAGAAGCACTGGGTTATGTCACTGAGGTTTTAGATCGTGTTGGCCAAACGCCACACGCAGGATATATGGGTGACCAAGCAAGCTTTAGAGATGCCATAATGGATGAGTATCGCTTTGAGTTACTTGGTGAAGGACTTGACTCATATAACAATAGAAGAAGGGGGTATGCTTACTTTTTGGAAAATACCATTAACAGACACAACAACAACCCAAACTTCAAAGCATCTGTAGACGTGTTGCTTAACGATGTTGAGTCAGAAGTGATGCATCTAAACATTCCACTTATTGAAATAAACAACAACGAACTAATAAACAACTAAAAAATGAACGTTTCAAAATATTTACTTTCAGCCTTCTTCTTGTCCATGATTTTTATCGTTGGATGTGAAGACAATGACGATATACAGCGTTACGAACAAGAGGTTTTAACCACAAGCGGTAATCCGTTAACGTACACCAACGTTACAAGTTATCCTGTTGTTGGTTCGATTGCAAGCAGTACGCCAGCAGGTGATTTTGATACACCTTTCCGTTATCGCTTGTTAAATGCTACCTCAACCACAGGAAGTAGTTTTACTGAGGCCGCTTTTACTGTCGACGGAGATACAGGTGTTGTAGCTTATGGCAATGCAGGTAATACCATTACGCCTGGTGTTTACAGTGTTGATGTTGGTGTAACCAATTCAAATGGAATGGCTATTCACGGCGGGGCATATGAACTAACCATTTTGGATGTTCCTGTCCAGCTAAACATTGATGCAGCGCAAGTTAGCGCTGGTATTTTCGAGCAAGGCGTTATGGCTACAGTGTCATACACAGATACATCAATAAGTGGCTCAGACGTAACATCAGTAACCTACGCACTAGTAGAACCTCCAGTTGGATTTACAATGAACGCTACAACTGGAGCAATTTCAAAAGTAAATGGTGCTATCTCAGGAGAAAACAAATTAACTGTCCGTGCGACTACAAATACAGGAATAATTGTAAAAGAAAACATACTTACAGTTAATGTGGGTGCCCCACCAACCATGCAAATGGTTCAAAAAGACGGCACAACTGCACTTGTTAAGGCCGTGGTTTCACCATATACACCCTACACAACGGCGACTCCTGTTGTAAACGGTATGAGCCCAACACAGTGGGAAATCTTATTTCCAAAATCACTTGTTAATAGCGATCCAGATGTGTCACTTGGTGAAACAGCAATTGACTTTTCTGCTTCATTTAGCGTTGAAGAGCCTTCAGGCAAAATATCTATTGCGGCTGACGCTGATCTTCCGTCTGGCTTGCATACACTAAGTTTAAAAGCTACTAATGCTACAGCTAACGAATACACATTTGAGGATGTATTCACCATTGAGGTTGAGTCTCGTTGGGAAACAACTCCACTTTACGAAAACGATTTGTCAACCCTTGACCAAATTACTTTGCATCACTTAGATAGTCCTACTTCTTATTTAGCCTCTACTACAAACCATGGCAAAGCGAAAGCGCCAGCAGTAAAGTTTCAAACGATAAATGGCGCTAATAATGCTGACCGAAAAGACGCAGCAATGGAGCTTAAAATACCAATAACTGATGCTACATATAAAAAAGTAAGAATTACTTTTTATGAAGCATTTGGATATAATAATTTCTTTAACCAAAGGCACGCAAGAGAGCTTTACAGCTATCAAGCAGCTGATGATGCTGTACCACCTCTATCTCCTGACTCCTGGGATATAATGATGGATATAACTGATAGCTCTTGGTCAGGTTCGAGTAGATGGGGTACAATAGGCCCTGATGTTACAACTTTTAACAAGGTTGAAAACAAAGTTGTTGATCTGGTTTCAGGAACTCAAAACCTGTATTTTTTCTTGAGGTTACATAGAGTTGATGACACACATCCAACGCAAGGTCAATGGCTTTTGAGAAATTTCCTTGTTGAAGTTTCCAAAGCTTTTCCTGCAGAAGAAAATTAAATTTAATAATTGTGTTTTGCTAATGACACAATTTGTTTGATTAAATAAAATCTAGTTAGCAATATTAATTTAATATTTAAATTTATGAAATACATTTATACACTATTAATTTTTTCACTTTCATTTGTTGCATATGCCCAAGAAACACTAATTGCAGTTTGGGATTTTAATAATAACGCTGTTGGTGTTACAGAATTTAATTCTGATTTCTCAACCCTAAATGGTTCCGCCGCTGTTGGTGATAACAACCTTGGCTTTTTTGGGGGTGCAACTGATCAAGTAGGTGATGGTCATGACAACGCAAGAACGTTAACTCTTAAAGTTGGAGGTAACGGATTTACAGGAACGTATATGAAACCATTAGCATTAACGTCAGCGGATTTAGTTGATAACAAGCTGCATATGTCCATTTCTTTTAATTCTATAAACATTGCTGATGGTAAATTATTTAAAATGTTTTTAAAAGGTCCAAACTCATCTAACGCTAATAACCAAGTTCAGAGAGCAATTGGAATATATTTAGATCAAGTAAATGGTGTTATTCAGGTTAAAAAAGTTGGGCCAAACAATTCACAGTATGGTGCTGCAGCAATTGTTGGTGACTTAGGCGCTACTTACGATCAATCAATTACACTTGGTGTGACACTAGATTGGAACGCAAAAACTACTGATTTTTGGATTGGTCAACCAGGCGGATCAGATGGTTTACAAAATGCAAACAATATATCAACTGGGTGGACTACAGCAACTGGTGATGCAGCAGGTTATATTTTAGATCAGCTACAATTTCAAGTTGATCTAGTAGATAGTTCTGTAGAAGTAGATCAAATCAAGTTTTCTACAGGGTCTTACGTAAACACACTTTCTAATGATAACATAATTAACGAACAAAATTTTGTAAGTATGTACCCCAACCCTACTAATGATTATGTAATATTTAATGGGATTCGAGATGAATCAAAAGTGGACTTATTTAATATAACAGGCCAAATTGTAAAATCATTTGATCTAGTATCAAGCTTGGATCAGGTAGATATTAGTCATATTGACAAAGGAGTTTATTTTGTGAGTGTTAATAATGGAGAGTCAACAATTAAACTTATTAAGAAATAAACTTTTAAACATGAAAAATCTATTAATATTTTTATTTACAGCTGGGATGTATATCTCAACTCATGCTCAAAACTATACTCAATTCCAAATTAAGCGTGCGACTATGTTTTCAACATATGTTGCTGAAAAAATGGAGTTGAACGAAACACAAGAACAATTTGTTTACGATGTTATGCTTGCAAGAGTTTACAATTCCAACGAGAGAATTAAAAGTCAAAATTTAACTGTTCAAGCAGACAAACAAGTAGTTTACAAGTCTGAGTATAAGAAGGCACAAGAAAAATTAGCAGCTGAGTTTGGAGCTAAAGAAGCTAGAAAAATGATGTCCTTAAGTAATGAGGCACGAAAAAATGCTGATAACAATTAGTCATTCAAACGTCACATTAACCAATTTTAAGAACCTGCTTCTAGTATTAGTTGCAGGTTTTTTAGGCGCCCAACAGACCCCTCAAGAACTGGTCACAAAGATGAGTCGTGGACTCAATTTAGGGAATGTCCTTAGTGCTCCAGTTGAAGGAAACTGGGCAGGCGCAGCAACTGAACAATACTTTATTGATGTGGCAAACGCTGGCTTTAAAAATGTTCGCATTCCTGTGGATTTTTTTGGCGATAGAACTACAGGAAGCACTTCATCATTTAGCACAAATGCTAATACAAGTACAAATGTAGATAGATCTCAATTTCAAGTTAGTACCGCTTATTTTAACCGCCTCGAAGAAGTGATAACATGGGGGCTTAATCAAGGGTTGGTAATTGTTTTAGATTTTCATGGAGCTACTTTAAAATCTGAGTATATATATACGTTTGATTCTTCTGAAAGTTCATACACGCATCCAACTTCAGCTAAGCGTGCGGCTGATTTAGCCAAATTTTACGCAATTTGGGAACAAATTGCAGATCGATTTAAAGACTATTCGGATGATTTGATTTTTGAAGTAATTAATGAGCCCTATTTCCATATTTCAGCTTCCGAAATGGATGAAATTAATGCTGAAGTAATTTCAATTGTTAGGGCCTCGGGAGGTAATAATACGACAAGAAAAATAGTTATTACGGGCGGCTCGCAGAACAGTTTTAGGGCGATAACTACCATTGGAAATCAAATTATAAATAGTGATAATTTCCTTATTGCTACATTTCACTATTATCTGCCATTTAGTTTTACAAAATCTAGTGATTACAGATACAATGATACTAATTGGGGTTCCAACCAGGACAAAAACGATGTTGATTCTGATTTTCAAACAGTTGCTAATTGGGCAAATCAGTTTAACCCACCCGTAGCTGTTTATTTAGGTGAGTTTAGTGCTGACAATGCATACGGTTATAGCTATCAAACAGGAGACTTACATAAAGTAACGGCTAACAATTCACCCAATGGCAATGGATATGCAGATGGTGGACCTGACCTTAACTCAAGATATGAGTATCACGCATATTTGGCAAACGCTGCTATTAGTCGAGATTTTTCATTTTCAGCTTGGGATGCGGGTGGTGAAGCTTCTAAAACGATACATCTTAGAAAAGACTCAGGCCTGATCGTGTATGACATTGATTACTTCTGTGTAGATAGTTATGATCCAAAATCAACGACAATAAGCACAGTAAATGAAACGAGTCTTTGGGTGGACTATATTAAAGACGCTTTACTTGGTATAGCAAAAACATGTAATGATACCGATGTACTTAAAAATATGGACTTTGAGTGTGGATTAGATAACAATTGGTCTTTGTATCGTCAACCAAATAATAATGATAAAGCTGTACTTGAAGATGCAACTTGCAGCGGTTCTTTAAGTGGCGTTAGTGCAGCCAAAATTACTGTTTCCCAGTCTGGAGCAATAGGAAGCACAATCTTGAGGAATGCACAAATTTCCAATGATGGCAGTTTTAATAACAAACGATATACTTTCAGCGTATATGCCAAGGGAAATTCCTCTAATTTAACCTTCAAGATGCGAGTAAAATATATTTCAAATGGCAATCAGTTTACGGGGTCTCAAGAAAAAACACTGCAAACATCCTACCCCCAAACGCCATATACTTTTTCATTTGATGTCCCAGATGGAACCACCGCAATACAGTTTCAGCTTTTGTGCGGGCAGGACATAGGGACGTATTATTTTGACAACTTTTCGGTCACAGAAGAAACCTTAAGCTTAAAAAAGCTTTCCCAAAACATAAATATTTATCCAAACCCTGTGAGCACCAAAATTTATATTGAAAAAGACGTTTCAGTTCGTTCAGCATCTTTATATAATATTAATGGCAAAAAAATAAAGCTTTGGGATGGGCAAAAAAATGAATATGACCTTTCCTTTTTAAAAAATGGCATATATTTTATAAAAATCATCACTGAAAATAACCTTTTTTGTACCAAGAGTATTATTAAGCGATAGCAGTTAACCAAAACCAATCAAGAGCAACCAAATGCATAGCATAGTTTATTTTTTTCTTGTCGCTTTTTCCTGTACCGTTTTTGGTCAAAACGACAAGCAATTAAATGTAGTGTTTATTGCAGTTGATGATTTAAAACCAAGTATTCGAAGCTTTGGTGATTCTTATGCCGTAACCCCAAATATGGATATGCTGGCCAGAAAATCTAGCTTGTTTCTTAATACTCATACCCAACAAGCTATTTGTAGCCCATCTCGCATAAGTTTACTCACGGGTTTACGCCCAGACAAGACACAAGTCTATGATTTAAAAACCCGAATGCGTGATAAGCTCCCAAATGTGGTAACCCTTCCGCAATATTTTAAACAAATGGGTTATACAACCGCAGGTGTGGGTAAAATCTTTGATCCAAGGGGAGTAGACAAACAATCTGATGGTATTTCATGGTCAATTCCTTTCAAACGTGCATACCAATTAAAATACCCCAAAGATTGGGGTCAACCAATGCTTGGTTTTTATCAAAACCAGCAAATAAAAGAAAAAATTAAAGCTATTGTAAAGAAGGAAAATATTCCTTCTGCCAAAGTAAGCGATTATCTAAAAACCGTATTTAGGCCACCTTTTTCGTCTAGCCCGGCGCCAGATGAAGCCTATGCAGACGGTGCCATTGCCGCAGAAGCACTGCGTATGATTGACGACCTGTCGCAAAACAACAAGCCCTTTTTTCTTGCGGTCGGCTTTAAACGCCCACACCTCCCTTTCTCTGCGCCGCAGAAATATTGGAACTTCTATAATAGCGCGCGTATGCCGCTGGCATTGTTTCAAGAACGAGGCTCAAATATCGGTCGATTAGCTTTTAAAGGGCCTGGCGAAATTTCAAAATATCCTATGGATGACCGATTTTACACAACTGATAATAATGGCCAACTAAATCTTGATGAAGCATTTCAAAGAGAATTAGTTCATGGCTATTACGCTTGCGTATCCTTCATCGATTTTCAGATTGGAAAAGTCGTAAACAAGCTCAAAAAAAGGGGCTTATGGACAATACGATTATAGTAATATGGGGAGATCACGGTTTTCATCTAGGGGACCACCGCATGTGGACCAAACACTCTAATTTTGAGCAAGCAACACGCTCGCCACTTATTATTTACAACCCCAGAACACGTGTTGCCCAAAAGATCATGTCACCCACAGAGTTTGTAGATGTTTTCCCTACGCTTACCGATATGGCGCAATTAGCCCCCCCCGCAAATGTTGATGGCACATCCTTGTTACCCATGATGATGGGACAGCAGCAATCTATAAAAGAATTTGCTGTTAGCCAATACCCAAGAAACAATAAGATGGGGTATAGCTTTAGAACCGCTGCTTACCGCTATACGCTTTGGGTCAATAAGTCTAAAATTGGACAAAAAATTACAGATAAAGACATTGTTCAAGAAGAGCTGTTTGACTACAGCACCGACCCTTTGGAAACAAAAAATCATATTGGGTTAAATGGCTATGCGTCAATTTATGACGAACTTAAAAAGAAAGCCTTAGCCTTTTTATCTCCAACTGTGGCCACAAAGCCTCAACCAAAGCCACAAGTTAAAATGGACAGTGGTGGGATTAAAGATTTATTAGCCAATAGCGGTTATGATCTTAATCAGGTCTATGTGGGTGCAACGCTAAACCACCAACAGCTCAATACCAAGGTTTCAAAAATGTTCTTAGACGAGTTTACCTATTCAACGCCTGAAAACTGTGCCAAACAAGCGCGCATTCATCCAAAGCCCGGTGTTTGGGACTGGAAGCTTATTGATGATTACCTCGATTTTGCTGACAAAAACAATATCACGCTACGCATTCATGGGCCAATTAGTCCGCAAGCCTCGCACTGGGCAAAGACAGATAAGCGAACGAAAGAGGAATTAGAAAAAAACATGGTGGAGTACTTTACCGCACTTTGCAAACGCATGAATAAAGAGTCATCTGTCAAGTGGATGGATGTCGTGAACGAGACCATAAATCGCGATGGAAGTTGGTTTGAAGAAAAGCCAGGCGTTACGCAATGGGAAAATCCTTGGGAACAAATTGGAAGAGATAATAACGATGTGCCGCTATACATCACAAAAGCATTTGAGATTGCAAACAAATATGCACCGAACATTAGTTTGGTTTTTAATCAACATGGAGGAATGGAGCCTAAAATGTGGGACAAAGTAAAAAAGACCATTTTATACCTAAGGGATCAAGGATATCGAGTTGACGGCTTAGGGTGGCAGGCACATTTGAGAAGCAATAAACCACTTGCTCTTGACAAACAACAATTGGATTATTTCGACAAGCTTATTGACTGGGCCCATCAGAACAATTTAGACTTTCACGTCACAGAAATTGATTACCAAATAATGGATTCAAGTTTTAATTTGAAAGCACTACAAGATCAAGCATCAGCATATTCAAATATTTTAAAAATTTTATTGTCAAAAAGAAAAAATGGTGTAGTGACTTTTAATACTTGGGGAATGATTGATAAAAATACAGGCAGGCATCATGATAAATTTCGATTCATATTTGATAAAAACAGTAATCCAAAACCAGCCTATTTTGCCCTTAGAGAGGCCATTATCAAACCTGATAGTAAGTTGATATTAAAGTAATTATGAAATTAAAACTGTTTGTTTTATTAATAAGTTCTATTGTTTTCGGACAAAACAATAGCCCAATATACTTAAACCCTAGTGCTGATGTTGATAGCCGCGTGGCTGATTTGATGTCACGAATGACCTTGGAAGAAAAAGTAGGTCAAATGTGTCAATATGTTGGAATAGATTATTTGAAAAAACAACAGCGAAATAAAAAAGCTTCTGGAGATGTGTCAAAGCTAAACAAAGATGCTTTCGCGATGTATAGCTTGTCTGAAAGTGAAATAACACAAGAAATTATCGATGGAAAAATTGGCTCATTTCTTCATGTTCTAGAACCCAAGGAGGTGAACTATTTACAAGATTTTACCTTAAAATCTAGATTAAAAATTCCGCTTATAATTGGCATTGATGCCATTCACGGAAATGCTATGGTTAGCGGAACAACAGTTTATCCATCACCGATATCAATTGCTGCTACGTTTAATACTGATTTTGCGTATGATGTGGCCAAACAAAGTGCAAGGGAAATGAGAGCTACAGGTTCTCAATGGACTTTTATGCCAAATATTGATGTGGCACGTGACCCAAGGTGGGGTCGTGTTGGTGAAACTTTCGGAGAAGACCCGTTTATGGTGGGAGAAATGGGTAAAGCTATGATAAAAGGTTTTCAAGGAGACGATTTCAGCAACCCTAATAATGTAATTGCGTGCGCAAAACACATGATTGCTGGTTCTGAACCACTCAATGGGCTCAATATTTCTCCAATGGATGTTTCGGAAAGAACGCTTTATGAAATTCATTTACCGCCCTATAAAAAGGCAATAAACGCCGGCGTTTATTCCATTATGGCAGCGCACAACGAACTTAATGGTATCCCTAGCCACATGCATAAAGGTCTTATGACAGATCTGTTTAGGAATGAATGGGGTTTTGACGGATTTTTTGTAAGCGATTGGTACGACGTTAAGCGAATATGGTCGTATCACAATGTGGCAAGAAATTACAAGGAGGCATCATTGTTTTCGGTAGCTGCAGGGATGGACATGAACATGCACGGACCTGATTTTTACGATTTTGTTGTTGCTTTGGTCAAAGAAAAAAAATTATCAATGGATCGCGTTGATGAGGCATGCTCAAAAATTTTATATGCGAAATTCCAACTTGGTTTATTCGAAAATCGATTTGTGGATACCTCCAAAATAGGTGAAAATGTGTTTATAAAAAGTCATTTGGATAAAGCTGAAGAAATAGCGGATAATGGCATTACACTTCTAAAAAATAGCGACTTACTTCCAATCAATAACGCAAACTCAAAGCGGATATTGGTTACGGGGCCTAATGCACATAACAACACTATTTTGGGTGATTGGCATTTTGAGCAGCCTGCAGAAAATGTCGTGACCATTTTTGAAGGTATAGAGGAGATTGGAGAAGAGTACAATCATAAAGTAGACTATTTTGATTCAGGAATCAAGATTAGAAATATTCAAGATTCAAAGATTAGGGCTACTTCCGAAATGTCAGCGAATTACGACCACGTCTTTGTTGTTGTTGGTGATAACTCACTTCGATACACATGGGAAGGGGGTAAAAGTTTTCAAAAAACAGCAGGGGAAAATAAGGCGAGAAGCTTTTTAGGCCTTCCAGGGAAACAACTTGAATTAGTGAAAGCCATTTATGAAAAAAATAAAAATCTGACTGTGGTTTTTGTAAGTGGAAAACCCATCAGCGAGCCATGGATAGAGGATAACATTAAATCAATTATTCATGCTTGGGAGCCTGGAACTATGGGCGGTAGATCTTTGGCCAAAATAGTTTTTGGAATGATTAATCCAAGCGGGAAAATGCCCATTACCACCGCAAGGTCTGTAGGCCAACTTGTAATGGTGTATAACCACAAGCCCACCAATTACATACACAAATATGCTTTTGAGAAAACAAAGCCACTTTACCCATTTGGCTATGGACTGAGCTATACTACTTTTTCAATATCAGCTCCAAAACCCTCTAAATATACATGGAACGGAAAGGGTTCATTAGAAGTAGAGGTGACGGTTACAAATACGGGTAATATGGCAGGTGCCGAAACGGTCCAATTGTATATAAGAGATAAATTTAGCACGGTTACAAGACCCGTATTGGAATTGAAAGCCTATGATAAAATAAACCTTCAACCTGGGGAATCAAAAAAAATTACTTTTTCATTAACTGCTGAAGCATTTGCCTATTACAACATTGACATGAAATACCTAGCTGAAAAAGGGGATTTTATCATATACGCCGGTAACTCATCTGCTGCTAAAAGTTTGAAAAAAGCAAGAATAAACCTAACCCAAAATATTTACTTCGATGAAAAATAATATGTGTATTTGGCTGTTGTTAATCCTTTTTGGTTTTAGCATTCAAGCACAAGAAAATAAACCGAAAAATGTACTTTTTATAATTGTTGACGATTTACGGCCTGTACTTCCCACGTATGGTGCTAATCAAGTTGTGGCACCCAACATCACCGCTTTTGCTGAAAATGCAGTACAGTTTAACAACGCATTTGTTAACATACCCACTTGCGGGGCTTCAAGAGCAAGTATACTCACTGGGATTAGACCAACACGTAACTATTTTAAGAAATTCACCACTTCCATTAGCAATGATATGCCCGATGCCGTAACGTTTCCGGGGTTGTTAAAAGACCATGGCTATACCACAATCAGTAATGGTAAGATTTCTCATAATAGAAATGATATGGCACATACGTGGTCAGAGATTTGGCGTCCAAAAGGGAAGTACAACAATCAGGACTACGTTGACCCAAAAACCAGCGAGACGCTCGAAAAAGAAGGGTTGCTTGGGGTTTACCCATTTGAAAGACTTGACGTAGCTGATATAGCTTATAAGGATGGAAAAATTGCGAACAAAGCCGTTAAGGACTTAAAGAAATTAAAGAAATCAGGGAAGCCGTTCCTGTTGGCTGTTGGATTTCTAAAACCCCACTTGCCTTTTAATGCTCCAGGCAAATATTGGGACTACTATGACGAAAAAAGACATCCAACTTCCTATTAACAACACGTTCCCCGAAAATGGACCGAAGTCTGCTGGGAATTGGTATGAAATGGTCAAGTATAAAGGGATTCCAAAGAATGTTAAGGGAGACGGTCGAAATGCCGCTTCATTTACTTTAGACACAGATTTTGCAAAGCAGCTTATCCACGGGTATTATGCCTGCGTAAGCTACACCGATGCACAAATAGGCAAGGTGTTGCGCACGCTAGATGAATTGGGATTAAGCGACGATACCATAGTCGTTTTTACCAGTGATCACGGCTTTAGCCTAATGGAACACAACAGGTGGTCTAAGCACAATCTTTTTAATGTTGAAAACAGGGTTCCGTTAATGATTCGCGTGCCTGGTTTAACCCAAAAAGCACGTTCAAACAGCTTCGTTGAGTTGATTGATTTATACCCAACAATAGCCGAACTCGTTGGGCTTGAAGCGCCCGAACGGGTTGAGGGTACCTCATTGGTTCAAAACTTAAAAGACCCTAGCTTGATTTCAAAATCGGTGGGACACGCAAGAATTTGGAATGGAGACATGGTTGTCTCTCCCAACTATTTATACGCTGAGTGGCGTGGAGAAGAAGGTGGTAATGTATATGATAATATGCTATACGATCTAAAAGCTGACTCTTTAGAAATGAACAATATTGCAGATCAGCCTAAGTATAGAAAACTCGTTGACAGTTTAAGTCAACAAATCAAATTTAAAACAGTTCAGTAATATGAGAACGACCATGCACCTTCTTATTTGTGTGTTGATATCCTTTATTGCCCAAGCGCAAAAAAAGCAACCCAACATTGTTTTTATTATGTCCGATGACCATGCCGTAAGCGCTGTAAGTGCTTATAACGACTGGCTTGCTGCACGAGCACCAACACCTAACATTGACCGTATTGCAGCTGAGGGCATGCTGATGCACGCCACCTATAACACCAATAGTATTTGCGGCCCCAGTAGGGCTGCGATATTAACTGGAAAATACAGTCATGTTAATGGGTTTTTTAAAAATGAAAAAGGAGGTGATTTTGACGCCTCACAACAAACCTTTCCAAAGCTGCTGCAAAAAGCGGGTTATCAAACTGCTGTTGTTGGCAAGTGGCACCTGGGCACAGCACCAACGGGTTTTGACTATTCAAAAGTCATGGTCAATCACGGTGGGCAAGGAACCTACTTCAACACGGTTTTTGTTGAAAATGGCACAAAGAAGATTACAGAAACCACACGCCATTCAACAGCACAAGTGGCACACGATGCCTTAAAGTGGCTTGATGAAACCAGGGATAAAGAGAAGCCTTTTATGCTAATGTATCAGTTTAAAGCTCCGCACCGTCCTTGGACACCAAACCCAAAGTTTAAAGATTTATACACCGAAGATTTCCCGCATCACGAAACCTTTAATGATGATTATGAAGGTCGTATAGCTGCCTCCAAAAACATGATGGAGATAGCAAACCACATGAACAGAAAAGATCTTAAGGTTCCAGTACCTGAGGGACTGACTAGAATAGAACGCGGTCGCTTCGAGCGCTATGGGAATAACGGTCAGTTTTGGACACCCAATGACAGCCTACAAGGCGCTGCTTTGAAAAACTGGAAGTATCAACGTTACATTAAAGATTACTTACGCTGTGTTGCGGGTGTAGACGAAGCCGTTGGACAAATGCTCGACTATCTTAAGGCAAACGGATTAGATGAAAACACCATTGTCGTTTATACTTCTGACCAAGGCTTTTATTTAGGGGAGCACGGCTGGTTTGACAAGCGTTGGATGTATGAACCTTCGTTCCGCATGCCTTTTATGGTAAAATATCCTAAAAAAATTAAAGCAGGCACACACAACAATGAGTTGTTATTGAACATTGATTTTGCACCCACGCTATTGGATTTAGCCGGTGTTTCGATACCAAAAGACATTCAAGGAGAAAGCTTCAAAAAACAGCTTTATGGGAAACGATATAAAGGCAGAGATGCCGTTTATTACCACTACTATGAATATCCTTTTTGGCATAAAGTACAGCCGCACTATGGTGTGAGCACGGGTAAGTATAAATTGATACACTACTATTATGACATGGATGAATGGGAGCTTTTTGACCTAGAAAACGACAAAAACGAAATGCAGAATTTATATGGAAAGCCCGGCTACGAAAAAATTACAGTTACCCTTAAGCAAAAGATAAAATCATTGCAAAAACAATATAAGGACGACATGTCACTTGAAGAAATGCGCGCCATGACAGACATGGTGGTGAAGCGCGTTTATAGCGAACAAAATAATTAAAAAAGGTATTTCATGCCAAAAGTTGTTGTTTTATCTCTTATACTAACCCTTGCTTTTACTTTTGACGCAAGAAGCCAAGAAGTAAAAAAAACCAAGGTATTTTTGCTCGCTGGTCAGTCCAATATGGATGGGCGTGCTGCTGCTGCTGAGCTTACAAAAGATGACCTAAAGCAATTGGCATTTGCGCAGGAGCAAATTCATTTTTACTACAAAGGAACGGTCAATAATGGAAACAATCCTATAGTTGTAGACGGTCCTTTGGATGTTACTGATCCTTGGCCTTTTGTAAAAAAGAAATTTAGACTCAATAAGTGCTTTGGTCCTGAACTTTTTTTTGGTATTGCCCTTTCAAAAGCCTACCCTAGGGAGAAGTTTCTATTTGTGAAGCGTTCTCAAGGGGGTACTTCATTATATGGGGCCTGGAATCCAAATTGGAGCATTGAAAAAGCGAAGCTTATCAATGAAGAAAATAAGCCAAAACTTTTTGAAGATTTTATTTCAATAACTGATGCGCAGCTTGCAAAATTGCCGCCGGGTAGTTTTGAAATTGTCGGCATGTTGTGGGTGCAAGGTGAGTCAGACAATGGTCCTTTACCATCAAGCACCTATGGACAAAATATTTCAGTACTCATTCAAAAAGTAAGAGATTATTATCGCGTTCCAGATATGCCTTTCCTTATGTTAGGAGTGGGTAATACTAAAGTAATTACAGGCATGAGCAATACAAGTAAAAAAATTTTAAACGTCTCTCTTATTCGTAAAAGTAATAACCCTAAGGCAGCTAACTACACACCTATTTATACGCACAAATGGAATGGAAAGCCTGCTGGCCATTATAATTATACAGGTATGAAGAAAATTGGGAATATGTTTTTTGACACGTATCAAAAATATTACACTAATTTTATTAATTGATGACTAGATTTTTAAGCAGTATCGCCTTATTGGTGTTTTGTTTTGCAAACGCCCAAACGAACAGGCCTAATATCATCTGGCTTGTTAGTGAAGACCAATCGCCAGCATTTTTTCCCATGTATGGCGACGATACCGTTTCGCTACCAAACCTTTCACAATTGGCAGAAGACAGTGTCATTTATGACAATATGCACGCAACAACACCTGTGTGTTCTCCTGCACGAAGTGCTATTATCACGGGCATGTATCCCACTACCTTGGGTACCCACAACATGCGGACCTTCAATGAGGGCCGGAAAACCAATCAGCCCCAACTAGGCATCCCCAGCTATTCACCAAAATTCCCTGACTATATCCGCCCCTTTACCGCCTATATGCGAGAAGCTGGATACTATTGCACAAACAGTAATAAACAGGACTATAACTTTAAGATAAGCGACGATGCTTGGGACCAAAGTTGTCGCTACTGTAAGGGCAGGCAAAAGGCAAATATCCACTGGAGAAATCGTGCCGCTGGACAACCCTTTTTCGCGGTATTTAATTTTCAAATCACGCACGAGTCTCAAATTTGGAAACAACAAAACAACAAGCGTTATGTAACGCCAGACGAGGTAACTAATATCCCACCTTATTTTCCTAACGACCCAATCATAAGAGAGGATATGGCCATCAACTACAGTAATTTGGTCCGCATGGATAAAGAGATAGGTGCCATCATTAGCGAATTAAAAGAACAGGGCTTGTATGACAATACCTATATCTTTTTTTACAGTGATCATGGCGGCCCCTTCCCTAGACACAAGCGTGCTATTTATGACTCGGGCACAAAAGTGCCGCTCATGATTAAGTTGCCAAAAAACACTAACGCTGGCAATCGCAACGACGACCTGTGGAGTTTTGTGGATTTGGCCCCAACTGTATTGCAACTGGCGCAAATTCCCCTGCCAAACTACCTTCAGGGCATGTCCATTTTAGATAAAAAGACCAAGCCTAGAAAATATTTGGTAACGGCATCTGACAGGTTTGATGGTCAAGTGGATCGCATCAGATCGATTAAAACCAAGCGGTACAAGCTTATTAAGAACTATGATGTTTCCCTTCCTCATGCATTGGATGTTAAGTATAGAAAAAAGATGCCTATGATGCGTCGCATGATCGCGCTAAGCGAAAAAGGTTTGTTGGACAAAAACGCCCAACGCTGGTTTGATACCCCAAAAGCAGCGATAGAGTTTTACGACTTACAAAAGGATCCTTTTGAGCTCAATAACTTGGCTGACAAAGCATCCTACCGAAATAAACTACGCAAATTCAATAACCTATTGGAGCTATGGATTATTGACACACATGATTTAGGCCGCTTGCCAGAACAAGAGATTATCGACTATTCAGTCAATTGATTGTATCCAATTTCGCAAAAAATTGTAACTTTTAAGAGTGAAAACTTGATTTCACGTACTATACTTTAGCCCGTGTGGACTGGGTTTTATAATATAGTCGCGGGTGGAGAGAACGCACCCGGATCAATCGTTACGATAAGTTTAACTCCGTAAATTTTAGAAATTATGGAAGATAAAATTATAGTAGCACTCGAGCCTAACCAAGGACATGCTTTGGCCATGCTTGAAGAACTCGCACAAGAGAAGAAATAAGCTCCAAGTTTATTTTTACACAAAACGGCTCAACAGAGCCGTTTTTTTGTTTTGTAAATAAAGCAAACAGTGTTTTAAAAGCAGCGCTTTGATTGTCATTATTTAGTTGTCTTGGGCTTAATCCGATAGATCCCCTCATACTCAACAGCAATATGGATATAGCCGTAAGGACCCATAATCACATCACGCACACGTCCAATATCGGCAGCTATTTTTTCGCGTGCTACTACTTTATTGTCGCGAACCGTTAGGCGTTCTAAGTATGATTTCTTTAGCGAGCCGGCCAGAATACTTCCTTTCCAATCAGGGTATTTGTCACCCGTGACAAATGCCATTCCCGATGCTGCTATCGAAGGCACCCAGTAGTAGAACGGTTGCTCCATGCCCGGCAATGAACGGTTTTTGGTGATGGTGGTTCCCGAATAATTTTTGCCATAGGTAATCTTGGGCCAGCCAAAGTTTTTTCCTGCTTCGATGATGTTGATTTCATCACCGCCACGCGGTCCGTGTTCGTGTGCCCAAACCGCACCCGTTTCAGGGTGAATCGTTAGCCCTTGTGGGTTGCGGTGCCCATAAGAATAAATGGCTTCCTTAGCACCATCTACGCCTACAAAAGGGTTGTCATTTGGAATACTTCCGTCATCGTTTAAGCGGTAAATTTTGCCGTTGTCTCGTGTAATATCTTGTGGATTTAGGTCTCGTTTCCCTCTATCACCCACAGAAAAATACAGGTATCCATTTGCATCAAAAGCGATACGTGAGCCAAAGTGTACGCCTTTTTTGGTGTCTGGCATGGCCTTATACAGCAGCTTTACATCTGACAAAGTATTTCCTATTAGTAAAGCAGTATACAAACCTGTATTCCCTCCAGACGCATCTTCATTGGCGGTTGCCATAGTGAAATAGATCCTGTTATTTTGTTCAAAATCGGGGTGGAGGGCAATGCCCATCAAGCCGCCCTGACCCCGCACATAGGTAGTGGGTAAACCAGAAACCTCATTTTTTTTGCCGTATTGAAAGCGTATTAACTTTCCTTCTTTTTCTGTGTACAACAAACTCCCATTAGGCAGAAATACCATTCCCCACGGTACTTCTACATCAGGAACAACAAGCTCGGTAGTATAGGACACACTTGTTGGTGTTTTAAGAGGAGGCGTATTTTCTTTTTGGGCACATCCGGTTTGGCTTAATAGTAACGTTAGACAAACCAGATTGATAATGTTTTTTTTCATTGGGTTACCGCAGTTTAATCACAAATATACCAAATCTATAACTGCACTCGAACACGCATAAAGGCTTGGCGCATGGCAGCAGGCTCAAAGTAGCGTCCACCAAAGGCATTGATGCGGATATTGTCATAGTAATGCGCGTTGGCAATATTGTGAATACCCATCGCCCAAGTGGTTATGCCCCATTTGCGTTGCGCATACAGGTCAGCTGTCCAAAACTTTGGTACTTCAATAAGGTTTTTAGAGTCGGCAAAACGTTTGCCTACATGGCGCAGGTTTAGCGATACGGCAGTGTTTCCAAAAAGGTGGTTTAGGCTTGCGCTAAACTGACTTCTAGGCACGTTGGGCAGGTCATTACCGTCTTGGGCTTTAAATGTTCGTTGGCTATAATTGAGTTTTAGGGTAGCAGTTTTTGCCATGCGAAAGTTGGCAGTGGCCTCAATCCCTTTTCTGTTTACACGGCCAATATTCCTAAAAAAATCTTGCCCTGGAAAAGCGCTAAGCTCATAGGATAAAATTTCGTCTTCTGTTGTTGTTGTAAACAGCGCAACCGAAGCATCAAAGATTTTTGTTTTTAGGCGCATACCAACTTCAATTTCTTCTGATCGTTGGGGCGCTAGCATATTGTTAAAGCCAGTTTCACCTGTTGGATTGGCAGATAGTTCATTGAGCGATGGTGTTTCAAAACCTGTTCCCCAGCGGATATGACTGCTTAGGCTTGGCGAAAAACTATAAAACACCGCGATAGCAGGAGAGTAGGCAGATAGGTTTTTTTTGCCCGAATTACCGCCCATAAAATCAACGAGCTGAATGCGGTGGGAATCGGCACGAAGCGTGGCACGTAAGCGCCAATCGCTAAGGGCTAATTCTACAATGCCATAGGCACCCAGTGTATAAAAGCGTTCGCTTTGATCTTGGGTAGCGGTTCCTTTTTCTCCCAAGATGTTTTTAAACCTATTTCTTCCGTCTCTTTGGGCTGCTGCTTCAACCCCATATTGCCACAACCACTGCTTTTTACGTCCGTCTTTTTGCATACCAAGACCGTAGTAGCTACGTCCCAAATCAATTTGTCCACCAAACTCAAAAGGCAGTTTCGCGTTTAGATTACGTCTTGTAAAAAAACCATAAGCGGCCCATTTGTTGTTGTGCCAACGCGCCGTGAATTGATGTTGTTGCACCTTTTCACCTGCTTTATAATCTAGGTTTCGCTGTCTTGCTTGATTTCGGTTTTCTGTTACTTCAGCGGCTGTGAGTCCGCCAGCATCCAATGCCATTGGGCTGTTAAAATAGCTGTAATCAACAGTTAGTTTATTTCCATTGGTAGTACGTAATGTATTGGACAGATTTATGAGGCTGTTTTCATAGCCACTCCAATGGCGGTATCCCTGGTATTTTTTGTGTTCTATAACGGCGCGAAAAAGGTTTTTTTCTTTTTTTGAACCGTAGCTGCCAACCAAGTGCTGGGTACCAAAGTCTCCAAATGTAGCAGTAAGCGTTTGTTCGTTTTTTATCGGCGTGCTTTTGAGCATGATGACACCACCCGATGCATTGCCATACAGCCCACTAGAAACGCCCCGAATAACTTCAATAGTTCCCATGGACGATAACGGAATGTGGTCCAATTGTGTCTGTCCATCGGGTGTTGTAACGGGGATGCCGTCCCACAAAATCTTAATGCCACGAATGCCAAAAGTGGCACGTGTACCAAACCCACGAATGGAAATACGTGTGTCCTGACTGAAATTTTGCTGACTGCTGACAAATAAGCTGGGTACGCCTTGCAATAACTCTCCAATGTCTTGTTTTAATAGTAGACTATCTTGTGCTACAGTTGTCTGGCTTACGGGTTGAATACTGCTTTGTATGCGCTGTGCACGTAAAACTACTTCTTCTAACTGTTGTACTTGCGCATGGCAAATTGCGGAAAAGACCAACATAAAGTTTAAAGCCCTACGCATCATTTGTGTAAAGATCAATCAGGCCTGGTGGAGTGTCAACGTATATGGACTTTGAATCTCTTTTAACCTTCAAAATAATCTCATCAACTATTGGGATTAAAGCTGTTTTTTTACCACTGGAAACTTCAATGGTTGCCTGTGCGGTATGTTCATTAACCGATACAACATTACCAATATTGCCTAAGTTTTTGTCAACAACATCAAATCCGATAATTTCGTGGTAATAAAATTTATTTCCAGCCAGTTTTGGAAGCTTCGTCAATGGCAAATACGCTTTTGACTTAACTATCAGATTGGCATCTACTTCATTGTCGACATCCTCCAAGCGAAGGCGTAATAGTCCTGGCTTGTGCATGGCACATTTCTCAACAAAAAAAGGAATAAGCGCATTGTTTTGCGTTAAAAAGAGACTATCAAGCGATTGATAAACCTCAGGCTCGTCAGTATCTAGCTTAAGCAGTACTTCGCCTTTAAAACTGTATTTACCGACCACTGTTCCAAGAAAAAAACAGTCTTCGAAACGCATGTTTTGGTGTTATTCAGCTTTCTCGTCAGCCTCTGGTGCAGCTTCTTCGGCAGCAGCCTCTGGTGCAGCTTCTTCGGCAGCAGCAGCTTCTGGTGCAGCTTCTTCGGCAGCAGCCTCTGGTGCAGCAGCTTCTGGTGCAGCTTCTTCGGCAGCAGCCTCTGGTGCAGCTTCTTCCACAGCAGCCTCTGGTGCAGCAGCTTCTGGTGCGGCTTCTTCCACAGCAGCCTCTGGTGCAGCTTCTTCGGCAGCAGCCTCTGGTGCAGCTTCTTCGGCAGCAGCTTCTGGTGCGGCTTCTTCCACAGCAGCCTCTGGTGCAGCAGCTTCTGGTGCAGCAGCTTCTGATGCAGCTTCTGGTGCAGCAGCTTCTTGTTCTGTTATTGCAGCTTCGGCATCAGCCTTGCGCTTTTCGCTAACTTCTTTTTCAGCAGCTAAGGTTTTAGCTTTTTCGTCGGCTTTAGCTTTGGAAAGTTTTTCAACATAAGCAGTGTTGCGTGATGCTTTATCAGCCAACCATGCTTCAAACTTTGTTTCAACGTCTTCTTCCTTAAGTGCACCTTTTTTAACTCCATTAACAAGGTGGTTTTTCAACATAGCGCCTACTTCAGAAAGCAAGTTACGCGCTGTGTCTGTTGGTTGTGCTCCATTTTGAAGCCAACTAACGGCGCTGTCAACGTCGATTTTTAATGTTGCTGGATTGGTATTGGGGTTGTAGGTACCTATTTTATCTAAGTAGCGGCCATCTCTTTTTGAACGTGCATCTGCTGCAACTACCCAGTAGAAGGGTTTTCCTTTTTTTCCGTGTCTTTGAAGACGTATTTTTACTGACATATCAAATTAAATTTTTGGGTGCAAAACCCTGGTTATTAATGCGTGGCAAATCTACACTATTTTTTGATTTTACCAAACGTTAATAACTTCATATTCACTTGCACATATTTTACATGCTAACTTCACTAAATTAGTTCACTAATCCGTTACCATGTTTTTAGTTTTTGATACCGAAACCACTGGCCTACCAAAACGCTGGGATGCGCCCATTTCAGATCACGATAATTGGCCGCGATGTGTTCAGATTGCATGGCAACTTCACGATGACTTTGGCAACTGTGTCGAACACAAAAATTTTATTGTTGCCCCAGAAGGTTTTGATATTCCTTTTGAGTCAGAACAAATCCACGGAATTAGCACAGCCTTAGCGACAAAAGAAGGCAGCGCTATACATGCAATTTTAGCTGACTTTACCGCTGCATTGGCCAAATCAAAATACATCATTGGTCATAACATCAAATTTGACGTTAACATCATCGGCGCAGAGTTAGACCGCCTTGGTTTGGATACTTCCATTACCACAACCCCCATTTTTGACACTTGTACAGAGCACACCGCTACGCTATGCCAAATACCTGGAGGTAGGGGCGGAAGATTTAAACTGCCAACCCTTTCAGAACTCTACAAACATCTATTTGATGACAACTTTGATCAAGCGCACAATGCCACCGCAGATGTAGAGGCTACAGCCCGAACATTTTTTGAATTGCTGCGTCAAAATAAATTTCCTGCAAACCAAATCACAGATGGTGAGCTCCTTGTCTCACGTCTAAATGAAACTTTTGAAGAAGCTGTGCCGTTAATAGGCCTGTCACACACCGACCTAAAGGCAGCATCGGCAAAACTAATTCAAGAGGTGCAAACGCCTGTTTCTACACCCGCTCCAACAACCAAAACAGCACTCAGCACGCCTTTTGCACACTTGCACACCCTTTCGCAGTTTACGGTATTGCAGTCTACCATTAGGGTAAAAGAACTAGCCGAAACAGCAGACCAAATGGGGATGCCAGCTGTTGCATTAACAGATTTGGGCAATTTGATGGGCGCGTTTCATTTTGTAAAATCTGTCAAACAAGTCAATGCCAGTCGTGCCGAAGATGACGATAGGCCGCCGCTCAAGCCCATAGTGGGCATCACGCTCAATGTGTGCGAAGACCACTTGGACCGCAGTCGAAGGGATGATGGGTATCAGATGGTTTTTCTTGCTAAAAACAAAGCCGGTTACCAAAACCTATCCAAGCTATCTTCCTTGGCATATACCAAAGGGTTCTATTATGTGCCTCGTGTTGACAGAAAATTAATACAGCAGTACAAAGACAACCTCATTGTGCTGACGGGGAATGTCTACGGCGAAGTGCCTTCCAAACTACTCAACGTAGGCGAAAAGCAGGCAGCGAATGCGCTGTTGTGGTGGAAAGAACAATTTCAAGAGGATCTCTATATTGAAATCATGCGGCACCATCAGGAGGATGAAAACCGCATCAATCCTGTACTTATTCAATTCTCACAAAGGTACAATGTAAAACTTGTCGCTACGAACTCTGTGTTTTATCTAAAGCAAGAGGAAGCCAACGCGCATGATATATTATTGTGTGTTAAGGACGGAGAAAAACAAACAACGCCTATTGGGCGCAGCCGTGGTTACAGGTATGGCCTTCCAAATCAAGAATATTATTTCAAGACGCCAGCACAGATGCAAGAATTGTTTACCGATGTGCCGCAAGCATTGGAAAGCATAGCTGAAATCCTTAATAAAATAACTGCTTTTGATTTAGCCCGAGAAGTATTGCTTCCAAAATTTGATATACCCGATGCATTTCAATCTGCCGAAGACAATGCCGATGGGGGGAAGCGGGGCGAAAATGCCTACCTGCGCCACTACTTATGAAGGGGCTAAAGCCAGGTATGGAACCTTAAATGATGAACTTAAAGAACGCATTGATTTTGAATTGAGCGTTATTGAAAACACAGGGTATCCGGGTTACTTTTTAATTGTACAAGACTTTATTGCTGCTGCAAGAGAAATGGAAGTGTCGGTTGGGCCAGGACGTGGATCTGCCGCAGGCTCTGTGGTGGCCTACTGCCTAAAGATCACGAACATAGATCCCATTGAGTACGACTTACTTTTTGAGCGTTTCCTAAATCCCGACCGTGTAAGCTTGCCTGATATTGATATTGATTTTGATGACGAAGGAAGATCAAAAGTCATTGATTACGTAATTGAAAAGTACGGATCAAACCAAGTGGCACAAATTATTACCTATGGAACCATGGCAGCCAAATCGTCTATTCGGGATACCGCGCGTGTGTTGGACCTGTCGTTGGGCGATGCAGATCGGCTAGCCAAGTTGGTTCCTAACATGAAGTTGAAGAAAATCTTCAATTTGGAGGATAAGGCACTAAAAGATGCCTTGCGCTCTGACGAGTTTGCTTGTGTTACCCAATTGAAATCCATAGCAGAAGGAAGCGACTTAGAGGCTGAGACACTCAAGCAAGCCCAAATATTAGAGGGGTCTTTACGAAACACTGGAACACATGCATGCGGTGTAATCATCACACCCGATGATATTACAGAATTTGTTCCTATCGCTACTGCAAAGGACTCTGAATTATACGTTACTCAGTTTGACAACTCAGTTGTGGAGGATGCTGGGCTATTGAAAATGGACTTTTTAGGACTGAAGACACTCACGCTCATAAAAGACACGGTTAAAATCGTCAAATACCAACGCAATATTGAGCTTAATCCAGATGAATTTCCACTAGATGACGCACCCACTTATGCGCTGTTTCAGCACGGTGAAACCGTTGGGATTTTTCAGTATGAAAGTGCGGGAATGCAAAAATACCTTCGTGACTTAAAGCCTAATGTATTTGAAGATTTAATTGCCATGAATGCGCTATACCGCCCAGGGCCACTAGAATACATCCCCAGCTTTGTTCGTAGAAAAAATGGCCAGGAGGAAATCACTTACGATTTACCAGTCATGGAGCAGTACCTTAAACAAACCTATGGTATTACGGTATATCAAGAGCAAGTGATGCAATTATCTCAAGCATTGGCAGGGTTCACCAAAGGGGAAGCCGATGTACTGCGAAAGGCAATGGGTAAAAAGATTTTTGCTTTACTGCAGCAGTTAAAGCCTAAGTTTCTAAACGGCGGAGAAGAACGGGGTCACCCAAGAGAAGTACTTGAAAAGATTTGGAAAGACTGGGAGGCATTTGCTTCCTATGCCTTTAATAAATCACACTCCACATGCTACGCTTGGATTGCTTATCAAACGGCTTACCTAAAAGCAAACTATCCCGCAGAATATATGGCAGCGGCACTGTCTAATAATATGAACGACATAAAGCAAGTCAGCTTCTTTATGGAGAGTGTCGCAGGATGGGCATATTGGTTCTTGGGCCCGATGTCAATGAATCATTCTACAAGTTTACCGTAAACGACAAAGGAGCCATTCGCTTTGGTATGGGTGCCGTTAAGGGTGTTGGTCGCGCTGCAGTTGAGACCATAGTCGCACATCGTCAAGAGAAGCCTTATGAATCTATTTTTGATTTGACACAGCGCATTGATCTTCGGGCAGCCAACAAAAAATCGTTTGAAAGCTTGATACTTGCAGGGGGTTAGACTCCTTGTCTGATGCACACCGATCGCAATATTTTCATCACAACGGAGATGGGGTGACTTTTGTTGAGAAGGCACTCAAATACGGCGCACAACACCAAGAAAACGAGCAATCTTCACAGGTAAGTTTGTTTGGTGCCGATGCCGCAGTTACCATCGCCACGCCAGAACTCCCTATTTGTGAGCCTTGGACCGCTCTAAAGAAGTTAAAGCAAGAAAAAGAAGTAGTTGGCATTTATATTTCAGCCCACCCTCTTGATGATTTTGCACCTGCGATGAAACATTTTTGCAATGCAAAACTCGGGGTGTTCAATGACATGGATGCTTTGGTAAATAAGGAGTTGAGTTTTGGCGGCATGGTTGGAGAGGTAGACCATCGCGTATCTAAGAATGGAAAAGGTTGGGCCATGTTTATTTTAGAAGATTTTGAAGAGTCTTTTCAATTTAAAATATTTGGAGAGGAGTACCTCAAATACCGACATTTTTTGGTGGAGGATAACTTTATTCACGTCAAGGCTTATGTAAGAGAAGGTTGGTTAAATCGTGAAACGGGAAAAAGAGGCGCTGCAAGAATGCAGTTCAATGCTTTCCAGTTACTTCAAGACACCCTGACCACCAGCACACACAAAATAACACTTAAACTAGATGTGGCCCATGCCGACGAAAAGCTGGCTTCCTTTTTAGACACGCTCTTTAAAAAGCACAAGGGAGATCACAAAGTAGATATGACATTCTATGAAACGGAAGAGGAGATTAAGCTACATTCCATAAGCCGTAAACTCAAAGTACACGTTGGCGGCGAACTGTTAGAAGCTTTGGACGCATATCCCGTTGCCTACAAACTGAATTAACTATTGATTATACAAATATCTCAATAGCGACTACTGATGCATTGTTGTATTGATTTGTAAAAAAACAATGTACATTTGGATATCCAAAAAATTATGTTATGGCATTAGAAATTACAGATTCATCCTTCGAAGAAGTTGTGTTAAAATCCAGTCAACCTGTATTGGTTGATTTTTGGGCAGAGTGGTGTGGTCCTTGCCGCATGGTAGGCCCCATTATTGATGAGCTCAGTAACGAATATAAGGGCAAAGCCGTTGTGGGCAAAGTAGACGTAGACAACAACCAAAAGTTTGCTGCCAAATTTGGGGTTCGTAATATTCCAACGGTGCTTTTATTTAAAAATGGTGAGCTCGTTGATCGCAAGGTTGGTGTGTCTCCAAAGGCTGTTTACGCCACTGCAATTGACCAACAGTTGTAGTCAAAAATCTTTTTGCTTTTGTGTATCCGAAAATGCGTGTATATTTGCACGCACTTAACGTAAGGGTCTGGTAGTTCAGCTGGTTAGAATACATGCCTGTCACGCATGGGGTCGCGGGTTCGAGTCCCGTCCAGACCGCAGAGCTTAAAAAGCTTTCAATATTAATGCGTTGTGTTGCTTGCAAACAGTTGTTTGCAAGAGGTTCGTAGGAGAACCCATGAGAAGCTTTCCTGTTTTGGAGGGCTTTTTTGCTTTTATAAGGTATTAAATGAGGTTAACTTGATGGCGCTTGCTGTTCGAATTCGAACAGTTTAATTTGGAAATAAGCCGCAGAAGCGATAATATGATCGAACAAATCACCTGATATGTTTTCGTGATTTTTCCATTGTTTGTTTATAGTAAACGCATACACTTCTAAGGGAATTCCATTTGGCGTTGGTGGTAGTTGCCTACACATAACCGTTAAATTTTGATTGATTTCTGGATGTTGTTCCAAAAAGGTTTGTATGTATGAGCGGAACAATCCAAGATTGGTCAAGTTTCTTCCATTTAACGGAACAGAAGTGTCGGCTTTAAGTGCCTCATTGTAGGCATGAATATCTTTTTTCTTTTCATTAACCACATCCCGAAAACGTTCAACTTGTCCTATGATATCCAGCTCATTTTCATTTAAAAAGCGGACAGAAGATGCGCGAATATATATAGGTCGCTTCACTCTACGCCCTTCAGACTCGCTCATGCCACGCCAGTTTTTAATGGAGCTTGACAGCAGTTTATAGGTTGGTACTGTTGTAATGGTTTTATCAAAATTTTGAATTTTGATGGTTGATAAATTTATTTCTATCACATCCCCATCTGCTCCATAAGACTCCATGGTGATCCAGTCGCCTATACGGACCAAATCATTTGCGCTTATTTGAATACTGGCAACAAAGCCCAAAATGGTATCCTTGAACACTAATAGGATAACTGCTGAAATAGCTCCAAGGCCAGTAAAGAAATATACGAGCTCTTTGCCCGAAAGTATGGAAAGTGAAAGCAATATACCGATACCCCATAAAAAAATCATGACCACCTGTATGTAGCTGTCAATGGGTTTGTCTTTAAATTGTTTTTGCTTTTGTAGCTGTTGCCTAAAGGTTCTTAAAAGACTTCTTATGATAAGTATAGCAATCAATACCGCATAAACGTCAACTATGGCTGTAATCCACGAATCAACCTTGTCGTTGCCGTTGCTCCAGAATGGAATAGCAGCATGGAGGAAGAAGTAAGGCACAAAGCGAGAAACGTTTTTGGGTAGCTTGTGTTCGATTAGCGCATCATCGATAGTGGTTTTTGTAGCGCTTGAAATCTTATGAGAAACATTAACAAGTATAGAACGCGCCACAACACGCAATACCCAAGAAATGATTAGAAGTACAATGGTAATGGCAGTAAAATCGGCCCACCAGGCCCATGTTTGGGACCAATTGTTATTTATAAGAAAGTCGTAAATTGGATGCATATCGCTAAATTATCAATAAATTAGTAAACAAAAGGCATAATTAGTGACCCAAAAAAAAACCCGCACTTCGAACAGTGCGGGTGTCAAAACAATAACCAATAAAAAATGTTACGACATTACATACTACCTACTCACGAACCGTGCCAAACTTGCTTCTACCCCTTTTTTTTTGTGTTTTGTTATTTATTTACCTAAACAGTGCCAAAACAGTTGCCCAGTCATCCTGCATGCACCCTTAGACTTAAAACACGTAACTAGTTGACTATTAATGATTGGTATGTCAAACAAGTATTGTACCCTTTTTGAGCAAAATAATTTGGTGTGTCCGCAGCTCCACAAGCCAAAATAAAATCACCACCCCACGCACCTAAGCTTTTGATTACTCCAGAATAATCATCAAATAACCGTTTTTGAATGGGCGTAGCATTGATCAAATTGGCAATAATTGCCTCGTGTTCCGTCATTAAGTTTTGAAAATCTATTGCTGTTGCGTCCCCTAAAAAGGAAAGCGTTAGGTCATTTATTTTTTTCATTTTTTGTGGCGTGAGTACCTCCCTGTCAAAGGCGGCCACTGCCTGCTGGCTGTCTTGCTTTTGATTGAGGTACACAAAAAACAACTGGTCTTTAAACGTGGGATTAAAATCAACCGCGGTTATGGTTGGATGAATCGCATTTGTGCGTTCATACAAAAGCGCACCATCAGCGGTTGCACAAGCAATGTCATAGCCACTTCCACCAAATACCTCTTGAAGCAGTACATAAGGATTTACATCAGACCATTGGGCCAACAACGAAACCAGCGTGGAAGAACTTCCCAGCCCCCAACTGCGATCAAACGCTAACTTGCTTTCAAACAGCAGCCCATCGGTAGCTGCTAAAAGCGTTGGATTTGCTTCGTTGATAGATAGAAAGAGTTGTTGTAAACGCTGTCCAACAGTATCGTTTTGCTTTAGTGGCGCAAAAGTTTTTATGTCAAAGCTATTTTCATACCACAACTGCCCATTGACATCAATACTTCTCCACGTAATTAGCTTAGATGAGGTTTCGGTAATGTTTAGTGATTGTCCTAATTTGGTAGGTAGTGCAAGTGCTCTGGCCCCACCCAAAACGGCATATTCGGCTGTCAACAATACTTTTCCATTGGCGAAAAACTTCATTCGTTTCGGAGTTTTGACAGCAAGTCAGTAACCGAATGATGAGAAACGGTATTGACTTTAAAGTGTGCTATTGCTGCTTTTTTTTCAGATTCCGTTGCTTGAAGCTGATTTAAAATATTCAAGAGATGCATTTTCATATGCCCGTGTTGGATGCCCGTAGTAACCAAACTTTTTACCGCTGCAAAATTCTGTGCTAATCCCGCAACTGCAACTATCTGCATCAGTTCTTGCGCATTGGGTGTCCCCATGAGTTCGTGACACCAACGCACCAATGGATGAAGTTTGGTCAATCCACCAACGGTACCTATTGCCAACGGAACTCTTAGTGAAAATTTAAAAATATCGTCTTTAATTTCCGCCTTAGAAAGACTGCGGTATTGCCCGCTAGCTGCTGCATGGGCGTGTATGCCTGCGGCCACTGCTCTAAAGTCATTTCCACTGGCCATTACGACGGCGTCTATGCCATTCATAACCCCTTTGTTGTGCGTCACCGCTCGGAAGGGTTCTACTTCTGCAATCCTTACGGCTTGCACAAACTTCTCGGCAAAAAGTTTGCTTGCTTCAGTAGTTGGCAAAAGTTCATCTACTGGACAACTAACACTAGCTTCAACCAGGCAGTTGGGCACATAGTTAGACAAGATGCTCATGACTACCTCGATGGCTTTTTCTTCTATAGAAAAATCAGCGTATTTTGCGGCCAATGCTTTCAGCTGGGTGGCCAGTTGTTCTAAACAGGAATTGATGAAATTTGCGCCCATAGCATCTTGGGTTTCGAAACGCACATCCAGCTGGTAATAACCTGCTATAGCATTGCTTTTGTCTACCAAGTTAAGTGCCCTAATGCCCCCGCCTCGGCTACGCATATTATTGGTGATTTTATCTGTTGATGCTAAAAGAGCTTTCTTGTGCTGCTCAAAAAATTGGTAAAGTTTTTTGGATTCACCGCGATACATAAAATGAACCTGTCCAACCTTTTCGGTGCCCAGTACGGCTGCTGTAAACCCGCCTTTGGTACTCCAAAATTTGGCGGCGTTGGATGCTGCCGCAACCACGGAGCTTTCTTCAATCGCCATAGGGATGGTTAGAACGTTACCATTGATATTAAAATTCGGTGCCACACCCAGCGGCATATAAAAATTGGTTATGGCATTTTCGATAAACTCATCGTGGAGGGTTTGCAGTTCCTTGTTCCTGTGGTTGTAGTTTTGTAGCACTTCCAGTGCTTGAGCTGGATTGTGAAACTGCTGGCCTATCCAATCTAGTTTTTCAGCCTTGGTTTTTTTGGAAAACTCCGAAACGAATGCACCTTGTCCTTTGCCTTTTGTCATATTGCAAAGATACGACTGTTGGGGAAAGTGTAACTTTATATAAAAATCCTATATTAGCTACCTATCAATATCTTATGGAAGCACAATTTGGCGGTTCCGCCCTTAACCAAAAAACCATTTTAAACCACCCTGTGGGGTTATTTGTTTTATTTTTCACCGAAATGTGGGAGCGTTTTAGCTACTATGGCATGCGCGCCATCTTGGTGTTGTTCCTCACATCTTCCATCATGAATGACGGCTGGGCATGGTCCAACGAAGATGCCTTGCAGCTGTATGGACTTTACACAGGCTTGGTATACCTTACACCCATTCTTGGCGGATTTTTCGCTGACAAGTTTTTAGGCTACCGAAATGCAACTGTCTTGGGTGCATTGATAATGACCTTAGGACATGCTTCCATGGCATTAGAAACTTTTACAGACTCCTTTTTCTACCTTGGTTTGGTATTGTTAATCATTGGTAATGGTTTTTTTAAACCCAATATTTCTTCTATTGTTGGGCAATTGTATAAAGACGGAGACAAGCGCAAAGATGGCGGTTATACCATTTTTTATATGGGTATCAATGCCGGTGCTTTCTTGGGAATACTGCTCTGTGGGTACATAGGGGAAAAAGTAGGTTGGCATCTCGGTTTTGGCTTGGCTGGTATTTTTATGTTATTTGGAATGTTGCAGTTTTGGTTTGCACAAAAAATATTTGGCAATATTGGAATAACCCCCAAAAAGCTTGCAGAAGCACAGCCGGCTGACAAAGATCCAAAGCTAAATAAAGGATTTTCTAAGGTTGAAATAGACCGTTTGATTGTCATTGTTGTTTTTTCCATATTCACGATTTTCTTTTGGTGGGCATTTGAACAAGCAGGCGGCTCCATGACCATATTTGCAAAAGATTTCACCCAACGAACATTAGTTGGGGATGCTTCGAGTATTTTTAAGATAGCCAATACCATCATCACTCTTGTTCCAATGGTTGTTTTGACCATAGTGCTCTACGGCTTATTGTAAAATGCTCCGTAATTTTGTGTTGTCTAATCTCTTCCTAGGCGCAAGCTTTGCCATTATTTGGAGCATCGTTATCTGGATGATTGTTCGTGAGTTTTCAGTAACAGCAACCGAAATCCCCGCATCTTGGTTTTCAGTTCTGAATTCACTTTTTATTATTTTATTGGCACCTTTATTTTCTAAGATATGGGCTTCCAAATTCAACCCTAGCGGACCGATAAAATTTGCCATTGGTCTTATTCTTTTGGGAACAGGGTTTGCTTTCTTGGCTTTCGGTGCTTGGGGTATTCCGCTGGGTGCAGAAAAGGCCAGTGTTAGCATTATTTGGCTCATCTTGGCGTATTTGTTCCACACCATGGGAGAACTTTGCATTTCACCTGTTGGCTTGTCTTATGTGAGTAAGTTGGCCCCGATAAAGCTAGTTGGTCTTATGTTTGGTTTCTGGTTTGTATGCAGTGCTGTTGCAAATTATTTAGGAGGAAAAACGGGAAGTTATATTGACAAAATCTCAGAAGCCTACGGTTTGTCAAACTTTTTCTTGATTTTCTTTGTAATTCCCGTTTTGGCAGGAATCTTGATGGCTGTACTAAAACCAATTTTAATTAGAAAAATGCATGGAATTGATTAAAAGTACAACCGCCCTATTGCTACTAACCCTTTCCTTTGGCCTAAGCGCTCAAGTCAACTGGTACACCTTTGAGGAGGCTTTTGAAGCACAAAAAGTAGACCCAAAACCCATTATGGTGGATGCCTACACCGTTTGGTGCGGCCCTTGCAAGTTATTGGACAAAAACACCTTTGGCAATAAAGACGTTAGCGCCTACCTAAACGCCAACTTTTACCCTGTAAAATTTAATGCCGAAGGCAATGAAGTGGTGCGTTTTCAAGGCAAAGCCTATGACAATCCAAGTTATGACCCCCAGCGTGCCAAGACCCGTAATAGCGCGCACAGCCTCACGCGATACTTAGGCGTATCCGGTTATCCAACGCTCATATTTTTTGATGATATGGGAAATTATATCACTCCAGTAGTTGGGTATTTAAATCCATCTCAAATAGAAATTTACTTAAAATTAGTCCATCTCAAAGATTATGAGTTTATTAATTCTCAGGAAGACTTTACGGCTTATATAAAAAATTTCAAGGGTCGGTTTAAAGGGTAACTACCGCTCTAGCAGTGCTGTCAAACCTTGTGTATCTGTTAAGAAGCTAGCTTTCCACCCCCCCACAAATGATGGGTAATTGCTCCCATCAGCAATAGTTTATTTTTTAAGCAATCTTCTGGTTTGTGCGTAGGCTTTTTCCCAATACGTATTATCGAGTGTTGAAATGATAACTCCTCGTGAAGAGGAGGCGTGAATGAATTGGGGAATCCCACGTTTTGTGCCTACCACAATACCAGCATGGGTAAGCTTGCGTTTTCTGGAGGTCCTAAAAAATATAAGATCCCCTTTTTTGGCTCGGTCAACAGAAATGCGCTTGCCCTTTTTACGCAAGGCATCAACAGTTCTGGGGATGCTTACGCCCTGTTGGCTGTAGGCATTGTAAATAAGTCCTGAGCAATCAATCCCACTTTTGGTATTCCCACCCAAAGCATAAGGAGTGCCTAAATATCCTTTGGCGTAGTAAACAACCCCGTCTCTGGGTTTCATTTTACTGCCTTTCTTTAGGCTTCCACATGAAGCCACACTCAACGCCAACAGCAAGACAAGTAGCTTACGCATGTGTTCGTTGTGAAATTAGTCTGGCTGTTTGATCACTCGCGCCACTTCCGCCAAGTTTTGTTTTAAGCACCTTGTAGGCCTCACGCTGGGCTGTTCGTGCGGGTCCATTCAAAATTTTGGATAGGTCTATTGACAACTGCTTTGCGTTGCAATTGCGCTGCAAGCGTTCGGGTACAGCCATCTGGTCCAAAATTAAATTGACAAGTGAGATGTAAGGTAGTTTTACGACTTGTTTTCCAATGGCATAGCTCAAAGCACTGGTTTTGTAGCACACGATTTGTGGTATCTCAAATAATGCCGTTTCTAAGGTGGCTGTTCCGCTGGTAACTAAAGCGGCGTGGGCATGCGACAATAGTTTGTAAGTGTCATTTTTGACAATGTGCAGCCCTAGGTTTTCGAAGAGCACTTCGTCTAGGTGCAGTGCTGCTCCTATAACAAAACAATAATCTGGAAAGTCTTTAGCTGTATTTGACATAATACGCACCATTTTACTTACTTCTTGCGCTCTGCTTCCAGGAAGTAAAGCCACTATGGGCTTGTTTTTTGGGAGTTTGTGTGTTGCCCTGAAGGCCTCGGCACTTCCTGCGTCAAATTGCGCAATTTCGTCCAACAATGGATGCCCCACAAAATCAACAGCTAGTTGGTACTTGTCTTCAAAAAAGGTCTTTTCAAAAGGAAGGATGACATACAGATAGTCAATTACCTTTTTCATAAGCGTTACCCTGTTTTCTTTCCATGCCCAAACTTGTGGGCTGATGTAATAGTGCACAGGTATTTTTTGAGCCTTTGCCCATTTAGCAATGCGGAGGTTAAACCCAGGATAGTCGATAAGAATAATAGCATTGGGTTGAAATACCAAAATATCTTCTTTACAAAAGCATATATTTTTGAAAATGGTTCGGATGTTTTTGGCTACTTCCCAAAAACCCATAAAAGCCAAGTCCCGGTAATGCTTGACGATAGTTGCCCCTTGGGCTTTCATACGATCGCCTCCCCAAGCACGAATGCTTGTATTGGCATTTTCTTGCTTAAGCGATTTTATTAGGTTGGCAGCATGTAAATCACCAGATGCTTCCCCGGCAATGATGTAGTACTTCATCCAAAAAGCTTTAGTCCAAAGGTAAACAATGCCCACAAGATGGAGCCAGCAAGAACTCCGTAGGCAAAGGTCTCTTCGTTTTTTCGAAGCGATCCAAAAAATAATAGCAGATTGGGGAGCGCACAAAGTGTTGCGATACCCGCAAATTTATCTACTTCCGTAAGTTCAAAATCTAAATTGAGCACTGCAATACCAAGAAAAAACAAAGGGAACCCTAACCCTAGCAGTAGCCCCCAACGCAGTTTTTTTGTCAAAAATCCCATGTATTTAATTTCTGTATGCTGTGATGTGCTGTCATGTCAAAGTGGACCGGCACAACGCTTACATAGCCGTTTTCGAGTGCCCACTCGTCGGTGTCTTCACCCTTGTCTTCGTTGATAAACTTGCCTGTAAGCCAGTAATATTCTTTTCCAGTTGGGTCTGCTCTTTTGTCAAATTCTTCAACCCAATATGCCATAGCTTGTCTGCATATGCGTATTCCTTTGATGTCCTTTTCTTTTAATTTAGGCAGATTAACATTTAGCACCACGCCCTCTGGAATTCCGTTTGTAAGGGCAGACAGGGCAATGCGTTTTACAAAGGTTTTTATTTCCTCAAAATCAGCATCCCAAGTATAATCTAAAAGTGAAAATCCAATTGCAGGAATGCCTTCAATCCCCGCTTCAACAGCGGCGCTCATGGTGCCCGAATAGATAACATTAATGGACGAATTGGAGCCGTGATTGATGCCAGAAACACAGAGGTCTGGCTTGCGTTTTAGAATTTCGTGCACGCCCATTTTGACGCAGTCAGCGGGTGTACCCGAGCAAGCGTATTCTGTTTGCGGTCCATCGTCTATGATAACCTTACTGCATCGCAGCGTGTTGTTTATGGTAATGGCATGACCCATGCCAGATTGTGGACTGTCGGGAGCCACCACCACCACATCACCAATGCTGTTCATCACCTGAATCAGATTTCGTAGTCCTGGAGCACTAATTCCGTCGTCGTTCGTTACAAGAATTAAAGGCTTTTTCATACATTAGTTTTGAATGTTAAAAATACGCAATGGCAGCTTCATATTTACTTTTTTTGGCACGCTTATGGAATAGTTGCTAAAAAGTTACAAAAAAGCTGTATTTTTAAGCTTGCTACCTAAGAGAAATATGAAAAAAAAGTTATTTATCCCCCTGTTTTTTGTTGTCCTGATTCTTGCAGCGTGGACACGCCTCCATGTTCCATCAACGCACGAATTTTCTGAAGACACTTCAAAAGACAAACTCCTTATGGAGCTTATTGCATATTTTATGCAACGCGGACACTTTGACCCTAAGGACATAAGCGATGACTTTTCAGAAGACTTGCATGAAACCTTTCTGGAAATGCTGGACGGTCAAAAACGTTATTTTCTAAAAAAAGATATCGCTCAATTTGATCGATACAAATATGCATTGGACGACGAGTTTAAAGCCTTACAAACCAGTTTTTTCGATTTGGTTTATACACGTTATTTGGAGCGCAGAAATGAAACCAAGTCATTCTATCTAGAAATTTTAGTGAAACCGTTTGATTTTAATAAGAAGGAGGAGATAAATGTGGATTATGAAAATCAGCAATACCCAAGTACTTTGCGTTCAAAAGTAGAAAAGTGGCGCAAGCAGCTCAAACTCTCCACCCTTAATATTTTGCACAGCAAATTAGAAGAGGAAGAAAAACTGGCGTCAAAAGATGAAAGCTATGTGCCCAAGACTTTTGAGGTTTTGGAAAAAGAAGCACGGGAGATTACCAAAGAAAACATGGAAAACTATTTTTCTTTGATGGAAGACGTACGTGAAGAGGATTGGTTTGGAAGCTATCTAAACGCTTTTGTAACCCAGTTTGACCCACACTCGGTTTATTTCGCTCCAGTAGACAAAGACCGCTTTGATGCATCTATGTCTGGAAAGTATGAAGGTATTGGCGCGCGACTTACCAAGCGAAATCAAGCCATTAAGATTGTTGATGTGATTTCAGGAGGACCCATTTGGCGCGACCAATCCATTGAAGTTGGTGACCAAATCATGATGGTACGTCAAGAAGAGGGCGACCCTGTTGATGTGCAATCCATGCGTTTAGATGATGCCATCAAACTTATCAAGGGGCCGGCAGGCACCACGGTTTACCTAACCTTAAAACGAGTTGACGGTACCATTGAGGAGGTGGCCATAAAACGCGATACAGTAGAATTGGAAGAATCT
This sequence comes from Bacteroidota bacterium, assembly GCA_038143535.1. Classification (GTDB taxonomy): domain Bacteria; phylum Bacteroidota; class Bacteroidia; order Flavobacteriales; family Flavobacteriaceae; genus UBA7446. Next base: position 324,332 of record JAYQMD010000001.1, read on the forward strand.
TATTTGAAGTCATCGCTTATCCAAAAAGGAGGGAGAACCTTCGGACTAATACACCTGCCTAAATTCTATGTTGATTTTAAGGATTATAAAGAACGCAATGCCGCCAAAGACATGGAACAAGAAATTATCCGTTTCAAGCAAAAAGGGGTTCAAGGCTTGGTTATTGATTTGCGAAATAATGGCGGTGGTTCGCTACAAACGGTAGTGGATATGGCCGGTTTTTTTATTGACGAAGGGCCTGTTGTGCAGGTTAAGACAAGTGATGCGGGGAGTAAGGTTTTAAAAGACCGAGATGGTAAAACACTTTGGGATGGTCCACTTGTAATTATGGTCAATGAACTTTCGGCTTCGGCTTCTGAAATCCTAGCAGCAGCTATGCAAGACTACGAAAGAGCTGTTGTTTTGGGTAGCAAGCAAACGTTTGGCAAGGGAACCGTCCAGAATATTATTGAACTCAACCGTTTTGTTTCCAAGAGTACGTATGGCGATTTGGGTGCGTTGAAATTTACCACTGAAAAATTCTATCGTATTACGGGCAAATCCACCCAGCTTGAAGGAGTCTGCAGCGATGTGGTGGCACCAGATCAATATGCGTATGTTGATATTGGAGAAAAAGACGAAGAAAATCCCTTAGTATGGGATCAGATTACTTCGGTATCTTTTAACAAATGGAATGGCTATCAAAACTATCAACAGGTTATTGAAGATAGCGCCGCTCGTGTGGCTCGTGATACGCTGTTTCAGCTTATCGATAAAAATGCCAAATGGGTGCGTCAGCAACAAGACAAAAACGAATTTTCATTGAACTACAAACTCTTTTCGAATGAAATAGCTAAAGACGAATCATTTGCAGATCAATTTGAAATACTGAACGAGTACATCAATTCACTGACATTTAAATCGCTTCCGTATGAGTTGGCAAAAATGAAGTCGGACACGTTGCTTGCCGAAAAGCGCAAGCGTTGGCAAAAGTCCTTGAACAAGGATATGTATGTTAACGAGGCTGTTTCGATTTTAGAAGCATTGGATTTGAGCTTTATTGGCAGAAAACCGCTTGCCCTGCAGCGCTAATTTATTAAACGCGTTTATTGTATTCTCTGGTAATACACACGTAAGTAAATTCCCATAAAAACACTGAAAGCCAACAGGCTCGATCCGCCGTAGCTCATCAGCGGCAGTGGAATACCGATGGTTGGCACCAAGCCAACCACCATGCCTAGATTAATGGTTACGTGTGTGAGCAATATACAAGCAAATCCAAGGCAGAATACCCTGCTAAAAGTGGTTTTTTGTTTGTAGGCTGTTTTGACAATCTGCATCATAAGCATCAAAAAAAGAGCCAAAACCAAGGACGTGCCTAAAAAGCCCCATTCTTCTCCCACAGTTGTGAAGATGTAATCGGTTTGTTGTTCTGGGACAAACCCTCCTTTTGTTTGTGTCCCTTGTAGGTAACCTTTGCCCAATCCACGGCCTGAACCAATTGCTATTTGAGACTGATTTATATTATAGCCTACGCCTCTAACATCAACTTCTTTTCCCAATAAAATATTAAAGCGATCTCTGTGTCGTTGTTCAAAAGCATTGTCAAAAATATAAGATACAGAAAGCGTAAAAGCAGCACCTATGATTCCTATTAATAGTATGGGTCTGAGCACTTTTTTTAACTTGCGCAAACGACTGTAGGCATAGGCGAACAACGATAAAATACCAATGGTCCATAGAGTAGGATTGACACCAATAAGCAACGTTAGTATAAATAGCCCAAACAGACCTAGCATGACATAAAGAAAGTTGGCTGGAAGTCCTTCGGCATGAAGGACAAGGAAAAAGCTTAAAAGTACTATGGCTGTTCCGGGGTCGGGTTGGAGTATTGTTAATGTGGCAGGAATGGCCATGATGATAAAGGCGCCTGTGTAATCTTTTACGTTTTCGATACGCGTATTAAAACCACCTAAGTGCTTGGCAAGTGCAAGTGCAACGGCAACTTTCGCAAACTCTGAAGGTTGTAGACTAAATCCGCTAATGGCATACCAAGACCTTGCGCCAGATACTTCAGTTCCAAACGCCCATAGCCCCAACAAACTTACGATTGACACTATAAATAAGATACTGGCATACCGCTCAAAAAACTTGACATCAATGAATTGAAACAAGAAAATCAACACAAAACCTATTCCCAAAGAAATAAGTTGTTTGTGCATAAATCCAGCAGCAATAGCGGTGTTTTTGGCATCGTAAACAGCAGAATATATATTGACCAAACCTATGCCCACCAACATCAAAAAGAGGGTTAAGGCGTACCAGTCAAATCGTAAAAGCTTATTCATTGATAGTAAAAGGTTTGTTACTTGTTACCTTGGCATATTCTTCTTCAAGACTTCCGTTGATCATACGGTTTTCCAGCCATCTTCGCTTGACTTCTCCGTTAATATATTTTTCAATTACCAAACTGGCAATGGGCGCAGCCCAACGCGCACCCCAGTATCCGTTCTCAACGATAACGGCAAGAGCAATTTTAGGATCGTCCTTTGGCGCAAAAGCAATAAAAACAGAATGATCTGTAAGCTGAGTTCTGTCGCCATCAATTTTTGTAAAGTTTTCAATGGTACCCGTTTTGCCACAGACCTCAATTCCTCTTATGGCAGCCACTCGGGCAGTTCCTTTACTAACCACATCGGCCATTCCCTCAATGACATTTATAAAATGTTCTTTTGAAATGCTAGTCACGCGTTTTGTTTTGTATTTTGGATCAATAAAATCACCTTGTATGCCTTTCACAAAATGGGGTGTGTAGAAAAACCCTCTGTTTGCAATGGTTGCTGCAACGTTAGCCAATTGAATCGGTGTCATAAGTATTTCACCTTGTCCAATGGCATTGGATACTATGGTAGACCCACGCCATCGCTGATTGGGATACCAAAGATTGTAGAAATTGGCATTTGGTACATAGCCTGGCTGGCCAACAGGATGGTCATAGCCTAAATAATTCCCTAAACCAAAGCTGTTCAAGTGTTTGTGCCAGTTATTAATATTCTCTTCGATCTTGTTGTCTTTATCAATAATCCGACGGTAAACATTGGAGAAATAGGTGTTACAAGAGTTATAAATACCCCTGTTTAGATTGTTTTTTGTTCCAGGGGGGCACATACACGCCATAAATTGATTTCTGGCATAGTAATGTCCGCTGTAACAAGTGAATTTTGTTTTGGCATTCACCACACCTTCTTCCAGTGCCACAAGTGCATTTAGCACTTTAAATGGAGATCCAGGAGCGTATTGACCTTGAAGTGAGCGATCAAATAAATACCTGTTAAGGGTGTCTTGCTTTAGTGCTTCAAAAAGGGAAGACCGATCTCTACCTACAAGAGCATTGGGATCAAAGGTTGGCGTACTCACACTCATCAGAATTTCACCTGTTTTGGGCTCAATGGCTAAAATACCGCCACGTTTATTTGTCAATAGGTTCGTGCCGTATTCCTGAAGGGCAATGTCAATAGATAGCGTTATGTCTTGCGCCGGTACTGGCAAAGTATCCAGCGTACCATCTTTATAGGGGCCAATAATTCTGTTAAACTTATCCCTTTGCAAATAGGAAACGCCCTTAGTCCCGCGCAGTACTTCTTCATAGGTTTTTTCAATACCTTGACGTCCTATGAGCTCTCCTTTAGCGTAGTAGGGGTTGTTCCGAATATCGAAATTATTAACTTCGCTTATATAGCCTAGGAGATTGGCTGCCACTTCTGTTTGGTAGTCTCTCACAGATTTCCGCTGTATGTACATGCCTGGAAATTTCCACAATTTTTCCTGTAAAATGGCATAATCTTGTTTTGAAATTTGATTTAACAGCACCGATGGCGCATGCAGTGAATAGCGACGCACTTTGTTTATGCGTTCAACCAATTTTGATTTAGACAAACGCAGCGTCTTGCATAGATCCAAAGTGTCGAATGGCTCTAGGTTTTTTGGAATCACCATCAAGTCATACATGGGCTGATTGGAAACCAATAGGGATCCGTTTCTGTCAAAAATATATCCTCGCTCAGGATATATATACTGCTTTAATACCGAGTTTTTTAAGGAAAGATCACCGTACTGGTCTGAGATTATTTGAAGAAAAAACAATCTAACAAAAAGCACAATGCCTACAATTACAATCGTTGCTCTAAAAAAGCGGATTCTCATCACGTTGTTTTTTTGGTTAAAACAAGTAATAAAAAACAAGTCATCATGGTTAACATGCTGTTAGCACCCCATGCGCTTAACAACCAGCCAAGCTTAGACCAGCTTCCTGTCATGGCAACAAAAAGGAAAAAGTGATGAACCAATATAATCAGCAAGCTGTAGAAACAAAGACTTGCGAAAGATTCGTTCTCAGTCTTTAGGTCTCTCAATGATATGGTTTCCCGGTATGCAGCGCGCACAAGCAGTGGTCTTGTGAAGCAAGCAATTAAACTTGCTAAGGTGTGAATGCCCCCTGACAAGAAGAGTAAGTCCACGATAAGCCCAACAAAAAATCCGATCAATAACACTACCCAGGCCTCCCATTGGTGAGGTATCAACACAAATAAGAGGACATAAATCAACGGCGAATAAGGTATGCCTAGCATGATAGGGTCAAACATGAAAACCTGCGCAAAGACAAGTGACAAAAACCAAACCAGTATGCTTATTGGTTTATTCATTGTCGAAAATCATTTTTTTTATTGTTTCAGCCCGAGGTATAACTACGCCATAGACATAATCCAGATTAGTCATGTCTTGAAATAGCGATATGTGTATTTGGTAATAGTTGTCGTTTGTCGGGACAATAATTTCATTGATGACACCAAGGTCAATATGCTTTGGAAAAACAGCAGACATGCCTCCAGTAACAATGGTATCACCCACTTCTACGTGGGCAGCTAGGGGAACGTCTGACAGTATCATTTCTTTTGGATCGTTTCCGTTCCAATAGAGGCTTCCAAAATGATTACTATTTTTAAGTTTTGCGTTTATACGCAGCGACTTATTTAGTAAGGAAATAACACTACTGGTTTCTTCATTGATTCTATTAACAATCCCAATGACTCCTTTTGCGGAAATAATCCCCATTTCCTTGTGGATACCGCTTTTTTTTCCGGCATTGAGCGTAATATGATTGTAGTTGAGCTGGATACTATTGCGGATGACTTGAGCAGGAATTACTTCAAATGGAATGCTGTCTAGAAGTAGCACTTTACTTTGCTTATTGATAAGCTTTTCTAAAAGATATTGGTTGTCTTCAAGGAGCTGCTTATTATGCTTATCTCGTCTAAAGTAAGAAAAAACCTGATGACGGGCTTCAAAAAAAGGAGCTAGGGTAGCATTGTTAAATGCCTGAAAATTAGTGCGCTGGTAGTAGTGATTACGTGCCATGTAACGAAGGGACAACACTAGCAACAAAATAAACAGCAGTAGCGTTCTGTTTCGCAGTATGCCGTTCAGTAATTTTTGCATTTGTTACACTACTTTATCAAAACAGACTTATATCGTTCAATATTTTTGAGCACAGTGCCTGTTCCTCGAACTACAGCGCGAAGCGGATCTTCTGCAATAAAAATGGGGAGTTCTGTTTTTTGAGATAGTCTTTTGTCAAGGCCTCGCAGCATAGAACCACCACCGGCAAGATACACGCCTGTGTTGTAAATATCCGCCGCTAGTTCCGGAGGCGTTTGCGCAAGTGTTTCCATAACAGAATCCTCGATTCTGATAATGGATTTATCAAGTGCTTTGTGAATTTCTCGATGAGAAATAAGAATTTCTTTTGGCTTACCCGTTAACAAATCGCGTCCTTGAACAGACATGTCTTCGGGCGGGTTTTCTAGTTCTTCGGTTGCAGATCCAATGCTAATTTTGACACGCTCTGCGGTACGCTCACCAACAAACAAGTTGTGTTGAGTACGCATGTAGTAGATGATGTCGTTTGTAAAAACGTCACCCGCAATTTTAACCGACTTATCACACACAATTCCAGAGAGGGCAATAACCGCAATTTCAGTGGTGCCACCCCCTATATCTACAATCATATTTCCTTTTGGCTGCATGATGTCAACGCCAATACCAATGGCCGCTGCCATAGGTTCGTGAATCAAATAAACCTCCTTGCCATTAACACGTTCAGCAGATTCTCGAACGGCGCGCATCTCCACTTCAGTAATACCGGAGGGTATGCAAATTACCATACGAAGTGAAGGTGTAAAAAACCGCTTTTTGAGTGACGGGATGTTTCTGATGAACATACTGATCATTTGCTCTGAGGCATTAAAATCAGCAATAACGCCGTCTTTTAGTGGACGTATCGTCTTGATGTTTTCATGTGTTTTACCTTGCATTTGGTTGGCTTCTTGCCCTACTGCAATAATTTTATTACTCCTTCTGTCCATAGCTACTATAGATGGACTGTCTACCACTACTTTATCATTGTGAATAATGAGGGTATTGGCAGTACCTAAGTCGATAGCTATTTCTTCAGTCAAAAAGTCAAAAAATCCCATGTAATTGGTATTGGTATGTAATATTACGAATTAATGTTTAAAATGCCTTACACCAGTCATGACCATTGCCAAATTATTTCCATTGCAATAGTCAATACTCAATTGGTCTTTGATAGAACCTCCTGGTTGAATTACAGCTATAATACCTGCGTTATGTGCAATTTCAACACAATCTGGAAAAGGGAAGAAGGCATCACTAGCCATAACTGATCCAGTCAAATCAAAACCAAAATGCTTGGCTTTTTCAATGGACTGATTTAGCGCATCTACTCTTGAAGTTTGTCCTGTTCCAGCGGCAAATAACTGCCCGTTTTTAGCCAAAACAATGGTGTTGGATTTGGTGTGTTTTGCAATTTTAGAAGCAAACAACAAATCGTTAATTTCCTGCGCAGTAGCTTTTCGTTCTGTGACTTCATTCAGCATAGACTTTCGTCTGTTGTACCGTCGCGTTCTTGAAGCAAATGTCCATTGAGGCAAGAGCGAACCAAAGTACTGGGTTGCGGATAGCTTTTTAAATCCAGCAAAATTCTGTTCTTTTTTTGTTTTAGTAATTCCAAGGCATTTGCCTCAAAAGCAGGTGCAATGACAACCTCACAGAAAAGTGTATTGATCTTTTCAGCAGTGGAGAGGTCTATAGTGGTGTTGGCAATAAGTACCCCACCGAAAGCAGATACTGGGTCAGCAGCGAGTGCGTCTGTATAGGCCTGTGATATGTTATCTCGCGTAGCCAAGCCACAAGGGTTGTTGTGTTTTAGGATAGCAAAGGTTGGCGCATCGTCTTTAAATTCTGCCATCAACTCTACTGCTGCGTCAACGTCGAGGAGGTTGTTGTAAGAAAGTGCCTTTCCGCAATGTTTGAAAAACACCTCGTCAAAATCACCAAAGAAAGCTCCTTTTTGATGCGGGTTTTCGCCATATCGCAATTCCTTCCCCGTGTTGTAACTTAGTTTTAATGCGCCGTTGCCTTTATCAAAAAAGTTAAAAATATGGGTGTCGTAGTGTGATGACACGCGGAACGCATTTGCGGCAAATTGTTTACGGTCTGATAGTTCCGTTTTTCCGTTTTTCCTTTCAAGTAGCGCCAGAAACGCATCGTAATCACTCACCGACGATACGCACAAGACGTCTTTGTAGTTTTTGGCAGCAGCACGAATAAGTGAAATTCCGCCGATGTCTATTTTTTCAATAATGTCTGTTTCAGATGCGCCTGATTTGACGGTATCTTCAAAAGGATATAAGTCCACCAATACAATATCTAAATGGGGTATGTTGTATTGCGCCAATTCTTGCTGGTCGTTATCATTTGACCTTCGATTGAGAATACCGCCAAACACCTTAGGGTGCAAAGTCTTAACACGACCACCCAAAATAGAAGGGTATGAAGTCAAATCCTCGACTTGAAGTACAGGAACACCCTGCGCTTCAATAAAGACAGCAGTTCCGCCAGTTGAGTAGAGTGTAATACCCAATTCGTGCATTTTGGTAACGATGGGCGCAAGCCCCTCTTTGTTGAATACAGAAATAAGGGCGGATTTGGCTTGAATAGCGTCTTGCATGAAAGAAAAATTGAAAGAACAAAAGTAGGAATTTTATCTCACTAAAAGTTCATTTCTGAACGCAATAAATAAGTAGCAACCAGACGGTTTACTTCCACTAAAAAGGCCTCATCTTTATCGTCAAAGGCACAGGCTGTGTTGGAATCTATATCAATTTGCCCCACATTTTTCCCTTCTATAAAAAGCGGCACCACAATTTCAGACTTCACATCTATACTACAGGCAATATAGTTGTCTTGCTCAGACACGTCGTCTACCACAAAGTTTCGGTTACTTAGAGCAACCTGACCGCAGATTCCTTTTCCATACGGGATTACGGTATGGTCTGTTGGTTTTCCAGCAAATGCTTTTAGGTGGAGTTCTTTTTTTTCGGGTTTGTGAAAATAGAATCCTACCCAATCGTAAGCAGGGAATTTTTGCTGTATTTCAGCACAAACCCATTCCAACAACTCTTGTGGCTTTGGATTTTGGTGTAAACGTTGGGCAATATGTTTAAGTAGGGATTTGTACATAAAAAAACTGCCCCGTTAAGGGGCAGCATAATAATAGATTATTTACATCATGCCTGGCATGCCTCCACCACCCATAGGCGGCATAGCGGCAGCTGGCGAATCTTCTTTAATGTCGACCAATGCACATTCCGTAGTTAGGATCATCCCAGCTACAGAAGCAGCATTTTCAAGTGCAATTCGCGTAACTTTTTTGGGATCAATGATTCCTTTTTCGTGCATGTTACCATAGGTATTTGTTTTGGCATCGTATCCAAAGTTGTTTTCGCCCTCTATGACTTTGGCAACAACTACAGAACCTTCACCGCCTGCATTTCCAACAATGGTGCGTAGGGGTGACTCAATGGCTTTAGCGACGATTTGAACACCAGTTTGCTCATCCGCATTTTCGCTTTTGAGTTTACTCAAGCTTTGCAGCGCTTGTAGCAGTGCTACACCACCTCCAGAAACGATACCTTCTTCAACGGCAGCTCTTGTTGCGTGTAGCGCATCGTCAACGCGATCCTTTTTCTCTTTCATCTCAACTTCGGAAGCTGCACCTACATAAAGTACCGCAACACCTCCAGAAAGCTTGGCAAGTCGCTCTTGTAGCTTTTCTTTATCGTAGTCAGAAGTTGAAGCCTCAATTTGAGACTTGATTTGATTGACACGTGCTTTGATATCATTTTTGTTGCCAGCGCCATTCACAACTGTGGTGTTGTCTTTGTCTATTGTTACCTTTTCAGCGGTACCTAACATATCAATGGTAGCGTTTTCAAGCGTAAACCCACGGTCCTCGGAAATTACCGTTCCTCCAGTCAGTATAGCAATGTCTTCTAGCATGGCTTTTCTTCTGTCGCCAAAACCGGGTGCTTTAACAGCAGCTATTTTGAGTGAACCGCGAAGTTTGTTGACCACAAGTGTAGCCAAGGCCTCTCCGTCTACGTCTTCTGCGATCACCACAAGGGGTTTGCCGCTTTGCGCAACAGGCTCTAAAACAGGAAGCAAGTCCTTCATGGTAGAAATCTTTTTGTCATACAAAAGTATGTGTGGCGATTCCATGTCCGCTTCCATTTTGTCTGAATTGGTAACAAAGTAGGGGGATATATAACCACGGTCAAATTGCATGCCTTCCACAATGTCAACTGTTGTATCAGTTCCTTTGGCTTCTTCAACTGTGATAACACCTTCTTTGCCAACTTTTTCAAAAGCCGCCGTAATCAACTCACCGATTGTGGCGTCGTTGTTGGCTGAAATGGATGCTACTTGTTTGATTTTTTCAGAAGAGTTGCCCACTTCAACAGCTTGCTTGTTTAGGTCAGTAACTATGGCTTCAACAGCTTTATCAATGCCGCGCTTTAGGTCCATAGGATTGGCGCCAGCAGCAACATTTTTAAGCCCTTCTTTAACAATGGCTTGGGCAAGTATGGTTGCCGTAGTTGTTCCATCACCAGCTAGGTCGTTGGTTTTGGAAGCTACTTCTTTTACCATTTGCGCACCCATGTTTTCAAGGGCATCTTCAAGCTCTACTTCTTTTGCAACACTAACACCATCTTTGGTTACCTGGGGGCCACCAAAAGATTTGCCAATTATTACGTTTCGGCCTTTTGGCCCAAGCGTTACTTTAACTGCGTCAGCAAGTGCGTCAACACCGCGCTTTAATCCGTCGCGTGCTTCTATATCAAATTGAATTTTCTTTGCCATGATATTGTTTTTATGAAATGATTCCTAGAATGTCGCTTTCGCGCATAATTATATAATCGCCACCGTCTAATTTTAATTCTGTACCAGCGTATTTACCATACAATACGGTATCGCCCACCTGAACAGTGATGGCATCGTCTTTAGTCCCTGGTCCTGTAGCAACTACATTTCCTTTTTGTGGTTTTTCTTTGGCTGTATCGGGAATGATAATTCCTGATGCAGTAGTCGTTTCTGCAGCTAGTGGTGCAATTACGACACGATCAGCTAAAGGTTTTATATTGATTGTACTCATGTCTATAATTTAATTTTTTAAAATATAGCATCAATTGTGCCACGGTAAAAAACTAGTAAAAGGAAGTCAAAAAACTGACAGCTTGACATTTTATTCTTCGCCGTCTGTTTGTGGTAACTCGGGAATTTCTTCTGGAATTTCTTCTGGAATGGCTTCGGGAATGCTTTCCTCAATGGCTGCTTCATCAATAAGAGTAGACTCACTCGTAGTTGATGGTATGCTAATCATGGAATTGGATATCAGAATAAGCACCAATAATAAGGCAGCAAGTACCCAAGTACTTTTGTCTAGAAAGTCGGTCGTTTTTTGAACGCCTCCAAGTTGTTGAGAGCTACCGCCAAATGCAGATGAAAGACCACCGCCTTTGGGGTTTTGAACCATAACCACTAGGATTAGCAAAAAGCAAACGATGATAGTTAGTACTAGAAAAATGGAAAATGTACTCATATTAACTTTGGTTTTGTGCTTTCTTTATTTCTTTAATTTGGTCTGCAAATAAACTACTTTTTTCTGGATATTTCAATGCCAAAATCTCATAGGCGTTTATTGCGTTTTTAAATTTTCCTTGTTTGACATAGATCTTTGCCAAGGTCTCTGTCATCAGAGTTTTGTCGTCGAATTGCTGTTTTTGCGTGAGGTCAACTGATTTCTTTTGATCTTTTGTCAAACCAATTTTAGGGGTATCGGCGATAAATTTATCAATGAGCCGCTCTTGATTTGTTTCTTTTGGCAGAGAATCATCTATTTGATGTAGCCAATCTACAAATGCCATCACCTCGTCTGCAGCATGACTTTGTTGCGCGAGAGTTACCCTTTCTGTTTCTCCGGCCGGCGATTTGATTAGGTGCAATCTGTTTTTGGTATGAACTGCGCAGGATGCCAAAAAAGAAGGTGCCTGCTTATGGGCGTGTTTTTCGGCAATTTGCCAACCCAAATGATGCAAGGCTTGAAAATAGGGATACTGCTGTGTAAGTGTTTCTATACGGCTTAGCGTTGCTTCTGGATCGTCGTGTCCTTGCTCACGTAGCTTTGTCAAATATGTACGTTCGCTGTTTACCATTTCGCCAACGATTCATTAAAAATATCTTGGGTAATACGCTCAAATAGTATTTCGTGTGCTTCAGATTGTATTGTTTGAACTTGCGTAGCGGCATCAAAATCATAGAAGAAACTAAACTTCTTCTCAAAGTCGTCTTCGTCGTTGAGGGTGTTAAAATAACGCACGTTAACGCTCATGGTAAGTCTGTTTTGCGCTGCAGTTTCTTGCGCTGTTGCGGTCATGGGAGTCACTCGATAGCTTACAATCTCCCCTTCATAAATCAAATGGCCATTGACATTTGTCAAATCTAAGTTGGTTTGATTGAGCAACATTTCTTGGACAGCATTTGTAAAATCACGGTCAAGGCCTGGTTCAAAAACGGAACCCACTTCATTGGCAGCATTATTTACAAAAAAGTTAACTTGCACGGTTTCCGCACCCTCTGGAATTGAAGCCCCCGTAAAGGAATAATACTTGCAACTCACCAGTAATACAAAAATCAAAACAACACTTTTCTTCATACTATTTATCCAAATCAAATTGTTTAATTTTTCGGTAGAGTGTGCGTTCCGAAATACCCAATTCTGCTGCGGCAGCCTTTCTCCTGCCCTTGTTACGTTCCAATGCCTTGACGATAAGCTCTAGTTCTTTGTCTTGTAAAGATAAGGTTTCTGCCTCTTCAATCTCTTCTGCATATTCATATCTATCATTAAAATCCTGTTGAACGGGAGTGGCTGCATGCGTACTTTCTAAACGATAGGGTGTTTCTTCTTTGGTTTTGTCTCCGTATATTTTTTCAATTAACCCCTCGTGTTTGGCTTTTGCTTGATCCATGCTCGAGGTATTCATGAGCTCGTGTGTGAGTTTTTTTAGATCGTTGAGGTCAGCTTTCATGTCAAAAAGCACCTTGTACAGAATTTCACGCTCTGAAGAAAAATCACCACCGGATTCTTTTTGGTCAATAACCGCAGGCAGGTTAACACTTGCTGCAGGCAGATATTGAATGAGAATCTTCGCATTGATATTTCTTTCTTGTTCCAAAACAGAAAGCTGCTCGGCAATGTTGCGCAGTTGGCGGATATTTCCAGCCCACTGCTGTTGCTCAAGTAAGGTCTGTGCTTTATCATCCAATCGTACGGTTGGCATGCGGTATTTTTGAGCAAAGTCAGCAGCAAACTTTCGAAACAATAAGTGAATATCTCCCTTTCTGTCTCTGAGCGAAGGTAGGTTGATTTCAACCGTACTTAGCCTGTAATATAAGTCTTCTCTAAATTTTCCTTTGTGAATGGCTTCAAGCATTTTGACATTTGTTGCTGCTACCACGCGAACATCCGTTTTTTGCACCTTTGAAGACCCTACTTTTAAAAATTCGCCATTTTCCAAAACCCGAAGTAGTCTTACTTGAGTAGATAGTGGAAGCTCTCCAACTTCATCCAAAAATATGGTGCCGCCATCGGCCACTTCAAAGTAACCACTACGCGTTTGGGTGGCTCCTGTAAAAGCCCCTTTCTCGTGTCCAAACAATTCAGAATCTATGGTTCCCTCTGGGATAGCACCACAGTTAACTGCGATAAACTTTCCGTGTTTACGGTTCGACAATTGATGAATGATACGTGGAAACACTTCTTTACCCACACCAGATTCTCCCGTTACCAAAACCGAAATTTCTGTGGGCGCCACACGGAGTGCTTTGCCAATGGCAAAATTGAGTTGGGGATCATTACCAATGATGCCAAAACGTTGTTTTATATTTTGAAGATTATCCATGATGATATTTTTGAGATGGACCATAACCTACAGCAGTGCCAATAAGGGTTGCAGAAGTACAGGATTCAATATTGACCGATACAAAATCACCTATTTTGTAATTGTCTTTTGGAAAAACGACAACGGTGTTTTGTTGTGCCCTCCCGCTCCATTGCTGGTCAGATCGTTTAGACGTTTTTTCGATTAGCACTTCTAGCGTTCTACCCAGTTGTTGATTATTTCGTATGAGTCCGTGTTTCTGTTGTAGATCCACAATTTCCTGAAGCCTTCTTTTTTTGACATCATCTGGAACATTGTCTTCTAATTTTTTTGCAGCAGGGGTGCCGGGGCGCTCAGAGTACATAAACATAAAACCAAAATCATAGGTTACATATTCCATGAGGCTCAACGTATCTTTATGATCTTGTTCCGTTTCGTTGGGAAAGCCTGCAATCATGTCTTGAGAAATACCGCAATCGGGCAATATATGTTTTATGTCGTCAATTAATGCCATGTATTCCTCACGTGTGTGTTGGCGGTTCATGGCTTTTAGCACGGCATTGCTTCCAGATTGAACGGGGAGGTGGATGTAGTTGCAAATGTTAGGATGCTTGGCCATGATGTGAAGCACGTCTCGCGTCATGTCTTGTGGATTGGACGTTGAAAAGCGTATGCGGATTCCCGGATGTGCATGTGCTACCAAGTCCAATAAGTGATGAAAGTGAACGGCGGTTTTTTGTTGTAGTGGTCTGGCTTTTTGAAAATCTTTTTTAGGACCACCACCATACCAAAGGTAACTATCAACGTTTTGTCCCAGAAGGGTAACTTCTTTAAAACCATTTTCGGCGAGATTACTCACCTCGGCTAAAATGCTTTTTGGGTCTCGACTCCGCTCACGTCCACGCGTAAACGGCACTACGCAGAACGTGCACATATTGTCACAACCACGGGTTATGGAAACAAAAGCCGTTACACCGTTGGATTGCAGCCGCACAGGTCGCACATCTCCGTAAGTTTCTTCTTTTGAGAGAATAACATTAACAGCGTCTCTGCCTGATTCAACTTCTGCGACAAGATTTGGAAGGTCTTTGTAGGCATCGGGTCCTACAACCAAATCCACAATTCTTTCTTCTTCCAAAAAAGCACTTTTCAGCCGTTCTGCCATACAGCCCAACACACCCACTTTTAAGTTTGGGTTCGATTTTTTTACTTTTTTAAAAGTGGTAAGACGTTTGCGAACGGTCTGTTCAGCCTTATCTCTTATGGAGCAGGTATTGAGTAGGATTAGGTCTGCTTCATTGGGCACGTTGGTTGTTTGATAGCCTGCCTCTCCCAATATGGAAGCAACAATTTCACTATCCGAAAAATTCATTTGACAGCCGTAGGATTCAATGAACATCTTTTTTGTGCCTTTGTCTTTTAAACCTTTAGGAACGGTTAGTACCTCGCCATTATAGGCGTTTGGGTTTTTGGTATTAACAACTGGCGTGTCAGACATTCGTTTTTTTTGAGCATACAAAACTACAAAATATCATCGAAATTGACATTTTGTCAGGTTGTTATATTTTAAAGTATTTATTGGGGCAGACAAAGTTGTATAAGCCATGGCTTGTAGAATAATAATAACACCAACCTTAATTCCCGATTTTAAGTCAATAAAAGTTGAAGTACCTAAGTTTGATAAAAAGCCGGTTTTTTTACTCAAAGGGCTATATTAATTAAAGGTAAATAAAAATACTATTATTTTTCTCAGCAGTTTTTAAACCTGTTGAAATCCATTTTTTTTAAAGTAATTATGCATCAAGGTTAACTTATAAATCATAAATTCTTCTACTTTTGTCCTCAATATTTACCTATGTCCAAAAATTTAGTCATCGTTGAGTCACCTGCAAAAGCCAAAACAATTGAAAAGTTTTTGGGGAATAAATTTAGAGTTGTGTCGAGCTTTGGACATATCTCAGATCTTCCTGCAAAGGAGTTGGGGGTAGATGTTACGGGCGACTTTAGTCCAAACTATATCGTAAACGACGACAAGAAGAAGGTAGTGCGCGACCTACGCACTTTGGCTAAAAAGGCTGAAACCATTTGGCTGGCTAGTGATGAAGACCGAGAGGGAGAAGCCATTGCTTGGCACTTGATACAACAACTTGACTTAAATCAGCAGAGTACTAAACGCATTGTTTTTCACGAGATCACAAAGGATGCCATACAGAACGCCATTCAACACCCAAGGCCCATCAATCAGCATTTGGTAGACGCACAACAAGCGCGTCGTGTCTTGGACCGATTGGTGGGTTACGAACTTTCGCCCATACTTTGGCGCAAAGTTAAAGGAGGGCTATCTGCAGGTCGTGTCCAATCGGTTTCGGTTCGGATCATTGTGGAACGCGAACGAGAAATAGAAGCCTTCAGTCCAAAAGCATCGTTTAAAATTCAGGCTATTTTTCTTACAAATTCAGGCAAAGCCATTAAAGCATCTTCTGCTGCTACTTACGAAACTGCGGAGGAGGCAAATGCCTTTTTATCACAAAACATCGGAGCTGCTTTCGCAGTATCAAATTTGGAAAAAAAGCCAGCGAGTAAATCGCCAACGGCACCTTTTACGACCTCGACCTTGCAACAGGAAGCTTCTCGAAAACTTGGTTTTTCGGTAAGTAGAACCATGTCAAATGCACAGCGTTTGTACGAGGCAGGGCACATCACCTATATGCGAACAGACAGTGTAACCCTTTCAAAGCAAGCCCTAAATGAGGCTCGTGAGGTTATCACTAATGCGTACGGGCCTGAGTATGCACAAACACGTGTGTTTAAAACAAAAAATAAGGGGGCGCAAGAGGCGCACGAGGCCATACGCCCAACCAAACTGGCTTGTATGCGTGTTGATGCTGCACCAGATGAACAGCGACTGTATGAATTGATATGGAAAAGAACCGTAGCTTCCCAAATGAGCGATGCCATATTGGAACGCAGCGTTATCCAGATTAATGCCGACAAGCACGATAAGAAATTTACCGCTCGTGGCGAAGTGGTTACTTTTGAAGGGTTTTTAAAGTTGTATATTGAAGGAAAAGACGAAGAGGAAGATGCACAAGAAGGCTTGTTGCCAAAAGTAATGCAAGGCGAGCAGTTAGGTGCCAAAACTATTACTGCGACAGAAAGATTTACCAGACCTCTGGCTCGTTACACTGAGGCTTCTCTTGTAAAGCGTTTGGAAGAATTGGGTATCGGTCGTCCTTCGACCTATGCGCCGACAATAACAACGATTATCAATCGAAAATACATTGAAAAGGGAACTGTTGAGGGCGATGAAAGAAACTTCACCCAACTGGTTTTAACGCAAAATGAAATTAAAAAAGAAATACACAGCGAACGTGTTGGTTCGGAGAAGGGTAAATTGGTTCCTACTGACGTTGGGATGCTGGTCAATGACTTTTTGGTAAAGAACTTCCCCAGTGTTGTTGATTATAATTTTACTGCTGAAGTGGAGCAAGGCTTTGACTCAATTGCACTTGGTAATGAAGATTGGAAAAGTATGATAAAATCATTTTATAAAGATTTCCATCCTGTTGTTGAAGATGTTAAGGAAAATGCACAGCGCGAAATAGGCGAACGCATACTAGGCGTTGACCCAAAAACGGGACGCCAGCTAAGTGTCCGTTTAGGGAAGTTTGGTGCCATGGCACAAATTGGAACTGCTGAAGAGGAGGAAAAACCCTTGTTTGCCAGTTTACATCCCGATCAGCAATTGACAAAAATCACTTTTGAGGAGGCGTTGGACTTATTTAAACTCCCCTTGTATTTGGGTGAATTTGATAACGAAGCCGTTGAAGTTAATAATGGGCGTTACGGTCCTTATGTACGTCACGGAAAAACATTTATCTCACTGCCAAAAGGAAAAAACCCATTGACAACCTCGCTTGACGAAGCAATTGAGTACATTGAGGAAAAGCGCATTGCCGATGCCCCCATTGCCACTTATGAAGAACTCCCAGTCACCAAAGGGGTTGGACGATTTGGTCCTTTTATCAAGTGGAATGGCTGGTTTATCAATGTTTCAAAAAAATACAATTACGATAATTTGACAGCTGTAGATATTGCCCAATTAATTGATAACAAGAAGAAAAAAGAAGAAGAACGCGTTGTTCACAATTGGGAAAATGAAGGCGTACGGGTTGAAAAAGCACGTTGGGGCAGACACACTATCATCAAAGGCAAGCAAAAAGTCGAACTTCAAAAAACGATTGACGTTTCAGATATGACGCTTACTCAGGCGATGTCTTATTTTGAGAAACAAAAACCCAAGAAGAAAAAGCGTACCAAAAAGAAATAAAGGTGGATTTTGACTTTTTAAGTCCTATTGACGAACGACTTTTGGCACACAACCTAATGCTGCCAGAGCAGGTTATCGGACGCAACTTTAGCATACATACCCAAAAAGATGGTATTCCAGAATTGACGGATGTGCGTGTTGCTTTGGTATCCCTAGAGCCACGCCTGGTCAAAGGAGAGCCGTTGCATTTACGTTTTCGTCAACAATTCTTCCAACTTTTCGTTGGAAATTGGGATTTTCCATGTGCTGATCTTGGTGTGTTGCACAGTGGCGACCATCCCAAAGACACCTTATTTGCATTAAAAACATTGGTAAGAAAACTGCATCAGCGCAATATCTTTATTATTGTTGTTGGGGGAGAACAGGAAAACACACTTGGCATGTTTAGGGGGCTGAGCGGCATGAACACATTTATAAATCTAACTTCAATTGATGCGCGCTTTGATTTTGGTGAGCCTGGTATTTTGGTTTCAGATGATAGTTATATGTCAAACATTATTACTGAGAAACCAAATAACTTAAAGCAGTTTACCAACCTTGGTTACCAATCATATTACATTTCCCAGGAGGAGTTAGATTTAATGCAAAAGCTCTTTTTTGATGCATATCGTTTAGGTGATGTAGCGGCTGATTTACACGAGTCTGAACCGATTTTAAGAGATACAGATATTCTTTCTGTTGATATGAGCTCCGTAAAAGCAAGCGAATTGGACGATCCCAAAGGATTACCCAATGGCTTTGACGGCGCACAAATATGTAAGCTTATGCGCTATGCAGGCTTGAGTGATAGATTAAGCGTTTTGGGTGTTTTTAATATTTCAGGTGGCCTAAGAGCAGATCAGTTACTCGCACAAATGATATGGTATGTGCTTGAAGGATATTGCCATCGCATGAACGAATATCCGTTTTCAACACACGAGGTTTGCACAAAATTCGTTGTTCCACAAGAAAAATCAGAGTTGATTTTTTATAGAAGCGAAAAAAGTCAACGCTGGTGGATTGAAGTTCCAAAAGAAGGTAATTATAATAATAATGACCAATTTACGTTATTACCATGTGCTGAAAAAGACTACCGATTGGCCCAAAAAGGAGAAGTTCCTAGCCGTTGGTGGAGATCAGTTAAGCGAAGTATGCATTAAATTCCATATTTTTGATGCAATGTTTTTATAAAAAGATAAACAATTTTTAAAACTTAATGAAAAAGGTACCGCTATTTTTTCTTGCCGCATTTACCCTTATCGGTTGCGGTAAATCCAAACAGGGTGAGTTGGTTGGTGTGAAGCAAAAAAAGTTTTACCCCCAGAAGCCTCATGGAATGACTTTAATTCCTGGCGGTTCATACATTATGGGTTCGTCTGATGAGGATATTATTGCCTCCATCGACAATCCAACGCAAACGGTGACCTTACGTTCCTTTTGGATGGACGAAACTGAAATCACCAATGCTGAATACATGCAGTTTGTAGAGTGGGTAAAAGATTCCATTATCCGAACAGAGCTTGCAAAGGCAGCATTGCTCAAGGGTGGTTATTTCTCTGTTTCAGAATTCCCAGCATCAGATGAAGAGTTTGAAGCCAACCCCATACTTGAATATTTGCCGAGTTACGATATGGATGCGCTTGAGAACCAAGATGAAGATGAAAAAAGCGGATACCAACAATATTTAGAAGAAAATTTTTCAGATGTAGTTTCAAACTATTATGAAACAGAAGATGCTCCTGACAACGAATTTCATTATCACCTTCCGCTTAACAAAGATGTAGATATCATTAAAGATCGTGAGGACTACCCAGATGTTGATTATGCGCGTGTTTTTGAAGAAACAATATATTTACCAGAAAAGGAATGGTTTAACGGAGAGCCAGCTGTTAACACTAAGCTTCTTAAGTATCGTTTTACAAGTGTTGATTTAAACGATGCCGTCAAAAATCCGGATAGCGCTCGATCGAGTTTTGCACGATATGAAGTACATGAAATCTATCCAGACACCACAGTTTGGATTAAAGATTTCAAATATAGTTACAACGAGCCCATGCACAACGACTATTTTTGGCATCAAGCTTATGCCAATTATCCAGTTGTTGGTGTAACATGGAATCAGGCCAGAGCCTTTGCACACTGGCGAACCAAAATGAGAAATGACTATTTACGTAGCAGAAAAAAGCGTAAGTCTACCATAGGAAAGTTTAGACTGCCTACCGAATCTGAATGGGAATATGCAGCCCGAGGCGGATTGGAATCTGCTACCTATCCTTGGGGAGGTCCTTACCTTACAGATGACCGTGGCTGTTTTATGGCTAATTTTAAACCCAGACGAAACGATTATGCTGCTGATATGTCTTTATACACTGTGGAGGCAGACTCATATGAGCCAAACGATTACGGCCTTTATAATATGTCTGGTAACGTATCTGAGTGGACGCACTCAACCTACACTAAGGATACGTATAATTTTGTTTCATCCATAAACCCTAACTATAACAACCTTACTGATGAGCAAAAAGTAATTCGCGGGGGATCCTGGAAAGATGTGGCTTACTACCTGCGCGTTGCGACAAGAGATTATGAATATGCCGATAGTGCTCGAAGTTATTTGGGCTTCCGTTTAGTACGCGACTATTTAGGCGAAAATGACACACAACAATAAAAACAACATGAAAAAAAAGAAATTTCCAATACCAGAAAATATAATTGAACTCCTCTTCGGGGCAGGCGCGTCAGTAGTTATTATTGGTGCATTAATGAAAATTACGCATTTCAACTCTGAATTTATTTCAGGTAACACCATGCTTACTATTGGTTTAGTGACAGAGGCTGTAATCTTTCTTATTGCTGGGTTTAGAGGATATGTGTTGTTAAGTGAAGACACAGCTGCTGTGGGTACTGAACACGCTACAGACTTATCCGATATTGCTGCTGAAGCAGATGCATTAAAAGCAGCTTATCAAAACGCGACATCACAACTTGAAACCTTAGGTACAAATCTAAGTAGTGCAGTAAGCGCAACAGGAACCTTGGAAGTTCCTGCTGATTTGCCTGATAACATGACAAGCTTGAATAGCAATGTTGCCCAAACAAACCAAGCATTAGAGCAGTTGTCTGCCGCTTACAGCGCCACGACAGATGCCATTGCAACTGAACCAAAAGCGCACAGTGAGGTAGTTACCAGCATGAATGCATTGCACGCTGAATTGGCAACAATGAAAAATACGATTGCAGACCTTAATGCCAAATATACCGACATTTTAGGAGCAATGAAAAACTAAATATGGCTGGAGCTAAACAGGACACTCGGCAGAAAATGATCAATATGATGTACTTGGTATTCATCGCCATGTTGGCGTTGAATATAAGTAAGGAAGTATTGGCTACACTGGGTGTAATTAACGACGATATTGCTGCTGCAACCCAAGATTTGGTTATGGACAGTAACGAGAAATACGATTTGTTCAGTAACAACAGTAATAACGAATATTACAAAGTTGCTGCCCAAAATACCCCTCAAATTAAATCCATAGTTGATGCATACTATAACTATATTGATACGCTCAAAAATCGCTTGATAGCCACTGGTGAAAACGACTATCGCATTAGTCGTGAGAACAGAGCCACTGGTGAAATTGATTCCATTGTAGACTATCAAGTAATGGACAAGTCTCGGTATTTAGACGAGATGTTTTTTATTGGTGATAAATATTCAGAAGCAGGACAAGAGTTTGTGGATCAATTTTCAAGTTTTCCTTCTAAAATTCAGCAAGAGCTGGATGTCTTTTTAGTCGAGGATGCGAAAAAAGATCCGCCTACTGAAGACGATCCTGAAGGTGAGTACGCTGACTTTGACTTTTCTTTTTTAAATGATTTATTCACGCGTTTTGCTTATTCCGAAATGGTCTTAAACAGAGAAGGTAAACAACAGCCTTTTCTAGACTACCACTATAAAGGTTTTCCATTAATTGCGTCATTATCCAAACTCACCAAAATCCAATCTGATGTTCGATTTGTTGAGAATAAAATTCTGGAGAATATGTTGAGTACCATCAACGCACACGAGGGTGGACTTAACAAATACCAAACGCTTTTAGAAACCTCTAAATCGTCTTACTACACAAGTGAATTGGTAGATGCTTCAATTGTAATGGGTAAGAAAGATTCGAATTTTAAACCCAACAGAGTTGAGCTTTCGATTAACAATCGACCTATGCGTCAAGGCAGGGACTTCGAAATTGCCGCGGGTGGTGTCCAACTTAAGAAGCGCTTTGGTGCTCCAGGCTCTTATAAGTTGACCGGAAAGCTCTTTTTTGAGCGTAACAACAAAGAACAGTCTGTAGATGTTGCGCAAGTAATTTCTGTAATTGACAAACCCAATGATGCTGTTATTTCCGCTGATCAAATGAAGGTTGTGTATCGCGGTTTGCCTAACGATTTGTCTATTTCAATCCCCGGTATTCCAAACAATAAATTACGCGTTCGTGCTACGAACGGTAAAGTACGCCGTAATGGATTGAAATTCGAGGCAATTCCAGATGGAGACAAAGTAGGCGAGAGCATGCGTATTTTTGTTTCTGGAGAAATTAATGGATCGACCATTAATGCGCCTGGACAAGATTTTAGAATTAAACCATTACCGCCTGCACTAGGTTCTATTGATTTGGGTGAGCGTCTTGGTAAATTTAACAGTGGTGAAATCATCAGGGAATACGTCCCGGCTGGTACCATTGCCGCTAAATTCCCCGATGACTTCGATTATAACCTAAATGTAACCGTAAAGCGCTTTAATATCAAGGTAGGTAGTAGAGCGGCTATTCCAATTAATTCCAATCGAATTAAAGACTCCCGTGTTATTCGATCTTATTTGGAGAACGCATCACGTGGAGATATTATTTTCGTTTATAACATTGAAGCTCAGGTAAAAACAGAAACTCAAATTATAGATGATATTAAAGTAACGGACTTTGCCTTAACCATTAAGTAATGAAAAAGTATCTAAATCCTGTTTTCTTGTTTATGTACTGCAGTGTGTTCTTGCAAGCGCAAGTCAATGTACTCAACGCTGACCAACCAAGTGAAATAGGTGTGTTGTCAGATGAGCAAAAGCTAGAATTGTCAGAGAAAAAGTATTTGCAGTATCCTTATGTAGATGATAAAGATATCATGTGGAGTAAGGTTGTTTATGAAGAAATAGACTTATCTGAAAAATTTAACCACCCTTTATTTTTTCCAAAAGACGGATTGTATACCAGCGAACGGAAGTCACTATGGCGCACCATTAGTAATGCCATTCTATCCGGGAAAGTTAACAAAATTTATAATGACGCCAACCCGAACTTTACAGAGCTTTTTGACAAGGAAACGTACTTAAAGCGTTTGGAAAATAGAGATGGCCCTGAAGTTGTACCCTTAAAGTCTATGGATATTACTTCTTATAAAATCAAAGGTATTTGGTATGTAGACAAACGTATTGGTGAAATGCGCTACCGATTGTTGGGTATCATGCCGCGTGGAAAAGACATGAACAATTTGAACAATAAAGAGTCAGTTGATTTGTTCTGGTTATGGTATAAAGATTTGCGTCCCATCCTTCACGCACAACTCGTTTTTGATGATAGGAATAATGCAAGTCGTGTTACTTTTGATCAACTACTAACCTCAAGAAGATTTACGGCGCGTATTTATGCCCTTGACAATGTCTTTAACGACAGACCGGTGGATCAATATGTTGACGACCCATTTATGCAGTTGATAGAGTCTGAGCGCCTTAAAAACGTAATTCGAGACTTTGAGCAAGACCTTTGGTCTAACTAATTAATCTAAACCCACAACTGTGGGTTTTTTTATGCAACATGATGTACTTATTGTAGGCTTTGGTCTTGCTGGTTGGGCGCTTACTGAGGTTTTAAAGCATGAGGGAAAGGCATTTGTTGCTTTCGATGCAGAAAAAAAATCCAGCTCTAGTGTAGCTACGGGTATTTATAACCCCCTTGTTTTAAAGCGATTTACCGCTATTTCTCATGCCCAAGAACTTATGGATTTCTCCATCCCTTATTATGCTAACACAGCAAATGGCAACTTCCAGCACCCCATGTCGGTATACCATGTGTTTACCAAAGCCGCAGAACAAAACAATTGGATGGAGGCGTTAGATAAACCTGCTTTAAGCCCCTATATGGTCGACACCATACAAAACCAGGGCATTAACAATATCGCAACACCTCATGGTTTTGGTGAAGTGCAGCATACAGGTAGGATAGATATCAATGGTCTTTTGCGCTATGCAATTAACGAGCTAAAACCAAGCAGTGCTTTTGTCCGAGAACAGTTTGACTATGACGCTTTAAAAATGACAAGTGAAGGCGTTATTTATAAGCAATGGAGTGCCAGACATATTGTTTTTGCTGAAGGTATTGGAATTAAGCACAATCCATGGTTTGCGGCACTTCCAATTATTCCCAATAAGGGGGAGTGGTTAACGGTTTCATGCAAGGGGCTTCAACTGGCACAGATGATCAAGGGGAGTGTATTTATCGTACCCCTGGGAAATGATAGGTATCGGGTCGGGGCTACCTATGCGCGTGCTTTTGAAAACCTTGCACCCACGGCTGAAAAAAAAGCGTGGTTAATGAATCAATTTAAGAAATATACCGACTTGCCTTTTGAAGTTTTGTTTCATGGCGCTGGTTTGCGCCCTACGCTTCCAGACCGACGTCCTGTAGTGGGTAGACATCCCCAATTTTCTTCATTAAGCTGTATTAATGGGCTGGGTTCACGTGGAGTATTGTGGGCACCCTATCTCGCAAGCCTCTTGGTAAAGCACCTTTATGAGAGTGCTTTTTTACCAGAAGATCTTCAACTAAGACGTTTTATGCATACATAAAAAGAGATACCTTATTAACAAAATGCATCTTTTTAGCCTGAAATGGATGATTAATGCATTTTTGTCTAACTTTTTATCGTCGAAGGGAAATCCGCCAAGTAAATGTATATTCATCTCATTATGAGTTAATTACAATAAAATCAAAAAATTAAATCAAAGAATTCGGATTCGAATTTTATAGAGTTTTAGAATATGTGAATAAAACCTGCATTTTTATATCATTTACAGGGTAAGTGTGCACTTTTTTTATTAACTTTAGAAAAATTAATTAATCATGGCATACTCATTTCAAAATAGTAAGGGTAAAACGTATTACCTTCATACTAAAGATGTAACACTTAAAGGAGGAAGAAACCAAACCATCTATTACTTCGCTAAAGATCAACGCGACAACGCTTGTGATTTGCCAGCTGGTAAGAAGGTAGTTGAAAACGAACGTACGGGACTTCCTTTCGTAAAGTCTGCTTAATTTATTAAGCATTCGAGAAATTGAAACCCTACCATACTGGTGGGGTTTTTTTATGTCCTTATTAGTGGCAACAGCAGCAATTAAAGCTGTTAAAAATAGAGTCAAACGTATAGGTTAGAGTAACTTCATGAGCACCATATGTTATATGGCATTTTACAAATGTATAATTTAAAAAATGTTGATTTAAGTTTAATCAATTTATTGTCGCAATTTTTAGCATCAATACCAAAATTCAAGTCACAAAATGGAATTAATATTTTTTTTGACAGTTGATTAAGATACTTTTGCAATGAAAAACCAATTCCTTGCGTTTAAGTTCACTTCTTATTTTGATCTCGGCATTTAGTATTAATGCGCAAAGCTTCGTTGTAAAGGGTAGGGTCTTTTCTGGTGGTACCCCATTGGAAGCCGCAAGCGTTTATCTCAATGCAACTGCTGTGGGCGTAACCACCAATCAAAAGGGCGCTTTTTCCATTTCCATGAATGCTAGATCTGCTGCGCTCACCATATCATACATAGGCTATAAAACCAAAACCATTGTAATTTCCAACGACAAACACGATTTAGGAATTATTGAATTAGTCCCTTATGATTCGCTTGAAGAAGTCGTTATTTCAGGAACGCTTAGGCAAATTTCAAAACTTGACAGCCCGGTACCCGTTGAGGTATATGGCAAAGCTTTTTTTAGCGCAAATCCAACAGCATCTGTTTTTGAAGCATTAGAAAATGTAAACGGCATTCGGCCACAACTCAATTGTAATGTGTGCAATACGGGTGATATCCACATTAATGGTCAAGAGGGAAGTTATACCATGGTGCTTATTGATGGTCTTCCTATTGTTAGCGGCTTGTCAACTGTTTATGGCCTTTCGGGAATTCCCCAATCTTTAATCGAACGCGTTGAAATTGTTAAAGGGCCTGCGTCCACACTCTACGGATCGGAAGCCATTGGTGGTGTGATCAATTTAATAACCAAACTTCCCGAAAACACACCTGCGTTTTCAATATACACTTTCTTTTCTGGTTGGGGAGAGACAAATACGGACTTGGGATATAAATACCGTCTGTCGGTTCGTTCATCTGGGTTGCTAGGCATACATTATTACAATTACAGCAACCCGATAGACAACAATGGCGATGGCTTTACAGATTTGACGTTACAAGATCGCTTGTCAATTTTTAACAAGTTCAACTTTGGCGATAACTTGTCAGTGGCCACGCGATTTGTTTATGAAGACCGTTGGGGCGGTCAAATGGATTGGTCACCAAAATACAGAGGTGACGACCAAGTTTATGGCGAAAGTATTTACACGGCTCGGATAGAAGTATTTGGAAAATACCAATTCAACAACAACTTATCTTTACAATTTAGCTTTAATGATCACAACCAAAATTCAGCTTACGGCACAACCCTTTTTAACGCCAAACAATCTATTGGCTTTAGTCAAATGATTTGGAACAAAACCCTCCCAAAAAACGATCTCCTTATAGGGCTTGCTTACCGGTATACTTATTATGATGATGACACATCAGTAGTGTACAATAATAACGCTGGCGTTACCCACTTACCGGGTTTTTTTGTTCAAAACGAAACTAAAATAGACGCGTATAATACCTTGCTTTTAGGCCTTAGATATGACAAAAATTCCATCCACGGAAATATCCTTACGCCAAGAATAAATTACAAGATAAATAACCTTGACAAGAGTTCTATTTTTAGATTGAGTGCAGGGACGGGGTATCGTGTTGCTTAAGTATTTACAGAAGATCATGCTGCCTTGACCGGCGCTAGAGAAGTGGTTTTTGTTGACGAATTAGAACCTGAAAAATCATGGAATATAAACCTAAACTATGTTAAAACGTTTTATTTTAAACAGGGCGTTATTTTTGACATTGACCTTAGCCTATTCCACACAGTTTTTTCAAATAAGATTATCCCCGATTACGACACAAATCCAAATAAAATTATTTACGATAATTTGGACGGCTCATCTATTTCAACAGGGGCATCGTTAAACGCAAATCTTGTCAATCAAAATGGTGTTCGTATTAATCTAGGCGCTACTTACATAGACACCTATGCCGAAACGGCTGGTGTTAAAACACGACCTTATTTGACGGAACGTTTTCAAGGCGTATGGAAAATACAGAAAAAGTGGTATCCAAGCAATCTAACCTTCGACTTGACAGGTACAACTACGGGTCCACTTAAACTTCCTACACTTAATGCACTGGATCCAAGACCCTCCATGTCTGAAACGTTTAATATTGTTAATATTCAACTCACTAAAAATTGGGGAGATGCCTTTGAAATTTTTGGGGGCGTTAAAAATATTTTAAACTTCACGCCGCCAGCCAATAGCATCTCGCGTGCTTTTGACCCATTTGACAAGCAAGTAACTTTTGACGGTTTTGGGAATGTATTGCAAACGGCCAACAATCCGTATGCCTTAACTTTTGACCCCACCTATGTTTACGCTTCTAATCAGGGCATTCGTTTTTTTGTCGGAGTGCGCTGGAAGCAGCTTTAAGCACTATTTTTATGTTGCTTTATTTTGTTTAGCATAGTTTCCCATGGCGCATCTATTTTTTGAGAATAACGATTTGTTATATAAAGTTGAAGATTTGAATTAGTTTTACATGGCTTATAAATGCACCTTTGTTGAGCATATATTACATGCTATGAAATTACGTATTGCCTTTATACTAATGTTGCTTCTGTTTGCTTTAGCAAGTGCGCAGGACAACCCCAATTTTATTATTATTTTAGTGGATGATCAGGGATGGAACGGTACTTCTGTTCAAATGTCTGATAGCGACCCACTTTCCAAAAGCGATTATCATCAAACACCAAACCTTGAAAAACTTGCCAGTTCAGGGATGCGCTTTTCATCGGCTTATGCCAGTGCGCCTGTCTGTTCGCCCTCACGTTACAGTATTCAATTTGGGCAAACTCCTGCACGTCTTGGGATGATCCGCGTTGGCATGAGCACCAAGCATATCAACCACAACACCCCCATTACTATTCCGAAGTTATTGAAACAAATTGACTCCAGCTACAAAGCAGCACACTTTGGCAAATGGGGCATAGCCGTAGATCCAGCGGTGCTTGGGTATGACGAAAGCGACGGGATTACGGGAAACAAAAATGGTGGGTTTAACCACAAAAACAATAGAAATCAATGGCGGAACAACGTCAGTGAAGACCCTAAAAAGATTTTTAGCATCACCAAAAAAGCTATTGACTTTGTTGAAAGACAGGCTACTTCCAACACCCCGTTTTATTTGCAAGTTTCCCACTATGCTGTGCATTCCGACATTATGCTTCGTGCACCAACCTTGGAAAAATACAAAGACTTACCAAAGGGTAAATACCAAAAACATGCTGGGTATGCTGCCATGACAGAAGACTTGGACAGAGGGGTTGGCTTATTACTAAACAAAGTTAAAGCGCTGGGGCTTGATAAAAACACCTATATCATCTACACTTCCGATAACGGAGCTGTGCCTGTTATGCCACCAAGGCCATACTATACTCACGGGAACAATACCCCTTTGAGTAGGGGCAAATGGGATGCCATGGAAGGCGGCATTAGGGTTCCGTTTATTATCAGTGGACCAAGAATTAAGCATGGTACTGCCAGTAAAACACCCATTAGCTTTTCTGATGTTTTACCTACTGTGGTAGATCTGGCAGGGACAGCATTGCCATTGCTAGATGCTTTAGATGGCGGTAGCTTTAAGAAATTGCTTTTTGGAAGCGGCAGGGGAAAAGTTAAACGCAATACTGACGCACTGATTTTTCACGTACCTTACGAAAACGGTATAGCAATCAAAAGGGCACATTCTGCGATCGTAATAAATCGCTTTAAGTTGATTAAATTCTACGACAATAATGAGATTAAATTATTTGATCTAGATGTTGATTATGAAGAAAATAATGATGTAGCCCTTTCTCATCCCGAAAAAGCAAAAATGCTTGAGTTGGCACTGGAAACGTATTTAAAAGAAGTCAAAGCACCAAAATGGAAGCCGGGAATTAATTGGAAGCAAAAAACGCTCGAGCAGTTTAACTCTTATCACTAATCTTTATATATTGGATTGATTTTCAGTGGATGTAAATATTTATAGGTAGTTTTGACAGCAGTTTAATTAAAAATATAAGCATGAGTAAAAAATACATTCTAATTTTTGCTTTAACATTCTCTGCACCTGCTGTTTTTGTACAAAATATCGCTGCAGAAAAAGCCGATAAAATCACTGATGAAATGGCTCAAGTGTTGTCTTTAAGTAAAGAAGAAAAAGCCAAGTTTTACGCGATTCAACACTGTCGTTTTCAAACCCCAATGGAGATCAGAATACAGTATGCAGGTGATATCGATGCCAAGAAAGCAGCGCTTCATAAAATTTACGACAAACTTCACGGGAAGTTGTTAGAGGCTATTGGTTCTGACAGAATGAAAGCCTGGGGTAACTTTAAACGTAATTATTAAAAAGCATAAGAGCTTTTTCATTTCAGTTAACGCTATGAAGTTTTTTAACTTATTTATAATCGTAGCCCTCGCGGCAACAATCACAAGTTCTAAGGCATATAAATCAACAGAAAAACACAATGTGTTGTTTATTGTTGCTGATGATTTGAATTGTGCGCTTGGTGCCTATGGCGACTCTTTGGCCAAAACACCAAACATAGACCGGCTAGCTAAGGAAGGTTTGCTATTCACGAATGCCCATGTGCAATACCCGTTGTGTGGTCCATCTAGGGTTTCTTTTATGACAGGTTTATACCCTGACCAAACCAAATCCAAAGTCCTCCGTTTGTATGTAAGACAAACCATCCCAGACGTTGTCACATTGGGACAGAAATTCAGAACAGAAAATTACCACTCGGTGAGGGTAGGCAAAATTTATCACTATCACAACCCACGGGACATTGGAACAGCAGGACATGACGATTCCTATACATGGGATCGCACTGTTAATCCCTATGGACGCGACAAAAAAGAGGAGTATAAGCTTGAAGGCTTAAAGGAAGTATTGAACGGAGGTGTTTTGAGTTGGCTTGAAGCTGATGGTAACGATGAAGAGCAAACCGACGGTATAGGAGCAACAGAAACCATGGCTTTTCTTGATGAATTTGCCGCAAGCGGTGAAAATTTCTTTTTGGCATATGGACTCTATAGACCCCATGTTCCTTTTGTTGCGCCAAAGGCCTATTTTGATATGTATGATATTGACGATTTTTCTGTTCCAAAAAGCTCAGAAGCCTATTTGCAAACCCTTCCACAGCCTGCTGCCAAGTCTGTACGTGCTAAAAAAGAACAACTTAATTTAGATCCAGAATTGGCTAAAAAGATAAAACATGCTTACTATGCCACCACCAGTTTTGTGGATGCTCAAGTGGGCCGTGTTCTGGATAAATTAAAAGAAACAGGCCTTGATAAAAACACCATAGTTGTGTTTACTTCAGACCACGGTTATCACCTTGGAGAGCATGGGCATTGGCAGAAGCAAACACTTTTTAATGATGCCACTAGAGTACCTTTAATTTTTGCTGGGCCAGGTATAAAAAGCAATAAAGGAAATGTTGACGCGCCTGTTGAACTCGTTGATATATACCCTACGCTTATGGACATGATGCAAATGCAGACACCTCAATTTGTGCAGGGTAAAAGTCTAATGCCTTATTTTGAGGGCGCTCGAGAGCCGATTAGAAAAAGTGCATTGACCGAGCTTGGGGTTTATACCTCCACAGGATGGGGCAAAGGCTACACCATCAAAACACAGCGCTATCGTCTTACACAATGGCAGTACAAAGGACGTTTGCATTATGAATTATACGACCATAAGTTTGATTCGGCAGAACTTAACAATTTAGCCGATAAGGCAGATTATGTTTCCGTCCAGAATTCGTTAACGCGCTTGATACAGAACCGAATTACAGCAGCCAAAGAAACGCCCAATGGCCTTGGAAGGCAAATTGATTTTGCTAAGCCTTGGCGGGAACCTAAACCTATACTACTTAAGGCCAAATAAAGTCGTTAATTTTTTAAAAGTACCCTCAGTGGTGTCTGCTATTAAGTGATTTAAAATAGTTGCGTATTATGAAAAAACTACTCGTTTTATCTTTGCTCTCTTTACTGCATTGTGAAAAAATTTGCAGCCAGAAGACCATTCAAAAACCAAATGTATTATTGTTTTATATGGACGACTTACGTCCTGAACTAAACAGTTATGGGGTAGTACAAATTCAATCCCCAAATATTGATGCGCTAGCAGCAAAAGGGGTGAAGTTTACGAATGCCTATTGCAACATACCCGTTTGTGGGGCATCACGTGCCAGTATGCTTACAGGAATGCTGCCCACAAAAAGCAGGTTTTTAGATTACAACACTTTTGCTGAAAAGGAAACACCCAACGCCATAAGTCTTCCGCAATTATTTAAAGAAAATGGATACATAACCATTTCAAACGGTAAAATCTACCATCATCTAGATGATAGGGAAACAGACTGGGATGAGGTTTGGCGTCCTTATGCATTTGATAAGAACGACACCGGCTTGGCACCAACCGATTATTGGCAATCGCTTTGGAAAGATTATCACAATCCAGAAAATATAGCAACCTATAAAAAGACAGATAGCGGCCCTGCGTATGAAAGTGCAGCGGTTACAGACTCCGCCTATATTGACGGCTTGATGACGGAAAAAATCATCAGGGATATTAAAAGGCTAAAGAAAAATGGCACGCCGTTTTTTTTAACGGCTGGTTTTATAAGCCCACATTTACCCTTCAATGCTCCAACAAAATATTGGGATTTATACGACAGAAATGACATTAAACAACCCAAAAACTACAACTATTTGCCAGTTGAAGCTCCAAAAATGAGTATTAGTAATTGGCCAGAAATGCGCTCTTATACCAACATTCCCAAACGTGGTCAAGTTTCAGACAGCATAGCAATAGATTTAATTCACGGCTACTATGCCACAGTTTCTTACTCAGACGCTTTGATTGGTAAAATACTATATGCGCTTAAGGAACAAGGGCTCGATAAAAATACCATTGTAGTTTTGGTTTCTGACCACGGCTATAATTTGCAGGAGCACACACAATGGGCAAAATTTACCAACTACAACACCTCAACCCAAGTGCCTTTGATTATTTACAATCCGCTTACCAATGACACAGGATCAACAGATGCGCTAACGGCACTGGTGGATGTTTACCCTACACTGGCAGAACTTTGTGGTCTTAAGCCGCCAGCAGGTCAATTAGATGGAACGAGTTTGGTAGCTGTTATGTCCAATCCAAAATCCGAAGGAAAAAAGCATGTTTTTATTAAAAGGGGTAAAGGGTTTACGCTGAAGACAAAAGATTTTAGCTACACCGAGTTTATTAGACCACCGGATAACACGACCGTTGCTTCCATGCTCTACGATCACCGATCCAATAAGGACGAAAACGTCAATGTTGTATACCAAGAGGAATTCGCAGACGTGGTATTGGAATTAAAGACTACGCTGCATACGGTTTTTAAAAAAAATATAGTGGGTGAGTAGTTTGAAACCTTTGGCCCAAAGCAGCTTATTTTAAGCGAATTTTTAATTAGCGTTTGTGTCTAAATTAAAATCTGTGACTAGTTCAGAAAAAAAAGCTCTTTTGTTCCTTTGTATGACTCTTCTTCGAGTTCTTGATTTTTAATCGAACTTAAATCGTACCGAAATAACAACAATCTCAAGTTTTTCTAAAATTTAAAATTAGGTATCCCAATCAAGCTGTATTTTATTAGATCATTAATATATTATTAATAATTAGAAGCGATACAATATTCTGCTCACTAGCTAGATTAACTCACTTCGTTCATTGGACCTTAAAAAAACTCCTTAATTTCTCAAGGATTTTCTTTACATATAACTTATTGGAAATATCGAACATTAGTTTGACTCCAAAAGACTTAATTAACAATCATCATACAATGACTTATATAATGAAAAGTTGAACTAATATGATTTTGATTTCCCCTCACCATAATTATTCAAAGCTGCAGCAAAACTGAAGCGATTGTTTACCTAATTACCTGCAAAAGGAGTTTCAAAAAGACCTACTGCCAACTCTGCCCATATTAACATGAATATTAAAACCAATATTCCAATGTATAGGATTCGATTTTTTAAATTCTTTATACGATTACTCACA
The DNA here is from genome assembly GCA_038143535.1 of Bacteroidota bacterium. Classification (GTDB taxonomy): domain Bacteria; phylum Bacteroidota; class Bacteroidia; order Flavobacteriales; family Flavobacteriaceae; genus UBA7446. The sequence continues at coordinate 357,538 of JAYQMD010000001.1, forward strand.
AAATTAATTCCAATACTAAGGAAGATTAGTAGAAAACCCATAATAATGAAATCAAATACACTCCAGTTAATTACATCAGTGATAGTTATTCCAATTAAAGGAATTAATAACAAAAAAAGAGGATAAAGAATTCTTTTTGACATGCTCTAAAATAATAAAATGATTATCTATAAAATAGTAAAACCGTTTTATTGTTTTAGTAGATAACTCTATTGAAATTAGGTTATTAATGCTGCCAATAATATTTAATGCTACTACTAAAAGTCTGCAATACGAATTAACATCAATATGTTTACTACTTTTCTTATTTCAGAAACGTTCTTAGAAAACTCTGCAAAAAGCGGATCTGACATCATTTTTTTTGAGTCGGTTAAGGCAGTTTTAATGTCAGGATGACCGATCCAAGCAAAATGAGTGTAATCTCCTGTTTTCCCAACCATTGGAGCTGCTAAGCCGTATGATCTGTCAGAAAAGTTCAGTTTTTTAGCCATTTTTTTGGTGAAATCTTTAAACTCACTTAAATAAAGACCAGGATTTGAAACCTCCATTTGATAAAACATAAATACATTATCTTCGGCCCAGTCCTCATCATTATACCATATTGGAGTGTTTAAAGTTTGAGAGATATTAGAAGAAAAAGCTTCTAATTTCCTCTCCCATACCAATTGCGCTTCTTTAGATTGACCATAAGAAATAAATGCTTTTTCAAATGCAGTTTCACTTGGAAAACAAAATTGTATTGTATGTGTTGCTTCATTTGAACCATTAGGGCCGTAAGCAAACAACGATTTTGTTGCTTCCAGGTTTTTACCCCATTCTGTATCCATCAAATCATTCATAGCTGAAACAACCATTTCAGGCTCATCGACTTTGATATCAAACAATAAACAGTATTGTGCGGATGTATTCAAGCTTAAACACAACCAAAGAATTACTAATATTTTATTCATTACATTAAATTTTAAAGTTGATTTGTCTCAAAAATAACAATAAATTACACACCTCAAGTATAGATGCTATACAAACGCAAATTTTTGATATGCGTTGTAAGCTACTTTTGCAGTCCAATAGCGTGCAAATTGACCATAAAAGAAGGCTAATTGGTTCGATATTTCCAGAAAAATTTCAATTTCAAAATAAAAAAGTTCGAACCGCTGATATTAACCCTATTTTACACAAAATTGCAGAATTTAACAGAGTAAAACAAGAAAATAAAAAAAGTGACAAATCTCAGAAAAAAGATTTGTCCCGGTGTGTAGATAACTCTGTTGAAATATCGAACTTTGATTTCACACCTCGAGATTTTGAGATTACCATTCAAACTATATACCTAATTCAAAATGATTAACATTATTTTAACTGTGTTCATTAATCCTAATTGATAATTTACTATCTAAAATTAAAAGTGCCTTTATGCGAATTATATTTAAATTATTTACAATAATCCTATTGTTTTCATGTAACAAAAATGAAGACCCTCAAGAACAGGTCACTAATGATTGCACAGGAGAATATGCTTCAGAAGAAATACAAGATACTCTTGTGTCGGCTTTTTTTGGACTTGATAATGCACTACCAAGTCTATTTTTATGTAATCAACAAGCAGGCCTGTTAGATGGTATGCCTGTTAATTTTAAATTCCCATTAGATGCATCCAGTTTATCGGAAACTGATTTTGAAGTTATAGATAGCCTAGGAAATATACATACCCCTATTTGTGTTTCTATGGCCCCCGCAGATGAAAATGGAGAAAATCGAACTGTGCTTCTTAGGTGAATTTGGGACAGCTGTTACCAATCCACCTGTTGAAGTTAGAGTTATAGGGGATTTATTTACAACTGATACTTTTTCTGGAGAGTCAGTTTGTTTAGAAATCATAAACCTAAACGGAATCACTACTACTAATGTTATTCCGCTTGCTGATGGACCAAGTTTATTCTTTGCCCAAAGAATTGATGATAATCTGAATGAATGTAATTCAGGTACACAAACGATTCAAGTTGCTTGGAATGGTGGCGTTACACCGTATATAAGTGGTGATACCGAATCTGACTTATTTCAGTACTATGTTGGATATTCTTACTGTTCTGGAGTTCTAATACCGCATGAGCCTATTTCGATAGCAGATATAAATGACAACGACAACTTTCACCAACTTTGTTTTTCTACAAGTGATGAAATTGTTAAAATTTCAATGGCGGCTAACACGGTTGAAGACCCAAACCAAGACCCAAATTTATACAGTGAAATTGATGTGAGTTCCTGCACTCAGTAAAATATGGATATCTGCAGAATATTAGACCAAATTATCACTTCAGAAATAAAAAAACGGTTAACTATATAATAGTATAACCGTTTTATTGTTTTAGTAGCGGGAGCAGGACTCGAACCTGCGACCTTCGGGTTATGAGCCCGACGAGCTACCTACTGCTCTATCCCGCGATGTGGACGCCAAAAATACAAAACTTCTCTCATATAGCAATAGCTCTTCGGCAATCCTTACCTTTGCATCATGCATAAAGCAGGTTTTGTCAACATTATCGGAAGTCCAAACGTGGGAAAGTCTACCCTTATAAATGCCATATTGGGAGAAAAACTTGTCATTACCAATGCCAAAGCACAAACCACACGCCACAGAATTCTCGGTATGTTAAATGCAGATAACTACCAACTTATTCTTTCTGATACACCCGGGATTATTCAACCTGCCTACAAGCTGCAAGAGAGCATGATGGATGCCATGCAATCTGTTTTTGATGAGGCTGACTTATTGATATATTTGGTAGAGATTGGTGAGAAAAAAGCTAAAATTGAAAGTATTATCCAACGCCTGGCCAAAACAGACAAACCACTATTCCTAGTCATTAATAAAATCGATAAAGGCAATCAGAAGTTGCTGGAAGAGACTATTGATGCTTGGAAAGAACAGTTGCCCAATGCACAAATAAGAAGTATTTCGGCTCTTGAAAAATTTCAAATTGAAGAATTGGTAGCGCAAATGGTAGCCCTGCTGCCCGAACACCAACCCTATTTTCCAAAAGATCAGCTTACCGACAAGTCCGAACGCTTTGTGGTAAATGAAGCCGTCCGAGACAAGATATTGTCAAACTACGACAAAGAAATTCCGTATTCGGTTGAGGTCACAACAGACGCTTTTAAGGTCGAAGATAGCATTATAAAAATTAGCGCAGTTATATTTGTCGAGCGCAATTCTCAAAAGGGAATTTTGATCGGACATAAGGGCGCAGCCCTAAAAAAAGTGGGGACTCAAGCCCGTCGTGATTTAGAACGATTTTTTGAAAAAAAAGTGCATCTAGAACTCTTTGTTAAAGTAAACAAAGATTGGCGCTCAAATGCGAATGCCCTAAAACGTTTTGGATATTAAAAACCACACACTTAACCTGTAAATTAATTATGCGAAACCTAGTTGCAATTGTTGGAAGACCTAATGTAGGTAAATCTACCCTGTTTAATCGCATGGTCCAGCGACGTGAAGCTATAGTAGATGCCACAAGTGGCGTTACACGCGACAGAGAATACGGTAAAGCCGATTGGAATGGCTGTGAATTTACACTCATTGACACCGGCGGATATGTAGTAGGTGGAGATGATTCCTATGAAAAAGAAATTGACCAGCAAGTTGAAATTGCCATTTCGGAAGCAGATGCCATTATTTTTATGGTTGATGTAGAAACAGGCATTAATATTATGGATGAAGAAGTGGCCAAGTTGCTGCGCAAATCTGATAAGCCTGTTTTTCTTGTTGTGAATAAGGTAGATAACGCCAAACGCATCATGTCCTCTGTTGAGTTTTATACTTTGGGTATCGATAGCTTATTTCATACCTCTGCCATGAACGGTGGGGGTACGGGCGATTTATTAGACGCATTGGTTTCTGCACTTCCAGATAAAAGTGCACCAATAGTCGATGGGTTGCCCCGCTTTGCAGTAGTAGGTAGACCCAATGCCGGTAAATCTTCTTTTGTAAATGCCCTTATTGGTGAGCCTCGAAACATTGTTAAAGACGAAGCGGGTACCACTCGTGACAGTATTGATACGGTTTATAACCGTTTTGGTTTTGAGTTTTGCCTTGTAGACACAGCTGGCATCCGTAGAAAAACCAAAGTAAAAGCCAATATTGAGTTTTACGCTGTCATGCGCGCCTTGCGGTCTATCGAATTTTCGGATGTATGCATGCTTGTTTTCGATGCAACCAGATCTTTTGATTCGCAGGTCAAAAACATATTTTGGTTGGCCGCCCGAAATCACAAGGGGATCGTAATCTTAGTAAATAAGTGGGATTTGGTTGACAAAGACACCAACAGTACCAAAAAAGTTGAAGAATACATTCGCGAGGAAATATCGCCTTTTACAGATGTACCCATAGTATTTGTTTCTTCCCTTACCAAACAGCGTGTATTCAAGGCCATAGAAACGGCAGTAGACGTGTATAAACGCCGTTCACAACGCATTCCTACGAGGAAACTCAACGATTATATACTTCCCATCATTGAAAAAAATCCACCACCAGCTTTAAAGGGTAAGTATGTTAAAATAAAGTTTGTGACCCAATTACATTCCCCACATCCACAGTTTGCTTTTTTCTGCAATCTGCCCCAATACGTTAAAGATCCATACAAGCGATTTTTGGAAAATAAGCTCCGTGAAGCGTATGATTTTAGTGGAGTAACAATCGATATTTTTATAAGGAAGAAGTAATTAAATCTCTGCTTTTATACGCAGCAACTCCTGCCGAATTTTTTGTAGTTTCTTTAAAACGCTTAGGTTTCCTTTTTTTTCTCTGCTGAGTTCTTTTTTGGCACCTTCAAGTGTAAATCCACGCTCCTTTATCAAGCTGAATATCAACTCAAACTTTTCAATATCCTTTGCTGAAAATTTGCGTGTTCCGCTTTGGTTTTTCTTTGGACTGATGATTTGGAACTCTTTTTCCCAATAACGTATCAAAGAAGGTTTTACTTCAAAGGATTCGGCCACCTCGCCTATGCTGTAGTACAATTTTTCAGGTAAACGATGTCGCATTAGTCAAGCGATTGATTCTCGCGGTTAGCAGCTTCTAACATGGCCTCAAATTCTTCTGGATTAAGGTCGCCAGAAAAGAAATTAATAGGCTTGATTGCCTTGCCGTCTTAGTGGATTTCATAATGAAGGTGTGGGGCTTGCGATCGTCCTGTATTACCCACATAGCCAATGATATCGCCCCGATTGACACGCTGACCCCGCTTTACGTTATAATCACTCAGGTGGGCATATAATGTTACATAACCATAACCGTGGTCTATACGTATGTGTTTTCCATAGCCAAACGAACGGTTGTCTGCTCGGGTAACTTTACCGTTGCTTGTCGCGTAAATAGGCGTTCCTCTTGGAGATGTAAAATCCATCCCCTTGTGTTTGCGACGGGCTTTGGTAAAGGGGTCTGTACGCCATCCATAACCAGATGCCATACGTTTTAAATCATCATTTTTAATGGGTTGAATTGAAGGAATTGCAGCCAATAATTTTTCCTTGTCAAGTGCCAATCGCTGCACTTCATCAAATGACTTGGATTGAATAACCACCTGTTTGGACAAAATATCCAATTGTTTTGTGGTGCTGATAATCAAGTCTGAATTGGCATAACCCTCCAAGTTTTTATATCGGTTTGCACCACCAAAACCAGCTTTCCTAACGTCATCGGGCACTGGGTTGGTTTCAAACACCACGCGGTAAATCTGGTTATCGCGCTCCTGTAAATGATCGAGGACTTCTTCGACCTTGTTCATTTTTCGTTGTAATTGCTCGTAGTTGAGTTTGTAGTTTTCGAGTTCCCGTGCTTGCGCAATCTCAGTGGGAGTACTGATGGCAGGAGTGGAAAGTAAAAAGAATACGAAGGCTATACCGAATAGGCCAGAAGCCGTTAGAAAGGCCAAGACATTACGTGCTTTTCGTCGATTTCTAACCTCTATTTTTCGATAAGATAGACTCTCTTGGTCGTAGTAATACTTAACCTTTGCCATTCCGTAAAATGTACTATTTTTACTCCGCTGAATAAGCGTTTACTACAAAGATACGTAATTCAGACTAACCATTAAACGGTTTCATGAAATCACAAGACATTCGCGCAAAGTTTTTAGACTTTTTTACTGACAAAGAACACAAGATTGTAGCCTCTGCACCCATGGTTATGAAAAATGACCCGACGCTTATGTTTACCAATGCTGGTATGAACCAGTTCAAGGAATATTTTCTGGGCAACAAAGCCGCTGCTGACAAAAGAGTTGCCGATACCCAGAAGTGTCTGCGCGTATCTGGCAAGCACAATGACCTCGAAGAAGTTGGGAAAGACACCTACCACCACACCATGTTTGAGATGCTCGGAAACTGGAGTTTTGGAGATTACTTTAAAAAAGAAGCCATTGCCTATGCCTGGGAGTTTCTTACTGAAGAAATGCAAATCGATAAAAACGATTTGTATGTGACTGTATTTGAAGGGGACGACGCTGAAGGGCTTTCAAAAGACGACGAAGCCATTTCTTTTTGGGAATCACATATTGCACCCGAACGTATTCTTATGGGTTCCAAAGCAGACAATTTTTGGGAAATGGGCGATCAAGGGCCTTGTGGTCCCTGCTCTGAAATTCACGTGGACATAAGGTCTGCAGAGGACAAAGCCAAAGTTGACGGTGCCACGCTTGTCAATATGGATCACCCGCAAGTAGTTGAAGTGTGGAATTTGGTATTTATTGAGTTTAACAGAAAAGCCAATGGTTCCCTTGAAAAATTGCCTGAAAAGCACGTGGACACGGGTATGGGCTTCGAACGCCTTTGTATGGTGGTTCAAGGCGAACAATCCAATTACGATACCGATGTGTTTACACCCCTCATTCGCGAGATCGAAACCCGCACAGCTTCCGGTTACGGCAAAAAAGAGGAAGTCGATATTGCCATTCGCGTAATTGCCGATCACCTCAGAGCGGTTTCTTTTTCCATTGCCGACGGCCAATTGCCTTCCAACAACGGAGCGGGTTATGTCATGCGACGTATTCTAAGACGTGCCATCCGCTATGGCTATACTTTCTTGGATCAAAAAGAACCTTTTATTTATGCATTGGTTAAAACCTTATCTGATCAAATGGGAAGTGCCTTTCCAGAGCTTAAAGACCAACAAGATCTCATCCGAAACGTCATCAAGGAAGAGGAGCAATCATTCTTAAAAACCTTATCGCAAGGCTTGGTAATGCTTGAGCAGCTCATGAAATCTAACGCTGGAAAACAACTCTCGGGAGCAAAGGGTTTTGAGTTGTACGACACTTTTGGTTTCCCCGTTGATTTGACAGCACTTATTTTGTCTGAAAACGACATGACCTTAGATGAAGATGCATTTGCTACCGAAATGGCGCAACAAAAAACACGCTCAAGGGCAGCAGCCCAAGTAGAAACCGAAGATTGGATTGATATTAGAGAAGACGACGAACAGGAATTTGTGGGCTATGACTTACTCAAAACACCCGTAAAAATTGTCAGATACAGAAAGGTAACCACCAAAAATGGCAGCTTATATCAGTTGGTTTTTAACCTTACGCCTTTCTATCCTGAAGGGGTGGTCAGGTAGGAGATAAGGGCTATTTGGAAGCGCCTAATGGAAATGTTACCTATATCACCGACACCAAAAAAGAAAACAATCTGATTATTCATGTGGCCAATCAACTGCCTGCAGATCTCAACGGGTCTTTCACTGCCGTAGTAGATGAACAAAAGCGAAATGCTACTGCTGCAAACCACACGGCTACACACCTATTGCATCAAGGCTTACGTTCGGTGCTTGGCACGCATGTTACCCAAAAAGGATCTATGGTGCGCTCAGGATATTTGCGTTTCGATTTTTCACATTTTGCCAAGCTAACTTCAGACGAACTGATGGCTGTAGAAGCCTTTGTAAATGCCCGAATACAAGAGCAAATTGATCTAGTAGAACAGCGCAATACACCCTATCAACAAGCTATTGACAATGGCGCCCTCGCCCTGTTTGGCGAAAAGTATGGCGACACAGTCCGCAGCATTCGCTTTGGCGAATCTGTTGAGCTTTGTGGCGGTACTCATGTAAAAAATACATCCTCACTTTGGCATTTTACCATAACAGCTGAAACAGCGGTTGCTTCAGGTATTAGGCGTATAGAAGCCGTCACAGCTAATGAGGCTAAAAAACGCGTTTATGATCAAGCAGAAACGTTCGAAAAATTAAAAAAACAGTTAAAAAATCCTCAAGATATATTGGCGTCCGTTGAGGCTTTGCAAGATGAAAACAGCACGCTTAAAAAGGAATTGGAAAACCTCAATAAAAAAGTAGTAGCACAGCTTATTACCGAACTCGAAAATAGCAGCCTAACACTAGGAGAAATGTCTGTCATTATTGCGGAGGTTGATTTGGATGGCGCTGGTCTTAAGGATGCCCTTTTCAAACTTGGGCAAAATCACCAAAATTTGATTGCCGTACTGGGAAGTAAAAAAGGAAATAAACCCCTTTTATCTTGTTATGTTTCCAAAGCACTTGCTCAAAAGGGTACTTGGCAAGCCAATGCTATCATCAAAGAAATTAGTCCCCATATTCAAGGAGGAGGAGGTGGCCAACCATTTTTTGCCACTGCAGGAGGAAAGAATCCAAATGGAATCCCAGCAGCGTTATCTGCAGCTAAGGACTTGCTGATCAGCTAATTTGAAGGCGGATAAGCCGCTAAAATATCTGTAACAAACGTATTTATTTTTGCTTCACGTTCTTGTGGCGTGCCACTGCTCAATCTGCCGATTCCTTTTCCTTGCCAAACTAATTTCTTGGAAGTCGCATCAATGAGGTCAATATAGAGCACTCCACTCGTTGTGGTATTTACATTGTAAGGACGATTGAATCCCCATCCCCAACCCATACCGCCATAAGGACCAAAGAAAGGACCACCCCAGCCAACATAGCTTTCGCTGACACGTACATTTTTCTCTGCCTTGGTATGAAAACTAACCAAAATATTGGGTGTTTCTGAAGCAACAAAGCCTTTTTCTGCAAGCGTGTTTTCAATGGCCTTTAGGATGCGTCTTTTGTCTAGGTCTGAAATTTGAGCATCGTCAATGCCGGGTTTGAAAAAAGCATAGGCATTATAGGAAGTAAAATCAACGCCAGTATCATAATCTGTACTAACGCGAATAGATGCACAAGAAGTGAGCAAGAGTGCTGCCGCGATGAATAAAAACCGTTTCATAATTGAATTTTTCTAAAAATAATCAAAAAACATGCCGAATGTATATTTAAATATAAATACATAGAATCACGTATTTTTGAATGTGCACAAACCAACCGCCATAAACCAATACCTACCACTTCCCGAATTTGAGGAGAAAGGGATTTCGGTATTTCTTAAAAGAGAAGATCTGGTTTTTCCATTAGCTTCTGGAAATAAATGGCGTAAACTCAACTATAATTTTAAAGCCTTAAAAGCTTCTTCTGCCAATGGTATACTTACGTTTGGAGGCGCTTATTCTAATCACCTTGCTGCTGCTGCAGCACTTGCTGCTCAGGAACAAATTCCCATCGTCGGAATCGTTAGGGGAGAAGAACTTGCACATAAACCATTAAACCCCACTTTGTCTCAGTGTCAGGCTAATGGCATGCACTTGGTTTTTGTGACAAGAGCCGAATACAAACTAAAAGAATACGGTGAAAAGGTGTGTCAGCTTGTAGCTGCTAAAAATTTGCTTATCATCCCTGAGGGAGGCACTAACGAACTTGCGGTTAAAGGTTGTGCAGAAATCTTGACAACTGACGATTTGCGTTTTGATGTTATTGGATGTGCTGTAGGAACAGGGGGTACCTTAGCTGGTTTGGCAACTTCAGCTGCCGCCCATCAAAAAGTTGTGGGTTTTCAAATGGTAGATGATGCCACAATCCCAGACCGTATTCGTACCTTTGTGTCACGTGATAATTGGGAGCTCATTCGGCACCCATCCTATGCGGGTTACGCCAATGTCGATAAAAGGCTTGTTGCATTTGCAAACGATCTTATCGATAGTACAGGCGTGCTATTGGATCCTATTTACACGGCACCTATGCTGTTTCAGTTGGTGCAAATGATAAAAAAGAATACATGGTTGTTTGGAACAAATATTTTACTCATTCACACTGGCGGAACGCAGGGAATCGCTGGTTACAATTATCAGTATCAAGTGCAATGGCCAGAACCGTAGCCTTTTTTATTATTGCTCTCTTGCTTACTTCATGTGGCTCAAAAAAAGTAGTTTACAATGGAGAAGTAAAACGGAACGCCAAAAAAATTGAAAACAAATCACCTAAGCAAACTGCAAAAAAACGTGCTCATTTAGATACCCATATGCGTATGAAGGTTTATGTTGTACAGTATGCACCACTTGCGCAAAAGGAGATGAAAAAATTTGGAATACCAGCAAGCATTACCCTAGCACAGGGCTTATTGGAATCACAAGCAGGCGTTGGGAAATTAGCGGTCAAGTCTAACAACCACTTTGGGATTAAATGTCATAAAGGTTGGCGCGGACCTAGCGTTTCTCACGATGACGACGCAAAAGGGGAGTGCTTTCGCAAGTATAAAAAAGTAGATCAATCCTATCGGGATCATTCCGAGTTTTTGCGCTACAGAGATCGATACAGTAAGCTATTCAAAATGAAAAAAACGGACTATGTCAGCTGGGCACACGGACTAAAGAAAGCAGGTTACGCTACAGATCCGCAATATGCCTACAAGCTGATATCGCTTATCGAGCGTTACGAACTTTGGCGATTTGACGGCAGCAAGGAGCCCATCAAAACAAAAAAAGCCAAAAAGGATAAGGTCAAAAACGATAAGGCCCCAACCACTCAAAATTATGTAGTAAAACAAGGGGATACCTTGTATGCAATTGCCAAGGAATTTGACACTTCAGTGCAAGCCCTTAAGGACCTTAACGGATTGCGCTCAAGCAAACTGGCTATTGGCCAACAACTCAAAGTAAAATGATGCAATACCAACGTAGTAGCGCCTTGTTCAATGAGGCAAAGAAAGTAATTCCAGGCGGGGTAAATTCTCCAGTACGCGCCTTTAACGCTGTTGGTGGAACGCCTATTTTCCTCACGCACGCGAAGGGTGCGTACCTCTTCGATGAGGACCAAAATCGCTATATAGACTTTATTGCATCTTGGGGTCCCATGATTTTAGGGCATGCACACCCTAAAGTGGTCGCTGCTGTTCAAGCGCGAGCCGAAAAGGGAACTTCCTATGGCATTCCAACAGCATTGGAAACCGAAATTGCCAAACGTGCGCTTTCCATGGTGCCGCATATGGATCAAATCCGTTTTGTGAATTCAGGAACAGAAGCCTGCATGAGTGCGGTTCGACTGGCTCGGGGATTTACAGGGCGTGACAAAATCATCAAGTTTGCGGGTTGCTATCACGGACACGCAGACGCCTTTCTGATTCAGGCCGGTAGTGGCGCCGTTACTTTCGGTAGTCCAAACAGTCCAGGGGTCACAGCTGGCACGGTTAAAGACACCCTTCTCGCTGTATACAATAATTTGGAACGCGTAGCCGAAATATTTCGCGCCAATCCATCGCAAATTGCCGCCATAATCGTTGAGCCAGTTGCTGGTAATATGGGTTGCATTTTACCACAAGCAGGCTTCTTGGAGGGCTTGCGCAGTTTGTGTGATACACATGGTGCAGTTCTTATATTTGACGAGGTCATGACAGGGTTTAGATTGGCCCAGGGCGGCGCACAAGAATGTCTTGGCGTTCGCGCTGATTTGGTTACTTACGGGAAAGTTATCGGCGGTGGTTTGCCTGTTGGTGCTTTTGCTGCTCGAAAAGAAATTATGGATTTTTTAGCACCACTTGGACCTGTTTATCAGGCGGGTACTTTGAGTGGAAACCCTCTGGCCATGACTGCTGGACTGACCATGTTAGACTTGTTGCATGCACATCCTGAAACCTATACAAGTTTGGCTGATAAAACCGCATTCTTACACCATGAGATGGTGCCGCTATTGGAAAAGAAAGGACTTCCCTATCAAATCAATAGATTGGGCTCCATGATGTCGCTACATTTTACAGACACGCCAGTTGTGGACTTCGAAACAGCAGCTAAGGGCAATAATGATTATTTTAAAGCCTATTTCCACGGCATGCTAAAACGCGGTATCTATTTGCCACCCAGTGCCTTTGAAAGTTACTTCCTAAACGATGCCATAAGCCAAAAAGACCTCGAGCATACGCTGGAGGCCTTTTCAGAAACGTTAAAAGCGTTGTAAATTAACTTGGGTCCAAAATCGCATCAATACGCACCACAGCTTCTTGCAAGTGATAGCGTGTATTTTGATCGGTTGTGTTTGTTAAGCTTGTGTTGATGGCGTTTTTAAGATTAATCAATTGCGCCCTGCTTACGGCTCTAATATCTGATTGACTAACAAGCACTCTAGTACGATTGCTATAACGTCTTGCTGAACCCACTAGCGGCTCTTGGCTTTCTGTCATCAGGTATTCCAAACGATCGATATAAGCGCGTTGCAGGTTTCTACGGTAGATACCAATAGCCTTGTTGCTATACAATTCACTCCAAATACCTTTTCGAAGTGCTGTCATCATCTCTACAAGTGTATAGGCATCGCTGCCATTGAGTGCTTCATTTTCAGAAATACGTGCCAGTCGGTCAAAGCTCAACAAGCGGTTGAGGGTGCCTGTTTGCATGCGTCGCATGCGGTCAAGTACGCCAGCAAACTCAATCTTATTGAAAATATCGTTGTCCAACATCCATGTTGGCGTTGCAAATAATTCTTCTTGCAAGAATTGCATACAAGCATGCTGGTGCTTTTTGTCAACATGTGTATACACCGCACCTTCTTGATCATAGGTTTTGTAGTATTCATACACACCGCCAATATTTGCCGCTACATGTCCCATATAACGATTAAACTGACCCAATACTTGGTTGTATAGATCTTGTAAATCGTCATAGTCCTTACCGTCCTCTGCTGTCCATTCTATCAGATTTGGCACAATTCTTTTAAGGTTTGCAATGCCATAAGCGCTTGCTTTTATGGCGTTATCGCCCAGATCCTCTGTCTGTGAGCTAGGGTCAATAGGATTCCCAAATTGTTGACTTCCAAAACGATACATGGGATCGTCTTGATGTGCTAAAATCCATTGATCTAAGGTTTCCTTTTCGTCAGCTGCCGTTTTAGCAGATGGAATGGGGCGGTAGCCCCAACGAACAGCATGCTTGTCATAAACCCCAATATCCGGCATCAACGAAACATCTCCGTCTCCTGGTTGTGCAATGTAGTTAAACCGAGCATAGTCCATGATAGAAGGTGCCGTACCGTATTTTTTGGTAAAAGAGACAGAGCGCAACGAGTCAACAGGGAACGCAACACTGCTTCCCATGTTATGGGGGAGCCCTATGGTGTGTCCTACTTCGTGCGCAGAAACAAACCGAATCAAACGCCCCATAATTTCATCCTTAAATTCTACACCCCTAGCTTCTGGATTAATGGCAGCCGTTTGCACAAAAAACCAATTGCGTAATAGCGTCATCACATTGTGATACCAGTTGATGTCAGACTCCAATATTTCACCCGACCGTGGATCACTCACATGCGGTCCATTGGCATTAGGAATAGGAGAAGCCAAATAACGCACAACTGAATACCGTACATCTTCGGGACTCCAATCTGGATCTTCTTCTGGTGTTGGAGGGTCTTTAGCAATAATGGCATTTTTAAAACCTGCTTCCTCAAATGCTACTTGCCAGTCTTCAATCCCTTGTTTTAAATAGGGCACCCATTTTTTTGGTGTGGCTCTATCAATGTAGTACACTATGGGTTTTTTGGGTTCTACCAATTCACCGCGTTTAAATTTTTCTACATCTTCATCTTTTATTTCTAAACGCCAACGATCTAGGTAGCGCACTGTTTTGCTTTTTTGCACATCCAGACCATAATCCGTTTGCCCTCTTGAAAACCAGCCTACGCGTTGGTCAAAGTAGCGTCTTTTCATTTGGTCCTTGGGCAGTAGAATCATGGAGTTGCTGATTTCTAAGCTTATGGATGCGGTGCTCGAATTGGAGGGTGGCTCGCTTGAATTGTAAGTTTTTACATGACGCGCTTCAATATTGAGCGGATAACTTTTAAGCGTATTGATAAATGATCTTGATTTATCCATACTCGATATTTTATAACTTTTTCTTCTCGAGGCTGGGAAGCCAAGTGCTTTTACATCTGTTTCAAAAAGTTTGTTGATTTCAATCACAGTAGAAGTAGAATCTTTTCCAATGGACTTGATGTCAAATCGATACAGTATAGGCTCAAAGTTTGAATTGACCACAGCCTCGTGAATGGGCAGTGAGTCGGCTGCTACAACTTCATGTGAAACAACTCGCAGCAAAACTTTCTTGCTGTCTTTTTCCCAACGCAATACCTGGGTATTTTGTTTTCCACCACCAAAACCGATGCCTGAGGCTGTTTTGGCAATACGTGTAACCATCAACATTTCTGACCCAAACAGGGAGTCAGGAATTTCATAATAGAATTTGTCATCAACCGTATGCACGTCAAATAACCCCTTATCTGTGATGGCCTTTTTGGTAATTACTTTGTCATAAGGTTTAATGCCGTTTTTATCTTCCTTTTTAGGTTTTGGCATTTGCGTTACGGGTGGCTTTTTCTTTTTAAAAAGTTTGCCAAGCTGTGCGTTTGCGGGAACGGTAGTCAGCACCGCTAAACCTATAAGAAGAAATGATATTTTTTTCATAAAATTTATTTGATACGCTAAAGTGCTGAAAATATGTAAGCTTTACAATTAAAAAAAGAATTAAAACCTCTACTTACAGTAGCGGGATATGGCGGGTCAAAACTTTTAAACAATTGTAAAGACGGCGTTACTTGTTCAGAAAACAAACACGCAAAAAACAGAAGTACGGAATTTAAGTTATTCTAAAGCAGCGTAACCAACAAGTCACCCCCAGTTTTTTTCACTTCAGCAATTGATTTGCCAGTCAGCCCTTTGATGGTTTTGTCCCATTTTTTATTACTAAGCCCTGATTGTTCCTTGAGTGATGTAAGTGCAATGGGGCTTTCTTTTTTAAGCAAATCAACAACACCTTGTTCTTCTTCCGTGAGTGTTGGCCCTTTTTTCTCTGGACGCATCTGTGGAAAAAATAACACCTCTTGAATAGAACTGTTGTTGGTCAACAGCATGGTGAGGCGGTCAATACCAATACCAATACCAGAAGTGGGCGGCATGCCGTATTCCAATGAGCGAAGAAAATCTTGATCAATAAACATGGCTTCCTCATCTCCTTTTTTAGAAAGGGACATTTGATCCTCAAAACGCTCCCGCTGGTCAATGGGATCGTTTAATTCCGAATAGGCATTGGCCAATTCTTTTCCATTAACCATAAGCTCAAAGCGTTCTGTTAAACCTGGTTTGCTGCGGTGTGATTTGGTCAGCGGACTCATTTCTTTTGGATAGTCAGTAATAAACGTTGGTTGGATATAATGATGCTCGCAACATTCCCCAAAAAGAGCATCAATAAGCTTTCCTTTGCCCACGGTTTCGTCTACTTCCAGCCCCAATTTTTTTACTGTTTCACGCAATGTACTTTCATCCATATCAGAAACGTCAATGCTTGTATGCTCTTTAATGGCGTCTAAAATTGGGACTCGAGGATAGGGTGCCTTAAAGTCTATAGTATTTTCTCCAACGGTTACGGTACCTACGCCATTTGCAGCGACAGCCACTTCCTCCAACAGCGATTCCGTTGTTTCCATCATCCAATGGTAATCCTTGTAGGCCACATAGAGTTCCATTACCGTAAATTCAGGGTTGTGGGTTTTGTCCATCCCTTCATTTCTAAAATCTTTGGCAAATTCATATACCCCATCAAACCCCCCAACAATTAACCGCTTTAGGTACAACTCGTTGGCAATACGGAGGTAAAGCGGTATGTTGAGCGCGTTGTGATGTGTCACAAACGGACGTGCAGCAGCACCCCCGGGGATGGGTTGTAATATGGGTGTTTCAACTTCGAGATAACCCCGGTCGTTAAAAAAAGAACGAATGGTATTGGTAATCTTGGTGCGCTTAACAAAGGCATCTTTCACCTGCGGATTTACAATCAAATCAACATAGCGCTGACGGTAGCGTTGCTCGGCATCCGTAAATGCATCATAGGTGTTGCCTTCGGCATCTACTTTGGGTAGTGGCAAAGGACGTAGCGATTTGCTCAACACAAACAGCTGGTGTACTTCAATGGTTTTTTCTCCCACTTGGGTAGTAAACATGGTGCCTTCAATTCCTATAATATCACCGATATCAAGAAGTTTTTTGTAAACGTCGTTGTACTGGGTTTTGTCTTCATCCCGACATAAGATGTCTCTATTGAAATAGAGCTGTACCCTGCCTGTGGCATCTTGAAGCTCGGCAAAGCTGGCTTTTCCTTGCACACGCCTTGACATTAGCCTTCCGGCCATGCGTACATGTTGTCCTTGTTCAAATTTCTCACTAACTGTTGTGGCGTAGTGCGAAACGTCAAAAGCAGCCGCTGGATAAGGGTCAATCCCTAAATCACGAAGTTTTGTTAATTTCTCTCTACGGACAAGTTCTTGTTCTGATAGCTCTTGCATCCCAAATTTTTCTGTGACAAAGATAACCAATGCACATGAGTTATTTAGATATCACGAATTTGTATCTTTGACTACCATGAGTTTATTTAGAGTCCTACTGGCCATCCTATTTCCTCCACTCGCCGTATTGGATAGAGGCTGTGGCTCTATTGTTATCGTTTTTTTACTCACCCTTTGCGCATGGGTGCCTGGTGTTATTGGCGCACTCATCATTCTCAACCGACCGTTCGATTATGAGCCCTAAGCCAAAGGTGCACGTCCGCCAATTAGGCTTGGTGACGTATGAGGCCGCAACGGCACTACAACAGGATTTGTTTCAGCAAACCATTAATCAAAAAATACACAACCGCCGAAACTCAAAAGACCAAACACCAACCCAACACCACTTACTTTTTCTTGAGCATCCCCCAGTATATACACTTGGTAAAAGCGGAGATAAAAATAACTTATTGGTCAACAATACCACCTTGCGGGAAAAAGGGGCAAGTTTTTTAAAACCAACCGCGGTGGAGACATAACCTTTCACGGTCCTGGACAGTTGGTGGGTTATCCAATTTTGGATTTGGATTGTTTTTTTACAGACATTCACAAGTATCTGCGTTTTTTGGAAGAATGCATCATTGCTACCCTTGCCGATTATGGTATCGAAGCCAGTAGGAGTAAGGGTGAAACGGGCGTTTGGATAGATGTTGAAGGAGCCAATCCTCGTAAGATATGCGCCATGGGCATACGTACAAGCCGTTGGGTAACCATGCATGGATTTGCGCTAAATGTAAATACCGATTTGTCTTTTTTCGATTATATCATTCCCTGTGGGATAGCTGATAAGTCCATTACTTCAATGGGAAAGGAATTGGGTACAGCTGTTGCTATGCAAGAAGTAATAAAAAAATTTGAGGGGCACTTCTTCAGAATTTTTGACGCTGAAATAGCCTAGGGCATTTTATAAAACCGCAGCTCTTTCCTGTTGTTTTGTGTCCCCAAATACACCGCCGATCCCGGAACCGCTTGACCCAACATAGCCCATTTGCGGCCTATTACAGGAAAGCTATCGAGAAGTTTGGCATCTCGATCAAAGATGTAAATCTTATCGGACTGATTGTCCCAAATAAGGATATAGGTTCTGTTGTTGACCACCTGAATTTGAGGAGGTGCATAAACTCCAAAATCCAATTCCACCAACTGATTGTTGATGCTTACTTTGTTTTCAGTAAGCGTGACCAACGTATTGCGATTTGCAGCAATAGTATAGCGTGTTTCAAAGGGTAGTGCTGTTTTGGTGAGTTTCCCTGTGGTGCTAATTTTAATGAGCCTGTTCTTGTCGTCAATGCTTACAAAACCACTTTGATAGGGATAGATGTTTTGCGTTAATTTGACGTCTGTTGGTATTTTTATACGTGTTTTACCGGTGCGGTGCAACAGCTCTCCTTTTCCTGATTTTTGCACAAGTGCAATATAGTCTCGATTGCCAATGCGAATGTGTTTGGCTGGGTATTTTAGTGCACTATTGCATTTGGTTTTGCGCCAACCGCTTACCTTTTTCATCCCTCTGTCATACATGCTCAACGCATTGCCGCTACTTAATAAAAGACGGTAGTTGCGTTGCTTGTCGTAGTCAAACACCGCAAGCGTGCTGGAAGAGCCCATCCCTTTTTTGATGAAGCCCGAAACCGCATTGCCGTTGCGATCTAAAACTTGAAAGCTTTTAGCGGTTGTAAAGGCCAGTTGCAGTCGTTTGTTGCGGTATAAATCCACTTGGGTCACGGGGCCTAAAATGGCATCATCAAGTTGTTTTTTCCAAATAATACCGCCATTAGTATCCAACAAATAGAGTTGATTTTCCTCGTCTTGCACCACCCATTCCAAGACTTGCGTTTTGTGGTTATGCACGGCATATGGCCCCCAAATCACAGGCTTATCAAACGTTGCCGTGCCTGCCAGTTCAACGGCTTGAGCTTTTTTGCCTTGATCATTGGGTTTCTGTAGGCTTAATGCCACATAAAACACCTCGCCTTCAACAGTTCCCACATAGTCTGCTTGCCTAAACGCACCTATCGCCACATCGCTCAGGGTCGGCACCATTTTTTTTACTTGCGCTCCAAAATAGGCTGGTGCAGACCATCCCCAGAAACTACTACGGCTGGGCAGCGATTTAACATAGGTTTTGAAGCGTTCGTTTTGTGTTAAAACATCATCTTTTTTAAGTGCGTAAATCAACGACTCTAATGCAGTCTTGGAAGTTCCCAAATATAGGTATTCGTTTAGCAATGTAGCAAAAGCATAGCTGTTTTGCTTTAGTATGGGCGGTAACAGCTTAGCGATGATATGCTCGTTGGAAAAGGCATAAAGCGTTTCTTGTTCTGTTTTGAACTGCGCCTTGGATTTCTTCGCTAAAGTTTGTTTTATATTGTCGGGTGGCTTGTTTGTTTTAACCAATACCACGGTTTCATTTCCGAGCTTTAGTTGGGCAAGTCGCTCAGTACCTATCAGCAGCGAGTCTACAGGGGTTTCAGGCAAATTGTGTGCTGCCCTAAAGCGCAGTGCGGCTTTGTTATAGGTATCTAAATCAAAACTGAAAGCTTGAACCGTATTAACATTACTAGGTATATGTGCAGCTAAATCTTGCAAGGCACTGTCTTGGTTTTGGAGGAAAGAAAGGCGAGAGGCACCGCTGGCATCCATCACGCCATAGGCTTGCATATACACCCCGTTGCTATTGACCGTTGGCACAATGGCGGTCCACTTGCTCCACTGCGACCACGGCACGGGGTTTATATCGTTAAAAAGCGTATTGAAATACGGCGCAATGTCTTGGGATACAAAAAAAGTGTGATCTTCTGTGGCGTTGTCGTAAAGCTGTTTGAGCTCAACATCAATACTATTAGGAGTGGATCTAAGACGAATGCTACTTTCCAGTAACAATTTGCTGGGCGAGCTAAAGTGTAGGCTGTCCCAACTGGCGTAATAGGTCGGCGGATTGGTATTTCTTTTCAACAGGAGCGTTTTGTTGTACTGAAGGGTGTCAAAGGAAACGGTGTCGCTATGAACAGGTTTTTGTTGGCTTATCAACAGTGGAATAAGTTGGCCTTTCCCTTCAGGGTGAAAGCTCAATTGCCCGGCGGTGTTGGGCGCTATTTGGTTTAATTCTTCGAAGAACGCTGGCAATAGCGTTGCTGCTGCCATGGCGGCATCTTGTTGGTTGCTGTAATCATGAAGCGAGTTAAAGGCGCTGCTTTTCAGTACCATCACCGCATTGTTTGGTAAATACCCCAGTAGTGAGTTGGTTGTGTTTTGTTTGGGTTGACAGCCAATTAAAAGAATGCAGGCAGTAAGCAGCAACAATCGATTCATAATACAAATTTATAAATCTAAAGAGAGTTGTGTGGGCAATAATGCAAAAGTTTTACGGTGTATGTCAACAGCTCCATGTATTCGGATGCCATTGCGGTGTTGGGCGGTTGGGTATCCCTTGTTGGTGTCCCAGCCGTAGTGCGGATGTTTTTGGTGGTATTCGACCATGAGTTCGTCTCTGGTGGTTTTTGCCAGTATGGACGCAGCCGCTATGTTGCGGTATTTGCCATCGCCCCCAATGATGCAGTGGTGCGGAATGTCATGGTAGGGCTTGAATTTATTGCCATCTACGAGGATGGTGTCGGGCACGCGCGCCATGGCGTCTATAGCAAGCTGCATGGCCTCTATTGAAGCGTTTAGTATGTTGATTTCGTCAATTCTTTTGGGCGATACGTGCGCAATGCCATAGGCCAGTGCCACATATTTAATTTCTTCTCTTAGGGCCTGGCGTTGTTTTGCGCTGAGCTTTTTGGAATCGTTGAGTAGTGGGTGGGTATAGGACGCGGGTAGGATCACAGCAGCTGCGGTTACCGGTCCTGCCAAACAGCCACGCCCGGCTTCATCGGTTCCACACTCTAGGGTTTGGGTAAGCTGTGTTTGCATCCAGGGTCTAAAATACAAAAGAAATGTGAGGGGAGGTTTAGGTGTAGTGTTCAACGCTAATTTTAAAAAAAATCGATTAAAGCCGATGCAACTGTTGTTTTCGAAATCAATACCTTTGCTAAAACAGTTAAGCGTGATGAGAATATTTCTTTTCTTGTGTTTTCCTCTCTTTGTTTTGGCGCAAGCCAAACCCCCACGGACAGGACCGCAGCTGCCCAAACGCATCAATGAGAAAAAAATTACCCCAAATTCATTTAATGTAAAAGCCTTAGATTCTTTGTCAGTTAATGCAAGTGACGCTAACATCAGCATTACAGATTACCTTATCATCAGCCAGGCACGGGATACCATCCACGTGGATACCACGCTTACCATGGCCAAATACTACAAGTTCAACAGCCAGCGTGGAGATAACTTTGCCTATCTGCCACTAAACAATTCCGGCCAAGCCCTAAACCCCTTGTCCTTAGATGTTTGGCATAAAGAAACTGCACCAGTCGTTGGTTTTAAGGCCAAAGAAAGCCAACGCTTTCTGCCACATCAGTTTGGCTATTACCACGTGCCAACGCCGCTGTCCGAGCTGTTCTTTAAAACCACCCAATCGCAAGGGCAATCCACCGATGTGCTTATCACAGCCAACATCCACTCAAGGCTTAACTATGCCATTGGCTACCGCGGACACCGCTCTTTGGGAAAATACCAGCACCAAATATCGGGGCGCAGCCAGTTGCGCTTTAGCACACGCTATGAAAATCCCAATGGACGGTATCGCTTGCGCTTACAAATCATGAATCAAAAAATTTCACAACAAGAAAACGGCGGACTAGATGAAGCCTCCATCCAAGATTTTGAGTCGGGTGACGATGAATTTTTTGACCGCGAACGCCTAGAGGTAAACTTTGAAAATGCCACCAATAACTTTATTGGGAAACGTTACGTATTGGAACAAGACTATTTGCTACTACGCTCCAATGATTCACTTCAGACGCCTCGTTTGCGTCTTGGATACCGCATGCAAAGTGATATTCAAGACAATCGCTTTAGTCAAGACGAAGCCTTTGGCGGCTATGGCGATATGGCAGCTAACCGAACCAAGCCCTATGACCATGTATATTACAGCCTTCGTCAATTTGATGCCTATACCATACTCACAAGTCCTACCATAGGTTGGTTTTCGGGTCACATACGGCACCATAAATACAGCTATAATGAAGAGGAGCAACTTGTTAATCCTTACATAAATGAAGATGCCTACTCCGTGGGTGGAGAATGGCGCAAGCGATTTGGCAGCTTGGATTTTCGTGCTTCAGCCGAACTCGGCATCAGCGGTGATCGCATTGGGAACTACGTATTTGGGGAAATAAATCAACCGCTGTTTTCGTCTTTTACGCTAGCAGCCGGTCTGCGTTGGCAGCAACAGCATCCAGGATTTGTGTTTGAGCAATTCACCAGTAGCTATGCCGACTACCAATGGAAAAACACTCCCGAAATAGAGCAGCGTACTGCAATTTTTGCGCAACTCTCACACCCCTATTTTGGTAAACTATCAATTACCACGACCCATATCAACAACTACGCCTATTACCTACAGCCAGATGCCGCTTCACTTGCCGTAACGCCCATGCAGTTGACGCGGGGTATTAATCTATTGCAATTGGATTTGGAAACAGGAGTTAACTGGGGCGTGTTCCGCATGGATATGAAACTACGTGGCCAGCAGTTGAGCGACAACAAAGAAGTGATGCCAATGCCTAATTTTATTGGACGTACGGCCTTGTATTATGAAGACCATTGGTTTGAAAATGCCCTATTCTTAAATCTGGGTGTCAGTGCACGTTATTTCTCCTCCTTTAAAATGCGTGCCTACCACCCCTTGATTTCAGCCTTTGTAGTACAACCACACCAAGAAATGGAAGGTTATCCTATTGTCAATGCATTTTTTAATATGAAAATCAGACAGACCCGCTTGTTCTTTATATTAGAGCACGTTAACGCCAATAGGAGAGGTGCAAATTATTATGCAGCACCTGGGTATCCCTATCGTGATATGCTGTTTCGTTTTGGATTGGTTTGGAATTTCTTTCAGTAGCCTAGCCGTTTGGCAAGTCACCACCCTCTTTAATGGGCAATTTGGATGACCCCATCAAAAAGGCATCTACGTGATGGGCAGCTTCACGCCCTTCCGAAATGGCCCAAACAATTAGAGATTGCCCACGACGCATATCACCAGCAGTGAAAATATGGGGTACGTTTGTTTGGTATTTTTCATTTCCTTTTACGTTGGAACGCTCATCTTGATCAAGACCCAAACGCTCGGCGAGCGTGGGCTCAGGCCCAGTGAAGCCTAGCGCCAACAAAGCCAATTCACACGGCCATTCCTTTTCAGAATTAGGCTCTTCGATAAGGTGTGGTCTTCCACCATCCTCTTGTTTCTCCCAACGTACGTTCACGGTTTTAAGCCCTTTTAAATGCCCTTTGTCATCAGCAATAAATTCTTTGGTCATTATGCTCCACTCGCGGTGAATACCCTCTTCGTGTGAAGAAGTGGTCTTCAGCTTAAAGGGCCAAAATGGCCATGGATGATCTTCGGTGCGTGTCTCAGCCGGCTTGGGCATAATCTCAAAGTTGGTAATGCTAGTCGCACCCTGTCTGTTTGAGGTTCCAATACAATCCGAGCCCGTATCACCACCACCAATAACAACTACGTTTTTGTTGCCAGCGTGCAAGGCTTCATTTACTTCTGTTTGGCCGTCTACCCATCGGTTGCTCTTAGGTAAGAAGTCCATGGCTTGTACTACGCCAGGAAGATCAGCTCCAGGAATGGGCAATCTTCTACGGATTGTAGCACCACCACAAAGCACAACAGCATCAAAAGCGTCTAGATCGGAAACAGGCATGTTTTTTCCTACCTCAACACCCGTTTCAAACAGGATGCCTTCTTCTTCCAAAATAGCCAAACGTCGGTCGATAACGTTTTTTTCCATCTTAAAATCTGGAATACCATAGCGGAGCAATCCGCCTGCTTTTTCGTCGCGTTCAAATACGGTAACCGTATGCCCGGCACGATTGAGCTGTTGGGCTGCAGCAAGTCCTGCGGGCCCCGAGCCAATAACGGCAACGGTTTTTCCCGTACGGTTTTCCGGTAGAACAGCTTTGATCCATCCTTCTTTAAATCCACGCTCAACAATATACTTTTCAATCATCTCAATAGAGACAGGTGGGTTGATGATGCCCAACACACAAGCTGCTTCACACGGAGCAGGGCAGAGTCTCCCCGTAAATTCAGGGAAGTTGTTGGTAGTGTGTAGAATACGAAGGGCTTTTTCCCATTCGTTTAGGTACACAGCATCGTTAAAATCAGGAATCATATTCCCCAACGGACACCCACTGTGGCAAAACGGAACACCGCAATCCATGCAGCGTGCGCTTTGCTCTTGTAACGTTTCTTCGCTAGGAGTAACCGTAAACTCCTTGTAATTTTTAACGCGGTCTTGAACAGCTATATTCTGTTCGTTGACGCGCTCGTGCTCTATAAATCCTCTTAACTTTCCCATAATTATGCTTTTTGTTCTTGCGCCATACGTTCAAGAGCTGCTTTATAATCGGTAGGCATTACCTTGATAAAGTGCTTTTGAGTTGTTTTCCAATTTTTTAATAGTTCAGATCCCAGTGGGCTACCCGTATACGTAATGTGATTTTGTATTAAGTTTTGAACGTGGTCGATGTCTGCATCGCTCAAGTCTTCTAGACCAATCATTTCCATATTGAAGTTGCGATCGTCAAAAATACCGTCTTTGGCATAAATATAGGCGATTCCGCCACTCATACCAGCAGCAAAGTTGCGTCCTATCTTACCTAAGATAATGGCTTCACCACCCGTCATGTATTCACAACCGTGGTCGCCAATGCCTTCAACTACAGCAATGGATCCTGAATTCCGTACACAGAAACGCTCTCCAGCAATTCCGTTGATGTAAGCCTCACCGGCCGTGGCACCATACAGCGCTACGTTTCCAATGATGATATTCTCTTCGGGCTTGAAGGTTGCCGTTTCAGGAACTTTGGCTACCAGCCTTGCACCAGACAGTCCTTTTCCAAAATAGTCATTGGCGTTTCCAGTTACTTCCATATGAAGTCCTTTGGTTGCAAAACAGCCAAAACTTTGACCCGCAGCTCCTGTAAACAACAGCTTTAGCGTGTTTGGCGGAAGTCCATCACGTCCGTGCGCTTTTGAAATTTCGTTACTTAAAAGGGCACCAACACTACGATTCGTATTCTTGATGTCAAACGACAGTGTTTGTGCCTCTTTTTTGATGATGGCTTTCTGTGCTTTTGAAACGATTTCCACATCTAGTACATTGTCTAGCCCGTGGTCTTGTTTGCTCACGTTGCGTAAAGGTACGTTCTCTCCAACCTCGGGTTTGTATAGGATAGCTGACAAATCAATGCCTTGTGCTTTATAGTGGTCAATGGCCGTATTCATGTTTAGTTTTTGGCTTTGGCCAACCATTTCGTCAATAGATCTGAACCCTAGTTCTGCCATGATGGCACGCAATTCTTCTGCAACATAGTGCATAAAGTTGATGACATGCTCAGGCTTTCCTTTAAAGTTTTTACGCAGTTCTGGGTCTTGTGTGGCTATGCCTACCGGGCAAGTGTTGAGGTGACATGCACGCATCATAATACAACCAGAAGCCACTAGTGGTGCAGTGGAGAATCCAAATTCTTCTGCACCAAGTAAGCAGGCTACTGCTACGTCGCGTCCTGTTTTCATTTGCCCATCACATTCCATCACGATACGACCACGCAGGTCGTTCATCACTAAAGTTTGTTGTGCTTCGGCAATTCCCAATTCCCATGGTAATCCAGCATGTTTAAGCGATGTGAGTGGCGATGCACCCGTACCCCCATCAAATCCAGAGATCAATACCACATCTGCTTTTGCTTTGGCAACAACAGCAGCAATGGTTCCAACGCCTACTTCAGAAACAAGCTTGACATTGACACGCGCCTCTCTATTGGCATTTTTAAGATCATAAATCAATTGCGCCAAGTCCTCAATGGAATAAATATCGTGGTGCGGAGGTGGGGAAATTAAGCCAACATAAGGCGTTGAATTTCGCACCGATGCTATGTATGGGTTTACTTTTGGACCAGGGAGTTGTCCGCCTTCTCCGGGCTTGGCGCCTTGCGCCATTTTAATTTGAATTTCACGTGCGTTGGTCAAGTAGTGCGAGGAAACGCCAAATCGTCCAGAGGCAACTTGCTTGATGGCAGAATTACGCCACTCGCCATCTTCGTCACGGGTGAAACGTCTTGGATCTTCGCCACCCTCGCCTGAATTGCTTTTTCCGCCAATACGGTTCATGGCTTTTGCCAAGTTTTCGTGTGCTTCTTCACTAATCGATCCTAAAGACATGGCGCCTGTTTTGAAACGTTTCACGATTTTGGTCCACGGCTCTACTTCCTCAATAGGAATGGGATCCAAATCTGTGAATTCAAACATACCACGTAAGGTCATCAGTTGCTTGGTTTGGTCGTTAACTAGTTTGGAATATTCCTCAAAGGTGTCATAACTCCCTTTTTTTGTAGCCAGTTGAAGCTTGGCAATACTGGCGGGGTTCAGCATATGCGCTTCTCCATTACGACGCCAGCGATAGCTTCCGCCAATTTCAAGGTCAACCCCTTCACCAGCTACTTTTTCGCCAAAGGCAAATTTGTGACGCTTGGTAATTTCTTGCTCAACTTCTTTTAGTCCGATGCCCTCGATACGTGTAGCCGTATTACAGAAATAGGTATCAACAAATTTCTTACTCAGTCCAAGCGCTTCAAATATTTGTGCGCCTCTGTAGGAGTGTAGCGTGGAAATACCAATCTTGTTCATGATTTTAACAAGTCCCTTTGCAATGGCTTTGTTGAAATTGGCAATGGCATTTTCAGCAGATAGTCCTTTGATAGCACCTTTTTCTACTTGGTAGTCAATTATTTCATTAACCATATATGGGTTGATGGCACTAGCACCATAGCCAAATAAGGAGGCAAAGTGATGTGGCTCGCGTGGTTCGGCAGATTCGATAATGATGCCGAACTTAGAACGCAAGTTGTGTTTCATCATGCCGTGGTGAACAAATGCACAGGCCAAAAGCATGGGCATGGGCGCCATGTCTTTGTTAATGCCACGGTCAGAAAGTATGATGATGTTAGCACCATTCTCAACTTCTTTTACAACGCTTTTTAATAGGTCTTCGAGTGCGCGTTCCAGTCCGTTATTTCCTTCTTTGGCAACGTATACCGGTTTGACCGATTTGGATTTAAAGTCATCATGCTCATTAAACTTGATTTTATCAAGGTCTTCGTTAGAGATGATGGGGTTTTGAATGTTTAGTTTTTTCGCGTGAGACGGGATGATGTCAAAAATATTCGCATCGCTTCCCACAGACATGGAGGTGTCTGTTACAATTTCTTCACGAATTCCGTCAAGGGGTGGGTTGGTTACCTGTGCAAACAACTGTTTGAAGTAGTTGTAGAGCAACTGAGGTTTGCTCGACAGCACGGCCAGCGGCGTATCCGTACCCATAGAGCCTATGGCTTCTTTACCCAAGGTGCTCATGGGCGTGATTAGGGTTTTGATGTCTTCTTCTGTATAACCAAAGGCTTGTAGTCTTTTAATAAAAGGCTCAGCTTCAACCGGCGTTTTGTTTCCTGTGTACGGAATCTCTTTAAGTGGAAGTAAATTTTCTTTTAACCAATCTCCGTATGGATGTTTGGCAGCAATTTTTTCCTTTACCTCACGGTCTTCAATGATGCGTCCTTCTTCCATGTCCACCAAAAACATTCTTCCGGGCTCTAGGCGTCCGTGAAGGGAAACATTGGCGGGATCAATATCAATAACGCCCGTTTCAGACGACATGACCACATAACCATCTTTGGTAACAGTATATCGCGATGGGCGCAGTCCATTTCGATCTAGCAGTGCACCGATAAATTTCCCATCCGTAAAGGGCACACTCGCAGGTCCATCCCACGGCTCCATGATACAGGCATTGTAGGAGTAAAAATCTTTTTTGGCAGGATCCATTGACTGGTGCTTTTCCCATGCTTCAGGAACGAGCATCATCATCACTTCTGGCAGTGAGCGTCCTGAGTGAAGCAGCAACTCAACCACCATGTCCATCGAGGAGGAGTCAGACTTGCCGGGAAGTACAATAGGCGTAATGTGCGCCATATCATCTCCAAAAAAGTCGTTTGCAAAAAGTTCTTCACGAGCCTTCATGCGCATAACGTTCCCGCGGTAGGTATTGATTTCTCCGTTATGGCACATATAGCGGAAGGGCTGTGCCAAATCCCAGGTAGGGAAGGTGTTGGTAGAAAAGCGTTGGTGTACAAGTGCTAAACGTGTTACTACACGTGGATCTTTGAGGTCTAAATAGAAGCCTTCAATATCTTCGGGCATCAGCAGGCCTTTATAGATAACCGTTCTGGTTGAGAAGCTTGGTAAATAAAAATAAGTGCTCTGCGACATTTTACTTCCAAAAACGCGATGCTCTGCACGTTTTCTTGCAATATATGCTTTGGTGTTAAGCTGGTCTTCTGTGAGTTTGCCAGTAGCATCTTTTACAAATACTTGTTTGATGTTTGGTAATGTTTGCGCGGCAATACGACCAATTACATCATAGTTGGTAGGTACGTCACGCCATCCGATTATTGTCAAATCTTGACGGGCCAATTCTTCCTCAAAAATTTCGATGCAATGCGTGCGTTGGTTCAACTTCTGGGGAAGGAACACCATACCAAGGGCGTATTTCTGAGGCTCAGGGAGTTTGAACGAAAGCACGTCATTTAGGAAATCATGTGGTATGTCTATGAGTATACCTGCTCCGTCCCCTGTTTTACCATCTGCGCTCACCGCACCGCGGTGTTCGAGTTTGACCAAGATATCTAATGCCTTGTGAATGATATCGTTAGTTCTTTTGCCCTTAAGACTGCAAATAAAACCAGCACCACAATTGTCGTGCTCGTTTTCTGGGTGGTATAAACCTTGTGGTTTGGGTAGCATAAAACAATTTTTATCAAATATAACCGCTAGCTTAAGTTTTTAGTAAACACGAGCTGAGCAAATTTGGGGGAAATACAACTTCCATAAAATTTAACTCAAAAATTATGAAATCACAAAAATAGAGACACTAAAATTAGTATTACTTGAATATAAATCAAATACTATTTTTACTCCCTATTTTTATGGGGTTGTTGTTTAAAATAACAGACTTTTGGCAAAAATACCCCATTTACTTGTGGGTTTAAAATCAATAAACACTAATTTAAATAATTTTTAGTGGTTTTGATTAGCAAAAACTCCTTCTTCATATTGTTTTTTTAAGCTCACTTTCATTGCTATATTTGTTTTTGACTTAATTCCAAACGGTTCAATATGGAAACCCTAATACTTGTAGTTTTTTTTCTAGGCTACTTAGCCATTACTCTTGAGCATAATTTAAAGATTGATAAACTCATACCTGCACTTGCCATGATGGCCATTTTGTGGGCATTGATTTCGCTAACCCACCTGCCTGTTTTTGACATAGATACCGTCACCAGGAGTTTGCACGAAACAAATATTGAAGAAATTTTACTGCATCATTTAGGTAAGACTGCTGAAATTTTAGTCTTTTTACTGGGCGCCATGACTATTGTTGAAATCATAGATTATTTTGACGGCTTCGCAACCATTAAAGGCTTTATACGAACAAATGTTAAGGTCAGACTGCTTTGGATATTTTCCATACTGGCTTTTATTCTCTCTGCTATTATTGACAATCTTACCGCAACCATCGTCCTCATCACGATTTTACAAAAAGTAATTCAAGACCGCAACACACGTCTCTGGTTTGCTGGACTCGTTATCATTGCTGCAAATGCAGGTGGTGCCTGGTCTCCCATTGGAGATGTTACCACGACCATGCTGTGGATTGGCAAAAAAGTAACTACGCCAGAATTGATTAAATACTTATTTATTCCCTCCGTTGTTTGTATGGTGGTTCCTACGCTTATTGCTAGTCGATACAAAACATTTAGGGGAACCATCAACAATAAAGAAATAGGTGAAATTAAAAAATCATTTTTCGGTTCTAGAATGCTTTACATAGGCTTGGGCTCCATTTTGTTTGTTCCCTTTTTTAAGCAAATTACCCACCTGCCGCCTTATGTCGGTATGATGTTGTCTTTGGCCGTTGTAGCTGCGTTTGCTGAATTGTTTAGCAGTCCCAAGTTCTCCCTGTCTAATATTGATGAAACAGTTGATGATCAAGTCATTAACAGTCCTGTTCATGCGGCTTTGACAAAAATTGAATTACCCAGCATTTTGTTTTTCCTTGGAATACTTATGGCCGTGGGTGCTTTAGAATCGTTGGGGCTATTGTTCAATTTTGCAGGTCAACTTACCCAAGCCATTCCAAATATGGACATTGTGGTTTCGCTTTTTGGAGTCATCTCTGCTGTAATTGATAATGTGCCGCTAGTAGCTGCCAGCATGGGAATGTTCTCTCAAGGACCCGATGATCCGATTTGGCATGCCATTGCTTTTGCTGCAGGAACTGGAGGCAGTATGTTGGTGTTTGGTTCTGCCGCTGGTGTTGTTGCCATGGGCATGGAAAAAATCAACTTTTTCTGGTATTTTAAAAAGATTTCTATTCTCGCATTTGTTGGCTTTTTGTCCGGGTATCTTACTTTTATGCTGATGCGTGACTATATTATTGCCTAGTGGATTATGCGTCTACTATGCAATGGCTATATGAACAACTGCCGATGTATCAGCGGGTGGGAAAAGCTGCGCTTAACTCCAATTTAGATGGCATAACCAAGCTTGCTGCACACCTAGGTAATCCCCATCAAAAATATAAAAGCATACATATTGCAGGCACCAATGGTAAGGGCTCTTCTGCGCATATGCTTGCATCCATACTTCAAGAGGCAGGGTATCAAGTAGGTTTGTAT
Organism: Bacteroidota bacterium; assembly: GCA_038143535.1. Lineage (GTDB taxonomy): Bacteria > Bacteroidota > Bacteroidia > Flavobacteriales > Flavobacteriaceae > UBA7446. Next base: position 388,154 of record JAYQMD010000001.1, read on the forward strand.
ACCTCTCCCCACCTAAAGGACTTTAGCGAACGCATCCGAATCAATGGTGTTCCCATCAACCAAGACTATATCCTTGATTTTGTTGTTTCAAACCGCATATTTTTTGAGAGAGAAGCCTTTTCTTTTTTTGAAATGACCGTTGGTCTTGCCTTCGATTATTTTGCGAAGCAACAGATAGATATAGCCGTTATTGAGGTGGGTTTGGGTGGCCGTTTAGACGCTACTAACATCATCACGCCAGCGGCCTGCCTTATCACCAATATAGCACTAGACCATCAGCAGTTTTTGGGTACGACTAGACCTGCCATCGCCAAAGAAAAGGGCGGTATCATAAAACCCAATACACCTGTTGTTCTAGGCACCGACGACATGGAAACCTTTGCTGTTTTTAACGCCATAGCCAAGTCTTTAGATGCTCCGTTGTGTGTTGCAGAACAATATAATTACACTACCGATTTACTAGGGAACTATCAGCAACAAAACATTAATGGGGTGGTTTCCTTACTTAAAAAGCTACCTTCTTTTAGGGTTTCAGAAGATCATATTCGCAAAGGTTTGCAACAGGTACGCAAAAACACAGGTATTCGCGGCCGTTGGGAAATCTTGGGAACCAAACCCACAGTAATAGCTGATGTTGCGCATAACAAAGCTGGATTGGAAGCGGTGCTAAGGCAACTCACTTCGCTTCAGTATGATGCACTTCATGTTGTTTTTGGTATGGTTAACGACAAGGATGTGGGGGATTTAATAACGCTTTTGCCTGCCGATGCCACCTATTATTTGAGTGCGGCAGCAGTTCCTAGAGCCATGGATGTGCGCAGTCTCTCGCTGCATTTCAGTAATCATAAACGCAGTTTTATTTCTTATGAAAGTGTTAAGCGTGCATACGCTGCAGCGCAAAATAAGGCATCAACTGAGGATGTTATTTTTATTGGAGGTAGCCTATTTGTGGTCTCAGAAATACTACCTTAAAAAAAATAAATTGAACGTGGATTAGTACGCCTGTTATTTTATATATTTACACCCCTCGGGCGCTTAGCTCAGTTGGTTCAGAGCACCTGCCTTACAAGCAGGGGGTCGGGGGTTCGAATCCCTCAGCGCCCACATTTGTAAACTCAACATTTTGTTGGGTTTTTTTGTTTTTGTAACTTTTTTAATATGGAAATTTTGAATAAAAACTACAATCCAGTTGAAATATTTTGGAATGATTATTTGAATTTACACCCATATTTTAAAAAAAAAACTCCTCGTTCATTCTATTTTTGTGATAACAAAAAGGATGCTGATGAATGTGCTGAATTAGTTGTTAAGGGAATAAAGCAGGCAACTGCCACTTCTTTGTGGTGGTTCAAAAAAAATAATGTTTCAATTCCAAGAATTGGCAACAAATATATTGTTACAAATTGGGTTGGAAATCCAAGAGCAATAATTGAAACTATTAAAGTTGAAGAGGTTCCTTTTAATGAAATAACACCAGAGTTTGCAAAAATTGAAGGTGAAGGAGATAAGTCTTTAGACTATTGGAAAAAAGTTCATGAAGCATATTACAAAAGAGAAATGAAAAATCATTTTGAAAAGTTTGATGAAAACATGATTATAGTTTGTGAATATTTTAAAAAAATATTTTAAACCAAGACTCGTAAATGAATACTTAATAATTTGATTACATCATTATAATAAAAAAACATACACATGGAATTAAGATTTTTTAATTGATACTGATAATCAAAAAGAGTAATTAAAATTCACTTTTTTTGAATTTGATTGTATCATGTTCAAAATCAATGGTTTGCAAATTTGATTTAATCTTGTTTGTTCCCCTTCTTTACGACTATTTTAAATCAGTTTTATAAAGTAAAAAAATACTCTTCACATTTTTAACCACAACATTTTGTTGGTTTTTTTGTTTTAGAGGATTGTATTTAGGCGAGTCCCTAATGGAGTTAAATCCGAACGCCTACCCTTTTGTCTCTTAATATTTACAATATCTTTGCAACAGTTTAGTTTTCTAATAAAGCAAGACGCATATGTGTGGAATTGTAGGATATATTGGTTATCGTGATGCATACCCCATCATTATCAGGGGTTTAAAGCGCCTTGAATATAGAGGGTATGACAGTGCTGGTATTACGCTTTTTGACAACGCCAGTACAGTAATTAAAACAAAGGGAAAGGTCTCAGACTTAGAGCAGACTGCTTCTTCCCATGACAACAAGGGTAAAACCCTTGGAATGGGCCACACACGCTGGGCCACGCACGGGATTCCATCAGATTTAAATTCCCACCCACACCTTTCCAACTCAGGAAAAATAGCCATTGTTCACAACGGAATTATTGAAAATTACGCGGCACTAAAGAAAATGTTGTTAGACAACGGTTTCCACTTTATATCGGATACCGATACTGAAGTACTTGTAAATCTTATCGAATTCATCAAGACGTCCCAAAATCTAAAGGTTGGCAAGGCAGTTCAAATTGCACTAACTCAAGTTGTGGGTGCCTATGCTATTGCAGTCATTGATGCAGATCGCCCAGGGGAAGTAGTGGTTGCCAAATTGGGTAGTCCATTGGCCATAGGAATAGGTAAGGATGAATATTTTATTGCCTCCGACGCTTCGCCTTTTATTGAGTACACAAAACGCACCATATATTTGGACGACAACGAAATGGCAGTTATTTCTAGGGAGCAAGGTTTTAAGATGTATTCTATCATAAACGATAAAGTTATCACGCCCATAATCCAAGACATTCAGCTATCGCTAGAAACCATTGAAAAGGGAGGTTTTGATTATTTTATGCTCAAAGAAATTCACGAACAACCCCACGCCATAACCGATACTTTTAGAGGGCGGCTGTTGGTGGATGAGCGGCAAATCAATATTTCTGGCATAGAACAGAACAAAGAAATATTTAAAAATGCATCGCGCATTACAATAATCGCTTGCGGAACGTCATGGCACGCGGGTCTGGTAGCAGAATACCTGTTTGAAGATGCAGCACGAATTCCTGTTGAGGTGGAGTACGCTTCTGAATTCCGTTATCGCAATCCTGTGATCAATAAAGGAGATATTGTTATTGCTATTTCCCAATCTGGTGAAACTGCCGATACCCTTGCGGCCATCAAGCTTGCCAAAGAAAATGGCGCTTTTGTTTTTGGTATTTGTAATGTAGTAGGCTCTTCTATTGCTAGAGCTTCTGACGGAGGTGCTTATACGCACGCTGGTCCTGAAATAGGTGTGGCGTCTACCAAGGCGTTTACCACGCAGCTTACGGTAATTATCATGATGGGGCTGCGGTTAGGACAGCTTAAAGGAACCATTGATAATGCTGATTTTGATCGTGTTGCCAAACAATTAGCTGCACTTCCAAAATTGATAGAGGCTGTGCTGGCTTACGACAAACAAATTGAAAAAATTGCTCGTGAATACAAAGACGCTTCAAACTTTTTGTACTTGGGTAGGGGGTATAATTTTCCCGCTGCGCTTGAAGGCGCATTAAAGCTTAAAGAGATTTCTTATATCCATGCCGAAGGCTACCCCGCAGCAGAGATGAAGCATGGCCCCATTGCCCTAATTGACAAAAACATGCCCGTGGTGGTCATCGCAACCAATAAGGGACATTATGAGAAGATTGTTAGTAATGTGCAAGAGATAAAATCGCGAAATGCCAAGATCATTTCAATCGTTACCAAAGGCGATGAGAGTGTTAAACTGCTTTCTGATCACGTGATTGAAATTCCCGAAGTTACAGAAGCTTTAGTGCCTATACTGGCCTCTGTTCCGTTGCAATTGCTATCCTATCATATCGCTATCATGCGCGGTTGTAATGTAGATCAACCTAGAAATTTGGCGAAGTCGGTGACCGTGGAGTAATTTGTGGTGGGTTATATTTCCTTTAATTCTCAACTCCAAAATAGTCACATAAAATATGTTGATGATCAATGTCCCAATCACAACCGTCACCGTTACAATCAGTACTATCTGATGTAAAATAGTACTCTTTTGAATTACTCATTGAGTAAAATACATCAAGAAATCACCTTGTTTTCGTCGGAAGTAGCACCCACGGCTTCCATTTCTTCATAAGGTTGTATATTGTTGCTATGCAGCCCAAAACCACTTCACGGTTTCATGAATACATCTCTTTTTTAGCGGATACGAAATCGCTTACTTTTAAGGATTACGATACCCTTCACCAATGGAGTGTTGATAATCAGGCGGACTTTTGGGAAAGCATCACCCAATTTTTTAAGGTAGATTTTGACAACCCTTACGAGGAGGTTTATGTTCCAGCAACCCCTTTTTGGAAAACCAAGTGGTTCACGGGCGCACAACTGAGCTATACCCATCATGTGTTTCGCAATGCTACGCCCGCGCAGCCTGCGATAATCTACCAAAACGAGACTTCTGAGGTGGTTGAAATCAGTTGGCAACAACTTATTGCCAAAACCCATGCCCTACAGCAGCAGCTAAAAACGCTTGGTGTTGTCAAAGGCGATGTTGTGGTATGCTATGGTATCAACAGCCCAGAAACGGTTGCTGCCTTTTTGGCTACCAATGCCTTGGGTGCGGTTTGGTCCTCTTGTTCTCCCGACTTTGGTACCGAAGCCGTTTGTGAACGCTTTGCCCAGTTGTCTCCCAAAGTGTTATTTGCCCATCAGCAATATGCCTATGGCGGGAGAGTCTATGATATCAGCACAAAAATCAAGACCATCAGCGATTCCATAGGTGCTATTCAAAACACCATATTGCTCGATGATCACCTAAGTTTTGACGATTCCCCCATAGCCATGAATCAAATACATATTGAATCGGTTTCTTTTTCAGACCCCATCTGGGTATTGTTCTCTTCTGGTACGACGGAAAGCCCAAGGCCATTGTTCATGGCACGGGGCATATGGTATTGGAGCACCTCAAGGCTTTGGCCTTACATCAAGATGTGAGGAAAGGAGAGCGGTATTTTTGGTATTCCACTACCGGTTGGATGATGTGGAATTACGCATTAGGTAGTTTGCTGTGCGGTGCAACACTTTGTTTGTATTCAGGTGCGCCGACCTTTCCTAACGTCGATCGCATGTGGCAGTTTGCACACAAGGCCAGTATCAATCACTTTGGTGGTGGGGCTGTTTATTATCAGCAGCAATTGGCTTCTCCAAGCCCATTTATCACCCAAAACGACTTTTCTTTGCTAAAAACAATTGGTTCAACAGGGTCTCCCATGTCGGCAGCTGTATGCAGGGGATTGCAAGCGCTGTTTCCTTCAGCACATGTAATTTCGCTTAGTGGTGGTACAGATGTATGTACGGCATTTGTAGGGGGTCATCCCGACCTACCCGTAATCCCCGGCGAAATACAATGCAAGATGCTCGGCGCTGCCATAAGCGTTTGGGACAATGACGCTAAGGAGGTTGTCCAAACAGCTGGTGAGTTGGTGCTTACCCAAGCGTTTTTATCAATGCCAATTTATTTGGTCAATGACCCCGAATATAATCGGTATACTTCCAGTTATTTTTCCAAATTTGAATCCGTCTGGCATCACGGCGATTGGGCTGCCATTACTGCAACCAACGGTGTAATTATCTACGGCCGTTCTGATGCAACGCTCAATCGTTCGGGCGTGCGTATCGGCACTTCTGAGTTGTATACTGCGCTGTCGCAACTCGAAGCTGTTGAGGATGCCTTGGTAGTGCACCTGCAAAATGAGCAACTGGATCAATTGCTGCTATTTATTCAAGCATATGAAGCGGTAGAGAGTGCTGTCATAAAGCAACATATCCGAAAAAGCTGCTCGCCGAGGCATGTGCCCGATGCAATTTATACGACTCCCGAAATTCCCTATACCATTAGTGGAAAAAAGGTCGAGATTCCAATCAAAAGAATTCTAATGGGAGAAAAGCCTGAGGCGGTGATTTCATCCGATGCCTTGAGAAATCCCAGTGCGATTGATTGGTATGTTGGTTTTACTGAAAAACTTAGATAGAAGCGATAACGCCTTGCATATAGGTTTCTTGCTCCTCGGCAAGTTCTTTATCTACCAAAATACGACCACTGTGCTCGTCAGTGATGATCTTTTTGCGTGTTGCAATTTCCATTTGAACTTGTGGTGGAATGGTAAAGAATGAGCCACCCGATGCACCACGGTCAACAGAAACAATCGCTAGACCATTTTTAACAGATGCACGAATGCGCTGGTAAGCATTTACAAGTCTTTCGTCAGCCATCTTTTCGTATGCTTCAGATTTCTTGAGTAGTAATTTTTCTTCCTTTTGCGTTTCCGCAAGGATGGCGTCAAGCTCATCTTTTTTATGCTGAAGGTGGTTTTTGCGTTCGTCCAGTTTGGTTGTTGTTTCCGTAACAGACTCATTCTTTTGTTCAATCAAAGCTTTTAGCTGGTTGATTTGCTTTTCAGCTAATTGAATTTCGAGCTCTTGGTACTCAATTTCTTTTGTCAACGACTCGTATGCACGGTTGTTGCGTACATTTTTTTGTTGTTCGTTGTATTTTTTGATGAGCTCTTTTGAAGTTTCAATACCTAGTTTTTTGGATTTGATTTCGTCTTCATAAGCAGTTACCTCAATGCCTAAGTTGTTTAGTCTTTTGTCAAGACCTGCAACCTCTGCCTCCAAATCTTCTACCTCTAGAGGTAACTCACCGCGAACGTTTCGTATTTCGTCTATGCGTGTATCAACCAGTTGTAGGTTGTATAGTGCTCGTAGTTTTTCTTCAATAGTTGCTTCAACTTTCTTTTTAGCCATAGTTTAGAAGTAATGAACAGGATTAGTGTCAGTTTCTGATGAAATGAACGCAAAATTAGGGAAATTTTCGTTAAGATGCTTCATAATTGTTGTTTTGGTGAATTGTTCACTTTCATAGTGTCCAACATCAATAAGCAAACAGCTTTTTTCAGCCCTAAAAAAATCGTGGTACTTAAGGTCTGCAGTAATGTATGCATCAGCGCCCTGAGCCATGGCACTTTCAATGGCAAAGCTGCCTGAACCTCCCAATATGGCCACACGCTTGATGTCTTTGCCTAGCAGCGCACTGTGTCTAAAGAACGGCGTGCCTAAAATATCTTTTAGCTTTTTCAAAAAATCGGGTTCTTGCATGCCCTTAGGTAGCTCTCCCATACAACCCATACCTAAATCAGACCTGCTGTTTTCCAATGTTGTAATTTCATAAGCGATAGTTTCATAAGGGTGGGCGTCCAACAAAGCAGCGATGACCTTGCTGTAGAGGTGCTTGGGAAAGATCATTTGCAATTGAATTTCTGCTGCTGTGTGGCGCGATCCGCTTGTGCCAACGAAAGGCTTACTCCCCTCAAGTGGCTTAAATCCACCCTCCCCCGCAACGGTAAAGCTACATTCGTCATAATCGCCCATTGCGCCGGCACCAGCTGCAAATAAAGCATCTTGCACCGCCTCTAGATGTGGGTTGGGTACATAAGTATTGAGTTTTTGTATGGTTCCTTTAGCAGTCTGAATGACGGTTCTGTCCGGCAGCTCGAATGCGTTGGCCAAACCGGCGTTAACGCCATCGCGTTTAACGTCAAGGGCGGTGTGAATAGCATAAATGGTTATATCGTGCTTAATGGCTTTGGTTACTGCTCTAGAAACATATGAGGAATTGGTCAGTTTTTTTAACCCCTTAAAAATAATAGGGTGGAAGCAAACCACGAGTTCACATTTTTCGGCAATGGCCTCATCAATCACCTCCTCCAGGGCATCGTGAGCTATGAGTACCTTTTTAACTTTTTGTGTGTGGCTGCCCACCAGAAGCCCCACATTATCATAGTCTTCGGCATAAGCTAGTGGTGCCAATGTTTCTATGCAAGATGTTATTTCGCGTACTGTCATCGTTCCAAAGATAAAAGTTCTACTTTTGTTTTTATGGCAATTTGGAGAAAAGCATTGTTTCCCTTTCAAATTTTATTTGCTGGAGCCGTTTTGCTTCGTAAAAAGCTCTATACTAGTGGTGTTATTTCACGCTATGTGGCACCCATTCCTACAATTGTGGTTGGAAACCTTGCCACTGGAGGCACTGGAAAAACGCCTATGATCGACTTTATGTTGCGCCATTTTTCCCAAAAAAAGGAATTGGGTGTGTTGAGCCGTGGGTATGGGCGTAAGTCCAAAGGATTTTTAACAGTCCACGCCGATGCCCCTTCGTATGAGGTAGGAGATGAACCCCTCATGTTGGCAAAAAACCATCCAGCAGTATTTATGGCTGTTTGTGAAAACCGACCCAAGGGGATTGTTCAAATGCTTCAGCAAAAACCCAGGCTAGAAGCCATTTTTTTAGATGACGCCTTACAGCATTTAGCCCTGCAACCTCGTTTTAAAATAGTGCTGACTACCTTCCAAAAACCTTGGTTTGACGATGCCTTACTCCCTGTTGGTAATCTCAGAGAGCCGTCGTCTGCAGCAAAAGATGCCGATATTGTGGTTGTTACCAAATGCCCTAATAACATTGATGCAGAAAACAGCTCAGCGTTCAGGGTACGCTTGGGTCTATTGCCCCATCAAGCGTTGTTCTTTACGACACTTGCATATGAATCCCATGTGCGTGGATCAAGTACATTGTCATTAAAAGAATTTGTTAAGAGTACTTTTGTGCTTATCACCGGAATTGCCAATCCAAAACCTTTGGTTGATTTTTTAAAAGGCCAAGGTGCTGACTTTACGCATTTGTCTTATCCAGACCATCACAATTTTAGCAAAAAAGAAATCGCTTTCCTTAAAGAGATGCAGCAGCCCATTCTAACCACAGAAAAAGACGCCGTACGCTTGGCTACTTCTGCGCTTGAGGAGTACCATACCATTGGAGTTGGGGTAAGGTTCTTGGACAACGAACAAGCCTTTCTAGACTTAGTCCAATCGGCAATTGACAATTAATTATTGAATGTGCTTGTGCGCTTTGTAGGAAGAGCGTACGAGTGCCCCACTTTCTACATGGCGGAAGCCCATTTCTTTGCCCAATACCTCGTATTTTTTGAATTGCTCCGGTGTGATAAAATCAGCAACAGGCAGGTGTTTTTTAGATGGTTGCAAATACTGCCCAAGGGTAATGATGTCTACTTTGGCCTCGAGTAAATCTTCCATTGAGGCAATAACCTCTTCTTCAGTTTCGCCAAGACCTAGCATCAATCCAGATTTTGTGCGGTCGACGCCCTGCTCTTTGAGGTATTTGAGTGCTTCTAGGCTTCTGTCGTATTTTGCCTGAATACGCACTTCGCGCGTTAGCCGACGCACAGTTTCCATATTGTGTGATACCACTTCGGGGGCAACTTCAACAATACGATCCAATAAATCTTCTCTGCCCTGAAAATCGGGGATTAAGGTTTCTAGGGTGGTCTTGGGGTTCATTCTGCGAATGGCCTTTACGGTTTCGGTCCAAAAGATGGTGCCTTGGTCTGGTAAATCGTCACGGTCAACAGATGTAATAACAGCATGCTTGATGCTCATAATCTTGATGGAGCGTGCTACTTTTTCTGGCTCTGCCCAATCCACAGTATCGGGTCTTCCTGTTTGAACTCCACAAAATCCGCATGAACGTGTACAGATGTTTCCTAAAATCATAAATGTCGCTGTACCCTCGCCCCAGCACTCGCCCATATTGGGGCAACTACCGGAAGTACAAATGGTATGCAGCTCGTATTTGTCACCAGTCCGCGTAATTCCGTGTATTTCTTTCCTGTAGGAAGTTTGACTCTTAACCATTTTGGCTTGGGAGCTCTTACGGACGCTTGTTTGGTGGTAGTTTCTGACATAATGTAATATAGTTTACAAAATTACGAAACAGTTTCACGAATAAAAAATTACGAACAAGTAAACGCAACTAAAGCCCAAAAGAAATAAAATACCCAACACACTAGCCACTTGGAGCCACTTTTTTGGTTGGTGTTCTAAAGGGATATGTTTACTGGTCACCAGTCGTAAATTTAAGGCTGCATAAAAAGGCGCTGTTATAAATGACAGCACGGTGGCAATTTTAACCAATAGCCCCATTTCCGACGCTAAGAACACAAAAATCAAACAAGTTCCTAGGGTTAAAATCACCAACCAGCTTTGTTGTTTTTGAAAAATAGGGAGCCTCAAGAGCTTTGATGTATGCGCCATTACCCTCGGTGAAGCATCTAGTGTGGTGAGCGTAGTGCTAACCATAGTGGTAAGGGCCGCCAAGGCAATAACCACAAACCAGCCACTACCCATAAGCGATGTGTAAAGTCCAATCAGCTGACCTGCAAACGAAGCACCGTTTGGTGAGAAAGAAACGCCTGTGCCATACATCACAGTTGCTCCGAGCACAATAAAACACAGCCCCAAAACAAGTGTAACCAAATAGCCGATGTTAAAATCAAAGAGTGAAGAAGCTAAACTCGCTGATGGGTTTATTTTTTTCTTTTCTATTGCCCAAACCGAATGCCAAACCGAAATGTCCATGGGTCCCGGCATCCATCCCATAAAAGCGATAAGAAATGTCCACTCCATCGTGTTTTCAGGCAGGCGTTGTACGATGGGAACATCTGTGTTTTTACCCAAAGCAAATAGCACGGCCACTAAGGTGCTGATGCTTAAAACCAATACAATAATTTTCATGCTTTTGTCTAGCCAACCATAGCGACCGCGCCATAATACAGCAAAGCAAAAAAGCGCGATAATAACGGATACCCACATATTGGCATTTACGCCCAAAAGCCTTGCAGCTATGCCAGCCGTTACGGCTGTTACAGCAGATTGAATGGTGAACATGGTTCCTAAATTTAGAATATAGTAGGCTGCCAGAATTCCTTTCCCCAAGCGTTTATAGCCTTCTAAAAGGCTCTCACCTGTGGCCATCGCGTAGCGGGGTCCAAATTGAAAGAATGGGTATTTGATGATGTTGATTACCAGCAATGCCCAAATCAGGCCATAGCCAAAATCAGCACCTGCTCTGGTGGATTGTACCAGATGCGACACGCCAATGGCAGCACCAGCAAAAAGCAATCCAGGGCCTAGCTTTTTAAAAATTAAAACCACCTTAGTTGTTTTGAGTTGCTAAAATTTCAGCCAGTAACTTTCTAGCACGCATCAGTTTGACTTTAACGGTACTCTCGCTGCTGTTGAGCTTATCAGCCATATGTTTGATGCTCAATTCTTGGAGGTACTTCAATTGGATCACTTCTCGATAGCGGGGCTTTAAGTTTTTGATGGTATTTAGTAGTGTTTCTAGACGTTGTTTTCGAATCAAATCGTCTTCTGGGCTGGGGGCGCTATCGGCAATTTTATGTGCTACTTCCGCACTAGCTTCTGAAGTAAAGGCGGTACTGGTTTTTTTTCGAATTTGATCGATGTGTAGATTTTTGGCGATGGTCGTAAGCCATGTTTTAAAACCAAAGGCTTGGTTATACGTCATGATTTTCTCAAATGCCTTTCCAAAACACCTAATGGTCAGGTCTTCGGCTTCATTTTCGTTTTGGGTACGCTGTAGCATAAAGCCGTAAACATCGTTCCAAAAAAACTCCAATAAATACCGAAACGCATGCTGATCACCCTCTTGTGCCAGCTTGATTTTTTCGATAAGCGCAGTTGCTTCTGCCACTGAATTAGTTGTTTTTTGGATTGGGAAGCGCGCAGTCGGTTTGCTGATTGGGCAACTTCCCACAAAGGCTACAAGCTTCTCCTTCTTTATTTAGAAAGGGGCTTTGGCTTGCGCAAGTTCCAGCAAATTCGCCTCCCTTTTTAGCCCATATTTTTATGGCGATACCAGCAAAAGCAAGGCCCAAAAGTATCAAGGTTATTAAAAAAAGTTCCATGGTTAAAAGTAGCTAAAATATCATTGTATTAGATTGACTTCAGGTTCTAGTGAAATACCAAACTTTTTTTCAACGCCTTCCATTACCAATTTGGCGTGTTTCCACAGCGATTTTCCTGATGAAGTTCCGTAATTCACCAATACCAAGGCTTGTTTGTCGTGCATGCCTACTTTTCCCTTTTTGAGTCCTTTAAAACCGGCTTGTTCAATGAGCCAGCCTGCAGGAATTTTATCAAAAGCACTGTCTATTTTGTAGTGGGGCATATTGGGATATTTTTGAAGCAAACGTACGGATTCCCCTTTAGCAATAATGGGGTTTTTAAAGAAACTACCGGCATTGCCTAATTTTTTTGGGTCGGGCAACTTACGTGTTCGGATTTGAACAACTGCTTTTGCAACGTCTCCAATGTTGGGTTTCTTTACGCCCATTTGCGTTAATGTTTCTTTTACATTTCCATAGTCTATTTTTAGACGGTGTTTTTTTTTGGTTAAGACCAATCTTACTGCTGTTACTACGTATTTGTCTTTTAAATCGTTTTTGAAGGCGGAATCTCTGTATCCAAAAGCACAGTCTTTGGCACTGAAAATTCTCGATTCTCCCGTCTTGCGATTGATGCACACGGCATCGTAAAAAACATCGCTTAACTCAACGCCATAGGCGCCAATGTTTTGAATGGGTGCAGCACCAACCAGACCAGGGATGAGGCTTAAATTTTCTATGCCTCCCAGGTCATTGGCAATACACCACATGACTAAATCGTGCCATACCACACCTGCTCCTGCTGATACTATGGCCATATGTTCGCATTCGTTAATGATGCGAATTCCAGGAATTGAAATTTTAATAACGGGTCTTGAAAGATTTTCTACAAATAAGACATTGCTTCCACCTCCAAGAATGAGCGCATCTTTGAATGCGTCTTCTTTTAGTTTTTCTTGTAATACCAAGATAGAGGTTACTTCAACAAAAAGTGGTGTTGATGCCGCAACACCAAACGTATTGAACTCTTGTAATGAAACCTTCTTTTTTTTTTTCATGGGCTTATTTTTGATAAGCGTCTAATCCAAGTTTTAAAAGGGTGATGGCTCGAGTTAGTTTTTCTGAATTTAGCACAAATGCGATACGTATCATGTCTTTACCTGCTAAATCTCCGGAGAAAAATCCATTTGCGGGCGCTACCATAAGCGTTTCGCCCTTATCTTGGAATGATTCCAACATCCACTTGGCAAAATGGTCGCTGTCCGTGATGGGAAGTTTGACCAAGCAATAGAAAGCACCTTTGGGTAAGGAAACCGATACGCCTTCAATTTTATTTAAAAGTGCAATTGCGGTCATCCTTCTTTTGTCATATTCTTCAATGGCATTTTCTAAATATTGCTGCGAATCGTCAAGGGCAGCCTCACAAGCGTGTAGTGCAATGGTGGGTGGGCATAACCTTGACTGGGCAAACTTTAACGCAGCATGTATTACTTCCTTGTTTTTTGTGATAAGGCATCCTATTCTAGCGCCACACATGCTGTATCGCTTAGACATGGAGTCAATGAGTATGGCATGCGTTGACAGATTTTCCAGCTGCATTGCGGAGATGTGATCGTGACCGTCGTAGACAAACTCACGGTACACTTCATCAACAATAAAGAATATATCGTGCTTTATGGCCAATTGACCCAAACACTCTAGCTCCTCTTTGCTGTAAACATAACCAGACGGATTGTTCGGGTTGCAAATGAAAAGTGCTCTTGTCTTTGAAGTTATTGCCGCTTCTATGGTTTCAATATTGGGAAGTGAAAACTGACTTTCAAAGGATGATGGAATGCCTACAACCTTAACGCCGCATGCTGCTGCAAATGTTTCATAGTTGGCGTAAAATGGTTCCGGGATGATAAGCTCGTCGCCTTCGTTGGTGATGCAGTCTAAAGCCATAATAATGGCCTCACTAGCTCCTGTAGTTACCAGAATGTCTTCTACATCAATTTCGATGTCGTGCTCTTGGTAATAAGAAACCAGCTTATTGCGGAACGAAACCGTTCCCTCAGAAGGTCCGTATGCAACGACATCATCTGAAAAGTTTCGGATGGCTTGTAATGCGCTTTTTGGGCTAGCCAAATCAGGTTGCCCAATGTTTAGATGAAATACTTCAATACCACGCGCCTTGGCCATATTGGCTTGCTTGGCTAGCTTTCGAATGGGTGAGGTAGGTAAGTTTGCACCTTTCTTTGAAATAATCGGCATTGAAATAGTTTGACCGCAAAGATGCGAAAAATCAATGTTTTATGCGAGGATTATTCTTCGGGTGCTTGCTCTACAACTTCCCCTTTGATCTTTAGGGCCACCATAGGGACAGAAGCATTGGAAGCAACCGTGATGGTTTTTCGAATGGGCCCAACACGCTCTGTATCATATTTTACTTCAATGATATCAGATGCGCCGGGTGCAATGGGTGCGTCTGGTTTTTTGGGAATGGTACAGCCACACGAGGAACGAACTTGCGTAATCTTAAGTTCTGACTTTCCTGTATTGGTAAACCTAAACTGACGGATGCCATCTTCTCCTTTGAGAACCGTACCGTAGTCAATGGTAAGAGAGTCAAATGTAATGACAGCAAAGTCTTGAGCAGTAGCTGTTAAACATAATGCAACAGTGAAAAAACATATAAATATTCGTTTCATGACAATAAATTTGGTTTTACTAAAGTAAGCATTAGTGCCAATTGTGCAAAATTAGGGCTTTCAATTTCACTACTCGATGCCTACATTTGCGCATAATAAGTACTAACGCATGTCCATACCATCAAAATTCACACCAAAAGACGTAGAGCAAAAGTGGTATGACTACTGGACAGCGAATAATTATTTTCGTTCTACACCAGACTCCCGCAAACCCTACACCATAGTGATTCCTCCACCAAACGTGACGGGCGTACTGCATATGGGGCATTTGATGAACAATACACTTCAAGATGTATTGATTCGTCGCGCACGCATGAGAGGATACAACACTTGTTGGGTGCCAGGTACCGATCATGCCTCTATTGCGACAGAAGCAAAAGTGGTAAACAGGCTCAAAAGCCAAGGCATAGACAAGAATAAAATTGGACGAGAAGCTTTTTTAGAACACGCTTGGGAATGGACACATGAACACGGTGGTATTATTCTCGATCAATTAAAAAAATTAGGGTGCAGTTGTGATTGGGATCGCTCCAAATTTACCCTCGACCCCGAAATGTCTGCTTCTGTTATTAAGGTCTTTGTTGACTTGTATAACAAAGGAATGATTTACCGTGGTTTTCGCATGGTGCATTGGGATCCCGAAGCAAAAACTACACTTTCAGATGAGGAGGTCATTTACGAGGAGCGCCAAGGAAATCTATACCACATCGCTTATGCCATTGAAGGCAGCGACGAAAAAGTAGTTGTAGCCACAACAAGACCTGAAACCCTTTTTGGTGACACGGCTGTTGCCATTCATCCAGAAGACGAACGTTATCTAGCACTGCATGGTAAAAAAGCCATAGTCCCGATTGTTAATAGAGTTGTGCCCATCATCAAAGATGCATATGTCAGTTTAGATTTAGGAACAGGCTGTTTGAAAGTGACCCCAGCGCATGATGAAAATGACAAGGCCTTAGGCGAAAAGCACAAATTGGATGTTGTTGATATTTTCAACCCCGATGCCACGCTCAACCATCAGGGCTTGCATTACCAAGGCAAAGACAGGTTTGATGTACGCAAAGCCGTGGTAAAAGAGTTAGAGGCTTCTGGTGCTCTAGTAAAAATAACCCCTCATGTACACAAGGTTGGTACTTCGGAAAGAACAAAGGCCGTTATAGAGCCTCGTTTGTCTGATCAATGGTTCTTAAAAATGGCAGATTTAGCCAAACCAGCCATTGATGCAGTTGAAGATAACGTTGTACAATTGGTGCCAAAAAAGTTTATTAACACCTACCGACACTGGATGAACAATATCCGTGATTGGAATATCTCAAGACAGCTGTGGTGGGGACATCAAATCCCGGCGTATTACTATGGCCCCAACAGCGAACATGTGGTGGTTGCTGACACCAAATCGACAGCCCTTGAAAAAGCAAAGGCCGACAGTGGCAATGCAGCACTGATGTTAGATGACCTTCATCAAGACCCAGATGTGCTTGATACGTGGTTTTCTTCATGGCTGTGGCCAATATCGGTTTTTAATGGTGTGTTGGAACCTGACAATAAAGAAATCTCCTACTACTACCCCACACAGGACTTGGTTACAGGTCCTGATATTCTTTTCTTTTGGGTAGCAAGAATGATCATGTCTGGCTATGCCTTACGCGACGAAAAACCATTTTCCCATGTTTATCTCACAGGACTTGTTCGAGATGGGCAAGGAAGAAAAATGTCCAAGCAACTCGGTAATTCTCCCGATGCGATTAAACTTATGGAAACCTACGGTGCCGACGGCGTACGCGTGGGCTTACTTTTAAGTGCGGCGGCAGGGAATGATCTGTTGTTTGACGAAAACCTTTGTCAACAAGGAAAAAACTTTGCCAATAAAATTTGGAATGCTTTCCGATTAATACAGCAATGGGAGATAGATGAAACCTTAGAAACATGTGCTACTGCAACTGCAGGTATTGATTGGTACTCAGCCAAGTTTCAACAAACAGTGGCTACCATTGATGACCACTTTAGCAAATACCGCATATCTGATGCCTTAATGTCCACCTACAAGCTTATTTGGGACGACTTCTGTTCTTGGCTGTTGGAAATCGTTAAGCCGGCTTACAATAAGGGAATAGATCGTGAGACTTATGCAAAAGTATGTGTGCTCTTTGAAGATAACTTACGCCTTTTGCACCCCTTTATGCCCTTTCTGTCAGAAGAACTGTGGCATGCGCTTAAAGACCGTGCCAAGGACGAAGCCTTGATTGTTTCGGATTGGCCTACCCAAAAAATAGTTGATACAGCTATTTTAGACCAATTTGATCACACAGCGGCCTTAGTCGCACAATTGCGAACTGTTCGCAAAGCTCAAAACATTTCCTTTAAAGAGCCGTTGGACTTAGTGGAAACTAACCAAGACAATATTTCACTAAGGCCTATAGTTGAGAAGTTGGTAAATATTCAAAATTGGGATACATCGGCAAAAGCACCGGAGCAGGCAATTTCATTTAGGGTAAACGCACATGAGTATTTTGTACCTGTAACTGCTTCTAATATTGAGGAGGAGCGCAACAAGATGGAAGAAGAACTGGCTTATCAAGAAGGGTTCTTGCGTTCAGTTGAGAAAAAGCTAACAAACGATCGTTTTGTTTCAAATGCACCTGAAAAAGTTGTGGCAATCGAACGAAAGAAAGCGGAGGATGCGCAAACCAAAATAGCGGCACTTAAAGCCCGTCTTTCAGCGCTTTAATTTTTTGAGGCAATAAGCGTCACACCCCCTTTTACGAATTGCCCTTCTTTGACAAGCACAGGGGTTTTGATGGGTAGGAATACGTCAACTCTAGATCCAAACTTGATAAAACCAGCATCTGTTCCTTGCGTAACCGCTTGTCTTTCTTCGGCATAGTTCACAATACGTCTAGCTACGGCTCCTGCAATTTGACGGTAAAGCACTTCGCCATAAGTTGAGTTATCAACCACAATGGTGGTTCTTTCATTTAAGGTTGATGATTTTGGATGCCATGCAACAAGGTATTTGCCAGGGTGATATTTGCTAAACACAACCTTGCCAGAAACAGGATATCGGGTTACGTGTACATTTAAGGGAGACATAAAAATAGATACCTGTAGTCTTTTGCCCTTAAAATATTCGGGTTCCACAACTTCTTTTACGATAACCACTTTTCCATCTACAGGCGAAACAACAGCGTTTTCAAGTGCAAGAGGCGGTCGGTCGGGATTTCTGAAAAACTGCAGTATCAACACCATAAAAACAAGCAATGTAAGTTGGAGTGCGATACGCAACCACTTAAGGCCTATAAACTGCTCTGCCAATAATGCACCTACGGCTATGAGTACAAAACTTACGATGATGATGGCAAAGCCTTCTTTATGAAACATAAGCAAATAAATTCAACAATAATATATATATCGGTGCAGCCAATATCGAACTGTCGATGCGGTCGTAAATTCCACCATGTCCAGGCAAAATATTTCCGCTGTCCTTGACGCCACAAACCCGTTTTATTTTCGATTGTACCAAATCACCTAATGCGCCTAATATGGCAGTCACCACAAGAATTAGGACCCAACTGTATTGGAAATTTTCTATGTCAGCGGCATACAATAGAGCTGCCGTAGCAACAAGGACTCCGCCTAGGCTTCCCTCAATTGTTTTATTGGGGGAAATGCTGGGCGCTAGTTTTCGTTTTCCAAACAATGAACCAATTACATATGCGCCAGTATCACTTAGCCATATAATACCAAAAAAATACAGCACATAGATGGGATTGGATTTTCCTAACTGCGCGATTAAGAGCAATGGTATACAGATTTGAAACAAGCTCAAAAAACACACAGCTGCTTTGCTGTAACGCAACTCCTTTGAATTGCTAAAAAAACCCAACATTCCCAAACACCCAACAACTGCTACGCCAACTAGATAAAGGTGGTATTTGGGGTTTAGTTGAACCGCAACATAAGTAAGGGGAAAGAAAAGGTAGCTTAAAATAATTTTTTTGTTGGTAATTTTTTGGAGTTCCCACTGCGCTATAATTGCCATGAGAAAAAGCACCACAGTAAAAAAAGTAGCATCTATGTAAAGGCTGCCTAGGAGCAACCCAACATAAAGAAAAGAAGTTAAGGAACGAATTAAAAAATTCATAAAAAATCTTCAAGTAAAAGCAAGTACACTTCCTTGATACTACTGCCATAGTTCATGTAGTTTTCGTCGCTCATCACGTCTGTTTTAAATTGCTTTATTGAGGTGATATTTAATGGAATATTATCGGCATAGCGATGTTTGATGCTTTTCAAACCTTCAGAAACGGTTTTCGAAAACTGACGTGTGCCAGCCAGAATCAATAAAGTTTCTGGCAAGTCTGCCAATTTGTTGGAACCCAATTGATGTTCGCAGACCACAATACTTCCATCGTAAGCTACTAAGGATTCGCAACTGCATAGCATGACCTTTGCGTTGAGATTAGTTTTCGTAAGTGTAATACCAGCGTCTATTTTTTTTGCTAGATCGGGCTCTAAACAAAACAACTCCCGTATTTCGGTGGGGTATTCATTTACGAAAGAAATATAGGCATCTTTTGCATCTTGTAAAGTTTCACAATAGACAAACTTTCCTCCACAAGCCGTAAACTTTTTTGCAAATGTTTGTTCGATTGGAAGTTGTTTAGGCGGCATGTGTGGACCTCGTTCTTCCTCATCGATCTCTTCTTTGGGAGTCGTTTTTTTTCCAAAAATATTTGACCAGAACTTACTCACGCATTAGGGTTGTTACACAAAGGTAACAAATCGTAAATTAGTTGCCATCATTTGTTTTTGTAGAATCTTTAGCCTTAGCTGTTTTAACGGTCTTTTTGGCTTCTGCTTTTGGCTTGACTGCTGCTTTTGGTGCTTCAGCCTCTGGTTTTTCAAAAGGTCGCTTGCCAAAAATACGTTCCAGATCGTCTCTAAAAATGACTTCTTTCTCCAGAAGGTACTCTGCAAGTTCTGTTAACTTGTTTTTGTGTTTTTTGAGTAGTCGTATGGCTCGATTGTATTCTTTTTCGACAATTTCAGAAATCTCCGAATCAATAGTTTTAGCTGTTTCTTCCGAATACGGCTTGGTAAAGCCATAGTCGCTATCGCTAGTTTGATAATAGGTAATGTTCCCAATTTTATTGTTTAAACCGTAAATGGTTACCATGGCTCTGGCCTGTTGGGTAACTTTTACCAAGTCGCTTAATGCGCCAGTTGAAATTTTATCGAATATGATGCTTTCAGCAGCCCTACCACCAAGCGTTGCACACATTTCGTCTAACATCTGTTCGGTTCGAACTATTTGTCTTTCTTCAGGTAAATACCAAGCCGCTCCTAAGGATTGTCCTCTGGGCACAATTGTAACCTTAACAAGTGGTGCAGCGTGTTCCAGCATCCAACTAACAGTAGCGTGGCCTGCTTCGTGAAAAGCGATGGTCTTCTTTTCTTCGGGCGTAATGATTTTACTTTTCTTTTCAAGTCCGCCAACAATGCGGTCAACAGCATCCAAGAAATCTTGACGCCCTACTTTTTTCTTGTTTTTTCTGGCCGCAATCAATGCCGACTCATTACATGCGTTGGCAATGTCGGCTCCAGAAAAGCCCGGAGTTTGTTTGGCCAAAAAATCAACATCTAGTTTGGTGTCTGCCTTCAGTGGCTTTAGGTGTACTTTAAAAATTTCTTTACGTTCATTTAAATCGGGAAGGTCAACATAAATCTGTCGATCAAAGCGTCCGGCACGCATCAATGCCTTGTCTAATACATCGGCGCGGTTGGTGGCGGCAACAACAATCACATTGGTGTTGGTGCCAAAGCCGTCCATTTCGGTAAGCAGCTGGTTGAGCGTATTTTCACGTTCATCATTCGAACCAGTAACATTATTTTTCCCCCTTGCGCGTCCAATGGCATCAATTTCATCAATAAATATAATGGCGGGTGATTTGTCTTTTGCTTGCTTAAACAAATCTCGCACACGCGAGGCACCTACGCCCACAAACATTTCAACAAAATCAGAGCCAGACAACGAAAAGAAAGGTACTTTGGCCTCACCTGCAACAGCCTTGGCCAGTAAGGTTTTTCCTGTACCAGGAGGTCCTACCAATAAGGCACCTTTTGGGATTTTCCCACCCAACACGGTATACTTGTTTGGATTTTTTAGAAAATCTACTATCTCTTGAACTTCTTCTTTGGCACCTTCTAAGCCTGCAACGTCTTTAAATGTTATTTTAACATCGGTTTTTTCATCAAATAGTTTGGCTTTCGATTTGCCAATATTAAATATTTGTGCGCCACCGCCTCCAGCACCGCCACCAGACATACGTCGCATGATAAACAACCACACTGCAATGATTAGTATAAGTGGTAAAAAGCCAAGTAATACATCCAGCCAACGGCTTTCAATCGTTTTAAATTCATAAGTAAAGGATACGCCTTTTTCTTCAGCGTCTTCTAACTTCTTTTGGAAAAGCTCAAGGTTACCTATTTCAAATTGGTAGTGCGGACCACTGCTGTTTTTACGACCCAGTAAGTCATTTTTAGTGGCCTTACTGTGTTTGGTTTCTGTGAGCGCAGTTTCCGTTAAGGTCACTTTTGCGGTCTTTTTATTGACAACAACAACCTTGCTTATTTCGCCATCGTCAAGGTAGTTTTCAAAGGTGGAGATATTAATTTTTTGGTCGCTAGACATGCTGTCGATGCCGCCAAAAAATGACATACCAATAAAGAAAAGTATGATGCTCGCATACAGCCAATAGGAATTTATTGCTGGTTTTTTAGGTGGTGTTTTTTCTTTTTTGGCCATGTTTTAGTATTTAGACTCTATTAGCGTTTGCTTGGCATCGCCCCAAAGCGATTCAATGTCGTAGTAAGAACGTGTTTGTTTTTGAAAAATGTGCACAACAATATCCACAAAATCCATCAATATCCATTCACTTGTTTCAAGCCCCTCAACATGCCAAGGCTTTTCCTGGATGGCTTTGCTTACAAGTTTTTGAACGGCTCCAGAAATGGCACGAACTTGTGTGTTGGAGTTACCTGAACATACGACAAAATACTTGCATACGTTGTTTTCTACTTCACGTAAATCTAGAACGTTGATGTCTTCTCCTTTTACCTCTTCAATACCTTCAATTATGTGCGTTAGAAGCGTATCCGTATTTTTTTTCTTTGTCATGCAATGCTTGTCTATGTAAATGTAATTGTTATTTGCAAAATTACTTCACAAAACGTATACTTTTGTGTATGCTAATTATCAAACTTAGTGCCACCCCCTCGACCAACAGCTTTTTAAATAAGTGGGTGCAGCATAGCAAAGCACATGAAAGTGTAGCGGTTTGGGCGGAACACCAAACTGAAGGCCGCGGTAGGATGGGAACAAAATGGCTTTCAGAAGCCAATTTAAATCTGACGGGCTCAGTCTATGTAGGTAATACAGTCCATCATCAAAACAACATATTTAACATAAACAAACAAGTATGCCTGGCCATTGTGGATACCCTTGCACCTCTAAAAATTCCTGAATTGCGCATCAAGTGGCCTAACGACATTTTGTCAGCCAATAAAAAAATAGGTGGTGTTTTGATTGAACTCATAATGCGTGGAAAGCAAATGACAGGCGTGATTATCGGCAGCGGACTTAATGTAAATCAAGAAAAATTTGACCCCTCATTACCCTTTGCCGCTTCCATTAAATCTAGCACAAAACAAAATCATGAAATTGGTCCTTTGTTTGAATCATTAGCAAAAAATATTACAGCCGCTGTTCGTTCTTATCAAGTAGACCACGAGCGCTACCTAAGTGTGTTGTATAAAATAAATGAGATGTGCGCTTTTAAAACCAAAGACGGCGCTTCCTTTAAAGGGAAAATTACGGGGGTGTCACCAGACGGGAAATTGGTGGTTGTTCACGAAAATGGAGACACTAACGCTTATGAAGAAAAAACGTTAGTCTTTACAGCTTTCCAGTATTAGCAACAAGTGCTTCGAGAAACTGGGTGAGCGGTTTCTTAACCATCATTTGCATCATCGGATTGATGTTTCCCTCAAATACCAATTGAATTTTTGTCTCTCCGTCAACCGCTTCCAGCTTGGCATGCAACTCAAAAGGAACGTTTCCGCCATCAGCTGCCATAACAATCTGCGTATTAGGTGTTTGTCGTTCTAGTTTTAACGGAATTACGGGCATGCTTCCTAGCTTGAAACTAAAGTGCTTTTCGTCTTTTATTCTGAAGCTCGCTTCCTCAGGCATAAGCAGTTCGTAGGTGCTTGCTCGTGTGAGTTGTTCGAAAACGTCTTCAATGGGTTTTGCTACCCTAGCAATGCTGCTTTCTAGTTTCATTTTAACGATTATTTAGGTGACCAAAGCGCCGGTGCTTTACGCCATCGTTTTAATACTTCTTCTTGCTCTGACTCAATATATCCAGCTGCAACTGCGGTTTCTATCAATGTATTGTACCCAGAAAGGTTCGTCAGTTCAACCGCTGCATCTTTCATATTCGCGTCAGCAACATCAAATTCATAGCTAAAGAGGGCTAACATACCGAGTACATTGATGTTTGCATTCCGTAAGGCATCAATCGCTTGGAGGCTGCTCTTACCCGTACTGATTAAGTCCTCAACCACTACAGTTGGTGCACCAACATCATATTGCCCCTCAATTTGATTTTGTCGCCCATGTTTTTTGGGTTGGGGGCGTACATACATAAAAGGTAAATTAAGCGCTTCTGCTACCAACATACCTATGCCGATGGCACCCGTTGCTACACCCGCAATGGCTTTTGTTTGTGGATAATTTGTTTTGATTTCGTTTGCCATCGCTTGACTCAAAAACCTCCTTATATCTGGAAAAGAGAGTGTTATCCGATTATCACAGTAGATTGGCGACTGCCAACCGCTGGCCCAAGTAAATGGATTTTCGGGTTCAAGCTTTATTGCTTTAATTTGTAATAGGTATTCGGCTACTTTTTTTGCGGTAGTGAGTTCCTTAGGCATGGCGCAAATGTATAAAGTTTTTGTCAATCAAAAAGAGATAATCCTCACCTCAACTTTTCCGAAAGGAAATGGAGTAAAAGTTCTGCCCCTAACATCCACGCCTTTCAAAAAAATATTGCGCATAGTGCGTACAACCCGCATCAAACGACTTTATCTAGTTCACGATAATCCCAAAAAACTTTTAAGCGGTTTTAAAAAAAAGCTACCCGTTACCATTGCTGCTGGTGGAGTAGTGCAGCATGAAAACGGTAAACTTTTGTTTATTTATCGCAAAAAAAGATGGGACCTGCCCAAAGGAAAAGTAGATAAGAGTGAAAGCCTTCAGGACGCTGCCAAGCGGGAAGTAAAAGAAGAAACAGGGGTTAAAAAAATTAAAGTCGGCAAGCTTGCTGGTATAACCTATCACATATTTAAACGCAACAACCTTTATCAACTTAAAGAAACGCATTGGTTTTTTATGAAATCAAGTTATGAGGGTACTTTAGTTCCTGAAGTCATGGAGGAAATCACCAAGGCAAGCTGGAAAAACAAAGACAAAACAGCCAAAGCAATCAAAAAAACGTACCCAAACATTAAGTATTTGTTCGACAAATCGATGCTTATGGAAGTTTTATTTGGGGAGGAATAAAGGTGCTGTAATCTCCATTGTTGCAAATAAGTTCACGTACAATACTACTGCTGACGTATGATGTTTCAGCGGAGGTTAGCAGAAAAACCGTTTCAATATTAGA
Source organism: Bacteroidota bacterium (assembly GCA_038143535.1). GTDB lineage: Bacteria > Bacteroidota > Bacteroidia > Flavobacteriales > Flavobacteriaceae > UBA7446. Next base: position 412,341 of record JAYQMD010000001.1, read on the forward strand.
CAAGTGCCTATTGGTTCTAGCGATAGCTTTTTCAAATTCAAAGTCACCATTGTTGCGTACACCACGTAAAATAAATTCAGCATTAATTTTACGACAAAAATCAATTGTCAGTCCATCGTAAGCAGCAACGGTTATGCTTGAATCGTGCTTAAAACAGGTATTGATAAAAGCAAGGCGCTCTTTTAGCGAAAACATATATTTTTTCTCGCTGTTTTTTCCAATTCCAATAACAATTTCATCGAAAATCTTGACACCGCGTTCAACGATGTCCAGGTGCCCAATGGTAAAAGGATCAAATGAGCCAGGAAATAGTGCTCGTCTCATGCTTCAAAGGTATTGTTTTTTAAACAGCTGTTGATCATGTCCACAATCAAATCTCCTAATGAAATACCTGCGTGTTGGGCTTGCATGGGCAATAAACTTTGTGCGGTTAGTCCAGGAATGCTGTTGAGTTCTAGAAAATAAGGAGTGTCACCCATAAAAATAAAATCACTTCTGCTAATGCCTTTTACGCCCAGCACATGGAATACTTTTCGCGCCGCTGTATTTAGGTTCTGCAATTGTACAGGCGACAATCTGGCTGGTGTTATTTCCTCAGATTTTCCCTCATATTTGGCGGCATAGTCAAAGAAATCACTATGTGTGACAATTTCAGTGGGTGCCAAAACCTGAACGTTTCCTTGATATTCAATTACGCCTATGGAAACTTCTGTTCCCGACAAGTAGCTTTCAATCAATACTTCATCGTCTTCGTCCAGTGCCGTGCGAATGGCTGCTGACATTTCTTCAAGCTTGTTGACTTTGACAACACCAAAGCTGCTGCCGGCCTTGTTAGCTTTTACAAAGCAGGGCAGCCCAATACTTCTAGCTAGCGTTTTGCTGTCCCATTCCGACTTGGAATTAATAATGGTGTTCTTTGCCATGGCGATGCCGTGTTGGCGAAGTTTCTCGAGGGTTTTGTGCTTGTTGTAAGTCAGTTCAGACACCGCAGCAGAGCAGCCCGTGTAGGGCACTTTTGCGGTGTCTAAGATTTTTTGCAGCACGCCATTTTCGCCTGGTGCACCGTGAACAGCAATAAAAACGGCATCAAAAACATATTTTTTTCCTTCAAATTGATAAGAAAAATCAGTTTGATTTAGCATGAGAGAGTTACCCTCGTGGTTAATAGTCCACTTTTCAGCAGTGATAACAACGGGTTTTACATCAAAAATATCATGCGGGATATTATCGATAACAACCCGTCCACTCTTAATCGAAATAGCATGCTCGGATGTTGTTCCGCCCATTACTACAGCAATGTGCTTTTTCATACCGCAAATATCATTATTTTTGGACTTCATTGAAATACCTTATGCTTCGCTTCTTACGTTTTTTATTTAGCAGGACCTTTTTTTGGAACTTACTTTTGGCGCTTATAGCTGTTACAGTACTGTTGCTGTTGACTTTTTATGGACTCAATTGGCATACCCGGCAAGGTAATTTTATTGAAGTTCCTGACCTAAATACTATGACCATTACAGATGCACAAGACCTACTGCAAGACCAAGACCTCAATTATGAAGTTATCGATTCAGCTCGATTCAACCCGGGATACGCCCCTTTTGCTGTAATTGAGCAAACTCCGCTTGCAGGCGAATTGGTTAAGAAAAATAGAAAAATATATTTGACTCTAAATCCAGCAAACTACAACGAGGTAACTCTACCCGATGTTATTCAAATCACACGACGTTCTGCAGAGTCAACCCTTCGAGCAGTAGGTTTGGAAATAGGTGAAATTTTATATCAGGACAATATCGGTAAGGACATGGTTTTACAATTGCGTTATAACCAAATGCCTATTGCGCCTGGCGATAAACTTCCCAAGACATCGCGGGTGGATTTGGTATTGGGTAATGGTAAGAAACCAGTAGAGTAGTTATGGAGCAAGAAAGCTATTTTGATGCACTTCACGAACACTACTCCTTTGGTGCAGATGCTGGGCAAGAGCCCTTGCGGGTAGACAAGTTTTTAATGAATCGCATCGAAAACGCCACACGTAACAAAATCCAACAAGCAGCAACAGCTGGCTATATTCACGTAAATGACCAAGCGGTTAAATCTAACTATCGCGTAAAGGCTGGGGATGTAGTTCGTGTTTTTCTAGCACATCCCCCACATGAAGATTTGCTTGTGCCAGAAGATATGCCACTTGATATTATATTTGAAGATGACAGCCTTTTGGTGGTCAATAAAGCTGCTGGCATTGTGGTGCACCCAGGGCACGGAAATTATACGGGAACGCTTATAAACGGACTTATTTATCATTTTGACCAGCTCCCTAAAAACGGCAATAATCGGCCAGGGTTGGTTCACCGTATTGATAAGGACACTTCTGGACTTTTGGTCGTAGCTAAAACAGATAAAGCCATGGCGCATTTGGCGCAGCAATTTCACAACAAAACATCTGAGCGCCAGTATTTGGAACTTGTTTGGGGTGATGTTGCAGACGAAAAAGGAACGGTAGAAGGCCATTTGGGTCGTGACCCAAAAAACAGGTTACTTATGACCGTTTTTCCAGATGGAGATCAGGGCAAGGCGGCCATCACCCATTATGAAGTTGTAGAGCGTTTTGGATATGTGACATTAATAAAGTGTGTCTTAGAAACAGGACGGACGCACCAGATTAGAGCACACATGAAGCACATAGGGCATACCTTGTTTAATGATGCCCGCTATGGGGGTGATAAAATTTTAAAGGGCACCACATTTACTAAATACAAGCAGTTTGTGGACAACAGCTTTAAGCAATTGCCACGCCAAGCACTACACGCCCAAACGCTCGGATTTGTGCACCCCGAAACAAAGAAAAAAATGTCTTTTGAAGCGCCTTTGCCTTATGATTTTAGCGGGGCTATTGAAAAATGGCGCAACTATGCCCAACACCAGCACTTGGATAATTCTTGATAGTGTTATCAATTTGTTTTATTGGTTTAAGTTGAAAACTTGATTTTAGTATTGTATTTTTAAAAAAAATAGTGATGAAAATTCTTATTTCGCCCGCCAAGTCACTTGACTACACAAGTTTGCTTCCAACTGCTGAAATCAGCCAGCCAGAATTCTTAACTGAAGCTGAAGAACTCAATGCTGCACTACGCCTAAAAAGGCCGTCAGACTTGCAAGTGCTCATGGGCATATCTGAAAAATTAGCCGCCATAAACTGGGAACGAAACCAAGATTTCGTAACGCCTTTTACGGCCGATAATGCACGCCCCGCTGTGTTCGCATTTAATGGAGATGTTTATACAGGCTTAGATGCACATACATTAGACGAAGCCGTTATTGGAGTGGCACAAAACAGCCTTCGTATTTTGTCAGGGCTTTATGGTCTCTTAAAACCATTGGACTTGATGCAACCCTATCGTTTGGAAATGGGCACCTCTTTTGGCATTAATGGAGCTAACACCCTCTATACTTTTTGGAAAGCTAAGCTAACTGCTCATATGAAAAAAGAGCTGACTGCAGATGAATTGGTGATAAATTTAGCCAGTAAAGAATACGCTAGTGCCATAGATTTTAAAGCACTCGACAATCCTGTGATCAGCCCAGTTTTTAAGGATTTCAAAAACGGTAAGTTTAAAATCATTTCCTTCTTCGCAAAAAAGGCAAGAGGTTTAATGACACGATATTTGTTAGAAGCAAATGCAGCTACAATTTCAGATGTATTGGCTTTTGAAGCCGATGGGTATGCCTACAGCGAAGCAGAAACTACAGATGCTACTGCGCCTGTTTTTGTGCGCTGAGTTTCCTTTTCTTTTTAGGTTTAGGTCTTCTAACGCCATAATTTTTTTTGACAATCTTACCACGGCGGGTTTTTTATCTCCTTTGCCCGTGGTTTAGTTATTAAGCCCTAAAACATGTTAGAAAACAGGAACGTACAGATGTAGTCTGGTAAGTAAAACAGAATAAGGAACTGATTACGTTCTAAAGTTACAAATTTACATTTAAAAAGAAGCACTCTTAATATTGAAACGTAAGTCTTAGAGGTTTAAGTCAGCCAAAGGCTGAATGTAATCCAACTAACGAATTTGCGAAATAAAATCTGCCACACTGTTCGCTCCATTTGCTTCTAGGTACTTGATAAATGCCGAACCAATAATGGCTCCTTTGCTGTGAGCTGTAGCTGCTTGATAGGTCTCCGCGTTGCTGATTCCAAACCCAACCAAGAGTTTGGCATTCAGTTCCATTGCGCTAATGCGTTTAAAGTATTCGGCTTGCGTATCGCCAAAACTACTTTGAGCACCCGTTGTGGCAGCACTACTTACCATGTATATAAAACCTTCTGAAACCCCGTCTATAAAGCGAATGCGCGCATCAGGCGTTTGCGGAGTTATCAAAAACATATTCAGCAGTCCGTATTGTTGAAACAAATCTTGGTATTGCTCATGATATACATCCACGGGAAGGTCTGGAACAATAAGTCCATCAATGCCCACTTCTTCACAGCGTTGACAAAAGCGTTCCACGCCATATTGCATCATGGGATTAAAATACCCCATTACAATTAGCGGTACACTAACATGCGCCCTTACGTCTTTTAGTTGATCAAACAAGCTGTCGGTGGTCATGCCGTTTTTTAGGGCTTGTGTAGAGCTTTCTTGGATGGTAGGACCATCGGCCAAGGGATCTGAAAAGGGCAAGCCCAATTCAATTATGTCTACCCCCGAAGCTTCCAGCTGTTTTAGGATACTAACAGTGTCCTCCAGTTGTGGAAAACCAGCAGTAAAATAAATGGAGAGTAGCTTGTGGTCTTGCTCGAGTACGGATTGAATGCGATTCATAGAATAAAGGCTCACTTCATTTAAAGCCCAAAAATACTCTTTTACAAAAGGCCAAGCAACTAAAAGTTGTGCGCTACTTTTTTTGAGCAAGTCTCTGATTTCCGTCAGCAAAACTTCTTCTTTGGATGGCGCAGGTGGGGCAGCTGATGCCACTTCCTTTTCCGCTTCAAACTTGTCTTTAAGTTTGTTGTAAAACCGTACTACCAAAAAAATAGCAAATGCTACAATTAGGAATGTAATAATGGTGTTAATAAACACGCCATACCTGATGGCAATTTCCACAGTTCCTTCTGCTTCAACAGCAGGTTGGATTACATATTTGAATGAGGCGAAGTCAATGCCCCCGATGAGTTTTCCCACTGGCGGCATGATAATGTCGTTAACCAATGATTTTACAATTGCACCGAAGTAGGTGGCCATGATAAGGCCTACAGCTAACTCGATGACGTTACCTTTATTGATAAATTTCTTGAACGCTTTCATGAATGGTGTATTTAACACCCTTTTCAACTTCATAAACTAAAAATATATTGAACTCCGTTTTTGAATAAACACAGAGAAAATTCAAACATTAAATTACAATTTTTTTTCAAAAGCTATAACTTGAAATAGCCTATATATGTTTCAAGGTCTTTGTCACCACGACCAGAGCAGTTAAACAACAATATGTCGTTAGGTTTAAATTTGCGCTCATCCAAAACAGCAAAAGCATGAGCCGTTTCGATAGCTGGTATGATGCCTTCCATTTGTGAAAGACTCAGCCCCCAATCCATAGCTTCTTGGTCTGGAATAGAAACAAACTCAGCGCGTTGACTGCGATACAAATGTGCATGCATGGGACCAACACCCGGATAATCTAGTCCAGCAGATATGGAATAGGGTTCGGTAATTTGCCCATCAGAGGTTTGCATTAGCAGGGTTTTGCTTCCGTGAATTATACCTTCTTTTCCCAATGCCGAGGTAGCCGCGCTTTCGCCTGAATCGATCCCTTTTCCAGCAGCTTCCACTGCAATGATATTTACCCTTGGGTCGTCTAAATAATGATAATAGATGCCGGCGGCATTACTGCCTCCACCAACACAGGCAATCACGTGGTCTGGATAATCTCGACCTTCAGCTTCTCGCAATTGTGTTTTACATTCTTCACTAATAACGGACTGAAAACGCGCTACCATGTCTGGGTAGGGGTGTGGCCCTACAACAGAGCCAATAATGTAGTGCGTATCAACAGGGTTGTTAATCCAATCACGGATGGCCTCGTTAGTAGCGTCTTTAAGGGTTCTGCTACCAGATTGAGCAGGTCTAACCTCTGCACCCAACATTTTCATACGCGCTACGTTGGGTGCCTGACGTTTGATGTCTAGTTCTCCCATATAAACAATACATTCTATGCCCATGAGTGCGCAAACGGTTGCCGTGGCAACACCGTGCTGTCCTGCGCCTGTTTCTGCAATAATACGGGTTTTGTTCAGCCGTTTGGCCAATAGAATTTGCCCTATGGTATTGTTGATTTTGTGCGCACCAGTATGGCATAAATCCTCACGTTTTAAATATATTTTTGTGTTGTATTTTTTGGATAAACGCTCGGCAAAATACAGAGGGGTAGGGCGGCCCACATAATCTCTTAATAGCTGATTAAATTCTTTTTTAAATTCGTCCTTGGCGGTAATTTCAAGGTAGTTCTGACGCAGTTCCTCAACGTTTGGGTATAGCATCTCAGGAATATAGGCCCCGCCAAAATCTCCGTAATATCCTTTTTCGTTTGCATTGTATGTACTCATAGCGTTAATTTTTCTTTAAATTTTTTCAATTGCTCAACATCTTTAAGTGCTGGAGCTATTTCAAACTTACTGTTGATATCAATCGCATAAACAGGCAAGTCTGTTTTGCGAAGTTCGTTAATCTTTTCTATCTCTGCTAGTCCTATGCCCCCACTTATAAAAAAAGGCAAATCAAAGGTATACTTTTCTAAAATGGACCAATCAAAAGTAGTCCCATTTCCACCAGGCATTGGCCCTTTAGTGTCAAACAAGAAAAAATCGCAATAGGGCAGATAGTTTAGAAGTGTGTCAAAGTCAAAACCTTCTCCCACACCAAATGCCTTGATGACTTGTGTTTTGCCTTGTAGTTCACGACATAGTCCAGGAGACTCATTGCCGTGCAATTGTACGGCACCGAGTTTATAAGCCTCAACAGCATCTTTAATTTCAGCAACAGTTGCATCAACAAACACGCCTACTTTAGTAACGTCCTGAGGAACTTGCGGTGGTTTTGGGCAATGTCTTTTTGAGCCATCCCACAGAATAAACCCCAAATAGTCAGGCTGCAGTGCAGCTACTTCTAAAATATTTTTGGTTTCTCGCATGCCACACACTTTCCACTTCATGACTTAACGTTTTGAATGAATTTTTGTGCAGCTTCACCAGGGTTGTCTTGAAGCATAAAATGCTCTCCCATCAAAAAGCCGTCAAAGCCAGCTTGCATAAGTTTTTCAATGGTATCGTAAGACGAAATCCCACTTTCAGAAATTTTTACTTTATCGCTTGGAATATGTCCTGCCAGTGTAAGGCTGGTAGTTAAGTCTACCGAAAAGTCCTTGAGGTTGCGGTTGTTCACCCCAACTACATCAACATATGTCAACGGCGCTTGCTTCAACTCTTCTAAATTGTGCACTTCCAAAAGCACGTCCAGCCCAATAGCTTTTGCCACTTTTGCAAGTTGATGGGTTTCTTCGGCACTAAGACAAGCTGCAATAAGCAATACGGCATCAGCTCCATAGGCTTTGGCTTCGTAGATTTGATAGGGGTCTACAATAAACTCTTTACGTAATAGCGGAAGCGAACACGCAGCACGTGCTAAGAGAAAATCCTCTAGGGAACCACCAAAATATTGTCCATTGGTAAGTACAGACATGGCAGCCACACCAGCTTGCTCATATCCTGCTGCTACCGCTGCTGCTCTGGAGTGTAATTTTATTTTTGGCTTAGATGGAGAACGACGTTTGTGTTCGGCCACGATTCCCAAAGGGGTATTCTTAATTCCATCGGCAAAAGAGATGGTTTGCCTGTCATACAGCGACATGGATTGTAGCTGCGCCCGAGAAACAAGTGCCTTTTTTAAGGCAACTTCCTTACGTTGATCTACGACGATTTGTGCTAAAATACTCATGCTTTGCTTAGTGCTAATAGTTTGGTAAAGGCTCCTAATGCCTTTTTTGATTCAATAGACTCATGTGCCTTGGCATACCCCGCTGCTATCGAAATGTTCAGTGCTGTTGCAATGGCAGTACCAGCATTGGCACAGACTACTTGCTTTTGTGCGGCCGTGCCTTCGTTTTGCAGTACTGTAGTAAAAATAGCAGCTGCATCTTCAACCGTATTGCCGCCGCCAATGGCTTCTGCCGCAAGGGGTTTAAGCCCAAAGTCTACTGGGCGAATAAGTCGTTCTCCCGCATTGGAAATGATTTTAGTTGCGCCTGTCAAGGAGATTTCATCATAACTGTCAAGGGCATGCAACACACAAAACTGCTTGTCTGAATTTTGAAATAAGTATCCATAAAGCCGCATCAGTGCTAAATTAAATACCCCAACGATTTGACGTTTAGGCATACATGGATTGACCAAAGGCCCTAGCATATTAAAAAAGGTTTTGAGTTGGAGTGCACGCCTAATGGGTGCTACGTGTTTCATGGCCGGATGAAACAAGGGCGCATGCAATACACAAATGCCTGCTTGGTCTATGCAGCGTTCAAGAAAGTCAACATCATTAGAAAAACGAATGCCCAAATATTCCATTACGTTGCTTGAGCCACATGAGGAAGATACACCATAGTTGCCATGTTTTGCTACGTGTACGCCAGCACCAGCAGTTACAAATGAAGCAAGGGTGGATATGTTAAAGGTATCTTTGCCGTCTCCGCCCGTACCACACAAATCAATAGGGTTATAGGCAGCAAGGTCAACTGCTACGCAGAGCTCGAGTAGGGCATCTCTAAAACCCGCCAACTCAGCAACATCAATGCTACGCATCATATAAACGCTCAAAAAAGCGGTGATTTGATATGGATCTGCGGCACCACTGCCAATAAAGAGCAAGGCTGCCTTGGCTTCTTGCTGCGATAGCTTTTCGTGTTGTGTCAGTCGTGTTAAAATCTCTTTCATATGGCAACCCAATTTTTTAACAGTTGTTTTCCGTCAGGTGTGAGTACTGATTCTGGGTGAAACTGCACACCATATATGGGGTGTGTTTCGTGCTTGAATGCCATGACTTGTCCGTTCTCTTCTTCAGCAAGTAAGATAAATCCTTCGGGCAAGGGTTTGTTAACTACCCAAGAATGATAGCGTCCAACATCAAATGAACTGGGAAGCCCAGCAAACAAAGCGTCGTCTTGTATAATGGTCATTTTGCTTGCCACGCCGTGGAATACCGTTGAGAGATTGGTCAATGAACCACCAAAAACTTCTGCTATAGCTTGATGGCCTAAGCAAACGCCAAGCATGGGAATACGACTCGCGTACGCTTCGATAGTGGCTTTGAGTAGTCCAGCCTCATCTGGAATTCCAGGCCCAGGGGAGAGTACTATTTTGTCGTAACCAGCCACTTCTTCAAGGGCAAACTGATCATTGCGCTTTACGGTAACGGTACAGCCTAGCTCTTCTAAATAATGCACCAAATTAAAGGTGAATGAATCGTAATTATCTATAACTAAAATATTCATGGAAATTGTTTTTCTGCCTTGTTCATGGCGGTATTAAGCGCACGTAATTTGTTGTATACTTCCTGCAATTCGCTTTCAGGATCTGATTTTGAAACAACTCCAGCTCCTGCATGGTAGTGCAACACATTGTTTATGCTCAAAAAGGATCTGATGATGATGGCGTGGTTGTAGTTACCTTTAAAATCTAAAAACCCAATAGCGCCACCGTAGAACGATCGATCTGTGGTTTCATAGGATTCTATAAGCTGCATGGCGCGGTGTTTGGGTGCGCCGCTTAATGTTCCTGCCGGGAAGGTGTCTGCCACGATTTGCATGGCAGCGGTATCGTTCTTTTTTTGCCCTGTTACTTTGGATACCAAGTGAATAACGTGGGAGTAAAATTGCACCTCTCGATCTTTTTCAACGGTAACTTCTTGTCCATGACGGCTCAAATCGTTTCGTGCCAAATCCACCAACATCATGTGCTCGGCGTTTTCTTTCAGGTCTTTTGCCAATTCTTTTGCTCTGGCCTCGTCTTGTGTGTCGTTTCCGGTGCGAATAAAAGTACCTGCGATGGGATGAATTTCGGCCAAACCATCTTGTACCACCAATTGTGCCTCTGGTGAACTGCCAAAAATTTTAAAACCGCCAAAGTCAAAATAGAAAATATAGGGTGAGGGATTTATGGAGCGTAGCACGCGATATAAACTGAAGTCATCTCCGCTGTAGGCTTGTGAAAAACGTCGGGAGAGTACAATTTGAAAAACGTCGCCACGCATGCAATGCTTTATGCCTTTTTTGACCAAGTCTACAAATTCTTCATCACCCATATTGGACGATGCTTTCCCTTCTTTTTTAAAGGAATAAGAATCGCGCGCAGGAGCCTTGAGCAATTGTACGACTTCGTCTAGGTTGCTTTCACTTTCGTAGCAATGCGCAAAAAGTTCGGCTTGGTTGTTAAAAACATTGATGGCTATAATGTTTTGGTAAAGCGCATAATATATTTCTGGTATATCGGCGCCGCCCCCTTTTTTGGTAAGCTCAATGTCTTCAAAATACTGTACTGCCTCATAAGATGTATAGCCGAACAAACCATTGCTTAAAAAGCGATTTTGCTGCTCATCTGTTTCGAAACGGGCAGCAAACGCTTCGAGCTTATCAACTACCGAAATGTCTGCTGTGACGTCTGTTTGGGAAGTGCTGCCGTCTGGAAAGCGTTCTGTTATGTGTTGGTTATGAACCTTAAAAGCGGCAATGGGGTTAAAACATATATAAGCCACACTGTTGTCGTTGGCGCCATAGTCGGAGCTTTCGAGCAGCACACTTTCAGGGTATGCATCTCTAATTTTAAGATACATATTTACTGGCGTCATCGTATCGGTCAAGAGTCCGCAAGTATCTGTATGTAGTTTAAACTTCATTAGTTAAAAATAAAAAAGGCCTGTCATATAATGACAAGCCTTTCGATTGTATATAATACGCTTATCATCTCCAATTAGGAGTTCCACCAAAGCGTATTAAAAATGCGTTTTTTCATCTGCTCAAATATATGCAATTCAGCTATAAAAAAAACAAGGCTAGTAGGCAAAGCTCACACGAAGCTTTAATTCGTCGTTTATAAGCTTGTCTCCTAAGTTTTCAAAAAAGGATCCAGACCTAAATTTCACATTGTATTTAGAGCGGTCAATTTCCAAGTCAGCAGTACCTGTATTTCCATCAATTTTGAGCTCAAAAGTCTCCGAGTTGGTAATACCACGAATTGTGAAATCTCCTGTTACTGTATAGCCTGTTTCTGAAGCTTCAACTGAAGTGAAGGTTAACGAGGCTGTTGGGTGTTCATCCACACCAAAAAAATCATCTGATTTAAGGTGACCTACTAATCTTGCTGCAGATTTTCCAGAAAGGTCTGTGCATACCATGGAGTTCATGTCTACGGTAAAGCTGCCGCCAACCAGTGCGTCTGCTTCAAATGTTAGCATTCCTTCGCTAATATCGAGGGTGCCCGTATGTGAGTCGGTAGTAATTTTTGATCCTTCCCAGTTGATGATTCCGTTTGTGATGGGTGTTGTTTGTGCACTTAGCCCAAAACTTAACAAAGTAGTTGCCAAAAAGGCTGTTATCGTTCTTATTTTCATTTTGTGTATTTAGTGTTATAAAGATTTATCTTATTGAGTAGTTGCAACAACTGGTCCATTTCTTGTTTGGATAGAGAAACTGTTAGCGTTTCTTCGGCTTGATCAATAACACGATCAATTTTCTTGAGTAGCTTTAACCCTCCTTGGGTAATAAAAAGATTCACCTTACGACGATTTTCTGGGCATACGACACGCTCAACAAGCCCTTTTTTCAATAGCTTGTCGACTATCCTTGAGGTATTGCTCATGCGGTGAATCATATCATCTGTAACACTCTCTAAAGATGCCGCGGCTCCATTACGACCTCGTAAAATGCGCAATACATTAAACTGTTGTAAGCTTAGTCCAAAAGGTTGGAGTGTATTTCCGATATACTCAGCAAATACATTTCCGCCTTTCATTACTTTTACTACAATGTCTCTATTTATCATTGTATTAACAACTGTTGTATGTACAAATGTATAAAAATAAATGAATTATATTTGAAAAAAATAAATGATGCACAGGCTAGTTGTTGTTTTATTGATGTTTACTGCGTGTGTAACTTCCCCCAAAAAACAAACACAAATGAAAGAATTAGCGCCCGATGCATGGGCTGAATTACAAGAACAAACTTCAGCGTCAGTAATCCTTGATGTTAGAACAGCGGATGAGTTTGAGTCTGGACATATTAAGGGAGCTTTGAACATGGATATCCGCGGAGGAGCAGACTTTATGGCTTCTATCGAAACACTTGACAAATCCAAATCCTATTTTGTGTATTGTCGTTCTGGTGCTCGAAGTGGCCAAGCGTGCCAACTTATGAGTCAGCTAGGCTTTAGTGCTGTATATAATCTTGATGGCGGCGTCCTTGCTTGGGAGGGCGATTTGGAGGAGTAATCTTAAAACACGGTGCGCGAAGAACTGCTCGCCTATTTATGGAAAACGCAATATTTTAGCCATAGGTCGTTACAAACAACAGAGGGTGATGACCTTGTTGTGGTAAAGCCTGAGCAAGAGAATTTGAGTGCAGGTCTTTATTTTTCAAATGCGTATATCTAAATAAACAAAACGCTCTGGGTGTGTCAATTGCCCCCCTAAAACAATTACAGTCTTTTGTTTGAGCAGCTTGGCTGTTGCATAAAAAATTTCTTAGAAAGTCAGGCGTGTATTCAGCTGAAAACCAACTATTGCACTCCGCGGAGATGCTTGTTGTATTCCTTTGATCACAAACTCTTAAATCTTTGATTACTTTTGTCATATGATCTCTATGTATGAATTGCGCTACTTTCTAGAAAAACGTGGTTTTGAAGTATGCTCCCGATTGGCAGAACGCCTGGGCATGAAAGCAAAACATGTTCGCATTTTCTTTATATATCTGAGTTTTTTTTCTTTGGGTGCTGGCTTTGCATTATATTTGGTTTTTGCCTTTTGGCTAAAAATGAAAGATTTTTTATTTGCAAAACGCTCATCAGTTTTTGATTTATAATCCAAACCAATTATGAAATACCTTATCACTTCAATCATGACCCTTTTGTGTCTACCGCTAAACGCTCAAACCAGTGAAAGGGGACTTGACGAACGCATTAATGAAGCATTTAAACCTGTTTCTGATTTTTTCTCAGAAGTTGTTTTCTTCCAAGTAGGCGGCAATCCTTTTGTGATTTATTTATTGGTTGGAAGTGCCTTGTTTTTTACCATTTACTTTGGGTTTATCAACGTACGCAAATTCTCATTAGCCATTAATGTTGTGCGCGGAAAGTATGACGATATTGACCATCATTCAGCTTCAGAAAAAGCAGCTGTTAATGCAGCTGATGGTGATATCGTTGACATCATTAAAGACGAAAGTCAAGACGGTGAGGTAAGTCATTTTCAAGCATTGGCAACGGCAGTTTCAGGTACTGTCGGAAATGGAAATATCGCAGGTGTTGCACTTGCAATAGCATTGGGCGGACCTGGTGCTACCTTTTGGATGATTGTTTGCGGACTTATAGGTATGTCCACCAAGTTTGTGGAATGTACACTTGGCGTAAAATACCGTGATGTTGGTCCAGATGGAACAACCTACGGCGGCCCTATGTACTACCTAAAGAAAGGCTTGAGTGAAAAAGGTTTTGCCAAGCTAGGTAAGATTACAGCCGTGATTTTTGCTATATGTTGTATTGGCGGTTCTTTTGGTGGGGGGAACGCCGCACAATCCAACCAAGCGACAGTCGTTTTAAAGCAGCTTATGGGGCTGGAAAGCACCAGTGCTGGCGCTGTCATTGGTTTGTTGATGGCAATCCTTGTGGGACTTATTATTATTGGTGGGATTAAACGTATTGCTTCTGTTACTGAACGCGTGGTTCCTTTTATGGCCGGTTTGTACGTGCTAGCGTGTTTTTATATTTTATCTATCAATTTTACCTTTTTAGATGATGCTATTTCGCTTATCGTTACAGAAGCGTTTAATCCTATGGCCATCGGTGTTGGGGGTGTCATTGGCGTTTTGATGGTAGGGTTTAAACGTGCTGCTTTTTCAAACGAGGCAGGGGCGGGTTCGGCTTCTATTGCACATTCTGCCGTAAAGACCAAGTATCCAGCTTCTGAAGGCCTGGTTGCCTTGTTGGAGCCATTTATAGACACGGTTGTGATCTGTACAATGACTGCTTTGGTTATCATCACGTTCAACAGTCAAAACAAATTTGCCTATGGAGATTTATCGAAGCATGTTAATGCCATTGAACAAACTGACGGTAGTTACAGTGTTGTGATTGACGGTGTTAATTATGAAGACGTTAACGGAAAGGTATTGATAGACGGCAGCCTATATGAGGGTGCTGGAATTACGTCTAAAGCATTTGAGCAATACATCCCATATTCTGATTTGTTCCTAACAATTGCAGTTTTCTTATTTGCCATATCAACTATGATTTCGTGGTCTTATTACGGAATTCAGTCTTGGAAGTTTTTGTTTGGCAGGGGCCAGCGCGCAGACATGACCTACAAGTTGTTGTTTTTAATTTTTATCATAATTGGTTCTGCCGCTAGTATGGACTCTATTTGGGCTTTCTCCGATGCCATGATATTTGCCATGGTATTCCCCAACATGATTGGACTCTACTTCTTATTCCCTGTAGTGAAAAAGGAACTAAACAGATACCTAACCGCCATACGGACCAAATCCTGATGTAGCATGTGAAACCCCCAAGTCCTTTTTACAAACTAAACAAATCACAGCGTACGGGTGTTGTGTGGACTTTTTTATCGTTCCTTGTTATTTACTTGCTATCTCCGTTATTACATAAACCAACCCAACGGAACTCTGTAACCTTTGTTGTGAAAAAGTAAACGCAACACCTCACAGATTCTCTCATGAGTTAAAAAATTGCCTCAAACAAAACCAGAGACAGCATCTACCCGTTTAACCCCAATTATATCTCCGACTTCAAGGCATATCAACTTGGTATTTCCATGGAAGCTGTGGAGCGTATTCGTGCTTACGGAGCAAATGGAAATTACCTGATTTCAGAAAAAGACATAAAAAAAGTGGCAGGATTATCAGATGCTGATTTGAATCGCATTTGTTCTTATTTAAAATTTCAAGATATCAAAAAGGCAAAAACGACCATTAAGGCAAGGACAAAGAGGCAAATCGATAGGGCCACTACCAAAGCACTGCAAGAAGTTTATGGCATTGGATCTGTTTTGGGTCAGCGTATATTTTGTTTGCGTTAACAGTTAGGCGGATTTTTTATTAAGGATTAGTTGAGCGATATGTGGCGTTTAAAACCCGAGGTTCAAGCAGTTTGGATGCATTTTAAACTTGATTTTGTTACGCTTGTAGCAAAATAAAACATCAACGGCCTGACTATTGCACAGCTCTAACGATCGCCATATATCAGTACTTCCTTGGCGAGCAGCATTGTAGCTCTAAGGACGCAGCAAGATTCGCTAACCTCTTGGCAGGACTTGTCTGATATTGCGCAAATGGACTCCATTAAAAAAAGCTAGATTATCTCTATATTTGTCTTTTAATTAGCTATGAAAATTGAAATACAATCGGGTCCTTCTTTTGAGTTAGGCGAAACACACAAGCTAATTTCAGCTTCTGCGCGTGACTTTGCACAGCAGTACATTGCACCACATGTAATGGACTGGGACGAGCGGCAATTTTTTCCAAAAGAACTTTTACATCAAGCCGGCGATATGGGCTTTATGGGCATACTTGTGCCTGAAAACTATGGCGGTGCTGGGCTTGGATATTTTGAGTACACGGCTATTATTGAGGAAATTTCTAAGGTTGATCCTTCCATTGGACTTTCTATTGCGGCGCACAACTCTTTGTGTACCAATCACATATTGTCGTTTGGAGATGAGGAGCAAAAACAGCGTTGGTTGCCCAAGCTTGCTTCTGGTGAGTGGATAGGTGCATGGGGCTTGACAGAGCACAATACGGGTTCTGATGCTGGCGGCATGAATGCTACTGCCGTACAAGACGGAGATGACTGGATGATTAATGGAACTAAAAACTTTATCACTCACGGCAGCAGTGGAGATATAGCCGTCATAGTTGTCCGTACTGGTCAAAAAGGCGACAGTCGCGGCATGACCGCTTTTGTTGTTGAGCGTGGTACACCAGGATTTTATGCGGGTAAAAAAGAAAATAAATTGGGAATGCGTGCATCGGAAACGGCTGAGCTTGTTTTTGATCAATGTCGTATACCAGATGCAAACCGTTTGGGCCCTGTAGGAGATGGATTCATTCAATCAATGAAAATATTAGATGGCGGAAGAATCTCCATAGCAGCATTATCCCTGGGAATTGCAAGAGGTGCTTATGAGGCTTCATTAAAATACTCTTCTGAGCGTGTTCAGTTTGGAAAGCCAATTAATGCGTTTCAAGGCATTTCATTTAAGTTGGCGCAGATGGCAACAGACATTGAGGCCTCTGAATTGTTGATGCATAAGGCTTGTTATGAAAAGAATATGGGCAGGCGCATGACGAAAATAAGCGCCATGTGTAAGTTATTTGCTTCCGAAACTTGTGTAAGGGTGGCCAATGAAGCGGTACAAGTTTTTGGTGGATATGGGTATTCCAAAGACTTTCCAGTTGAAAAATACCTTCGTGACTCCAAGCTTTGTACCATTGGCGAGGGCACTTCTGAAATCCAAAAAGTGGTCATTGCAAAACAAATATTAAAATAGGGCAGTAGGTTCTTATAAATACTATTATATTTGCAATCAAATTTTAAAGAAAGGAGGGTAGATTCATGCTAATAATTCCAATCAAAGATGGTGAAAATATCGATCGCGCACTTAAGCGCTTCAAACGTAAGTTTGATAAAACAGGAACCATGCGTCAGCTCCGTCAGCGTCAGACCTTTTCGAAACCTTCAGTTTCGCGTCGTGCTGAAATTCAAAAGGCTGCTTACATCCAGCGTCTCCGCGACCAAGAAGACGTTTAAAATCTTTTTGTAACTTGTCCTTATGGACAACGTCGTTGCATTTCTCCGCTATTTAACTTCTGAGAAAAATTATTCCCCACTCACGGTTCGTGCTTACAGCAAAGACATTGAGGACTTTACTTTGCACTGTTCCGACGCCTATGGTTTGCACAACCTCAAAGATGTGCATTATCCCATGCTACGTGACTACATCATCGCATTGTCCAAACGTGGGTTGGCCATGCGCAGCATCAACCGCAAGTGTTCAGCACTTAAATCACTTTATGCTTATTTTCATAAAATAGGCATTATTGAGGTGAATCCATTTGCTCAGCATAAGGCTGTCAAGGCAAAGAAGTCTTTCATTACTCCTTTTAGTGTAGCAGAGCTCAATACGGTACTTGAGCATATTGACCGTTCTGATTTCTTAGGTTTAAGGGACGCAACCGCCATTGAGCTTTTGTACAGCACGGGTATTCGTCAAGCCGAACTCATTGGATTAAAAACATCAGATATTGATTGGGCACAGGGTCAAATGCGCGTTTTAGGCAAACGGAACAAAGAACGCCTTGTTCCCATTATACCATCACTTGCTACCACTTTGAAGCATTATATGGCGCAACGTAATGCCTATCCCGGCACGTCTGTACATTCCTTCTTATTGGTCACCAACAAGGGCAAAAAAATCTATCCAGCATTTGTATATCGACTTATAAAAACGTATTTTAGGAGTGTATCTAATAAGATATGCACCTCTCCACATGTGCTGCGACACAGTTTTGCAACGCACATGTTAGATGCAGGCGCAGACATTAACGTGGTTAAGGAAATACTTGGCCATGAAAGCTTGGCTGCGACACAAGAGTATACGAAAGTTCAGCTCCCGAAAGTACAAGACGCCTATCGCGCTGCACACCCAAGAGCTAAAAAGTAAGTATCGCCCAAGTACACTTTTTAACATTTTAAATCTTTTATATGCAGCTCACAATTCAAGCAGTTAACTTTTCAATTAAGTCAAAACTCAAACGTTTTATTTCCAAGCGAATAGATAAATATGAACACTACTGTGGAAAAATTTTATCCACTGACTTGTATATGAAGCTGGAGAAGTCTGCACATTCGCGTAGTAAGCAAGTTGAGATAAAAGTTAAAATTCCTGGAGATACCTTGATGGTTAAGAAGCAAAGCAACACTTTTGAAGAGGCTATTGATGCAGCTTCTAAGGCTGTTGAGCGCTTGCTTATTCGTTATAAAGAAAAGCAATTGCGGTCTTATCAAAATGGCGTTTAATTTTTTTGAAGCCAACTAAATTAATTATTACATTTGCAACCGCTCATAAAATGAGAGCAGAGGCCGATGTAGCTCAGCTGGCTAGAGCAGCTGATTTGTAATCAGCAGGTCGTGGGTTCGAGTCCCTCCATCGGCTCTTCAAATTTTTCATCCTTTTGTGATGAACGATCTTTGTAATAGGGGAGATACTCAAGCGGCCAACGAGGACAGACTGTAAATCTGTTGTTTTTTAACTTCGCAGGTTCGAATCCTGCTCTCCCCACATCGCAAGTTAAAACGCGGGAGTAGCTCAGTTGGTAGAGCGTCAGCCTTCCAAGCTGAATGTCGCCGGTTCGAACCCGGTCTCCCGCTCTCTTTTTTTACCCAACGCCGATGTAGCTCAGGGGTAGAGCGTTTCCTTGGTAAGGAAGAGGTCGGCAGTTCAAATCTGCTCATTGGCTCTACTCTTCATCTTTTTTGTTATATTTATTACTAAAAAATTGAAATGAAAAAATTGCTACTAACTATCATCATTACATCAAACCTAATTGTTGCACAAACGACTTGGGATGGTCCACTGATGACGTTTACTAAAGCTGATAATGCTGACCCTACCTTAGAGGCAAACCAAGACCGCATCACTTCAAATGTGTGGCTTACAAGAGGTAACGATGGAGGACAAATTTACAATGCAAAAACAGAATCATCCTCTTCCAAAAGCAGCAGCCCGGCTGACACCCGATGGGCTTTTGGAACTACTTCCAACCTCGGATCTTTGACTTTTTCTACATTTAGAGGAACTACAAAACCTAAAAATGCTGTTGGGCAAAACATGGTGCTAAACCTTGTTTCAGCCGATATTTATATCGATATCAAATTCACTTCTTGGTCTTCAGGAAAGCAAGGAGGTTTTACTTATGAGCGCTCCACAGACCCAAACTTAAGTGTTGAAGACTACGACAAGCCTGTTTTAAGTGTCTATCCGAATCCAGGCACGTCCTTCTTGCGAGTAGACGGTTTAAATGCTGCTGAACCATATCGTTTATATTCCATTTTAGGTGTTGAGATTCAATCAGGTACCGTATCAATTGACCAAGAAATTGACATCGACGCCTTGCAAACCGGAATGTACATGCTTCAAATAGCCAATACAGCACTTCCTTTTGTAAAGAAGTAGGATGCACTGCGTCACGAAATTGTATTTTTTGAACAGCAGTCGTATCTAATTTTTTTTTGCATGAGCAAAATGAAAAAAACCTTTGGAAACAAAGTAAATACCAATGGCTCCAAAAAAGATTAAGTCTTCAATCTAAAATGCTGTAATTCCAGCTGCTATCATGCCAAAAGCAACCAATATTACAAGAAGATATATGGTTTTTGAGCTCATGTGTTTTGATTTAGGAATTCCTGATATAAAAAATTCTCAATATTTTTTTTGGTTATGCATGCATTTAAAACAGGAAAAGACTATATTTGCGCTCATTTTAAAAGAATAAACGTACATTATTATGGCTAAAGAAACTTTTGATCGGTCCAAACCACATCTTAATATTGGTACCATTGGACACGTTGATCACGGGAAAACAACGTTAACAGCTGCTATTACCAAAGTATTAGCTGACGCTGGTTTGTCAGAAGCGAGAAGCTTTGATCAAATTGACAATGCTCCTGAAGAAAAAGAAAGAGGTATTACAATTAATACGTCACATGTTGAATATCAAACAGCAAATCGTCACTACGCACACGTAGATTGTCCAGGTCACGCCGATTATGTAAAAAACATGGTAACGGGTGCTGCACAGATGGACGGTGCGATTTTAGTTGTTGCCGCAACTGACGGTCCTATGCCACAAACACGTGAGCACATCCTTCTTGGACGTCAGGTAGGTATTCCTCGTATTGTTGCTTTTTTGAATAAAGCCGATATGGTGGATGATGAAGAATTATTAGAACTTGTTGAAATGGAAGTACGTGAGCTACTATCCTTTTACGAATATGATGGAGACAACGGACCCGTGATTCTTGGTTCTGCACTTGGTGCATTGAACGGAGAGCAAAAGTGGGTTGACTCTGTGATGAAGTTGATGGAAGAAGTTGATGCATGGATTGAGCTTCCCAAGCGTGATGTTGATAAAGATTTCTTAATGCCCGTTGAGGATGTATTCTCAATTACAGGCCGTGGTACTGTTGCTACAGGTCGTATCGAAACAGGTGTTGCCAACACGGGTGACAATGTTGAAATTATTGGTATGGGTGCTGAAAAATTAGATTCTACTATTACTGGTGTAGAGATGTTCCGTAAGATTTTAGATCGCGGAGAAGCTGGAGATAACGTAGGTATCTTACTACGTGGTATCGAAAAGACTGACATCAAACGCGGAATGGTAATTTGTAAGAAAGGTTCTGTAACACCACATGCTAAGTTTAAAGCTGAGGTGTATATCTTGAAAAAAGAAGAGGGTGGTCGTCACACACCATTCCACAACAACTACCGTCCACAGTTTTACGTACGTACAACAGATGTTACCGGTAACATTGCACTACCATCTGGTGTAGAAATGGTAATGCCTGGTGATAACTTGACAATCGAGGTTGATTTGATTCAGCCTATTGCATTGAGCGTAGGTCTTCGTTTTGCGATTCGCGAAGGAGGTCGTACTGTAGGTGCAGGTCAGGTAACTGAAATATTAGATTAATACAACCAACGTTTTTGTGTCTTAAAGGTGCTGTTTTTAGCAGCACCTTTTGGCACACTAAACGGGTGTACTAACTCAAATCGGAGCATGTGCACCAACAGAGACGGGTTTAGCTCAGTTGGTAGAGCACTGGTCTCCAAAACCAGGTGTCGGGAGTTCGAGCCTCTCAACCCGTGCCAATAAAAAGTAGGAAAGGGCGAGAAGTTTATCCTGAGTGCAACGAAGGTAGCCTCTCAATTCGGGTAAGTAGAAAAAAAATGGCGATGATAACGTACATAAAGGATGCTTTTTTAGAATTAAAAAACCATGTAACATGGACACCTCAGTCCGAATTGTTACGTCATACTACTGTAGTAGTGGTTTTCTCGATCATTTTTTCACTTGCCATTTGGGGTGCAGACTCCTTATTATCCCGTGTGGTTAAATTCTACTTCCAACTAATAAGCTAATCATGACAACAGACACGGATTTAAAAAAATGGTATGTTGTTCGCGCGGTTAGCGGTCAAGAAAATAAAATCAAGTCCTACATTGAGTCTGATATTGCACGCCTTGGTCTTTCTGATTTTGTAGAAGAAGTTTTGGTACCCACAGAAAAGGTTATCCAAATTCGCAACGGCAAAAAAGTAAATAAAGAGCGCAACTACTTCCCTGGTTACATCATGATTAAGGCCAACTTATCTGGTGAGGTACCACATATTATCCGTTCTATAACTAATGTAATTGGCTTTTTGGGTGAAACAAAGGGCGGAGAACCTGTTCCACTACGTAAAGCCGAAATAAATCGCATGCTTGGCAAGGTTGACGAATTGTCGGTTCAATCCGAAAACGTATTAATTCCATTTAAAATCGGTGAAACCATTAAAGTTATTGATGGTCCTTTCAACGGCTTTAACGGAAATATTGAAAAAGTAAATGAAGAAAAACGCAAGTTGGAAGTAATGGTGAAGATTTTCGGAAGAAAAACCCCGCTGGAGCTTTCCTATATGCAAGTCGAAAAAGTTTAAAAGTGTTACATACACGATTACTGTATAGCTTCCACTAATACAGGAATCATTAAATAGAGTTAAATTAATAATGGCTAAAGAAGTAAGTAAAGTAGTAAAACTACAAGTTAGGGGAGGCACCGCGAATCCATCGCCGCCGGTTGGACCCGCTCTGGGTGCCGCAGGAGTTAATATCATGGAGTTCTGCAAGCAGTTTAATGCTAGAACTCAAGATAAGGCTGGTAAAGTATTGCCAGTTGTGATTTCTGTGTTCATGGACAAGTCTTTTGACTTTGTTGTGAAAACACCACCCGCAGCCGTTCAGTTGATGGAAGCCGCCAAGGTTAAAAAAGGATCTGGCGAGCCCAACCGCGCTAAAGTTGCAAGTGTAACTTGGGAACAAGTTCGTGCAATTGCGGAAGACAAAATGCAGGATTTAAATGCATTTACTGTAGAGTCTGCCATGAAAATGGTAGCTGGGACCGCAAGATCAATGGGATTTACCGTCAAAGGAAATTCCCCTTTTTAATTGAAGTGAATCATGGGAAAAATTACAAAGAAGCGTAAAGAATCGCTAAGTAAAATAGACCGGACAAAACTGTACTCAGTGCAGGATGCTTCCGCACTTGTAAAACAAATCGCTAATTCAAAATTCGATGAGTCTATTGACCTCGCTGTAAGGCTAGGTGTTGACCCTCGCAAAGCAGACCAAATGGTCCGTGGTGTGGTTAGCCTACCGCACGGCACAGGCAAAGACGTTCGAGTTTTAGCCTTAGTTACTCCTGACAAAGAAGACGAAGCAACAGCTGCAGGTGCTGATTATGTTGGATTAGATGAATACCTCCAGAAAATAAAAGATGGATGGACAGATGTTGATGTTATCATCACCATGCCAAATGTTATGGGAAAGTTAGGTCCCTTAGGCCGTGTATTAGGCCCAAGAGGATTGATGCCTAACCCAAAGACTGGTACTGTGACGATGGATGTCGCTAAAGCCATCAATGAAGTGAAGGCAGGTAAAATTGATTTTAAAGTGGATAAATCAGGGATTGTGCATGCACCAATTGGAAAAGCATCTTTTGATGTGGATAAGATTGCGGGTAATGCTGATGAACTGCTACAGACACTTTTGAAGCTCAAGCCATCGTCATCGAAAGGCGAATACATTAAAAGTATCGCCATTTCGAGCACCATGAGCCCAAGCATCAATATCGATACTAAGGTTGTCTAAATAGCGAAAAGAATTTATGACACGAGAACAAAAAGCAAACGTAATAGAGCAGTTAACTGCTAAGCTAGCAGACAACGCTAATATCTATTTAACAGATGTTTCTGGGTTGAATGCTGAGACAACTTCAAATTTGAGACGTGCTTGTTTTAGAGCAAACATCAAACTAGAAGTGGTAAAAAATACGTTGTTATCCAAAGCCATGGAGGCTTCTGATAAAGATTTTGAGAATTTATCCTCAGTCTTGGTTGGTAATACCGCCATGATGTTTTCAGAGGCTGGAAATGCCCCTGCAAAATTAATTAAGGAATTCCGCAAAAAATCGGATAAGCCTATCTTAAAAGGAGCTTTCATTGAGGAAGCTATTTATTTAGGTGACGATCAAGTGGAAGCTTTGGTGAACATCAAATCTAAGGACGAATTGATAGGCGAGATAATAGGCTTGCTTCAATCGCCTGCGAAAAACGTGGTATCTGCACTTCAATCAAGTGGCGGTACCCTATCTGGTATAATCAAAACACTTTCTGAAAAGGAAGCATAAAACGTAAACAAAAACAATTAAATAGTTCAAAAATGGCAGATTTAAAAGATTTTGCAGAACAACTGGTCAATTTGACCGTTAAAGAGGTCAACGAGTTGGCCAATATCCTCAAAGATGAATATGGTATCGAGCCTGCAGCAGCAGCCGTTGCCGTAGCAGGACCCGCTGCCGGTGGTGGTGGTGAAGCTGCTGAGGAAAAATCAGAGTTCGATGTTATCCTAACAGCCGCTGGCAGTTCTAAACTTGCTGTAGTTAAGCTCGTAAAAGAACTTACAGGTCTCGGTCTTAAGGAAGCTAAAGAGCTTGTTGATAATGCACCAAGCCCGATTAAGGAAGGTGTAGCAAAAGACGAAGCTGAAGGACTGAAATCTTCTTTGGAAGAAGCAGGTGCTGAAGTTGAGCTTAAGTAATTAAGCTCCCGACCCAATCCATAGGTTTAAGTCCCGAACATGTGTTCGTGGACTTAAACCATTTGGTGTTTTATGCCCCTAATACTAATTTTTTAATAGATTAACCCATATGTCCAACACGACAAGCGCAACCCGACACAATTTTGCTTCGGCCATCGGTACCCCTGCCTATCCAGACTTTTTAGACATTCAAATAAAATCTTTCCAAGACTTTTTTCAATTAGAAACAAAGTCTGACGAACGTGGGAATGAAGGCCTATACAACACCTTCATGGAAAACTTCCCTATTTCGGATACCCGAAATCAGTTTGTCCTTGAGTTTTTGGATTATTTTGTAGATCCATCTAGATACAGCATACAAGAATGTATTGAACGTGGTCTTACATACAGTGTGCCTCTAAAGGCACGCTTAAAATTGTATTGTACCGACCCTGAACACGAGGATTTTGAAACTATCGTACAGGATGTATATTTGGGCGTTATTCCATACATGACTCCTAGTGGTACATTTGTCATTAATGGTGCTGAGCGTATTGTTGTGTCACAATTACACCGTTCACCTGGTGTGTTCTTTGGGCAGTCGTTCCACGCCAACGGAACCAAACTATATTCGGCTCGTGTAATTCCTTTCAAAGGTTCTTGGATTGAATTTGCAACCGATATCAATAGTGTGATGTATGCCTATATTGATCGAAAGAAAAAATTACCTGTAACCACACTTTTCCGTGCCATTGGATATGAGCGCGATAAAGATATTCTTGAAATCTTTGACCTTGCAGAGGAAATTAAAGTTTCAAAAACGGGACTAAAAAAAGTCATGGGTCGCAAGCTTGCAGCTCGTGTTCTTAACACATGGTTTGAAGACTTTGTAGATGAAGATACTGGAGAAGTAGTTTCTATTGAGCGTAACGAAATTGTACTAGACCGTGATACGGTTCTTGATAAGGAGCATATCGAACAAATTTTGGAAGCCAATGCCGCTACCATTTTGCTGCACAAAGAAGAGGTGCAATCTGCTGATTATGCCATCATTCATAACACCCTTCAAAAGGATCCAACAAACTCCGAAAAAGAAGCAGTAGAGCATATCTACCGTCAATTGCGAAACGCTGAACCGCCAGACGAGGAAACAGCACGTGGTATTATCGATAAACTTTTCTTCTCTGATCAGCGATACAACCTCGGTGAAGTTGGACGATACCGCATGAACAAAAAGCTTGGCTTGGACATTGAAATGAACAAACAAGTATTGACGAAAGACGATATCATTACCATCATCAAATACCTTATTGAGTTGATTAATTCTAAAGCTGAAATCGATGATATTGATCACTTGTCTAACCGTCGTGTACGTACTGTTGGTGAGCAGCTTTCATCGCAATTTGGTGTAGGGCTTTCGCGTATGGCACGTACAATTCGCGAGCGCATGAACGTTCGTGACAATGAGGTTTTTACACCTATTGACTTAATCAACGCCAAGACCTTGTCTTCGGTTATCAATTCATTTTTTGGCACCAACCAGCTATCGCAATTTATGGACCAGACCAATCCCTTGGCAGAAATCACGCACAAGCGTCGTTTATCTGCGTTAGGGCCAGGTGGTTTATCAAGAGAGCGAGCGGGTTTTGAGGTACGTGATGTTCACTACACGCACTATGGTAGACTTTGTCCAATAGAAACACCGGAAGGACCAAACATTGGACTGATATCTTCACTTGGAGTATTTGCCAAAGTAAACAATCTTGGATTTATCGAAACGCCTTATTTTAAAGTAGAGGAAGGTGTTGTTGATATGTCTACTTCTCAGTATTTATCTGCTGAAGAAGAAGAAGGCAAACTATTTGCACAAGCCAACATTGAAAAAACAGAAACTGGAGAAATTGCTTCTGATAAGATTATTGCACGTTCAGAAGCTGACTACCCCGTAGTTGACAAAACGGAAGTGGACTATACAGATGTTGCACCAAACCAGATTGCGTCTATTTCGGCATCCTTAATTCCTTTCTTGGAGCACGATGATGCAAACCGTGCCTTGATGGGATCAAACATGATGCGTCAGGCCGTACCACTATTGCGTCCACAGGCTCCTATTGTAGGAACGGGATTAGAACGTCAGGTGGCTACGGATTCACGTGTACTTATCAACGCCGAAGGTGCTGGTAAAGTAATCTATGTAGACGCACAGCGTATTACAATTAAGTATGACATGGGTGAGGACGAAAGACTTGTTACTTTTGATTCTGACGAAAAAACATATGAACTTGTTAAGTTTAGAAAAACCAACCAAGGGACTTGTATAAACCTGAAGCCGATTGTTTCTGTTGGAGACCGCGTGGAAAAAGGACAAGTACTTTGTCAGGGTTATGCTACTGAAAATGGCGAGTTAGCGCTTGGACGCAATATGAAAGTAGCCTTTATGCCTTGGAAAGGATACAACTTTGAGGATGCGATTGTTATTTCTGAAAAAGTAGTTCGCAACGACTTCTTTACTTCTATTCACATTGATGAATACTCCTTAGAAGTTCGCGACACCAAACTTGGTAAAGAGGAATTAACAAACGACATTCCAAACGTTTCTGAAGAAGCCACTAGTGATTTAGACGAGAACGGAATGATTCGCGTTGGTGCTGAGGTTGGTGCTGGCGATATCCTCATAGGAAAGATTACGCCTAAGGGTGAATCAGATCCTACACCCGAAGAAAAACTGCTTCGCGCCATATTTGGCGACAAAGCAGGTGATGTAAAAGATGCTTCTTTAAAAGCTTCTCCATCGCTTAACGGAGTTGTTATCGACAAAAAACTATTTACAAGAATCTTAAAGGACCAACGCAAGCGTTCGCAAGATAAAGAGGCCATCTCCGAATTAGAAGACAGCTTTGACTTGAAGTTTGAAAAGTTGAAGTCTGTTTTGGTTGAAAAATTGTTCACCATTTTAAGTGGTAAAACATGTCAAGGTGTGATGAATGACCTTGGTGAAGAAGTCATGCCGAAGGGTAAGAAGTTTACCTTGAAAATGCTCAACTCTGTTGACGATTATGCTCACCTAATCAACTCAGATTGGACTGTGGACAAACGTGTAAACAGTCTTATAAACGACTTGATGCACAACTACAAAATCAAAGAAAACGATTTACAGGGTGCATTGCGTAGAAATAAGTTTACGATATCTGTTGGAGACGAACTTCCTGCTGGAATCTTAAAACTTGCCAAGGTTTATATCGCTAAGAAACGCAAGCTTAAAGTAGGAGATAAGATGGCGGGACGTCATGGAAACAAAGGTATCGTAGCGCGTATTGTACGTCAAGAAGATATGCCATTCTTAGAAGATGGAACACCGGTAGATATTGTATTAAATCCACTTGGTGTGCCGTCGCGAATGAACATTGGGCAGATTTACGAAACCGTTCTTGGATGGGCAGGTCAAAAAATGGGCAAAACATTTGCTACGCCTATTTTTGACGGAGCTACCAACGAGCAAATTGATGAATTAACAAAAGAAGCAGGCGTTCCACAATTTGGTCATACCTATTTGTATGATGGTGGAACAGGAGAGCGCTTTGATCAACCGGCAACCGTAGGCGTCATTTATATGTTGAAACTCGGCCATATGGTTGATGATAAGATGCACTCGCGCTCTATTGGACCATACTCGCTTATTACGCAGCAACCGCTTGGTGGTAAAGCACAGTTTGGGGGACAACGATTTGGAGAAATGGAAGTTTGGGCTCTTGAAGCTTATGGCGCATCCAGCACACTTCAAGAGATCTTAACCGTTAAGTCCGATGACGTAATTGGTCGAGCGAAAACATACGAGTCAATTGTAAAAGGTGAAGCCATGCCTAAGCCTGGTCTTCCAGAGTCCTTTAACGTATTGATGCACGAACTTAAAGGCCTTGGTCTTGATATTAGACTAGAAGAATAATAAAAAATTGATATGGCACGTATAAACGAAGTACAACAACAAAAAGATTTCAGTAAGATTTCCATTGGGCTTTCATCGCCCGAAACCATTTTGGCCGCCTCTAGAGGTGAAATTTTAAAGCCCGAAACCATAAACTACCGTACACACAAACCCGAACGTGATGGGCTGTTTTGTGAGCGTATCTTTGGTCCTATCAAGGATTTTGAGTGTGCCTGCGGAAAGTATAAGCGTATCCGGTACAAAGGTATTGTTTGTGATCGTTGTGGTGTTGAGGTTACTGAGAAAAAAGTACGACGTGACCGTGTAGGTCACATCAGTTTGGTGGTTCCAGTTGCACACATCTGGTATTTCCGTTCGCTTCCCAACAAAATTGGATACTTACTTGGTCTTCCTTCTAAAAAATTAGACATGATTATTTACTACGAACGCTACGTAGTAATTCAGCCAGGTATTGCTACCAACGAAGAAGGTGAACCTGTTCAGAAAATGGATTTTCTCAGCGAGGAAGAGTATCTGAACATCATGGAAAAGCTTCCACAGGAAAACCAATACTTAGAGGACAGCGATCCGAACAAGTTTATTGCTAAAATGGGAGCCGAGTGCATGATTGATATACTTAATCGTATTGACTTAGATGATCTTTCATACCAGTTACGCGATAAAGCAAATAACGAAACTTCTAAGCAACGTAAAACAGAAGCTCTTAAGCGTTTGCAAGTTGTTGAAGCCCTACGTGATGCAAACAAAAACCGCGAGAATCGCCCAGAGTGGATGATCATGAAAGTTATTCCGGTAATTCCACCAGAGTTGCGTCCATTGGTACCACTTGATGGTGGTCGTTTTGCCACGTCTGACTTGAATGATTTGTACCGTCGTGTGATAATCCGTAATAACCGTTTGAAGCGTTTATTGGAAATCAAAGCACCAGAAGTAATTTTACGCAACGAAAAACGAATGCTACAAGAATCTGTAGACTCGTTATTTGACAACACACGTAAATCTTCTGCGGTTAAGACTGATGCAAACCGTCCATTGAAATCACTTTCAGACTCTTTGAAAGGTAAGCAAGGTCGTTTCCGTCAAAATTTACTTGGAAAACGTGTTGACTATTCTGCACGTTCGGTAATAGTAGTTGGGCCCGAGCTTAAGTTATACGAGTGTGGATTACCAAAAAATATGGCAGCTGAACTCTACAAACCGTTTATCATCCGTAAGCTTATTGAGCGTGGTATTGTAAAAACGGTTAAGTCAGCCAAGAAAATTATAGACAAGCGCGAGCCTGTAGTTTGGGATATTCTAGAGAATGTGCTTAAAGGACATCCAGTACTACTGAACCGGGCTCCTACACTTCACCGTTTGGGTATCCAAGCCTTCCAGCCGAAGTTGATTGAAGGTAAGGCAATTCAACTTCACCCACTATCGTGTACGGCCTTTAACGCAGATTTTGACGGCGATCAAATGGCAGTCCACTTACCACTAGGCCCAGAGGCTATTTTGGAAGCACAGTTGCTTATGTTGGCGTCACACAACATTCTTAACCCTGCTAATGGATCACCGATTACGGTTCCATCACAGGATATGGTACTAGGGTTGTACTACATGACCAAGGCAAGAAAATCTACTAAAGACAGTAAGGTTTTGGGCGAAGGTTTGACATTTTACAGTGCAGATGAGGTAAACATTGCTTTCAATGAAGGCAAGGTAGACCTTAATGCAATGGTTAAAATTCGTGCTAAAGACTTTAACGACAAAGGCGCGCTTGTATATCAAATCATCGATACAACGGTTGGACGTATTTTATTTAATCAACATGTTCCTGAAAATGCGGGTTACATAAATCAGGTATTGACCAAAAAATCACTTCGTGGTATTATTGGTGATATTTTAAAAGTAACTAGCGTTCCAGAAACTGCTACTTTCTTAGACAAGATTAAAGACATGGGCTTCTCTTTTGCATTCAAAGGGGGATTGTCCTTTAGTCTTGGTGATATTATAATACCAAAAGAAAAGACAGAACTTATTGATCAAGCCAACGACCAAGTGGATGGTATCATTACCAACTACAATATGGGGCTTATTACCAATAACGAACGTTACAATCAGGTAATTGATATTTGGACTTCTACCAATGCAATGCTTACAGAACTCGCTATGAAGCGAATTAGCGAAGACCAACAAGGATTTAACTCAGTATTTATGATGTTGGATTCTGGTGCTCGTGGCTCTAAGGAGCAAATTCGTCAGTTGACCGGTATGCGTGGTTTGATGGCTAAGCCTAAAAAATCAAACGCTGGTGGTGGTGAGATTATTGAAAACCCGATTCTTTCTAACTTTAAAGAAGGTTTATCGATTTTAGAATACTTTATCTCTACACACGGTGCGCGTAAAGGACTAGCAGATACGGCTTTAAAAACGGCCGATGCAGGTTACTTGACCCGTCGTTTACACGACGTTGCACAAGACGTTATCGTAAACACGGTAGATTGCGGTACACTTCGTGGACTATCCGTTTCAGCTCTCAAGAAAAACGAAGAAGTTGTTGAATCTATCGCTGAACGTATTGTTGGACGTGTTTCTTTACATGACGTAATTCACCCACTAACTGCTGAGGTTTTAGTTGCTGCAGGAACGCTAATTGAAGATGAGCATGCAAAGGCAATTGAAAATTCTCCACTAGAAAGTGTAGAAGTGCGTTCACCTCTGACATGTGAAGCTCAAAAAGGTATTTGTGCCAATTGTTATGGACGTAACCTAGCTACTGGAAAAATGGTCCAGCTGGGTGAGTCTGCTGGTGTTATTGCCGCTCAATCTATTGGGGAGCCTGGTACACAGCTTACACTACGTACCTTCCACGTGGGTGGTATTGCAGGAAACATTTCTGAGGAAAACAAATTGATAGCGCGTTTTGATGGGGTTGCTGAAATTGAGGAACTCAAGACAGTTGACGGAAAAGACAACGATGGCAATGTTGTTAAGATTGTAATTTCCCGTACTTCGGAAATCAAATTGGTGGATAAGAATACAGGAATCATGTTGAGTACCAACATCATCCCTTACGGTTCATTTATCTTCGTCAAAGACGGACAAAAAATTAAGGCCGATGATGTTATCTGTCAATGGGATCCATATAACGGGGTTATCATCTCCGAATTCTCGGGTGTTATCGGACACGAAAATATTGAGCAAGGGGTTACTTTCCAGGTTGAGATTGACGAACAAACAGGTTTCCAAGAAAAGGTTATTTCTGAATCTAGAAACAAAAAAGTCATTCCTACCTTATTGATTAAGGACAGCAAAGGCAAAACCTTACAGTCTTACAACCTTCCGGTTGGTGCCCACATCATGGTTGATGATGGTGAAAAGATTGAGAAAGGAAAAATTCTTGTTAAGATTCCACGTAAATCTGCAAAGTCAGGAGATATTACGGGTGGTTTGCCACGAGTAACTGAGCTTTTCGAAGCACGTAACCCTTCCAACCCAGCTGTTGTTTCTGAAATTGATGGTGTTGTTACGTTTGGTAAAATCAAGCGTGGTAACCGAGAAATCATCGTAGAATCTAGAACAGGCAGCATCAAGAAGTACCTTGTAAAGCTTTCTAACCAGATTCTGGTGCAGGAAAACGACTTTGTAAAAGCGGGTATGCCGTTGTCAGACGGTGCTATTACACCAAACGACATCTTGTCTATTAAAGGTCCATCTGCTGTACAGCAGTACTTGGTGAACGAAGTGCAAGAAGTATATCGTTTACAAGGGGTTAAAATCAACGATAAACACTTTGAAGTTGTTGTTCGTCAGATGATGCGTAAAGTGCGTGTTGAAGACTCTGGTGATACGACCTTCCTCGAAAATCAGTTGGTACACAAGTCAGACTTTATCGCTGAAAACGATGTTTTATTTGGTCAGAAAGTGGTAATAGAAGTGGGTGATTCTGAAAACCTTAAAGCAGGTCAAATTATCACAGCACGTCAATTACGCGACGAAAATTCATTGCTCAAACGTGAAGATAAAAACCTCGTGGAAGCACGTGATGCCGTAAATGCTACAGCAACTCCAATCCTTCAGGGTATCACAAGAGCATCACTACAGACTAAGTCGTTTATTTCGGCTGCATCATTCCAAGAGACAACTAAAGTATTGAACGAGGCTGCTGTAGCAGGTAAGGTAGATACCTTAGAAGGCTTGAAAGAAAATGTAATTGTAGGACATAAAATTCCAGCGGGTACGGGTAACCGCGCATACAATGATATTATTGTAGGCTATACGGACGAGTATGAAGCATTAAAAGCTGAAAAATCCTTAAGTGCTGATATCTAATGAACCAGAAAACAAAAAAGGACGGAAGCATCAATATTGAACTTGATCCGGAAACGGCACAAGGAATCTATTCAAACCTGGCAATTATCAATCATTCCGCCTCTGAGTTTGTGGTAGATTTTGTCAATATCATGCCTGGTGCGCCAAAGGCAAAAGTGCGTTCGCGTATTATTTTGACACCACAACACGCCAAGCGTTTTTTAAAGGCCCTGGGCGAAAACGTCCAACGCTTTGAAGGCGCACACGGCGAAATTAAGGACTATGAGCAACCGCCCATTCCGCTTAATTTTGGTCCAACCGGTGAAGCTTAAAAAATAAAAACCTCAAAAATAAGTGGGGTTTTTTATGTGGCAACGGTTGGCAATAAGAAACGTAGGGCTTTTTGAAGTACTTCTTTTAAATTTATAATTTAATATTCAAACTTAGCACCTTTGCCCTATGGTTTTTATTGCGTCTAGTGCACTGGGCTTTCTAATCATTTTCAGTTTCTATCAATAAGTCTAATTGGCTTTTTTATGCTTCTTTTCTCTCCAGTATTTTCTTGAGGAGTTTCAATATCAATGTTTTCAATGCTTTGACTTTCTATGGTAGCATCTAGTGTACTTTTAATGTTTACAAGAGATTTTTTGCTTACATGAGTATAAATTTCAGTCGTCTTTGAACTTCCGCCCTAATAATTCTTATATATCTTAAATCTATACCTTTTCAAGTAAATGTGTAGTAAAACTTTCCCTTACAATGCCTTGCTTGCTGCCTGTGCTGGTAATGCGCAGAAGGTTTTTCATTATTAAAGAAGACAGATTTTGGATTTATTCTTAAGTAAGTTACAAAAAAAGGCTAAAACTCCGATGTAGCGTGAAAAATCAAACCCCGGTATTTGCTTTGAGTTATTTGCAGCGAAAAGGCAGAATCTGCCAAATACACCAACTGACCTTGTTTGTCTTTGGCTAAAAATTTGGCTTTGGTTTGTTTAAATCCGGCAAAGTCTTCTTCACCGCCTGCTTTTACTTCTACCCAACAAGCCTTGTGCACGTTGAGGTTTTCATACGTACAACTGGCACCGTACTCGTGTTCAAGTCGGTATTGAATAACATCAAACTGTAGCGCACCTACCGTTCCCACAACCTTTCGGCCGTTGAGTTCTAGTTTAAACAATTGCGCAACCCCTCGTCCATCAGTTGGTCGATGCCTTTGTTTAGCTGCTTGGCTTTCATGGGGTCTGCATTATTGATATACCTAAAGTGTTCTGGTGAAAAGCTCGGAATTCCTCTAAAATAAATTTGTTCGCCTGAGGTTAAAGTATCGCCAATCCTAAAATTGCCTGTATCGTGAAGCCCCACTATATCACCGGGGTAGGAGATGTCTACAATTTCTTTTTTATCAGCAAAAAAGGCATTAGGGCTACTAAACTTTAATTTCTTCTTGAGGCGTACATGCAAATAGGGCACATTCCGAGTAAAAGTTCCCGAAACAATTTTCACAAAGGCCAAACGGTCTCGATGCTTCGGATCCATGTTGGCGTGTATCTTAAAAACAAAACCTGAAAAGGAGTCCTCATCCGGAGCAATAGTTCGGTTTTCACTATCTTTCTCTTGGGGAGGCGGTGCAATATCAACAAAGCAGTCCAA
Source organism: Bacteroidota bacterium (assembly GCA_038143535.1). GTDB lineage: Bacteria > Bacteroidota > Bacteroidia > Flavobacteriales > Flavobacteriaceae > UBA7446. The sequence continues at coordinate 446,390 of JAYQMD010000001.1, forward strand.
TAACTCCTGAACCCCAAAATTGTTTAACGCTGAACCAAAAAATACTGGCTGTTGGTCGCCAGCCAGAAAGGCTTCTTGATTAAAACTAGGATAGACCTCGCGCACCAACTCCAATTCTTCCGCAAGGGTTTCTTTGGCGCTTGAACCAATGGCATTTTCCAGGGCAGGGTCATCGATGTTTTCGATGAGATTACTCTGGCTAATGGTGGTTTTTTGCTCCACTTCAAAAAGGCGAATGTTCTCGTTCCACAGGTTGTAAATCCCTTGAAAATCGTAGCCCATGCCTATTGGAAAGCTAAGCGGTACTGTGCTAAGACCAAGTTTTTGTTCTACTTCGTCCAATAAGTCAAAGGCATCTTTTCCTTCTCGGTCTAATTTGTTGATGAATACAATGATGGGAATGTTCCGCATTCGGCACACCTCTACTAGTTTTTCGGTTTGTGCCTCAACGCCCTTGGCGACATCAATGACAACAATCACGCTATCCACGGCAGTTAGGGTTCGATAGGTGTCCTCGGCAAAGTCTTTGTGCCCAGGTGTATCGAGGATATTGATTTTTTTGTCTTTGTAAAGAAATGCCAAAACGGACGTAGCAACCGAAATTCCACGTTGACGTTCAATTTCCATGAAGTCACTGGTTGCTGCTTTTTTGATTTTATTGGATTTAACTGCGCCAGCCTCTTGGATTGCACCTCCAAACAGTAGTAACTTTTCAGTTAATGTCGTCTTTCCAGCATCGGGGTGGGAGATAATACCAAAGGTGCGGCGTCGTGCGATTTCGTCCAAAAAACTCATGTGACAAAAGTACATGGATTAAACAAACATACCACTTAGCAATGCATTTTTCGTACTTTTAATGTTTAAATGGAAGAACAGGTTATTTTAGTTGATACAGATGATCAGCCACTAGGGCTGATGCCCAAGATGGAAGCCCACGAAAAAGGGGTTCTACACCGTGCTTTTTCTGTTTTTGTGCTGAACGACAAAGGCGAATTAATGCTCCAGAAACGTGCGCTTCACAAATACCACTCACCGGGTTTGTGGACCAATACCTGTTGTAGTCACCAGCGTTATGGAGAAACCAATATTGTGGCGGGCAAGCGCCGCTTGTATGAAGAAATGGGATTTGTTGCCGAACTGCGTGAGGTAACCTCTTTTATTTACAAGGCGCCCTTTGATAACGGCCTCACCGAACACGAGCTAGACCATATCATGATTGGAAACTTTAACGACACCCCTAATATTAACCCAGAGGAGGTAGCCAGCTGGAAGTGGATGGATGTCGAGGCTGTCCGTGATGATATTAAAAACAACCCAGAAAACTATACTGCTTGGTTTATTATTATCTTTGAGAAATTCTTTGAAAAAATAAAATTGCAATGAATAAAGTAACTGTGAGCCGTAGGGCACATTTTAATGCCGCCCACCGCCTTTACAGAAAGGACTGGAGTGATGCCAAAAACGAAGCTGTTTTTGACAAGTGCAGCAACCCATATTTTCATGGACATAATTACGAACTTATTGTTTCTGTAGCAGGTCAGATTGACTCAGAAACAGGTTATGTGATGGATATGAAAGTTCTAAAAGACTTAATCAAAGCGCATATTGAAGACGCCTTTGATCATAAAAACCTAAACGAACAAGTGCCTGAGTTCGCAACGCTCATTCCTACAGCTGAAAATATTGCCGTAGTGATTTGGGATAAGTTGCGACCGCATATTACAGCTGCACACGATTTGTCTGTAACCCTATATGAAACACCAAGAAACTTTGTACAATTTTCTGGACCTAACTGAAACCTAAATGATATGGCAAATATCCGCGACCTAAAAAAAGACATCAATTACGTGCTTGGAGAAATCATCGAAATGGCAATGGATTGGGAAAAAGCCAATTCAGATGGAGATAAATCAAAGACTGCTGCCATTATTGATGAAGCCATTACGGCTTTTGACTCTTTTAGTACTCGTATATATGAAAAAGGAATTGATAATAAGCGTTCGCACTACCGTGCTATCGTTGCTGATTTGGAAGCTAAAGGTAATGAGCTTATTACCAAACTCAATGCGCTTTAAGTACCTTTCTAAAGGTTAAATTAATGCGTGGCGCTACTGCTTTCGCTGTTTTTGCAATTTTATGTTTCCAGAAATGCTGCGTTCTTCCTTCCATTAACAATAGGCTTCCATGGGTAAGCTCTAGCTTTAACTTTTGAAATTTATCTGTATTGTGCTTTAGATGAAAAAACCTGGAGGCACCAAGACTGACCGAGGCAATTACTGGATTTACACCCAATTCTTTTTCGTTGTCTGCATGCCAGCCGTTGCTGTCTTGGCCATCGCGATATAGATTTAATAACACCGTGGTGAATGTTTCATTTGTGTAGGCTTTTAGCTTTTGCTCAATATCCAATAACGATTTGCTCATGGGGTTGGGTTGCATTACAATGCCAGAGTAGCCATACGGGTCAGTGGTATGACCGTGCAGTGATGTCATGCGGGGCTGCGGGTAGGTCTTCCCAAATACGGTTATCGGATCGTTGCGCCAAGGCGTTTCGTTTTTCAACAGTTCAAAAAGGCCGTCAGCTTCTTGTGGGCTAAGAAAATGGGCATAATATTTTATGGTAGCATCTGGTAGTTCAGGCACAAAAGCGTCAAACAACTCAAGCATTATTTTTACGTTTGTGGTTCCGTTTTTTGATGGTTTTCATTCTGTAATGCTAAAATAGCGTATTGACAAACCCTAAAATTAGTGATAAGCCAATGATGATGTAGCCCATGATAAAAAGCTTTCCCAATGAAGTTTTTGTAGAAAAATCGCCATAGTCTATGATGGTGAGGGTGATGACTGAAAAATAAAGGGAGTCTAGCCAAGACCAATCTTCAACGAAAAGATTAGCAACTGTGTTTATGGCCAAAAAAAAATTAGTAGCAAAGAGCAAACTGCGGTAGGGCGGGTCGCACCAGAACGAAATGAGATTGCGCCAGAAAAAGAGCATATTGGGTTATTTTTAGTGAAAATAAAAAAAATCCCTCAACCAAAAAAAGTGAGGGATTTTAATTCAGTGCCCTGCGTTTGTTAAAGTGCCCGAAGATGTTACTTTATCATCTCAAAACTACGCTGAATAAATGCCGTAAGCTCCTCTCCCTTGAGTAGGGATTGGGATAAGCGCGCCAAATCTAAGGATTGCTTAATCAGGCGTTCTTTCTTCTTTTTGGTTTTGGTTTCCAAAATCTGACTTACTAGCGGGTGGTTTACATTAACCACAAGCTGGTACATGTCGGGAAACCCTCCTCCAAACATACCCCCACCGCCACCGGTCTGCTGCATCTCTTTCATACGGCGCATAAACTCAGGTTGGGTGATGATAAAGGGAGCAGCTTCGCTGTCCATTGCTTCCAACTGAACGGTATATTGCTCTTTGGGGACTACGTTTTCAATCATCGGCTTTAACGCTTCGTTTTGCTCATCAGAAAGCTTTGATAATTGTGGCTCGTCCTTAACAATAAGCTTGTCTATATGGTCGCTGTCCACACGAACAAATCCGAGTTTGTCATCTTCTTGCTCTAGTTTTTGCAACAGATGCCCTACGATGGGTGAGTCGAGCAATAATACCGTATAGCCCTTGGCTTTTGCTGCTTTAATGTATGCGTGTTGCTCGTCTATATTAGCAGCGTAGAGTTGAACTAGCTTGCCATCTTTGTCAGTCTGTGCATCCTTAGTTTGCTCTTTTAATTCGTCTAGAGTCAAATACGTGCCTGTGGTGGTTGGGAAAAGATTGAAGCCTTTTGCCTTATCAAAGAACTTGTCCTCTGAAAGCATCCCGTATTCAATCACAACCTTAATATCGTTCCATTTTTTCTCTAGATTCTCTCTGTCATTCTTAAATATGGATTGTAGTTTATCAGCCACTTTCTTGGTGATGTAGTTGCTGATTTTCTTTACAGCACCATCTGCTTGCAAATAGCTCCTAGAAACGTTGAGTGGAATGTCTGGTGAATCAATCACTCCACGAAGCATGGTCAAGAACTCGGGAACAATTCCTTCAACATTATCTGTAACAAACACCTGATTTTGGTATAACTGAATACGGTCTTTTTGAATATTCAAATCGTTATTCAGCTTTGGAAAATACAAGATGCCCGTAAGATTAAACGGATAGTCCACATTAAGGTGAATGTGAAATAAAGGTTCTTCAAACTGCATGGGGTATAATTCCCGATAAAAAGACGAATAATCTTTATCTTTTAAGTCGCTTGGTTTTTTGGTCCAAGCAGGATTTGGGTTATTGATAATATTGTCAACCGTTTCTTTAATTTCTTTTTTGTCATCGCCTTCCCCTTCCTCGTGGGTTTCTTCCTTGGTTCCAAACTTAATTGGAATGGGCATAAACTTGTTGTATTTGGTCAATAGCGCTGTAATACGCGATTCTTCCAGAAATTCGTCAGAGTCTTTGTCAATATGCAATACAATCTCAGTACCACGCGCTGTTTTATCGTGTTCCACCAAGGTATATTCTGGCGATCCGTCACAAGTCCAATGGGCCGCTGGGGCGTCTGTGTGTGACTTGGTGATGATTTCAACCTTTTCTGCGACCATAAAGGCAGAATAAAAACCAAGGCCAAAGTGGCCAATAATCCCGCTGTCTTTGGCGCTGTCTTTATATTGATTTATAAACTCCTCAGCTCCAGAAAAGGCAACCTCATTGATGTATTTGCCCACTTCATCGGCTGTCATTCCTAATCCCTGGTCGATAACATGAAATGTTCTTTTGTCTTTATTAATCTTTATTTCAATAATTGGTTGACCGTAATCTGTTTTGGATTCACCAATATTAGTCAGGTGTTTAAGCTTGAGGGTTGCATCTGTAGCGTTCGAAACAAGCTCGCGCAAGAAAATTTCGTGGTCGCTGTACAGAAATTTCTTAATTAAAGGAAAGATGTTTTCTACTGCGACGTTAATTTTACCAGTACTCATATGTTTTTTTTTTTTTTACAAGACCAAATAAGATACCAAACTAAGTTAACTGACATGATGGCACAGCAAAAATATTTTGTTTAATTGTTTTGTTTTTTTGTTAAACATTTTTATATTTGTGGAGTAATCAATAAACAAAATTTTTTTTGGAGAGAGTTGCTATGAAAAATCTCTGTTGATTACAACACCTCATTATTGGTTTGTTTAATTTTGGTTAAGTTGTTCGAAGGTGCATCGTGGTTGTTGCACCTTCTTTTTTTTTTTACCATCATTATTTCGTTAATTGTTAATAAATTTAATCAAAAATGTATCAATCACGTATCGTAGGCCTCGGACATTACGTTCCAGAAAACATTGTTACAAATGATGATTTGTCCAAACTTATGGACACAGACGACGCCTGGATTACCGAGCGCACAGGAATAAAAGAACGTCGCCTCATTAAAAAAGATTCTGGAGAGGGCACTACCACTATGGGCGTTAAGGCTGCTGAAATGGCACTTGAAAGAGCAGGCGTTTCCAAAGATGATATTGATCTTGTGATTTTTGCCACTCTTAGCCCTGATTTATACTTTCCTGGCTCTGGCGTGCTATTGCAAGACATTATGGGAATGGGTACGTGTCCAGCACTGGATATTCGAAATCAGTGTTCGGGATTTGTATACGGACTATCTGTCGCTGATCAGTTTATCAAAACAGGTATGTATAAGAATGTATTGCTCGTTGGCTCCGAATACCACTCTGGCGGTATGGATTTTACCACACGAGGTCGCACCGTTTCCGTTATTTTTGGTGATGGGGCAGGTGCTGCAGTGCTTACGCGTGAGGAAGACACCACCAAAGGAATTCAATCAACGCATTTGTATTCAGAGGGAAAATATGCAGAGGAATTGGCCATTATTGGCCCAAGTACCAAACGATGGATCCCTGAAATTGTAGCGGATTATGACGAAGATGATATGCGCTATCATCCCTACATGAACGGGCAACTGGTATTTAAAAATGCAGTTGTTCGTTTTAGTCAAGTAATTCAGGAGGCATTGCAGAAAAACGGGAAAGACACAGCAGATATAGATTTGTTTATCCCGCATCAAGCAAATTTACGCATTGCACAATTTGTGCAAAAGAAGTTTGGCTTAAGTGACGATCAAGTCTACAACAACATCATGCGCTACGGCAACACTACCGCCGCGTCCATTCCAATAGCCATGTCAGAAGCATGGGCAGCAGGGAAAATAAAACAAGATGATACGGTTCTACTTGCCGCTTTTGGAAGTGGATTCACTTGGGGAAGTGCGTTGATACATTGGTAATCCAACTCCTGAAATCCATAACAATAGTGCTGAAATAGCCCCGTTTAGGGCCAGCACAAAAAATCCAAAATCAAAGCCATATATAGCCTTGCAAAGTGCGGAAATGCCATAGGACAAAACAGGCGCGACAACACATATATAGGGTGCCAACCCATCCCTTATTTGTTTTTTTGAAAAGATACCCAAAAGGAACAAGCCCAATAACGGTCCATATGTATACCCAGCAAAAAGCAGTAATTGGGCAATCACACTTTCGTCTCGAATGATATAATAAAACAGTACAATACTCAGCCATAAGATCACGGCCATTGTAAAGTGGATTTTTTTTCGCTGTTTAATTCCTTTTTCCCCCGATTCAACCCCCCATAAATCAATACTTGCGCTTGTTGCAAGCGATGTCATTGAGCTGTCGGCACTGCTGAAAGCCGCGGCAATAAGCCCAAAAACAAAGGCATATGCGACCACTGCTCCAAGACCTGACTGCGTGGCTACCGTGGGGAAAAGATCGTCCCCCGCTGCTGCTATTCCTTTAGATTGCGCATAGGCACTTAAAAAGACCCCTAGAATCAAGAACATTAGGGTAACCACAACCAAAGCGATGGTAAACCAAAACATGTTTTTTTGTGCATCTTTTAGCGAACGACAACTCAAATTCTTTTGCATCATCTCTTGATCTAGTCCTGTCATGGCAAACGCAATAAGCGCACCGGCAAAAAACTGCTTCACAAAATGCTGACCGCTGCTCCAGTCTTCCCAGAAAAACAATTGTGTATTGGGTTGTGACTGCCACCATTTCCATAAGGATTGGGTGCCTAGCTGTAGCTCAAAAAACAATGCATAGGCAGTAATTACCAAGGCAATTAGCATGCAAAGCGTTTGGGCTGTATCCGTATAAATGATGGTTTTGATACCCGATTTTTTGGTGTAGAGCCATATGCCCACTAGCGCTATTGCAGCACTTGCCCAAAATGGAACATTGAGTTCGTCTAAAGCCAGGCCGTGCAAAACTTTTAGCAACAAAAAGAGCCGAAAGCTCGTGCCGGTTAATCTAGACAAAACAAAAAATGTAGCTCCCGTTTTATAGCTTTTTTCACCAAATCGATGTTGTAAATAAGCGTAAATGCTGACCACATTCCATTTGTAATAAAGCGGTAACAAAACAGTGCCAATGCATAAATAGCCCAGCGCATACCCCAATACCATTTGCACATAGCCCAGTTGGGTGCTGGCCACCCATCCTGGAACCGAAATAAAGGTAACGCCTGATAGCGTTGCCCCGATCATTCCAAACGCAACCAGATACCAAGGCGCCTTTTTGTCAGCAGCAAAAAAAGTAGCGTTTTTGTTACTGTTGCCTGCCAAATAAGAGATGCCGTAGAGCACAACAAAATAAATAAAAAGGCAAAATATCAGCACTTGCGCGGTCATCTCTTTTTTTGTCAAATATAGCGTATGTGACTATTGTTTAAATAGTGTATTTTTGGATTATGGAAATTCCGTCTTCTTTAGTTCAGAAAGCAGTAGATGAAATTGCTCAACTTCCAGGGATAGGTAGACGGTCTGCACTTCGAATTGTGCTTCATTTGTTACGTCAACCCAAGGATTTTAGTGCCCGTCTTTCCGGGGCCATCGCAACATTACGCGAACAAATACGTTATTGTAAAACCTGCCACAACATTTCGGATGCGGAGCAATGTAATATTTGCGCAAGCCCAATGCGCGAGCGCAATATTATTTGTGTAGTGGAGGATATTAGAGATGTTATGGCCATAGAATCTACGGGTCAATTCAAAGGTTTATACCATGTGTTGGGTGGTAAAATTGCGCCCATGGAAGGCGTAGGCCCTCAACAACTTACGATAGACGCTTTGATAACCCGTGTAGAACAAGAGAATATTGATGAAATTATATTTGCACTAAGCAGTACAATGGAAGGCGACACGACAAACTATTATATTTTTAAAAAGCTAAGCGTATTTGAATTGCGCTTCTCTGCTATCTCCCGTGGTATTGGCGTTGGTGACGAACTTGAATATGCCGATGAACTGACACTTGGAAGAAGCATCAGTCAGCGAATTCCCTTTGAAATTTCCATGAAAAGCTAAGCATGCAGTTATCCGTTGTTATCTTAAATTACAATGTAAAATACTTCATTGATGTATGTATTCAGAGTGTTTTGGCTGCAACAAAAGATTTGGATGCAGAGGTTATCTTGGTCGATAATGCTTCAGAAGATGGGAGTGTTGAATGGATTTCACAACAATTTCCGCAAGTCAAACAAATTAACAACAGCACAAATGTTGGGTTCCCAAAAGGAAACAACATTGGCGTAGCTCAGGCCAAAGGGGAATTTTTATGTATTCTTAATCCCGATACGGTAGTAGCGGAGGATACCTTTACCAGTGCGATATCCTTTATAGAAAACAACAAGCAGGTAGCCATCATGGGCCCGAAGCTTATTGATGGTTCAGGCACTTTTTTAAAGGAATCAAAACGAGGTGTTCCAACGCCAGCGGTGGCTTTTTCTAAAGTTGCTGGACTCTACAAGATAGCCCCCAAATTGTTTGGTAAATATTATAACCTACGCCTTTCAAAAAACACATCAGGCCCTACAGATATATTGGTCGGTGCTTTTATGTTTATGCGTACCGAGCATTATCGTGGGCTCAACGGCTTTGATGAAGCTTGCTTTATGTATTCCGATGATATTGATTTGAGCTACAGGTCATTGCAGGTGGGGCAACAAAATTACTACAATGCCGATATTACGGCTATCCACTTTAAAGGTGAAAGCACACCAAAAGATTTTGCCTACCAGCTTATGTTCCGTGAGGCCATGAATTATTTTTACAACAAGCATTTTCACGTTTCAAACTTGGTAAAGGTTTGGATAAAGGCAGCCACCAACCTCTTTAGCTTTTTAAAACGAATGCGTGGGGCGCAGTTAAAAACGAGAAAACAACTTCCCTACTGTTATTGGCTTATTTCAGATGAATTGGATTTAAAAATAGGAGTAAACAAAAACGTTTTGTTTGTGCACACTTCTGGGATAGATGGCGTTTTGGAACACAGAAACCGTCATACCGAAATTATTTTTGACCCTGAAACCATTTCATTCAAATCTTGCATTGATTTTATGGCAAAGTATGGCAAAGGATTTACATATAAATTCTTGAGTTCGGATAAAAGCCACGCTGTGGGCAGCATATCCAGTAATGCCAAGGGTGAGGTACTTGTTATGTCATAGCGAAAGCCACTATTAATTTGTACTTTTGAAAAAAAATTAAAATGCCCATTTATCAGCTTGTTTTACCCGCTATGGGTGAGAGTGTTTCTGAAGCTACCATCACACAGTGGTTAAAGAAAGTAGGCGACACTGTTGCTGCTGATGAAGCTCTAGTAGAGGTCGCAACCGACAAAGTTGATTCTGAAGTTGCGAGTGAATACGCAGGCACAATAAAAGAAATTCTGCATCCTGTTAATGCTGTTGTTGGTGTTGATTCCCCCTTAGCCATAATCGAAACAGAGGAGGCGGTGGCACAAGACGTGGTGCCAACAGTTGCGCCAAAGGCAGTCCCTGCTCCAGCAGCTCCGACCCCCAAAGCGCCTGAAAAAGTGGCGGACACGCCCCAGCAATACATGGATCAAGCGCAAGACTTGATAAAGCCCGTTAATCCCGTTGTTGAAGGACAAAAGCGTTTTTACTCACCACTTGTAAAAAATATTGCCAAAGAAGAAAATATTTCAGCACAAGAATTAGCCACCATTCCGGGTAGTGGAAAAGATGGCCGTGTGACTAAGAGCGATATTTTAGCCTTTATAAAAAACAGAAAAGCCCCTGATGCTGCAAGTACTCAGCCCAGAGTTGCTGCTTCACCAAAAGCCACAACTGCAGCTACCACACCTCCTGTATCTTTCACAAAAAGCCCTACAGACGAGGTTGTGTCCATGACGCGGATGGAGCAAATTATTTCTGACCACATGATGCACAGCCTTAAAACCTCGGCTCATGTGCAGTCGTTTATTGAAATAGACGTGACCAAGCTCTGGAATTGGCGTGAAAAAGTAAAAAATCAATTTGTCAAGCAGCATGGAGTTAAACTAACCTTTACGCCCATATTCTTGCACCTGGTTGCACAAGTGCTTCCTGAGTTTCCTTTGTTGAATGCTACCCTAGACGGCACCAGTATTATCAAGAAAAAAGACATAAACCTCGGTATGGCAACAGCTTTACCCGATGGTAATTTAATTGTTCCTGTTATCAAACAGGCCGATACACTAAGTCTTATTGGATTGGCTAAGAAAGTACACGATCTGGCTTCAAACGCACGCAACAATGTGCTAAACCCAGACGATGTGAAAGGCGGTACCTATACGGTAACCAACGTAGGTATGTTTGGCAGTCTTACAGGAACACCCATAATCAATCAGCCACAACTTGCCATTTTGGCATTGGGTGCCATTCGCAAGGTTGCTGCAGTATTGGAAACAGAAAATGGCGATGTTATTGCCATACGCCAGCAAATGATGGTGTCGCACAGCTATGACCACCGCATTATCAATGGTGCTATGGGCGGCATGTTTCTCTTGCGCCTAAAGCAGCGCATTGAAAACTGGGACGAAACGCAAACAATTTAATATGGAACTTTCGCTAACACGCCCTTTGTGTTTTTTTGATTTAGAAACAACAGGCGTTAATGTCGCCAAAGACAGGGTAGTGGAAATATCCATCTTAAAGGTTTTTCCAAATGGAAATAAAGAATCCAAAACATGGTTGGTAAATCCAGAAATGCCCATACCACCACAAACTACAGCCGTCCACGGAATCACAGACGAAAAAGTAGCCAACGAGCCCACATTTAAACAGTTGAGTAAAGATATTTACAATATGATTAAAGGGTCCGATTTGGCAGGATTTAATTCCGATCGCTTTGATATCCCACTGCTGGCGGAAGAGATGTTACGTGCTGAAATTGATGTGGATTTTAAAAAGTATTTAACGGTAGATGTGCAAACCATTTTTCATAAAATGGAAAAGCGAAACTTGTCAGCTGCCTATAAATTCTACTGCGGAAAAGATTTAGACAATGCGCACAGTGCTGAGGCCGATACCAAGGCAACATATGAAGTATTGAAATCTCAAATTGAAAAATACGACGAACTCGAAAACGATGTTTCCAAACTAAGTGCCTTCTCTACAAGAAGAAAAAGCGTTGATTTTGCAGGCTTTGTTATCGTGGATGCAGACGGAGACGCTGCTTTTAACTTCGGAAAGCACAAAGGGAAAAAAGTGGTTGAAGTATTGGAACGTGAATCCGGCTATTTTAGTTGGTTATTGAATGCAGATTTCCCACGCTACACCAAAAAGGTGCTCACGGCCATTCGTTTAGAAACCATGAACAACGCATGAAAATTATTTGTATTGGCAGAAATTATGCAGCTCACATTGACGAACTAGACAATGTTCGACCCGATGAACCTGTAATTTTCATCAAGCCCGATACCGCTATAGCCCAACCCAATCTTCCTTTTTTTATTCCTGAATTTTCAAATGAAGTACATCACGAGGTGGAGGTCTTGGTGCGTATCAACCGTATTGGAAAGCACATTCAGTCCAAGTTTGCACACAAATACTACGACCAAATAGGCTTGGGAATAGATTTTACCGCTCGCGATATTCAGCAGCAACTTAAATCAAAAGGGCTGCCTTGGGAAAAAGCAAAGGCTTTTGACGGATCGGCACTTGTAGGCAAATGGTTTGACAAGTCTATTTTGGGTGATTTGGGCAAACTTCCCTTTTCACTTCAAAAAAACGGTGAAGAGGTTCAAGCAGCAGACACCAGTCTGATGTTGTGGCCTATAGATGAAATTATTGCATATGTTTCTAAATATTTTACGCTTAAAATAGGCGATATTATCTTTACGGGTACGCCAGCTGGCGTCAGTCAGGTTGTTAAGAATGATCGTCTGGAAGGTCATCTAAACGGACAAAAAGCCTTTTCCTTAATAGTCAAATAGATGCGGGCGGATATCATTACTATCGGAGATGAGATTTTAATAGGTCAGGTAGTGGATACCAACGCTACTTATCTTGGAAAGATGCTTAACAATATTGGTATTGAAGTACGCCAAATACATACCATATCTGATAATAAAGAAGCTATTTTAGATGCGTTTGCTAGGGCTCAAAACCAAGTTGATTTGGTGGTCATGACAGGCGGACTTGGTCCCACAAAAGACGATATTACCAAACACACGTTATGTGCGTAATTTGACGACACCTTGACCTTTTATCCAGATGTGATGGCACATATTGATGAGTTGTTCCGAAAATATGTCAAAGCGCCAGTTAACGATTTAAATAGGGGGCAAGCCATGCTTCCTTCTAGCTGTACACAACTCTTTAATGCACATGGAACGGCCATGGGCATGTGGATGCAGAAAGAAAAGACCGTCTTTGTATCCCTTCCGGGGGTTCCTTTTGAAATGAAACATTTGGTACAGGAGAAATTAGTTCCATTAATAAAGGCAACTTTTTCCTTACCTGCCCGTGTGAATAAAACAATGATGACTTATGGGCTTGGTGAAAGCATCATTGCAGAAAAAATAAGCGATTGGGAAGCTACCTTACCCCAACACATTAAGTTGGCCTATTTGCCTAATCTTGGACGGGTACGCTTGCGTTTGTCTGCACGTGGGACAGACCAAACCGCGCTCCGAAATGAAATAGATGCGTTATTTGAAGACTTATATCCGCTTTTAGGGGACTATATAAAAGGTTTTGAATCTGAGCAACCCATTGAAATGCAAATTGGAACAGCCTTGACCCAGAAAGGCTGGACATTGGCCACGGCCGAAAGCTGTACAGGTGGCGCATTAGCCACTTTGTTTACACAGCATCCTGGCGCGTCAACTTTCTTTAAGGGAACTGTAGTGAGTTATGCTACGGATGTAAAACAGCAGTTGTTGGGCGTACGGCAACAAGACATAGAACAGCACACTGTGGTCAGTGAACCCGTGGCTTTGAGCATGGCAAAGGGTGTTGTTCGCCAAACGGGTGCAGATGTTGCCATTGCCACCACTGGAAATTTTGGCCCCACACAAGGTGAGTCAGATGTGGAAATTGGCACGGTGGTTATTGCGATCATAGCTCCAAATATCGAATATGTAGAGACGTTTATCTTTGGGAAACACCGCGAACGCAACTTGCGCAAAACCCTAAATAAAGCACTTGAGTTGTTGCACAACAAATTAGCATCTGAACTTTAGTTAAAAAATTTTTTTAACACACCATATTTTCCTAAGTTTGCACCCTGTTAAAAAAGATATCATGTCGAAAGTATGTGAATTAACTGGTAAAAAAGCGATGGTTGGCAACAACGTATCGAAAGCCATGAACAAAACCAAGCGTAAGTTTGGTGCTAACTTAATCAAGAAGCGTTTCTACATTGTTGAGGAAGATAAGTGGATTACCCTAAAACTTTCAACATCGGCATTAAAAACCATTAACAAAAAGGGCTTGCCTGCTGTTGTTAAAGAAGCACGCGCACAAGGTCTGATCAAATAACCACGTTATGGCTAAGAAAGGAAACCGCGTTCAAGTTATTTTGGAATGTACCGAGCACAAAGACTCTGGTCTTTCCGGTACTTCACGTTACATTACAACAAAAAATAAAAAAAACACGCCAGATCGCATTGAAATTAAAAAATTCAACCCGATTCTAAAGCGCATGACGGTTCACAAAGAAATCAAGTAATTATGGCTAAGAAAACGGTAGCAACCTTACAAACAAAATCAAAGCGTCTTACGAAAGCTATCAAAATGGTACGTAGCTATAAAACAGGCGCATATACCTATGTAGAAACCATTCTAGCACCTGAACTGGTGAACGACTGGTTATCCAAAAAGTAAAACCAACCATTTAATTGTTTAAAAAGCCACATTATTGTGGCTTTTTTTATTCTCAAAACGTACCTTTAACCCATGGGGCTTTTTTCAAAATCATCTAAGAAACTTCAATCTGGCCTGTCGGCAACCAAAAAGGCTTGGACAGAACGACTTAAAAAAGTGGTGCTTGGAAAAAGCAAGGTAGATGCTGATTTTTTAGAAGAACTCGAAGAAATACTTATTACTTCCGATGTTGGCGTAGCCACCACTGAGAAAATCATAGATCGTTTGGAGCAACGCGTCGCTAAAGATAAATTCATAAAAGCTGAGGAATTAGATCAGCTGTTGTATGAAGAAATTTTTGCGTTAGTTACCGACAATAGCCCTACCCAAACAGCCGCTCAGGACGGCTTGCAGGTCATATTGGTAGTTGGTGTTAACGGAGCGGGCAAGACCACTTCCGTTGGTAAGCTAGCCAATCAATACAGCCAACAAGGCAAAAAAGTCATGCTTGCAGCTGCCGATACTTTTCGTGCAGGCGCCATAGATCAATTGCGCCTTTGGTCCGAAAGGGTTCAAGCACCTTTTGTCAGTTTACAAGAAGGAAGCGATCCTGCTTCAGTTGCATTTACAGCCGTTGAACGCGCCAAGAAAGAACAGGTAGATGTATTGTTTATTGACACTGCAGGACGGCTACATAACAACACCAATCTGATGCAGGAATTGGCTAAAATTGATCGCGTGGTGAAAAAAATCATTCCAGATGCACCTCATGAAACCTTGTTGGTATTGGATGGCGGTACGGGTCAAAATGCTTTTATGCAGGCCAAACTATTTGCAGAAGCCACAGCCATTTCTGGGATTATATTAACCAAGTTAGACGGTACAGTAAAAGGAGGTGTGGTAATTGGTATTTCTGACGAACTCGAAGTTCCCATACGCTACATTGGTGTTGGCGAGGGTATGGATGATTTAATTCCATTTGAAACCAAGCCGTTTTTAGATTCACTTTTTCAAAAAAACTAGTCTATGAAAACAATTTTAAGTTTTGTGTTTGTACTTTTCATATTGTCGTGCAACACGCCTTCAAGCCAATATTGGCAACCCTATGACGAATCGGAAGAATTAGCCCAAAATACGGATCACGAAATACCTAGAATGCGTTATAAGCTAATTCAATCTAAATTTTTGGATAAAGACGCCATGTGGGTACCCTTTGAAAAGGAATTACGTGATTTTGACACGACTTATGAGGCTTAAAGCCACTGATTATTGAGCAAAACATTCCAACACTTCAACAACACATAGCCAATGGAACGCTTTCCTATGAACACTTGGTTAAGTTTTATTTATATCGCATTCGTCTTTTGGAGTCCAATCCTAAAACCACCTTGCACGCTGTACTAGCACTAAACCCCAACATTATTAAAGAGGCTCAGCAAAAAGACAGGCAAACTCCCGAAGATATGCACCCCATTTATGGAATGCCTATTTTATTGAAGGACAATATTAACACTGCAGATATGCCTACTTCTGCTGGAGCTGCTATCTTAGAAAATCATGTTCCCGATGAGGATGCTTTTGTGGTAAAGCAGCTCAAAGACAAAGGCGCTTTGATTTTAGGAAAAGTAAATTTAAGTGAATGGGCGTATTATTTCTGTGCTGGTTGTCCTGTTGGTTACAGTGCTGTTGGCGGGCAGACCTTAAATCCCTATGGCAGAAGAATTTTTGAAACGGGCGGTTCAAGTTCAGGAAGTGCCGTGGCCGTGGCGGCAAATTATGCCGTGGCAGCCTTGGGCTCCTAAACATCGGGTTCCATACTGTCTCCTTCAAGCCAGAACGCGGTTGTTGGACTAAAACCTACTATTGGCCTGGTAAGCAGAACAGGAATAGTGCCTATATCAAGCACCTTGGATACCTCAGGACCCATGACCAAAAGCATAGCCGATAATGCCATTTTGCTAGATGCCATTGCAGCCCCCGATGCACAAGACACCATTACCAAACGAGTTCCGCGCACCATGTCGTTAGCATACAGTTATGTTGAACCGTCACTTTCTGGAGCAAGACTTGGCGCGATGACCAATATCTTAGCTGTAGACTCACTTTACCGCAACGCTGTTGAAGACTTGAGGGCTGCTGGCGCAGAGGTGATCGAATTTAACCCTGAAAAAATTTCGCTTTCTGGATTTTCATCTATCCTTAATGGAGATATGAAGCGCGACATCCCTATGTATTTTAAAAACACATCTACCGCTGAATTTGCAACTATTGATGTGACGAAAATTATCGATTACAACAAGCAAGATAGTGTACTGTATATGCCATACGCCCAAGAACGTCTCGATGGTGTAATTAGCGATAGCATCACAGAAGCAGGTTTAGAAGAAACCATTTTAAAACTCAATGCAGCTGCTTCGGGATTTTTTGAAACCCCAATACGTAAATATCAGCTTGACGCCGTGCTTAGTAAAAACAATTATTACGCAGGCCACGCTGCTATTGCGTTTTACCCGTGCTTAAGCGTTCCTATGGGCTATACACACGAAGGAGAGCCAGCTAACCTTACATTCATTGCGCCATCATTTAGTGAGGAAAAACTATTGATGCTCGGTGCGGCGTATGAAACCATTTCGAATCATAGAAAATCTCCGAAAGGCTACCAATAAACATGCGAACAAAGTCAGCTAAAAAGAATAAAATCAACGTTGTTACCCTCGGGTGTTCTAAAAATATATATGACTCCGAGGTGCTTATGGGGCAACTCAAAGCCAGCGACAAAGACGTCGTGCACGAACAGCAAGGAAATATTGTTGTGGTCAATACTTGTGGTTTTATTGATAATGCCAAAGAAGAATCGGTCAATACCATACTTTCTTTTGCCGAGCAAAAACAAACAGGTCAAATCGATAAACTGTTTGTTACGGGTTGTTTGAGTGAGCGCTATAAAGACGATTTAGAAGCCGAAATCCCAGATGTTGACGACTATTTTGGTACGACCGATTTACCCTTGTTGCTTAAGGCGCTTGGCGCGGATTATCGCCACGAATTATTGGGCGAACGCCTAACCACCACACCAAAAAATTACGCCTATCTCAAAATATCAGAAGGCTGTGACCGACCTTGTTCGTTCTGTGCCATACCGTTGATGCGTGGGGCACATCGCTCAAAACCTATTGAAGATTTGGTTAAAGAAGCACAAGGACTTGCTAAAAACGGTGTTAAGGAACTGATTATTATCGCCCAAGATTCTACCTATTATGGCTTGGACTTATACAAAAAGCGACGCTTGGCAGATTTGCTGCGTGCATTAACAGCAGTGGAAGGTATCGAATGGATACGCCTACACTACGCTTTTCCTTCAGGATTTCCAGAAGATGTGTTGGACGTAATCGCAACCGAGCCCAAGGTGTGTTCATACATTGACATTCCATTACAGCATATTTCAGATCACCTTTTGAAGTCTATGCGTCGTGGTACTACACAAGAAAAAACAACGGCTTTACTACAGCGTTTCAGAAAAGCTGTTCCAGAAATAGCCATTCGTACCTCGCTTATCTTGGGGTATCCTGGTGAAACAGCAGCAGATTTCGAATTGCTTAAGTCATGGGTAAAAGAAATGCGTTTTGAGCGTTTGGGTTGTTTTCAGTACAGCCATGAGGAAAATACCCATGCCCATAGCTTGGTAGACGATTTGCCTGCTGAAGTGAAACAAGCACGTGTCAACGAATTGATGGAAATCCAAGCCCATATTTCTTGGGAAAAAAATCAAGCCTTGGTGGGTAGAACCCTGCGTTGTGTTATTGATAGAAAAGAAGGCAACCGCTTTGTGGGTCGTACCGAGTTTGATTCTCCTGATGTGGACAACGAAGTTTGGGTAGATGCCCGCGAACACTACCTCAAGGTTGGAGATTTTGCTAATCTAACCATAACAGCCGCACAAGACTTTGACTTAGAGGCGGTTCCTGCACAATAGTTTCTTACATTAACTACTTTTGTCTTATGAAACTAATCGAGTCGTTGGGATATCATAGGGGTGTTTATGCACCTTTAATGCAGCAATTGCTGCACAATGATCCCGCCTTAAAACCCTTTCATGGGGGGTTGGTTTCAACCAAAGCGGCCACTAAAGTCGCATCAAATCGCGCCACTTCCTTTGACCAATCCAAGCGAAACACATTGGTTGAGGTGCTGTACAAGCAATACGAGCACCTAGCCCCTGATAGTAAAACGCGTGCACAAATAGATGCCTTGTCCGCCTCAAACGTAGTAACTATAACCACAGGGCATCAGTTGAATCTCTTCACGGGGCCCTTGTATTTTTGGTATAAGATTTTGGATGTCATTAATGGAGTAGCAGCCATGCAACAGGCAGATGGCAAGCACCAATATATCCCCGTTTTTTGGATGGCATCTGAAGATCACGATTTTGAAGAGATAAACCACTTCTTTTTGGGCGAACAAAAAGTAAGATGGGAAGCAGTCGCCACAGGAGCTGTGGGCCGTATGCCTACCACTGGCCTTGATGTTATTTTAGACGAGTTAATCCCCTATTGGAACAGTACCGACCAAGCAAAAGAATTGCTCGTTCTTTTTGCAAATTGCTATTTGCAAGAGGGCACATTGGCAAAAGCCACGCGAAGACTGGTACATCAGCTTTTTGGTGCAGACGGAATAATCGTGGTTGATGGTGACGATGCAGCCTTAAAATCACTGTTTGTGCCTATGCTTAAAGCTGAGGTAAGGGAACAATTCACTCACAAAGCAGTAACGCAAACCAACACTGCCTTAAAAAAGGTGGTGAAGGACTTTAAGCCTCAAGTGAATCCGAGGGAAATCAACCTATTCTATATTTTTAACGATAAGCGCTTGCGTATCACAACGGATGCAAATCGATTTGGAACCACAGGAAATCCAACAAAATGGACACTTCAAAGCTTGGATGAAGAAATTGAAAAGCATCCAGAACGATTTTCCCCCAATGCACTTATGCGCCCTCTATATCAAGAATGTGTGCTGCCCAACATTGCCTACATAGGTGGTGGCGGTGAGTTGGCCTATTGGCTACAGCTTAAAACTACTTTTGAAGCATTCGACATTCCATATCCGCTTTTGCAGCACCGAACTACTGTTTTGTTGATGTCTGAAAAGCAAGTCAAAAAATGCAACAAGCTAAACCTTCCTATAGCCGACCTGTTTTTGCCTACAGCGACTTTTATCAACAAACGCGTACGCCAAATTAGCGATATTGACATAGATTTTTCTTCCCAGCGCGAAGTATTGAAAGATAACTTTAAGGCCTTACATGACTTGGCTGCACAAACCGACAAATCCTTTTTGGGGGCAGTCGAAGCACAAGAAAAAAAGCAGCTCAAAGGCTTGGACAAACTAGAAAATCGCCTCTTAAGAGCCCAGCGGAAAAAACTGCAAGACGAAGTGGTACGTGCCACCGACATTCGTAACGATTTGTTTCCAAACAATAGATTACAAGAGCGTACCGCACATTTTTCTGCCTTTGTTTCAGAAACAGGCTTGACTTATTTTACTAAAGAATTAAAAGCCACTTTATCTACAGCGGTAAATGGTTTGGCTGTCATTCAAATTTGATATCCATACCTGTTAAAAACTATTGATAAGCGATTCTGCTTCATTGAAGTTTAGTTGTATTTTTGCATATGCAGAACAAAGTTTTAATTCTCGATTTCGGTTCGCAATACACTCAGTTGATTGCCCGACGCGTTCGAGAACTTTCCATTTTTTGTGAAATCCACCCTTTTCACAATATTCCTGAAGACATCAACACATTTAAAGCAGTCATCCTCTCGGGATCGCCGTATTCGGTTCGTGCTGATGATGCGCCACACCCCGATTTGAGTCAAATTAGAACTAAAGTGCCTCTGCTTGGGATTTGCTACGGAGCACAATATTTAGCACATTTCAATGACGGAGCGGTAGCCCCCTCAGATACTCGTGAATATGGCCGAGCCAGACTGGCACAAGTAGTACCGCATGCCTTTACCAAAGACATTCCACTCGAATCTCAAGTGTGGATGAGCCATAGCGACACCATCAAAAAATTACCTGAGCATGCAACCCAATTGGCATCCACTTCTGATGTTGCCAACGCCGCTTATGTTATGGACAATGACATGACCTATGGGATACAGTTTCACCCTGAAGTTTATCACACAACAGATGGTAAGCAGCTGCTGCAAAACTTTTTGGTTGACATTTCGGGTATTAACCCCGACTGGACCTCAAGTGCCTTTGTGGAAACAACAGTTGCTGCTTTAAGCGAGGAACTGGGGCAAGATAAGGTGATATTGGGCCTCAGTGGTGGTGTGGATTCTTCTGTGGCGGCTATTTTGTTGCACAAAGCCATAGGCCCTAACCTCCATTGTATTTTTGTCAACAACGGTTTGTTGCGCAAAAACGAATACGACGAGGTATTGGAGCAATATAAAGGTTTGGGGTTGAACGTCAAGGGCGTGGATGCTTCCAAGCACTTTTTAGATGCCTTGGCAGGGGAGCGCGACCCAGAAACCAAACGAAAAATTATTGGTAAGGTATTTATAGATGTCTTTGACGATGAATCGCACAAGGTCGAAGGTGCCAAATGGCTTGCTCAAGGCACTATTTATCCAGATGTTATTGAATCGATTTCTGTAAACGGGCCTTCTGCTACCATCAAATCACATCACAATGTGGGGGGATTGCCAGACTTTATGAAGTTAAAAGTAGTAGAGCCCCTTAAAATGTTATTTAAAGATGAGGTACGTCGCGTTGGCGCCACACTTAAAATACCCAAAGAAATACTTGGACGCCACCCATTCCCTGGACCGGGCCTTGGCATACGTATTTTAGGAGACATTACAGCCGAAAACGTGCGTATGTTACAAGAAGCAGATGCATTATTTATTCAGGGGCTACGAGACCACGGCTTGTACGATGACGTTTGGCAAGCTGGTGTGATGCTGCTGCCTGTGCAGTCTGTGGGCGTTATGGGAGACGAACGCACCTATGAAAAGTGCGTTGCCTTAAGAGCCGTAACTTCAACAGACGGAATGACGGCAGATTGGGTACATTTGCCATATGCTTTCTTACAAGAAATTTCAAACCAAATCATCAACCGTGTCCCGGGAATCAATCGTGTCGTTTATGATATCAGTTCAAAACCCCCTGCAACAATTGAGTGGGAATAGACTTATTCTATCACTCACTTTTCTTTTTTTTGGTTTGCTTGGCAACGCACAAGAGCCAGAAGCCTCTCACTTTATCGTTCATAAAGTAAAAAAGAAAGAATCCCTTGAAGGAATTGCAACGCGCTACGATGTCACAGTGGCTCAAATCATTACGCACAACCCCGCTGCTGCGAAAGGAATACGCCAACGTGACAAGCTAAAAATACCGAGATACAAAACAGAAGTTGTTGTTGCGCCAGCGCAACCCACAACAGTAACACATAACGTACAGCCAAAGGAAACCCTCTGGCGGATTGCCTACACCTACGGCATTTCAGTAGACTCACTCAAGGCGTTAAATCCCAAACTAGGTGATACCTTGTTAGTTGGGAGTAAGCTTAAGGTGCCCTCCAAAACGGCTGAAGAAATTGCGGCGCAATTTGATTATTACACCGTAAAGCCTAAGGAAGGTTTTTTTCGTCTTGAACAAAAATTAGGCCTTAGTAAAGCTGATTTGGAAGCCCTGAACCCAAGCCTTGATTCGACAGGACTTATGGTGGGCATGGTTTTAAAAATTCCAAAAGCACAAGCAACTGATTCACTCATTGTTGATGGATTGGAAAAAATCAAAACCAGTTTATGGGACAGCACTTTTGTTACCCCTGTGGTGCGCATTGCTTTTTTGGCGCCCTTTAGACTTTCTAAAATTGAGCTGGATTCCATAGATCAAACAAACAAAACGCTTTCTGAACGTAACCTAACGACAGTGTCGCTTGACTTTTATTCCGGTATGTTATATGCTGTTGATAGCTTGAATAAGGCAGGCTTGAGTATTGAACTCTCTGTTTTTGATTCCGAAGGTCAGTTGCATATTATTGAGAAGTTGCTCAATCAAGAAGACTTTACCAGTTATGATGCTGTTATTGGTCCTTTCACGCCAGTCAATGTGAGCAGGATGGCACAAGCCATGAGCTTTTATAATGTGCCCGTTATCTCCCCTTTGACCACACGTGAAATTCGACCATGGAAGATGCTTATCAACACCATTCCCAGCAAGAAGTCACTCGCCAAACGCATGATGCGCTATGTGGATTCGCTGGATGCACAACACGAAAATCCCTGTGTATTGATTATTGCAGATACCAAAAATCAGCAAACGGCACTGCGCCTAAAAGAACAGTTTCCCTTGGCAGAAGTGTTGCCGCCAGATGAAGAATTTGGCTTTATCAAGCCGGATGTGGTGGATTCATTGTTAACGCCTACAAGACCAAATTGGGTCTTTTTGGAAACCGAAAACTTAAATTTGGTAACCAGTATGACTTCCATGCTAAATGCTCAATCTTCGAAGGAGCGCCAGGTACAATTGCTCACGCATTTCCGATCGCCGGCCTATGACGATGAAAATATTTCTCAAGCCCATCTGGGCAATATCCACTTTTCTTATCCCAATCATTTTTTGGAAAAACGCGATAGTTTACGTCTAAAATTTGATACTTCATTTAAACAACGCTACGGAAAGGTGCCCAATAAGACTGCCGTTAAGGGGTTTGATGTTATGATCGATGCCTCCCTTCGAATAGCCACCAAAAGAAAACTAATTGATGGATTGAAACACGGGGTTTTGGAGCAGTTACAATACCGTTTTGATTATAAGCCCAATCCAAAAGGCGGTTATCGAAATACGGCTACTTATATGGTACAACATCAGGGCTTTGAAACCATTGAAATAGTGCCCTTAAACCCACAAGCAGATTCCTTGCATGTTAGGTAGTTTATTCTTTGTATTTTTGCCACTTTAAATAAACAATATTTATGCCTAAAGCCAAATACGTTTTTGTTACAGGGGGCGTTTCCTCCTCACTTGGTAAAGGCATCATCTCTGCGTCATTAGCCAAATTGCTTCAGGCACGGGGCCTTAAAGCCACCATCCAAAAATTTGATCCGTACATCAATGTTGACCCAGGAACCCTAAATCCTTATGAGCACGGAGAGTGTTTTGTCACAGACGATGGCGCTGAAACTGATTTAGACCTTGGACACTACGAGCGTTTTTTAAATGTACGTACTTCTCAAGCCAACAATGTTACCACAGGACGTATTTATCAAAGTGTTATTGAAAAGGAACGGCGTGGTGAATTTTTGGGCAAAACAGTACAAGTTATTCCTCATATTACCAATGAAATCAAAGCGCGCATGCAGCAGCTTGGCGAATCGGGTGATTACGATTTGGTCATAACCGAAATAGGCGGTACGGTTGGGGATATTGAGTCCTTACCTTATATCGAGGCTGTGCGTCAATTGCGATGGGAGCTGGGGCGTGAAAATTGTATTGTTATTCATCTCACACTGGTGCCTTACCTATCTGCAGCAGCGGAATTAAAAACCAAACCCACACAGCACTCAGTAAAAACCTTGATGGAAAGCGGAATCAACGCTGATATTTTGGTTTTTCGAACCTAGTATGTACTTTCAGAAAGCATACGTGCCAAACTCGCTTTGTTCTGTTATGTCAAACGCGAAGCGGTCATTCAATCCATAGACGCCAAGACCATATACGATGTGCCTTTGTTGATGCAAGAAGAAGGCTTAGATCGTGTGGTGATGGAAACCTTAAATTTATCAGATGATATTACACCTGATTTAACCAAGTGGAAAGGCTTTTTATACCGACATAAAAATCCAAAAAACCACGTCCGTATAGGGTTGGTGGGTAAGTATGTTGAATTACAAGATTCCTATAAATCTATTTTGGAAGCCTTTATTCACGCAGGAGCTGCGAATGAAGTTAAGGTGGATGTCGTATCCATACATTCTGAACGCCTTACTGGTGACAATTGTGCACAAGAACTCAAAGACCTACACGGTTTGTTGGTTGCCCCTGGCTTTGGCTCCAGAGGGATTGAAGGAAAAATAAGTGCCATAAAATATGTGCGTGAAAATAACATTCCGTTTTTTGGGATTTGTTTGGGTATGCAAATGGCCGTAATCGAGTATGCACGCAATGTCTTAGGACTTGCTACTGCTAATTCCACTGAAATGGACGAGGACTCCGCACATCCTGTGATTAGCCTTATGGACGAACAAAAAAAAGTAGAAGATAAAGGCGGAACCATGCGTCTTGGCGCTTGGGATTGTGCGCTTACGGTGGGTAGTCGTGTACATGACATATACAAGGCTGATGACATCAGCGAGCGTCACCGCCACAGATATGAATTAAACAATGCCTACCTAACAGATTTAACCAAAAATGGCCTCAAAGCCACAGGCGTTAATCCAAAAACAGGCTTGGCAGAGATTGTTGAAATTGATGCGCACCCATGGTTTATCGGCGTACAATATCACCCCGAATATAAAAGTACAGTTCTTGAGCCGCATCCGCTTTTTTCAGCTTTTGTGGAAGCTTGTAATACCTACGCAACAAAAAAATAATTTAGCATGGAAAATCGGCAAATAGACCCTCTACAAATCATAGGAATGGTCCTTATTTTTGGCATATTCACTTGGATGATGTACAATCAGCCTGTTCCGGATTTGGAAACGACAGATACTGCTATCACAGCAGCAGCCGAACAACAAGATTCAGTGCAGCCCATTGCATCGGAAACAGCCAAACAAGCAAACCCTGTTGTAGCAGCGGCCAGCGTTGTTGCCGATACGCTTAAGTTGCAAAACGAGGTGCTGTCCATTGGCATTTCTACCAAAGGAGGCGTGATGACACAGGTTGCCCTAAAAGGTTTGGTGAATTACCAAGACGCGCCTTTGTACTTGATTGACAACGATAACAGCTCCTTTAATATCGCTTTTACAACCGTTTCTGGACAGCTGTTTCAGACAAAATTTATGATGTTTACCCCTTCTGTAAGCAACACAGCAGAAGGACAGGAATTGCGTTTGCGCGCACCACTTGATACCGATGGTTATATTGAATTGGTCTATACGTTGCCCAAGGACGGATACCGCTTTGGTTTTGAAGTGGTTGCCGAAGGCATAGAAGGTGCTTTGGACCCTTCCATTCCCGCTGCCTTTTCATGGCGTATGGATGGCTTCCGCCATGCGAAAAGCGCCCAATACGAAAACCGCTACACGCAGCTTGCCTATAACCACAAATCGGACAAATACAGTACGCTTTCTGCCGCAGGAGACGACGACGACGATTTGAAAAACGTAGGATGGGTATCCTACCGCCAGCATTTTTTCAGTAGTATTCTTATTCCAGACAACCCATTTGAAGTGGCTATTGTTTCCACATCAACCATAACAGACGAGGAAGAAGAGGAATCGGAATTTCTTAAGGCGTTTTCGACCGAAACCACATTGCCGTATGGGCGCAACCGTTTTCAAGCCAACTTTGATTGGTATATGGGCCCAACCGACTACGCAGTTTTAAAGACCTATGACGAATCACTCTATGAAAGTATTTCTTTTGGCTGGGGGATTATTGGCTGGATAAACCGTTCGGTATTTTATCCGCTATTTAGCATGCTTTCGGGGGTTGTTCCGCAGGGGATCGCCATTATTTTATTGACCATTATTGTGCGTTTGGTGCTTTCGCCAGTGCTTTATAAGTCTTATGTGTCTCAAGCCAAAATGCGGGTATTGCGACCAGAGATAACAGCCTTGAATGAAAAGTATAAAAATGATGCCACCAAGCGTCAGCAGGAAACCATGAAGCTTTACAGCAAAGCCGGAGCAAGCCCAATGGCAGGTTGTATACCCGCATTAATTCAAATGCCGATTTTCTTTGCCTTGTTCTATTTCTTTCCCATCGCATACGAAATGCGTGGTAAGTCCTTTTTGTGGGCAAAAGATTTGTCTTCCTATGACATGATTGCAGAGCTTCCGTTCACTATTCCATTCTATGGCGATCACGTTAGTTTGTTTCCACTATTGGCGTCTGTTGCGATATTCATCTATACCCAGATGACAGCAGGTCAGCAAATGCAACCTTCACAGCCGGGCATGCCTAACATGAAGTATATCATGTATTTGATGCCTGTGATGATGTTGTTTTTCTTTAACAATTATGCCAGTGGGTTTAGTTTGTACTATTTTGTTTCCAACGTATTGATGATTGGGATTATGTTGGTGATTAAAAACGTCATCATTGATCAGGATAAAATCCATGCGCAGATTGAAGAAAACAAAAAGAGGCCTAAGAAGCAAAATCGTTTTCAGCGTAAAATGGCTGAATTGATGGAAGAAGCAGAGCGTCAAAAAAAGCTTAAATAAGCTGTTCAAGGGGCATAGCTACAACTAACTCACATATCCTACTTACCTTTGTGCCATGCAAAACAAACGCGTCATTGTTGGACTTTCTGGTGGTGTAGACTCCAGCGTTGCTGCTTATTTACTGCAGCAGCAAGGCTATGAGGTCATTGGTTTGTTTATGAAAAACTGGCACGATGACTCGGTAACCATTTCGGACGATTGCCCTTGGCTGGAAGACAGTAACGATGCCATGTTGGTGGCTGAAAAACTCGGCATTCCCTTTCAAACCGTTGATTTAAGCGAGCAGTATAAGGAGCGCATAGTGGACTATATGTTTGCGGAGTATCAGCGAGGCCGAACACCCAACCCCGATGTACTTTGCAACCGTGAAATCAAATTTGATGTATTCCTTGAAATAGCCCTTTCCTTGGGTGCAGATTATGTCGCCACGGGACATTATTGTCAAAAGGATAGTCTTGCCGTGGACACTGAGCCTTTCGAAGTGACCCACCGCCTCCTTGCCGGCGCAGATATGAGTAAAGACCAATCGTATTTTTTATGTCAACTCAACCAAGCGCAACTTGCCAAAACACTGTTTCCTATTGGCGGACTGCAAAAAAGTGAGGTGCGTAACATTGCTGCCGAGCAGGGATTGGTCACGGCTGAAAAGCGTGACTCCCAAGGATTATGCTTTGTGGGCAAGGTTAGCCTACCCGATTTTTTACAGCAAAAATTAGCCACCAAAAAAGGCGATATCGTTCAAGTTGCAGACACGCACCCCATGTATGCCAAAACCCCAGACAATACCCCAGCGGCCTTGGCGGAGAAGTTTGTGTATTCCCCCGAAGACGGCAACGTTGTAGGTACGCACAACAGCGCACATTTTTTTACGGTGGGTCAACGCAAGGGCTTGGCGGTTGGCGGCACCAAAGAACCCCTGTTTGTGCTGGCAACAGACGTGCAGAAAAATATTATTTATGTGGGAGAAGGCAAAAACCATCCAGGCTTGTATCGCCGTGCTTTGTGGATTGACCAAGCAGATGTACACTGGATACGCCCCGACTTGCAAACCGACCAACCCATGATGGTCCAGGCACGCATACGCTACCGCCAGCCTTTGGTAAAGGCTCGCTTAAATCAAGAAAAAAACGGAATGTACTTGGTTTTTGACACACCTCAATTGGCGATTGCAGCAGGTCAGTTTGCCGCTTGGTACCTAGACAACGAGCTGATAGGCTCTGGGGTGATTGGGTAATCTTACACCTCCACAGCATCAAAAGCCATAACAACTTGGTTTTTAACCAAATCGTCAAAGCTTTCCGCTTGGCGTATGAGGTGTGCTTCGCCGTTATGCCAAAGCACTTCTGCTGGGCGGTAGCGTGAGTTGTAGTTACTCGCCATGGTAAAGCAATAAGCACCTGCATTGTGAAAGCATAGTACATCGCCCTCACTTATTTCGGCAATTTTACGGTTGTTCGCAAAAGTATCCGTTTCACAAATATAGCCTACAACAGAGTAAAAGCGCTCTCTACCCTCAGGGTTGGAGATGTTTTCTATGCGGTGCTGTGCGCCGTAAAGCATGGGGCGTATCAAGTGGTTAAACCCACTGTTCACCTGTGCAAATACCGTTGAGGTGGTCTGTTTAACCGAATTTACAGACGTGAGGAAATACCCCGCTTGGGACACCAAAAACTTGCCCGGCTCAAATGCCAATACCAGTTCTTTGCCGTAGTCTGCGCAAAAGGTATTAAAACGAACGCTTAGTTTTTCACCCAATTCCTCTATATTGGTCTCGTTATCGCCCGGCTTGTAGGGTACTTTAAACCCACTGCCAAAGTCCAAAAATTCTAAGTCTGTAAATTGGCGTGCCGTGACAAAAAGGATTTCGGCAGCATGCAGGAATACGTCGATATCTAAAATATCACTTCCAGTGTGCATATGCACCCCGTTGATGTTCATGGCCGTGTTTTCTACAATACGCAACACGTGCGGCATCTGGTGAATGCTGATGCCAAATTTTGAGTCGATATGTCCTACCGAAATATTGGCATTTCCACCCGCCATAATATGCGGGTTGATGCGGATACAAACCGGCACCGTTGGATGCGCTGTACCAAACTGCTCTAAGACAGCAAGGTTGTCTATGTTAATTTGAACGCCAAGCATCGCTACTTCTTCAATTTCTGCAAGCGAAACACCATTGGGGGTGTAGATAATTTCTTTTGGTGGCACACCAGCTTCAAGGCCAAGCTGCACCTCCTGTATAGATACGGTGTCCAGTCCTGCGCCCAAGTGATGCATCCATTTGAGTACGCTGAGGTTCGAAAGCGCTTTCACGGCATAGTTTATACGAAGTTGGGGCACTGCGCTAAATGCGTTGGTCAGTCTGTTGTATTGCGCTTCCATGGCATGGGCGTCATACACGTATGAGGGACTGCCATGTGTTTCGCTAATTTGTACTAAATCTCGGTGCTGCATCTCATATTTTTTGAGCAAATGTAAGTTTTTAGGACGTGTTGTAAGAGGTAAAGCGTAAAATATATTAAAAATAAAACAAGATGTTATAAATATAACAAACAAGTTTGGTATTAGGGAGTGGATAAGCTCGATTGATTACCTATTTTTGCAGCGAATAACTTACACTCATGAACGTACACGAATACCAAGGAAAAGAGATTTTAGCCAAGTTTGGCGTAGGCATACAGCGCGGAATTGTAGCCACAACTCCAGAAGAGGCAACAGCCGCAGCAAAGCAATTAACCGAAGAAACTGGAACCGGCTGGCATGTGATTAAAGCACAGGTACACGCTGGGGGTCGCGGAAAAGGCGGCGGTGTAAAGCTCGCCAAGTCTTTGGAAGAAGTTGCGCGTATCTCGGAAGAAATTATAGGTATGCAGTTGGTCACTCCGCAGACCACAGCTGAAGGAAAGAAAGTACATCAAATACTCATTGCTGAAGACGTCTATTACCCTGGTGATTCGGAACCCGAAGAAATTTATATCTCGGTATTACTAAACCGCACCACAGGTCGCAATATGATTATGTACTCTACGGAAGGTGGTATGGATATCGAAAAAGTAGCTGAAGAAACCCCCGAACTTATTTTCACAGAAGAAATTGATCCAACGGTTGGCTTGCTGCCTTTTCAGGCGCGTAAGATTGCCTTTAATCTAGGGCTTTCGGGCTTGGCATTTAAAGGGATGGTGAAGTTTGTATCGGCTTTGTACAAGGCTTATGTGGGCGCAGATGCCGCCTTGTTTGAAATCAATCCGGTTTTAAAGACTTCAGACGATAAGATCATTGCTGTTGATGCCAAGGTAACATTAGACGACAATGCCTTGTTCCGTCATCCTGATTTTGCCTCCATGCGCGATATCCGCGAAGAAAACCCAACCGATGTGGCAGCACGTGAGGTGGGACTCAACTACGTTCAGCTAGACGGCAACGTAGGTTGTATGGTAAACGGCGCTGGATTGGCCATGGCAACGATGGATTTGATCAAACAAGCAGGTGGCGATCCGGCCAACTTCCTAGATGTTGGCGGTACTGCCGATGCTGCCCGTGTAGAAGCTGCTTTTCGCATCATACTTCAAGACCCTAAGGTTAAGGCTATATTGGTAAATATTTTTGGCGGCATAGTCCGTTGTGATCGAGTGGCACAAGGCATTGTTGATGCCTATAGAAACATGGGTGATGCGATTCAAGTGCCCATCATCGTGCGTTTGCAAGGCACCAATGCCGACATCGCAAAACAACTCATTGACGACTCAGGTCTGGAAGTGCAGAGCGCCATTTTATTCCAAGAAGCTGCCGATAAGGTACAAGAAGTACTCTGATTATTGACAAAATGTCAGTAATTGCACAATAATTAAAGACATAATGTCAGTATTAATTGCTTGGTATGCAAATTGCCATGAGTTAGGTGTATAACATTTAAAAACCTAACATCATGAATTTAATACGAAGAACATCAAACCCTTTATTTCCATCTTTATTAGATGAATTTTTTGGTAGTGACACGCCATTTTCAGCTTTGTCAAACCGTTCCCATGTTCCATCCGTGAACATTTCAGAAACGGACACAAATTTTGAATTGGCATTGGCTGCTCCTGGCAAAACCCGCAAGGACTTTAATGTGGAGCTAGACGATCATGTACTAACTGTTTCAAGTGAGTCTAAACACGAGGATGAATTCAAAACGGACCAATACACCAGACGTGAGTTTCGCTACGACAATTTTCAACGCAGTTTTAGATTGCCAGAAACTGTAGACACCGCAGGGATCAATGCGAAGTACGATAACGGTATTTTGACCATTAGCCTGCCCAAACACAAGGAAGCCATTCCAGAACCCAAAAAGCAAATCGAAATAAAATAAGCTAGCTTGCAGCTAAGCCAATGTTTTGATTTGGTTTTGGATGCGTTCAATCTCATCCCTATAATGAGCCGCCTGGATAAAATCCATATCCATGGCGGCTTTTTCCATATTTTTTCGTTTTTCACGCACCCGAGCTTGCAGCTGATCTTTGGTTAAATACGCAATTGGTTCAGCAGCTTCTCTTTTGATATAATCATCTGCAACCTTACTGCGATCAAAGGTTTCTTCCAACGCCTTGTTTAGCGCTTGTGGGGTGATGTTGTGACGATCGTTGTATGCCATTTGCTTTTCGCGGCGATACTGCGTTTCATCAATGGTCTTTTTCATGCTTTTGGTAACGTTATCTGCATACATGATGGCCATGCCATTTAAGTTTCTAGCAGCACGACCAACCGTTTGGGTAAGTGATCGCGCCGAGCGCAGAAAGCCTTCTTTATCAGCATCCAAAATAGCAACCAACGATACTTCGGGCAGGTCTAGCCCTTCACGCAACAGGTTAACGCCAATCAGTACATCGAAAAGCCCTTTGCGCAAATCATGCATGATTTCTACCCGTTCTAGGGTATCAATATCGCTGTGGATATAGCGACAACGAATGGATATACGCGACAAATATTTGGTCAGTTCTTCCGCCATGCGCTTGGTGAGTGTGGTAACCAACACCCGTTCGTCTTTCTCTGCCCGTTGTTGAATCTCTTCGACCAAATCATCTATTTGATTCAAACTTGGACGCACTTCAATGATGGGATCAAGAAGTCCCGTTGGACGAATGATTTGCTCCACAAACACACCCTCTGTTTGCTCCAGTTCATAATCGGAGGGGGTGGCACTTACATAAATCACCTGTTGTTGCAGTTGCTCAAACTCTTCGTACTTAAGCGGCCTGTTATCCATGGCTGCCGGTAGTCTAAAGCCAAATTCAACCAAGTTCTCTTTTCTGCTTCTATCCCCACCATACATGGCGTGTACTTGTGATAGTGTCACGTGACTCTCATCAACAATCATTAAATAATCCTCGGGGAAATAGTCCAACAAACAAAATGGACGTGTTCCGGGTGCTCTTCCATCAATGTAGCGCGAGTAATTTTCAATACCAGAACAGTAGCCCAGCTCGCGAATCATCTCCAAATCAAAGTTGGTGCGCTCTTCAAGTCGTTTTGCTTCAAGGTGTTTGCCGATGTCTTTAAAGTAGTCCACTTGCGCCGTCAAATCATCTTGAATTTGATGAATGGCGTTTTGCAGTACCTCGGGCGAGGTAGCAAACATATTGGCGGGGTAAATGGTCAGTTTATCAAAGTTCTCTTTTATGTTCCCCGTCAGTGGGTCAAATACTTCAATGGCTTCAATTTCATCTCCAAAAAAATGAACCTTAAAGGCATGGTCGGCATAGCTTGGAAAAACATCAACAATATCTCCATTTACACGAAAGTTACCGTGCAAAAAGTCGGCATTAGTACGTGCGTATAGACTTTGCACCAACTGGTGTAAAAATTTGGTTCTGGGAATGACTTGGTCCACATCAATGTGAATCACATTCTTTTTGAATTCTACGGGATTTCCGATGCCGTATAGACAAGAAACAGACGCAACCACAATAACATCTCTACGCCCAGACAGCAGGGCAGAGGTGGTGCTTAAACGCAGTTTTTCGATTTCATCGTTAATAGATA
This sequence comes from Bacteroidota bacterium, assembly GCA_038143535.1. Taxonomy (GTDB): domain Bacteria; phylum Bacteroidota; class Bacteroidia; order Flavobacteriales; family Flavobacteriaceae; genus UBA7446. Next base: position 479,002 of record JAYQMD010000001.1, read on the forward strand.
AGTCTTTTTCAATGTAAGTTCCTGTTGTTGGAATATAGGCTTCGGGTTGGTAGTAGTCGTAATAGGAAACAAAATACTCAACCGCATTGTTGGGAAAGAATTGCTTGAATTCAGAATAAAGTTGTGCTGCTAGCGTTTTGTTGTGTGCCAATACGAGCGTAGGACGACGGGTTTCTGCAATTACATTGGCAACCGTAAAGGTCTTTCCAGATCCCGTAACGCCCAACAGGGTTTGGAATTTGTCTTGTGAGGCTAGGCCTTGCGCCAATTGACGGATCGCATCGGGTTGATCCCCGGTGGGTTTAAAGTCAGAAACAAGTTGAAACTCCATAGCATGCCAAAAATAGCAAAAACTTAGAGGTCACGGCGTTTTAATAAGCGATATGTCAATGCGTAAAAAATAAAACACCAAGCCGACACGATAAGCATGTCCAGAAGTTGCACATTTGTGTTCTTTGTCATTTGTTCACCAACCTGCTCTGCCAAATTGCGTACCGCTGACAAACGAGAAAAGGGTTCGCGGACCAAATTGCTCATCGCATTAAGTGGAAAAAAGCGATAAATATAATCTGCAATTTCTCTTGTGCTATTAGAAAATTCCCATTTAAGGAGTCCATAACAAATGCCCTCCAACATCTGCCATATCCCCAAGAAGCCAAGGGCAAAAGCTGAGCGCTTAATTGCTGTGCCTAAGAACAAACAGAATGCAAAAAAAGCAACCAGTTTGATAAAATAGGCGAGTAGATATGCTAAGTCTTGTACAATAATTGAGATTTCGTTGTAGTTCGAATAGGTAAGTCCTAAAATGAGTGATACCACAAAAATAAACAAGGTAGAAATCCCCGAAAAAGCTAAAATCATGACCCATTTGGAGTGTAGAAATTCACGCTTGCTCAGTCCGTCTATCAGGTTTTGTTTGATAGTCTTGTTGCTGTATTCGTTGGCGGTCATGGAAACGATAACCACGGCTAAGAATATCTTAAACCACGCTCCGATGTAGGCGTTAAAATGCCATATGTAGGGGAAGTTAAAGATACCTTGATCCGCTAGGTGAAATTTAATGGGACCAATATCAAATTTGATGGCGGCAATAAGTGCAATTGAGGTAAGCAATATAAAATAAGCGCCAATCAGGATACGGCTTGAGCGATTGGCACGTAGCTTTTCATATTCAATTAAAAACAATCGTTTCATGCCTTATTTTTTTTGGTTAAGGTTAAGAACTGCTCTTCGAGGCTTTTGTGTTTTTTTGCCAAATGTGTCAATACAATTCCTTTGCTTGTCAGTGCCTTGCTTAAGGTTTCAATTTCTAGCGCTTCATTGGCATAGGCTAATACCAATGAGCCTTGTTGTTCCACTGTATTGATGCGTTTGTTTTCATCTAAGGCTTCCAGCAAGGCAGCCTTGTTAGTAGCATCAAGCTCAAAATAGCCATGGTCTGTGTTCAGTGCGGTCACAGGCCCAAAATAGATTTGTTTGCCTTTTTGCAAGACCAGTACATGCGAACATACTTTTTCAACCTCGTCCAAAAGATGAGAGGCCAGCAAAATGGTGGTGCCTTGGGCAGCAATTTTAAAAATGATATTCCTAACCTGTGCAATTCCTTGTGGATCTAACCCGTTGGTGGGTTCGTCAAGAATGAGAATTTCGGGATCGTTGAGCAGGGCAGAGGCAATGGCCAGTCGCTGCTTCATCCCTAGGGAATAGGTTTTGAATTTGTCGTGTTTGCGATCAGCTAAATCAACTAGTGTTAATTTTTCATCAATTTTTTCGCGCGCCACTTCTTTTATTCTACAGACCAATCGCAAATTTTGCTCAGCTGTCATGTAGGGGTAAAAGTTAGGCCGCTCAATGATGGCACCAACACGCTTTAGTGCTTGATGCGTACTTTGGGTTCCGCCAAACCAAGAAAAATTTCCTCCGGTGGGATTGACCACATTGAGGATCATGCCAAGCGTGGTTGACTTACCACTGCCGTTTGGCCCCAGCATACCATACACATTCCCTCTTTTTATAGAAAAGCTCAGTCGATTTACAGCCGTTAGGTGGCCAAATTTTTTGGTCAGATCATTTACCTTTAGAATGGGTTTCATAGTTGTATTAGTATCTCAAGACTGTTTTTGTTACGCAAAGTTTTAACTTTGTTAGTATGAGCGATATGCTAATTACGAAAAAAAAACCAACATACCCCATTAATCCATTCCTTGGAGATTACTTGGAATTGTATTCAAGGGCGTATCAAATTCCGGTTTTTTACGATGATTTACTTCGCTTTACAGGTTCAGTAGCGGTGATGAATAAGCACGACCAAGACAGCTTGTGGGTGCGTGTATTTTACTCAGACAGCGACCGTAAGGAAATAGATGAGCAGCTAAAACGCGTATATGCCTTGCTGCATTCAGATGGAAGCGCCATGACCATTCCCTACTTAAATGTGGATGCCATTGATTATTGCACTTTTGGAAATTCCAAGCCCTTCCGCGTTAAAGTGCGGAACACGCTTAACGACAACTTTATTTATTTCTATGTAAAAAAGGCAGATGCCTCTCGTGTTTACGGCTTAGAGCTTGAACACACACTTTCGCCAAACAACCTCAACTTTTTGGTCAATAAGAACACGCTCATTGAAGAGCATATAGCAGGCATACCGGGAGATGAGTTTATCAAAGATTTTTTACCTAAATGCAGCAAATCTGAACGCAATCAAATTGCCAAATCTTTTGTCAAATTCAACGAGCGTTGCATGATACGTTTGCTGGGTGATATGCGATCTTACAATTATGTAATTATCCCCATTCACGATTTTGATAAGGTGATTTATAAAATTCGTGCAATTGATTTTGATCAGCAGTGCTATGAGGGTAATTTAAAGATTTACCGTCCCCAGTTTTTCAAGGAAAATTTTGACATGGTCATGCTAGTTAAAGATCATTTGACCAAAACATCTGTTGATCAATATAAAATTGAGGAGCGGGCAACGATTGCTAGGCGGATTTTAGGCAACGAAACAAGGTTGACACATTTGCTCAAATGTATGTTGAACGACCATATTTCGACCTCTGAGAAAATTGAACAATTGCGTGGGGAGGTTTACGAACTCACCAAACAGCTATCGTTTAAAAAGAGTAAGTCTATGGGTGATATTATGCGCGCCTCATTTCATTTTGTGAAGCGCAACTACGAAAACCACGAAATGCTTCGCGTGGACAATTAATACCAGTCCTGTGAACTGTCTTCTATGTCTTCGTCAAGGCCATTTTCTTCAAAAGAATCATCATTCCACGCATCTTTATCAGCGCTAAATGTTTTTTCTGGTGCTTCTTCCGGAACATCGCCGTGGCTATAAATAAGCATGGGATATGTGTTTCCAGGTTTTGGCTCATCGGTTTCGATTAGCTCAATAAAAAAGGTCCACAAGTTTAAGAAATCATAGATGTAAAGCATTTTCGACACATCGGGAAATACGGAGTTTAGCGGGGTGTCACTCATGCGACGAACGCTTTCGTCTCCAACATCAAACAACGAAATGGAATCTCCTTGTTTCCATTCCTCGTCACTTTCGTAAAAGATGGCCATTTCTGAACCTCCAAAACCAAAGGCCTGTGTAATGGCGTTGTGGAAATCTTCAAAGTTGTCTGTTTTTTCGAGTGCAATATCTCTAAAAACGTCTTCTTTGGCGTCTAAAATAAGTCTAAAATGATAAATCATAGCGGTGTAAATTAATGCGTAAAATCCAGTAGAGTTGCACGCCAAACAGCAGTGTGGCCAATACTAGGTGTAATGGTTGGGTTGCGAACGGGAAGTCGAAATAGAACATGGCAATGCCAAGCGCTACTTCCCCCCCGATTAGCCAAAGTATACGTCTGATAAAAACCTTTTCTAGTTGTTCTTTGATCACACGTACAAACAACCAAGCATTTGCAAGGATAACGATTATGGACAGGCTCCTGTGGATATAAAAGTTAAGTTCTGGAGCAGCAAGCCAGTACTGCGGGAAGTCATATCCCCAACGCACTACTTGTGTGTCTATATATTGTCTTACTTGTATTCCCAAAACGATTTGGACAAGCGTTAGTGCAAAAGTGCTGTAAAGCAACAAACTAATCTTTCGCGATGGTTTTTTGCTTAACCCAAATGATTTTGATGCCACCCTGACCACTAGTAAGAAACCTACCAATAGCAGTGCCATCAGCATATGAAGGGAAATTTTCATAGGCATTAAATTGGAGTCAACTACTGTTTTTCCAAGCCAAGCTTGAAATAGAATTCCCAGTAGCGAAAGCAAGGAAAAAATAAAGATAATGGGCTTTTTGCGGATCCATTTAAGGCAAAATCCAAATAGGATGAGGATGGCCAAGCCCGATAAAGCCCCAAGCAATCTATTAATAAATTCGATCCATGTGTGTTTGGCATCAAACACGGAGTAATCGTGCTTCGTGTACGGCTCCCACCTATTGCTATTAAACCGATCCGTGGTTGTAAACGTGGCCGAAGCTACGAGTAATCTTTCGTTGTCGATGATTACGTTTCCTTCTCTGTAGTTGGTGTTTGGTTTCCACTCTAGTTGTTCTGCTTGTGTAGGTGGAATGTAGTAACCAAAACACTTGGGCCAGTCTGGGCATCCCATGCCGCTACCGGTCATGCGAACGGTTGCCCCTGCTGCAATAACAAGGTAAACGATAATAAGCGAAATACGCGTCCAGCGTTGTAGTTGTTTATACATCATGAGGTAGGGAATAATCCCATGGTTTTGGCTTTTGCTAGCATAAAATCATGTGCAGCTTTTTGTTCATTTGGAATAACGCCTTCTAAAATAGCTTCTTTGATTGCCTCTTTGAGTTCGCCCACCTGTTTGCAAGGCTTCAGTGCAAAAATATGCATGATTTCTTCACCTGTAACTGGAGGTTGAAAGTTTCGTATATGATCACGTGCTTCCACTTCTTCAATCTTAGCTTTGACAATATCAAAATTGTTATGATACTTGGCAAATCTTTTTGGATTTTTTGTGGTGATGTCTGCCTTACAGAGCAAAAGTAAATCCTCCAGGAGGTCGCCGGCATCAAAAATGAGCCTGCGCACCGCAGAATCCGTTACGTGATCTTCTGAAATGACAATAGGCCTTGAGCTCATATAAACCAGTTTTTGAACGTATTTCATCTTGTCGTTTAGGGGCATACGCATACGTTTGAAAAGCTTGTAAACCATCTTAGCACCAACAAACTCGTGTGCGTGAAAGGTCCAGCCAATTTTCTTGTCGAATTTTTTGGTGGGTGCTTTGCCAATATCGTGTAGTAATGCTGCCCAGCGCAACCATAGGTTATCTGTATACGCACAGATGTTGTCCACTACTTCAAAAGTGTGGTAGAAGTTGTCCTTATGGCTTTGCCCCTCAACCTCATCAATTCCTTTAAGCGCTGTAATTTCAGGTAGTATGCGTTCTAGAAATCCCAATTGGTCCAACAGCAAAAGACCGTTAGAAGGCACAGCGCAAGCTAAAATCTTATGTACTTCCTCAGTGATGCGCTCTTTGGACAATATATCGATTCGCGCTTTGTTTTTTTTGATGGATAAAAGGGAAGTTTTATCAATTTCAAAGTTCAGTTGTGTAGCAAAGCGTACTGCGCGCAGCATCCGCAAGGGATCATCGCTATAGGTAATATCTGGATCGCGTGGCGTTCGCAATACTTTTGCGGTTAAATCATGCATGCCATTAAAAGGATCCAGTAGGTTACCAAATCCGTCTTTGTTGAGCCTAAGAGCAAGTGCATTGACGGTAAAATCACGTCTGTTTTGGTCGTCTTCTAGAGATCCATTCTCCACCACAGGATTGCGGCTCTGGTGGTCATAACTTTCTTTTCTAGCCCCGACAAATTCCAATTGCATGTTCTGCCATTTAATCATGGCTGTACCGTAGTTCTTGAAAACTTGGATGTTATTTTCACCGGGCAATAGTTTAGCCACTTTTTTGGCTAGGCTAATGCCGCTGCCAACAGTTACAATGTCTATGTCGTGGCCTCTAGGACGATCGAGGAAGGTGTCCCTAACATATCCGCCTATGACATAGGTCTCAAGAACTAATGCATCTGCTGCTTTTTGGACGTACCCAAAAACGGCTAGTGCTAATGCTTCTTCGATACGTAATTTTTGGGTTTTCATCGCAGTTGCTTCACGCTGCCGTCGGGCATTAGTTGCAATACCTGTGACGGAATACTTGCTCCTTTTTCTTTATTCAAAGGTACTATTTCGTCTACTTGTGCCAAAATATGCGGGTCTATTTCGTCAAAGCTTTCTGGAACCAGTGCATCACTGATATTTGCGGAGGTACTAACGATAGGTTTCCCAAAAGATTTGACCAAATCCAAAGCAAAACCTGCTGTTGGAATGCGAATGGCAACACTGCCATTATGCGCGATTACACCTTTTGCCAGTCCTTTTCCTTTGGGATAAACGAGAGTTGTTGGAACGTCACTTTTTATTAACGCATGGATGTTTTCAGGTAAGTCGGAAACATAGTTGGATAACATGTTTACGTCAGCCACCAAAGCGATAAGCGGTTTTGACAACTTCCTCTTTTTTAGTGTATATATTTTTGCTACAGCCGCTTGATTGGTCGCATCACAACCCAAGCCCCAGATGGTATCTGTGGGGTAGAGGAGGGTTTTTCCCGTTTTTAAAATGGAGACAAAATGGTTAATGTTTATTTTCATTATTATAGTCTAATGCAATTTTTGCCTTAAGCCACGTTTCTCGGGTACGTAACTTACAAATGATCCACCCTGTTTTTCCATCTAAAATGCCTCCTCTGATAAAGTAACTATTCAAAAACTTAAAAGCGGGTTTTAAGTAGAGATTAAAAACGCCAATTTTTCTATTCTCCTTTATGTATGTATGGGCTGCATTGTATGCATAGCGCTCAATTTTTTTGATGTAGTGGTCTATATTGTTTGTGGTGTAATGAATGATGTTACTATTTAAACTTCCAAAAGGTTTGGTAAACTCAAGTTCCTCGTGTACCATTTTGTTTTCATACTTATGGAAATCTCGATGAAAAAATCGCGCCACGCGATCGTTTTGCCAGCCACAGAAACGCACTTTTTTACCTAAAAAATAGTTTATTCTTCGTATCCAAAAGGCTGTATGTTTTGGTCTTGTGTGTAAGATATTTTTTATCTCAGCGGCCATGTTTGGCGATGCCATTTCATCTGCGTCAAGTAAGATAATCCAGGAATATTTTGCTTGTCTAATGGCCCAATTTTTTTGGTCTGCGGCATAGTTGTATTTGCGTTGTAAAATTCGTGCACCAAACTTTTCACAAAGCGCAACAGTATTGTCTGTGCTAAACGAGTCGATTACTAAAATATCATCTGCCCACGTAATTGAGTTTAAGCAGTTTTCGATATTCTTTTCCTCGTTATAGGTTGTTACAATTGCTGATATTTTAGGGGTTTCTTTTTTAGTAAGATAGTTGGCCAATTTTTTATTTAGTATGCTTTTATTAAACGAGCCCAAAATATGTTTTTGTGCAAAAGCCCCCATTTCAATAATACGCTCTCGATTTTTATCAAAAGCCATAATTGTATCACAGAAAGCGATTACGTCATTTACGGGTACTAAAATCCCAGTTTTGTCTTCTACAATTACTTCTGGGTTTGAACTAATATTAAATGCAATGGTAGGTTTTTTGCTTAATCCCGCTTCAGCAATTACATATCCAAAACCTTCCCACAGTGATGGCAGTAAAAAAACATCACCGCTCATATATAAATCCTTAGGATTTTCTACAAAACCAACTAACTTAACAAAAGATTCAAGTTTGTATGTATTTATTTTCGCTTTTATTGATGCTTCAAGCCTTCCACTCCCACCAATTATCATTTGAAAATCTAATCCTCGAGCACGGAGTTCATTTGCCACATCGACTATGAAAAGCTGATTTTTCTGCTCTTCCAAGCGCCCAAGGTTTGTTAGAATCAGCTCGGATGACTTTCGTTTGTAAAATGGATTAAAATCCTTTTTAACAAAGGCTAGTCCATCAATGCCGTTTGGAATAACCTTGATGTAATCTTTTGGGAATAGTGCTGTGTTGTTTTGTAAAATACATTCTTTTGTAGCTTTAGAGTTAACAAGAACTTCATCAATGATATTTTCATATAAAAACCGATTTAATCTTGAATTTCGTACGGGTATGGCGCTTCCTCTTCGATAAATAATGCGCTTAACACCCGATAACTTTGCTGCTATTCCACCAGATTTTACATCTTGTGATAGGTTCAGCACTATCGTGCCTATTTGATGTTTTTGAAGCAATTTAGAAAAGTACAGCAACTTCAAAGGATTCAAAAAGCTGGTATTGCTGTTGCTAATTATTTTATTGGGGATATTTTGAGCTTTTGCTTTTTCGAAAAGAATGCTCTTTTTTTGACAGAAAATCACAACAGAATGCCCTGATTCGTGGAGGTGTTTTGCCATTTCAAAGTGCCATTTTTCTCCGCCGCCCCAAGGTATTGCTGTATTAAAAAAACAGATGGTTTTGTTCATGTCAATAACGATTTGTAAAGCCTATTCCATTGCTTAGCTAGGACGTTGTCGTTAAATTGTTGTACATAATTAAACCCCGATTCAATACGTTTCTTTCGAGATTTATGAGATTCGGCATATAGGCTTTCAACGGCTGTTTGAAGCTCGGTTTCGCTGTGTGGATCTATATAAATACTAGATGAACCACCTGCTTCAGAAAAACAACCTCCCTTTGTGGTAATCACTGGTACGCCACTGTATAAAGCTTCAACAATGGGTATTCCAAAGCCCTCAAAAAAAGACGGATAACAAAAAACAGTAGCATTTTGATAAATTCCTGCCAAGTCTTCAATATCGATGTGATGGATAAACAACACTCGGTCTTGCATGTTGTTTTCTTTGACATACGTTTTTAACTTTTCCCCTTGTGCTTTTACCTTTCCGACAAACACCATGTGGTGATTTGTGTCTTTTAATCCCTTTGCAATAGTCATCACATTTTTTCGCGCTTCAAGTGTACCCACAAACAACACAAACTTTTTCGGCAGTTTATATTTTTTTGTAATGGTATTTAGGTATTTTTTTGAATAAGGAGTTTTAAAAGCAGGATTACAACCTTGGTAAATCACTTCAATATTTTGTGCGGGAATTGCTGTAAATTCAATCAAGTCTGCTTTTGTCTGTTCACTTATGGCAACGATTTTGGAAGCCGTTTTTACGGCGTGATTTACTTTTCGTTTATGGATTTCTACATCAATGGATTTGTAAAGCTCAGGATAACGATAAAAAATAAGATCGTGGACTGTTACCACTGCAGGTATGTCAAGCCCTTTAGGCAACTCTCCACTTAATCCGTGGAAAACGTCAATACGGTCTTTTTTTAATTGACGCACAATAGGCCCTTGTCGCCAAAGGGAATGCAAAAAACGCCAAATGCCTTTTGGTTGGTGTTCTGTGGTATTGGGCAGTGCTTTCCAACGACTCAGTTTTTGCTTCTTTGGATTGTAGAGGTGGTAGTGGTTTTTTGGGAAATAGGTTGCTAAAATACGCACCAAGTCACGGCTGTAGTTTCCCAAGCCACTAGTGTTGTGAAAAATTCGCTTTGCATCGTATCCAATTTGCATATGGCAAAACTACTCTATTTTAGAGTAATGGACATAAAATACTACCTTTGGATTAATGAAAATAAGTGGCTTTACTTTTTTGCGGAATACGTCTAAATTGTATTACCCTATTCTTGAATCTATACAATCGGCGTTGCCGATTGTAGATGAATTTGTAATCGCCCTTGGCAAAGGCGATGCCGATGACGACACAGAGGCGAAAATTCGCAGTTTGCAATCAGATAAAATCAAAATTATTCACACCGAGTGGAATTTGGAAGCCTTTACAGGCGGAACAGAATACGCGCATCAAACCAATATAGCAAAGACGCATTGCACGGGCGATTGGTTATTGTACCTGCAAGGAGATGAATTGATTCATGAAGAAGATTACGATGAAATTACCACGAAGTGCAGGCAATATTTGAATAAGGTAGAGATTGATGGTTTTTTGTTTAATTATTATCATTTTTATGGCGATTACGATCACTATTTCCGTGATCATTGCTGGTATCCACTTGAAATAAGAATAGTACGTAACGACTCTGAAATCCATTCTTTTGCAGACGCGCAATCGTTTAGACGCATAGCTGATTTTGATGGCAAAAGCTACCGCCAAAAAGAAGGAACTTTTAAACTAAATGTAGTAAGCCTAGATGCCAATATGTATCACTATGGATGGGTTCGCCCACCGTCGTTGATGCGAAAAAAGCGTATGTATTTTGCGAAAGCTTACCGAGGAGATGCAGCAACTAGAATAGAGTATGAAAAATATGCTGAAGGTTACGACTACGGACGCATGGATTATTGTTTAAAATTTAAAGGAACCCATCCAAAAGTAATGCACGATAAAATAAAAACGCTTGACTGGAAAGATTTACTCCGTTTTTCAGGACCAAATGTTATTGGCAGGCCTAAAGCAAAACACGAAAAACGTAAATATCGAATGATTATTTGGATAGAGCGTATGTTTTTTGGGGGTAAGGTCTTAGGGGGGCATAAAAACTACATTGTTATTAAGTAGTGATTTTAAAGGGATGTTAATTTTTTTATTAGAAAACGATCACTTGACTTGACGTTTATGTATGCTATCGTTGTAAATAAATGAACTGTCGTGCTTTTTGCTTAAAGAAAAACAACACACCAAAACATAAACTCCAAAAGTATCTGAGGTATAATTGTTTTAAAATCACTAAGATTTCCTTTCTCAATTAGGTTGAATTAAATCAGTATATACTTTGCCAGTTTGATTGATAATTTTTTCCCAACTGAATATTTGGGCATATGCAAAAGCAGCATCTAATTTTTGTGCATCATAATCCAGAAGTGCATCAATCCCATCTGTTATGGCATTGATGTCAAAGGGGTGAGCAATCTGCGCATGGCCACCTGCAACCTCTTTAGATGCTCCCAGACTTCCAATTAAAATTGGTAGTTTATGATTCATGGCTTCGAGAATGGGAATTCCAAACCCTTCGTATAAAGTAGGGAAAACAAACCCACTGGCATTGTGATATAAAGACTGAAGTTCTTCATCTGAAACATACCCCATGATTTTAACTTTATTTCTAAAGTCATTTTCATTAAAAAAAGCGTGAAATAGGTCTGATCCCAAACCGTTTTTACCTGCGAATACTAGCGTATGTGTTTTTGATGCTTTGGAAGCTAAAAAGCCCTTTAAAATATTTAATGAATTTTTCCTAGTACTTATGCCGCCAACGGTTAGTAAATAAGGTTTTTCACTGTCTTTTTTTGTTTCCGTAATGGACTTTGAATTAAAGATCGGAGCCAAGTGCACAACATGAATCTTTTCTTGAGGATAGTCATAGTGTTTTAAAAAATCTTCTTTAGTTTTTTGGCTGACTGAAATAATGGCATCAGCATATTGTGAAATTTGCGATAGCAAATGAATTCGTTTATTGATAAAATATGGTGTTGCTATCTCAACTCCTTTCAATTCATCCGCCATAAAGGCAAGGTCATGTATAGTCGCCACTTTCTTTACGCCTCTCGCGTTTATGAATGGCGCATGCGTAAAGTGCATTATTTTTACGTTATTAAAATTCCTAAAAGGAGCACCTTTTAAATACCAGCTTTTTGATATGTTTTGGGTAAAAGGAGCTAGATGTCGTTGCTTAAAGCGGCGTTTAAGTGGAAGAAAAAGATTTGGGTTGTAGGAATCGCTAGCATCAAAACCCTCAACCAATTTTTTGATATAAAAGGGGATCCCAGTGTATCCTTTTGAAAATAATGTCGATCCTTCGAAACCAATTCTGGTGACGTGGTTAGGTCTTAAGTCGGGGTTATCAGATTGCATAATCTAAGGTTGCTTATTAAAAACATGAGTTATTCAAACGGATAGATAATGTATATATTTTTGCTTACTCAAATATAGGATAAACATTAGATATAAAGACGGTGCGCGTAGTTAATGAAATAGAGATAGTATCCTAGCCACAATTATACATAATAATTTATTCGCTAGTTGTTACTTAAACCAATCCAAAAATTTAGGCGTATTCAACGCTATTGTTTGGGGCATATTTCTATTGATTTCTTTTCCCTGAATTACGTTCTCATAAAGATTTAGATAAGCTTTAGTCATCTCTTCTGCATTAAAATGCGTTGCGGCATAATCGTGACAAGTTTTTGGGTTATAGTCTTGACAATGCTCCATAGCTTCACTGAGTTTTGTGCTCGAATTGCTAAGAAATCCTATATCTTGATTAACAAGTTCAGGCAAAGAACCGTAGGGCGTACCAAAAACGGGTGCTCCAAAATACAAACTTTCAATGATGGCCAAACCGAAGGGCTCGTGCCAGCGCACAGGAAAAACCAACCCTTTAGAGTGCTTTAGTTGATTCATTTTTTCTTCACCACCAACCATACCATAAAATCGGGCCCTAGGCTGCCAAGTAAAGCGAAACCCCATTTTTATGTTTAAACGGCTACCTCCAAGTACATGGAGTCTTTCCCCTTTAAGCTTGAGCGTGGTATTAATTGCTCCTTTTACATTTTTCACGCGCCATGCAGCTTTTCCTAAAAAATGAAAATGCGAACGTTTATTATCCAATTGCGGATTTCCATAGTCATCCCAGTCTAGGCCATTGTGAACAAAAGCCTCTGCGTTATGTCGCTTGGCATTATTTTCAGAAACAAACACAGTATTTTTATCGAGTGATTCAACTGGATTTGGATTTCCGTGATTGGTTATTAAATAAGGAACTTGAAGCTTTTCTACCGCTTTTGGAGTAAAATGAAAATGTACCAAATCAATATCTGTCGGGATTTGATCAATCACATCAAGTTCGGGATTTCGCTCAATGATTTCGGCAAAGTCACACCTTGACCCTTGCGCTACTAAAAAACTAACCTTATGTCCTAAGCGTGATAATGTTTTTCCTAAATACCAAATGACGCGCTCAGTTCCACCATAATAGATAACGGGCAACTTGCTGTTATTGACAATTAAAATGTTCATTGTAGTTACACCGCCACGTTATGCTCTCTTAACGCATCGTTTAGTGAGGTTTTCTTGTTGGTGCTTTCCTTTCGCTTTCCAATAATCAAGGCACAAGGCACTTGATAATCACCGGCAGCAAAGGTTTTGGTAAAACTACCCGGAATGACTACTGATCGAGCAGGAACAACCCCTTTTCGTTCAACAGGCTCATCACCCGTGACGTCAATAATTTTGGTAGAGCCCGTCAGTACTGCATTAGCACCTAAAACAGCTTCTTCTTCAACACGAACACCCTCTACAACTATACATCTGGAACCGATAAAAGCATTGTCTTCAATAATCACGGGAGCAGCTTGCAAGGGTTCTAAAACACCGCCAATGCCAACACCACCACTGAGGTGAACGTTTTTGCCAATTTGTGCACAGCTTCCAACAGTGGCCCAAGTATCGACCATCGTACCTTCGTCTACGTAGGCGCCTATGTTAACATAAGAAGGCATCAATATGGTACCAGGTGAAATATAGGCTCCTTTACGTGCCACTGCATGGGGTACAACACGAATGCCTTTTTCTTTATAACCCATTTTTAATGGAATTTTATCATGAAACTCAAGAGGTCCAGCTTCAATGGTTTCCATTTTTTGAATCGGGAAGTAGAGCACAACGGCTTTTTTTACCCATTCGTTGACTTGCCACCCATTGTCGGTGGGTTCAGCCACGCGGAGTATTCCTTGATCAAGCTGGTCAATGACCGAACGAATGGCTTGTTGTGTTTCTTCTTCTTGTAAAAGGGCTCGGTCGTCCCAAGCGGCTTCGATTATAGCTCTACTCATTTGATTTTTTTTCAAAGATAAGTTTTGAGATGAAACCAAATCCATGATTTCCAAAAATTCATTACTTACCTTTGTACTATGGCTAGAATAATGGCAATAGATTATGGAACAAAGCGCTGTGGCATTGCTGTTACAGATCCCTTACAGACCTGTGCTTTTGGCTTGGATACTGTTTTACCGAACGACTTATTACCATTTCTAAAAAATTACATTAGCCACGAGGAGGTGACCCACATTGTTATTGGCGCTCCTAAACAGCGGGATAACACCCCATCCGCAGTAGAAATTAAAATAACACCCTTTTTTACCCAATTAAAAATGCAGTTTCCTGATATCGATGTTGTGCGTTATGACGAAAGGTTTACATCCAAAATGGCAAAACAGTCGCTTTTGATGAGTGGCGCTCCAAAAAAAGTGCGTCAAAAAAAAGAAGTTATTGATAAATTAAGCGCAACACTTATCTTGCAGGGATATTTAGATCAACAGCAAAACGTATGATACTTCCCATTGTAGCCTATGGCGATCCTGTATTAAAGAAGAAAGCCATTAACGTAGAAAAACACCATCTAAAACTTAAAGAACTCATCAGTGATATGTGGGAAACCATGTATGCCGCTCATGGCGTGGGTCTTGCAGCTCCTCAAATAGGGGCGTCCCTTCGCTTGTTTATCGTTGACGGCAGGCCATTTTCCCAAGATAAATCACTTGATCACGTCGAGCAACAAGAGTTAAAGGCATTCAAAAAAGTATTTATCAACCCCGAGATTATATCGTACAGCGGAGTAAAAGAATCGTTTAACGAGGGATGTCTTAGCATACCCGATGTGAGAGAAGATGTTACCCGACTCTCTACAATTGAAATTGTTTATAATAATGAGCAGTTTGAAAGGGTAGAAGAAGAAATAAGCGGCTTGTCTGCTCGCATTGTACAGCACGAATTTGATCACATTGAAGGGATTTTGTTTACAGATAAATTGGGGCCACTTAAAAAGAAATTACTTAAACCCAAACTCGCACAAATATCCCGGGGTAATATAAATCCAGATTACATTATGCGATTTCCTAGCAAAACCATCATTCGGTAATGGATAGCAAACGCACCAAACAGCTTAAGGCATTTGATCGTTTGTTGACCATTATGGACGAATTGCGCACCAATTGTCCATGGGACAAAAAGCAAACTTTTACTTCTTTACGTCACCTAACCATTGAAGAAACATACGAACTCAGCGAGGCCTTATTGTCGGGCGACTTAGAGGAGGTAAAACATGAGTTGGGCGACCTGTTGTTGCATATTATTTTTTATGCTAAAATTGGAAGTGAACAAAAGGCTTTTGATATTGCTGATGTGGCCAATGCCATCTCTGAAAAACTTATCGATAGGCATCCACATATCTACGGAGACCTAGAAGTCAAAGACGAGGCAGATGTGAAAAAGAATTGGGAAAAACTCAAGCTCAAGGGAGGAAACAAAGGCGTTTTAACGGGAGTTCCCAAAAGCTTGCCCAGCATGGTCATGGCCAGTCGTATGCAAGATAAAGCTGCAGGTATTGGTTTCGATTGGAAAACTATTGATGGGGTAAAAGATAAAATGCAAGAGGAATTAAGTGAATTGAACCATGAAATTAATCATGGTACAAAAGAAAAAATCTCAAATGAACTGGGGGATGTGTTCTTTTCGCTAGTCAATTATGCGCGTTTTTTGAACGTCAATCCCGACGATGCACTTTCGTCAACAAATAGACGTTTTCGCAGCCGTTTTGAAGCTATGGAAAAAATGGCCGCACAGCAAGGAAAGGCGCTTGAAAGCCTAACAACCGATCAATGGGAACAGCTTTGGCTAGCAGCTAAAAAGGAGTAGCGCTAGCCTTTGTTTAATGATTTTACCAAGCGTTTCTTTTCTTCCAACCCGTCCAAGCGTTTTTGATGCTTGGCAATATCTTCACGGACCTTTATAACAATAGGATTTTTGTCTTGGTTTTTCCCAAAAAACTGTAAGTTGGTTTCCAATTGGATGATTTCCTGTTTTATTTCAACGATGCGGCGATTTAAAGATTGCACCTCCTTGCGTATGCTGTCATCATTTTCTTTGATGTTATCCAGTTTGTTCTGATAACTTTTCTGCGCGATATCCAAAGATGATAAACCAATGGTTTTGTACGCTTTGGCTACCAAGGTTAAAAAGTCTTGATTTATACCCATTTTATTTCTTGGGATAAAGCCAATATCATTCCATAGTGAAACCATGTTGTCAATGTCTTTTTCACTGGGCTTATCATCCGATGAAATCATTTCTTTCAACAATGTTAACAGTTTCATTTTCTCTTGGAGGTTTGCTTTCTGTTTTACGTTTTGCTGATTGCGAATCGCGTCTTTATTCTCAAAATATACATTACACAAGGCTCTAAACTGCTCATTGAGCTTGCTAAAGTCTTCTTTTCGCACAGGACCAGCCACTTTCCATTCCTTTTGCAGCGCAATGATTTTTGGTGTCGTTTCTTTGTGATTGGTTTGATCTTTTAAGATTTCGGCTTGCTCAATAAGTGCTTTACGCTTGGCTACATTAACCGCATACGCTTTCTTTAGCGACTTATAGAAGCGGTTTCTTTTTTTGCTAAACTGGTTTGATGTTCTTTTGAAAGCTGACCAAAGCGCATTGCGTTGTTTCTCGGGCACCTTGCCAATGGCAAAGAAGGCTTCTCGAAGTCCATCATAGGTTTTTGAGAAATTATTGATATTGGTTTTGGTGTTAAATTCTTTGGCTAATAATTCTTCCATTTGAGAAAGGATAGCTCTTTTTTTTATAAGATTTTCCTCAAAAATCTCTTCCTGATTCTTGATAAAATATCTTCGCTTTTCGTGAACTATTTTTGTAGCATCACTAAATCTTTGCCAAACCTCTTCGCTGTGTTCTTTATCCACAGGCCCAAGTTCATCTTTCCATTTTTTGTGTAGTGTTTGCAGGTGACGAAAAGCCTTTGGAATATCTTCCATTCTTGCCAATACCTCTGCTTGTTCACAAATTTTTAGCTTTTGTTCTAAGTTAAATTTGAAATCTAACTCACGTAGTTCTCTGTTTAGATGCAAGAAGTCATAAAAATGCCCCACGTGGTGATGGTATGTTTTCCAAACATTGTTGGCCTCCATTCTAGGTACTTGCCCTGTTTCTTTCCAACGCCTTTGTAAATCTTTGAATTGCTTGTAGGTAGCTTTTATATCTTGGTTGACATTTATAAGTCCTTTTAATTCCGCTATAAGCGCCAGTCTTTGCTCAAGATTTTTTTGCTGTTTTTCTTCAACGCATCTGTAGTATGTGCCTCTGTCTGATTTGTACCTACGAACAAGATTATTGAAGTCTTTTATTACAGGTGGATTGAAATAAAACGCATCTGGATTGCCTCCTTCATCAATAAAAGTCTGTCTTTGGGAAGACTTAAGGATAGCCATTTCTTTTTCGAAGGCCTTGGTCAAAGCGACTACGGTTCCTTTTAGAATTTGTATGGGTTTGCTGCTCAAAGCTTCGGAGAAATGCGCCAGTATTTCCTTTGGGTTCATGCCATCGAAATTCTGTTGCTTACTTTCAGTCTCAGCTGCAACATCTTCATCCGATGCTTCGTCAGCTTCTTTGGTTTTATCAGCATCAGTTATTGCTTCGGCTGACTCATCTGTAGTTTCAACTGTTTTTTCTTGCTGCTTTTCGGGGTTAGGTTTAGACTTTTTGACTTGTTTCCCTGTTACTGTTTCAACACTTGTC
This sequence comes from Bacteroidota bacterium, assembly GCA_038143535.1. Taxonomy (GTDB): domain Bacteria; phylum Bacteroidota; class Bacteroidia; order Flavobacteriales; family Flavobacteriaceae; genus UBA7446. Next base: position 496,672 of record JAYQMD010000001.1, read on the forward strand.
TCACTTGGTGTTTCAGCGGTTTCATCTTCTTTTTTGGTATTGGGGATAGAGGCTTTGTCACTTACATTCTCGTCGTTTGCTTTTGGCAAATCGTTGTCGGTTTTGTCCAACATAGTCATGATTTAAATCAATTCGAATATACAATTTATAGTATACCACTCAAAAAAAATTACAAATTCCACAAGCGCCAAGAGGCTTCAGCTTGTCTTACCAGCATATTTTTGCCATTTCCAACCTTGGCACCAGCTTTTTTACCTGCTTTCATAAAGGCTGTTTTTGTAGGATTATAAATTAAATCGAACAGCACATGTGTACTTGTAAGTTGATCGTAATTGAGATTTGGTTTTTGAAGTATGTTCGGATAGGTTCCTAGAGGCGTGCAATTCACAATTAACTTGTGCTTTTCTATAACCTTTTCTGATAATGCTTCATAGGTTAGGGTATCGCCCCCTTTTTTTCTTGAAACATATTGGGTGTGAATTCCCATTTTGTCCAAAGCATATACCACTGCCTTAGACGCACCACCAGTTCCTAGTACCAATGCCGCTTTAATTTCTGCTGTAATCATGGGTGCAATACTTTTTTGAAAACCGATATAATCAGTGTTATATCCCGTCGTGGTGCCGTCTTTGTTGAATACAATGGTGTTAACCGCACCAATGGCTTTTGAAACTTCATCTAGATTGTCTAGAAAGGACATCACCTCTTCTTTGTATGGAATGGTAACGTTCATCCCTTTGAGGTGGGGTGTTTGTAGAACCGTTTTAAAATTAGTTAAATCGGCCAGATCAAAATTTTCATAGGAGCAATGATGAAGCTTCTCTTTATGAAATTTTTCTGCAAAATATGCCCTCGAAAAGGAATAGTCTATTTCCTTGCCTAAAAGTCCAAAACGCATCTTATTTTTTTCGCTCATAATAATCAATTACAAACACAGTAATTAACCCCACGGCACCCCAAATAATAGCCCAGGTGGCGTCTGTTATGCTAAATGTATGAGTAAAATTAGCAATTCTATTTGGAGGCCAAAGAATAAAAAGTGACCCAAAAACAAATCCAATCAACACTGCTTGCAATTCATCCTTAGCACGCTGCTGTATTTTATGAATCAGTGCTGAAAGGCTGCTAATACCTATTAACGACCCGGTGAGAAATACAGCAAACATAAGGACGTAAGTCTCGTCATTTGGGAGTAGCTCAATAGTGCTAAAAGTACTTATGATGTATCTGCCTAAGGCATTTACACTGTCCACTAGTAAAAGCGAATAATTGCCCATTAGGATAAGTAAAAACGACCCTGACAAGCCGGGTATGGTCATGCCTATTATACTCAAATATCCACACAAGAAAATATAGAGTAGGTTGTTGTTTTCAGCAGATGGAGATAAAACGCTTAGGCCTACACCAACGGCAAGTCCTATCATGCCAAGCAGTATATTTTTTCTATTCCAATTGTTAAGGTCTCGATATAAAATTAGCGCAGATGCCAAAACCAAACCAAAAAACAGCGCCCACACATTTAACGGATAGGCTGTCAGTACTGCGTCTAACAAAAGGGATAAGGTGAAATAACTTAATATAACCCCAAGGAACAAAGCGATTAAAAAAGAACCATTAACGTACTGCCAAAAAGTTCTAAAACGCCCTTTAAACAAGAGCGAAATTGCCTTAAAGTTTAGGCGTTGAAAGGAAAAAATTAGTTCTTCATAAAAGCCTGTAACCACGGCAACGATACCGCCTGAAACCCCTGGTATTTTATTGGCAATGCCCATAGCAATCCCTTTGAGGATCAACAAGCTGTAATCTGATAATGATCGTTTAGCCATGGCTTTCAGTGCTAAATTTTTCCAAAAAATACAACAAACATAATGCCGCTATAAAGGCTACAAAGGCCAACAACACTTCTGCATCGGGATTTGACAATTCAGGCAAAACAACTGTTGTTGTAAGTGGTTGTGCCAAGCCATCGCTGTTGGTGTAGTAGGAAGTTACTTTTTTCCAAGGCCACACCCTGTATAATGAGCCCAGTAAAAAACCAGTCATTGCCGCCAAAATAATATTTATGTATTGGGTAAACAGCCAACGAAGTATTTTTGCAAAGGCTTTTAGGCCTACCACACCTCCTGCAGCCATCACTAAAAAAACGACCAATCCCTCCAGTTCAAAATTCTTTAGTTTATTCAATGCGTTAAGTGCTGTTTTGTAAGCCCCCAGAAGTATTAGGATAAAAGCACCAGAAATACCCGGGAGTATCATGGCTATAACAACAAGAACGCCACATAAAAAAAGGTACAATAGACTCTCAGAGCCTTTATTGGGTGTTACCAGACCTATTCCAAAAGCAACAAAAAAGCCAATTGCCATCGCAGCTAAAGCAGTAACATTCCATTTGGTAACGCTGTTTTTTAAGACAAAAGCACTTGCTAAGATCAGCCCAAAGAAAAAGGCCCAAAGCGGAATAGGATAGGCAGCAATTAGCCATGTGATCCCACTGCTTACAAGTAATATACTTGTGCCAATTCCGAGAACGAGTGTTAATAAAAACGAACCATCAAGTGATTGCCAAGCTGCTTTTCTATTGCGCCCAAAGAGCTTAAGAACTAGGGTTAGTGAAACAGTGTCAATGGCTTTTATAAGTCTTTCGTAAATATGGGTTATTAGTGCAATGGTGCCACCCGAAACGCCAGGAACCAGATCGGCGGCGCCCATGGCCAACCCTTTTAGATAGACTACAATATGTTTTTGCATGGATTGTTTCATTAGGCTTTTGTGTTGGCATGCAAAATTACACAATCGAGCGTAAAGCGTACTATGAAATTGATAAGGTGTCTTTCACCAAGACTGAAGCCTTTGAAGATGGGAAGGTTTCATATAAAACATCCAGTTCATTTGGATTGATGGCATAGGCGTTTTTAAGAAAAAACGACGCTTCATTTGCCTTTGCTTGCATCATATAAAAACCAGCCAGCATATAGTTTAGGGAACTGTTTTCGGGATGGAACTCCAAGCCTTGTCGCAAGGCCTCAATGCCTTTGGTGTAATCTTGCAGTTGTAACAATACACCAGCCCAATCTAGCCAAGTTTGCAGTTCGTAGTTTCCAAGATTTACCAAACGCTCGTATGCGAGATTTGCTTCCTCAAAGAAGCACAATACTTTATTTGCTTGTGCATATAAACGCCAATATTTTGCATTACCGTTGTCAATTTTCAATGCCTTTTTAATGTAGTGCAATACTTTTGCATAGGATTTGGTGCGCATATAGTGTCCGCATAAAGTCAACCAAGTTTTGTCTAGTAGTGGGTCTTCGTGAATGGCTTTTATTAGGAACTTAATGCCTAGCGTGTCGTTTTTTAACTTGAGGTGACACGCTCCGATACGCAGCAGTGCAAAAGCTGTAGGGTCATCAATACTGAGTGTGATTTCGTAGTGATTAATTGCTTCGTTATAACGTCCCAGGTGTTCCAATGCTTTGCCCAGCTCTAGGTATGCTCCAATAAAGTTGTCGTCGCAAATAACTGCAAAGTCAAAAGCCGTGATGGCCTGCTCATACATTTGCTTGGCCAAATACTGTCTTCCCAGTTGATGCCATGCTACCTCGTTATATGGGTCTTTGTTTAGAAACTCATTCATATAGGCAATGGCTCCGTCAACATCTTTTAAAGACTCAAAGCAATAAATGATATTATACAACGCATGATTGTCTGTAACTTCTTCCTCCAAGCATTTAATAAAGTACTCTTTTGCCATAAAAAAGGCGTCTAGATAGAGGTATTCTATGGCCAGAAGCGCATGAAACTCATACTTAGTTTCTGTATATATAAGGCCTTTTTTGAGCGATTCGATGGCTTCTTGATGTGCATTACACTTTGACTGAATTACAGCCAAATGTTGAAAAGCATAAGGATTAAAGGGTTCGACAGCTATCAGATTATCAACTAAAATACGCGCTTCTTCGTATGCGTTTGTTAGGGTGTGGTATTCGATGAGAAGTAGGGTGAGTTCTGTTGAGTCAGGGTGTTGGTTGAGGCCAACCTCGATAGCTTTTTTTGCCATACTAAGGTTGGCAGCGTCAATATAATACTGTCCGATCTCTTCAAATTCCGACGCATCGAAAAATTGTATTTCGTTTGTTTTGAGCATTGACTCAAACCGCGAAACGGAATTTTGAAAAATCACCAAATTGAAACTCCATAATTCGATTATTATTATAAACTTAGAAATTGAAGTCCAGGTTACTAAAGGGTTGTTGACTCAATTTTCAACAAAGTAATCAACACTCCATTTGATTGAGCACTTTGGTGATGGTGATACACGCTTTTTTAATCTGTTTTTGAGAGATGGTCAGCGGAGGAGAGATACGTACGGCGGTGGGTTCAAATAGTAGAAAAAAGAGCAAAACCCCCTCATTTATGCAGTTTTTCACCAACGTTTGTGCAGTTTTAGCGTCATTCATGATGAGTGCAAGCATAAGCCCTTTACCTCTAATAGCTTTGATTTTGGGGTGAACAAGTAGGTTTTTAAACAGTTTTTCTTTCTTAAGTGTATCCTCCATCAAACTACTTTTGATAATGGTTTGTAGCGTCGCCCTACAAGCAGCGGCAACAACCGGATTTCCACCAAAAGTAGTAATGTGACCAAGCGAAGGCGCTTTTGTAAGCTGCGCCATGTGTTTTTTATCTGCGGTAAATGCGCCAACAGGAAGCCCACCCCCAAGCCCTTTTCCGATGACCAAAATATCAGGTATTACATCGTGGTCCATAAAGGCGAATAACTTTCCTGTGCGCCCAATTCCAGGTTGGATTTCATCTAGAATAAGCAAGGAGCCAACTTCTTCACAGCGTTTTTTAACTTTTTTCAGATAGCCTTTATCAGGCAGAATAAAACCAGCACCTCCTTGAATGGTTTCCAGAACAACAGCAGCTGTTTGGTTGGTGATTTTCTCAAGATCCTCATGACTGTTAAACTCGATAAAACGCGTCCCTGGAATAAGAGGTCTATAGGCACTCTTGCGCAATTCATAACCCATAACACTCATGGCTCCCATAGTATTTCCGTGATAGGCTTTATTTGCAGCAATTATTTCAGCTCGTCCAGTTACGCGTTTGGCTAACTTTAATGCACCTTCAATAGCCTCAGTTCCTGAATTTGTTAAATAAGTAGTGTTTAGTTGTTGTGGTAAATGATCGGCTAATAACTTAGCTAGCAAGACGGGTTCTTTTTGAACAAACTCCCCGTAGACCATCACGTGGAGGTATTTGCCTAATTGTCTCTTTATGGCACGTACAACAGCTGGGTGTCGATGCCCCAAACTACAAGCAGATACACCAGCAACCAAATCTAAGTACTTCTTTTTATTGTTATCGTATAAATAACAACCCTTTGCTCGCACAATTTCAAGCCCCATTGGGTATGGTGTCGTTTGCGCTTGGAAATCTTTAAAAAACGATGCAAGTGAAGCCATTGCAACTATCTTTTTAATTTTATTGGAATTCCTTTTATTTCTGCTGGCTTAACCTTGATGCTGTAGTTTTCGAGGTCTATTCCGTGGAATAAGTCTTCTTTGCTGTATATCCTTTCGTCTTCTCGCCATGTGAAACCGAGCAATTGTCTAGTGTTTTCAGGCAGGTCTTTTGGTGGATAAACGATGCCGTCAGGATTTGTGAAAAAAGTAATTTTTTCTATGCCACTGTCTACAAAGTCCAAGCGTAAGGCACTGCAAATGGCCTTGTCGATCCCTGTGAGCTCTAAGTTCTCGTCATCATATAAATAATACACCATTTCGGTGTTCTGGATCACATCAACCGTCTCGAGACTTTTTCCTTTGAATTTTCCCATGAGCTGAAGTCCTTTGATTTGATTAAAATTGGTTGCATCTAAAGTGTCTTGCTCAATGACAAATGCATTGTTATAAATCAACAATGAGTCTAATACTTCTTTTTCATTGTCAATGGTTAGATGTATTTCGTCTCCTGTCATTTGACTTTCATCTGACCACAATATCGGATTGCGATCTGCAATCTCTTGTGGAGTCAAATATTGCAAGTCACGGTCGCTGATTGGGCGTCTAATTAGTTTTGCACGTCCAGAAGTTTGATTAAAATGTATGGAATCAGTTTTCCCGCTCAAATCTTGTTTGAATATGCGTACATCGTAAAACCCGCGTATGATGCGTCGTTCAGGAGGGCCGGTTGCAATAAGGGTGTCTGCGTGAATAAACAGTGAGTCTAGTTCAACGAGATTGATGGCAAGCGCGCGATGTGTTACCATAGCCGAGTCTTTTTCCTTGAACACCTGCCCGTAATTTCCAGTGATAAAAGAGTTGTTTATGGTATCGGTTATGCGAATGTTTTGGGTGGCTGACGCATATTTTTTCGTATCATTGAAATAGATGCTGTCACCAATAATATTACGGTTGTTATAATCAATAGATGCATTTTTTTTGAAGTAGCCTTCTTTTTTATCTGTGTTGTAAAAGCCTTCACGGCAATGCACCACATAATCTTCTCCAATGATTGTTGTAGCGCCATAAAAAAAAGCGTGTTTTGTTTCGGTGTAAAAATCCATACGCTCAGAGGTCAATGTAAAATCTGGATTGGTGACAACTACGTTATTTTCAAACTTATATTTTTTAGCGTCAGAAATATAAGTACCTCTTTTACTATTAATTGTAGTCAGGCTGTCATAGACCGTTCCGTCAGCGGGGTAGTAGGCGATGCTTTTCGTTCTGTCAAAATAAAGTGTGTCAGTTTTGAGCAGCATTTCCTTATTGTCAAGCATAACCTGTTCTTTTGCAACTGCTAATTTTATTTTACCATCGTAATTAACGGTCTTGCTTGTGAGTACCAAGCTATCTCCTTGAACGATACGGACGTTGCCAAATGCGTCAAATCTGTTTTCTTTTTTATAAAAAAACGCCTTGTCAGACCAAACGTCCATACCTTGATGCACTAGATGTACCTGCTTGGCTGCACTGCGCTCCAAGATATTTGCTCCTGGGAAGTTTTCTTCATCTAACTGGAAGGAGCCCGCTTGACGGATTTCTATTTCTTTTTCCTGTGCCCGTATTCCAGAGATGGATAGCAGCAATAAACAATAAAAGAGAATAGCTCTCATATGTTTATTTCAATACGAGCGGAAGATGGTTTGATTTCTATCTGGACCTACAGAAACAATCTTTATGGGTGTTTCAACATAGGCTTCAATAAAGGCAACATAGTCCATAAAAGTTTTTGGAAGTTCGTCTTCATTGCGCATTTTGGTCAAATCTTCTTCCCAACCCGGTAATGAGTTGTATTTCGGCTTTAACTCTTCAGCATTTAAGGAGTAGGGTAGGTGTTGGATGTTTTCGCCTCTGTAGTCATAAGACACACAAACCTTGAGCTTATCAAAACCAGAAAGCACGTCGCCTTTCATCATCATCAGTTGGGTGACGCCATTGACTTCAACTGCGTATTTGAGTGCAACTAAATCGAGCCAGCCACAACGACGCGAACGACCTGTAGTAGCGCCAAACTCATGACCTACATGCCCCATTCTTTCTCCGATTTCGTCAAAAAGTTCCGTTGGAAAAGGACCGCTTCCCACTCGTGTGGTATACGCTTTAAAAATGCCGTATACCTCTCCGATTTTATTTGGCGCAACGCCCAGCCCAGTACATGCGCCTGCGGCAGTCGTATTGGATGAGGTAACAAATGGATAGGTGCCAAAGTCAATGTCCAAAAGCGAACCTTGTGCGCCTTCGGCCAAAATATGTTTGCCTTCTTTTTGTGCAACATTTAAGTATTGTTCGCTGTCGACAAATAAAATATTCGATTTTAGAAAGTTTATCGCTTCAAAAAATGCTTTGTCAAGGGCTTCCATGTCAAATTCAAGTTCGACTTTCATGTTGGCAACCATGGCTAAATGTTTGTCGCGAAGTGCTTTATATTTTATTTTCCAGCTTGCTAATTCAATATCGCCGACCCGTATTCCATTACGACCCGTCTTATCCATATAGGTTGGACCTATACCTTTAAGCGTAGATCCAATTTTTGCTTTCCCTTTCGCTAGCTCAGAGGCAGCATCAAGAAGGCGGTGTGTTGGAAGAATAAGATGTGCTTTTCTAGAAACCAATAGCGACTTATTGATGTTTATGTCAAAAGGAGCCAAGTTGTCTAACTCTTGCTTGAAGATAACAGGGTCAATCACCACACCGTTTCCAACCAAGTTGGTGGCAGTAGGATGAAAGATACCCGATGGTATGGTGTGTAATACGTGTTTAATTCCGTCAAATTCTAGCGTGTGACCTGCATTGGGTCCGCCTTGGAATCGGGCAATGATGTCGTACTTTTTTGTAAGTACATCAACAATTTTACCTTTTCCCTCGTCGCCCCACTGTAAGCCTAGGAGTAAATCAATAGCCATGAATGATTAGTTAGCTTTTTTTTTGGTTCCATAAAAGTATAACGAGTGTGCGTGTATGTCAATATCAAAAACCTCCTCTATGGTTTGTTTTATGGCTTGAATACGGGGATCGCAAAATTCTTTTACATCGCCAGTGTCTGTTAAAATTACGTGATCGTGTTGTTTGTCAAAATATGACTTTTCATACTGGGCGTGTTGTAAGCCAAATTGGTGCTTTCGAACCAAGCCACATGCCAGCAACAATTCAATTGTATTGTAGAGCGTTGCGCGACTTACCCTGTAGTTTTTGTTTTTCATCATAATATACAACGACTCGATATCAAAATGTTCATCGCTTAAGTAAATTTCCTCAAGTATAGCAAAGCGTTCAGGTGTTTTTCTATGCCCGTTGCTATCCAAAAACTGGATAAAAACACTTTTTACGATTTCGAATTCATTTTTCATATTATAAAACCCAAAAAACAAAGATAAGCAACCGAATTCAATCTCGAACTACTTTCTCAATCCCAGTAACTTTTTCAAGTTTATTAATTAACATGTGCAGGGTGGAGGCGTGTCTCACGTGTAGTCTTATTTCCCCAGAAAACGTACCTTTTTCTGTGTCAAATTTTATTTGTGTAATATCCACGTTGTGGGCATTTGAAATAAGGTTGGTCACCTCGCTGACAAGCCCTATTCGATCAATACCTGAAAGGCGGATATTGCCAGTAAAGAACCCTTTTGAGGAATCAATCCACTTGGCACTTAAAATACGGTAGCCATAATTTGATCGCAAGCTGATGGCGTTTGGACATTCGTTTTTATGCACCTTAATACCTTCATTAATAGAAACAAATCCAAATACATCATCACCTGCAATAGGGTTGCAACAAGGGCTTAGCGTATAATTGAGGGTTTCTTGGTCTTTGCCAAAAACCAACATATCAAAGAAACTTGAAATTTCACTACTGTCGAGGTTTTCATTCTTAGGTCGGTCAGAGGGACGTCTTCTAAAGAGTTGGTAAAAACGATTGTTTTCCTCGGCGGCAAACTTCTTTAACATCTTATTGTCAATTGTGCCAATACCAATTCGATAATATAAATCCAGACTGGTTTTAAGTTTAAAGTAAGACACCATCGCATTGATAATTCGATCACTAAATTTAAATTTCATCTGACGCAGTTTACGCCTTAAAAGTTCCTTGCCCTCAGCGGCAATGGCTTTTTCTTCTGCTCGCAACGAGGTGCGAATACTCGAACGCGCTTTTGAGGTGATCACAAAATCAAGCCAGTTGGCACTGGGCGAAGAAGATTCAGAAATAATAATGTCAACTTGGTCGCCGCTGTTTAATGCATAATTTAGCGGTACAATCTTGCCGTTCACTTTTGCGCCACGCGTTTTGTTACCCACTTCACTGTGAATGGAATAGGCAAAATCTACAGGTGTAGCTCCTTTAGGCAAGGATATTAAGTCTCCTTTGGGGGTAAACACGAATATCTCACGCGCATACAAATTGAGTTTAAAGTCTTTGACAAAGTCCACAGCATCGGTATCGTCTGATTTTAAAACGTCACGCAATCGGTTTAGCCAGCTTTCCATGCCGCCTTCGTCTTTGTTTCCGTGCTTGTATTTAAAGTGAGCCGCGTATCCTTTTTCAGCAATTTCGTGCATGCGCTCCGATCTGATTTGTACTTCGACCCATTTGCCACCTGGTCCAACAACCGTGATGTGCAAGGCTTCATAGCCCGTTGATTTGGGTGAAGAAATCCAATCGCGCAATCGCATGGGATTAGGTTGGAAATGGTCGGTAACAATGGAATAAATTTTCCAAGCCAGAAACTTTTCTTGTTTTGGCGTTGATTTATAGATAATACGTACAGCATAACGATCAAAAACTTCGTCAAACCTTTTGTTTTTGATCTGCATTTTTCTGCGAATGGAAAAAACACTTTTGAAGCGACCTTCTGTTTTAAAACTAATACGCTCTTTACCTAAGTGCTTTTGAAGTTGTTTTGTAAAATTCTTTATGTAGCTCAGTCGTTCCTCTTCGCTCTCCTTTATTTTTAGTTCTATATCGTTGTATACTTCAGGCTCTGTATACTTAAGGGCTAAGTCTTCTAGCTGTGTTTTAATGTTAAACATGCCAATACGATGTGCCAAAGGCGCATAGATATAAAGCGTTTCAGAAGCAATGCGTACTTGTTTTTCTTCAGGCATGACAGTTAAGGTTGTCATGTTGTGAAGCCTGTCTGCAATTTTTATCAAAATAACCCTGACGTCATCATTCATGGTTAGCAGCATTTTCTTAAAATTTTCTGCTTGAATGGAAACGCGCTTGTCTTTTGAGAGTTTTGATATTTTGGTAAGTCCATCAACAATCTTTGCAACGGTGTCGCCAAACATAAGGGCTATGTCATCTAGAGTCAGGGAAGTGTCTTCTACAACATCGTGGAGTAGGGCTGCGGCTATGGATGTAGCACCCAGTCCAATTTGATCTGCAACTATCTGCGCCACAGCGATGGGATGCATGATATAGGGTTCACCACTTCTGCGTCTTTGGTCTTTGTGAGCGTCTACTGCGGTGTCAAAAGCCAGCCTTATGAGTTTCTTGTCTTCTGAGGTCAATAATTGATAGCTGTTGCGTAGTAAGTTTTTATACTCCTGCGCAATAATGGCATTCTCGTTAACCTCTGAAAGTTGCATAGTTAAATATACAAAATTTAGGATTTGCGTTGACGCACAACTTCATAAGCCAATACAGCTGTAGCTACCGATACGTTTAAGGAGTCAACATGACCCAGCATGGGTATTTTAACGGCCTTAGTTTCTTTTTGCCAAAATGGACTTAAGCCTTTTGCTTCGCTTCCCATTACCAATGCTGTTGCTTTGGTAAAATCTGCCGTTGCGTAGTTAATGCTTTTTTGGAGTGAAGCTCTATAGATATTAATATTAAAGGTTTTTAAAAAATCTTTGGCTTGATTGTTTTCGCAAACAAATGTTAGCACAGAGAAAAAACCACCAACGCTAGACCTAATCACATTTGGATTGTAAATATCAGTATGCGGATCACTTATAATCACCGCATCTACGCCTGCCGCGTCAGCAGTGCGCAGTATAGCACCTAAATTTCCAGGTTTTTCGATTGACTCCAAAACCAACACAAAAGGGCAGTTGCTTTTTGGTTGCCAATTTTCTAGTTTGACATCTTTTTGCTTAAGAACGCCTACGACTCCTTCAGTGGTATCGCGCATTACCATTTTGCGATAAACATCTGTTGAAACGGCTATAATTTCTGAATAGATATTGAATTTTCCTACCCAGTTTTTAAATGCTACTTCTCCTAAAATTTCCGGACACCAATAAATATAAATTGCTTTAAAGCCAATTGTAAACGCCAATTGGAGCTCCCTTAAGCCCTCTACCACAAAGCTTTTGGTCTCTTTTCTTGCTTTAGCTTTTGACTGTAAAGCAACAATATTTTTGACGGCCTGATTTTGTGTACTTGTTATACGTTTCATTAATTATTCAAATTTATACACACAAACGATTGTTATATTTATTAGAAAAAGTAATTTATTGAACCAAATTTAAAACTTAACAAATTGTTGACTGCAGTAATTGTTGATAATGAAGTCTGCAATATCGTACTTTTATCTCATTGCCTTGAGAAGTATTGCACCGAAATTTCATTAGTCGCTTCATTCACTAAAAAACAAAAACCATTTCTCATTTGAGAAATAATAAACCCGATATTCTTTTTCTGGATATTGTCCTTGATGCTGGAAGTAGTTTTGATATTTTTGAAGCCATTGACTATGATTACATTCATGTTGTCATGTGTTCTGCTCAAGATGAATTTACCCTAAAAGCTATCCGATATAAGGTGACTTATTATTTGCTCAAACCGCTTGAAATTTAAGATCTAATTTCAACAGTCGAAAAAATGCAAAACAGAATAAAGAAGCACAAATATACACAGGTGTACGATTCTTCTCATTACAAATCTTTAAATGGCTCCTTAGCAGCGGTTAATCAACATATTACCATCTCTTAAAAATATAGTCTTGATTTTGTTTCTATTGATGAAATATTGTGTGAAGAAACCCAAAAGGGCAATCACGAATCAGAAATTGTGCTCAGGCATCGCGAGAAACGCGATCATATTGTTGTGAGTAAACCTTTGCTTGAAATGAAAAAAATTACATAAAATATTTTCTTTAATGTAAGTCGCACTTATATTGTGAATGTTACGGCCATACGTACCATTCATCTCAATGTGCAATACACCCTTACGCTTACCAATGGATACCGTATTCAAATCCCAAGAACGGCTATAAGTTGCTGATTTCCCTCATGGAAAAAATATACGAAACCATTATATAACTTTTTTATTACCTGAGGCTTCCGTATTTTTGTGTGGTATGCCAACTGACACAAAACTTACTGAACAATTCATAGATATTGAGCAAGCTTACAGTGCAAACAACTACCACCCACTTCCTGTTGTTTTGGACAGGGGAGAAGGTGTCTATTTATGGGATGTAGAAGGCAAAAAATACTATGATTTTCTTTCGGCTTATTCAGCGGTTAACCAAGGGCATAGCCACCCAAAAATCCTACAAGCGCTTCATGATCAATCGCAAAAACTCTGTTTAACATCACGTGCTTTTTACAACAGTTCTTTGGGTCCTTTCGCAGCATTTATCTCCAACTATTTTGGATTTGACAAAGTACTTCCCATGAATTCTGGTGCGGAAGCTGTTGAGACTGCTATTAAACTGGCCAGAAAATGGGGTGTTCAAAAAAAGAACATTCTACAAGAGGCCGCACAAATAGTAGTGTGTCACAATAATTTTCACGGGAGAACAACCACGATTATATCGTTCTCTGATGACCGATGTGCAAAAAATGATTTTGGACCTTATACGCCAGGATTTATCGCAATCCCTCACAACGACTTGGATGCTTTAAAAAATGTCTTGGAGGCAAACAAAAACATTGTTGGTTTCTTGATGGAGCCTATTCAAGGGGAGGCAGGTATCTATACGCCTGACGAAAATTACTTGCAAGATGTTCAAGCGCTTTGTAACGCACATGATGTTTTGTTTATTGCTGATGAAATCCAAACAGGTATTGCCAGAACGGGTTCATTGCTCGCGGTCTGTGGAAATTGTGATTGTGGTACAACTTGTGAAAGACAGGCAGACACATTTGCAGTTCCTGATCTGCTAATCCTTGGAAAGGCAATTAGTGGAGGTGTTTATCCCGTCTCTGCTGTTTTGGCTAACAATGATGTCATGGACGTAATCAAACCTGGAGAGCACGGCAGTACTTTTGGCGGAAATCCCATTGCTGCAGCAGTGGCCACTGCTGCCCTTCGCGTAGTTCAAGATGAGGCACTCGCCTTAAATGCACGCAAACTTGGTAAGATATTTCGTGACCAACTCAACACCTACATCCAGTCTAGTAAGGTTGTGACTTTGGTGCGTGGTAGGGGCTTGCTCAATGCGATTGTAATCAACGACAGCCCAGAAAGCGATACCGCCTGGAACATCTGTATGGCATTAAAAGAAAATGGCTTATTAGCCAAGCCTACGCACGGAAACATCATCCGATTTGCACCACCGTTGGTGATGACTAAAGCACAACTATTAGACTGTGTTAACATCATAATATCAACCCTAAAAACCTTCGAATCGAAGTAGTTTTATGGATTTGATTTATTTTGATAACGCTGCGACTACTTCAATTTATCCTGAAGTAATAAAAGCCATGCATGACACGCTTAAAGGAGACTTTGGCAATCCTTCTTCTGTGCATGCGGCAGGTCGTTCTGCAAAAGCCAAGGTTGAGTCTGCACGAAAATATATCGCTAAGCAAATGGGTGTTTTGCCCAAAGAAATCATTTTCACCTCTGGCGGAACTGAGGGTGATAACACTGTGATGCATGCCGCTTTTCATCAATTGGGGATACGCCACTTTATAAGTTCTCCAATCGAACACCACGCAGTGCTTCACACCCTAGAACACATGGCCAAACAAGGCCACATACATCTAGACTTGGTAAAAGTACTTCCCAGTGGTTTACCCGACATGGACGATTTAAAGCACTTGTTGCGCGGTAGTGATGAAAAGAAAATGGTGAGCCTAATGCACGTTAACAATGAGGTAGGTACCCTATTAAACCTTGAAGCTGTTGGGAGCCTATGTCATGCGCATAATGCTTTGTTTCATACAGATTCCGTTCAATCCATTGGACATTTTCCCTTGGATTTTGGCTCGCTTCCGGTAGATTTTGCTGTAGCTTCTGCACACAAATTTCATGGTCCTAAGGGCGTTGGTTTTTCATTTATAAAAAAAGATACGGGTTTAAGCGGTATGATTTTAGGTGGTTCGCAAGAACGAGGAATGCGTGCAGGTTCAGAAGCCGTACACAATATTGTTGGTATGGAAACAGCCTTTCACATTGCCTATCAACGTATGGAAGCTGATGCTTTGTATCTCAAGGAATTAAAAACCTATTGTCTCGATCAATTACAAGCCGCTTTGCCTGGCACAACATTTAATGGTGCTTCTGGCGATATTGAAAAAAGTACGCATACGATTGTAAATGCCCATTTGCCCATGGATGAGAAAAAAGCACAGCTCCTGGCTTTTAATCTTGATTTGCACGGGGTGTGTTGTTCCAAGGGTAGCGCTTGTCAGTCGGGAAGCGAAGGAGGTTCCCATGTGTTGCAAAACTTGCTCACTGCCGAACAAAATAAGGCGCCGTCTTTGCGTTTTTCTTTTTCGGCACACAACACTAAAAAAGAAATTGACAAGCTTATTGCTGTACTTGTTGACTACGTAAAAAGCTAAAGTCTTGCTTTAATTTTTATATTGAATACACGTGGCGTCATATAATTGGCTACGGCAAATTGACGCTGTGTATATACATCTCTTACCCAAGTATTGGTAATTGCATTTTGTACATTGAATACGTTGAATATTTCAACTCCAAACTCAAGCTCTTCAAAAGCGCGAAAGGTATTTCTAAAGCGGGTATCGTCTTTTATCACATATAAAAAACCTATATCCGCACGCTTGTAGTTGCGCAATCTGTTTTGATAATTGTAAGCATCTGCGTAGCTAGGCGAACCGCCTGGAAGACCTGTGTTGTAAACTAAATTTAAGTTCATTTTTAAGAAAGGTAACCTTGGCACATAGTCTTGAAAGAGCATGGCAAATTTCAATCTTTGGTCGGTTGGTCTTGCAATATCTCCACGATTATTTTGATTTTCTACGGCTTTTAATAGCCCCACACTTATCCAAGACTCCGTACCGGGAACAAACTCACCATTAAGCCGCAAATCCAAGCCGTATGCCTTTGCCTTGGTGTCGTTGTTTGCAGCATATCGAATGCGGACGTTTTCCAAGGTATAGGGATTAACATCCCACAAGTATTTATAGTAAGCCGAAGCCCTAAAAACAAACGGTCTTTTCCAAAGTTGAAATGTTCGATCCTGGCTTACTACCACATGTATGGATTGTTGAGGCTTTACTGATGGATTTATCTTCCCGTTAATACCTCTTAGTTCTTTGTAAAATGGCGCTTGTGTGTAATTGCCAACCGACACTCGTGTTACAATATTGGGATTGTTTACAGGCTGAAAACTCAATTGAGTACGTGGACTTACAAACGTACTACCAGAATTGCTAAAGTTTGATAGGTTCCAATGATGCATTCGAATTCCAGCCGATAACCACGCTATTTTTTTACCTATTAAAAAACGGTTGTTATATTGTAGATACCCCGAGATTCTGTTTAGTATACTTTGTTGCGTTGCTCTGATGTTATTGAACAATGTTAATGGACCTTGGAAGGGTTCATAAGGTTGGTTGTTTTTAGCGACAATACTGGGTGGGCGTATGGAAAAGCCCGCAGAGTCTATTTTTTCCCATTCCACAATTCGATCACGTATGTTTTCAGATTTTAGCACCACACCCCAAAGTAGCTCTTGTTTGTCTCGCTGATGTTTCCCCGAAACATTGACGGATGTTATCAAAGCATCAAAATCGTTTCTTCCATGGGTATGCTGACTGCCAATGCCTTCCGCAAAGGATATGTTCCCTAAGTCTTCCGAGCCAATTTCTTTATTTGGTGTACCAAGTAAATATTGTCCAACAATGTCAAAATACTCCTGTTCTTGTGTGTGATAAATTGAAGTTGTCAATACATATTGGTTGTTTTCAGATGGTTGATAAGTGGTTTTTAACGCACCAAAATAAGTTTGGTAGGTGTCTTTTTCACTGCCATCGTAATAAACCAATAGCGCACGCGGGTCACTAGCAGTTCCAAAATTTGTTTGCCTTGTTTGGGGGGCGTAATTGTATGTGTTTTTAGAAACAGCACCTATAAATTGAAATTTTAGTTTTTCACTTTTTCGATAGCTAATAAAAGACTGTAAATCGGCAAATGAAGGCTGGTATTGCGCACTGGTTTCTTTTTGGCTTACAAGCAATTGGTTATCCCGATAGCGTGCGCCTACAATTGCCGACCACTTCCCCTCTGCGCTGCCGTAGCTTATGCCGCCTCCCAACAAACTGGCATCTACATTTAACTCTTTTTTTGTTGGTGTTTTATAGCTAATATCCAATACCGAAGAAAGCTTGTCGCCATAACGGGCTTCAAAACCACCGGCCTTAAAAGATACTTGTTGAATGAGATCGGGATTTAAAAAGCTTAAACCTTCTTGCTGTCCAGCGCGAATAAGCGTTGGTCTATACACTTCGATTCCGTTTACGTAAACCAAATTTTCATCGTAATTACCTCCTCTAACCGCATATTGCGTGCTGAGTTCATTGTTTGAATTTACCCCCGGCAGACTTAAAAGTAGGTTTTCAACGCCTGCATTTGCTCCAGGGATGCTACGTACTGTTTTAGGAGATAAGACTGTAACACCGCTAATTTTTGTGGATTGATTTCCCATGACCACCACTTCGCCCATTTGTGCCCGTTTGGTATTCATAACAGGGTGAAACTCTTGAACGGTATTGGGCTGTGGATTAATGGTTACGACAACCTTTTCATGGGCAATATGCGATAAGGTAATGACCAATTTGTTTTCGGTCGGTATTTTTAATTGATAAAAACCGTTTTCGTTTGTGCTGGTGCCAAAGCCCATATTTGTACTTACAGACACATAGGGAATGGGCTCTTGACTCTCGTTAGTGATGATGCCTTGTAGGGTGGTGTTTTGCGCAAGCAGCACGAAATGAAAACTTAGGTAGTATAGAAAAGCAAGCGCTAGTTTTTTCATTCTTTGCGATAAAACGTTGTTTCAAATGTAATGCTGTTGCCGACTTTATCCCAAACAATTAGCTTTAATTTGTGTTTTGTTTTTTTAAGTTTAACGGGATCTCTGAATCGATACGTGAGTTCTTTTTTCTTTTGTTCGTATTCAAATAGTATCCATTTCCCGTTTAAGTAGCCTTCATAGCGACCAACACCAGCACCTTTGTCATCTATTGTAAATCGGATGTCTTTCTCTAACGAAATCCAACGATCACTGATTTTCTTCTGATCTATAATCGTTGGAGGAATGCTGTCTACCAACAACGTTATGGCTCCTGTTCCTTTCAGCTTAGCCGAAAACTGTCCAGTGTCATTCTTATTTGTCACAAACTCCCAGCGCTTACTGCGCTTTAACGCCAAATAAGCCCCTTTGGGTGTTTTTTCTTTTTTAAATGTTAGGCTGTATGGCTTTTCAAAATAGGCGTAATCGTTAGAGATGTTGAGCGTGTCTCCATCCAGTTCAATACTTAGGGGTGTGGGTTGGCTAAAGGTTTTTGCGTTTACATATATGCTGAAATCTTGCAATTCAAACATATAGTCTCTCTTTGGATAAATCATTTTGCCGGGCAGTGGAGATTTCTTTGTCACCCAAACTTCTTCGGCTTTTCCTTCGATGGGTACTTGCAAATAAACGTTATTCCCCGCAACATCACTAAGTTTTATGGTATAAGTCAACTGCTCTTCTGCTTCAACAGCAACAAGCCCGTTGTTTGTGTAATTGGCAAAAGCCACTGGCATTTCGTGGGTGTTAAAAAGCTGGATTACCTTTTTTTGTGTGTCTATATACAGTGGATAGTCAATCAATTTGTGCATTTCGCTTGTGTCGTCAAATGAGAGCGTGTCAAATTGAATTTCAAATCGTGGGGTGCTGTTGCTAGTGGCCTCAATTTTAAAAGCACCATTTTTAAAAAAGGATCCATCCTGCCTGTCAAAGTGCTCAATACCAAAACCAATTGTTCCGATGGCTTTGATGGTATCGGCAACATAAACACTGTCATTTTTTTTGGTAATGGCCAATTGAATCTGCTCCTCTGATCTGTTAATAACCCCATCAACGGGATAGCCAATAAGCTGAACAATAATGGGATTACGCGTATCAGCAATGTTGTCATTGGCAAGTAGTGGATTGAAAGGAATTTGATTTGCAGTTGTTCTGAGTTCAAAATGTAAGTGGGGCCCAAAAGACGAACCTGTATTCCCCGAATATCCAATAAGCGCTCCTTTTTTAATGGGTATTTGGTCAGGCTTAGGATAAAATTCAATGGTATAATTTTTAAGGCTGTATTGTTTTTTGCGAACGTGTGGGATAATATCGGGGCTGTATCGCTGCAGATGTGCATAAACACTTGTCACTCCGTTGGGATGATTGATGTATAATGCTTTTCCATATCCACCTTGCTGAATTTTAATACGCGACACATATCCGTCTGCAACGGCGCGCAGTGGCTGCCCTTGTTTTCCTTGGGTACGGATGTCAATTCCTGCGTGAAAATGTGTCCCTCTGAGCTCGGCAAAGGTTCCCGACAATTGCATGGGAATGTCTAGAGGAGGATGATAGTCTTGCGCATGAACAAGGCTTATTGCCAACAAGGCAAATAGCAAGATTGAGCGTTTCATGTTTTCAAAGGTAAAATATTATGATGCAAAATTGGGACATTGAATTTGTGAAATGTCAACAGCTTAGGTACATTTGAAAGGAAATAATATAAATGGACACCTCCACCAATGCCGTTTTGGATCAATTAGAAAACCAGCTTAACGAGTTGGTTCAAAAAATGCGGCAATTGCAGCAATCGAAAGCCACTTTAGAAACCAGCTTGCTTGAAGCCCAAGCTAAATTTCAGAAAAAGCAAGAAGATGCACAGGAGTGGAAAGAAAAATACGAAGCCTTAAAAGCTGTACAAGGCATGAAAACGGACAATACCGCAGCTAAAAAACGCACCTTACATCACATAGATGCGTTAATAAACGAAGTTGAAGCATGTATTGCACAAATTAAATTAGAGGACTGATGCAAAAAATTAAACTTTCTATTGCCGATAGGGTATACCCACTAAGTGTTCCAGAAGGCGAAGAAGCCATTTTACGTGAAGCGGCAAAAAGCCTCAACGTAATGGTAGATCACTTCGAAAAAAACTATGCGGTAAAAGACAAACAAGACGTTCTGGCCATGTGTGCCCTTCAGCTTGCCGTACAGTCCAGTAAAGAAGCAGAAGCCAATACGACATCGCAAAGTGATGTTCACAAAAAAATTGTAATTTTATCCAAGTATTTAACGGAGCAATTAGCTTCCTAGATACCAAAATAATCTTACCCTACATCAGGTATATTTTTTGATAAACTCAACGCTAATTTAATTCGAAGAGGTGAGTTTTGGGTGCACAAGCAAGCCGTTCTGAACGGATCCTTAAACACACAGGTAGCCTCAAACATGTTTAATTCGAGTTTATGCAAAACTTGCCAGGTGTAGGTTTTTTTAATAATTGGCTGGTAATTTATTCTTTTCGAATAGTTTGTGAATCCACAGAATAACAACTCCAAAGAAAACGGCTGATATAATAAGCAATATATTTTGTAGTCCAGTAACACTAAAGGATAGCTTGACCAAAATGGTGGAGATTACAAAACCTGAATTGCGAATCACTTTGTTAAACTTATCGGTATGTGCAAACGAAAACAACACCAAAAGAACGTCTACCAAGATGAGCACAGTAAAGAAATCATCAAAAAACACAGCATTTACATCAAGCCCTGAAGTAATTCCCTGCCCAAATTCAGATACTTGTGACGCCCATTCAAATACATTGTAAAGAGCGATGATGACAAATGTTGGCACCAATAAAACAGCTAACGATTTTTTAAACTTAACAAAGCGGATTAGCTCTGGGCGGGTTTCGGTGAGTTTTAGCAACTTTCGCACTCTAAACTTGTTCATACTATAGAAGAAGTGAATAAGTAAAAACAAGACTACGGTGGTAATGATGTCGTATATAAATTGAAGGTTTTCTGCACTTTCAAACCAGTTGCCATCCAAGGATATGTTGGATAAATCTTTGTACAACCTTCGTATGACAATAAGCATGATGATTTCATATTGCTTGCCAATATATATGGTCATGGACTTTGGCAAATAATAAATCAGCAAATACACCTCATAGACAAGAATAAATGAGAATGGTGTGTAAATGGCCGAAATAGGGTTGTTAAACAGCTCGCCTGTAATGGCAATTCCAAGGAGGCCAAGGTCGTTTATGGTGATCACTGCCAAGTGAAGCAAAAAGCTTACAATAGCAAGGTTTATGATAAATTTTTCGCTAAACTTTTTGGTTTTTTCATCCAAAAGTTTGGCGTACAGCAGCTCGAACATGTAATTAAAATTTCTTCAATATATAAATTTTGTTCCACTAAAAGGCATCATATCTGTGCCGTGGTGTATATTTGATGCAAAAGTAACAATGGATTCATTCGAACAAATTAAGTCCCATATCGAATCGTTAGGCATCGAAGTAGTAGCACATGATTTTAAGCGTCCGTGGGGTGGTTTTCTGGTTATAGATGAGGCACAAGCGCAAGACTTTGCCAATCAGTTTTTTTCCGGATTAGACGTAAATTCACTTCGCATTGGGGGAAAATTAAGCCCTAAAATATTGATTGTTTCTCCACATGTACGCCTGTCTTGGCAGTACCACCACAGACGTGCTGAAATATGGCGTGTTTATAAGGGATCTGCTGGAATTATGTGTTCCGATTCCGATGAAGCGGGAGAATTAGAAGTCCTCAATGAGGGCGATCAAGTTCGCTTACAACAGGGCGAACGCCATCGATTAGTTGGGCTGGATTCTCGTGCCTTGGTTGCAGAAATATGGCAACACACAGATCCTGAAAACCCATCTGATGAGGATGATATTGTACGAGTTTCTGACGATTTTGGAAGATAAACATGCATACCTTTTCTAGCCCTTTCGTTTCTATTGCGGCATTGCAACAAAAGCTTGCAGCCCATACTGATGCGGCTTTATTAACACCCATCGACGGAGGGTGGAGTGTATTGCAGCATCTTTACCATTGCTGGTTGGTGGAAAGAGGTGTGTTGGCCTATATAAAGCTTAAAACACAAGACCCAGACGCCTTGGAGCAGGTGCGTTTGCTAACCCGACTGCGATTTATCTTTTTTTTCACAAGCCTAAAACTAGGATTGCTGAAAGTTAACGCTCCTAAGGTAGTCCAGGCTTTCCCCGAAAATATGAACCGACTAGATTTATTTGAACGCTTGGCCAAAACACGGGAAGAGGCGGATTTATTTTTTACGGATTTTCCCGAGGCCACGGCCCGTAAGGGTATTTTCAAGCATATGTTTATAGGACGTTTAAATAAAGCTTTATCGCAGAAATTCATTAAGCTACATCTAGCGCACCACCTTAAATTGTGCGGCTTATAGCCCAATCAAATACCCTAACGAGATAGTAAAATATCCGCTGTTAGTGAGGTCTTCCTCCCCTGGAAGTGCGTTTGGAATTGCAAAGGTGTATTCAATCTCAAAATCCCATTTGCCAAAATCAAATGCGACGGGAAGGCTCAGTTCTGTATTTAAAAGTTGAAACACATCCGTGCTCACTTCTTCAAATTGATAGATGCCAACACGTACCAATTCAGTTACCGTTTGATTTCCCCAAAAAATACCAACCCTTGGTTCAATGGATATGTCTAGAGATTTACTTTTTAAGAGATCAATGTTGATATAGGTGTTGTTGGAAACATAAATTGACGTGTTGCCTCCAAATAAATAACCACCCGAAAATGCGTTTCTAAACCATTTATTGCGATAACTTAAGCTCAATGAAACCCGTTGATTGTTTAGGTCTGCTACGTCTTCTGTAAAGCTGGTATAAGAATAGACTCCCGTTGCCATAATTGATTTTTTCTTGTTTAGGTAGTTGGCGTAACCACCACTAAAAGTGATGAAATCCCATTGTGGATTAACCTCGCTGTAATACCCCGAACCCACATTTAAAAAGAAGTTGTTGGAATCTATATAGCTAATTGCTGGGAAGAAACTGTATTGCTCAACGCCAAAATCACGACCTGAGAAAAGCGTTTTGTTATTGTACAATTTGTTTATGTACAGAAAATCTTGTTGCTTAAGATCATTGACCATGGCCTCAATCGATAAGCTGTCCATGGGAAAGAGTTCATCTAAAATAGCATCTGCTTCGGAACTAACGCTTTCTTGCGCCAAGACCAAAGCAGGGATACATGCCAGAATAAATTTTAGTTTCTTCATTCAAATAGTAAGAAAAGGGGCAAAGCTCCAATCTTACTTTCTTTTCTTCTTCCTTCTCTCATTGATATTTTCTCTTCGCTCTTTAAGTTGCTCCTTGCGGTCTTTCATGTTTTCCATGCGCTTTTTCATTTTATTTCTGCGCTCTTTAATTAACTGTTTCTGCTCGTCTGTAACAGTATCGCGGAACGCATCTTTTAAGGCTTTAATTTCGCTACGGTTGGCTTCCATCATCGCTTTTTGTGCATCCGTTAAACTTGCACGAAGTGCTTCTCTGCGCGCTCTTTTGCTAAGCTCTTTATTTTCCATAATGGCAAGTTGCTCATCGGTAAGTGAACTTTTGAATTCTTCGCGATTCTCTTTTACTGCGGCTTTTTGTCCTTTTAGCATTTCAATCTGCTCAGGGGTATAGATTTTCTCTTTCCCTCTTGTTTTGTCTTGTGCTACTGCAAAATGTCCAAAGGCCATGGCTGCAAGTAGGATGGTAATTTTGATACGTTTCATATTTTAAATTTTTTGTGTTCGTTATTTAGACCTGCTGTTTTGTAAAAAGTTTTTTAGACCTCGCTAAAAACAAATTTTTCATCAAACCAATCGTCAAAAGCTTCATCGCTGATTTCTAAAGACTCAATGGTTAGTTCTTCGAATGTGTTTATTTCAAAGTTGGTATGCTTTTGCTTTTGAACCAATAAGAATGCAAATGCCAGAATTCCGAGCACAGTAGTGGTACGGATTACCTTGGTACCAAAAAGACTAGATAATTTCTTTTCTTCGTTCAGGAAGCTTAGCATATCCTTTTTTGATGACTCAAAATATCCTTCGGGCACTTCGTAACCCAATTGTTCATTATGTAAATGTTTATTATTCATACGGTTGCTTTTACATGTATTATAATTTTTTCTTTGGCAGCATAGAATGCGGTTTTAATGGAGTTTTTATTCCAAGATGTAATTTCAGCGATTTCATCAAACGTGAGTTCATCAAAATACTTCATCTGAAAAATGCGTTGTTGCTTTTCAGGAAGTTTAATCAAAGACTCATGAAAAGCAAAGCTTACGCTGTCTAGATCAAAATAGGGGTCGGCAGTGAGATTATCGAGATGATCTGTTAATTCACCATCGCCATTGGTATGTGCTAATTTCTGTTGCTTTTGAAGCAACCTCATGGACTCGTTATAGGCAATGCGATAACACCAGGTTTTGACACTACTCCGAAATCCAAAGGATTTCAATCCGTTAAATATTCTGATATAGGTATTTTGAAGTACATCATCGGCATCTTGGTGCCGCTTGACCAGTTTTCGTATGTGCCAATAGAGCATCTCGTGGTAGCGTTCAGAAATGGCTTTTACTGCCTTGTCATACTGCTTTCCTTTAAGTTGTTCAATGATGTGACTTTCCTGCTGCAATGCGCATCTTTTATAATTAGACCCAATAAATGTAGAAAAGTTTGGTGTAAAGTGGAAAATTATACGAGCAGAAATGGGGACTCATTTATCAAGAAATAGAAATCTTTAAGCGTACATGTTCATTACACAAGCTACAAAGAGAGATAGGGCATTCAAGTTTAAACGTGTCCCTAACTATGGCTTCTTATTTAGTTTAAAAAAATTCGATATAAATAAAGTGCCACGGTCTGTATTTAAAGGTATATCCCTTTTTGTTTAGTTTGTTGTGTGAATAAAAACGCGGAACAAGGTTTAAAGTAAAGCCAATGTAAGTTTTTTGATGCCTTTGGCTTTTTAATATTTACACAACAAATTCGTTAATAGGGCAAAAACCCTTCATTCACGAGAAGTTTACGCGAAGAAGGGTTATTTGTAGCGAGAGGGAGACTTGAACTCCCGACCTCCGGGTTATGAATCCGACGCTCTAACCGGCTGAGCTACCTCGCCAAAGCGGCGCAAATATAACAATTTGTTTTCCCAATTTATCTCGGTTTTTCAAGCATTTCTTTTAAAGGTCATCATAAATCTATATATTGGACATTTTATTACTTATGTCAAAAATACAATTCGAGATTGAATTTGTAATTCAAGCCTCCCCACAACTTCTCTATCAGTACATGCATACCCCCTCTGGGCTTTCACAATGGTTTGCCGATAATGTCAACGCACGAACAGAAAAATATTCCTTCTTTTGGGACGACTCCGAAGAATATGCCCTGCTGCTACGTAAGAAAGCCAATGAATTTGTTCGCTTTCGCTGGTTAAACGGAGATGATGACCAAGACGATTGTTTTTTTGAAATGCGCATCGTCGTAGATGAAATTACCAAAGATGTCTCGATTGTGGTTACTGATTTTGCCGAAGAAGATGAAGTTGATGAAACTAAAATGCTTTGGGATAGTCAAATAGGTGATTTAAAACAAGTATTAGGTTCTTCGTAACATGATAAACCACAACGGCGCGCTTACTTCTTCTCAGTCGCCTATTTTTACAGCACAAAATCGCGGTTTGCTTTTTGGAGATGCAGTCTTTGAAACCTTACGCTACAGCCAAGACCATATCCATTTTTGGGAGGACCACTACTTTAGACTCATGGCTGCTATGCGTATTTTCCGCATGGACATCCCGATGACATTTACACCCGAGTTTTTAGAGCAAGAATGTTTGCGCGTGGTACAAGCACAAAGTGAAACAGCCCCAGCATGGCGCATTCGTTTAAACGTTTACCGAAAAGAAGGCGGCGCATATTTGCCCACCACCAGAGACGTTGATTATGTCATAGTAGCCAAAGCACTTGATTCGGAATACTACCTGTCTGCTGAAAATTATAAGGTTGCACTTTTCAACGATTACTATCTCCAAAAAAGCATGTTGTCAAACCTAAAATCCAACAACAAAGCTCTGCAAGTTATTGGCAGTATATTTATGCAAGAGCAAGGTTTTGATAACGGTATATTAGTTAATGATGAAAAGGAAGTTGTTGAATTTCTGAACGGTAATCTTTTTGTAGTAGAAGACGGAAAACTCCGCACGCCACCCATTAGTTCTGGTTGTTTGGATGGCATCATGCGCAAGCAAATCATACGGATTGCCAAAAAATTGGATATTTCTTGTGTGGAGGAGGCCATTTCACCTTTTGATTTGCAGCGTATACAAGAACTCTTTATGACCAATGCCATTGTTGGTATTCAACCAGTCACAAATTATCGCCGCACAACTTATGACAAATCAATTACCTTAAAACTTAAACAAGGGCTTTTTGATTGGGTTAGTTCAAACCAGGGTACTTAGGTGCATTAGCATATAAAGCGTACTCACCACCCATATCTCGCATGATGTCTCCCCATAGTTGATGCTCTTTTTTAAAAATATTATATTTTTTTTTAATTAGTAGCCAGCTTTTTTCATTGTGTTCATTTCGCAATTGGCCTTTACCCCAACCGCTATACCCTAAAAAAAACCGCAGCTGATCAGGTGTTGTTTTTTTCACAAGTATTGCTTCTTGAAGTGCCTCTAAGTCGCCACCCCAAAAGAGTTTGTTGCCAATCGCTTGCGCATTTGGTAAATCTTTCATGGTATGTACATAAAACAACCTATCGGTATCCACAGGACCACCTTGGTAAATGGGCAAGTCAATGGATAATTCAGGGATTAGTTCATCCAAGCTGTAATGCGTGGGCTGGTTTACAACAAAGCCCAATGATCTTTCATCATTGTGCTCCGCCATAAGAATCACGCTTCTACCAAAAGACGGATCGCCTATAAGGGATGGATGCGCAATAAGTAATTTTCCTACCATTATATAAAACGAGCTGTTATCGGAAACTGAAACCCGTTTAAGAGCGCTGCCGTTTCCATACTTTTTTTATTTGGCAATTGCATTCTGTCTATATAAACATAGCCGTCTGTAACGCTTACATAAAGCTGTTTATCCTCAACTTTAATATGTCCAGGGGTTTCAATGGGCGTTCCGGCTATAAAGTGTGCATTTTGGATTTTCACCTGCACGGTTTCTTCATTGTTCTCCATCAGTGTCCACGCCGTTGGAAACGGGTTTAGGCCATGGATAAAATGCACTATGGTTTGCCCCGGTTTACTCCAGTCAATTTGGGTATTCTCCCGGCTTAATTTTGGCGCCGTGTTGATGATTGCTACCTCTTGTTGCGGCTTGGGTTTTAATGTCCCCGACGCTAAACCGTTAATGGTAGCAATAATCAATTCGCCTGATTGGGCTTGCATACGTTCGCTGAGTGAACCCATGGTGTCATCGGCTAATATATCTAGCTTTTTTTGAAGCAAAATGGCACCTGTATCAATTTTAGCATCAATTAAAAAGGTGCTAAGCCCAGACACTTGCTCACCGTTAATTATAGACCAGTGAATGGGCGCAGCTCCTCGATACTGGGGCAGGAGTGATGCGTGTAAGTTAAAAGTGCCAAGTTGTGGTAATTCCCAAACTACTTTGGGCAACATCCTAAAGGCAACAACAACAAAGACGTCTGCATCTAATGCTTTAAGTTGTGCAACCGTATCTTCTGACGATAGTTTTTCAGGCTGAAATAGTGGGATATTGTATTCCAGCACAGCCTCTTTTACAGCAGAGAAGCGTAAGTTTTTTCCACGTCCAGCAGGGCGGTCAGGAGCCGTAACAACGCCAACAAGCTCGTGCTGACTATCCACGATGCTACGCAGCCCGGGTACTGCAAAAGCGGGCGTTCCCATAAAAACTACTCTTAAGGATTTGTTCATATCAGTTTGTATTGGTTTGGTGCGTCTTGTATTACCATTTCTTCTGCACACATTTCTTCTAAAGCCACCGCCAATTTTGTTCTGTCAAATGGTGCATCTTGAATTAACTGTTCCAAAGATAGTGCATCTTCTCGCGTGAGTCTTTGTTTTAAGTAGCTGATTATTTTAGCTATCGGGATTTTTTCGTCTACACAGCTAGAGCAGCTGCCACATTTTTTTTTATACGTTTCTCCAAAGTAGTGTAGCAATTTTTTTCGGTAACAAGTCTCGGCAGTAGCGTATGCCCAAATGGCACCAGCCAAACGCTTTTTTTCTTCCTTAAGCGTATTTAATTGATGTAATACGGGCATCAAACTTATTTTATCTTCTCTTGGTACATGAAACATAATTCCACTATCTGCATGGAGTTGCTGCACTTCGGCATCGCCTTGTTTTTCTAGTTGTTTAATACATTCAATAGCACTGCTTAAATCCAGACCGCTTTTGAGGGCTATTTTATCTAAGTTGATTTCTTGAAACCTGTTGGTAATACCGCCTATGTTTCGCAATAAATAATCCACAAATACATGCTCTTGTCCGATGTGCTTTCGCATTAGTTTTAAGCTAGTTTTCGGCCTGTTGTATTGGGTTAGTGTGAGCAATTGTCCACGCTCCAATACTTTGAGTACGTGATAGGTAGTTCTGTGTTTTAATTCATAGCACTCACAAAAAAGGGCGTGATTAAATACTAAAATGTCATTTGGTTTTTCGCCATAGGCGATATCAAAATAATGACATAGGTGTTTGTATGTTTTCTTTATGTCCTCAACATTGGGAATACTCGCAGTCGCGCTTTTCCATAGTTTTTGATCATCTCCTTCTTCAATAAGCAAAGTGGCTTTTGCTGCACTTCCGTCTCTGCCACAACGCCCAATTTCTTGGTAGTACTGCTCCATGCTGAAGGGAAGCGTGGCGTGTACAACTCGTTGTACATTTGATTTGTCAATGCCCATGCCGAATGCCGAAGTGGCTACCATAACAGGCGTTTTTTCTTGCATCCAGTCTGCTATGCGTTTTTCTTTGGCTAGTGCACCCCCGTGGAAAAAGTTTGTTCGGTGGCCCATATTGTTTAGGTGGGTGCTCAAAAGCTCGACACTTTTTCTAGTCCCCGCATATACAATTGCTGGCGTGCCTTTTGGTGCTAGGGCCTCTGAAATGGCTTCCAGCTTATTTGCTGTTTTCAGCAACTTTATCTCAATATTTGGCCTGTCAAATGAGTTGGTTATTTGTATGGGTTGCGCTAGTTCGAGTGTCTTGCAAATATCTTCTTTAACCCTTTTTGTAGCAGTTGCGGTAAGGGCTATTGTTGGTGTTTCGGAAAGTTTGTTTTTCAGCCCTATGATTTGTCTGTAAGCTGGTCTAAAATCATGTCCCCATTCTGAGATGCAATGGGCTTCATCAATGGGCAATAGGCAGATTTGCATTTCAGACAAGCGATCCTGAACCAAGGGGTGTTGCGCGCGCTCTGGTGATAGGTATACGAATTTAAATCCGCCAAATTTACAATTGTCTAATGCAGTAACGAGGTCGTCTTCGCGCATGGGACCCGACAAATTCATGGCACGAACCCCCTTTTTTTTAAGGCTTTCCACTTGATCGCTTATCAGCGCTATCAACGGGCTTATGACGATACACAATCCTGGCTTTGTAAGGGGCGGTAGTTGGTAGCACAAACTTTTTCCACCCCCAGTAGGCAATACAACAAGGCAGTCTTTATTATCTAAGACAGCGCCTATGGCCTCTTTTTGTCCCGGGCGAAATTCCGAGGCATTCCAATGGCTCTTTAGTACGTCATATATGCCACTTTTCATAGGTGATCCAATATAAATCGAAATCGTTCTTCGATAGTCGATTTAGGTACTTCTATACACTGCATGCCAAAATGGGTATAGGTTTCTAACAGGGCTTTATGAAAATGTACTGCTTCCTCAAATACTTCCATACGCTCGGTATCTTGCGTAAAAATAGCTTCCCATGGCGGAAACACAAAAACGGCATCATATCAGTAGGTACTGCAATCATTCAGCATACCGCAAGGAACCTCATCTCCAATGGCATTTAGATAGGCTAACACGTCGTGTATGCCCCTGTCGTAGACATGTATTTTATTTTTTTTATCCTCAAAATAGTCATGCAAACGGCGCTCAAAAAGGGCTTCACTAAAACCCAGCGGATTGTCTAGGAATGGTTGTGTGACGCCTTTGGCTAAGGCTTTGCTTATGACGCCTCTAGATACTTCTTCAAAACAATGTGTGTCTGGGTGTTGGATGTGATTCAACAGGCTTGTCTTGCCACTTGATGGCCCTCCAGTCAATACGATTCTTTTGTGTTCAAGCATACACAAATGTCGTTAATTGTTGCCTTATCTAAAACTGTATATTTGCGTAATGCAACAAAATCCCAAAGACACGTCGTTTTACGAACGATTTCATCAGCAGTTATTGGAAAGCAATACATGGCCTGGTGTTTACGTTTTTAAATTTATTATTCCTTCTTCGGATGAGGACAAAGCGGCTTTGTTGGATTTGTTTGAAAACGACAAAGTGACGGTCAATGTAAGGGCTTCTAGCAAAGGTAAATACACCAGTATTTCCATTGCAGGTAAGTTTGGAAGTCCAGATATAATCATTCAAAAACACAAACTGGCTTCGAAAATCCCAAACATCATCCAACTCTAAGTTATTTTTTATTAGTTTTACCTCATAAATCTCCCTTTTGATAGACAACCTTCAATACAACACAGAGCGTTCAATGCTAGCCATTCCTGAATATGGTCGCCACATTCACAAAATGATTCAGCAAGTTTTAGCTGAAGAAAACAAAGAACAACGCAACAAACAGGCCCAAGCTATCATTGGCATTATGGGCAATCTAAACCCACACTTAAGAGACGTCGCGGACTTTCAGCACAAACTTTGGGATCAGCTTTTTATCATGTCTGATTTCAAATTGGACGTTGATGCGCCTTTCCCAAAACCCGATGCCGAAGTACTCGCAGCACCACCAACTCCTTTGGCTTACCCACAATCGTTCCCTAAATACCGATTCTACGGTAACAACATTAAGGGCATGATTGACGTAATCGTTGGTTGGGAAGAAGGAGACTTAAAACAAGCATTGATTTATGTGATTGCCAATCACATGAAAAAATGTTTCCTCAACTGGAATAAAGACACGGTTGATGACGAGGTTATTTTTGGTCATTTGGCCGAACTCTCTGGCGGCAAAATTGTCATCGATGCTAAAGATGAGGTGTTGTCGGCTTCTGAAAACTTAATTCGACTGACAAACAAGCGTTTTGCCAAGGGTTCAAGAAGTAATACCAAGAATCATAAATACCGAAACCAAAAGCAGCGGCGTAAATAAAATGAGTGCTTTTAAAGTTACTGGTGGTGTATCATTATCAGGTTCCATACAACCTCAAGGAGCCAAGAACGAGGCGCTACAAATTTTATGTGCTGTATTGCTTACGCCTGAGCCAGTAACAATTCACAATATTCCCAATATAATTGACGTAAATAAGCTAATTCAAATTCTTGAAAAGCTTGGTGTAAAGGTGGAAAAACACATTGACGATAGTTATACTTTTCAAGCAAATAACGTTGATATAGATTA
Source organism: Bacteroidota bacterium (assembly GCA_038143535.1). Taxonomy (GTDB): domain Bacteria; phylum Bacteroidota; class Bacteroidia; order Flavobacteriales; family Flavobacteriaceae; genus UBA7446. Next base: position 528,018 of record JAYQMD010000001.1, read on the forward strand.
CCTTCAGTCCGATGATTTTAAGATAGCTGGTCGTGGTTTACGCGGCTCCATTATGATTGTAGGTCCTCTGTTAGCACGATTCGGTAAAGGGTTTATTCCCAAACCTGGGGGCGATAAGATTGGACGACGTCGACTCGACACCCACTTTCAAGGTTTTATCAATCTGGGTGCTACATTTCGCTATAACAAGGAGGAGTATTTTTATGGGGTTGAAGCTAAGGAACTTAAGGGCACATATATGTTGCTTGACGAAGCTTCTGTTACTGGAACCGCCAATATTGTCATGGCAGCTGTCTTGGCAAAAGGAACAACTACGATATATAATGCCGCATGCGAACCCTATTTGCAGCAGCTCTGTAATATGCTTGTCCGTATGGGTGCCAATATTTTAGGAATTGGTTCTAACTTATTAACCATCGAAGGCGTTAAATCGTTGGGTGGCACCAAACATCGTGTGCTTCCCGATATGATTGAAATTGGTAGTTGGATTGGTTTGGCAGCACTCACCAGAAGTGCACTTACTATTAAAGACGTGCAATGGGATTATCTGGGTCAAATACCAGATGTATTCCGCCGACTGGGAATTACTGTTGAAAAAAAGGATGATGATATGTTCATTCCAGAGCATCCCGATGGATATGAAATCCAAAGTTATATTGACGGATCTGTAATGACCGTATCCGATGCGCCTTGGCCTGGTTTTACTCCTGACCTTTTGAGTATTGTATTGGTGGTTGCAACTCAAGCAAGGGGAAGTGTCTTGATTCATCAAAAAATGTTTGAGAGTCGTTTGTTTTTTGTCGATAAGCTTATAGATATGGGTGCTAAAATCATCTTATGTGATCCGCACCGTGCCAACGTCATCGGCCACGATTTTAAATCAACACTGAAAGCTACCACAATGACTTCTCCAGACATCCGTGCCGGTATCTCTCTTCTAATAGCAGCGATGTCTGCCAAGGGTACCAGTACCATTTTTAATATTGAGCAAATTGACCGAGGCTATCAAGATATTGATACGCGTCTGCGCGCCATAGGCGCAAAAATTGAGCGTATAGCCTAGTACTTTTCTAGCGTTTAGGCACCTTGTTGTTGCTGATGCTGCGTTGTCTGCTACATTTAAAGCGCCCAACTTCTTCACCCCGCTTTTTTAAGTGTTTTGTTTTTCGCCCTTGAACGCGCTTGCGCCAGCGTTTAAAACTGTTTGGTTTTAAGTTGTTTCGCATGATGGTAATCACCTCTTCTTCCTTGAGTCCAAACTGCATGGTAATGGCATCAAAAGGGGTGCGGTCTTCCCAACCCATTTCTATAATCCGATCGATATCTCTTAAACTAAGTTCTTTTTTCATCTATCCATAATGTTTTCTCTGTCCGGCAGCGTATGCATTGCCAATATACGCTTACGCTCTCTTCGCACGGTAGGATTGCGCTTCATGTGCCACAAAACACTTGAGGCATGTTTGTATGTTTCTTTAATGGCTACAATTGGCTTAGGATAATTTTTGCCCAACACACAATTGTAGGCTTGTTGTTCAAGTGCCGTCATGGACCAAGGTTCCAACACAAAAGGGGTGGGGAGTTGTGCTAGCTCTGGCACCCACTTACGAATAAAAGCACCTTCTGGGTCGTGCTCAAGCGCATTTTTGGTTGGGTTGTAGATGCGTACCATGTTAATTCCCGTTTCACCCGCTTGCATTTGAAACTGTGGATAGTGAATTCCGGGTTCAAAATCTAAAAACTGTTTACCTAAAAACACAGCGCCCATTTGCCAAGGTTGCCACAGATGGTGTGTAAAAAATGAAACGACCATGGCGCGCATTCTGAAATTTAAATAGCCCGTTTCAACCACACAGCGCATGCTTGCATCAACGAGTGGAAAACCCGTTATTCCTGTCTTCCATGCGTTGATATAGTCTGTATTAACTTGTTTTTTTAGCTGACGAAAACCCGTGTTTACGCTTTCGAATTCCATGCGGGTTTCCATTTCAAATTTTTGAATAAAATGTGCTTGCCAGCGCAACCTAGATGTAAAGGCATTTAACTGAAATCCGCTAGCGCCTTGGGCTTTTGCTTTCTTGGCGCGTTGCCACACATAGCGAACTGAAAGATTACCCCAAGCGATATAAGGCGATACACGCCCACAGTGTGTTCGTGCAGCCTTTGGTTTTGATATGGATTGCTGATATTTTTTATGCCGATGGCTTAAAAAGCTTTCTAGATAAGCCAAGCCTGTTTTGGTTCCGCCTGCTTGGATGCCCTCTAGCTTTTTAGGATCAAGTACTTCTTCTGCTAATCCCATGCTTTCAGCTGTTGTAAAGCTAGCCGCAGACGCTTCAAATGATTTGATGGGTTGCATCATATAGCTTGTCCATGTATTGCGCCAACTCTTGCGGTTCTTTATTCCTCTTAATACGCCATTATTGACGTGTTCTTTCCAGAAAATGCGTTTTGACACACACCAATTTTTCACGGCTTTGTCACGGGCATAGGTTGCGTTTAAGCCCGTTTCTTGCATGGAGAACAGCGTGTTTATTTTCATGCTAGTCTGAATGCTGTCCAAGACTTCTAGCACCTCATTCTTATAGACATGTACCCGGGTGTCAAATTGTTTGAGTGCTCCGTTTAACGCTACCAATGATTGGGCAATAAAATTGTGATGCCGCTTGTGATAGTGTGGATTTTCTTCGAGGCTTGGCTCCATTACATAGAGCAACAGCAGTGGTAAGTCACTGTTTATGGCGTCTTGCAGTCCTTCGTTGTCAAGAAGTCGCAAGTCTCTTTTAAACCAAAAAACGTTAATTTCTTTTTTAGAATGCATCGGGATTTTCCATGATTTGATAAGCCCTTTCTTTGATACGAGCCAATTCCTCTGGATTGATTTTCCCGAGTAGGTTATACATCATGCCCATGCGGTTGTTTCCACGCAACTCTTCTCTTTTGTCGTCTAAAAAGTTCCAGTACAAACTGTTGAATGGACAGGCATTATCTCCTGTGCGCTGTTTTTTGTCATATTTACAGCCCTTGCAGTAGTTGCTCATTTTGTTCACATAAGAACCAGATGAAACATAAGGTTTTGTGGCTAAAATACCGCCGTCGGCGTACTGACTCATACCTCTAGTATTGGGTAACTGTACCCATTCTACAGCGTCGGCATAAATGCCCAAGTACCAATCGTCTACTTCATCGGGATTTGTTTGCAGCAGTAGCGCAAAATTCCCTGTAATCATCAGCCGTTGAATATGGTGGGCATATGCGTGCTCCAAGCTATTTTCAATACTGGTTTTTAGGCAATTCATTTTGGTTTTTCCTGTCCAATAAAAGGCAGGCAGTTTACCATAGTTGTATAGTTCGTTTTTCTTCTTGTATTGTGGCATTTCTTTCCAATACAAGCCTCGGATATATTCGCGCCAGCCCAAAATTTGACGCACAAAGCCTTCGATTTGCGATAAGCTTATGCGATCGCTGTTTTTTCGATATGCTGCAATCGCATGCTCGATAACTTCTGCGGGATCGATTAGTTTCACGTTTAGGCTAAAAGATATACGCGCATGAAAAAGATTGGTCTCGTCTTGATGCATGGCATCTTGATAGGTGCCAAAGTCTTGCAGCAAGTGCTCACAGAAATAATCGAGTTGCGCTAGCGATGCTTCCCTTGTGGTAGCAAAGAGGAATGTATCTTCGTTAAATGTGCCTATGGTGGATATGCCTGCTGCTTTTACCTGCGGATAGATTACTTTTGCCAAACTTGCGTCTGGTTTATAGGGTTGCGGTATGGTTCCTCCTTTCCAGGTGTTGCGGTTAAATTTGTCGTAATTCCAACTGCCTCCTTCCGGTTGCCCATCAATCATAAGGTATTGATGTTTTTTACGCATATAACGGTAGAAAAACTCCATCACCAAAGATTTTTTTCCTTCGTAAAAGTTATTTAATTCGTCACGTGTTGTGAGAAAATGTTCCGTGTCATAGATTTTTGTCGGTACTTCCAATTGGGTGGCAATCGCCTCCAGTTGTTCGTCTAGGCGATACTCGTCTGGCTGTTGGTATGCAAATTTTTTCGCATCAAGCAGGCTAATGACTTTTTCAATATTTTTTTGCAGGTCTTGGGTGTTTTTCGGATCGTCTATGGTGTAGTAAAGTACCTGATGCCCATCTTCTTCAAGTCGTCTGGCAAAACTTCGCATGGCTGCGAAGAACGCCACCACTTTCTGGATATGGTGTTTGACGTAATCAGTTTCTTGGCGCATTTCAAACATTACATAACAAACATCGTCGTTGAGTTCTGTAAACCAGAGATGCTTTTCGTTGAGTTGGTCGCCAAGTATAAGTCGAATTTCCATTAAAATAGTGTTGTTTGAAGCCAGGTGTTTTGGTATTTATTGTTTGGATCGTAGCGCTCGGCTTGCCAGGCGACGTTAAATTTTCTGTCTCTTGGGTCATTACCAACACCAGCGTTGTACATCCAGTTGCCATAATTGCTGTGTATATCGTAATCTATCAACATGGCTTCGAAGTATGCAGCGCCTATACGCCAATCCAAGTGCCATTCTTTAGCAAAGAAACTCGCTACATTTTGACGCCCGCGATTGCTCATAAAGCCTGTGAGTGCCAGCTCTCGCATGTTAGCATTTACAAAGGGCTCGGGTGTTGCACCATCAATCCATTGCTTCACATATTTTTGATTTGTTTTCCAGCTATAGTCCTTTTGCAACAGGCCGCCTAGCTTGAATATGGCATTGCCGTGCTTCATGGAAATGTATTTGAAATAATCCCGCCAAATAAGCTCAAAAATTAACCAGTAGGTAGAGTCGTTTTTGGTAACCTCTTTTTCATATTTCTTCACCTCGTGATAAATGGAAACAGGAGAAATGGATCCAAATGCCAGCCAGATAGAAAACTTTGAACTGTACTTTTTGCCCAACAACCCATTTCTTGTTTTTTTATAATAAGATAATTGGTTGGTGTTCCAGAAATATTTCTCTAGTCGTCCCCATGCCTCTTGTTCGCCTCCTTCAAATGGAATGGCGGAGCGCTTGTCTACAGTTATGTTTTCATAACCCAAACTGCTTAGAGTTGGTAATTCGGGAACGCTGGTCAATCGATTTTCTTCGGGCATGGGAGATGGAACGGGTAATGCCGATCGCACACTTATTTGCTTTTCACATTTTTTTCTAAACACCGTAAATACTTCCGGCACATCGGCAACTTGCATGGGAATGTCGTCTGGGTGGAATAAAAATTGATCGTAATGCCAGTGCTTTTCTATCCCAGATGGAATTTGCGCGTTGTCATCAAGCTCTTCTTGCGTCCATTCTTTTTGGCCATAGATTGCTGTGACATTGTAGGTTTCTTGCAGTTCTTTTAGCAAGGCGCCCCAACGGCCCACTTTTACCCAAAGAGATATGTTGAGCTTTGCCAAATCTTTTTGAAGTTGTGCTAGCGTTTGTAGCAGGAATGCAGCGCGAAAACGTTCCATTTTTTTAAAACCCCACTGGGTTGGTTGCAGCCAATGTTCGGGCAAGTGGTATACGGCAATAACACTATCGTGCGCCGCAATGGCTTGTGATAAACTGTGCTGATCTCGGACGCGTAGATCGTTTCGAAACCAAACTAGTGCTGTTGTTTTTGCTTTTTGCATCTTTTACTGCAATATTTAACGTTCTCCCATTCTTTGCTCCATTTCTTTCGCCAAGCAAAAGGCCTGTTGCAAGACACACAAATTTTTTGAGGTAGATCAGCTTTTTTCACCCCTCTCATGACGCAAGCCCTGCCTTGTATGTTTCTAAACACCTGAGGCGTGCCATCTTGTGATCAACAATTGGGGTGGGGTAGTCCAAGGATTGGTACTCTGGCACCCACTTTTTTATGTAGGTGTGTTCTTTGTCGAATTTTTTTACTTGTTCTGTTGGGTTAAATACGCGGAAATAGGGTGCCGCATCAACACCGCAACCTGCTACCCATTGCCAATTACCCACATTGCTTGATTGCTCGTAGTCCAGTAGTTTTTCCGCAAAATAGGCTTCGCCCCATCGCCAATCAATGAGCAAATGTTTGCACAAGAAGCTACCTACTAACATCCGCACTCTATTATGCATAAAACCCGTTTGATTGAGTTCGCGCATACCTGCATCAACCAATGGATAACCCGTGTTGCCTTCGCACCATTTTGAAAAGTCTGTCTCATTATTTCGCCATTCAATACGGTCATATTGTGGTTTAAAGCTCGCAGTTGTCGTGTGTGGAAAATGCCAAAGAATTTGCATAAAAAACTCACGCCAAATTAATTCTTTTAAAAAGGTGGGGTTGCTGCTCTTTTTTGCTTTTCTTACCATATCTCTAATCGATACCGTGCCAAACCGCAAGTGAATTCCGAGGCGGCTGGTGCCGTCAATCGCTGGAAAATTTCGCACTGCATCATAGGCATCCATTAACGATAAGTTGTGCTTGGGTGTTGGTGCTTGGTGCTTGGGTGTTTCAAAACCTAATGCTTTGATTGTAGGAATGCTTGGAAGTGCTTTTTTGTGTAGTTTGCTAAGAAGCGGTTTTGTGGGATATTCTGGCAAACCTTGTTCTGCCTCTTTAGCCAACCACACTCTTGAAAATGGCGTATAAATCTTGTAGGGTGTTCCATCTTTTTTGAGTACTTCATCTGGGGCAAAAATTACCTGATCTTTAAATGTTTTAAAAGCAATCCCTTTTTCGGCAAGTGCTGTTTTTATTTTTTCATCTCTTGCTGTAGCGTAAGGCTCATAGTCTTCGTTGGTGTAGACTGCTGTTATGTTATGCTCCTCACTCCATTGTGGAATAAGTTTAAGTGGATTTCCTTTTGCCACGCGCATGCTACTGCCATTTGCTTCGCTTTCTTTTTGCATTTTGGTAATGTGCTGATGGATAAAATAAACCCGTCCATCATCTTTTGGCAGTTTATCAAGGATGGATACGTCGAATACAAATGCGGGTAACACCTCGTTTGCATCGATAAGTGCATTATAAAAACCCACATTATCGTGAAAACGTAAATCGCGACGAAACCAAAATAATATCATCCACCAATGTTTAAAGAAGACATGCCACCATCAAGACCGAGTACTTGTCCGGTCATCCAACTGCTTTTGTATGTGAGTAAGAAAGTAGCCAATTGTGCTACGTCCTCAGTTTTACCAATTCTTTTTAAAGGATGTCTAAGGGAAGCCTTTTCTTTTTTGGCGTCATTATTTAAAAATCTGTTTGCCAACGGAGTGTCTGTAATAGAAGGCGCAATTACGTTAACACGCACTTTAGGTGCCCATTCGGCTGCTAAAGACCGCCCCAATCCCTCCAAAGCTCCTTTTGATGCTGCTACGCTTGCGTGAAAGGGCATGCCTGTTTGCACGGCTACGGTACTAAACAACACCACACTTGCTTGCTCACTGGCTGCCAATAGCGGCTGAATGCTTTGCAGACAGCGCACGGCGCCCATAACATTGATTTCAAAATCATTTGTAAAGGCCTCAGCTTTTAATCCTCTGAAGGGTCGCAGGTTTATGCTTCCAGGGCAATAAGCAAAGCCATCAATTTTTGAGGGCAATTGATCTAAAGGAAGCGTGTCTTCAAGTACATTAAAGGGGATGTGTTTCACTTGCTTGCCAGCCAAACCTTCACGGGTTCTGGAAGCCACAATTATTTCAGATCCCGCTGGAAGTTGGTCAATGATATCACTTCCAATTCCGTAGCTCCCTCCAATTAGTAAATATGTATTACTCATGATGTTGTTTTAAAAATTTCGTTTAGGGCTTTTTCTCTATAATCAAAAATTTGCTTCACTTTGAAACGGACAAAAAGCGCATGTGCAAACCAGCCTAAGGGCCCCAATGGGAGCTTATAATCTACAATATCTTCCATCATAACCCCGTTGGCTGTTTTGTGTATAAAATGTTTGTGATGCCAAAAAGTATATGGCCCAAATCGCTGTTCGTCAACAAAATAAGCACCCTCATGTACATTTGTAATTTCCGTAACCCAGCGAAAGGGAATCCCTAAAATCGGGGTCAGCCTGTACTGAATGATCTGTCCAGGGAACATATTGCGGTCTGCACCAGAGAGGATATCAAAGCCCATATAGTCTGGCGTAATGCGTTTTAGGTTCTTAGGATCTGAAAGAAATTCCCAAGCTCTTTCAATTGTTATGGGGAGTTCTTGTTTGGAGGTATACTGGTACATTTTGCAGGCTTTTGTGCAAATATACCAATTTTGTTTAACGGATTATGCGAAAGATTAAACAAAATTATTAACCAAACTTTTTCTTTAGCGCTTTTTCTGTTTGAATGATGGATATAAAAGGGTAAAGGGTAGTTAAAATAATGGCGATCCATACTCCCGCTTTTCCAGCTTCAAAAAGTATAAATGGGACACATGTCAAAAGGCAGTAATAACCTGATTGGATAATATATTTTGATGATTCTTTTTGCGAAAAATCCCAATGCGCTTGACTTCTTTTAGAGCGTGCAGTACGATAGCCATAAAAGTCATTTATTTTTTTTGGGGGATAACGCAATACAAGCTGTCCACTAATGATATATATCAGTCCGCAAAGTACACAAACAAGAATTGGTGGATTATCCAACATCTTTTAAAGATACGAAAAACTTGAAAAGTACTACTGCAAGTGCCATACCAATAAATGGTGCCGTGAGGTATAGCCACATGGGTTCCCAATGATTCCCAATAAGTGCAGGTCCAAACGATCGCGCTGGATTCATGGAAGCATTTGTGAGTGGTCCGGCAAACATGGCCTCGAGTAAAATTACACTACCAACAGCCAAGCCTGCTACAGGTCCAATTTCTTTGCTGCCCGTGCTAATATGAAGGATGACGGTCATAAGAAAAAAGGACAATAGAAACTCAAGCCAAAAAGCACTTTCGTGTGGTATGCTGGGGATGGTTGCGCCAATAATTACGCTTTTTGGGATAATAGCTTTCACCGCCACACTAGCTGCTACGGCTGCTATGGTTTGTGTAATTACGTAAGCAGGTACTTTTTTCCAAGGGAAGCGCTTGGCAAGTGCAAAAGCCGTGGTCACTGCAGGATTAAAATGTGCACCAGACTGTGGACCAAAAGCATAAATCATGACCATGACGATAAGCCCCCAAGTTATTGCAACCCCTTCGTGAGCAACATCGCCTGTAGTTTCGTTTACAGCCATAGCAGCTGTTCCGCAAAAGACCATAGCAAAGGTTCCAATAAATTCAGCGTAAAGTGCGTTGTAGCGTTTCATGCTGCAAAAATAAGCATGAAAAGGTTATCTAAATGTTATTTATACGCGTTTGCCTGTACTCATCACATAAAGTATGTACGTGAGAATTACAAGAATGATTTCCCAAAACAAAATATAGTAGGGCCAATCACCAATGATAAGTGGATTGCTAACATCGGGCACGTATGCAAGATACATGTAGTTGGAATCGATGATGAAGTTCAAAGGCATTACAATCGCTAATAATATGTTGAGGTAAAGTACAACTTTGAGCCAAGAATATTTTGACAACTCATAGCCCAAGTTTTTGAACATAAATATGGGCAATAGCATAATGCCCCCGTGCGAGAAATAATACTCTAGATATTCGTAATTACTACCGTCAAAATTATTTATTTGTGGTGTCAAAAAGGCTTGAAACGCACCAATAATACCCGCGTAATATAAAAACTCAAAAAGCCTGTTGTTTTTAGGAATGAACAGTATAAAACAAGCGATGATGTTTGAAATACTGCAAAGATGCAATGGCAGGTTATCGCTGATATTCCAGTATCCATTGATGATGTTTCGTGTGTGTCCCGTAATGGTGGTGGTGATTAAAATTAAAGCTATCAGTATCCCCATGCGTAGCTGATGCTTAGCCGACATGCGCTTGCCGACAAACAAATACGTAACCATAATAAAAAGCGTCCATAAACAATTTCTTATCCACTCATCTGAAAGAAATTCAATTATATACGCTTTAGGCTCTGTCATTATTGGTTATTTAAATCAAAAAAGTAAATATAATAATATTTAATAAGGAGCGGTTTATGACGTGATTGACGACAGATAGGGGAGTAGTAATTGATACGTTTTTTCAGTAGGTAAGCCCACAACATTGGTATAAGAACCCACTATTTTGGATACACCAATCAGGCCAATCCAATCTTGTATGCCGTAACCTCCTGCCTTGTCCAAAGGTTTGTAGGTTTTGGCATAATGCGTGATGTCCGCTTTTGATAAGGTAGCCATGCTCACCATAGTTGTTGCCTGAATGCAAGTCTGTTTTACTTTAGAGCTCAAACAAACAGAAGTGATTACCTCATGCGTTTCACCAGATAACTTTGAAAGCATCTCAATTACATGGGCTTCATTTACAGGCTTGCACAGTGCGTTGTCGTCAAACCAAACAAGGGTGTCGGCAGTCAGCACCAACTCGTTTTGCCGAAGCTGTGGTTGATGCGCCTTTCCTTTTAATCTCGCTAAAAAATCAGTGATTTCAACACCCTTTAGTTCTTGTGGATATATTTCCTCCACAGTTAAAACACGTTGCTCAAAGGTCACGCCCATTTGTTTTAAGAGCGCCACACGTCTGGGGGAGCCAGAACCAAGGAATAATTTATAGCTCATTAGCTGTCATTGCGTGCATTTGTGAGCGTTCCCCACTTGCCTTGCACCTTTAATACTTGTTCAATTACGTCTCGAACACAACCTTTACCACCGTCTTTGTGTGAGATATAGTCTGCGGCAGCTAAAACTTCAGGAACAGCGTCGTTTGGACAGCATCCAAGCCGTACCAAATTCATTGCTTCTACATCAGGAATGTCATCCCCCATAAAGAGCATATTTTCAAGGCGTATGTTTTTTTCTTTGCTGAAGGCGTGCAGTATATCTCCCTTTTGATGTGCGCCTAAATATACGTCTTTGATACCCAGTTGATTGAGGCGCAACCTTACGGCTTCGTTGGTACCGCCAGATATAATCACAACGCCATAGCCTGCGTGAAGCGCTGCTTTAACTGCATAGCCATCTTTAGTATTCATGGTGCGTATCATTTCACCATCAGGCAAAATAGTAATGCTGCCATCTGTAAATACTCCGTCTACATCAAAAACAAAAGTGGTGATATGTCTAAATTCTTCTTTGTAACTCATTTGTTATGTGTTTTGTAAATAGATTGACTCAATGCACGATACAATACAGCTTCTTCAGCCGACAAGATATCAATATGTTTTGACTGTGTCTTTTTGTCGTTTCGTATTGCTGGCCCGGTTTGCTGTTCTTTTACATTTGAATCAAGACTGCGGGAAAACGTCTCTTTGATAATCGGATGGAGCAAAGTATGGGGGAGCGCTCCATTTGAAGTGATTTCTTGGCTGATACCCAAAAGGTGGTTGCAAAAGTTATTTGCAAACACAGCTGCTGCATGGAGTTGCAGACGCTGTTTGGTAGTGACAAAATGAACTTCATTACTTAATTGCTTTGCAAGCTTTTTGAGTATGTCTAGATCAGTCTTGTCATTTGCCTCCAAACAAATGGGAATATTTTTCCAACTCAGTTTTTGGTCTTGTGAAAAACGTTGTAATGGGTAGAACACCCCGCTGCGTTTGTGGGGTGCCAACACATCTATTGGTTGGGCTGCGGCCGTATGCACCACCAAGGCGTTTGTTTCGAAGCTTTGTGCGACTTCCGATATGTAATCATCTGAAATGGCCAAAAGGCAAACATCCACTTCAATGTCATTTTGGAACCTATTAAAATAGGATGTGGTGTTTGCTAGTGACGGATTTTCTTTTCTGCCGATCCACTGCACACACGAAACAGCTTCTAATCCTTCAAAGGCTTTTAAAAAATGTGTGGCAAGGTTACCAGTGCCAAAAAGTGCTATTCGCATCATTGTTCAAAATTACAAATAACTGCATACTTGTAAATGACTTTATGTGAATTTCATTAGGTTTGCACAAAATTTGATATGAAAACAAATCAAACTTTCACGATGATCAAGCCCGATGCCGTCGGGGATGGTCACATAGGTGCAATATTGAACAAAATTGCAGAAGCAGGCTTTGCGTTCAAGGCATTAAAGATGACACGGTTGTCTAAATCGGCTGCGGAGGCTTTTTATTCTGTTCACAGCGAACGTCCATTTTTTAACGAGTTGGTTTCCTTCATAACCAGTGGTCCTATTGTAGCAGCGGTGCTAGAGAAAGACAATGCGGTTGATGATTTTCGTGCCCTAATCGGTGCTACCAACCCTGAAGAAGCAGCAGCAGGAACCATCCGTAAATCATTTGCTACTTCTGTCGGAAAGAATGCTATACACGGTTCTGACAGCAATGAAAATGCAGCAATTGAGATTGCTTTTCACTTCACAGAAAGCGACCAGTTTTAACACAAGACCAATTTCGTAATACAATTTTTTTCTAGGCCCTCATTAAGCATGACAATGATATTGTCTTTGCCGTAATTAAGTTCCTCGCGAAGTACAGATGAGGTAAGACTTACGTATAACGTATCACCTACCAATTTAACTGATGTGGTATATGCCTGTACCCCAGAACCCATAAGTTCAGCCCACAAAGCCCCTGCCTTGACATTGTCAAGGCCCTTTTCGAGTTTGTTTGCAGCCTTAAACTGACGCAGCACGTTTTCTATAGGTTGGGGTTCATCTTTTCGTTTACTCATGGTTGATATTTTACATAATGAAAGACGACACCTCGAGTATCTTTTAACTTTAATTTATCAGCTGTTAGAGTTGTGATTTCTTCTTGCCAGCTTTGGTTTTGTTTGTTGTAAGTAATAATGCATTTTTTTCCCAAAAAACCAATACGGAACGGCACAAAATCATTTGAGCTATTGAACTGCTTGTTGAACAGGGGTTTTAGTTTTTTTCTAATCCCTTTTTGGTCTTTGAGCTCAAAAAAATCAACATCAATAGTGGAATTGTATTGTTTTTCTTCGCCGCTTGGCGACACCGCTTTGTCAATACACCAATAGCCATTAAGTTGATCTAGATCTGCAGGCTTTACATCGAGATTACAGCTTATTAAAAGCAAACACAAAAGGGGGTATGCTTTTCTCATAACTGATGTAGTTTGAAGGCTTGTTCTGTTTTTTTCATAACAGCTTCTGTCCGTTCTGAATGGGTATCGGTTATAAAGAGTTGACCAAAAGAGGATTCGTTTACCAGATTGACTATTTTAGAGACACGCTCTTCGTCTAGCTTGTCAAAAATATCATCCAAAAGTAGGAGGGGTGTCAACGTTGTAATTTGTTTTAGCATATCAAATTGTGCCAATTTTAGTGCAATTAGCAGCGATTTACGCTGTCCTTGGCTGCCAAATTTCTTGATGGGATATCCCTCAATCTCAAACACCAAATCGTCTTTGTGGATACCCACGGTGCTGAATTGTGCCATGCGGTCTTGAGTGGCTGCGTTTTCGATTAATTTGCTGAAATCTTTGTCCAAAAGTTGACTTTGATAGGATACGCTCACGTTTTCTTCAACACCACTTATGGCGGCATATCGCTTTTTAAACAGAGGTTCAAAGATGGACAGGTATTCGACTCTCGTTTGGTAAATGGGTGATCCGAGAGATGCCAGTTGTTCGTTGTAGATTTCTAATGTTTCATTTGCACCCTGTCCATACCGCCCCATTTGTTTTAGTAGGGCATTGCGTTGTTGTAGTATTTTTTGATACTGGATAAGCTGATGCAAATAGGTCTTATCGGCTTGTCCAATCAGGCGGTCGATAAAGCTCCTTCTGCTTTGGCTGCCTTCGTTGATTAGGTCTGCGTCAGCGGGAGAAATCATTACGGTTGGTAGGAGGCCAATGTGTTCGGATAGCTTTTTGTATTTCTTGCCGTTGCGAATAAATACTTTGGAGGCTTCGCGTTTGAGCAGACATTCGATTCGTTCCATGCGGTCATCGCGCTCAAAGTTTCCTTCAACTCTCATAAAGTCGGCCTCATGTTGTATCGTGTGGGCGTTTACAGCCGAAAAATAGCTACGGCCCATGGCCAAATGATAAATGGCATCTAGCGTATTGGTCTTTCCTTTTCCATTATTTCCAACAAAACAATGAATAGGTGCATCGAATGTATAACTTACATTTGATACATTTTTATAGTTGGTAATCTGGATAGCGTTAAGACGTAAACTGCTCATAAAACAACTTAAATTTAAGAAGCATCCAAAATAAACATTTTGGCAGCAAGGTGTATTGCAATAAAAATTTTATTTTTGCATCCATAACATTTTAAAATGGCTACTTATAAAAAACGCGGAGGTAAACCAAAAATGCCCCAACAACATTCACCAGAGCAAGAGAGTGTAACAGCTGAAGTATTTTCAACGCTTGACACTTCTGCAGGTCGTGCAGAGGCTTGGGTGTCTCGAAACCAGAACTATATCCTATCCTTTATTGGCCTCGTGGTCGTTGGTGTATTCGCTTATTTAGGCTATGAAAACTATGTGGCTAAGCCCAAGCAAGAGGAGTCTACCAACATCATGGCACAGGCGCAAGCCTACTTTAACGAAGCAATGGAAGATCCAACCTTGCAAGATTCTTTGTTTGTACGCGCTCTTGAAGGAGACGGCCAAAACCCTGGATTTATTGAAATCATCAATAGCTATGGTGGTTCTGCTTCTGCTGAAATTGCCACTTACAACGCTGGCATGATATATCTTCAGCGCGGCGAATACGATTTATCCATTAATTATTTGGAAGATTTTTCTGCTAACGACCCCATATTGGGCGCACTTGCGCTAGGAGGAATCGCAGATGCATTCACTGAGCTAAACCAGTTAGAAGATGCGTTAGTCTACTACAAAAAAGCAGCTAATTATGCAGACAACGATCTGACAACGCCTCGTTTTTTACTTAAAGGCGCTCAGGTAGCCTTAAGTTTAGATTCCAAGTCCGATGCTGTATCCATGCTTGAGACCTTAGCGGCAGACTATGCGGCAACTCCTCAGGCAACACATGTTGAGGTACTATTAGCTCAAGCCCAAAACTAGTATGGCGACGGCAAAACACGGTCCTTTGAATTTGGATGCGGTGCCTAGCGCAGCTGCCCTTCGATTTGCCGTTGTTGTCTCTGAATGGAATGCTGAAATAACAGAAAATTTATATCAAGGCGCCCACGCTGTACTTGATCAAAAGGGATGTTCTGACATTCAGCGCATAGATGTTCCGGGCAGTTTCGAATTGGTTTATGGATGCAAAGCAGCCATGCATGCAGGCTTTGATGCTGTTATTGCACTAGGCAGTGTGATAAGAGGAGAAACAGCTCATTTTGATTATGTGTGTGCAGCCGTGGCTACAGGAATTAAAGACCTTAATCTTCAAGGCAAATCGCCCGTTATTTTCGGAGTACTTACCGATAATACCTTGTCACAAGCACAAGCCAGAAGCGGTGGAAAGCTAGGGAATAAGGGTGCAGAAGCTGCTGTTGCTGCCATAAAGATGGCTACACTTACTATTTAAAATACTTTAAGGGAACCCACAACATACCAAAACACTCTCGTTTTGCTTTACCAAGGTGTTTGTGGTGGATTTTGTGCGCGCGCCTTACGCCTCGTGCATAGCGATTGTTGGCATTACGCGAGATTTTAAATCGCTGATGAATAAAAATATCATGCACCATAAAGTAGGCCAATCCATATGTAAAGATACCTATACCGATGGCTAGTCCTGGCGTAAAACCATATTCTCCCCATAAAATTACGCAACCCATGCTTACGACTGCATAAAAGATAAAAAACAAGTCATTGCGTTCAAACCAAGAGTTGTGGTCTTTGTGGTGGTGGTCTTTGTGAAGCGACCAAAGGAAGCCATGCATGATATATTTATGGCTAAACCAAGCCATAAACTCCATTATAAAAAACGTTAAAAAAAATACACCAATTTGAGCAATCAGGGACATGGTTTTAACTTATAGTAAATTAAATTGATAACGTATAAATGAACGCGCCAACACATCTGCTTTTTGATAATTCGGAACGCGAATTCGCTTTGATTTTATCTGCATTGAAGGAGTTTTTTTAAGTTTTTTGAGCAGGCGTAAATAATATTTATATGCCGTATAAACACCAAGTTTAGCATCATCTGGCAATTGAAAAACTCCCTTTAATCCAGCTTTGAAGTCAGCTTCAATTTCGTCGATTATGGCCTGTTTTGAACCCTCATCAAAAGCGTTCATGTCAACATTAGGAAAATAGGAGCGTTTGAGATGTTCGTGATCCGCTTTCAGATCCCTTAGGAAATTAACTTTTTGAAACGCCGAACCCAAACGCATGGCAGAACCTTTTAATGATTCGAATAGGGTGTCGTCTCCTTTGACAAAAACTTTTAAGCACATAAGACCTACTACATCTGCAGAGCCGTATATATACGCTTTATATTCTTCGTCACTCAAATATGTTTTTTTAGATAAATCCCATTGCATGCTTTGCATAAAA
Source organism: Bacteroidota bacterium (assembly GCA_038143535.1). Classification (GTDB taxonomy): domain Bacteria; phylum Bacteroidota; class Bacteroidia; order Flavobacteriales; family Flavobacteriaceae; genus UBA7446. Next base: position 544,473 of record JAYQMD010000001.1, read on the forward strand.
GCATTTATGTATTCACGGTCAATGTTGTAGCGGTGTACCGTTTCTTGAAAGCTATTTAGAATAGGATTTAGGCTAATTTTTTCTGTCAACGCTTCCTCTAACGATCGATCAAAGCGGGCAAACAATTCCGATTTATTGTAATCGTGAAAGGAATCCACAATTTCATCAGCGAAACGGACAAAACCATAAATATTGTAAATGTCTTGACGAATTTCGCTTGAAAGTATGCGGGTTGCAAGTGAAAAGGACGTACTGTAAGATTCAGTAACGAGTTTACTGCTCTGATGAGAAACTTGATCGAATAGCGCTTTCATATTTTTTGCCTTGATGCTTGTAAATATAAAATAATTATCGAGTCAATTTAAAATAAGGGCATAAAATGTTTATTATAAGCTAAACGACATTCAACGCATAAATCACATCATCAATAGAATTAAATATACGCATTTTATCAGGCATTTCATCTGAAATGAACTGAACTTGATAGCCTAAAATCCACAGTTCACTATCAATATTTTCAATGATTTCTGAATTAAAAGTATTTAAATATGATTCAATTTTGTCTTGCGCAGGCTCAATAGTGAAATAGGAAATAAACGTTATGGGTTCACCTATGTCGATTAGATTGCTTAAACTTTCAATTGGAACGGACTGCCCTAAGAACACACATTGGAAACCATTGTTAAGCACCTCGTATTGCAGGTACAATAACCCTAACTCGTGAATTTCATTATCCGGCAGAAATAAAACAAATCTTCGATCTGTTCTGCGTGTAGAATTTTGCTGCAAATCCTCGCACATGGCGTGAATTTTTTGCTTTATTAAGCTCGTAATAAAATGTTCGTGTGACGGACTGATGGAATTTGTTTGCCACAATACGCCCAATTCGTTCATTAATGGAACAAACACATTTTTAAATATTTCACTAAATGAAAACTGTTCCAATAAATCGTTAAAGGTTTTCGTAAACAAACGTTGATCGAAATTAATCATGGCTAGTTTAAACAAGCCTAAAGACCAATCGTCTGCGTTTTTGTTTATGGTGAGCTTATGAACGTTTTCATTTATTTCTTGATGACTAAGAGATGCTATTTTAGAAATCTTATAGCCATTATTGTATAAAAGGGTGACGTTGAGTAATTTTTGAAGATTTTCAAGATTGTAGAGGCGTATGTTGGTATTGGTTCGTTCGGGCTCAAATAGGTTGTAACGCTTTTCCCATATACGGATGGTGTGTGCCTTAATCCCTGAAAGATGCTCCAGGTTTTTGATACTAAAATTACTTTTAACGCGATCCATTTGTTTAATGTTTTACAAACACTATTAAACAAAATTACAAAAAAAAAAGATATAAAGAGCTGAAAATAAAAGAAATAAAGAAAAGTGCGCACGAGAGGAATCGAACCTCCACGGGATTTAACTCCCACTAGGCCCTCAACCTAGCGCGTCTACCAATTCCGCCACGTGCGCTTTTGAATGAGGTAGTGACTTGGCTGGGGTTCGAACCCAGGACCCTCTCCTTAAAAGGGAGATGCTCTACCAGCTGAGCTACCAGGTCTCTTTGTGACTTGGCTGGGGTTCGAACCCAGGACCCTCTCCTTAAAAGGGAGATGCTCTACCAGCTGAGCTACCAAGTCAAAATTTGAAGGTGCAAATATAGGCGCATTTTGATGATTATTCAAAGATTAAATTACCCTAAATTTGCAACCTGCAATACTTTAAAATATGGCAACTTTTTTTTCTAACCCTAACTCAATCGTATTAATAGGGTACATGGGCAGCGGTAAGTCTACGGTAGGACGTAAGCTTGCACAGAAACGTAACCTCTTATTTGAAGACCTAGACGATGTTATTGCCCATGATGCAGCTGCTTCAATTCCTGAACTGTTCATTGAAAAGGGCGCCAAATCTTTTAGGGAATTAGAACACCAAACACTTAAAAAAGTACTTAAAAGTGCTAACAATAAAGTCATTTCTTTGGGCGGTGGCGCTCCTTGTTATTACGACAACATGGCACTTGTGGCGGCCACTACTCCGCATGTTTTTTATTTCAATGCATCCCATAAGACCTTAGCGCAACGCCTTTTTCCTGAAAAAAAAGGCCGTCCTTTAATTGCACATGCCGAGACGGAGGAAGCCTTGCAATCGTTTATTGCGAAGCATTTGTTTGAACGTCAAAGCTTTTACAGGCAAGCCAATCACATTATTTCAGTAGACAACAAATCGATTGAAACGGTAGTGGCAGAAGTTGAAAAATTAATCTAGTACTGCAGTAAAACCGTTGGGACCCACCTGAACAGCTACATTCTCGTTTATAGAAGTTGACAGTGATACTCCTTTAAAATCGGCTTTAATGGGAAATTTCTTGTGGTTTCTGTCAAGCAATACAGCTGTTTTGCACTGCTTAAGCGGCACGTTTAAAAAATGTCTCGCAGCATATATTAAGGTTGTTCCTGTGTGGAGCACGTCATCGACCATCACAACCGATTTGTTTGTGTATTCTTTTGCAGCAAGTGTAGTCTGAATGGGATTAAGCGGATTTTTTTTATCTATTTTGACCTCACAACTTAAAATTTCTTTTGAAGAATTGGCTTTTAAGTGGTGAACAATACGTTCAGCTACTGCATAACCATTGGCAACGATACCAGCAACAATGATGGTTTGGTTCTCTCCATTGGCTTCAAGAATCTGATAAGCGATGCGTTCCAGCTTGTGCTCAATTTGTTCCGATGTCAAAATGATTTCACTCATAGCACAAAAATACACAATATACCTTAGGCATCATCATCTAAAAAATCCTCGAGGTCTCTTCGTTCTTTTTTGCTCGGCCTGCCAGCGCCTTTGACCCTCGACAAGCGTTGATTCTCATCTGCAGCATGCTTAAGATCCAATGCCTCTTGTGGGGTAATGTCTTTGCAATATTGGGGTACGATTTTAGCGCCAACACGACTTTTTGGAAGATCTAACACATAGATTTCAATGGTGAGTTGTTGACGACGCATGCTAATTTTATCTGACACATAAACTTCTCGTGAAGGTTTTGCGTTTTGGCCACTAAGTTGTACATAGCCCTTTCTACAGGCCGTACTGGCTGCATTTCTTGACTTGTAATAGCGGACCGCCCAAAGATATTTGTCTATTCGCATGTTTATAATATTGCTTCGCAATAATACACTAAAATTGTATCTTGCGCTTTAAATCTTATTGATGAAAATACTAAAACCTTTTTTTGGAATTGTATGTCTACTTGTATTTTCTACTGCCTGTGAAGAACAGCAGCGTGGTTTTAGAGATCCGCCTCGTGACTACGAAGCCCAACGCGCGGTGGATAACGACTCCTTACTTACCTTTTTGCAAACACGCTTCTTCAACTATGAGGAATATGCAACTGCTGCAACCAATGAGCAAGTAACATTCACCATTGATACCATTCAAGGGGACAATGCTAACAAAACTCCTTTGAGTGACCAAGTTGAAGAACTCAATTTTAGAATTAAAAATAACGATGGTGCATATGTTGACCACACCGCCTATGTGCTCAAAATACGTGAGGGAGTGGGAACCGCACCTACTGTTGCAGATAGTGTTTTTGTTGCCTATAAGGGAATGCTACTTAACTTAAATAGATTTGACGAAAGAACCAATCCTATTTGGTTTGAATCACTTTCTGTGGTAAAAGGGTTTAGCGCCTTAATGCCATACATTAAAAGTGCAGCTCCTCCGACCATTAACCCAGACGGCACCTATGCTTTTGATGGCTTTGGCTCCGCTGCTATTTTTATGCCCTCTGCCATGGGGTATTATGACGACTCAAGAAGTGTTCCAGCTTACTCACCTCTGATTTTTGCTGTAGATTTGTTTACCTACAAAACCACAGATCACGATGGAGATTCGGTCCCTACGCATGTCGAAGACTTAGATGGCGATAATTATTTTGATGACGATACGGACAGCGATGGTCTACCCAACTTCCGTGACGATGATGATGACAACGATGGCACGCTAACACGCAACGAGTACGATGCGAATAACGACGGTATAGCCGATGATACGGATAATGACGGTACGCCAGATTACTTAGATAAAGACTAGGCTTTCTTAGCCAAAACCTCATTCCCTTTCTTTGCGATAGCAGCAGCGTTTAGTCCGTATTTCTCCATGAGTTGCGCAGGCGTTCCAGATTCGCCAAAAGTATCTTGTGTGGCAACAAAAGCTTGTGGGGTGGGGTGCTGCTCCGCCAACACACGGGCAACGCTTTCTCCTAAACCTCCCAAGTAATTGTGCTCTTCACAACTTACAACTGCACCTGTTTTTTTAGCCGATTGCAAAATAAGGGCATCGTCCAAAGGTTTGATGGTGTGTATGTTGATTACCTCAGCGCTGATGCCTTGCTTATGTAGGCTTTTTGCTGCTTCTAACGCTTCCCACACAAGGTGCCCCGTGGCCACTAGTGTCACATCAGTACCTTCTTGGAGTAGTATTCCCTTTCCGATTTCAAAAGGCAAATCGCTAGTGAAGTTAGGAACCGCAGGACGTCCAAAGCGCAAATAAGCAGGACCGTTGTGTGCAGCTATTGCATGTGTTGCTTTTCGCGTCTGTTCAAAGTCACAAGTATTGATTACGGTCATGCCCGGAAGCATTTTCATCAACCCCAAGTCTTCTAGAATTTGGTGTGTAGCGCCATCCTCGCCAAGCGTGATGCCAGCGTGTGAAGCACATATTTTTACATTTTTGTGTGAATAGGCAATCGATTGGCGGATTTGATCGTATACACGACCTGTTGAGAAGTTAGCAAAGGTTCCCGTAAACGGAATCTTACCTCCAATGGTCATGCCCGCAGCAATACCCATCATATTGGCTTCTGCAATACCTATTTGGAAAAAACGTTCCGGGTGTGCATCTTTAAACGCATTCATCTTTAACGAACCTGTAAGGTCAGCGCATAAAGCCACGACATTTTCGTTCAGATCGCCGATTTCGGCCAAACCAACGCCAAATCCAGAGCGTGTATCAATTTTTTCTGTAAACGTATATTCTTTCAATCCCATTTTAATAATCTCCTAAAGTTTCTTCGTTTTGCGCCAATCCTATGGCCAGTTGTTCGTCGTTTGGTGCTTTGCCGTGCCATGCGTGGGTATGCATCATAAAGTCAACACCATTACCCATTACCGTGTGTAGTAAAATAGCAACAGGCTTTTGCTTGCCCGAGGCTGCTTTGGCTGCTTCAAATCCGGCTAAAATAGCTGCAACATCATTGCCTTTTTCCACATTGATTACGGTCCAACCAAAAGCTTCTAGTTTAGCACCAACGTCGCCAAGTGGCAAAACGTCATCGGTGCTTCCGTCAATTTGTTGTTTGTTGTAGTCAATGGTCGAAATAAGGTTGTCTATTCCATTGCCAGCTGCATACATGATGGCTTCCCAGTTTTGACCTTCTTGAAGCTCACCATCGCCGTGTAAGCTGTAGACCAAATGCTTGTCATTGTTGAGTTTTTTTGCTTCAGCAGCACCTATAGCAACGGACAGGCCCTGTCCAAGCGAACCAGAAGCAATACGCACGCCTGGAAGCCCCTCATGTGTTGTGGGATGTCCTTGTAAGCGGGAATTTAATTTTCTAAAGGTAGCAAGTTCTGAAACGGGGAAGAAGCCGCTTCGCGCCAATACGCTATAAAAAACAGGTGAGATGTGTCCGTTTGATAAAAAGAAGAGGTCTTCGTTTTTACCGTCCATGCTAAAGTCGGTCGAGTAGTCCATAACATGTTGGTAGAGTACAACAAAAAATTCAGCACAGCCCAAAGATCCTCCGGGGTGACCCGAGTTTACTTGGTGTACCATACGTAAGATATCACGGCGCACCTGTGGTAAAAACGTTTCGATAGATTCAATGGATGCCATAAAAATTAATTTTCTCAAAAATAAAACTTCACTTCGAGCTAACAGTATTATTTTCTCATTATTTCTACTAAAAAAATGAACAGCTATTAATAACTTACATACAGCCTCGTGTTGTGTATATTTGACAGGTGAAATTTTCATTATTACATACCGATACTGCTTCAAAAGCTAGGGCAGGGGAGCTCACTACAGATCACGGAAAAATAGCGACCCCTATTTTTATGCCTGTGGGAACGGCAGCCACCGTAAAGGGAGTACATCAACGCGATTTGGCAGCAGACATCAACCCCGATATCATTTTGGCCAACACCTATCATTTATACCTAAGGCCTTCCATGCCCATTTTAAAGAAGGCAGGCGGTATTCATAAGTTTATGAATTGGGAACGCCCCATATTGACAGACAGCGGAGGGTATCAAGTATACTCTTTAGCAGATAACCGCAAAATTACCGAGGAAGGCGTCACTTTTAAATCACATATCGACGGCTCCAAACATTTTTTTAGTCCAGAGCGGGCTATGGACATCCAAAGAATTATCGGTGCGGATATCATTATGGCGTTTGACGAATGTACGCCCTACCCATGCCCCTATGATTATGCCAAAAACTCCATGCACCTTACGCATCGTTGGCTTATTCGTTGTCAAGAGCACTTTGAAAAAACAACACCTGTATATGGATACAACCAAACGCTTTTTCCCATCGTGCAAGGAAGTGTGTATAACGATTTACGGGTGCAGTCGGCCGAATTTATCGCAAGCACCAACGCACCAGGAAATGCCATTGGGGGCTTGTCGGTAGGAGAGCCTGCCGAGGAAATGTATGCCATGGCTGATGCGGTTTGTGCCGTCTTGCCTGAAGACAAGCCACGTTATTTGATGGGTGTTGGCACACCGATCAATATTTTGGAGAACATCGCCTTGGGTGTAGATATGTTTGATTGTGTCATGCCCTCAAGAAATGCGCGCAACGGAATGTTGTTTACTTCAGAAGGTAGCATCAACATCAAAAATAAAAAATGGGAAAACGATTTTTCACCCATCGATCCCAACGGTAGTAGTTTTGTTGATTCCGCATACAGTAAAGCTTATTTACGTCATTTATTTGCTGCAAATGAGCTGTTGGGCAAGCAAATCGCCACATTGCATAACCTCTCCTTCTATTTGTGGTTGGTGCGCCAAGCAAGAAAGCATATTTTAGCCGGAGATTTTGCATCTTGGAAAAACACCATGGTGCGTCAAATGGATAAGCGCTTGTAAAATGAAGTTGTTAGACCTATATATTATCAAGAAATACATCAGCACTTTTACAGTCATGTTGGTGTTGTTTATTCCGATAAGTGTATTGGTTGATCTCGCTCAAAAAATTGATAAATTCAAACAACACGAACTCTCAACTACTGAGATTTTATCTCATTATTACGATTTTGTTTGGGTATTTGGTTACCAGCTATTTCCCATATTCTTGTTTTTGTCAGTGATATGGTTCACTTCAAAATTGGCAAGTAATACAGAAGTAATTGCCGTGTTGAGTTCTGGGATTTCTTTTTACAGATACCTGCGTCCTTTTCTTATATCCGCATCCATAATTGCCGTACTGGCTTTTGGTGCGAGTATGTTTTGGGTGCCCAATGCCAGTGAAAGCTACAACAGCTTTAAGTACGAATACATCAGAAAAGGAAGAAAGGTGCTGTTGACGGAAAATATTTACAAGCAAATAGGCGATAACGATTTTATATACGTCAGTAATTATAACGCAAACCGACAGGTGGGGTATAATTTTACATGGGAGCATTTTGAGGACAACCAATTGGTATTCAAGATAAAAGCCCAAAACATCCGATGGGTAGAAAAAGACAGCATTCACCGCCTGTCGCAATTTTTCCAGCGCACTATTACAGACGATCGGGAGGTTATTCGAAAAGAGGCACGTCTTGATACGCTGCTTAATTTGGATCTAAATGCCATGGTCCCTGTTACCTACAAAGCACAAACACTTAATTTTTTTGAGCTAAATGAATACATTAAGCAAGAGCGTGAAAACGGAAGTCCGTTAATTAACAGCCATTTGTTGGTGCGCCACAAGCGGTGGTCACTTCCCATTTCTGCCTTTATCCTAACGCTGATTGCCGTGGCGGTAGCGTCTTTTAAAAAGCGTGGCGGTATGGGCATTAACTTGGCCATGGGCATTATATTGGCATTCCTTTATATCTTTTTTGATAAGATATTTGAAGTCATGGTTGAGAAATCAAACTTTACCCCTTGGTTAGCCGCATGGATTCCCAATGCCTTATTTGCTGTACTCTCTATTTATTTATTGCGCTATGCGAAGAGATAAGTTATTCAGCACCTTTCACTTTCACTTTATCGTGATCATTTTTGGCTTTACAGCCGTTTTGGGTGCTTTGATTAGCGTCTCGGCCATTCCCTTGGTGTGGTATCGCATGACACTGGCAACCTTAGGCTTGGGGGTGGTACTTTGGTTGCGCAAGCACAATTTTCGCGTAAGCAAAACCATTGCCTGGGTGGCTGTTGCGAGCGGGGTGCTTATTGCATTTCACTGGATTACTTTCTTTGGGTCTGTCAAGGTTTCAAACGTTTCCGTAACCTTATCGGTACTTTCTTCGGGTGCTTTTTTAACTTCCTTGCTCGAGCCTATTTTCTACAAGCGAAAAGTGATTGTCTACGAGGTGTTTTTTGGACTCTTAGTAATTCTTGGTTTGGTATTGGTCCTCGGTACAGGAACCACACATTTAGCGGGTTTTCTTTATGCAGGTATATCAACTGTATTGGCCGTATTGTTTACGCTGCTCAACGGGAAGTATGTTGCCAAAAGCGATCCTTATGTATTGTCTTTTTACGAACTTTTAGTGGGCGCCCTAGTGGTCACTTTGGTATTGGCTTTTCAGGGCTCTTTTACCGCTGAATTCTTTGCTATTTCTAAGCAGGATTTGTTGTGGCTGTCTATTTTGGCATTTGTTTGTACGTCCTATGCTTTCGTTGTCTCCATTGTTGTAATGCGCCACCTAACGCCCTACTCCATCATGCTCGGTATCAATATGGAACCTGTGTACGGAATTGCCTTGGCCTATGCCATTTTTGGAGAAAAAGAAGTGATGCATACCGGCTTTTACATCGGATTGGTTTGCATACTTACGGCTGTCTTGGCTAACGGTATTTATAAATTAAGAAGAACAAAAAAAACGGTTCCTCCCCTTGCTCGGAACCCAAAATAAGTATATTTGTTTTGCACTAAGATCACAACATGGAGTATTTAGACTTTGAAGAACCCATTAAGGAATTAGAAGACCAATTGCTCAAATGTCAAGTCATTGGTAACGACAGCGATGTAGACGTTACCGAGGCCTGTAAAAATATCGGAGATCGTCTGGTTCAGCTCAAAAAAGAGATTTACACCAATCTAACCCCTTGGCAGCGTGTTCAGGTTTCAAGACACCCTTCAAGACCTTATGCCCTGGACTATATCAACGCCCTTACGCAGGGCAGCTTTTTAGAACTGCACGGCGATAGAACGGTAAAAGACGACAAAGCCATGATCGGTGGTTTGGGTAAGATTGGGGATCAAAGTTTTATGTTCATTGGACAGCAGAAGGGATACAACACCAAAACACGTCAGTATCGTAATTTCGGTATGGCAAATCCCGAGGGCTACCGCAAGGCGCTACGTCTGATGAAATCTGCTGAAAAATTTAATGTGCCTGTTGTTTGTCTTGTCGATACGCCCGGCGCATACCCCGGCTTGGAAGCTGAGGAGCGCGGACAGGGTGAAGCCATTGCACGCAACATATTGGAAATGTCTCGCCTTAAGACACCTATTATAGTGATGGTTATTGGCGAAGGTGCTTCTGGCGGCGCATTGGGCATAGGTGTGGGTGACCGTGTATTTATGCTAGAAAACACATGGTACTCTGTTATTTCTCCAGAATCCTGCTCTTCTATTTTATGGCGCAGCTGGGAATACAAAGAGCAAGCTGCTGAAGCACTAAAGCTTACGGCCAAAGATATGAAACGCCAAAGGCTCATTGATGCCATTATCAAGGAACCCCTTGGAGGCGCGCATGCCAATCGTGAGGCCATATTTGATACGGTCCGTAAAACCATTTGCAAAGCCTATAAGGAATTACAAGAACTCCCAATCGACGTACTCGTACAAGAACGTATGGACAAGTTTTTTGCAATGGGCGTGTACGATGAATAATGTTTAGCTTTTAAACAATTTGAAGCGGGTTATTAACCAGCCTGTTGTTCGTTAGTTTTTCACTTTTTCTAAAAATATCTGCCGCCATTTGTGTAGTTTAGTGTTATGGAAAAAAAGAACCCCGTGCCGTCTATAGTGTCGCCGTCCACGGTTGTTCCAATGGAACGTGGAAAGCTGCCACCACAGGTTATTGACTTCGAAGAAGTCGTGCTTGGTGCCATGATGATTGATAAAAAAGGGGTTGATGAGGTCATTGATATTTTACAGCCCGATGCCTTTTACCGCGAGGCACATCAGCATATTTTTTCCGCAATGGTCAAGCTTTTTGAAAATTCAGAGCCCATTGACCTTTTGACCGTATCGGCTCAATTAAAAAAAGACCAAAAGCTAAATCAAGTAGGAGGTGATTTTTACCTCATTCAGCTTTCAAAAAAAGTGTCTTCCTCTGCGCACATTGAGTACCATGCGCGCATCATCCTTCAAAAATTCATTCAACGCAGCCTCATTAAAATTTCAAGTGAAATTATCGAGGAGGCTTATGACGAAACCAAGGACGTTTTTGACATGCTCGACAAGGCAGAGGCCAAACTCTATGACGTCAGTCAGGGAAATCTCAAGACTTCTACCGTGAGTGCGCAAAGTTTGGTTATCCAAGCCAAGAAAAAAATTGAAGAGATTGCCAATCAAGAGGGGATGAGTGGTGTGCCCTCTGGCTTCCACGCCGTAGACAAACTGACTTCTGGTTGGCAAAACAGTGATTTGATCATTGTTGCTGCCCGACCGGGTATGGGTAAAACGGCCTTTACGCTATCCATGGCGCGAAACATTGCCGTGGACCAAAATATTCCCGTTGCTTTTTTCTCTATGGAAATGTCTTCGGTGCAATTGATTACCCGTCTTATTTCTTCTGAAACAGGACTTAGTTCAGAAAAGCTTCGAACCGGAAAAATGGAAGACCACGAGTGGAAACAGCTCAATGTGAAGGTCTCTGATTTGGAAAAAGCACCGCTCTACATTGACGATACGCCTTCGTTGTCCATCTTTGATCTTCGTGCCAAAGCCCGACGGCTGTCTTCGCAATATGGCATTCGCCTAATCATGATAGATTACTTGCAGTTGATGACGCCTGGTGGAAGCAGCAAGGCTGGTAACCGAGAACAAGAAATCTCGACTATTTCCCGAAACTTAAAGGCACTCGCCAAGGAATTGGAGATTCCCGTTATTGCGCTGTCACAGTTGTCGCGTGCGGTAGAAACACGAGGGGGCAGCAAGCGCCCACAAATTTCTGACTTGCGTGAGTCTGGTGCCATCGAGCAAGATGCCGATTTGGTAACCTTTATCTACAGACCTGAGTACTATAAGATTGACGAATGGGACGATGAAGAGCGTTCACCTGCGGCAGGACAGGCAGAATTTATCGTCGCAAAACACCGTAATGGTGGATTGGACAGCATACGCCTAAAGTTTATCGGAAACCTTGGTAAGTTTGACAATTTGGATCAATTTGACGCTCCGGTTGAGTTTCAATCCAAAATAAATGCAGGGGATGAACCCTTTGATGCACCGCGTACAAATCCAGACGAAGCGTTTGGAACGGACGACGACGATATGCCGTTCTAAATAATAGCTTATTTTACTTTATCGACAACTGCCTTAAAAGCATCTGGATGGTTCATGGCCAAGTCGGCCAATACCTTACGGTTCAATGCAATATTGTTTGCACTTACCTTACCCATAAATTGTGAATAGGACATGCCGTGTAGTCTAGCACCAGCATTAATACGAGTGATCCACAAGGCACGGAAACTACGTTTTTTGTTTCTGCGATCACGGTATGCGTAAAGCATCGCTTTATCAACAGCGTTTTTGGCAACTGTCCAAACGTTTTTTCTACGACCAAAGTACCCTTTGGCTTGTTTTAAAATTTTCTTTCTTCTTGAGCGTGATGCAACTGCATTTACTGATCTTGGCATAATGTAGTATTGGTGAAGCAGGCGGAGAATCTCACTTTTAAAGCCGACTTCAGGTTAATATTATTTTAAACGAAGTTGTTCTTTGATGTTATCGGCGTCGCTTTCATGCACCAACCCACTGTGCGTAAGCTTGAGCTTACGCTTTTTGGATTTTTTAGTCAAAATATGACTCTTAAACGCGTGCTTGCGTTTGATCTTTCCTGTGCCTGAAAGCTTAAAGCGTTTCTTAGCACTCGATTTTGTTTTCATTTTAGGCATAACTACTTCCTTTTATTTTTTTGGATTCAACAACATGATCATCCGTTTTCCTTCTAATTTTGGCAACTGTTCTACTTTACCATAGGGCTCCAAATCTTGTGCTAATCTAAGCAGCAGGATATGGCCTTGCTCTTTAAAAATGATTGAGCGTCCTTTAAAAAATACAAATGCCTTAAGCTTTGCACCTTCTTCCAAGAACTTGATTGCGTGTTTTTTCTTAAACTCGTAATCGTGCTCGTCGGTTTGTGGCCCAAACCGAATTTCTTTTAACACCACTTTCGAGGCGTTTGCCTTCATTGCCTTTTCACGCTTTTTCTGCTCGTAAAGGAACTTTTTATAGTCGATTATCTTACACACAGGGGGCGCAGCATTGGGTGAAATCTCAACCAAATCCAACTCCAACTCGTTTGCCTTCTGTAAGGCTTTTTGTAACGGGTAAACGCCCATCGCTACGTTTTCGCCAACCAAGCGTACTTCGGTAGCCCGTATCTTTTCATTGATGCGGTGCTTGTCCTCTTTTATAATCCGAGCAGGTCCCCTGCTTCTTCTTCTACGTATCGCTATAATAAACGAATTTAATTAATTGACTTAAAATGATGTTATTTCATCTGCAGCTTGACGCTTGATCAAATCTGCAAATGCGGCTAAGGACATACTCCCTAGGTCGTTTCCTCCGTGGGCTCTAATGGAGACCGTTTCTTGCGTAGCTTCTTGTTCGCCTATGATGGCCATAAAGGGCACCTTGCTCATTTCAGCTTCGCGGATTTTTTTTCCAATAGTCTCACTTCTATCATCCACGAGGGCGCGAATTTCGTTATTTTCTAAGAATTCTGAAACTTTTTTCGCGTATTTTTCATGCTTTTCACTAACACAAAGCAACTGCACCTGAGTTGGGTTAAGCCATAAGGGGAAGTTTCCACCTGTATGTTCGATTAAAATTGCCACAAATCGCTCCATACTTCCAAAAGGTGCACGGTGTATCATCACGGGGCGATGCATCTCATTGTCGTTGCCTTTGTAGTTTAGATCAAAACGTTCAGGTAAGTTGTAGTCTACCTGTATGGTGCCCAACTGCCAGCTTCTACCCAAGGCATCTTTTACCATAAAGTCGAGCTTGGGTCCGTAAAAAGTGGCTTCACCCGTTTCCACAACATAGTCCAATCCCTTTTGTTTTGCTGCCTCAATAATCGCTTGCTCCGCCTTTTCCCACAGTTTTGTATCGCCGATGTACTTCTCAGGTTTTTCGGGGTCACGTACCGATACTTGGGTCTTAAAATCGCTAAATCCTAGGGCATTAAATACGTAAAGTACCAAATCAATAACGCCCATAAACTCATCGTTGAGTTGTTCTGGGGTACAGAAAATATGCGCATCGTCTTGCGTAAAACCGCGTACCCTTGTAAGGCCGTGCAACTCGCCACTTTGCTCGTAGCGGTAAACCGTTCCAAACTCGGCAAGTCTAATGGGCAGGTCACGGTAGCTCCAAGGAGAGGCGTTGTAAATTTCGCAATGATGTGGACAATTCATGGGTTTGAGCAAGAATTCTTCTCCTTCTGCAGGGGTGTTTATGGGCTGAAAACTATCGGCACCATATTTTTCATAGTGCCCCGAAGTCACATACAATTCTTTTTGCCCAATATGTGGCGTTACAACTTGTTCATAGCCCGCTTTGATTTGCGCTTTGCGCAAAAACTGCTCGAGCCTTTCGCGCAGTGCTGCCCCTTTGGGCAGCCAAAGCGGCAGGCCTTGTCCTACTTTCTTGGAGAAGGTAAAAAGACCGAGTTCAGCGCCCAGCTTGCGGTGGTCGCGTTTTTTTGCTTCTTCCAGCAGTTCGAGGTGTTCTGTCAGCAGTTTTTGCTTTGGAAAAGACACCCCGTAGATACGGGTAAGCTGTTTGTTTTGTTCGTCACCACGCCAGTAGGCACCGGCGATATTGGTGAGTTTTACGGCCTTTATGATGCCGGTATTTGGAACATGTCCACCGCGGCAGAGATCGGTAAAATCGTCGTGATCGCAAAAGGTGATGCTGCCATCATCTAGGTTTTCAATAAGTTCGGTTTTGTATTCGTTTCCTGCTACTTTATAAAACGAAAGGGCTTCGGCTTTCGCAACCGAGCGCAGGGAAAAGGCGTGTTTTCCTCTTGCGAGTTCAATCATCCGTCTTTCAATGGCAGGCAGGTCTTTTTCGGATATGCTGTGTTCACCCGGATCGATATCGTAATAGAAACCACTGTCAATGGCAGGACCTATGGTGAGTTTGATGCCGGGGTATAGCTGTTCTAGCGCTTGCGCCAAGAGGTGCGCACTGGAATGCCAAAACGCTTTTTTGCCTTCATCATTCGTCCAGGAATACAACACCAGCTCACCGTTTTCTTGAAGCGGAGTAGTGGTTTCTATGGTGGTTCCGTTATAGGACGCAGAGATCACCGCACGGGCAAGGCCCTCGCTTATGGATTGCGCTACCTCAAAGGGTGTACTGCCGACAGGCATTTGCTTTATGGCCCCGTCGGGCAAACGTATGTCAATTGTTGTACTCATGGAACCGCAAAGATAAGCGGATTGTGGGAGAGGTCAAGTACTTTTTATGGCTTAATCTATTTTTGCCTGTCTGGGGGCTTATTCTTCTCCAAAAAGCCCTTTGACCAACAGTCGGATACCCCAAAAACCGAGGGTAATTGAAGCAGCACACATCAATATGGCAATGCCCAAAACGGGAATATACATGGCGTGTTCTTGGTTTTTAAAGGCGGAAGTCAGTACGGTAGGACCTGTAAACGCCAACAAGACGGCGTATGCCATAGCACGAAGACCGCGAAAGAGGTTTCTTTTGTTCATGATTATTCTTCTACGGCTGTAAAGATAATACTATCGCGTTCCACCACCCTAAAATAGCCTAGCGGAAAGTCATTGCTGTTGGTGGTGTTTTGGATGTTGCCAACTAGGGTGGACTTGGCCGTTGCAAAGGGGCCGCCACCGTCTTGTCCGGCGTGGGATATCAAGATTTGCATATAGGTATAAAAATCCTTGTCTACCCCCATGAGGTAAACGGGTGTTGGGGTGTTTTTCGGAAAATATTTGTCGTAGAAAAATGAAAAACTAATTTGATTGCCGTTATAAAACACATCTCGTGTGACAAACAGGTTGTTATACCCAAAATCCATGAGGTAGTAGTTGGCTTCTTCGGGCCTGTCGGTAAGCGTAACGATCGCTTCAACTTGGTCGCCAGAAATAAGCGTATTTTCGCCTTGCACCACATTGTCAAGTGGGGTTGACAGCACCAACGATGCTGTGGCGGAGTAGGTAGCGTTATCAACCCTAAGGGTGAGTGTGAAGCTGTCGGTTTCATTTATGTCTACATTATAGACATGGTAATGCCCGGGCGCGTTTTCTTGCGCTGTTAGCACGGCATTGGGTGTTTGGAGTGAAACCGTTGCATTGGATACTAAAGGCACTCGCTCGTCGTAGTAGTCGGTTGTTCGGGACAGAATCACTTCTAGGGTTCCCGAAGGTTCGTTGAGGTTGCGCCACAGCATGGCGTCTATCACCAATTTGTTTTCAGCTGCTGGCAGCTTCACAGCTATGGGGTCTTCACAGCCCATCATTACCAATCCCAATACACATATTATTTTTTTCATCAGAAGCGTATGTTATAGGTTACAGAAGGGATGATACCGAAAATGGAGAGCTTATAGGCTTGGTTTTTTCCTGTTTCGGGATCTTGTTTAAAGCTGATGGTAGCGGCATTTCTACGGTTATAGATATTGTAGATGCCAAACACCCAATTGCCTTTTATTTTTTTATCTTGTTGTTTTTCCGGGGTAAGTGTTGCGGCAATGTCTATGCGGTGGTAGGTGGGCAATCGCTGTCCGTTGCGTTGTCCAAAGCTCGGCACACGGGTTCCCATAAATTCATACTGCCCAAGCGGATAGGTAATGGGTTGGCCCGTTTGCAGTATCGCATTGGCATCCCACTTCCATTTTTTACTGTGCTTATAGCTTAGGTTTAAGCTCAAGTCATGGGTTTTGTCATAGGCCGATCGGTACCAATTGCCTTGGTTGATGCCGGGCTCGTTGGTTTGCTGCCCGGGCGTTTTTTGTTCGGCGCGCGACCAGGTATAACCCGCCATCCCAGTGACTTTTCCTTGTGTTTTTTTGAACAAGACTTCCAGGCCGTAGGCTTTTGCGGTACCGGGCAGGAGTATTTGCTCTATGGCTTCATTGGCAACCAATTCTGCACCGTCTATATAGTCATACCTATTGCCCGTGTGTTTATAGAAAACTTCGGCTTCGAGTGAATTGCTGTTTTCACTTTCGGTTACATATCCCAACGCCCATTGGTCGGACTGTTGGGGTTTGAGGTAGCGCCCACTGGGTGTCCAAACGTCTAGGGGTGTGGGGGAGGTGGTGTTGGAAATAAGATGTAAATATTGATTTACACGCTGATAGCTCGCTTTCCACGCACTTCGTTCTTGGCGGTAGGCAAGGGTAACGCGCGGCTCTAAATTGGTATAGTGTTGCTTGCTTTCCGCTTTGCTGTAAAAACCAACGGCAGTCCCTTCTTTGTAGATGCCCAAGATTGGATTATAGGTAAGGGGTTGGTTGTTGGCATATTCCAAAAGGCCCGATTGCGCCAAACGGTTAAACTGGTTGATACGCAGGCCGTAGTGCAGCGCCAATTTGGGCGAGATATCGTGTTTGGCACTCAGGTAAACGGAGCTCTCGGCGGCAAACTTATTTTGCAGTTGTTCGGTGTTAAATCCAGATGTGGGGGTTAGCGGCTGTATATAGCCGGGGTTAAAGCTGTAGTAGGTGGCTTGCACCCCTGTTTCCAAGATGATTTTTTCGGATATGTTATAGCTTAAATCGTATTTGACATTAAAGTTCTGAATGCCCGAGTCCCAGTCAAAGCCGACAAAGTCCAGTGCGAGTCCGTAGTAGTAGTCGCTGTAAATGAGGGAGAGGTTCCCAAACACTTTGGGCGAAAAAATACGGTTCCAACGCAGGTTGACAACGGTATTGCCGTAGGTGTTTGTAAAGGTGTTATCAAAGGCCACCACATCACGTCCAAAATAGCCCGAAAGCAGCAGGCGATTTTTGTCGTTTAGGGGCAGCGTGATTTTAGTATTCAGATCATAGAAATACGCCAAGTTTGGTTGGTCAAAGGCTTTTAAGAATAGGTGGGCGTAGGTGCCCCTTCCGGCGAGAAGAAAAGAGCCTTTTCCAATCGGTCCTTCTAGCAAACCACGACTCGACACGGCACCTATACCGCCGTTGAACCGCAAGCGATCTTTAGCGCCCTCTTTTTGGTCAATGCGCAGCACGGAAGATACCCTTCCCCCGTAGGCCGCCGGGATACCACCTTTATAGAGCTGGATGTCTTTGATGGCATCGGAGTTAAATACAGAGAAAAAGCCAAAGAGGTGGGAGGAATTAAATATGGTTGCCTCGTCTAGGAGGATAAGGTTTTGGTCGGCGCCACCACCACGGACGTTAAACCCCGATGCGCCTTCGCCTGCGCTGCTTACGCCGGGCAGCAGTTGAATGGTTTTGAGTACGTCTGATTCGCCAAAGACAACAGGCGTTTGCTTGATGGTGTTGGCCGATAGGCGGTTGGTACTCATTTCGGGCGAACGCATCCGCAGGTGCTCAATGTTTTTTGTGACCACCACTTCGTCAAGTTCCTGAGTTTGTAGTGACAGGGTCACGTCCAAAACGCGGTTTTGGTCTAAGGTAATTTGGGATCGTTTGGTTATAAGCCCAATATTTTGATAGATGATTTGATAGGTACCCGCCGGAAGCGTAAGGGAATATACCCCATAGTTGTTGCTCACCGTTCCTAGCGAGGTACCTTCGGCATAGATGGTAACGCCCAGCAAGGTTTCTTGAGTGTCGGCAGCTGTTAACGTACCGCTAAGCGTGTAGGATTGCGCATAGGCGTTTAGTCCCGTGCACATCAATAGAATAGTGATGTAGCGTATCAAAGCATTTTTTTCAAAGATACGTAACCTAGTTTATGCAACTAATTCCTTGTCTAAATTTTCTTTGATGGCAGCGAGGAAGTCTTGCGTCGACAAATAGTCATCACGGGTCATTTCTTCATTGTGAATAAGCATGGCGAGGTCTTTGGTCATTTGACCGCCTTCTACGGTTCGGATACACACCTCTTCGAGCGTGGTACAAAAATCGGCTAGGTCGCGGTTGGCATCCAGTTTGGCACGGTGTGCCAATCCACGGGTCCATGCAAAAATAGACGCAATGGGGTTGGTAGAAGTTTCTTTGCCTTGTTGGTGCTGGCAGAAGTGACGGGTCACGGTGCCATGTGCAGCTTCTGCTTCTAGGGTTTTGCCGTCTGGCGTAACCAGTGTTGAGGTCATCAATCCAAGCGAACCAAAGCCTTGGGCTACGGTATCGGATTGTACATCGCCGTCGTAGTTCTTGCACGCCCATACAAAGCCTCCGCTCCATTTCATAGCTGCGGCGACCATATCGTCGATAAGACGGTGTTCGTAAGTAATACCAAGGGCTTCAAACTGATCGATAAATTCGTTTTCAAATACTTCTTGGAAGATGTCTTTAAAACGGCCGTCATAGGCTTTCATAATGGTGTTTTTGGTAGACAGGTACAGGGGCCATCTTTTACTGATTGCACGGTTCATACACGAACGGGCAAATCCGTAAATGGATGAGTCGATATTGTACATGCTCATGGCCACGCCACCTTCTTGGAAGTCGTATACATCCCATGTTTTTGCAGCACTGCCATTTTCGGGTGTAAAGGTCATGGTGAGTTTCCCTTTGCCTTTGATTACGGTATCGGTAGCACGGTACTGATCGCCAAAAGCATGACGGCCAATGCAAATGGGTTGTGTCCATCCTTGCACATAGCGGGGTACATTGCTCATGATGATGGGCTCGCGGAATACGGTTCCCCCTACAATATTACGGATGGTACCGTTGGGTGAGCGCCACATTTCTTTTAGGTCAAACTCTTCTACGCGGTTTTCGTCTGGTGTGATGGTGGCACACTTGATGCCCACATTGTATTTTTTTATGGCTTCCGCAGCATCGATGGTAATTTGATCGTTGGTGGCATCACGGGAAGTAACGCTCAGGTCATAGTATAGCAATTCGATGTCGAGGTAGGGAAGGATAAGTTGTTGTTTGATGAAATCCCAAATGATACGCGTCATTTCATCTCCGTCCATTTCTACTACTGGTTTTACTACATGGATTTTAGCCATAGTTGTTTATTTGATGGCCGCAAATATACTACTGTGTTGGTGAATAGGCAATAGGGCGTGGGTAATAGTGAATTGCGAATTGGTGATTTATAAATGGCACATGCAGTAATTACGAAATGATTAAAGGATAGTCCCATAAATTGCGAATTTTAGCTTGACACTGCACACGTAAATAAAAGGGAATAAAAAAACTGCAAACCGAAAACGACCTGCAGTTATATTTTTTTGCTTTGCAAGCGTATCTGCTAACGCTCTTTGATACGTGCTTTTTTACCGGTGAGGTCACGGAAGTAGTAAATTCGTGAGCGACGTACTTTACCGCGTGCGTTCACTTCTATTTTTTGTATGCCGGGTAGGTTTACGGGGAATATACGTTCCACGCCTACGGTTCCTGACATTTTGCGGATGGTAAAGGTCTTGGTAGCACCACTTCCTTTAATTTGAATCACGACACCCTTAAAAAACTGGGTACGTACTTTTGACCCTTCTCGGATTTCGTAATAAACGGTTATGGTATCTCCAGCTTGAAAGCTTGGCAATTCTTTTTTCGGTACAAATTCGTCCTGTACGTATTGTAGTAATGCCTCCATGTTGTTGGTTTTAAATGAGAGCTAGGAAACATATACGGACCTCGCCAGCGGTTTCAAAGCGGAGACAAATATAATTCATATCCTTTAGTTCACAAAAAATAAATGCTGCCGATTCATTTTTAGGAAAAAAGTTCGCCTTACAGTTGTTTTTACTCTTGCAAAGAAGTGTCTAAGTTACAACAACGAGCATAACCGAGATTTTAATCCAACAAATCTGGTCTTTTGTTCCGGGTGTTTTTAAGCGCCTGTTCTTCGCGCCAAGCATCTACCTTGGGTGAGTTACCCGATGTCAGTATATCAGGCACCTTTTGGCCTTTGTAGTCCGCAGGACGGGTGTAAACCGGCGGCGCGAGAAGCCCATCTTGAAAAGAGTCGGTTAGGGCAGAGGTCTCGTTGCCCAATACCCCGGGAATCAGCCGTATCAGGCTGTCACAGAGTACGGCAGCTGCCAATTCACCTCCAGAAAGTACGTAGTCACCTATGGAAATTTCATGCGTTACAAACATATCCCGTGCCCGTTGGTCAATGCCTTTGTAGTGTCCACAGAGAACAATAATATTTTTAAGCAGCGATAATGAATTGGCCATCCCTTGGTTGAGTACATCGCCATCGGGTGTCATATAAATTACGGCATCGTAGTCACGTAATTCTTTAAGTTCGCTGATGCATTTGTCAATGGGGGCTACCATCAACACCATGCCCGCGCCTCCACCATAGGGGTAGTCATCTACTTGCTTGTAGTTGTTAGTGGTATAGTCCCTTAGGTTATGGAAATGCACTTCCACCAAACCCCCTTCTTGCGCGCGTTTCATGATAGAACTGTCAAAAGGGCTGTGCAAGAGTTCGGGAATTACGCTGATGATGTCTATTCTCATGGGGTAAAGATAGGGAATAGGCAATAGTTCGTGGTTAATAGCGAATAGTTAATAGTTGGCTGAGTGCACCCCTGAGGACACTGAGGACACTGAGCCTCTCGAAGTGTCGAAGTGCCGAATTGCTGAATTGCTGAAGTGGGTCACGGGCTAACTGCGTCAGAGAAAAAAAGGTGATGGAAAATTTCCACCACCTCCAAAATTTGAAATAAGCTCAACCAGACCCCAAAGACTTTATTCAAAAATAAAGCGCATTTTTTCACCGTTTTTGTTTAAAAACGTAAGCTCATAAATGCTGTCTTCGTCCAATGTCAATACATCGGATTTACTATCCACTTCCTTACCATTGACGGCCAATAAGATATCTCCAGATTGAACGCCCCTGCGAAACAGCCTGCTGTTCTCTATTCCAGACACATACAAGCCGCTATTAGTATTATATGATATAGCCTCTTTTTTGCTAAGGTCTCGCAAGCGCATGCCGTAGTAATTGATAAAAGGCGTTGCTTTTAGTGCAACTCTAAGGCCAATGGCTTCTCCTTCGCGAATCACTGTCACATCCACACTTTCCCCTGGGCGCTTGGAGCCTAAATATCCTGTTAAATCGGCAAATTTTCGAATGGGCGCATTATCAATTTTGGTGATAATATCGCCCTCCTGAATGCCGGCTTCTTTGGCCCCCATATTCTCTTCCAGCCCACCAACATAGAACCCTTCGGTTTCTTCAATACCGAGTTGCTCGGCCATGCGCGAGTTTAGGCCATTGCCCGATACGCCCAACAGTGCTTTTTGCACATTGCCGAATTCTACAATATCTTCAAAAATCTTTCGCGCGATGTTGCTGGGCACTGCAAATGAATAGCCGATAAAGGTACCCATACCGTTGCTCGTAATGGCTGTATTGATGCCAATCAAATCGCCGTCCAAATTGACCAGTGCACCACCACTGTTTCCTGAATTCACAGCAGCATCGGTTTGGATAAAAGATTGGTTTTTGTTGTCGTAATCGCTAAAATCTCTCGATTTAGCACTGATGATGCCCGCCGTAACGGTTGAGTTAAGGTTGTAGGGATTACCAACTGCCAACACCCACTCGCCAATACGTGTGTTGTCGGAGTCGGCAAAACGCACATATGGAAAAGTATAATCGCCTTTTATTTTAAGTATGGCGATATCGGCATTACTATCCGTTCCAATGACTTCAACTTCGTATTTTTTATTGTCGTTGGTGGTGATTTCTAGGGTTTTGGCATCCTCAACCACGTGGTTGTTGGTAATGATATAGCCGTCTGATGAGACTATCACTCCCGAGCCCATACCAATACGTGGGTATTCGCGTGCACTTCTACCATAGAAGTACTCAAAAAGGCTGTTGGGTCGCTGTCCTTTATCCACACTGGTATTGGTGATGTGAACCACTGCATCAATGGTTTTTTCGGCAGCAGCCGTAAAATCCGTACTGATGGCTTTTATCGTGGTAATAGGCGTAAAATTGGTATTTACAGCTTGCGGTAGCACAGGCGTGTAAACCACGTTTTGCTCTTGTGTAAGCTGATAACCCAATAGGGTTAGGAATGCAGCGCCAAAGACAACTGCCGTGTATTTAAAAAATGGTTTCATAGCGTTTCAATTAAATAGTACATCCAAAAATAGGGCAACTGTTTTTGTGTTAAAAGTCATTTAACGCATTTTTAACACCGAACCCATGTTGTTTTTAGTTCTTAACCGGATAGAGGTGCTATTTGACTAGCACTGGGCTACGACTGAAAAAGCAATTGATCAGGGTGAGCAAATTTCAAGCATTTTTCAGGAAATCGAAAAAGTCAAGTTGCGCTCACTATAGCCGAGGTTGAATTTGGTTATATTTGCATATGATTTTTTCGTTTGTAAAATATCAGGGCACGGGGAATGACTTTGTGATTGTAGACAATCGCGACAATCGTTTTCCTATCAATGATCACGCCCTTATTACACAGCTTTGTCATCGCAATTATGGTATAGGTGCTGATGGTGTCATTACTATAGAATCCGATACCACCTCCGATTTTTTTATGCGTTATTTCAATGCCGACGGTCATGATGGCAGTTTGTGTGGCAACGGTTCTCGCTGTGCTGTTCACTACGCCAACGCCTTGGGGCTTACCAAAAAAGAAGTGGTTTTCCGCGCAGCTGACGGCTTGCATCAAGCACAATTTGTGGGTGAGGAGGTAGCTTTTTCGCTACACGACGTTTCCAAATGGGAGACACACAAGGAAGCTCTTTTTATAGATACCGGATCACCGCATCACATTGCTTTTGTCGACGATGTGGCTGCCGTAGACGTGGCTACCACAGGGGCCGCGATTGCCCACGGCGCCCCGTATTTTGCAGACGGTACCAATGTAAATTTTGTTGAAGTTACGGCAACAGACAGCTTAAAAGTCCGCACGTATGAACGTGGCGTTGAAGCGGAAACGTTATCGTGTGGAACTGGCGTTACTGCCGCTGCCATAGGGGCACACCTTAGCAAGCGAATCTCCGCAGAAAAAATCAGCATACAAACCAAGGGTGGCGTATTGACCGTTATGTTTACCGCCACTTCCAACGGATATGAAGCAGTTGTGCTTCAAGGTCCCGCCATAGCTGTTTATAAGGGACAATGGGAGATAACAACCAAATGATTAGACGCATATTCACAGCGGTACTGCTATTGGGATTTCTTATTGGCAGCGCATTTGTATTTCATTTTTACAGGGTATTTTTTGCTTCCAATACCGCTTTTGAAACTCCCCAAAAAGAAGTACTTATTCCTTCTACCGATACCAAAATTGCTGCTTACGACACCCTTGTTCGGGTGGTTGAGCATTTTGATTTTTTTCAGCAAGCTGCCCGTCGCAAAGGCTATGAGCCCATACCTGGGCGTTTTGTGTTGGACAAAGGCATGAACAACAACGAGCTGATCAACCGATTGCGTTCAGAAAACAAACCCATCCGCCTGACGTTTAACAACCAAAAAACACTGATGCATTTGGCGGCATACGTTGCTAAGAAAATAGAAACAGACAGCACTGCAATCATGCAGGGTTTTTACAATTCGGACTTTTTGAAGGAAAATGGTTTGACACAAGACAATGTATTTTCCATCTGCTTGCCTAATTCTTATAATTTTTTTTGGAACACGACTGCCGAACAGTTTAGAGACAGGATGCTGCGGCAATACAAGGCCTTTTGGACGCCAAAGCGAGAGGCGGCGCGCAAAAAAATAAAACTTTCACGTGAGGAAGTAGTGGCCTTGGCCGCTGTGGTACACAAAGAATCCTACCGTGTGGATGAGCGGCCTTTGGTAGCCGGGGTTTACCTCAACCGATTGCGTAAACGGATGCGACTTCAAGCCGACCCACCCGTGATCTATTCATTGATGCAAAAGGCTAATGACTTTGACATGGACATTCGCAGAGTGCTTTATGCGGACTTAAAAATCAGATCTCCTTACAATACCTATCGCAACAGGGGTTTGCCACCCGGGCCCATTACCATGCCAGACATCAGTGCCATTGATGCGGTGCTGTTTGCTGCCAAGCACAAGTACATATACTTTGTTGCTGATCCAACTCGGAGTGGCTATCATTTATTTGCGACAAACCTCAAACAGCACAACAAAAATAAAAAGATATACACCCGTTGGCTACGCGAAAAAAACATTTACCGCTAACCGCATAGGAAAGAAAAAACGGTAGGTCTTTTGTGGAAGTCTGCCTTGTTGTTGCGCCATGCCTCGGCAGCTGCCGTTTTGATAAACTCCGTGGGAAGCGTGATGTCACAGGCCACACTGAGCAGTGTTTTTGGTTTTAAGGCCTTGCTTAATTCATCAAGAAGTGCATTGTTGCGATAAGGCGTTTCTATAAATACCTGTGTTTGATTTAGTTCTATGGATTTTTTCTCAAATTGCTTGATGGCCTTTCTGCGTTCGCCCTTGTCTATGGGCAAATAGCCGTTAAAGGCAAAAGATTGGCCGTTGAGTCCAGCTGCCATAATCGCCAACAGTATGGATGAAGGCCCTACTAGTGGAATGACACGAATATTGTTGACGTGCGCCCGCGCCACAAGTGCAGCACCCGGATCTGCAACACCTGGGCAACCTGCATCTGTAATAAGTCCCACATCCTCGCCATTTTGTAGAGGTAGGAGCATGCCCGTCAAGTCTTCTTCGTTTGTAAATTTATTGAGCAGGTGAACGGATATGTTATCTTGAGGTATGTTTGGACAGATGCTATTGACAAACGCCCGACCCGCTTTTTCTTTCTCAAAGACAAAACAACGCAGGGCCTCCATAGTTTTTTTTACCGATATAGGCATCACTTCTAGTGGTGCTGTATCGCCCAATACATTTGGGATTAAAAAAAGGCGACCTTTTGTTTGAGTGCTCATTTAACATGTTTTTTCAACCAATTCTTACAACATTTATGTAGCAGTTCATAAACATGAGCAAAACCATAAATCCCTCCGTAATAGGGATCGGGAATGCGAGGCGCTTCTACTTCGCTTTCGGTAGTGATAAGTGAAATTTTGTCTTGTTGTGCTGCCGAGGTGCACAGGGCTAGCGCATTGGAAAGGTTTTCTTCGTCCATGACCAATATGTGGTCAAAAACGTCGGTGTCAGCTGGGGTGAGTTGTCGTGCTCGATGCTTGCTGATGTCAATATTGTGTTGTGCGGCAATGGAAATACTTCGGGTGTCTGGTGCTGCGCCTTGGTGGTAATTGGCCGTACCAGCGGAATCGATTAAAAAATCCTGTTTGTTGGTGTGTTTACGCATGATGCCTTCGGCTAATGGCGAGCGGCAGATATTCCCCAAGCACACCATAAGCACCTTGGTTGTCATGCCTTAGTTTGAAAGTTTTTTGTTGAGGTCGTCTACATATTTGCGGAACTGCTTGTCGGTAAATGCAAGGTTGTCAACAGTTTTGCAAGCGTGAAGTACGGTAGCGTGGTCGCGGTGTCCAATTTTAGAGCCAATACTTGCCAAAGACGCTTTGGTCATTTTTTTGGCAAAGAACATGGCCAATTGTCTGGCTTGTACGATATGGCGTTTTCTCGTTTTTGATTGTAGCGTAGTAACATCCATTTGGAAGTATTCCGATACCACTTTTTGAATGTGGTCGATAGAAACTTCGCGTTTGGTGTTGCGCACAAATTTTTCAACGATTTGTCTGGCCAAGTCAAGGGTAACTTCTTTTCTGTTAAACGACGCCTGCGCAATAAGTGAAATAATGGCCCCTTCTAGTTCACGCACATTTGTCTGTACAGATTTGGCAACAAACTCGATGATTTCTTCTGACATTTCAACGCCGTCACGGTACAGTTTGTTTTTTAGAATGGAAACGCGTGTTTCGAAGTCAGGGCGTTGCAGTTCAGCAGAGAGGCCCCACTTAAATCGGGACAACAAGCGTTGCTCGATATCTTGCATATCCACTGGAGCCTTATCGGAAGTCAAGATAACTTGCTTGCCGTTTTGGTGCAGGTGATTGAAAATATGGAAGAAAACATCTTGCGTTCCGGATTTCCCAGAAAAAAATTGTACGTCATCTATAATAAGGACATCCATTACTTGATAGAAGTGTATAAAGTCGTTTCTGTTGTTCTTCTTAACCGCCTCAATGTATTGTTGTGTAAATTTCTCAGCTGAAATATACAATACGGTCTTTTCGGG
The DNA here is from genome assembly GCA_038143535.1 of Bacteroidota bacterium. GTDB lineage: Bacteria > Bacteroidota > Bacteroidia > Flavobacteriales > Flavobacteriaceae > UBA7446. The sequence goes on from JAYQMD010000001.1 coordinate 571,206, forward strand.
GTATTTACTTTTTATGTCAACACCAATGGCGTGGGCAAGGTGCGTTTTGCCAAGACCAACACCGCCAAAAATGAGTAGGGGGTTAAAAGAAGTTCCGCCCGGTTTGTTGGCTACGGCAATTCCGGCTGATCTAGCCAGTCGGTTGGCATCACCTTCTAAAAAGTTGTCAAAGTTATAGCTAGGGTTTAGTTGCGATTCAACTTTGAGATTGCGTATTCCCGGGATGACAAATGGATTTTTAAGTTCAGCAGTTTGCGCTTGCAAGGGCGCTTCAACATTTTGCACCTTAATGCGTCCTTTATTTTGACTTGGGATACTTTCTGTAAATGCCTGTTTGTTGCCAAATGTATTCTCCATTCGGATAACATATACAAGCCTGGCGCTTGGGCCAAGTTCTTTTGTGAGTGCAACTTTTAGGATTTCGACATAGTGTTCCTCGAGCCATTCGTAAAAGAATTTACTCGGGACTTCAACACTGAGGGCATCGCCGTTCAATTTTATAGGCTTAATCGGGTCAAACCAAGTCTTGAAAGCTTGATTGTGAATGTTATCCTCTACAAAATTCAAACAATTTCCCCAAACGCTTTCAGCGGTTTTTTGCATTTTGTTATTGGTTAATATGGTTTTTTGTAAAAAAAAAGAGTTAGGTTTTGGGGGTATCCATGTCTTTATTTAAACAGCACAAATATGTGTTTAATTTTTTTTAAAAAAAAGCTCTTTTGCTATTGAATTTATAAAAAGATTTGTGCATATTATGGCTCTTCAATAAGCCTTTTTTTTGACATTAATACCTTACAATGAGTAAGAAAAATATTACAATTCAGAATTCGGTTCATTATCATCAGGTTGATCAAATGGGTGTTATGCACCACGCACAATACGTATATGCTTTGGAGCAGTCAAGAATTGAATGGCTGCAACGACAAGGGGTTAGTTATGGCGACCTAGAAAAAAAGGGAATTTTGCTCCCAGTAGTAGACATAACCCTCCAATATAAGAAGCCATTGCATTTTGAGGACCAATATTTTGTTCACGCTACATTAGACGAATTAAACGGATATTATGTCGATTTTTCCTATGTAATTGAAAACCAGCAGAAAGACTGTGTTGCTACTGCAGCAACCCGTTTGGTTTTTGTGGACGAAAATATCCGCCGCGCTATGAAATGCCCAGACTTCTTACTTAAGGTCTTTCGTTCTTCATAAGGTGTAGTATATCTCCTACAATTTTTTTTGATGTTTTTTTTCCCTCTGGGAGCAAAGGCGCCTTGATGCCATTTACTACTGGCTTGCCAGCCTCGAGCATACGACATTCATCCCAAAAGTTGGTTGTTAAGAACCCTTGAATTGTTACCGCTCCGCCCTCAACCATGATTGATTGAATTTCATTTGCGAAGCACCAACTGAGGATGCCTTTTATCATTTCCGTTTTCGTTATCGCAACCCAATTGACATTTGCTTCTTTTTTATTAACGCTGTTGTTGAAAACCACAGTTTTCGCAGCTCCATTTAACACCGCTGCGTTAGCATCTATGATGTTTTTGGGGTCAATAACCAATCGAATCGGATTGTTGCCTGTCCATTTTCTTGTGGTTAGTTTTGGGTTGTCATCATCCACCGTTTTCCTGCCCACCAATATGGCGTGTTCTTCTGCTCGCCAACGATGCGCCAGTTGCTGGCTATTTGCGTCACTAATCCAAAAAACCTCACCTTTCTTGTCATCTGCTGGCGCCATAAAGCCGTCTGCCGATTGTACCCACTTCAATATTATATACGGACGCTTTTTGGTGTGGAAGCAATAAAATCGTTTATTTAATTCCAAACAGTCATCTTCCAATACACCGCTGATTACTTCAACGCCTGCCGCTTTTAGTGCTGCAATGCCTCGTCCGGCCACTTTTGGGTTTGGGTCTGTTGCGCCTATGATTACTTTTTTGATGCCCTTATCCAAAACCAAATCACAACAGGGAGGTGTTTTGCCGTGATGTGAGCAGGGTTCAAGGTTAACATATAAAGTAGCGCCATCCAACTCATTTTGTGACAGCTTGGCTAAGGCGTTTACTTCGGCATGTGTATCCCCGGCTTTTTTATGCCAGCCCTCAGCAATAATTTTCCCATCCCTAACTACAACTGCGCCCACCATGGGATTGGGATAGGTGTGTCCAAAGCTCTTTTGAGCCAGGACCAAACAGCGACGCATAAAATTATCGTGGGTTGGATGCAACGGTAATGTGTATTTTAGCAAAAATATTAAATATCTCCTTGCGAGGCAGATCTCATTTACAATTGACCCAGTTTGACAGTAAAAAAAATTAGAGCACAATTTCTGAAGTTACTTTCATCGCAGTACACCCAAGATGAAATTTGTATGCACGTTGAAATGTTGTGTGAAGCCTATTTGGATTTCACACCTGCTCAGGTTGTACTCAATCTCAACGAAGTATTGTCCGCTGAAAAAGAAGCGAAATTCCAAGCCGCACTATCAGCTCTTCAAGAAAATATGCCTATACAATATATAATTGGCACCGTTATGTTTGCTGGTCTCACACTTGATGTAGACGAACGAGTGCTTATTCCCCGACCCGAAACTGAAGAACTGGTGTATTGGTTGTTGGCTACTAACGATAATGAAGCACCCCTACATGTACTGGACATTGGAACAGGCAGTGGTTGTGTGGCAATAGCCCTAAAGAAAGCTCGCCCAAACTGGAAAGTAACGGCTTGGGATATTGATTTAGATGCCTTGGCAGCAGCCAGGCAAAATGCCAAAAAAAACAGCTCATCAGTCAATTTTGAAGTTATTGATGTTTTGGGTGCACAATTACCCAAATCCAATTGGGACATTATCTTGTCCAATCCACCCTATGTACCCGAATCCGAAAAAGCACATACCGCAGCACATGTATTAAGGGAACCCGAGCACGCCATTTTTGTTCCAGGTGCATCCCCGCTAAAATACTACACGCACATCATCAATTATGCAACCAAGCAGCTAAATGCCAAGGGGAGTATTTATTTTGAAGGACACGCACCGCTTATGAAAACACTTCATTTGCTTTTAACACAAGCAGGATTTTCCGATATTGTGCTTCGAAACGATTTTAGAACAAACCCACGGTTTATACGTGCACAATACCGATGAATACAGCAGAAAAAATACATGCATTAAGGACTGAGCTTCACGAGCACAACCGACGCTATTATATAGAAGATTCGCCTGTGATTTCTGATCGTGAATTCGATGATATGCTGGCCGAACTCCAAGCGCTTGAAGATGCAAACCCCGCACTTTTTGATGCCACTTCACCCACCCAGCGCGTGGGTGGTGCCGTAACCAAAACCTTTAACACAATTGCCCACGAACAGCGTATGTACTCATTGGACAACTCCTATAACAGACAGGATTTGTTGGATTGGGAGCAACGAATGTGTAAAAACTTAGGCGTGGCATCCTTGGACTATATCTGTGAGTTAAAATACGACGGGGCTTCAATCAGTCTAACCTATGAAGACGGTAAGCTCGTGCAAGCCCTTACGCGCGGCGACGGTTTTCAAGGTGATGAAGTAACCCAAAACATCAAAACCATTCACAGTGTTCCCTTGCAAATTGTAGCTTCTGACTTGCCGCAACGCTTTGCCATACGAGAGAAATTATTTTGCCATTGGCAGGTTTTGAACAGATGAACAAACAACGCATCGCCCAAGGCGAAGAGCCCTATATGAACCCAAGAAATACGGCGTCGGGTAGTTTAAAATTGCAAGACAGCTCGTTGGTGGCAGCCCGCCCCTTGGATTGTTTTCTTTACCAAATTGTTACGGACAGAACCTTATTTCAAACCCAATTAGCATCGTTGCAAGCAGCCAAAAGATGGGGTTTTTATGTGCCCGAACATTTTGTGTATGCCCACAACATGCAAGAGGTGTTTGCTTTTTTAAATCATTGGGAACAAGAACGCAGTAGCTTGCCCTACGAAATTGATGGGGTTGTGGTTAAAGTAAACCAATTGGCATACCAAGAGCAACTGGGCTACACGGCCAAATCACCCCGTTGGGCGATGGCCTATAAGTTCAAAGCAGAGGCGGTTGAAACCCAACTAGAAGATTTGGTTTACCAAGTAGGCCGAACAGGTGCCATAACGCCTGTGGCACAACTAAAACCCGTGTTGATGGGTGGTACCATCGTCAAACGGGCATCCTTACACAATGCAGATTTTATTGCAGAACTTGGACTTCACCTCAATGATACCGTTTCTGTAGCAAAAGGTGGCGAGATTATTCCTAAGATTACCTCGGTCAATCAAGGCAAGCGTTTGCCCAACAGCCAAGCCATCGAATACGCAACCAACTGTCCATCTTGTGGCACCTCATTAAAACGAAATCCCGAAGAAGCACAGCACTACTGTCCAAATGCAGCTGGCTGCTTGCCGCAACGTGTGGGTCGTGTGGCGCACTTTATTTCCAGAAAAGCGATGGATATTGACGGACTGGGTGCAGAAACCATACAACTGCTCATAAAAAACAACCGCATCAATAGCTATGCGGATTTATATGCCATTACTGAGGCTGACCTTATATCACTAGAACGCTTGGCTGAAAAATCGGCACACAATATTGTGCAAGCCGTTGCCGCTTCTGTAAGCATACCCTTCCACCGTGTCTTATTTGGTTTAGGTATTCGCTATGTGGGTCAAACTGTCGCCAAAAAGTTGGCACAGCACTTTGGCTCAATTGATGCCTTGATGCAAGCCGATGTCAAAGCCTTGGAAGCTGTTGATGAAATCGGAACACGTATTGCTCAAAGTGTGGTTGCTTTTTTTCAAGATGTCGACAACCTTTTTGTCATTTCACAATTACGCGCTTCGGGCGTTCAACTTGAAGCAGCTATTTTGTCTCAACCCACTTCAACCACACTAGTCAATATGTGTTTTGTGGTGTCGGGTGTTTTTAGCAAGTATTCCAGAGACAAACTAAAGGCAACCATTGAACAGCATGGCGGAAAGATTGCTTCTTCCATTTCAAAAAACACTACCTATTTGGTGGCCGGGGATAAGATGGGTCCTGCCAAGAAAACCAAGGCCGAAAGTTTGGGTATTCGCATCATTTCTGAGCAAGAATTTGATGCGCTTATAGGATCTTAATGTTGTGTTTGTAACAAACCGTTAGTTTTTTATAATATATTGTTGTGGTCATGCAACCACCTCTTACGAAAACACTACTTTTGCAACAATGAATTTTTTTGCCAAACGTACCGTAAAACAGCAACTCAGTCTACTCGATAGCAGGGTAGGAGTTAAGCCTGCAACTATATGTCGTATGGTTTTTATCCACGATGCGGATTTAGATATTACAGAAGCACAGTTTAAAGACATGATTGATTTTTTTTCCCCGGAATATGAAACAATCGAGCGTGTCTATTTTCATTTAAATAAAAAAATGCTTGAAGGTTTGCCCAAGCCTCACTTGCATCCTAAAAGTTTGGACTGGCGTGGTAAGATCATCGAACATGATTTAAAATTTGTGCTGTTAAAGCGTTTCGATATTGCCATCCATTTTGTGCAGCACAGTACCCTTTCACTGGCATCTTTTTCTGCACAACTAAAAGCCTCTTTTCGCATAGGTCCGTCTTGTATGGACACTAGATTGAACGATTTGGTGCTACCCACAAGATTGGATTTTGGCGGGTTTTTAAGCGATCTTAAAAATTACTATAACAAAATAAACCCTCATGCATAAGCTAACAGTCAAATCTACAGGAGTAGCGGTTATTACCCCTTTTAGTGCAGACGGTTCCGTTGATCACGACGCCCTTGCCCGCATCATTCACTTTTTGATTGATAGCGGTATTGACTTTCTTGTGGCCTTGGGAACTACGGGCGAATCCGTTACGCTGACCGATGATGAAACCCAGGCTATTTTTGCCACTTTTGTACGTAAAAACAAACAACGCGTTCCGTTGATTATGGGTGTAGGCGGAAATTGTACCCGTTCACTAGTTGAGCGCTTTCAGACTTTAGACACTACTGGATTTGATGCCATTCTTTCTGTAACGCCTTATTACAACCGCCCTAATCAAGAAGGACTGTATCAGCATTATATGGCCTTAGATGCCGTAACACCTTTGCCTTTATTTATGTACAACGTTCCCGGAAGAACAGGTGTTAACATGACTGCCCAGACCACGGTGCGTATTGCCCGTGATGCAAAACACATTGTTGGGGTTAAAGATGCAAGTGGCAATATGGAGCAGGGTGCAGAAATCATAGCGAAAAGCCCAACAGATTTCTTGGTTTTTTCAGGCGATGATGAAACCGCAATTCCACTAACCCTTAAGGGTGGGGACGGCGTTATTTCTGTGGTTGCCGGTGGCTTTCCAAAAGCGTTTAAACATGGGATGGATTTGGCTCTAGAAAAAAATGAAGCTGAGGCAACGCGAATCAATCAGCAATTCAAGCCTGTTATAGATTTGCTGTATCAAGAAGGAAACCCTGCTGGAATCAAGGCTGTTTCTCAATTACTTGGACTTTGTGAAGCCAACTTGAGGCTCCCTTTGGTTAGGCCTACTAATGCACTTGTAGCTGCCTTACAGCCTTATGTAAGCAAGCTCAATTAAACACCAATCCCAACCTGAAACCAACGCTGTTGTGTCCAGAATTTGGAAACTTAATATTAGCATTGGACTCATGCCTTATTACCAACGTGCCGCTTACCCAGAAATGTTCATTGTATTTCACCTTCACGCCAAAGCCTATGTTGTCGGAAAAGGCAAATCCAGCCGCCAAACGCTCTGTTAGCTGTGAGGTCCACATAGGTCCGATAGAACCGTATCCAAACACAGCTATTTTGGGATTTATCAACCAATTGAGGCTTACACCTAAATGCGCCGCAAGTTGATGAATGTTTTTTTCTGTCAACATTTTTTCTTGAAAATCGTCTGGAAAATCATCGAAGTATGATGTTGTGGTAAACCACCTGTTGCGGAGTTGGTGTTGTGAAAAATAGTAGCCCAATTCACTCAAGACGTCTACTTTAAAACCACCTAGTTGATATTGTTGTAACTTTAGGTATCCCAAGATGTGGTGCTGGGTAAGTTTGTAGTCTTCATTGTTAAACGGAAAGGCTTGCTGTGTAGCATAACCGAGATGTATTCCCCAATCGGGCGGACTTGGTTCTTCTTGTCCTGCGACGATTTGAAAAGTTAATAGGATAAAAAGTACCCGTAAATAAGATATGCGCATGCGCTTTCTATGTAAAACGTTTTAATTAAATTAGCCACCATGAAATTACCAAATTATTTAGTTGTAGTCCTACTTTTTTTAATATTAGGTTGTAGTGATTATCAAAAAGCACTGAAATCCGAAGATCCTGGGGTAAAAAACAAACTTGCTCAATCGCTTTATGAGGATGGGAAATACCGCAAAGCAGCACAGCTTTATGAACAGTTGAAGGCATCATACAGAGGTAAGCCACAGGCAGAACGTATCATTTTCTTCTATGCAAATGCGTTGTTAGAAACCAAAAACTATATTTTGGCGGCCTATGAATTTGAAACTTTTGTAAAAGCTTATCCCAAAAGCCAGAAGGCTGATGAAGCCTATTTTTTGATGGCTCATGCATATTATATGACCTCTCCAAACTTCAGTTTAGATCAAACAGATACGTACGAAGCTTTGGACAAACTCCAAGAGTTTATCAACCGCTACCCTGAAAGTGAACGCATGGATAGAGCCAATGCCATGGTACAAGAATTGCGTATCAAGACAGAAAAAAAAGGATTTGAAATCGCCAAACAATACCACACCATAAGCGATTACAAGGCTGCAATGAAATCGTTAGATAATTTTATTGCAGACAACCCCGGTACTTCATATCGCGAAGGTGCCCTTTTTGTTCAGTTCTCTGCGGCGTCCACACTAGCCATCAATAGTGTTGCTTATAAGAAAGAAAATCGCCTTGAAGACGCCAAATATAGATTTGATAACTTCAAGCGTTTGTACCCAGAATCAATACATATGGAGGACGCTCAAAAACTCTTGGAAGATATTGAGCAAGAAATCCTTACTTTTGCATCCAATTAAAATTTTCACATGGATCTAAAAAGCACAGAAGCCGCACTTACCACAAAAACATATGATCGCAACGAAATAGATGCGTTAACGGGCAATATCTACGAAAGTATTTCAATCATGGCAAGACGTGCCGTACAAATCAATGAAGACATCAAAACAGAGTTGTTCGAGAAATTGGAAGAATTTGCTACACCAACTGAAAGTTTAGAGGAAATCTTCGAGAACAAAGAACAGATAGAAGTGTCTAAGTTTTACGAAAAGCTGCCAAAGCCACACGCTATCGCAATTGAGCAATGGCTACAAGAAAAGATTTACTACCGTCATACGGACGCTGACGCAAGCGAATAGCCATGTCTATCTTGCATGACAAGCGAATCTTAATTGGAATATCGGGCAGTATTGCGGCCTACAAAACGCCGTCTATCGTCCGATTGCTAGTCAAAGCAGGAGCCAACGTCCAGGTTGTCATGACCGATGTAGCAAAGGGATTTGTTACCCCCCTTACGCTGTCTACCCTTTCAGATCGTGAAGTCCTTACTTCTTTCATACAAGAAGACAACGACAATGCCGTATGGAACAACCACGTTTCTCTAGGTCTTTGGGCAGATTTAATGCTCATTGCACCCGCCTCTGCCAATACCCTCGCTAAAATGGCAACTGCCGCAGCAGATAACTTGCTTTTGGCAACCTATCTATCCGCAAAATGTCCCGTCTTTTTTGCGCCAGCAATGGATTTGGATATGTACAAGCATCCTGCCAATCAAGACAATATCAATCGCTTGGTTGCTAACGGCAACATATTAATACCTGCAACCTCCGGCCCCTTAGCTAGCGGATTAGAGGGCGAAGGTCGAATGGAAGATCCTGAGCAAATAGTCGCCATACTAGAAAATTATTTTACATCTAAATCACCGCTGTCTGGCAAAAATATTGTCATTACTGCTGGCCCAACATACGAACCCATAGATCCTGTGCGTTTTATTGGTAATCATTCCTCAGGAAAAATGGGATATGCCTTAGCCAATGCTGCCGCACAACAAGGTGCTGACGTTACCTTAATCAGTGGACCCACCGCCGGAAATACCAAACACCCCAATGTTTCAGCTGTAGCAGTTACCACGGCTGCTGAGATGCTAGCCGCCTGTATGGACGTGTATGCCAATGCCGATGCACTTATTATGGCTGCTGCTGTTGCAGACTTTCAGTCAACTGAACAAGCCCACCAAAAAATTAAAAAGCAAGCAGGTATACCTTCCTTGTCTCTGGTGCCAACCCCTGATATACTTTCAAAACTCGGGGAGGAGAAAAAGAATCAACTCCTGATAGGTTTTGCCTTGGAAACCCAAGATGCCTTGGTAAACGCTCAGAAAAAACTATCAAGCAAGAACCTTGATGCTATTGTTGTCAATTCACTTGCAGATGACGGCGCAGGTTTTAGCCACGACACCAATAAAATTTCTTTTTTACAAGCCAACAAAGAAGCTGTACATTATACCCTTAAATCCAAGCAAGAAGTTGCTTTGGACGTGATGGATCACCTTAAAACTATGTTCGATGAATCTTAAAGCCTTATTTTTTGTTTTTGTTTTCAGTACACTCTCGTGGGGGCAGGCTGTGCGTGTAACCCTTAACGTTAACAGCGATTTGATTGATCAAACCAACATCAATCCTGTCAAAACACTAAAGAAAGCAGCCCAGGATTTTCTTAACAATACCAAATGGACGTCTAGTCGCGAGATGAATGCCGCTGAAATAGACATTGAAATGTTACTTACTATTTCTAGTGTCAATAACAATTCATTTGCTGCAAGCTTACAGGTACAATCAGGACGCTTGGTCTACAATACCAACTATAGCTCGCCGCTGCTTAATTTTTTTGATGAATCTTTTGGTTTTACCTATCAAGAGTTTCAACCGTTCTACTACGACGTGAATCGCTATAACAACAATCTTATTTCGGTGCTGTCGTATTATATAAATTTGGTCATTGGTATGGAGATGGATAGCTTTTCTCCTCTAGGCGGCACCGCCTACTTTGAGCTGGCACGTACCATTGCCAACGCAGCACAAGCAAGCAACGCACAAGGCTGGCAAGCCAATCAAGGTCAGAACGGCCGATATGATATTATTGACGCACTATCGTCAACCGCTTTTAACGACTTTAGGAACCTTGTTTACATCTATCACAGGAAGGGTTTGGATACCATGACAGACACACCCAAAGAAGCTAAGGAAACCATTGCTGCGCAGTTGATTACACTAGAGAATCTTATGCGTCGACAGCCAAATGCATATTTGATTCAAGCCTTCTTTGATGCCAAAGCCGAAGAGATAAGTCAGCTCTTTAGCGATGGCCCAGAAGTTGAGACCAAAGCACTGGTTCGTTTTTTAAACCGATTTGTACCTAGCATGTCTGGCTACTGGAGCAGCATCACGCGTTAATAACTTCATGGCTTTAAGTGACATAAACGCATTATATTTGAAGTAACGACAACAAACTACTGTGCTACTTTCTTTGTCCATCAAAAACTTTTCACTCATAGAAGACCTAGAGGTCTCTTTTGACAGTGGTTTGTCTATAATTACAGGTGAAACAGGCTCTGGAAAATCCATTTTATTACAAGCCTTATCCCTTATACTTGGGCAACGAGCCGATTTATCTACCATACGTGCAAATGCGTCAAAATGTATTGTGGAAGCTACTTTTGACATGGGCAAGCACAAGTTAAAAACCATTTTTGACCAACTTGATTTGGACGAGGAAAGGCACACCCTCATCCGGCGCGAGTTGAGTGCAACTGGGAAGTCACGTGCTTTTATCAATGATACCCCCGTTACTTTGGATGCCCTTAGAACCGTGGGGAACGCTTTGGTGGATATTCATACCCAACGTCAAAGCATACAACTTACCGATCCAGCGTTTTACATTAATCTTATCGATGCCTATAGCGATAATGCGAAGTCGCTTGCTGCATACAAAGCCGCATTTAAGCATTGGAATATTTCTACTACAGAGCTCGAAAGTTTAAGAATAAGTCAACGTCAGTCCGATGAAGCCTTAGACTACCACAAGTTTTTACTCAACGAACTGGAACAGCTTAGCCTATCGCCCGAAATGATAGTCACTTTGGAAGAAGAGTTACAGGTGCTTAAAAACGCGACGGGTCTTAGGTCTGCTCTTACTGAGGTGGTTTCAATCAGCACCCAAGACGGTCTAGGTATTCAAGACCAAATGATTAGCATTACTCAGTTATTGGATAAAATAGCAAACCTTGGCAATGCATACCAATCGCTTTATGAGCGCATATCAAGTGTGCGGATTGAACTTTCCGATATTATTTCTGAAACGCAATACTTGGGCGAGTCGGTACAAGACGACCCAGCTCGTTTACACGAAGTAGAGGGGTTGTTGAGCACGCTTCATCACCTGTGTCAAAAACACCATGTTTCAGACGCAGCGGGGCTTATTGAAAAACGCACACATTTGCAGCAGCTATGCCAAGGTGCCGAAACTTTGGATGAACAGATCGAAACCCGATCTAAAAAAGTAGCACTTGCTAAAACTGCTTTGGACGCAGCAGAAAAAAAGTTGAGTAGTCAAAGGCAACAAGCGTGTAACCCTCTAGCCGAGGCACTTGCCAAACGCTCACGTGATTTGGGTATGGAGCATGTACAATTTTCCATAGTGCTTAATCCCCTAGATACCCCCAAGGCCAATGGTGTTGAGGAAGCAGCTCTGTTGTTCTCGGCCAACAAAGGCATTGACTTTGCGCCATTGAATAAGGTTGCCTCTGGTGGTGAACTGTCTCGCATCATGCTTGTTATTAAATCCATTATTGCTGAAAAATCCCAACTTCCAACCTTGATTTTAGATGAAATTGACACAGGCGTGTCTGGCGAAATGGCAAAAGCCATGGGTAAGCGTATGCATGAAATGAGTCGCCATATGCAGGTGATTTCCATTACGCACTTGCCGCAAATAGCGGCTTTTGCTGATGCCCATTACAAAGTTTATAAAACAGTGGTAGGGGAGTCTACACAAACATTTTTAACCCCACTTGATGAAGAACAAAGAATTGAAGAACTTGCTGAAATGCTCAGTGGAAAAGATGTAAAGGCGTCTGCCCGTGTGCATGCACGTGAGTTGCGAAACGTATAATTTAAATTACAACTATGAGTTACGGATTACTTAAAGGAAAACGAGGTATTATTTTTGGTGCACTTGACGAAAATTCTATTGCTTGGAAAACGGCAGTGCGTGTGCACGAAGAAGGTGCGCACTTTGTGTTGACAAATGCACCAATAGCCATGCGTATGGGAACCATCAACCAACTGGCTGAAAAAACAGGCTCAACCATTATCCCTGCCGATGCCACTTCCTTGGAAGATTTAGAACATTTGGTGACCGAGTCTGTCAAAGTACTCGGGGGTAAAATAGATTTTGTATTGCACTCCATTGGAATGTCTGTCAATGTACGTAAAGGACGTTCCTATACCGACCAAAAATATGATTGGACCGCAAAGGGATGGGATGTTTCTGCCAGTTCCTTTCACAAGGTAATGCAAGTGCTTTACAAGCAAGATGCCATGAGCGAATGGGGAAGCATTGTAGCCCTTTCATATATGGCTGCACAGCGCGTTTTTCCAGATTACAATGACATGGCAGATAACAAAGCATTTTTGGAGTCTGTTGCGCGTAGTTTTGGATACTTCTTTGGTAGAGATAAAAAGGTTCGTGTCAATACCATCTCGCAGTCCCCCACACCCACAACAGCAGGCAAAGGAGTTAAAGGATTTGATGGCTTTATTTCTTATGCAGAAAAAATGTCTCCATTGGGCAATGCCTCTGCACTCGACTGCGCCAACTATACGGTTACCCTGTTTTCGGATTTAACCCGAAAAGTAACTCTTCAAAACTTGTTTCACGACGGTGGTTTCTCCAACATGGGCATCAGCGATGCCATTATGCAAGTGTTCGAGGACGAATAAAAAATAACCATGGCCAAACAACAGAAAAGTTATAAGGTGCGGTTTTTAGGCTCAAAGCAGGGGCTTTTGTTTCTGCTTTTTGCAGCACTTATATGGGTAATTAGCGCATTTTCCGAAAAATACACCGCTGTTGTTCCTGTTCACGTTGAAATAGAAAACGATGCAACGGATCTTATTTTATTGGAAAAACAGTTGCACCTAGATGCGAGCATGTCCGCTTCTGGTTTTTCTATTTTATACAGACGTCTGTTTCCACGTAAATTGGTGCTTTCTACGGATGAATTCCCAGCACTAGATTTAGATAAACCATTGTTAAGTACCCAGTATTTAGCCGAAAGCTACAGGCAACAGTTTCCAAGCCGAAATGACCTTAATGGCTTTGTCGATAACACCATGTTATTGCCACTGACCGCAGCTGTTTCAAAATCCTTTACACCTGCCTTGGCAGCGCCCCCTGCTTTAGCAGAGGGGTATCAATTGACGTCTCCCATACAATTCAATTTGAATCAAGTTACTGCTAGCGGAGGTAAAGAGAACCTTAAACGCTTGGATACCGCCACTTTTAAGCTTTTAAGCGATGATATTATTAAAGAAGACTTCGTGCTCAAGGCAGTCCTTTTGGATTCAATTGCAGCTTTGGCTAAATGGAATACTACCGAAATAGAGGTGCGAGGAACTGTTGATCGCTATTCAGAAGTCTCTTTTATGCTGCCCATAACCATTACCAATGCGCCCAACACAATGGATATTGAATTGACTTCAACATCCGTTGTATTGAAATTTGCAGCACCCCTGTCCAGTTTAAAAACCATCAATGCGCGAGATTTTCGTGCAGAAGTGGTATACGAACATACAACCACTGGACAATTTCCTGTCGTCATCTCTGGGTTACCTAACAATGCCAAACAAATTGTCATAACACCACCAACGGTTTCTTATCTCATATCCGAATGAAGCATTACGCACTTACGGGTGGTATAGGCAGTGGTAAATCAACTGTTCTTGCACTTTTCGGCGAACTGGGTGTGCCTACCTTCTCAGCAGATGATTCTGCTAAAATGGCAATGGAGCAGGACTCTGCTATTAAAGCTAAAATCATATCGTTATTTGGCGAAGCCTCTTATGTCAAGGGCAAGATGAACCGGCCATTTATTGCTGAGCAAGTTTTTGGCAATAATGAAAAATTACAGCAACTCAACGCCCTGGTGCACCCTGCCGCTCGAGCAGCTTATGCAAACTGGCAACAGGCGCAAGATGCCCCCTTTACCGTTTATGAATTTCCACTCGTATTTGAATTGGGGGAACAAGATAGGTTTGACGGCGTTATTTTAGTTATTAGTCCCGAGGCCTCACGCATAAAACGGGTGAAAACTAGAGACGGTGTAACGGAAGCAGCCATACGTAAGCGGATGATGCATCAATGGACTGATGAACAAAAGCAACCCTTGACCGATATAGTTATCCACAACGCTACCCTTGACAAAACTGCCGATCAGGTGCGTAAGCTGCACCTGCAGTTGATGCGCGCTTGAACGTTTTCGCAAAGGTTGTGTATTTTTACATTTCATATAACTGTAATAACTAATACAAAAAATTAAACTCCCTTACATTTCATTAGAATGAAAAAGCGCTTGTTTAGCATATTGATTGCACTTATGGCACTATCCCTACTGGGCATTATTGTGGTACAGATTTTTTGGATACAAACCAATCTTTCCAACCGAGAGCGCCAATTTTCATTGAGCGTTAACAATGCCTTGGCTGCCGTTTCAGAGCAAATCAAAGAGCGTGAGTTACGTGACTATATCAGCGCTACCCAAAAAATTATGGACAGTCTCGGTTCTCCAAAAGCATCCCAACTGACGGAAGTATTTCAATATATTGACCGCTCTACCATAGACAACAAAACCCTTTTGGTTTCGAGAGGTATTATTGAAGACTCCTATGGGATATTCCCAGAGCTGTTTGATCCTGCCTCTTCTGATTCCACACCCATACTGGATTACCGCAGTGTTAAAGCAACAACCGTTCTCGAAGAAGATGTTGAGGGAACCTTCAATAGGATGTCTGCCTCTGAACGCATTCAACGCATTGAGCGTTTGTCTTCTATGGATAAGGCAAAGTACGAAAGTATCTTTATGGACATCGCAGCCACCAAGGTCATTGAAAAGCGTGTCAGCACCTTTGAGCTGGAATTGCTATTAGGACAGGAGCTTTTGCTTCGTGATATTGATGTTGGTTTTGAATTCCGTGTTTTTGAGGGCAATCGTATGTCTAGTTTAGGTACGGATCAGTTTCTTCAGAATATCAATAAAACTACTTACAGAATGCCCCTTTTTGTTGATGAAAATGGTTTAAGTAAGTATGAATTGCGTCTTATTTTTCCAGAAAAGACAGCTTTCCTAAGGTCATCTGTTTTTAGTTCTATTGCGCTTTCTGTTTTGTTTACAGTTGTTTTGATTACCGTGTTTGCCATTACCTTTCTTCAAGCCTTGAAACAAAAGAAGATATCAGAAATAAAAACGGATTTTATTAATAATATGACGCACGAGTTTAAAACGCCCATTGCGACCATTCAGTTGGCATTAGATGCCTTGGGAACTTCGGCCATTGCCAAGCAACCCAATAAGGTTACACAATACCTTAGTCTTATTCGTGACGAGAGTAGACGAATGAATACTCAGGTTGAGAACGTATTGCAAATTTCGAGGTTAGACAGACGAGAGTTGGAGCTTACCACCACGCTAATCGACCCCCACACGGCGATAAAGACCGCAATTGAGCATGTGCGTCTTTTGGTAGATCAACGCGAGGGAACCCTCAATGTGTCTTTAGACCCCATGCAAATCAAGCTTCCGATATCAGAATCTCACATGACTAATGTTTGGGTCAACCTATTGGAAAATGCCATCAAGTATTCAGATGACATAGTTGAAATAGACTTGATAACTAACGTCACCAACGAAGCCTTTACCGTTACTGTACAAGATAAGGGAATAGGAATGAGCAACAATGTTAAGCGAAAGGTTTTTAACCGTTTTTACAGGCAGGAATCTGGCGACATTCATACCGTCAAGGGGCATGGACTGGGACTTTCTTACGTTAAGCGTATCGTTGAATTGCACAATGGCACGATATATGTAAAAAGTCAACTCAAAAAAGGGAGTACTTTCATAGTGCGTTTTCCGCTTAAACACAAATTATGATTAGGGAAAAGAAAAAAGTTTTATTGGTTGAAGACGACCAAAATTTTGGGAGCATTCTTCGTGATTTTTTAGAAATTAATGATTTTGATGTAACACTTGCCCGCAACGGAGTTGAAGGAGGTGAAATATTTAATAAGGGAAGTTTCGATATTTGTTTGCTAGACGTGATGATGCCTTATAAGGACGGTTTTACCTTAGCTAAGGAAATACGCAAGACAGATGCTGGAGTACCCATCATTTTTTTAACTGCTAAGTCTATGAAGGACGATGTTGTTAAGGGGTATAATATCGGAGCAGACGACTATTTGACCAAACCCTTTGATTCGGACGTGCTGCTGTTGAAAATGAAAGCCATGTTCCAACGCTTGGGACAACAAGTAGTCAATTTTGACAAAGCCAACCACCTTTTTACAATTGGTCGGTTTTCTTTTAATGCGAAGCTGCGTGAATTGTCTTTTGAAAAGAATCCGCCTGTTAAGTTATCTCCCAAAGAAGGCGCATTATTGCATTTACTTGCACTGCACCTCAATGATTTGATGCCTCGAGAACTGGCTTTAAAAAAGATTTGGAAAGATGACACCTATTTTACCTCTCGCTCCATGGATGTTTATATTGCTAAACTACGTAAGCACTTAAAAGTGGACACAAATATTGAAATCAGCAATATCCATGGAGAGGGATTCCGTATGATGGTCTCAGCTTGATCTCGGATGAAATTTTGAAATGACATCTTTTAGGTGTCGTTGACTCATGTGAATATAGCGTTCTGTAGTGGTAATGCTGGCGTGTCCCATCATATGCTGTACCAATTGAATGTCCGCTCCATTTTCGACCTAATGAGTCGCAAACGAGTGTCGTAGCGTGTGTGGACTGATGTTTTTGTTGATGTTGGCCAATACCGCAGCCCGCTTGACGATGGTATATACCATCACTCTTGTTATGGATTTGCCCCTGTTGTTTAAAAACAAGATATCTTCAAATCCCCTTGCCGCAGCAGCCTTGAACCTGTAACGTAATTCATATGAGCTAATCAGTTTTATGGTACTGTCTGCTATGGGTACCCAACGCAGTTTATCACCCTTTCCCTTTACTCGTATTACACCTTTTTCAAAAAAGAGATCAGAACATTTGAGCTCGGTTAATTCACTGACGCGTAGTCCGCAGCTGTAAAGCAATTCCAATATGCAATGATTGCGCATGCCGTGTCTGCTGTCCTTATCTATGGATTGAATCAGTGCATCTACTTCTTCAACGGCTAGGGTGTCTGGAAATTTTTTTCGTGTTTTGGGTGTTTCTAGTAATAGCGTAGGGTTGTCTTTTCGGTAGCCTTCCAGTTCCAAATACCCAAAAAACCCCTTTACGCCAGAAAGTATACGCGATTGGCTGGTGGGCTGCACCTCTTTTGAAAGTTGATAGACAAAATCCTTAAGGGAATCCGCATCTACATTCTGGGGTTTATTGTTGTTGTCTAAATTTTCGCAATAACGCATAAGGCGCTTTACATCAAACTGATATCCTTCAATGGTGTTTTCGGACAATCCTTGCTCTAAGCGCAAATGATATCCATAGTCTTCCAAAGCTTTTTCCCATTGCATACCCAAAAATACGGATTGATTGACTAGAGTTTATTAATTTTGAGTAAAATATCATATGAAGATTACCATCATCAACGGACCAAACCTTAATTTAATTGGTAAACGCGAACCTGAAATTTACGGTTCACAAGGTTTTGAGGGGTATTTAGAAGTGCTGAAAGAGCGCTACCCTAATATTGATATTACCTATGTACAATCCAATATTGAAGGGGAACTAATCGATGCACTTCACGCATACGGCTTTTCTGCGGATGGGATCATCCTCAATGCTGGGGCTTATACACATACCTCTGTTGGTATTGGCGATGCCATAAAAGCCATAGGAACTCCAGTAGTGGAGGTTCATATTTCAAACACCTTCTCTCGTGAAGATTTTCGTCACACCTCTTTTATCACACCCAATGCTAGGGGCTTAATCCTCGGTTTTGGCTTGGATGTGTACCGCTTGGCAATCGAAAGCTTTACTGCTAAATAATTATACAGGACGGTGACGGTTTCCTTTTGAAAGGGATCTATGAATAAACCAATCCACCAACTTATCTGGCAGGTAGTTTGCCACTATTTTAAATACAAATGCATTCTTGTGAACGATATAGCGTGTTTTGGGGTGCTTTTTGGTTATGCATTTTAGGATGACATTTGACGTACGGGCTACAGGCAGGGCATTTTTCTCTGTACTTTCAATCATTTTATCAGCTTTTTGCAAGATGTCGTAATAGTCAGTGTCTGCAAATTGAGCCATGCTGTTTAGGTTTTTGCCCCAAATCTTTGTCTTAATGGGCCCTGGTTCAATGGCTATCACTTTTATGCCATAACGCTGCAGCTCTCTTCTGTAAACATCTGTCATACTTTCCAAGGCGTGTTTTGAGATTGAATAAACGCCGTTGAACGGAGAACTGAACAATCCAGAAATAGAACTGATGTTGATGATTCTTCCTGGCGGCCCCTTAAAATCAGGCGCAGTCCCGAGTAGGGGTAAGAACGTATTGGTGATACGCCGTACAGACTTTAGGTTGATATCCATCTGTCTTTCAAAATCTGCTTCTGTAACAAATTGCAACGGCCCCGGAACAGCAACGCCTGCATTATTGATGAGTGCATCTATGCGGCCACAAGCTTCAAAAACACGCTTAGCCGCTTGGTTTACTGCATCTTGATCTTGAACATCAAAAAGGAGTGGGGTAAAATGCTTCGGGTATGTTTCCGTAAGCAATTTGACATCTGCTTCTTTACGCACACTTCCGTAAATGTGATAGCCTTTTTGGTGCAGCAGGCGTAGGGCATCACGTCCAATTCCAGATGAAACACCTGTGATGACAATATTTTTTGTCATAAGACCTTTTAATATTTAAAGGTGGATAACTTCGTCATAGGCATCTGCGACGGCCTCCATCATGGCTTCACTCATGGTCGGGTGCGGATGCACTGTCTTAAGGACTTCCTGCCCAGTGGTTTCTAATTTCCGTCCCAATACCGCTTCGGCTATCATATCAGTTACACCAGCGCCAATCATGTGACAGCCCAACCACTCACCATATTTGGCATCAAAAATAACCTTTATAAATCCTTCTGCTGTGCCGCTTGCTTGGGCTTTTCCAGAAGCTGAAAAGGGAAACTTTCCAACTTTGATATCAAGTCCTTGCTCTTTGGCTTGAGCCTCGGTTAGCCCTACAGAAGCAATTTCTGGACTGCTATAGGTACACCCGGGTATATTACCATAATCCAGGGATTCTACGTGCTGCCCTGCAATTTTCTCTACGCACAAAATTCCCTCTGCTGAAGCAACGTGTGCCAAGGCCTGCCCCGCAGTAATATCGCCAATGGCAAAATACCCCGGGATATTGGTTTGATAAAAATCGTTTACCAAAATTTTGTCTTTATCCGTAGCAATGCCAACCGTCTCAAGACCAATATTTTCAATATTCGTTTTAATGCCCACTGCAGAAAGCACCACGTCTGCTTCCACTACTTCTTCACCTTTTTTGGTTTTAACCGTTGCTTTTACCCCCTTACCGCCAGTGTCCACTGAGGTGACTTCCGCACTGGTCATGATTTTGATACCGCTCTTTTTTAACGAGCGCTCCATTTGTTTTGAGATTTCTTCATCTTCAACAGGAACGATACGCGGTTGGTATTCAATTAGTGTCACTTCTGTTTTCATGGCGTTGTAGAAATAGGCAAATTCTACCCCAATGGCACCAGAGCCAACAATGATAAGTTTTTTAGGTTGTTTCTCTAGGGTCATTGCTTTTCGATACCCAATGACCTTTTTGCCATCTTGAGGCAAGCTTGGTAATTCGCGTGAGCGTGCTCCCGTGGCAATGATAATGTTTTGAGCAGACAACTCTTGTTCGCTGCCGTCTTCAGCCTTTACGTGTATTTTTTTCCCGGGTAGTAGTGAGCCATAGCCCATAATAACGTCAATCTTGTTCTTTTTTAGCAAAAACTGAACGCCCTTACTCATGGTGTCCGCCACAGCTCTACTTCGATTGACTACCGCATCAAAATCTTTGTCGTATTCTTTTACTTTAAGTCCGTAATCTTCGGCATGTTTTAGGTATTCAAAACTTGCGCAGATTTGATAAGTGCTTTGGTAGGAATACCGCCCCAATTCAGGCATACGCCTCCAAGACTTTCTTTTTCAACGATTGCTGTTTTAAGCCCTAATTGCGAGGCGCGGATTGCGGCAACATATCCACCCGGGCCACTACCTAAAACAATGATGTCGTATTTGCTCATATGTTAAAGTTTGGGCAAAAATACGAAACAGATGGTTATTCTTTGCCTTTGTCATCAGATTTAAAATCGATGGATACGGAATTCACACAATAGCGCAGCCCAGTGTCTGTTGGTCCATCGTTGAAAACGTGACCAAGGTGTCCGTCACAATTATTACAGATGATTTCGGTGCGCACCATCCCATGGGTGGTGTCTTTCTCATATCTAATCTTTCCTTCAATGGCTGCGTCAAAACTTGGCCACCCGCAATCACTCTTAAACTTTGAGCCACTTGCAAAGAGGGGTTCTTTACATGCATAACAGTTGTAGGTACCTTCGTCAAAGTGAAGGTTGTATTTGCCAGTGTGGGGATATTCTGTTCCCTTTTGGCGTAGTATTCTAAAGGCTTCAGGATTGAGTTTATCTTTCCAGTATGCGTCTGTTTTTTTCATGTCTTGAGCGGTTTCGGTTCCTTTTTGTTTTGTTGGTTCTTGTGCGCACGCTTGTAGCGAAAAAAAGAGGCACAAAAATAGGGGGTATGCTAATGCTTTCATGATGCTTGTATGAATGATGTTATTTTATGGATAACCTTTTCGTCACGTAGAATCCTGCGGTGCCCAAGTCCTTTGGTAATCATCAAGGTGGCGTTGGGATGCTGCGTGTGTATGTTTTTAGCACAACTTACGTCAATATCGCGGTCGTCTTCATCGTGAATAATCAGTGTTGGCGTTTGTTGTTGGCAAACAACATGACTCGCATCATATGCATTGATCTCAATCTTGTACTTGTCTTGAAAATATGTCTTCATGCGTTCCGATGTTTTAGGCGTTAATCCTAATGACAAAATGAAGTTATCAAAAATCGTGCACATTAGGTCTCCAGAACCAATGGTGATGATTTTTTTTACATCTGAAAGCTGTTCACAATACTTCAAAATAGCCATACCACCGAGCGAGTGCCCAATGTAAATATCAAATGCACCGTAATGATTGTTTAGTGCCTTTATGGCGGCACCCCATTGAAGCATATTGGTAATTTTGCCTGTGGATTTCCCGTGTGCTGGTGCATCAAACGAAATCACATGATAGCCTTTTTTGTGTAGGCTTTCTGCGATTGAATAGAGTTGAGTACCCCTTCCGCTCCATCCGTGAGCTAGGAGGACCTTTTCACCCTCGTTTTTCCATTCAAAGCACATAATGGTTTCGTTGATATCTGGAACAGTAAACCAAGCTTGGTGGCAATGTGCCAACGCTTTTCGTTCATTTTCGGGCAATTTAAACTTAAGGGGCTTTGAAAAAATATGGGCTGCAACACGCATGCCCAGTTCAGGAGATATGCCTTCAATTAATCTTAGCGATTGCTTCAACCATAGGGTAACGGCCATACCTTGCTTGAGCTTTTTTTTCTTTTTCATTACACAAACTTAAGCTTATCTTTTTTTATGTCTTGAAACATTTTTGTTTATTTGAGAAAACAATGCATATGCCACAACACAAAAAAGGGGACAAACGTCTTTTAAGCGCTTGGGTCTCATACGATTGGGCAAATTCCGTTTATTTTCTCGTTATTTCTTCCGCTATTTTTCCACTCTACTATGGATATATATGCGCTGATGAAACATATTTAGAAGTGTTTGGTATGTCGGTTAAAAATACAGCGCTCATCAGTTATGTAACAGCCCTAGCCTTTATGTTTATTGCGATTTGGTCTCCTATTCTCTCTGGTATCGCCGATTATATGGGTAACAAAAAACGGTTTATGCAGTTTTATTGTTACTTAGGGTCCGCTGCTTGTGTTGGGTTGTATTGGTTTGAAATCGACAACCTTTTATGGGGTTTGTTGTTTTATTTTTTAGCATTGGTTGGTGCCTGGTCAAGTTTGGTTTTTTACAATTCTTACCTTCCCGATATTGCCTATCCAGAACAGCACAATAAAGTCAGTGCGCGAGGTTTTGCGTTGGGGTATATTGGAAGTGTATTATTGCTGCTTATTAACCTATTTATGGTATTGAAGCCAGAATGGTTCAACATTCCTGGTGAAAGCGGAGCGGCCTCCATGAAAGCCATGCGCTACTCTTTTGTGATGGTTGGTATATGGTGGTTTGGATTTAGCCATATCGCTTTCTACCACTTGCCGCGTGGTTTCAAAGACAAGGTATATACCAAAGACATTTTCTTTAATGGTTATCGCGAGCTTAAAATAGTTTGGAATAACCTTCGCAAACTCACACAATTAAAACGTTATTTGGGTGCTTTTTTTGTATTTAGCATGGCCTTGCAAACGGTAATGATAGTAGCTGCCTATTTTGGAGAGCAAGAAATTTCGTGGTCTGGTCAAGAGAAAACCATGGGGCTTATCATCAGTATTTTACTCATTCAAATCATTGCTATTTTCGGGGCATTGCTTTCCTCTAAGCTCGCTAATAAATGGGGCAATATCAAAACACTTATATTGCTTAATGGTATTTGGGTAGCCTTGTGTATAAGTGCTTATTTTATCTATGAACCCATTGAGTTTTATTTTGTTGCTGCTTTTGTAGGTCTTTGTATGGGCGGCATACAATCCGTAGCCCGCTCAACCTATTCTCAACTGATACCCGTAACCCTTGACACAACGTCTTATTTCAGTTTCTACGACGTCTCTGAAAAGGTGGGTATTGTTATTGGCATGTTGATGTATGGCACCATAGACCAAATAACAGGCAGCATGCGAAACGCCATCTTGTTTTTTGTGCTCTTTTTCTTTGTTGGAGCTGTATTGTTAATTCGCCTCTACCGCAAAGACAAAAATCTGGCTGCAAATTAGTTTTTATTGATATTGCCTGAGCCTACAACTTTCTTGTTTGTTGTAGCTACATCTCTGTTTACGTGAACGTCTCCAGAGCCTACAATTTTAACCGAGATTAGATTTTTGCATACGCTGTAATATCCCAAGACCCCGTTATATGTGCAGTTGCGTTATTTACTTTTAGTGATTTGCCGTTATATCAGCAGCTACTATTATGTCTCCAGAGCCACTTACACCCAATTTAAGTTTTGCTGTTTTTAGGGTTCACGCTCCTTTTATTTCACCAGAACCGTTCAATGAAATTTTGGATACTTCTTTAACGGGAATCTCAATGTGAATACCCTTTCCAAGAGGGTCTGAGGCTAACATAATCTTTGGATATGATAAGCAGCTTACCATTGTTGTTGGTCATCTCAATATACTACAAGATATTTTCTTCTGCTTTGAGCGTAATGATTCCCTCGCTTCCTCCTACGAGGCTAACGACCATGCTGCTGTGAACACTAATAATATTGTACCGCTCAACCTAACGAATATCTGTTGTTACTTTTCCGTTTCCTTTAATCGATTTGTTACACTGTGCATTGGTAAAGCTAATAAATAACAGGATTAATGAACTTAATAGTTGGTGTGTTGTTTTCATGATTTTATTTGAGTTTGCATATAAATAACGAATTTGAAGCTAATTGTTACAATGGCACAGAGTTTGAAAATATTAGCGTACAACTTAAAATCAGCTGTTTTTAAGGTTTTTGATTTAAAATCGGACAAAATGGCACTCACATATTTTTATGTCTCAAAATAAAATCTTGTCTTTAGAAACCCTTTTACCTCAAGATTTAGAGGATGAAGCGGATTTGATCCCACTGATGACTTCAGACGATGAGGAAGCCATGCTCAAAGAACCACTTCCTGAAGAGCTGCCGATACTTCCATTAAAAAACACTGTATTGTTTCCCGGTGTTGTGATTCCAATTACTGCCAGTAGAGATCGCTCAGTTAAGCTTATTAAAGAAGTAAACAGTGGGAATAAATTGCTTGGCGTAATTGCCCAACAGAACGGCGATACCAAATCACCTACTCCAAGCGATTTGTTTAAAAAAGGAACACTGGCAAAAGTTTTACGATTACTTAAAATGCCAGACGGCAACACTACCGTTATTTTGCAGGGAAAAAAGCGATTTGAAACCGCTGCCTATACCCGTGAGCACCCTTTCTTAAAAGCCGAAATCAAAAGCTTAGCGGAGGTACGACCAGATGAAGGCGATCCCAATTTCGATGCAATCATCGATTCTATTCGCGATTTGGCTTTAAAGATTATTGCACAAAATCCCGAGATACCGTCCGAGGCATCTTTTGCCATCAAAAACATTCAGAGCAATTCGTTCTTGGTAAACTTTGTTAGCTCCAATATGAACATGTCCGTTGCCGAAAAACAGGAAATATTGGAAATAGACCAACTTGATCAGCGCGCCATGCTGTGTTTGAAGAAAATGAATGTTGAGTACCAAAAGCTTTCTCTAAAAAACGACATTCAAAGTAAAGTGCGTACAGATTTAGACCAGCAACAGCGTGAGTATTTCTTGCACCAACAGATTAAAACCATTCAGGAAGAGTTGGGAGGCGTATCTTATGACGAGGAGGTACACGAAATGCGTAAACGTGCCAAGACAAAGGCTTGGGACGACAAAGTAGCCAAGCACTTTAACAAGGAACTGGCCAAACTTGAACGGATGAACCCACAGGTGGCTGAATACTCGGTACAACGAAATTATTTGGATTTGTATTTGAACTTGCCTTGGAATACCTATTCTAAGGATTCCTTTGATTTGGACCGTGCAAAGAAAATTTTAGACCGTGACCACTTTGGTTTGGACAAGGTCAAGCAGCGTATCATTGAGCATTTGGCGGTATTGAAGTTACGAAACGACATGAAGTCGCCCATATTATGTTTGGTAGGCCCTCCTGGTGTTGGAAAAACGTCATTGGGTAAATCTATTGCTGAAGCCTTAGGTAGAAAATATGTGCGCATGTCATTGGGAGGAATGCGCGATGAAGCTGAAATACGCGGACATCGCAAAACTTATATTGGTGCCATGCCAGGTCGGGTGTTGCAAAACATCAAAAAAGCATCTACATCTAACCCCGTATTTGTACTTGATGAGTTAGACAAGCTTGCGGAAAGTGCTCATGGCGATCCATCTTCGGCCATGCTAGAAGTGTTAGATCCAGAGCAAAATACTACTTTTTACGACAACTACTTGGAAACAGGCTATGACCTTTCAAAGGTAATGTTTATTGCAACGGCAAACGGACTTTCTTCGATACAGCCCGCGTTGCGTGACCGCATGGAAATCATAGAAGTTTCGGGTTATACAGTTGAGGAGAAAGTACAGATCGGACTGCGTTATTTATTGCCAAAACAGCTTAAGGAACACGGGCTTAACAAATTGGCCGTAAAACTGCCCAAGGCAACCATGCAGCGCATCGTAGCTGGATACACACGTGAGTCGGGAGTAAGAGGTCTTGAAAAGCAAATTGCAAAGGTAGTGCGGCGCTTTGCTATGCTAGAAGCAAAAGAGACGCCAAGAACGCCCAAATTACTCAGTGAGGAGCTGGAACCCATACTGGGTCCTGCAAAGATGTTGCGCGACACCTACGAAAACAACAGCCTTGCCGGAATCGTTACTGGTCTTGCTTGGACAAGAGTTGGTGGCGATATTTTATTTATTGAATCCTCTATCAGTAAGGGGAATGGCACCTTGTCCATTACTGGAAACCTAGGGAAAGTCATGAAGGAATCAGCGACGATAGCCTTACAATATATTAAGGCTCATGCGACTGAATTGGAGATTGAAGAAGATTTCTTTTCCAAATATAATTTTCACATACACGTGCCCGAAGGGGCAACGCCAAAGGACGGTCCGAGTGCCGGCATTACCATGATTACCTCTCTTCTTTCGACCATTTTAAAGCGCAAGGTCAAAAACCGTATTGCCATGACTGGTGAGATTACCCTTCGCGGTAAAGTATTGCCTGTTGGTGGTATCAAGGAAAAGATACTGGCAGCCAAGCGCGCCAATATCAAGGAGATTGTTTTAAGTGAGAAAAATCAAGCGGATATCAATGAGATTCCACAACAGTACCTTAAAGGTTTACAGTTTCACTTTGTAAATTCCATAGACGAGGTACTTGCCATTGCCATCACCAAACAACGTGCATCGAGTACGAAAAAGCGTTAATTTGCGTTTTTTGTAGGGATGAGGCATTTTGCTGTTTATTTTATGTTGGGCTATGCGGCTTTTTTGAGCGCACAAATTGGTGGTGATGCCACCTTTCGCTTTTTAGAACTTTCCAATTCCCCACGTCAACTCGCATTGGGCGATCCCATTACGCTTAGTGATATGGATATTAGTTCAACGCTTGCCAACCCTGCAATGATTTCGGGTGAGCACGGAGGTCAGGTAATGGTCAATTATGAACCTTATTTTGACGGCATCAATCGAGGAACCGCTGCATATGCCTATACAATCAACAGACAAAAAGCCTTAGTTTTTGATGTAAACTACATCAATTACGGCGCTTTTGAAGGCACCGATCCACTCGGCAATCCAACGGGTAGTTTTACGGCAAGTGAAGTAGCCCTTGGACTTGCAAGTTCCCATTATTTTCTTCGACAAAATATACACTTGGGCATGCGTTTACGCTATGCGCTATCTAATTTGGAATCGTATAGTTCTTATGCCATCCTTGGTGACATTGGGCTTTATTACAGTCCTGTTTCAAAGCCTTTACGGATTGCCTTGGTCTATCAGCATTTGGGTAGCCAATTGACAGCTTATGAAGATGTATTTGAACCCTTACCTTCTAACCTCAGCTTGGGCTTCTCCAGTGCGCTTAAGCACTTGCCATTGCGATGGCACTTGACGTTCCATCATTTAAACAAGTACCCCTTGTATTTTGACAATCCAAAGGATGTAAGCCAAACTCTGGGTGGTCGCACCAACCAGCGTTCTGCTGGTCTGGCCACGAAGCTATTACGTCATGCCTCATTTGGTGTTGAATTTTTTCCAGAATCATTGTTCTCTATTCGTTTGGGTTATCATGCACAGCGTGCAGCAGAATTGCGTATTTTAGAGCTGCGTAATTTTTCAGGTCTATCGTTTGGCGTGGGTATGCAACTGCGCCGTTTGCGTTTTCAAATAAGTCATGCACGCTATAACATAGCTGGAAACCGCATGTTTTTGGGATTAACCCTAAAACCAAGACGATGAAAAAACCTTTTGTCATTGCCATAGACGGTGCCTCTTCAACGGGTAAAAGCACCCTTGCCAAGGGACTTGCCAAGGCCTTGGGATTTATACATGTAGACTCAGGCGCTATGTACCGAGGCGTTACACTCTATGCTCAACAGCATGACCTTCTCGAAAACAAAAAGCTAAAAATCGAAAACCTGTTGTCACAATTGGACGACATTCACCTGTGGTTTGAAGGCGATACCTTTTGGCTAAATGGTGTTGATGTAAGCGCTGAAATACGCAGCATGCAGGTATCTGAAGCGGTTAGCTTGGTAGCTGCTATTCCAGAAGTGCGTACTTTTTTGGTGGCGCAGCAGCGCATTATAGGCGCTAACCAATCTGTTGTTATGGATGGACGCGATATAGGCACGGTAGTGTTCCCCATGGCAGATTTAAAACTTTTTTTAACGGCAGATGTCAATATCAGGGCGCAACGCCGCTTTGATGAACTCAGTGCTCAAAACAACTTAACATCTGTTGCGGAAGTGCGAAACAACCTCGCCGAGCGTGACCATCTTGACAGTACCCGCGCCGATTCACCCCTTTTGCAAGCTGCAGATGCCATAACGTTAGATGCGACCCAGTATTCTGTCGAAAGTATGCGAGACTACGTATTGGACTTGGTGGCCAAACGCTTGAACTAGGTTTTAAATTATATCTTTATAATACTAGATAAATTAATTATGTATAAACAAATATGTTACAGTCTTGTTGTCACGGCGCTACTTCTTGTTTCGTGCACCATTAAACCCAAAGCCGAGCAAAACAAAGCTGCCAATACGATTACTGAACAGTTTAACGTAAGCATACACGATACAGCAGCATTGTCGCTCATAGCACCAGATGCTTCTTTTGAAATACTGGCTACTGGATTTAAATGGAGTGAAGGCCCCTTGTGGGTTGACAGCTTGCAGGCGGTACTTTTTTCCGATGTCCCTGCAAATAAGATTTACAAATGGAGTCCAAAAGATAGCCTAAGTATTTACCTTGAATATGCCGGTCATACGGGAGAGGGGAATAAAGATTCCAACAGAGGCTCTAACGGTTTGATTTTAGACAGTAAAAACAACTTGCTGTTGTGTCAGCATGGCGATAGGCGTATTGCCCGCCTTGACGCTGATTTAAGTGATCCTAAACCGCAGTTTGTAACCCTAGCCGATACCTTTGATGATAAACCATTTAACAGTCCAAATGATTTGGATGTAGATCACGATGGTAACATATATTTCACTGATCCACCCTATGGTCAGCCGGGCACTAAAACAGCGGAGATAGGATTTAACGGTGTATTTAAAGTAACACCAAACGGTGCGGTTAGCATGTTGATCGACAGCCTTATCCGTCCAAATGGAATTGCTTTGTCACTCAACCAAAAAATGCTCTATGTCAATCATTCCGACAAAGAAAAACCCTTTTTATACCAATACGAAATTGCAGCAGATGGGTCGCTTGTAAATGGGCAGGTATTGTTTGATTTTAGGCCATTCACAAAGCAATTTAAAGGCATGCCAGACGGATTGAAAATCCATAAGAGCGGTAACATATTTGCCACGGGTCCCGGAGGTGTGCATATAATAAGTCCTGCAGGGAATCACCTGGCTACCATTGAGACGGGCAAGCGCTCGGCCAATTGTGCTTTTGATTCCGATCAAGACCATTTATATACGACCACAACAAACATGCTTCTTAGAATAGCGTTGAAGTAGTTTTTACAACAGTATTTTACCTTCTTCTGAAGAATTTATAATTTTTAGTTAAGCAGCAAATAGAACCCTCTCTCTAGTTTATACAGCTAAAGACTCTGTTATTTTTTTGTACATCTAAGCGAAAGACATTACATTTGCCGTCCTCTTGGGAAGCGCTTTAGAGTAATACAAGAGTAAATAAACAAATAACCCTTCTGTAAGGCAGCGCCTTTACTCCGCCATGCAGAATACAAATAATACCGCAGCATGGCTGACGAAAAACAAGCTGTAGAAGAAACAACCAAGGAAGTTGTTCCAACTACAGAAACCGCCACAGAGACAACAGCTAATGAAGAAGCTCAACCTGAAGAAGAAGTAACAGTAACTCCAGAAGAAGATTCTACACCAACCGTTTCACCTGAAGAATTCCTCTCCGGTTTTGATTGGCAAAAATTTGAAGAGGGTATTGAAGCCGTTGAGGACGACAAACTAAAAGAATTTGAACAACTCGTTTCTGAAAACTTTGTAGATACACAAGGTGCAGACGTTGTTGTTGGGAAAGTCATTCACATGACCGATCGCGAAGCCATTATTGATATCAACGCCAAATCTGAAGGTGTTATTTCGCTTAATGAATTTCGCTACAACCCAGACCTCAAAGTAGGAGACACGGTTGAGGTAATGATTGACACCCGCGAAGACAAAACCGGACAACTTGTATTGTCACATCGTAAGGCACGTACCATCATGGCATGGGATCGTGTTAATGCAGCGCACAACAATCAAGAAGTTGTTACTGGATTTGTTAAATGTCGTACAAAAGGAGGAATGATTGTAGATGTATTTGGTATTGAAGCATTCTTACCCGGTTCGCAAATTGATGTAAAACCAATTCGCGATTATGATCAATACGTGAACAAAAACATGGAGTTCAAGATTGTCAAGATTAACCATGAGTTCAAAAACGTTGTGGTATCCCACAAAGCACTGATTGAAGCGGACATCGAAGAGCAGAAAAAAGAAATCATTGCTCAACTTGAAAAAGGTCAAGTACTTGAAGGAACGGTCAAAAACATTACCTCGTACGGGGTGTTTATCGACCTTGGAGGTGTAGATGGACTGGTACACATTACCGATCTATCTTGGAACCGTATCAGCCACCCAAGCGAAATCTTGGAGGTAGAGCAAAAGCTCAATGTGGTTATCCTTGACTTCGATGATGACAAGTCACGTATCCAACTTGGTGTGAAGCAATTATCGCAGCACCCATGGGAAGCTATTGACCAGTTAATGAACGAGGGCGAAACCGTTAAGGGTAAAGTTACCGTTATCGCTGATTATGGCGCATTTATTGAAGTAGCCCCTGGTGTTGAAGGTCTTGTTCACGTTTCTGAAATGTCGTGGAGTACGCATTTGCGTTCTGCACAAGACTTTGTTAAAGTAGGGCAAGAGGTCGAGGCAGTTATCCTTAGTCTTGATCGTGAGGAGCGTAAAATGTCTTTGGGCATCAAGCAACTTTCGCAAGATCCTTGGACCGATATTACCATCAAATACCCATTGGGATCTAAGCATACAGGTATTGTTCGTAACCACACCAACTTTGGTGTGTTTGTTGAACTTGAAGAAGGTATTGACGGCTTAATCTACATCTCTGATTTGTCTTGGACCAAAAAAGTAAAACATCCATCTGAAGTGGTTAACGTTGGACAAGAACTTGAGGTGATTGTTCTTGAGTTGGACGTTGAAGGTCGCAAGCTAAGTCTTGGACACAAACAAACAACTGACAATCCTTGGGAGAAATACGCCAAAACATACGGCGAAGGCTCTAGTCACGAACTTGCCATTACAGAAATCGTTGACAAGGGTGCTACCATAGAGCTGAATGATGACATCACTGCATTTGTGCCAGGGCGTCACCTTGAAAAGCAAGACGGAACCAAACTTGTAAAAGGCGAAACAGCTGAGTTTAAAGTTATTGAATTTAATAAAGACTTCAAGCGCGTTGTAATGTCACACGCAGCCGTTTACAAAGGGATTGAAGCGGATAATGTGAAAAAAGCCAAACGTAAAATGTCTGAAAATGCAGAAAAATCTACCCTTGGTGATTTAGATGCACTCGCAGATCTAAAGCGTAAAATGGACGGTGAAGAATAGTAACATCCATAAATGAACAAAAGGGGCGTTTAACGCCCTTTTTTTATGCAATATTGTTGGCGATAAAATCGCCTACGTCTGAAGCGACATAGTTGTTTTCAGGGAATAACTCAGGAGTACACACCCCTTTGGCAAGCGCCAACTCCACAGCAGCACGAACGGCCGTAGCCTCTTTGTACATATCAAAATGGGTTAGCATCATGGCAGCGGATAAAATCATGGCAATTGGATTGGCAATGCCTTTTCCTGCGCCTTGTGGGAAAGAGCCGTGAATAGGTTCAAATAAGGCATGCGTTTCGCCAACAGAGGCGGAAGGCAACAATCCAATAGAACCACCAATAACGCTACCTTCATCAGAAATAATATCACCAAACAAGTTGCTCGTTAGCATCACGTCAAATTGGTTTGGCGCTAAAATCATTTGCATGGCAGCGTTGTCTACAAACAAATAGCGAAGTTCTACATCGATGTAGGTTTCTTGATGCATGGCAGTTACCACACGTCGCCACAGGCGTGAACTCTCCAATACGTTTGCTTTGTCCACGAGTGTTAGCACATTGCGTCTTTTGCGCGCCGCAGCAAATGCTTTGTGTGCTATGCGTTCAATTTCAGCTTTGGTGTACTGACACAGGTCAGAAGCGGTATTCTTGTCAACTGATAATTTCTTTTCTCCAAAATAGATACCACCTGTTAATTCGCGGTATATTTCGAAGTCGGTGCCTTTAACTCGCTCTTCTTTTAGCGGGGACTGATGTAACAAGGCATCAAAGGTTTTTACCGGTCTGATGTTGCAGAACAACCCTAGTGCCTTTCTAATGGCAAGCAAACCTTGCTCTGGACGCACTTTGGCATTTGGGTCGTTGTCGTATTTGGGATCGCCAATAGCACCGAACAATACCGCATCGCTTTCTAAACTTGCTTTTACTGTGGCTTCAGGAAGGGGACTTCCCGTTTTATCAATGGCAATGGCGCCCACGTCTGCATAGGTGTAGTCAAATTTGTGGTCGTAGGCTTTGGCTACGGCATCCAATACTTTGACAGCCTCTTGAATAATTTCAGGTCCAATACCGTCACCTGGAAGTACTGCTATATTTTTTTTCATGCTGCTTTGTTATACGTGATCACGCACGCTTTTGTTCATATGCCTGAATAGCTTCTTTTTGACTGATCAAATAATCGATATCGTCATAACCGTTTATCAAACACATTTTCTTGTAGTCATTAATTTCAAAAGTTACCGCAATGCCTGCCGCATCAATCAGCAATTTTTGATTTTGAATATCAACTATGGTATCAATGGATGGTTCATGGTCAATAGCCGCAAATATAAGTTGTAAATTTTCGGGGGAAACTTGAATGGGAAGTATGCCGTTGTTGAGTGCATTTTCCTTAAAGATATCAGCAAAAAAACTCGAAATAACTACCCTAAAACCATAATCGGCAAGGGCCCAAGCAGCGTGCTCTCGACTTGATCCACAGCCGAAGTTGTTTCCAGCCACCAGAATAGCACCTTTGTACAGACGTTGGTTTAGGGAAAAGTCTTCTTTGGTTTGTCCGTCGCTGGTAAAGCGCCAATCGCGAAACAGGTTTTCACCAAATCCCTTTCTGTCTGTCGCTTTTAAGAAGCGTGCTGGAATGATTTGATCGGTATCCACATTTTCCACCGCTAGGGGAACCATGCTGCTTTTTAGAAGTGTAAATTTTTCCATTATACTTGACTTACATCTACAATTTTTCCAGCCACTGCTGCCGCTGCTGCGGTAACAGGACTTGCCAATAGGGTTCGTGCCCCCTGTCCTTGCCGGCCTTCAAAGTTTCGGTTTGACGTAGAAACGCAATAGGCACCGGAAGGAATTTTGTCGTTATTCATGGCTAAACAAGCCGAACAACCCGGCTGACGTAGCTTAAATCCAGCCGATTCAAATATTTGGTCAAGTCCTTCTGCGACTATTTGTTTAGCTACTTGCTGTGAACCCGGTACTATCAGTGCAGTAACATTGGATGATTTTTGTTTTCCCTTGATGTGTGAAGCTGCAGCCCTGAAGTCTTCAATTCTAGAATTGGTACAACTGCCAATAAAGACATGACTGATGGGCATATCGAGCAAATAGGTATCTGCTTCAAGTCCCATATATTCCAATGATTTTACAAAACTGGCATCGTTAGAAGACGGAATTTTATCCGCAATTTTGATGCCCATGCCCGGATTTGTGCCATAGGTAATCATAGGGCGTATGTCTGCTGCATCAAAGTGGTGTTCTGCATCAAAGGCTGCACCATGGTCTGTTGGTAAGCTTTTCCAATGCGCTATTTTAGCTTTAAGTTCTTCGCCTTTAGGGGCAAATTCACGTCCACTTACATAGTCAAATGTAGTTTGGTCGGGTGCAATCATGCCGCCACGTGAGCCCATTTCAATACTCATGTTGCAAACCGTCATGCGGCCTTCCATGCTCATTTCCTCAAAAACATTACCTGCAAACTCTACAAAGTAGCCCGTGCCTGCGTCGGTTCCCAATTTAGCAATGACATAGAGCACCACGTCTTTGGGTTCAACAGCTGGATGCAGTTTGCCCGATACAACAACACGCATGCTTTTGGGTTTGTTAACCAATACGCATTGACTGGCAAATACTTGCGCGACCTGACTGGTTCCTATGCCAAAAGAAATGGTGCCAAATGCGCCATGAGTAGACGTGTGACTGTCGCCACAAACAATAGTCATGCCGGGTTGGGTAACCCCAAGTTCTGGGCCAATAACGTGCACAATTCCTTGATAGGGATGCCCCAATCCAAAGAGGTTAACGCCATGCGCTTCGCAGTTTTTGGTAAGCTGGCTTACTTGCTTGCGCGACAGGACATCTTGGATTGGTAAATGTTGGTTTTCTGTGGGAACATTGTGATCGGCCGTGGCAACTACTTGGTTGGGTCTAAAGAGTGGAATCCCTTTTTCTTCCAACACATTAAAAGCTTGCGGGCTGGTTACCTCGTGTATGAGGTGTTTGTCAATGTAGAGTATGTCGGGTCCATTCTTTACTGATGATACCACGTGACTGTCCCAAACTTTGTCAAAAAGTGTTTTTTTCATGTAGTTATAAACTTATTCCTGCAGATTTTACAATATCAGGAATGTCGTTGTCGTTTATTTCTTTTTTTTGATCTGCAAAGGTCAAGAATTTTGCGTATACCAAGTCCAACTCATCTTTGGTGAGTTCGATGCCAATATTTTTGGCACGGTAGGCAAGGGCAGCACGACCGCTTCTGGCGGTCAGTACAATAGAAGAAGTATCAACACCCACATCGTTAGGGTTGATGATTTCATATGTTTCTCTGTTTTTGATGACCCCGTCTTGGTGGATACCAGAACTGTGTGCAAATGCATTGGCGCCTACAATAGCTTTGTTGGGCTGTACAATCATGCCCATTGCATCGGATACCATTTGACTGGTTTCAGAAAGCATTTGGGTGTTAATCTTGGTGTCTAGCCCTAAATTGGGGTGTTGACGCATGATCATTACCACTTCTTCCAAAGAGGTGTTACCTGCGCGTTCACCTATGCCGTTGATGGTACATTCAATTTGGCGTGCACCGTTGATTACCCCAGAGATGGAGTTAGCGGTAGCAAGCCCAAGGTCGTTGTGGCAGTGACACGAAAGCGTTGCTTTGTGTATGGAAGGCACGTGCTCCATCAGATAGTTTATTTTGGCACCGTATTCTTCGGGCAAGCAATAGCCTGTTGTATCGGGAATATTTAGTACAGTAGCACCGGCCTTAATCATGGCCTCACAAACTTGAGCTAAGTATGCATTGTCTGTTCTGCCAGCATCTTCTGCATAGAATTCAATGTCTTCTACGTTTTTTTTAGCGTACTTGACGGCTGCCACACCACGATCCATAATCTTTTCACGTGTGGAGCGAAATTTGTATTGGATGTGGGAGTCGGAAGTACCAATACCTGTGTGAATACGTGCGCGATTGGCAGATTTTAGGGCTTCTGCTGCCACGTCAATATCTTTTTGAACCGCTCTGGTGAGTCCGCAAACAATGGCGTTGCGCACTGTTTTGGCGACGTCGCTAACGGCCTCGAAATCTCCGGGTGAGGAAATGGGAAAGCCCGCCTCTATGATGTCAACACCAAGTTCATCAAGGCGTTTGGCCAGGATGAGCTTCTCAGCTTTGTTAAGTTTACAGCCCGGAACCTGCTCTCCGTCCCGTAAGGTAGTGTCAAAAATTTGAACGTACTCTTTTTTCATACAAAAAGGCGTTAAAGACAAATGTAACCAATTTTATATTTTAACACAGCAAAAATGAGCTTTAATGTTTAGGGCTGATTTTGTGGTGTCAATTCCTGATTTGGTTTTTGTTTTTGTTCTGGAAAGCGGACTTGGATATAATAACTTGCTTTGTTAAATCTTGAATGTAACGGTCTCGGCTGTTTGTAGTCTCCCGAAGGGCAATGCCTTTAAGCTTTTGGCATTGCGTATGGTTGAAAAAAATAAGTTGTGAGCTGTAGGTTTTTCCTGTTGTAGGTGCGATTTGGGATCGTTTTTACCCACATTATCACAAAAATTCAGTAGCTGCTATGCGAGTTTTAGTGCAGCATCCCAAACAGGATCTTTTGGGGGTGGCGCTGTAAAGCCTATGGATTCTTTTAGGGTAGGGTGAGTAAGCCAAAATTCACGAGCGTGCAAATGTATGCTGCCGTCTTTGTTGGGGCGCTTGGCGCCGTATTTTAAATCTCCCTTTATGCAAAGTCCTTCCGCGCTTAGTTGCGCCCTTATCTGGTGGTGCCTGCCCGTTAGCAGCTTAATTTCCAACAGCGTATACCGGTCTAAAGCCAATTTCTTTGTATAAATCAATTCGCTAAACTTGCTGTAGGGTACTTCTTTTTTGTGCGCGTAGGACTTGTTTTGCGCTTGCTTTCTCAGAAGGTAGTGCGACAGGCGTGTTGGACCATCAGCAGCTTCTCCGCTTACGACTGCCCAATATGTTTTGGAAGTGGTCTTGTCGACAAACTGCTTGTTCAGTCTCCTCAGTGCTTTGGAGGTTTTGGCCAAAACCATAACCCCACTGGTAGGTCGGTCTAGTCTGTGTATCAATCCTAAATACACATTCCCCGTTTTTTTATCCCTTAGCTTAATGTTGTTTTTCATCACATCCAGTACCGAAAGGTCTTTAGTGTTGTCGCCTTGTGACAACATGCCCGCCGGTTTGTTTATGACCAGTAGGTGATTGTCTTCAAAAAGAATTTGCGGTTGCAATTAGTATTGTTCGTCTTTGTTTGGGAAATCATTCGATTTGACGTCTTTGACATATTGCTTTATGGCTGTTGTCATTTGGTCGTACAAATGCATGTAGCGGCGTAGAAAACGCGGGCTGAATTCGGTAGTTAGCCCCAACATATCATGCAAGACCAATACCTGGCCGTCGACATCCCTACCTGCGCCAATACCAATTACCGGTATCTGTACCGCTTTGGCTACTTTTTTGGCAAGAGCAGCAGGAATTTTTTCAAGTACTAGGGCAAAACAACCCAGTTGCTCCAAGAGCTTGGCGTCTTCCAATAGCTTTTCAGCCTCTGCCTCTTCTCGGGCTCTAACGGTATATGTGCCAAATTTATATATGGATTGCGGCGTAAGCCCCAAATGCCCCATTACAGGAATTCCTGCTTTAAGGATGCGCACCATTGAATCTTTGATTTCGGCACCGCCTTCAATTTTGACGGCGTGTGCACCAGCTTCTTTCATAATGCGTATGGAAGAACGTAAGGCCTCCTTTGGGTCTGACTGATAGCTGCCAAAGGGCAAATCAACCACAACCAAGGCACGCTTCACGGCATTGACAACCGCACTTGCGTGATAAATCATTTGATCTACGGTAATTGGCAGTGTTGTTTCGTGCCCTGACATGACGTTAGAAGCAGAGTCTCCTACCAAGATCACATCTATGTTTGCCGCATCAACAGCCTTGGCCATTGAGTAGTCGTATGCGGTGAGCATGGATATCTTGGTTTCCGACGCTTTCATCTCAATCAATGCGTTAGTCGTAACGCGCTTGTACACTTTTGCAGCTGCAGACATATAATTTTTTTTTCAAAAATACATTATTGAACTCATATAACCCCAGACATGACACCCTGTCATGAATTTGTTGTGGCACAAAGATTGAAATGTTACTCTAAAACACAATTAAATGAGTAAAATTATAGGTATTGATTTGGGAACAACTAACTCTTGTGTTTCCGTAATGGAAGGTAACGAGCCTGTCGTTATTCCTAATGCTGAAGGAAAGCGTACAACCCCCTCGGTTATTGCTTTT
This sequence comes from Bacteroidota bacterium, assembly GCA_038143535.1. Classification (GTDB taxonomy): domain Bacteria; phylum Bacteroidota; class Bacteroidia; order Flavobacteriales; family Flavobacteriaceae; genus UBA7446. The sequence goes on from JAYQMD010000001.1 coordinate 609,018, forward strand.
GTTGATGGTGGTGAGATTAAAGTAGGTGACCCTGCAAAAAGACAGGCGGTTACCAACCCCACTAAAACCATCTCGTCCATAAAACGTTTTATGGGGAACAAGTTCTCTGAATCGAAAAATGACGTGGGACGCGTGCCTTATAAATTGGTAAAAGGAGATAACGACACCCCGCGTGTTGATATAGAGGGACGTTTGTATACGCCTCAAGAATTATCAGCTATGGTGCTTCAAAAAATGAAAAAAACAGCCGAAGACTACCTTGGGCAAAGCGTAACCGAAGCAGTGATTACCGTTCCTGCCTACTTTAACGACGCACAGCGTCAAGCCACAAAAGAAGCGGGCGAGATTTCAGGCCTTAAAGTACAACGTATCATCAATGAGCCAACAGCCGCAGCACTTGCATACGGATTGGACAAGGGTGGTGCTGACAGAAAAATTGCAGTATACGACCTTGGAGGAGGAACCTTTGATATCTCCATTCTTGAATTGGGCGATGGTGTATTTGAAGTATTGTCAACCAACGGAGATACGCACCTTGGCGGCGACGACTTTGATGATGTGATCATTCACTGGTTGGCCTATGAGTTTGAAGAAAACGAAGACATCAACTTGCGTAAGGACCCGATGGCGTTACAGCGTTTGAAAGAAGCTGCTGAAAAAGCCAAAATCGAATTGTCGTCTTCGACGCAAACAGAAATCAACTTGCCTTATATCACGGCAACTGCCTCTGGCCCTAAGCACTTGGTAAAAACACTCACCCGTGCTAAGTTTGAACAATTGGCCGATGATTTGGTGAAGCGTTCCATGAACCCCGTTAAAAGTGCTTTAGAAGATGCTGGCCTGTCTACAGGTGACATTGATGAAGTTATCTTGGTTGGTGGTTCTACGCGTATTCCTGTAATTCAAGAAGCGGTTGAGAAATTCTTCGGTAAAAAGCCTTCAAAAGGAGTAAATCCCGATGAGGTTGTTGCCGTTGGTGCTGCGATTCAAGGGGGCGTCTTAACAGGCGACGTTAAAGACGTATTACTATTAGACGTAACACCATTATCGCTTGGTATTGAAACCATGGGCGGTGTGATGACCAAGCTTATTGAGTCAAACACAACCATACCTTCAAAAAAATCGCAAGTATTTTCGACGGCTGCTGACAACCAGCCCTCTGTTGAAATTCACGTATTGCAAGGCGAGCGTTCCATGGCAGCTGATAACAAAACCATTGGTCGCTTCCACTTAGATGGGATTCCTCCTGCACAACGAGGTGTCCCACAAATTGAAGTTACTTTTGATATTGATGCCAATGGTTTGATTCATGTGACAGCTTTAGATAAGGCTACCAACAAATCCCAAGACATCCGTATAGAAGCATCTTCTGGACTTACTGAAGAAGAAATTGAGCGTATGCGCAAAGAAGCAGAAGCCAATGCCGATGCCGATAAAAAAGCCAAAGAAGAAGTTGACGTACTAAACAATGCCGATCAAATGATTTTCCAAACGGAGAAGCAACTGAAAGAATTTGGAGATAAATTATCAGCAGACAAAAAAGCACCTATCGAAACGGGTCTTGAAGCGTTGAAAAAAGCCTACGAGTCTAAGGATTTGGAAGCCATCAAAACTGCACTAGACAATGTTAACGAAGCGTGGAAACAGGCTTCTGAAGAAATGTACAAAGCGCAGCAAGAAGCTGGTGGAGCAGAAGCGCCTCCAACAGATGGCGCCGATGCAACCTCGTCTACTGACGATGATGTTGAAGATGTTGATTTTGAAGAAGTAAAATAACTATATTTGCGCCCCGCAACAGCGGGGTGCTCCTTTTTTTGTGGAACAAGAAGCAATCTTAAAGAAAATACAAGAACGCTGTGCCAATACGTTTGTCGATACTCTCGATATCAAATTTATTGAAGTTGGCGAAGATTATCTTTTTGCCAAAATGCCTGTTACGCCTGCAGTTTTGCAATTAGACGGCGTATTGCACGGAGGTGCCACGGCTGGTTTGGCCGAAACCGTTGGCAGTGCTGCTTGCGCTGTATTTCGCGCTGCCGATGACGTCATGATTCGTGGTATTGAAGTTTCTGCCAATCACGTGCGAGGCGTTCGCTCAGGTCATGTGTATGCCAAAGCAGTGGCTGCGCACATGGGCAAGACCATGCAACTCTGGCAGATAACCATTACTGACGATGATAATAAACTGGTCTCATCCTGTAAGTTAACTACCCTTTCTCTCAGCAGAAAAAAATAGATTTTGTACCTTGAAAATTAAATTTAAGGGCATGCATTTAGAAAACATTAGAGAAAGTCAAGGGGGACGTTTTGACCGCTACTTGATTGGAAGCCTAATCATCGTATTTACTTTTTTTGTTGCACAACTCCCGCATATCTTTGCCGTGATTAATGCAGTTGGCATTGGTCAGCTGGATTCGCTTGATATTAATGGTATACTCCAAGCCCTTTCACCAAATACAACCTTAGTGCTTATGCTTTTACCTTTTGCCGTTGTAGCAGTGTTGGTTTTGGGTATAATACGAAAGTTACATTATATTTCTATTCGTGCATTTATAACTTCACGTGCAAAGATTGATTGGAAACGCATTGGTTTTGCTTTTGGGTCAATCGTCTTGTTGAATTTTTTATTTTTTGTCATTTCGTATTGCAGTAATCCATCAGATTTTCAATGGAATTTCGACCCACAAGCTTTTGCCACCTTGTTTTTGATAGCCATCGTCTTGGTGCCCTTACAAACCAGTGCAGAAGAACTCTTTTTTCGTGGCTATTTGATGCAAGGATTTGGTCAAGTTTTTAAGCATCGTATTTTTCCATTGCTCATAACTTCCCTGTTGTTTGGGTTTATGCATTTTGGAAACCCCGAGATTGACAAACTTGGACCCTTATTGATGGTGTCCTACGTGTCCACGGGTTTTTTCTTTGGCATCATCACACTTATGGACGAAGGTATTGAACTAGCACTCGGATATCATGCTGGTAATAATTTGCTTATTTCACTTTTGGTTACTGCTGATTGGACTGCTTTTCAAACCAATTCCTTGTTCTTGGATGTTTCTACTCCGGATGTTTATGTGCTTGCCTTTATGCAACTGCCTTTGTTGCTTATATTGTTGGCTCTGTTCAGCTGGAAGTACGACTGGAATAATTGGCGCCAAAGACTGATCAGTAGCCCTAAAGCTTGAGCAGCATTTTGATATCCCCGCGTTCATAAGGACTATCCTCATTGGGCACTTCGTTGAAACCAAACTTTCGATAGAGATAAATGGAGTTTTCTAATTTTCTGTTTGAATAGAGTAGTATCTCCTTATTTCCTAAGGCAACTGCTGTGCTGATTCATGTTGAAGTAATTGTTGCCCATAGCCCTTTCCTTGGTGTGCGGCCGTTATTGCCATTTTTCCAAGCTCTACACAGCCATCAATAGGGGCTAAGATGGCATAGGTGCCGATAACCACTCCATTTAGCTTGCCAAAAAATATTTTTCCTCCTTTATCAATGATTTCCTCAGCGCAATTTTCAAGTAATAGGGCATCATAGGGTTCTACTACAAAATACTTGTTTAACCACTCCTCATTAAGTGTTTTGAAAAAAGACCGCAGGGCCGGGGAGTAGGCGCAAATTTCCATTTTAGCCACGCCCTATCATGTTTTTGGGTTGCACCCATTCATCAAACTCTGTTTCGGTAAGATACCCGGTTTGCAATGCTGCTTCCTTAAGCGTAATCTTGTTTTGATGCGCTAGATTGGCAATTTCTGCAGCCTTGTAATACCCAATTTTTGGATTTAGTGCTGTTACCAGCATTAAGGAGTTTTTGAGCAACTCGTCAACCTTGTCTGTATTGGGCACTATGCCTTGCGCACAGTTGCTGTCAAAGCTTACACAAGCATCTCCAATCAGTTGCGCTGATTCTAAAACGTTTAATGCCATTACAGGTTTGTATACGTTAAGTTCAAAATGGCCTTGTGTGCCTGCAAACGCCACTGCTGTGTCATTGCCCATAACTTGTGCACAGACCATGGTAAGTGCCTCGCATTGCGTTGGGTTTACTTTTCCGGGCATTATGGAGCTGCCCGGCTCATTGGCCGGAATAATCAATTCGCCTATACCAGAACGCGGGCCACTGGCCATGATACGTATGTCATTTGCAATTTTAAATAACGAAACGGCCAACTGACGAAGAGCACCATGGGTTTCCACAAGTGCATCGTGAGCAGCCAGTGCTTCGAACTTATTTTCAGCTGAAACAAAGGGAAGGCCTGTGAATTGTGCGATATACCGAGATACTATTTGGTCATATCCCTTTGGCGTATTGATGCCTGTTCCTACGGCAGTGCCACCGAGTGCCAATTGCGCCAGGTGTGGCAATGTGTTTTCTAAAGCCTCAATGCCTTGGTTGAGTTGGGCCACATAACCTGAAAATTCTTGTCCTAAGCTCAAAGGGGTGGCGTCCATAAAGTGTGTACGCCCAATCTTGATGATATCATCAAAATCAGCAGCTTTTTTAGCCAAGGTATCACGTAACTTTGAAACGCCAGGCAGTGTGACTTCCACAATCTTTTTGTAAATGGCAATATGCATGCCTGTAGGGAAGGTATCGTTTGAAGATTGCGACTTATTCACATCGTCATTTGGGAGCAGGGTACGTTCGCCTTCGCCCAATACACGCCCTTGAAGTACATGCGCTCTATTAGCAATCACCTCATTTACATTCATGTTGGATTGGGTACCCGATCCTGTTTGCCAAGCCACCAAAGGAAAATGTTCGTTGAGTTCGCCTGCTTCAATCTCGTCACATACCTGTGCGATTAAGTCCCGTTTTTCAGCACTTAAGACACCCAATTCCTCGTTGGTATAGGCAGCAGCCTTTTTGAGAATAGCAAAGCCATAGATAATATCAATGGGCATGGAACCGGGACCGCCAATCTTAAAGTTGTTTCTAGAGCGTTCTGTTTGAGCACCCCAATATTTATCGGCTGGTACTTGAACGCTTCCCATGGTATCTTTTTCTTTCCTAAACTTCATGTGGTTGTTTTGTGCAAAAATACAAAAGGATTAGCAAATTGAGTGTTGGTCGGTACGCATCCAATATGTACATTTGTAAAAACTTTTACCCATGATTGAATTTGATCAATATCTAGGCTTCTTAGCATTCTTGACCATTCTAACTATTGGATTCTGGTTGATGATTTTTCTTATCACGTTTGTTATTCCATTTTGGTTGACGGGAAATTTAATGCAGTGGCTTAAAGAAAAACGTCAAAAATCAAAAAAGTAACTACAATTCTACCCCTTCACCACCACCATAGTCTCCGTTATCTCTTCCTGGGCGTTCTTTATCTTGTCTAAACCTGTATGTGAATGTAAGTTTGTAAAAAGGCTTACGTCTCTGGTACTCTGCTTCAGTCAAAATGGTTTCTGTAAACGAACTCCATCTCCATATACCGCTGTTAAACACATCATTAAAATTTAGGTTTATGGTCGCATTGTTATTCAGAATATCTTTACTCAAACCTATACTGGTACTGCTGTATGCTTTTCGACTTCCGTAGGCCGATTCTTGCGGTCCCATATAACGTATGTTTATTTGCGTATTGATATCCCAAAGAAGTTTTAGATTGTTGCGGAAATTCCCCGACCAACTCTCATTTTCGTTATCCAGTACTAAGTTTTCATAGGTTCCTTTGTCAATGGTTTTAAAGATGTTAAAACTTATGTTGGTGCGCCATATTGGTGACCAACGAATAGCACTATTGGCCTCAAAACCAAAGCGATCCTGACTTCCAAAGTTTACAGGAAAACGCTTTATGACAGCAGTTCTTTCACCATTTACATTAACAAATTCCCCAGACTCAACCGTTATGCGTTGTCTTGGTTCATAGGTGCGTCTAAAATAGAGAGAGCTATTCAGGGTGAGTTTTTTGAACTGTTTTAAAAAACCTAAATCAAAGCCATCGGAATAACTGGGTCTTAGATTTGGATTCCCTTGATAAAAACTGGTTTCACTAGCTCTTGACCTGAAGGGATTTAAATCTCTTGCACCAGGCCTGCTCAAACGACGGTTATAGCCAAAGGTGAGGTTGGCCGTTTCTGAAAATTCAAAACCAATATTAAGTGTTGGAAATAAGCCATCGAATATATTATTGCCCGTCTCTGAGGTGGTTTTTTGGATAACTGTCCAATCGGTGTGTTCAAATCTTAATCCCGCCAGGAATGAAAAACTATTCCATTTTTTTCCAAACTGTGAGTACACGGCATGAATGGTTTGCTTGTAGTCTAAAAAGTTTGTGAGATCTTCGTTAACAACCAAAGCACCGCCTGCAACTTCATTTAAGACAGTAAAGCCCGTGTCTTGGTTTTCGTTGGTGGTTCGATACCCTGCTTCAAATTGGGTATTTTTGTCAATAGGCCATACGTAGTCTATTTGGGCTAGAAACTGCTTTTTGCGCTCTTCTGTATTGTTTTTTTCCAGAAAACCAAAGGTGTTTGTGGGAATAAGAGTTTGCGTTTGTAAATCTGAAAATTCATCTTCAACAATACGCTCTGTTTGAACTGTGACATCAAGTTTATGCCCCACTTCATTAAATTTGTGGGTAAGTGAAAAGCTAAATTGCTTGCTGACGTCTTTGTCTTCTTCAATTTCAGAGCGCAGCGATAACGTCTTATTTTCGCCTATCAAGGTGTGATTTTGTTGATTTCCAGTGATGTCTTCCCCATCCCTGTCATTTATTACGTAGGAGAACGTAAATTTTGTTCTCTGAGCAAGGTTAATGTCAACTCCCAAATTGACATTGCTACCAACCCTTCTGCGGTCAAAGCTCCGTCTTTCGTAAAATTTATCATAGTTAACCACTGGAGTGTACTTATTTTCTTGAAAGGCACCACCCATGTTGGTGTTGTCTCCATAGCCAGAATTGGTAAAGAAATTAAACTTGCCCACCTTGTAGTTAAGACTGGCATTTGCGCCATAGCTATCAAACTTACCGCCTGAAACATTAAAGACACCGTTAAGTCCTTTTAGGGTGTTTTTTGCTAAAATGATGTTTACAATCCCCGACGAACCTTCTGCTTGATAGCGCGCCGATGGCGCTGTAATTACCTCAACCCGTTCAATGGATTCAGCGGGGAGGTCTGCAAGTGCATCAATTCCATTAATACCTACTAAGCCAGACGGCTTGCCATCTATGAGAATGCGAACATTGGCACTGCCACGTAATTCTAAATTGCCGTCTAAGTCTAAGGATAGCGAGGGAATATTTTCCAACACATCCGAGACGTTAGTCCCTTTGGCATTCAGGTTCTGCCCTACATTATAAACCCGTTTGTCCAACCTGATTTCTACATCCGATCTTCTTCCAACCAAATCAATACCCGCCAATTGGTTTTCCTTTGGTGTTAATTGCAGGGCACCTAAATTTGTTTTTTTTGTGAGGTTTTTTCTGAAAACAAGGGTTTCAAAACCAACGTAATCCACCTGTATTTCTACATTCGGAACACTACTTTCAAGGGTGGCTTTTCCTCTTTCATCAGAAACTGCACCGCCAATCAGTTTGTTGTTTGACGCATCGCGTAGTATTACCGTTGCAAATGGTAGAAAATCACCTGAATTTTTGTTTTGAATGCTTGCGCTAATGCTGTAACGTTGTTGTGTATAACCAAAACTAGCGCACAGCAGTAGCAAGGACAAAATCCCTAATTTTTTCATACTTTTTTTTGCAAAAGTAGTCTTTTAAACAGTTTTATTTAAAAAAAATTGCGAATTTAGAAAAACGCCAAGCGTTTCAAGATCTCTTTTGAGTTTTGCTGCGGTTGTTAAGTGAATACCTAGTTTTGTGGCTGCATGTATATTTTCTAACTTAACATCAATAAACACGGCATTTTCGGGCGTTGACTTGTAACGATTTAGAGTAAGTTTGTATAATTGCGCATCAGGTTGTTCATTTTTTCTGTTCCTGAAACAACAACGCCTTCAAGCCAAGATAGAAAATCGCAACGCCCCATATCAACAGCAAAAGTTTCATGGCTCCAATTGGTCAGTCCAATAAGTCTGTGTTTGCCTTTTTCTTTGAACCTTTTCAATAGATCTACGGTGTCTGTATGTTCATAACCCAACATATCTTCTTAGCGATTATAATACATACGAATAAGGCGTTCGTGTTCCGGAAACATGGCTACGTTCTTAAGTAGCTTGCTTAATGGAGCACCCAGCGTCTTGGTTTTTATTTCACTCCCACGAGCAAATGGTATTTAAAAAGTGGCTCATCTGCTCTTGGTTTCCTCTAAATTCTTTTAAAAAGACGCAGGCAGGATTCCAATTAATAAGGATGCCACCAAAATCAAAAATTAGGGTATCTATTATATTACAAGGTTTTATTTTTAGGTTGATTTTGAGACATTAAAAAAGCTTTTAAGAAACGGTCTATGTCACCGTTGAGTACATCTTCAACGGCTGCTGTTTCTTCTTGAGTTCTGACGTCTTTTATTAGTTTATATGGGTGGAGCACATAATTTCTTATTTGTGAACCCCACTCAATTTTCATTTTACCGGCCTCTATGTCTTTACGTGTCGCCATGCGTTTTTGTAATTCAATTTCATACAACTGAGAGCGAAGCATTTGCATGGCTCGATCCCGGTTATCGTGTTGTGATCTTGTTTCGGAACATGAAATTTGTATGCCCGATGGTTTGTGTACCAGTTGTACTTTGGTTTCAACTTTGTTCACATTCTGACCACCTGCACCACTAGATCGTGCGGTTGTGATTTCAATATCGGTACTGTTTATTTCTATTTCAATGGAATCATCGACCAACGGATACACATAAACAGACGCAAAACTTGTGTGGCGTTTAGCATTGCTATCAAAAGGGGAGATACGTACTAGTCTGTGTACGCCGTTTTCACCTTTGAGCCAGCCAAAGGCATAATCGCCTTCTATTTCTAGAGTGACCGTTTTGATGCCAGCTACATCGCCTTCTTGATGGTTGAGCTCCTTTATTTTAAAGCCTTTTCTTTCGCCCCACATTTGATACATACGCATCAGCATGGCCGCCCAATCACAACTTTCAGTACCCCCTGCACCTGCGGTAATTTGAATTACGGCGCTTAGGTTGTCGCCTTCATCTGAAAGCATGTTTTTAAACTCCAGCTCTTCAAAATGGTTGATGGTAATTTCATAATGACATTTGAGTTCTTCTTCTTCTACTTCATCCGATTTAAAAAATTCAAGCAATACCTCTAACTCGTCAACGAGTAGATTGGCTTTTTCGTAATCGGTAATCCATTGCTTTGTACTTCTCAATTCACGCATGAATTGTTCCGCTTTTTTGGAGTCATTCCAAAAGTTGGGGTCTAACGTTTTTTCTTCTTTATTGGCAACATCAATGTTTCGGGCATCAATGTCAAAGATACCTCCTTAGTGCTCCAAGGCGCTCAATTAAACTTTTCAGCTGGTCTTGATTCAATTTTTTGTAATTTAGATTATAAAAATACATCATTATGCCTTCAAAACTTACCTTAGCAACTTATTTTTGTTTTCTTTTTAGTTGCACCCACATGACACACACTCCACCCGATGCAAATCGCAAGGACAAAGAAATGTCCATTCATGGCGATACACGTTTGGACCCATACTACTGGCTTAACGACCGAGAGAATCCAGAAGTAATCCAATATTTAGAAGATGAAAACAGCTACACCAAGGCTGTACTTAAATCCACTGAAAAGATGCAAAAGCAGCTTTTTGAGGAAATGAAAGGACGTATTAAGGAAGACGATAGTTCTGTGCCTTACTTTCTGAACGAATACTGGTACATACGTCGCTATGAAAAAGGGAAGGATTACCCCATTTTTACCCGTAAGCACAAAACACTAGATGCAGTCGAAGAAATACTTCTTGACGTAAACGAATTGGCCAAAGACTTGTCTTATTGTCAAGTTTCTGGACTCAGTGTGAGCCCCGACAATACCAAGCTAACGTATGGTATTGACACCTTGTCTAGGCGAATTTATACCATCAAAGTTAAAGATTTGATTAGTGGTGAAACCCTCAAAGACGAAATTCATGGCGTAAGTTCCTACGCAGCTTGGGCTGCCGATAGCGAAACCTTCTTTTACACTTCAAAAGATAAAGAAACCCTTCGCACCGATAAGATTTTTCGTCATAAAATTGGTGATACCCAAGCGTATGATGCCATGGTTTTTGAAGAAAAAGATGAAACTTTTTACGCCTTTGTTTATCCTTCAAAATCTCGTGAATACATCATGATTGGTTCTACCAGTACGTTGACCTCAGAATATCGGTATTTACCTAGCGACAAGCCCACAGGCAAGTTTAAGACTATACAAAAGCGACAGCGCGGATTAGAATATAGTGTTGCACACTTTGAAGACACGTTTTACATATCCACAAATGCAGACAACAGTACTAATTTCAAATTGGTCAAGACACCAGTGATATCGCCAAATAAAGATAATTGGATTGATGTGCTTCCGCATCGTGATGATGTGCTGTTGGAAGGTGTTGAGCTTTTTCGTGATTTTATTGTGGTTTCTGAGCGCATCGACGGATTGCTACAGTTACGTGTAGTCAAATGGGACGGCAGTGAGGACTATTATATGGATTTTGAAAGTGAGACCTATTCCGCTTCTTTGGGAACAAATGTCGACTTTGACGCCCAAACCTTTAGGTATAATTTCACCTCTCTTATAACCCCTTCCAGTGTCATTGATTTCAATACTGTCACAAAAACCAAAGAAGTCAAAAAAGAACAAGAAGTTTTGGGTGGTACTTTTGATAAATCCAATTATGTAGCCGAACGTTTGTGGGCTACTGCCGATGATGGCACAAAAATTCCAATTTCTTTGGTACGACACATTGATACGGAGTTGACCTCCAAAACACCCTTGCTCCAGTATGGATACGGTTCGTATGGGAACACCATTGATCCATATTTTTCATCGGTTCGCTTGAGTTTACTCAACAGAGGATTTGTATTTGCTATTGCCCATGTCAGGGGTGGAGAGTATTTGGGCAGAACCTGGTATGAAAGCGGCCGACAGCTTGCTAAAAAGAATACTTTCACAGACTTTATTGCTTGTTCAAAATTTTTAATTGATGAGTCATATACATCACCAGGGCATTTGTATGCTATGGGTGGTTCGGCAGGTGGATTACTGATGGGAGCCATAATGAATATGGCGCCAGAACTTTATAAGGGGGTAGTAGCAGCTGTGCCTTTTGTCGATGTGTTAACGACCATGCTCGATGATTCTATTCCGCTCACGACAGGAGAATACGACGAATGGGGCAACCCAAACAATGAAACATACTACCACTACATTAAATCGTATTCCCCATATGACAATGTAAAGCCATTGGTATATCCGAATACATTGGTAACAACAGGCTTGCACGACTCACAAGTACAATATTGGGAGCCTGCAAAATGGGTGGCCAAACTTCGTGATGTGCAACAAGGGGATAATTTGATTCTATTGCATACCAACATGGATGCTGGTCATGGTGGTGCTTCTGGTAGATTTGAGGCATTAAAAGAAGTTGCTATGGAGTATGCATTCCTGCTTTATTTAGAAAAGAATTAGGTAAAATGATATTAAGTTGATTTTTATTAAATTTACTCACCAATATTTTTGCACTAATTGTGCTACGATATGACAACCGATAAAATAACTGCACATAACAGCGCTTTAGAGCTGATTGGAAACACGCCACTTGTTCGTCTAAGCCAACTCACTAAAGATTTTAAGGGAGACTTTTATGCCAAAGTCGAAGCTTTTAATCCTGGTCATTCTAATAAAGACAGGATTGCCATTCACATCATAGAACAAGCTGAGAAAAAAGGTATTTTAAAGCCTGGCAATACCATTATCGAAACGACATCTGGGAATACGGGATACAGCTTGGCTATGGTAAGCATAATTAAAGGTTATGATTGCATCTTGGCAGTGACTTCTAAATCCTCACCAGACAAGATAGATATGTTAAGGTCTATGGGTGCCAAGGTATACGTTTGCCCAGGGCATGTTAGTGCCAATGATCCACGTTCTTACTACCAAGTGGCCAAACGATTGAATGACGAGATTGAAGGATCGATTTATATCAACCAGTATTTTAACGATCTTAATACAGAAGCACACTACCTGACTACTGGTCCAGAAATATGGAATCAAACAGGTGGCAAAATTACACATCTGATTGCCAGCAGTGGTACAGGTGGAACCATATCGGGAATTGGACGTTATCTAAAAGAACAAAACAAAGATGTTCAAATCATTGGCGTTGACGCTTATGGTTCGGTTTTAAAGAAGTTTCACGAGACACAAGAATTTGATCCAAACGAAATCTACCCTTATCGCATAGAGGGTCTTGGTAAAAACCTCATTCCCTCTGCTACACACTTTGATGTTATTGAACATTTCTAAAAAGTAACAGACGAGGAAAGTGCGCATGCAGCACGCGATATCGCCAAAAAAGAGGGTTTATTTGTCGGATATACCTCAGGAGCAGCCCTCCAAGCTGTCCGTCAATTGGATAAAGCAGGCACTTTTTTTGTTGAAAATAGCGTTGTAGTTGTTATTTTTTGCGATCATGGCTCTCGTTATATGAGTAAAATATTCAGCGATAAATGGATGCGCGAACAAGGTTTTTTCGACGCCAAAAATATCGAAAAGGAAAAACCAATAGAATATATTCGCTAGATCTACTGCAGCTCTTATTAGCTTTATTCCTATATTTGTAACAACTTTAAAACCAATACATTGACAAACGATTTATTTGCAAGGATCCGCAATGATAAAGGTCCACTTGGAAAGTGGGCATCTGTAGCTGAGGGCTATTTCGCTTTTCCAAAATTAGAAGGTGAAATTGGTAACCGTATGTATTTTCAAGGTAAGGAAGTGATTACGTGGAGTGTTAATGATTACTTGGGTCTTGCCAATCACCCTGAAGTGCGTAAAGTTGACGCTGAAGCAGCAGCTGAACACGGCTCTGCTTACCCCATGGGTGCGCGTCTTATGTCAGGTCACACTTCTTTCCACGAGCAACTACAAGATGAGTTGGCCGAATTTGTGGGTAAAGAAGCAGCTTATGTACTTAACTTTGGTTACCAAGGCATCCTTTCAACTATTGACACCTTGGTTTCTAAAAACGATGTTATTGTTTATGATGTCGATTCCCATGCGTGTATTGTTGATGGTGTTCGCTTACACATGGGCAAGCGCTTTACCTTTCGTCATAACGACATAGAGAGTCTTGAAAAAAATCTACAACGTGCCACGCGTGTTGCCAACGAAACAGGTGGTGGTATTTTGGTTATTTCTGAAGGTGTATTTGGTATGCGTGGCGAACAAGGACGTTTGCGTGAAATTGCTGCGCTCAAAGAAAAATACGGATTCCGCTTTTTGGTTGATGATGCGCACGGCTTCGGAACGCTTGGTGCTACTGGCGCTGGGGCAGGTGAGGAGCAAGGCGTCATGGACGATATTGATGTTTACTTTGCCACATTTGCCAAGTCTATGGCAAGCACAGGGGCGTTTATCGCTGGTGACAAGGAAGTCATTGACTTTATGAAATACAATATGCGTTCGCAAGTATTTGCCAAGTCATTGCAAATGGTACTGGTTAGAGGTGCTTTAAAAAGATTAGATATGTTGCGTACCATGCCTGAGTTAAAAGCCAAGCTTTGGGAAAACGTAAATGCGCTTCAATCGGGTTTAAAAGAACGTGGGTTTGATATTGGCACTACACAGAGTTGTGTCACGCCAGTCTATCTGAAAGGTAGTGTTTTAGAAGCGATGGTATTGGTAAGAGATCTTCGTGAAAATTTCGGTATATTCTGCTCTATTGTGGTTTATCCCGTGATTCCAAAAGGATTGATTTTATTACGCCTTATTCCAACATCTTCACACACACTTGAAGATGTAAGTGAAACGCTGGAAGCCTTTTCTTCGATTCGTGAAAAACTAACTTCTGGTGTATATAAGCGCTTATCTGAAAACCTAGCAGTCACAGCAGACGCCTAGTCTTCGGCATAGATGGCTACAACAGGACTGCCATCCAACGAAATATAACCTCTAAACATTCCAGGTGTATTAAAAGGCATAACTACATTACCTTGGCTGTTTAGCCCAACAACACCTCCTGCACCCCCTTTTTCTTTTAGCTCAGCAATAACTTCTGTTGCTGCCTTATCGATAGCATGGCCTGCATATTTTATGCGCGCCGCTATGTCGTGCGCCACTACATTTCTAATAAAAAATTCACCATGCCCAGTAGCTGAAATGCCACAAACACCGTTTTCTGCATAGGTGCCTGCACCAATAACAGGAACGTCACCAATGCGACCATAGCGCTTATTGGTCATGCCACCTGTTGATGTTCCAGCAGCTAAATTCCCATTTACGTCTAGTGCTACAGCTCCTACCGTACCTAATTTTTCTTGAGTTGGCATGGTAGTCGAAACCTTAACCTCTTTAAGCCTGTCGTAGTTTTTTTGGGTAAAAAAGTAAGAAGGATCCACTTGTTTGAGCCCTTGTTCAACGGCAAATTCTTCTGCGCCAGTGCCACTCAAAAACACATGAACGGAATGGTCTAGCACTGCACGTGCAACTTGAATGGGGTTTTTTATTGTGGTTATTCCACTAGCTGCACCTGCACCTCCAGATGCACCATCCATGATGGCACTATCCATTTCATTGGTTTCATTATAGGTAAATACTGCGCCTTTCCCTGCATTGAATAGGGGTGAGTCTTCAAGGTGCTCAATAGTCAGTTGTACGGCATCTAGGCTGCTTCCTCCTTCTTTGATAATCGCCCTTCCTTTGATTAATGCATCACCAAGAGTTTTGATATACGCCTGTTCCATACTATCCGAGACACTTTCTTTGGAAATCCAACCTGCACCGCCGTGGATAACCAGTACAGCTTTGGGTGTTTCAGGTTTTGGATTGGTGCAGCTCAAGGCAATTAGGAATAAAGCGAATAGGGATAAAAAACGAAGTGTCATTACGATTAATTTTCACTAAAGTAGCAAAAATCAGCTTGCTAATTGAATTGTTAGAAGCAGTATGTTGATGATTATGCCAAACATGAAAATATGAAACACTTTTCTCAAGTGTACTTGTGCTAATATTGCACCTAGATAAGAGGTTGTAGCTGCTACACAGCAGAGTAGTTGAATCATATCCCAAAGGTCAGGAATTCCTCGCAGTGTATAATAGACGGCAACGGAGCCAATGCAGGCTTTAATGATGATGGTTAAGTGGATGAGTTGGAAGTAACTTCCGGAAAAATAACGTTAGGCATTGTTAAGCATAGCTTTAAGATTTAGGTAATATATAATTACGCATTTTTTCGGAAAAATGGGGAAAGACTTTAAAACCATCAATTTTTTCTATTTTTGTAAAAATTTTTGGATGAGCCAAAAGCAACTACTTAGTGCCGAAGACCTGCGCATCATCTTTTTTCGCTTAGCTTGTCAACTTAAAGAAACCCACGGAGACTTCTCCAAAACAGTCCTTGTTGGCTTGCAGCCACGCGGTGTTCGATTGGCAGAGCGACTGTTGCATATATTACAACATCACTACAAGGTTGCTGATGTAAAGCTCAGCCAGCTTGATATTACTTTTTTCAGGGACGATTTTAGAAGAAGTGACAAGGTGTTAAATCCCAATGTTAACGATATGGAAGTTGGTGTTGAGAACAAACGTATTGTGCTAATCGATGACGTTTTATACACAGGTCGAAGTATTCGTGCTGCACTGACAGCCATTGACTCTTATGGCCGCCCAGAAGAAGTGCAACTCCTAACCCTAATTGATCGTAGATTTTCAAGACATCTGCCTATACAACCCGATTTTTGTGGTCGACAAGTTGATGCAATTCAAAACGAGCGTGTTGTGGTGTGTTGGCAAGAAGAAGATGATGAGGACGCAGTATTTCTGGTAAAAAAATAATATGAGCGAATTAAGCGTAAAACATTTATTGGGTATTAAATATCTCACAGAAGCAGATATCCAGCTTATTTTTGATACAGCAACCCAATTTAAAGAAGTGATCAACCGCCCAATCAAAAAGGTTCCTTCATTACGTGACATTACCATCGCCAATCTCTTTTTTGAAAACAGTACACGCACCAAGTTGTCATTTGAACTGGCACAGAAAAGATTATCTGCAGATGTGATAAACTTTGCATCCTCTATGTACTCTCTCAAAAAAGGCGAGACTTTGATAGACACGGTGAACAATATTTTATCCATGAAGGTAGACATGGTAGTGATGCGTCACTCCAGTCCAGGTGCTGCCAGCTTCTTGTCAAAACATGTTGATGCAACCATCATCAATGCAGGTGATGGTGCACACGAACATCCCACTCAGGCATTGCTTGATACGTTTTCTATCAATGAACGCCTTGGCGATGTTGCAGGAAAAAAAGTAGTCATCATAGGAGATATCCTTCATTCAAGAGTAGCCCTGTCCAATATTTTTGCCTTACAAAAATTAGGCGCTGAGGTATGCGTGTGTGGTCCAAAAACGTTGATACCCAAGCATATTACAAGCTTGGGTGTCAAGGTATATACGGATGTAAAAAAAGCATTAAAATGGTGTGATGTAGCCAATGTTTTAAGGGTGCAATTTGAGCGTATGTCAGCAAGTTACTTCCCTTCCAACAGAGAATATGCTGCTTTTTATGGAATTACCAAACCCATGCTCGATGAAATAGACAAAAAAATTGTGATCATGCATCCAGGGCCAATCAACAGAGGGGTCGAATTATCGAGTGCGGTAGTCGATTCAAATCAAGCAATTATTTTGGATCAAGTGGAAAATGGTGTGGCAATTCGAATGGCTGTTTTATATTTGTTAGCCGCAAAGAATTAATCATGAAAGTCAGTCAACACGATAACACTACTGTTTTAACTTGGGATAGCTCAGACCCAGTGGGCATTGATTTTAGAAACCTGGTCAAGGGACACTACAAAAACATGCACCAGCAAAATATTGTCATCGATTTATCAGCTATTGAAGGCTTAAAAACAAAACACGTTTTAGAATTTTCTGAGCTCAATGCGTACAACAAAGAAAAAGTATTGAAATCATTTGTCGTTGTGGTTGGTACGATGTCCATAGCAAAAATCCCCGATGATATTGCTACGGCACCAACGCTACAAGAGGCACTTGATATTGTTGAAATGGAAGAAATTGAACGCGATTTAGGGTATTGATGAAGCTAACCATATTGGGTTGCCATTCAGCTACCCCTCACGAGAACAAAAATCCAACTGCCCAACTATTAGAAATTAAGGTGCATCGCTTCCTAATTGACTGCGGGGAAGGCACACAAGTACAATTGCGCAAAGCCAAGGTTTCTTTTGTTCAGATCAAGCATATATTTATTTCTCACTTGCACGGAGATCATTTTTATGGTCTACCTGGTTTGGTGTCTTCTTTTCGTTTGTTGGGTCGCGAGGCACCATTGCATATCTATGGACCTAAAGGCATTAAGGAAGCCTTGCTTTTATTGTTGAAGTTGTCCAAGTCTAATATGAATTATCCCCTTCATTTTCACGAATTAGCCTCAAACCAATCTGCGTGTGTTTATGAAGACGACCATGTAACAGTACGCACCATACCATTGAAACACCGCGTTTACACCAACGGTTTTTTGTTTGAAGAAAAAATAGGGCTTAGAAAAATTGATGCAGATGCTGCCCAAGCAGCGGGTATTGATAAAAGCCAATATCGTTTATTGCAACAGGGTCATGATGTAGAAAGCAATGATGGGTATATTGTTGAAAATGCAAAGGTCACTTTTGCGCCTCGTCCAGTTATGAAATACGCTTATTGCAGTGATACGGCCTTCCATCCTCCTATTATTGACATCATTCACAAAGCGGATTGGTTGTACCACGAAGCTACTTTTCTAAATCAACATGCAGCACTGGCGGAGCAAACCAAGCACAGTACTGCACAGCAAGCAGCTGAGATTGCCAAAAAAGCCGATGTGGGTCGCTTGATATTAGGTCATTATTCATCGAGATATAAAGATTTAGGGTTGTTTGTTGACGAGGCAAAAGCGGTATTTCCAAACGTGATTTTAGCGTCAGATGGTGCTGTGATTTCCTAACGCATTTTTGTACATTTATAAAATGGAAAGAGACTTTGGACACCTTCGTAAAAATTATGAAGCCAACGTAATTGACGAGGCACAACTTCCTAATTCCCCTGCCGATCTATTCAACCAATGGTTTGATGAGGCAACACAAAGTGGAGGTGTTGCGGAAGTAAACGCCATGACACTGAGTACTATCGATGGAAGCGGGACAATTAAGGGCCGCATCGTTTTGCTTAAAGAGCTTTCTGCGGATGGATTTATCTTTTATACCAATTACAACAGCGATAAAAGCAAGGCACTTTTTGCCAATCCCAAAGTGAGTTTGTCTTTTTTTTGGCCAAATATAGAACGACAAGTCATCATTTCTGGAACAGCACGGAAAGTAGCTTCTGAAGTATCAGATGCTTATTTTGCCTCAAGACCAAGAGGTAGCCAAATTGGGGCTCATGTATCCCCACAAAGTGATTTTATTGTCTTAAGAGAAGTTCTAGAAGCCCGACAAGAAGCATTGGAAAAACAATTTGAAGGCAAGGACATTCCACGCCCCTCACACTGGGGCGGGATTGCAGTTACCCCTTTTGAGATGGAGTTTTGGCAAGGCAGACCCAATCGTTTACACGACCGTATTGTGTATATAAAAAGTGCTGATATGTGGTCAAAACAGCGCAAAGCTCCTTAAGCGCATTAACGCCCCACAATTAGTTAGAAATGAAAACATGGATCATGATGCGTCATGGAAAGTCTTCTTGGGACCTACATGTTTCCGATAGAGATCGACCGCTAAACCAGCGTGGCATTGATGATGCCCATAAAATGGGTGCTTTTTTGCAAAACCATGCCTGTGCTGTTGATGCTGTTTTTTCAAGTCCTGCAATCCGAGCGGCGCATACGGCTTTGATTGTTTCCCGAGAAATGAATGTACCCATGCATAAGATTTCTTTTAGCAAATCCCTATATGATTTTTCTGGTGAAGATGTGTTGGAGTTTGTTCGATGTCTTGATAATAATGTAGATACGGTCATGACTTTTGGTCATAATAATGCCTGTACTTCTTTGGCGTATTCGTTAGCAGATTTTACTGGGGATAATATTCCAACAGCTGCTGCTGTCCTTTTTCGCTTTGACGTATCTTTGTGGTCAGAGATTACCAAAGCAAATGCCGAATATTTTTTTCCTAAAACAATAGACAAGCCGTGACACTTCCATTTGTAAATCGTGAATTGAGCTGGTTAGACTTTAACCGACGTGTTTTGCAAGAGGCGCAAGACGAAAGCGTTCCGTTGATTGAACGGGTTCGTTTTATAGGAATTTTTTCAAATAATCTGGATGAGTTTTTTAAAGTGCGCTACGCAACGGTGAAACGTATTGCCCAGATGGAAGCAGGTTCTAACGCGGCTGAGACTACCAATGCGGAAGCGCTGCTACAAGAGATTACCCAAAAGACAATTGCACTTCAAGACGAAAGCTTTCAAACCATACAGCAGCTAACAGCTGCTTTAGCAGAAGAGAACATCTTTATTTTAGATGAGACAGCTCTCGATGAAGAGCAAGTTGAATTTGTACATGCTTTTTTTACTCAAAAAGTAAGTCCGTCTTTGCTCACCATACTGATAAATGACAACAGTATGTTGCCTAGCAATAGGGGAAACAACGCCTTTTTAGTCGCTCGTATCGAACAAGAAGATGGCAGTTCACAGTTTGCACTGATTCAAATGCCAACAGACCTTGGGCGCTTTGTTGTATTACCTGCTCGTGACGGAAAGCAGTATGTGATGTTGCTAGACGATCTTATACGTCACCAAATGCAACACATTTTTCAAATACTATCTCCTGCCAGCATTAAGGCGCACATGGTAAAGTTTACACGTGATGCAGAGCTTGATTTTGATGACGACATTAACATGAGTTATATTGAAAAAGTAGCTTCAAGTGTTCGTGACAGGGTTGAGGGAGATCCTGTTCGTTTTGTTTACGACAAAAATATTGACGATGATACCCTGGAGATTTTATTGGAAAAATTTCAAATTGGTTCAAGAGACAGTGTAATTCCTGGCGGTCGCTATCACAACAGGAGGGACTATATCAAGTTCCCTAGTTTGGGACGCCATGATTTACTTTACGACAAAAAACCGCCATTGCCTATTGCAGGCTTTTCTTTAAAAAAAAGTATTTTATCGCAAATAAGTCAGCGTGACTTTTTGCAGTTCGCACCTTACCACAGCTTTGCATATGTTATTGATTTTTTAAGAGAGGCTTCGCTCGATCCAAAAGTTAAGAGCATTTTCATTACTATCTACCGTTTGTCAAGTGTGTCTCATGTAGCAAATGCACTAGTTCAGGCAGCACGGAATGGTAAGCAAGTAACCGTTCAAATTGAGTTACAAGCACGTTTTGATGAGGCTGCCAATATTCGCTATGCTGAGATGCTTAAAAATGAAGGCGTTCGTCTGATTTTTGGTATTCCGAGTTTAAAGGTGCATTCCAAGACTTGTTTAATTCAACGCCAAGAAGGGGATAAGCTCAAGCGCTACGGTTTTATAAGCACAGGGAATTTTAACGAGTCCACCGCCCGTGTCTATACCGATTACACGCTTTTTACTGCCAATCAGCAAATTTTAAAAGAAGTCAATAAAGTGTTTACTTTTTTAGAAAAAAGCTATAAAACACCCATCCACAAACACCTGTTGATTTCTCCATTCTCTACTTCAACCGGTCTCAAAGAACGTATTGCCCGTGAAATGGCATTGGCACAAGCGGGTAAAAACGCACTCATACGCATTAAAATAAATAACATCACCAACTACGACATGGTTGCTGTACTCTACGAAGCCAGTCAGGCGGGCGTTCAAATACGAATGATTGTTCGTGGTATCTGTTGTTTGGTACCTGGCGTCCCAGGTATCAGTGAAAATATTGAAGTTATCAGTGTAGTTGATCGGTATTTAGAGCATCCACGAATGGTAATTTTTGAAAACAGTGGTGAGAGAGAAATACTTATTTCTTCTGCCGACTGGATGACCCGTAACTTAGATAACCGCGTTGAAGTAACCTGTCCTATCTATGACAAAGACGTACAACAAGAGCTTGTAGATACTTTTGAGTTGAGTTGGAATGACAATGTAAAGGCACGTTGGGTAAATGATGGCGCTAAACCTGTTTATCGCAATAATGGTGCTGCTCCGCTGCGCTCACAAGAGGCTACCTATTCATATTATCAAAATAAACTAAACATCCCTTGAGAATATCTAAATACGCTGCAATTGATATCGGCTCAAACGCGGTGCGTTTACTGGTCAGTAACGTTATTGAGCGTAAAAACAAACCAACACTTTTTACCAAAAATACCATGGTCCGCGTGCCCATTCGCTTGGGTCAGGACACCTTTACGCATGGTTCCATAGGAATGCCCAATCAAGAGCGTATGATTGACGCCATGCTTTCTTTTAAGAAGCTAATGGGTGTTCACGGAGTTTCTCATTATATGGCTTGTGCAACTTCTGCACTCCGAGAAGCTAAAAATGGTTCGGAATTGGCGAAACGTATTTTAAAAGAAACCGAAGTGGCAGTTGAAATCATTGATGGAAAGCGCGAGGCAGAAATCATTGCGATGACGGATTTATACGATGTTTTGAAACCGCATAAATCCTATCTGCTTGTCGACGTTGGAGGCGGAAGTACCGAACTGACGGTAATTGATCGCGGTAAAACCATTGCATCAAAGTCTTTTAAAATTGGTACCGTTCGCTTGCTTAACAAAATGGTAACGGACAAAGAATTGGCATCCTACCAAAAGTGGATTGAAAAACACACCCATAAACTCGAGCGTCTTTCTGTAGTGGGCTCTGGCGGTACCATCAACAAGGTTTTTAAGCTGTCGGGAGTACGAATGGGAAAACCACTTTCCTACATACTGCTTTCAGAGTATTATGAGTATTTAAGACAACTTACTCAAAAGGAGTTAATTGTTGATCTGAGGTTAAATCAAGATCGAGCAGACGTAATCGTACCTGCAGTTCATATCTATCTTTTGGCTATGAAACAGTCGGGTGCCAATAAGATTTATGTTCCCAGAGTTGGTTTGGCAGACGGAATGGTTAAGCTTTTATACAAAGAGCTGCACTAGCAGGTGCCTATGCATCAAAACTCTAGGTCAAATTTTTTCTTGAACTGTTTTAACGTCGGATTTTTTTCTGAAAGCGCCCTATACTTTTCTTCGTTGGTGTAGACAAATTTCTTTTCTTCTTTCATATCCAAATGTAATTTTAGCGTAAGTGCATCATTAGAAAGCTGATCGCGCAAATAAGTCATCAATTCATTGCTGTTTTTTTCGAGCTCAACACGGTTGGTGTCGTTTGGAACGGCATAATGAATTTCTACTTTATTTTTCAATCTGGGTATGTCAAGTTGCAACAGGGCAACCATATTCTTTTCGCCATTAACGGCAATATTATCACTGAATTTTTTCCAGTGAACCTCAATACTTTGTTGGTTTACTTCGTTGTCTCTTATCTCTTTGTCGTCAGTTGAAGAAACGACCTTATTCTTGTGTTCTTTTTGCACTTTTAGACTGGACAAGGACAGGCCTGAAACACCTTGTGAGGATAGGTCTAACTGGATGGTTTCCTCATTTTCTGGTATTTCAATAGCTTTTTCTGCCGGTTGGTCTTGATCATTAACCGTTTCGGTGGGCGTATCTGCCGCTTGTTTAGGTTCAATGACGGTTTTGGTCGCGGTTGCCAAAACTGGTTCGGCTATCTTTTCAGAAGTTGTCGAAGTGTCTACTGTCTCTTTTATGGGTGATCCTTTGGGCGGAACACTTCCATCAATGGGTTTTATGTAGGATTTACTGCTTTTTTTTTCGGCTTCGTTAAGCGAAGCCACTTGCATCAAACATAATTCTACTTGCAAATGGGGATGTAGGCTGTTTTTGTATTGAAGGGCGTATTTGTTGGTCAAATCAAGTGCATCAAGTAAAAAGGTTTTTGGAATGCTTTTACCTTGTGCCATAAACGCAGCTTCTGTAGCTGCATCTACTTGTAACAATTGTGTTGTGCCTTCGTTTTGACACATCATCAAATCCCTAAAGTGCTTGGATAAGCCGTTGATAAAATGATAACCGTCAAAGCCTAGTTCTAACAACTCATTAAATCTTAAGACACTATTGTGCAAATCGCCCTTATGCAGCAGTTCTGTAATGCCCAAATAGCTGTCATAGTCCAATATATTTAAGTTAAGCGAAACATGCTTGGCAGTAAGCTTTTCGCCAGCATAACTTATCATCCTGTCAAATATGGATAGCGCATCTCGCATGGCACCGTCTGCTTTCTGAGCAATGAGGTGTAAGGCTTGGTCTTCAGCAGCTACGCTTTCACGTTCTGCGATCACTTTTAAATAATCTTGTGCGTCTTTTGGACTGATACGTTTAAAATCAAAAATCTGGCATCTCGACAATATCGTAGGGATGATTTTTTGTTTTTCGGTAGTCGCAAGTATAAAAATGACGTGTTGAGGAGGCTCCTCTAATGTCTTAAGAAAGGCATTAAAAGCAGCAGTGCTTAGCATATGCACCTCATCGATGATGTAAACTTTGTAACTCCCTTTTTGAGGTGGAATTCGCACTTGTTCAATGAGACTTCTGATGTCATCAACAGAGTTATTTGAGGCAGCATCAAGTTCAAACACATTGAATGCAAAATCCTCGTTTGGGTCAATATCGGTACCGAGACTGTTTATTTTTTTAGCAAATATGCGTGCGCAGGTAGTCTTGCCGACACCTCTTGGTCCACAGAAAAGCATCGCCTTGGCTATCTTACCTAAATCAATGGCATTTTGTAAGGTCTGTGTGATGGCTTGTTGACCAACGACGTCCTTAAACGTCTGCGGTCTGTATTTTAAAGCCGATACTATAAATTCACCCATGAGGTAAATATAAACAAACTCATCTTTTTGTCCTATGATAAATTAGAGACAAATGAGGGAATAGTGTATTTTTGCATCGCAGGCCTCCTTATCGCTCCGCCTTGGCGGAGAGGAAAGTCCGGACACCATAGCGCAGCATAGCGGGTAACGCCCGTCGTCTCGATTTAGGCGGGGTAGGACCAGTGCAACAGAAAGCAAGTACAGTTCGGCTGTAGTGAAACCAGGTAAACTCTATGCGGTGAAACGCCATGTAAACCAACGTTTAGGATAGCGCGTCCAAGTTGGAGGGTAGGCGGATAGAGCGTTGCAGCAATGCATCGCCTAGATTAATGATAAGGCACGACAGAATCCGGCTTATGGCCTGCTTTTTATTTATTGGCACTTCTAAAGAGTCAATAATGCTCTCTTTGGGTTCCCACAGCTCCATTACATTCCTTTCTGGATCGAGAATATGCACAAACTTTCCATAGGGATAAGTACTTATTTCATCAATGATGGTAACACCAATGCTCTTTAATTTTTTTACCAGGGCTTCAATTTCTTGAACTCGGTAATTAATCATAAAGTCTTTTTCGGAAGGCTCAAAGTACTACGTGTCGTTGGGAAAAATATTCCATTGTATGTATTTTTGCCTTTTCAGGATTCTTGGAATGAAGCATTTCAAAGGTTGCCCCGTAGGGATTTAGCACTAACCCAAGTTGGTTTTATACCAATTTTGAAGTTCATCTGCCGCTTTTGCTTTGATAAAAACACCACCAATACCTATTATTTTAGGTTCTTTTATTGTTAGGGGTTTACCTAATAAATGTGGCTTTTTTTAATTAAACCCGCGCTTTTAATAATGTTAAGGCATTTGGTCCTTCGTTAAACAGCAAATCTATTATGGATAAATTAGGGATAAATCCATTCTTGTCTTGAAAGACTTGGGTGTATCTGATTATTATATCGTGTGTACTTTTTTTTTGCTCTATTTGCGCTCTAATGTCAATAGCGGCGTGTGTCCTTTCATAGCTTTCGGTGTACTGTATCGTAGGTTCCCAGCCCAACAACTTTAGCAATAGCTCAAAATAGGCTTTGTTGAAGGAGTACAGCGATAAAAAGTCAGTTTTGTAAAGAATAGCCAAGTCATCTTCATAAAATTCGAAATAGGGAGAGGATCTATAGGCCGATTGTATGGACTTCCAATGTTGCATTTGCCATGCAAAACTGTTTTCTATTTCAACCGTGTGGTAGTATTGACGTCCTATTACTCCAAGGTGCCTCACAGGGATGGAAAGCATTAGTTTTCCGTTTGCGCCGTGTATGTGCGTTCTGTTCCGTTGGGTTTGCTTTTGATAATAATCGTATTGCTCTATGATAATTGTTTGTGCAGTTGTCATAAACGCCCACAAGCCAATGGAACCCGTATATGCTAAAGGGGCAACAACGGTACTCATTTATGCTTTTTTAGAACGTCTTCTGTACCAAGCAATACCTTGCCAGATGGCTATAAAGGCCGCAAAATACCAGCGATATGAAACAGGTTTTCCTGAGCCACCAACCGTCGTAAAGACCCTTTCCCAACGTATCTTCCAATTTCGCAATCCGTCCATGAATCCATCAATGCTCATCCATATAAAAACAGGTTTGCCAACAATGTGATCTTCGGGAACAAATCCCCAAAAGCGACTGTCTTCTGAACGGTGACGGTTGTCGCCCATCATCCAATAATAGTCTTGCTTAAAGGTATATGTGTCTACCGTGAATCCATTAATTTTAATGTCGTCACCACTAAGTTCAAGATCATTTAATTCATAATCAGATATAATTTTTTTGTAGAGTGCCCCATTCTTTGAATTTAGTTGAACGGTCACCCCCTTTCTAGGCATTACCAAAGGTCCAAATTGATCTTCATTCCAGTTGTAACGAACGTTGTTAGGAAAATAAGAATCGTTATAGGTTCTCTTGGAATTGATTTTTCTTTTCAGACTGTCTAATGTCACCACACTTGGTAATTCTTCAGCTTCTTTTAGTGTTAGAAATAAGCTTTTTTGGGTTTCCAACAACTCCTTGGCTTGAATGCGGTATTGTTGCACAACGTTTAGCGGCAAACCTTTAGACCCAGTAAGCACTTGATAATTACTCGGATCTGGATTGGCAATCATCAACAAATGCGGTCTTAATGCATCAAGTATGGGTTGAGAGATATTTGTTATTAAAAATTTTCGTGTAAGGTCGTCATAACCTGCATTGATGAGCCTTCTTGCGGAGATGCCCTTTGCATTGTAAGCTTTATAGCCAAAAATGGGCTTTGCTCGGTCAGGCATTATAGATTCCTTACCATTTATATATATGATGCCATCCTCTATGGTGAGTGTATCTCCTGGTATGGCAACACAACGTTTTACATAATTAGATTTTTTGTCAACAGGCTTTACAACGCCCGCCTCTTTCTTAAAGAATTGCCTTACGGTATCTGCGGGCCAACTGAAAACGACAATTTCGTTTCGTTTTATTTGCTGTAGTCCCGGAAGTCTCATGTAGGGGAGTTGTGGTTTTTTTAAATACGACCTTGTCTTTAGCAAAGGGATGGTATCATGAACCATGGGAAATGAAACCACCGTTTGTGGTGTTCGTGCGCCATAATGGAATTTGCTTACCAATAGAAAATCGCCTACCAATAATGATTTTTCCAAAGACCCCGTTGGGATGATGTACGGTTGCATAAAATAAGCATGTACAACGGTAGCAATAACCACCGCATAAACTGTTGATCCAATAAATTGACCAAATTTTGTTTTTGGAACAGTAGGTTGCTCTGGATTATATGTTACATCAGTGGCGTAGTTTATATAAAAGCCATAGAGCCCCAAGGTGGCCCATGCCAAAAAGGAGTCTGTCAATGAATCTTTACCAAACTTTCGTGCTGTTTCCACCCAAACTACTGGGAGCATTAACAGGTTTACAATAGGAAAATACAACAGGATAACCCACCACGCGGGTCGTCTAATGATACGAAGTAATATAACAGAGTTGTAGATGGGTACGGCTGCTAAAAAAGGTGCATACCCTGCTTTTTTATACAACCTCCACAGTTTAACAAACATGAGGAGTTGACAAAGCAAAACAAACAAAGCCCATTGAGATAAAGTCATAATTTGGAGTATTGGGTTATGTTTAAAACATCTTTCATTGTAAAAATACCGCTTTTGCCGTTAACCCACTCTGCAGCAATAACTGCTCCCAAGGCAAAACCATCGCGATTGTGTGCAATATGCTCAATACTGATTTTGTCTGTTTCGGAGTTATATTCAACGGTATGCGTGCCGGGAACTTCTGGCAAGCGTGCTGCCCTAATAGGCAAATCCATTCCTTTTGCTTCTTCTTCCAATGCCCAAGTATTTTTGTCTATATGCGGTAAAATACCTTCTGCAAGTGTGATGGCTGTGCCACTAGGGGCGTCTAGCTTTTGGGTGTGGTGTATCTCTGTGAGGCTGGCATCATATTGTTTGTACTGCCCCATCATTTCCGCTAGTTTTTCGTTGAGTGCAAAAAATATATTTACTCCTAAACTAAAGTTTGAAGCATATAAAAAGGCTCCCTTTTTAGCAGCACACAATGATTCTATATCCGCGCGACTTTCAAGCCAGCCTGTTGTACCGCAAACGACAGCTACCCCTTCGTCTAAGGCATGTGTGATGTTTGCTACTGCAGCAGACGGAACACTGAAGTTAATGGCTACTTCAGCACCATTTAGCGCATCTTTTGGATTGTCTATGTCTATGATGGCAACCACCTCGTGCCCTCTTGACTTTGCAATGCTTTCAATGGCCTTTCCCATTCTTCCGTAACCTAACAGGGCTATCTTCATATTAAAAAGTTAATGCGACCCGCATTCCCGCTACCGGTTGTGCACCAACAGGCGCAACATCGAAGTAGGGTTTTACAGTCAAATCGCTGTTTACATTGTATTGTTTTAAGTGTGCGTCGATATTGGCGTCCAAGATATTAAGAAAATAAAAGCCCAAGATAAAAATCATCGAGCGATCTCTGTTGCGTTTATAAAAGTCTTGACCATCTATTAGGCGGTCTGTACTTGCGATGATGTTTTGAAATTCATCATCGTTATATCCAGCGATTCTTCTTTTGTAAGCATTCCGGTATCGCAAATAGTTTTTGTGATTTTGATCGTAGGTATATATCGAAGCACCTATAGCTCCGTAAACAAGTGGAATTTTCCAATAGCGTTTGTTGTAGGCCTGTCCCAAGCCCGGAAGTACGGCAGAATAAAAAGCGGCTTTTGCAGGCCTTAAGGGGTCTTCGTTTTCTATTTTTTGCATGTCGTCTACGATAATTTGCTGTCCAAAGACAAAGCAACTGCAGCACCACACAAAAATGAATAGGACGAAACGCTTCACTATTTTAATTTTTTACGAATGTTTTTGAACTCTTTTTCAGAAGCGAAAGAAATGATGATTTTACCTGCGCCGTTCTTGTCAACTGTGGTTTGCACGGGTGCATCGAAAAAGTTTTTAATTGAATCTACGTATTTTGATGTATAATTTTCGGCTGGAGCGGTTTTGGACTGTTTAGGCTTTACGGCTTGTTCTGTAGCCCTTACCGACAGCCCTGTTGACACAATTTTTTTATACAGTTTTAATTGCTCTTGTTTATTCGCAACACTGAGTAATGCACGTCCGTGTCCCATGCTGACAAAACCGTCTCTAATACCCGATTGAATGATAGGATCAAGGTTTAATAGGCGCAAGTAATTGGTAACTGTCGATCGCTTTTTTCCAACGCGTTTACTCATTTGCTCTTGCGTTAGTTCAATTTCGTTGATAAGTCTGTCGTAGCTCAACGCAATTTCAATGGGATCCAAATCATCTCTTTGGATGTTTTCAACCAATGCCATTTCCAATGATTCTTGATCGTTTGCAAGACGAACAAAAGCAGGAATGGATTTTAGGTTGATGGATTGTGAAGCCCTGAAGCGGCGCTCACCAGAAACCAATTGATAGCTGTTGTCTTTGAGTTTACGTACCGTTATGGGCTGGATAATGCCCAACTCAGCAATGGACGAAGCCAGTTCTGCTAAAGTATCAGGATTAAACTGCGTTCGTGGCTGAAAAGGATTAGTTTCGATTTGATTTAAGGGAAGTTCAATGACCTTTCCTTCTACGCTGCCTTGAACAAGATTTTCATCTGTTGGGAGTAGTGCTGATAGCCCACGTCCCATGGCTTGCCGTTTTTTTGCTTTTGCCATATTACTTTTTTTTGTTGATTAGTTCTTGTGCCAACTTCAAATAGCTAGAAGCCCCTTTGCATGTGGCATCGTAATCAATAATTGTTTCTCCAAAGCTGGGTGCTTCACCAAGTTTTACATTTCTTTGGATAATAGTACTAAAGACCATGTTTCCAAAGTGTTTTTTCACTTCATCCACAACTTGGTTCGACAAACGCAGTCTGGAGTCGTACATGGTGAGTAACATGCCTTCAATCCCAAGGCCTACATTGTGGATTTTTTGAATACTTTTTATGGTGTTTAGTAGTTTTCCTAATCCTTCGAGTGCAAAATATTCGCATTGAATGGGAATGATAACCGAATGAGCAGCCGTAAGCGCATTTAATGTAATCAGCCCAAGGGAAGGCGCACAGTCAATAAAAATATAATCGTAATCGTCTTTAATGGGTTCCAGTGCCTTTCGAAGCATCATTTCCCGATGGGTTTTGTCAACCAACTCAATTTCGATGGCCACTAGGTCAATATGTGCTGGTATTATATCAAGGTTTGGTGAATTTGTTGCTAAAATGGCTTCTTTAGCAGTAACGGTGTGCTCTAATACTTGATAGGATCCTTTTTCAACGGCATCAACCTCAATGCCTAGTCCAGATGTAGCGTTGGCTTGCGGATCGGCATCAACGAGGAGTACTTTTTTTTCAAGTACGCCAAGTGAAGCCGCAAGATTTACAGAAGTGGTTGTTTTTCCAACCCCGCCTTTCTGATTCGCTATGGCAATAATTTTTCCCATCTAAACAAATGAAATGTAAAAATACTACTAAAATGCAGTAGTATCTACCAAATTTATGTTAACTATTTTTTCTTTCTAATGGCAAGCTCTAATATGTCCCACATGGTTTTTTTAACCTGCTCTAGATTGTTGAATTGACCAGCGCCTTTGAGCCATTCGCCACCATCCAGTGTGATTACTTCTCCGTTGAGGTAAGCGCCAAAATCTGAAACCATATAGGCAACTAGATTTGCCAACTCTTGATGTTCGCCCACTCTTCCAATTGGAATACGTTTTTTAGGATCAAATTTCTTTTTTATTGGTGCAGGCAGCAAACGATCCCAAGCACCTTTGGTAGGGAAGGGGCCGGGAGCAACAGCGTTAAAACGCATGCCGTATTTTGCCCACTCAACAGCCAGTGAGCGTGTCATGGCCAAAACCCCTGCTTTTGCACAGGCGGAAGGCACTACATAGCCCGAACCTGTAAAGGCATAGGTGGTTACGACATTGAGTACATTGGTGTTTTGTTGTTTGGTTTTAATCCAATGTTTTCCAAAGCTAAGCGTACAGTTTTTTGTTCCCTTAAGAACAATATCCAAAATGGTGTCAAACGCATTTGACGACAGCCGTTCGGTAGGTGCTATAAAATTACCAGCCGCATTATTGACCAATACGTCTACAGGTCCATACGTTTCCAGTACTTGACTGTGCATGGATTCAACTTCATCAATATTGCGAACATCACAAGCAACCGCAAAACAATCACCTCCTGTTTCTTGCATTAATTCCTGTGCGGTAATTTCTAGCTTTTCGAAATTACGTGAAGTTATGGCAACCTTAGCTCCAAGTGTTAGAAAATAACGGGTCATCGATTTACCTAGTCCACTTCCGCCGCCAGTAACAACTATAACTTTTCCTGCTAAGGCATCGTCTCGCAACATTTGTTCTGCGTGTTTCATGTTGTTTTTATTTAGTTAATTAATTGTGTCAGCATACTCAATAAGGTATACGTCCTCATTCTTTCTTTTCATCAGATAACGCTCTCTTGCATAGCGTTCCATTTCTATGGAGTCGCTTAACTGTAAGAGTGTTTTTCTGTCTAAAGCGATACTTTCTTCCAAAGTGCTTTTTTGCCTTTCTAGTTCCGATAATTTGCGCTCAAGACTAAAGTAAATGAGCAGCGAATTGGAATCCAGAAAAACCATCCATACAATAAAAAATATCCCAATTAAGGCATATAGGTTGGTGGCTAACTTAAACCATGGATTTTTAAAAAGCTTTTTCATCTAATTGTTGTTGCTATCCACGCCTGCATTTGATTTTTCGCAACGTTCAAATCGTTATTTATGATCACCACGTCTGCCGTGTGCAAATGTGGCGCTATAAACTGATTGTGCATGGCGTGAAGTGTATTTTCAAAACGCGCCATCACTTCTTCTTTTGTTCTGCCTCTAGTGTTTATATCACGTTCCATACGTCGTTCAACGCGTTTATTTATATCAGCTTCAATATACACTTTATAGTCAAATAAATCACGAAGTGGCGCATGAGCAAACACCAAAATACCTTCAATTAAAATATATTTTTTTGGATGGATAACCTCAATTTCATCCTTTCGTAAATGCTGTTCGAATGAATATAATGGGCTTTTTATTGATTTGCCATTTTTAAGTTGGACAACATGATTTACAAGTAAACCCAAATCAAGCGCATCGGGGTGATCAAAGTTGATGAGACAACGTGCTTCAAAAGACAGCTCTGGCAAGTGTTTGTAATAGCGGTCTTGCGAGAGTATTAGCGTTTCCTCTTTGCCCAACATCTCTGCAACATAATTGACAAGTGTGGTTTTGCCCGCACCCGTACCGCCACTAATTCCAATTATCACCTAACACTGATTTTTGTAAAGATAAGCTTCCAAATCAGATGGTCTGCTTTTTTGGAATGATAAATGTTAACAGAAAAACAAACGATGTTAACCTGCTTCATTTTAAACTTTAATGGAATACGCAATTGGCTATTAAGGCTAAAAAAGTCGGGATGACAGGATTTGAACCTGCGACCCCACGCACCCCATGCGTGTGCGCTACCAGGCTGCGCCACATCCCGAATAAAAGGTCGGTTTTAAAAAGTCGGGGTGGCAGGATTCGAACCTACCACATTTTACTCTGTAAAATCAGAGTAAACCCCATTTTTTTTGATGAAAATCCATCATTTTGGGTACTAATAGTACCCAAACTATTTTTTATTCGTTTACCAGTATTTAAATGAACATTCCCAAAGGGTTGACAAATTTAATATTTCAAATTTAATAATTGACTAAATCAATAAATAAACATTTTAATTAATACAATTTATTTCGTTTTCCTTCACTTAATACTATTTATACAAGGAAGGATTCTTTCATGGATTGATAGTTCCATGAAACATATATCCTTCTGAGAGTATGTAATGTTTAAGTGTAGTTGTTGTAACTCACCTTGTAACCTTAATCCTCTTTCATACTTAAAATCTATCGGTTTCTTAATCACCAGATGTTGAGATACATCAAACGAGAGGGGTGATATCCATTCAGAGTGGGAATGGATAATTGAGGAATTAAATACTCAATGGTGTTCTTCCATATCCGAAGAATTTTATCATCCTCACCTTAGGGTGAGGTGTATCCACTCCGAAGATAATTTACACTTAGAAGTATTAAAATGAAAACCAAAAACAACCAAACTCAAATACCAAATCCGAAAGAATTTGTTCAAGAATTGATAAGAAAATCAAAGTTGGTAAAGAACTTTCACAAAGAGTTAGAAGTATACAGAATGAAAGGAGATAGGGAAGGGTATGAGATGAAATTTAAAGAATTAATGGATAAAGAAGAGAGAAAATCAAAATGGAAGAAAGAATATCAAAGAAACAATTAATGGAACTCTACGGAGTAAATAGAAACACCATAGAAGATTGGAGAAGGACGAAAGGATTAAAAATGATAGAGATAACCTCTCACTCGAAATACATCCTTAAAAACGATTTAATTGAGTGGGAGAACTCGTTGAAACCAAAAGATAGGGTTAAGAGGTTTAATAAAGATGAGGTGTCAAAATAGATAATTGACATAATTTACTTAATTAATTGTTTTACTTAACATGTGATTAGTCAAATATATTTCCTCTTATTTCAAACATTTTTTAATTCAATTAATTCATTATGATGTTCTTCAAACTTATTTTCAACTGAGTTTATAATTGGAGTGATTTTATCTAAAAAATTATTAACCTCTAATCTCATTTCTTCATCACTCATGGAAGGGATTTCTTCATAAATGAACTTTTCTTTTTTGTCTTTATTTACAAACCATTTTTTTCCTTTGGATTCTCTGAACCCACTTATTTCAAGTAATATCTCTTCAACTCTTTTCGAATTATATTTTGTGTCAGATGGTGATAAAACTGTTTTAAAATTAAATTTATTAGATGAAGGTGTAAGTACAATCTCAAATAAAAAAGATTCTCTTTTATTCCATCCGTTTTTGGTTTCTTTATTGTAGTAAATATATTTTTCAATTTTTGGTGTAAACCATCTAACGTAATGTTTGTTTTCAGAACCTAAAATCCAACCACGTTTTCGAATTTCATCAATAATAATTACTCTTATATCATCAATAAACTCAGGTTTATGTTCGATAATAAAATCAAATAATTCTTTATGATTTTGATATATTTTTTTAGAAAGTTCAGTTAATTTATCTGTACCCATAAGTTCTCGTTTTATTATGGTTATATAGTCTTTTATGTAATTTTTAACTTGTTCGTTTAGTGATTCACCGTATACAGAAATTATTCGGTCTAATGATTCTACTATGAATTCATACGAAATAGGTTCGTATGTATCAGATTCATCTTCAGATGTTGTCCCCTCTGGAGTTAGATAAACAAATGTTTGATGGTGATTAGGGAATTGACTTTCAATTATCTCCTTATATCTTTTAAGTTGATTTGAGTGTTCTCTTGAAAGAACTTTATTCTCAACACAAACTACCACATTTTCAAGTTTGATTAGGATATCTATATTCTTCCATTCACGTTGAATTTCAACTTTAGATAAATCCATTCCCTCAACATCAACTTGGTCTAAATCTCCAAACTTGTCTGAAGAAAAAACCTCTCTTAAAAATCGTTTTAAAAAGATGTCACCGAGTTTGTGGGATTGATTAGGGTCTAATAACCAAGAAAGAAAATTAGAGTGTCTAATCTCATTTTTTGTGATTCGTAGAATTTGAAAAATATTAGGATTCTTTAAACCTAAATCAAGTTTATCAAAGTCCTCATCTTTGAGTAGTGAATCGTAAGACGATTTTAATTTGATGATATCCATTAGTGTTCTTTATCGTTATATGATTGTTTGATAAGAACCATCAAGTAATCTAAATCGGTAGTTCCGTTAACTTTTACTTCATAATCACCATTACCATAATGACCAACATTACTGACATCTCTACAAATATTCATTGGATCAGGAATACTACCAAACTTCATGTTAATAAATAACTTTAATTGTTTCTTTTGAAATTCAATGTCAACAAAATTTGTACTTCTTTTAAAACCTATGTATTCTTTTCTTGGGATGATATCAATATCCGAACCTAAATCCATGATTCTTTCTTTTAACTTAAAATATATTTCATTTATTTCGTCAGAACCATGACCTAAATGTTTTTCCTCAGAATACACTTTAACCTCTCGTGTAACCTGTGAAATAACAGAGTTTGTCTTTGATGTTTTTAAAGTTTCAATACTTTCTTTAGAGTTGGACTTGTGTTGATTTAAAACAACTGTATCGTTTGAGTATTTTCTTATTTCCCACAATTCAAATGGTAAATCCTTGAAGTTTACACTATCCTTTTGATATGAATTAAAAGAGGGGGAAACAAAGATTATTCTCGATTGAGACCAATCAATATCTTCCATTTTTAAAACCTTGTTAAAGTGTTGTGAAAGTACAAGAAGAAAATCAGATTTATTATTCAGAAGTAATTGAAGATAAGTGTAACCTTGGTCAATTACAGAATAACTACTCCCTTTTTTATATTCAATGATAATAAATGAGTTTGTTTCACTATCATAACATAGAGTGTCAATTCGGTATTTATCAACCGAAAGTTCAGATTGAATAAATTTAATATTGAAAACCGATTCTGTATTCTTCTCAACTAAATCTTGAATGTTTTTTTCTAATTTGAAGGATAATTGGTCAACCTCTTGAAGGTTCGATTTATTACTTAATTTAAATACTTTCATTTGTCTTTTTTAAATTCTTCATTCTTTTTCCCAAAAGTTCATTTGAAACTCTGGAAGGTATACTTCTAATATTTTTTCATTTTTCTGAGATTGAGGTAGTTTGTCAAAACCATCAATTATCTCATTCATTCTTTCTTGAACTTTTTTCTCAGAACCCATATACAACTGTTTCTTTTTGGAGTTCACATACCAAACTCCACGATAGTATGTTTTACCTTTTAAAAAGAAATCCTCAACTCTAAAGGTTGGGAATTCTACTCCCAATTCTTTGATTTGAGTTTTAAGTTCTCCTAACTCTTCTTTGAGTGAATTAACCTCTGATTTTTTCTTTAAAACAGGTTTCATCAACTCATCTATTTTATCTTCTCTTCTTTGAATCATTTTCTTCAAAGTGGAGATTCTACCTCGAAGAACCCTTTCCTCTCGTGAGAGTTCTTGAAATTCTTTAGGAGAAAAATTCACCGATTGGGGTCTACCTTTCATCAGTTATAGTTTTTGTAAATCTAGTCAAAAAATAGATATAATTCAAAGTTATATCTATAAATTACTATAATAGTAAATGGATATAATATTTCGTATATTAAGTAGAGTTGATTGAGAGTTCGTTCTCTCCACTTTTAATCAATGAGTAACAAGTGAGAGTATAATTAAAACCGAGTGGGTATAAAACACAAAATAAATTATGAAAAAATCAGAAATTAAAAACGGAGGATTGGTAAAGAATAGTAACCAACCACAAAATCAAAAACCATTTGATGTGGTTATGAATGAACACTTTGAAAAGTGTTTTCAAAGAGGATACAAAAATGAAACCTCCCATTCAAGAACATGGTTTATTCCAATTGTAAAAGAACAATCCTTAATGGATGATATAATGGATATTAAATCACAAAATAATCATTGGTATAATGATTATGATATGTTAAGTGAAATCTTCCCAAAACTCCAATTAGAGGTTAATACTGATGATGAAGAAAATATTTCATCAATCTATGTTCTTTATCCCAAGGGAGGAAAACTTTACAGAGTGATTTCCCAAAAGGATTACGGAATAATTAAAAGTAGAATGGAACTAAAAAATGGAAAGTATGTTCCTTATGAAAAATGTGATTTAGAACCTTACAATGGTGTTGTTAAACAAAGGGATAAATGGGGTGGAAGAATTGTAAGTTCTATTTCTTACAAAAATGGGGTTAAAGATGGTGAATGTTACAAATATTATAGTGAGAAAAACCATGTAACACCTTATGAGAAAACTACTTTCAAAAATGGGAAGAGAAATGGTGAATTTGAAAATACTCTTAGTGGTGAAAAAGGAAATTATATCAACAATAAAAAGAATGGTGAGTGGAAGGTTAAAGAAAATTCTGTTAAACATGAAACTTATTCCCCATATGAAACTAAATTCTCAAAGAATGATTTCAATGATGTGTTACACATTCACCACAAAAACTTAAATGATATTTTCAAGGATACAGATAATATCATCATTGTAAATTATGTAGATGGTGTTCTAAATGGAAAGTTTGAATCAAAAGATTATAAAGGAGAGTTTCATATGGGTTTACCAAATGGATTGGTTTGTAGGAAGGATTATTATACTTCTAATTATGAGAATACTCTTTATTTAGATGGAATTCGAAAATCATCCGTGAGTTTCCGTTTTGGAGAAGATTGTTCTTTTGATAAGGAAGATAAATATGAAATTTGTAGTTACAACTCATTAGGAACTCATGTAAAAGAAAGTATAACTCTTTCAACAGATGGGTTGTATAATATTCCAAAACCAATTAAATCCAAAACTGAAAAATTCCTTACAGAGGATTTATACAACTCAATCATCAAACATCAGAACAATAAGTTAGATGAACCTTTAGAACAATTCCTTAGGAATTGGGTGGTAACAGATATTTCAAGTTATGAGTTGGAAATTAACAAACACAAACCAAATGAAAACAAACTAAAAAGTTCCATAAGAATTGAAAGATTCACACCAAATTACTTAAAAGTTAAGAGTGATGGTTATAGGAATGATGAAATACATAATTATTTCATTGAGGAATGTGGTTATCCATATTATGATGAGATAGGTTATGAGAAAAAATTGATTAGGTCAAATGAATACCGAAATGTTAGTTTCTATAGTAAATTACTTCCCAAATTATTTATGTTTTCTCAAAGTGGAGAACCAAATAAAGTTTTCTTAAATGGTGAAGTTTTAGATGAATACATTGGTGAAGAAATCAATCCTATCTTAATAAACTTCCAAAAAGAACAATACCAATTGTTATCAGATGAAATGAAATCTTCTTACGAAAAACAACTTAAAAAAGAAGAAAAGAAAAAGAAATCTGAAGAAAAACAAAAACAAAAGGAAAGAGAAAAGAATGGTTTACTTAGTTCCTTTCCAATGGATTAAAAAAATTTGGAATTACCCTCATCACTAATGGTGGGGGTTTTTCTTTACAGAGAACTCATAAGAAACAATCAGAATCAATAAGAAGGTTTGATATCCTAAACCAAATAAACCACTCACAAACACTCTGTAAATAAGTGTTGAGGTGGTTTATCTTTTCTTCTTAAACTACCAAATTCTCAGAGAGAATTTTGATAGGGTAACTCACCTCCACTATCAACTCCAACCCCAATGTTTATGAGGGTTGACTTAAATTATCTTAAATTTGAATCATCAATTTTGAAGTGAGAATTATGGAGGAAGAGTTTAACAATATAGATAGTGTTAAAGTTAAATTAAAGGGATTACTTGACAAACATGGGTTTTCCAAAAACGAAATTATTTCCCTCTCTTTTAATATTAAAAAGTTAAGTGAACTTTCGTTCTGGAGTCTTGAAAGAACAAAATACAATAACAATATTAATGAAATTAGGAAAAGACGGGGATTAGGTTTATTAGATTATGGTTTGTTAAATTCTTATTTTGAAAAAATTCCTAAAGTTACGGAAGAAAACTACAAAGATATATTGAAGACTAATCATGAATTATCAAGTGAAAGGAAACAACAACTTAAACTAGAAAAAGAGGAAAAACAAAGACTCAAAGATTTACAAATTTCACAAAACAATTTGTTAAATGAATTAGATAAAGATGGTAATGGAGAGGTTGATGTTATTGAAGGAAATGATTTTAATTCATTACTTAAAAAACATCAAAAGAGAATTGTAGATATAGATAGAAACTACGTTCAACAATTTGTTAAAGTATCATCTTATCTAAAAACTAAAAAAGGAAATATTCAATCTATATTTAATTCCATAAAAGACACACCAAATCAAGAGGTGTTAAATGAATATGTTGACATATTAAAAGATGAGATTCATACTTACAATCTTATTCTATTTAACTCATTAAACATGATTGTATCATTAGTTGAAGATGATATGATTACATTTTATGAAATACATGAAATGTTTGATTCTGTTAACATATTTGATTCAAAACATGAAAAGGATGTATCACAAAAACTTTCAAATATTGGAGATGGGTTACAAGTTCTAATGTATGAAATTAGAGATATTGGTAATAAAATAGTCAACTCAATTGAAGAACTCAGTTATGTTACTGAAGAATCAACAAGGATGTTAAATAATAGTTTAGGAGAAATAAATTCAACCTTAGATACAAACAACTTACTTACCATGATTCAAACCTATCAGACTTATAAAATAAACCAAAACACCAAATCTTTGAGAGGGTAAGTTCCATAAGGTTCTTACCCTTTTTTTCCAATACATACTTCCTAACCTTAACAATTGTTTTTGGAGATACTCCCAACCTACTACTGATATCACGAACTGATTTCCCTTTTTCTAATAGTGAGATAATCTTCTGAGTTCTCTCTTTCTTCAAGAAATCATTTCTACTTTCAGTAATTCCAATCTTCCTTCCAAGTTTCCCACCATTCATTACATACATCTTTCTTCCCATCTCAGTTCTTTCTAAGATGTTCTCTCTCTCCAATTCATACAAAGAACTCATTACTGATGTAATTAAGTTCCAAATAGGATTCTTCTTTCCATTTACCATAGATTGAAGATTACCCATACTCTTTACAACCACATTAACTCCATTCTCTTCAAAGAATTTAAGAGTCGTAAGTGTATCAATGGTATTTCTACCCAAACGAGAGAGTTCTTCCACAACAACCTCATCAACTTCACCATTCTGAACTAATTGGGTTAGTTCTCTTCCCTTTTCTCTTTCAGAGAAAGGTATTTTACCACTCACACCTTTATCAAAGAGAGTTAAATCGTAATTATCCTTATCTAACTTGAATCTTTCCCCTTCTTGTTGAATGGTGGAGGTTCTGTTGTATTTGATTTTTAACCCCATAGTGTTTCCTTTTTTGTTTCAATCTTAATATACAACAATTTTGTGATATATACAAGTATTTTGGGGTAATTGGGGTTATCTTTTTTATTAAGAATTAAAGGAAAACTAAAAGGGTAACAATCTTTTTTGGAACTTAACCTCTTAAAGATTTGGTGTTCTTATTTATTTTATATGTTTGATAAGTACTAATAAGAGTTAGAAGGTTATTTGTTTTTATTGATGAATCAATTTCTCCCAATCTATTATCTAACATTCTTGTTGATTCCTCAGTGATATAACTTAAATCATCTATAGAATTTACTATTTTATCTCCCATATCTCTTATTTCAAACATTAATCCCTTAATATTTGAATTAAGTTCTGAAATACCCTTATTAAGATTAGTTAATTTGTGGGACATGTCATTTTCCCAATTAGAATTGAAAATATTGAGTTTATCAAACTTTTCATAGATATCATAAAAAGTTATTTGGTCATCTTCAATTAACGAAACAATAAGATTTAATGAGTTAATTAAAAGAAGATTATATGAATGTATTTCACTTTCTAAAATCTCTACATATTCATCCAAGTCTTTTTGATTTTGGACTTGTTTGATACAATCAAATATGAGTTGTAAATTACTTCGTTTTTTTTTGATATAGTTACCAACTTTAATAAATTGATGGGTGTAGTTTTGATTAAACTCTTTTCCTTTTTCTATTACAATCTTTTGGTGTTTTTTAAGAAGAAGATTAAACTCATTTTTATCTTCAATTATGTCAATTTTTCCATTATTGTCTTTATCTAATTTTAATAACACAGAAGACTTTGATTCTTCTAATTTATTTTTAATTTTCAGTAACTCATCTGAAATAGTTTTTAACTCTTTCTTAATTATATTTAAAATCTCTTTTTTTAATATTTTTTTATAAATCTCTCTTAGAAAATTATCCATTTTAAAATAAAACTCAATATTAAGTTCTATTAGAATTTTGTTATAAAAAGAGACTTCTTTAGTACCCCCACAATCAATTAATCTAGGTAGATTATGTCTGTAACAATACATTTCATGATCATCTATGATAAAACAAGTTTCATCGTTTCCATAACCAACCCAACCATTACGAGAATCAAGTATTTTTGATTTGAGGATTTCCGTATTAAAAACATTTTTATTTTCAAATAATCCTTTTGGTTTCACTTTCTTTTTTAATCCCTCCTTATCTAAGAATAGTAGTAAATTATTATTTATTATTTCTTGTTTTAACTTGGGGAGGATGTCTTTTAGAGTTATTTGTTTTTTAATTACTTCTTCAAACCTTTCTTTCCTTTCTTTGACAACCCAATAATTATATTCATTATGAGGATCAAAAATGTTTGGTAGATCAAGTTCTTTACACAGTAAAATTAAATTTTCCTCGGATATTTCGATCATATTATTAACGATGTAAAATTAAATTCTAATGACTTGTGAGGTTTAGACTAAAATTTGATGTTTATCAAATTTAAGAGAATTTAAGTTAACCCCCATAAACATTGGGATTGGAGAGAATAGTGGAGGTTTCTTGTAACTGAGAAAAAGGATTTAGTAGGGTAGGGTGTCGGAGTGGTTTTTATATCGGGGTAGTTTTTTCTTCTATAGGAAAATACACTTATTCCACAATCACAAAAATAGAATCCTTAACAACCTCAACATCTCCACAATCAAAATTAGTTTCCGAGTAAATAGTCAATGTATCTCCAATCATTTCTTGAATTAATGGACCAACAATTCTTTTTGAATACATTACACAATTTCCTGTTTCTAATGGAGTAGGTCCACTCTTTGGATTATTCCACCCATAACATTCCATTTTATCTAAAACATCATGTACAATTGTGGTGTTTTGAACAACAGGGATAATTTCACCTTTAAAATAATCAAGAGTGACAATTGTATCTTTCACTTTAATAGGTTTTCCTTGTTGATTGAAATAACCCTCAAAAGGATTATATAAACTGAAAACGAATGATAAACCACTTTCAACTTCCCAATATGTGTTTGAATCAAACTTGGAGGTTACAACAGGAACACCACCATATTGACAATTAGGGATGGTTGGTGAAGATTCTATGTGAATATTGAATCTTCCTGAAGTTGGTGAGAACCACGATGGGGTTACATGATGATAACCATTTTCATCAGGTTCAAAATCTGTATACAATCTAACCCAACATTCGTTGTTAGGACAAAAGGTACGTTCAACATCTTCATTTTCAAACAAAGAACAAGATGAGAAAAAAAGAAAAATAAGAAGAACCTTTTTCATTCAATAACTAACCTCTTAATGACTTTGTGTTCTTGTTGATTTTGTACATCTGATAGGTTTGAATACCTGTAAGAAGATTATTCATTCCTATACCTGAATTAATATCTTTCAATTCTCTTGTTAGGGAACTATTTAGTTCACTTACTCCGTAATCAATAGTATATGAAAGATTGGAAAGTTCTGAAGTTATATTTTTCTCCATTTGATGTACGTTGTAAATCAGTTGTCTAAAGTTTTTATTCATTGTGTTAACCTCTTTACTAATTTCTGAAAGTTTATTTTTTACATCAACTAGTCCTTTGTTTACCGAAATTAATTCTGATTGAACTTGATTTTCCCAATTTGAATTAAATACATCAAGTTTATCGAATTTTAGATAAATTTCATTGTAAGTAATTAAATCATTATTTATTAATGACCCTATCATATTAATTGAGTGAAATAAAAGAACATTAAAAATATTAATTTGATTATTTAAAAGTTCTAATAGTCCCTCAATTTGTAAATCAACTGTATTCTTTAACCTATCAAAAATAATTTGAATATTATCTTTTTTAAACTTAAATGTTCAGATACTTTTACAAAATCAGTTATATGTCCTGAATTTATTTTTATGATTTTTTCTTGATGTTTTTTTAAAAGTTTCATAAAATCATCAACCTCCAAAATATCTACTAAACCATTATTATCTTTATCTAAATTATGGATTGTTTCATCACGTAATTTTAAAAGATATTTTGTTCTGTCCTCCCTTTCTTTACTTATTCTTTCCCGTTCCTTTTTTTCTCTAGTTAAACTTTCTTGTTTCCTTTTTTCTAGTAATTCTTTTTTAAGACGTTCCTCCTCATTTTTTATCTTTCTATTATCATCTATTAGTTTTTTTATTGTCATTTTTAATTCATCAATCATTGGTAGTATAGGGTTTTCTTTTGAACCAATTAGACATATAATTTTTTTGTTGTAGTACAAATAACCACGATCCTCTTTTTTTCTATGGAAGAAATTACCACCAGTAACTGGTTTACCTCCCAATTTATGGATTTGTGAATAATCAATCTCAAATACGTAAACATCATTATCAACCTTCTTGAGTTTCCAACATTTTTTATTATCAAATTCTACAGAACTATATGTTTCTTTATGATTTAACACATAAACTTTTTTTTTCTGTGAAAATAATTGGTCCAAGAGTCATCAATATTTTACCACCATATAAAGGATAATTTCTTACATCAAATTTTATTTTTAATTGATTTACATGGGTTGTTCCAGATTTTTTTATTACATTTTTTTTAAAATCTTCAATTATCTTAATTATACCAGAAAGTATTTTTATGTCAACCATATCCAAATATATTTTTTTGATTATTAAATGTATTCCAAAATTATCCCTTACCAATAATAATCAAAAAACAAATACCTGTTCCAATTAATATGTACGAAAAAGTCCCAGTATCAAACATATTTACAAACTTAACTCATCAAATTTGAGAATTTAAGTTAACCCCCATAAACATTGGGATTGGAGAGAATAGTGGAGGTTTCTTGTAACTGAGAAAAAAGAATTAGTAGGGTTGGTTATCGGAGTGGTTTTTATATCGGAGTTAGTTTTTTCTCCTAATGGGATTTTACTTCTTACTCATCGATTGTACGATACCAAAAACAGACCTTTTCTCATCGTCTGTAAGTTTATTGAACAACATTAAGAGTTTTTCACCCATACCATCTTCGGGTGTTTCTAAACTATATAAACCTCTACTTTTTAGAACATCTGTTTGAGTAACAGAGATGTACTTAGAGAACTCTGAAAAGGTTTTGTGACCAGATAACTTCATGATGGTTGAGTAATCCATGTTTCCTAAATCAATAGAGTTTTTTATGAAACCTCTTCTACCACTATGTGAGGAAATCAACTCCCATAAAGGTTTTGGTTCGGAATTAACTACTTTAGAACCAACTCTCATGGGTTTAGAGACCATTCTGTTGAATCTCAAATCTTTCAGTAAATTTTTTAGTTGTTTATTGAATTTTTGTTGAGATACCTTTGGAAATAGAAATTGTTCCAATGATTTACCTCTACTGTATTTGGTAAAAATATATCCACTTATATCATTTAATGGAACTGAAACCATCTTAGATGTTTTAGTTTGAGTCCAACTGATTAATTGTGTTTTTCTATCAAAATTCATATTGTTGATTCGGATAGTTTTTACATCTCCAATTCTCATTCCTGTTGAGTTTAACCACAGGAAAATATCTTTTACCAATTCCCAATTAGTAACTTTTAAAACTCCACCAAATTTTTCTTTATTTGAACCTCTTAACTCATCTGAAACTATTCTG
This sequence comes from Bacteroidota bacterium, assembly GCA_038143535.1. Taxonomy (GTDB): domain Bacteria; phylum Bacteroidota; class Bacteroidia; order Flavobacteriales; family Flavobacteriaceae; genus UBA7446. The sequence continues at coordinate 653,326 of JAYQMD010000001.1, forward strand.
ATGTTCTCTTTTTTTAATAAGGTATTTTCATTTTTTTCAGAGTAACTCCATTTCTGTGAGTTGAAAAGTTTTATAACCTCATCGGTATTTAAATATATTTTTTCATCTACTTCATAGGTTTGTTCTAATTTGAATTTAGGTTTAATTTTTATGTATCCACTCTGATGGGAGTAGTAAAAGAAACCACTTAAGTTGTCATAGAGTTTGTTTACATATGAGTTTGATAATCCTTTATCATTCCACAAATATTCATTGAATTCAGTTTGGAACAGATGTGTTTTTCGAATGACCCACTCGTAGGACAATTTCCTACCACATTTTATCTCAAAGTTTCTAAGGTGATTTTCAAGAGTTTTAATTGTTTTTAAGTATCCGTAGGATTTTAATTTTTTGGTTTCTAAGTACTCTTCAAAACCTTTCCAAAAATCCAACAATTCTATTTCATCACCTTCTCGATTAGAAATCAATTCATCGTATTTGAACTTTACCATTTTAGGGGTAAAAGATTCTTCATTCTCAACAAAGTTATCGATGATAAAATCTAAATCTTTTCTAATTCTTAGTAAGGTGAGATTGTAAGATTTATAGTTTGGGTGGGATATTTTAATATTACCGTTTTTAAAATCTTTTGGTTGAAGAAAAATATCAGTAGATATTTTGACATCACCAGATGGATTTCTCAAACGAAAAAACACTTCACACTCTCCAGATTTATTTTGTTGTTGTGTTTTATGTATTAGAGTGATTTTCATTTTACCCAAATTTAGAGAATTATTAAGAATTTGGGTACTAATATGGGTACTACTTTTTATTTTAAACAAAAAACCCTCTGATAATCAGAGGGTTACAAACGATTTTGTCGGGGTGGCAGGATTCGAACCTGCGACCTCCTGCTCCCAAAGCAGGCGCGATGACCGGGCTACGCTACACCCCGTTAAAAACGGACTGCAAATATAGAATATATCGTAAGGTTGCCAAACATAATTTCTTATCATTTTAGATAATAGATTGATAATAACTTTTGATAGTATTAATGTCAATCTGTCGCCTTAATCCTGTAATTTTGAATTCAAACAATGAATCATGAGTGAGGCACCTGAACATATCAAAACATTAATTATTGGGTCCGGACCCGCGGGCTATACCGCTGCTATATATGCTGCTCGTGCAGATTTAAATCCTGTTTTATATACAGGTTTAGAGCCAGGTGGACAACTTACAACTACCACAGAAGTTGATAATTTTCCGGGATATCCTGAGGGTGTTGATGGCCCAACCATGATGGTAGAGCTACAACAACAAGCCGAACGTTTTGGAACAGATGTCCGTATTGGAATGGCTACAGCAGTAGATTTTTCCAAAGAACCAGGCGGGTTACACCGTGTTAACATTGATGACAATAAAAAAGTATTGGCAGAGACAGTCATCATTTCCACTGGAGCAACTGCCAAATACTTAGGCTTGCCTAGTGAGCAACGTTTGCGTGGTGGAGGTGTTTCGGCCTGCGCTGTATGTGACGGTTTCTTTTATAAAGGACAGGATGTTGCTATTGTGGGTGGTGGAGACACCGCAGCTGAAGAGGCTACATATTTAGCCAATATTTGTAGCAAGGTCACCATGTTGGTGCGTAAAGACCATATGAGAGCCTCAAAAGCCATGCAACACCGCGTAACTTCAACTCCAAATATTGATTTGCGTTATAATACCGAAATTGACGAAGTGCTAGGAGATATGGTTGTTGAAGGACTTCGAATGGTCAACAATCAAACAGGTAAAAAAGAAGAAATTGCCATTACAGGACTTTTCATTGCTATTGGACACAAACCAAACACGGATATTTTCAAAGGACAGCTTGACATGGATGATGCCGGTTATCTTATAACTGAAGGCAAATCCACTAAAACGAATATTCCAGGCGTTTTTGCTTCTGGAGATGTTCAAGATAAAGAATACCGTCAGGCAGTAACTGCTGCTGGAACGGGCTGTATGGCTGCTTTGGATGCTGAACGCTATTTGGCTACCATTGAAACACCGGTTTAGATAATGCGTATAACACCATCATCTATTAAATTTTATACGCTCTTTAAGCTACCCGCGGCTTATTTTACTGGCGTACGAGTAAGAAGCATAGATGAAAAACAATGTACGGTTCGTGTGCGTTTGAATTTTATGAATAAAAATCCCTTTCGTTCTATGTTTTGGGCAGTTCAAGGGATGGCTGCCGAATTAAGTACGGGCGCTTTAATCATGCATGCATTGCACGGTTCAAACACAAAAGCCGCTATGTTGGTCATCGAGAACAAGGCTACGTTTTCAAAAAAGGCAGTCGGACAGATACGCTTTAGTTGCAATCAAGGCGAGGCAGTCTTGCGTGCTATTCATACGGCCAAAGAAGCTAATGCGCCCCAACAGCTTTGGCTACACGCCAACGGACTTGACGAAACTGGTGAAGAAGTGTCCTCTTTTTCTTTTTTGTGGACCATAAAAGTCAAAAATTAACATTTCTACAACACTTTTATTGGATGCGATTTACGTATTTCGCATCAAAAACAACCATGTCACCTAAACCAACAGTATCGTATTTTAAAAAGATTCTAACAAATGTTTATGGATACCCTAGCATCTTTTATAAAGAGTTAAAAAAGGCCAAAAACCAGCTCGATGCTTATGATTATGTAAGACTAAAGCAATGGGCTTCTAAACTTGAGAAGTCCCGAGTTACTTTGGACTAATAATCTTTATGTCCTCATAAACTATAGCCCCTCTAATTATAGCTCTGATTTTATCGTGTAAGGCTTCAATGATGTGTAGCTTTAGTTTTCGTTGATGGTAAATCATACTCACTTCACGTGCAGGCTCAGGTGTTTCAAAGGATTTTAAATTTAGTTGCTGTTTATCGCTTAATTTCCGCGTGTGTAAATACGGCAATAAGGTGATGCCCAAACCCTCTTCTGCCAATTGCACTAAGGTTTCAAAGCTGCCGCTTTTAATCTCAAACGGAAGGGGCACTTCGTGTTTTATTTTACAAATATTTAATGCTGAATTTCTAAAACAATGCCCGTCTTGTAAGAGTAAAACCTGTTCATGTTTTAACATTTCGGCAATAATGCTTTTTTCTTTACTAAGCTTGGAATGTGTAGGTGCATAAACCATAAAGGGTTCGTAGTAAAGCGGCTTTTCAAATATGTGCTCATAATCTAGTGGCGTAGCCGCAATACCTCCGTCGAGCGTTCCTTTTTCTAGATTCTCAATAATTTGTTGGGTAGGCATTTCTTCAATTTCCAAAACAAGTTTGGGATAAGCCTTTAAAACAGTTTGTAAAAACAAGGGGAGTAGCGTAGACATAACCGTAGGTATGATGCCGAGTTTAAAACTGCCACCAATCACCCCTTTTTCTTGTTGAATGACATCTTGTATTCTATCTGATTCTGCTACAATAAGGCGTGCTTGTTCAATGATTTTTTCACCAACTGCTGTAAGTCCAATTGGTTTTTGGGCACGGTCAAATATTTTAAGATCAAGCTCTTGCTCCAGCTTTTGAATTTGCATACTCAGTGTTGGCTGGGTAACATTAACGTGTTGGGCTGCAGTGGTGAAATTTCGGTGTTCTGCTACAGCAATACAATATTTAAGTTGGGTTATGGTCATTTTATTCGTTTAAAACGGTTATTCTCATGCGCATATTGGTTAGCGGCCACTCTCGTTTATCTGTTGGAAGTGCATTGATAGCATCGACAACTTCCATACCACGTATGACCTTTCCAAAGACAGTGTAGCTTCCGTCCAAATGGTATGCACCTGGCGATTGATGTACAATGAAAAACTCATAGGGTGATGCTAGTTTGTGTGGATTTTCGATTTCGCTGCTGGGCATGGAGATCACACCTCTGCGGTGTTTGTGGCCTTTGCGCGTGTCGGGAGGAAGTAGGTATTTGCCAATTTTTCTTCTCTTTTTTCCGGTATCTGCATTATCAGAATTACCTCCTTGAATAATAAAATCAGGAACTACCCTGTGAAAATAAGTGTTATTAAAATATTCCTGCTTTGTCAAAAAAATAAAATTTGCCCTGTGGTAGGGGGTGTTTTTAAAAAGTAAAATATCAAAACTTCCCAGCGGGGTTTCAATTCGAACTTTGTTTTCGGGATGCTTTTCCCCGTATGCTTTTAAAAAGGGAATGGCCGTTTCTGCATTTAATGGTAGATCGCTCTTTTTTGGGGGTACTATTTTTTTCACTACTGTTGGCTTGGGTGTTTCCACAACAGTTTGATTATTGCTTTTTGATGCGGCTGTTGAATTACAAGACAGTGATATTCTTGCAAAAGCAATTGAAAACAAAAGAATTAAACTGCGTTTCATGATGGTGTAAAGTTAATAGTTTTCTATCTATACAATACTCACATATGTTTGTACTTCCTTTTGTACTTTTGTAAAACAAAGCATAATTGTGTTTAAACGCAACCCATTCGGACATTACCTTTTTATTAAGCTATGGCTCATACGACTGCTTGGTTTTTTTACACGCAGACGATTTAATCGTTTTAACAACTTACACATACGCGGATCCGAAATTATCCGTGATCTTCCAGAAACAAACGTGCTTTTTATTTCAAATCATCAAACTTATTTTGCCGACGTAACAGCCATGTTTCATGTGTTTTTTGCCAGTCTTGCAGGCCGGGATGATAACTTGAATTACTTGAGTTATATATGGAAACCAAAGTTAAACGTGTATTATATCGCTGCTAAAGAAACGATGAAGGCAGGTTTTTTACCACGTATATTGGCTTACACAGGTTCAATTTCAATTGAGCGCACTTGGCGTGAAAAGGGCAAGTCTATTAACCGACAGGTTAAGATGAGTGATATTTCAAACATTGGTAAAGCCTTAAATGACGGCTGGGTAATTACTTTCCCACAGGGAACCACAAGGCCATTTGCACCTGTTCGTAAGGGAACACTGCACATTATTAAAACCTATAATCCCGTGGTTGTGCCCATACAGATTGATGGTTTCCGACGTTCATTTGATAAAAAAGGCATCTTTATTAAGAAAAAGGGAATCAAGCAGACCATGCATATCAAGTCGCCAATGAAATTTGATCTTGAAAAGACAACAGATGAATTGATTTTACAAATATCTGAAGCTATTGGGCAAGTACCCAAAAAATAATTATTCCACAATTCCAGCACAGCTTATGCGCGCACCAGCAGCACCCGATGGCTGAGAGACAAAATCATCTGCTCCTTGATGAACAATAATGGCTTTTCCTAAAATATTTTTTGTTTCGTCCTCACAACCAATACACCATTCGTCTGTTTCAAAATATACCCGTCCGATTCCGTTCTCGCCAACTTCAAAGTTTCCTATGTCTCCTTTGTGATAGCCTTTTTCGTCACCCCAAGCCCCATGTGGTTCAAAGGTTGGATTCCAGTGACCACCTGTTGATTTGCCGTCATCAGAGGAACAATCTGCTTTTTCGTGAAGGTGTATGGCGGGCGTTCCTTTAGAAAGTCCACGGATGGTAGCACTTAAGCTAACAACCCCACCTTTTTCACTTAAAAGCGCAAATCCAGCTGCGTTTGACCCGCTTTTTGCATCTAAGCCTACTTCAAGTTGGCTGTGCTGACACGATGTTGTTGCAATCAAGAGTAAAAGAAGTAATGCGTAATTTTTCATACCACCAAAATACACAATTTTATATACAAAACTTAGTTTAATAGTGGTACCAGTTTGTTGTAGTAACGTGCTGCAATAAATTCGGCACCTGCTTTATTGTAATGTATGTCATCTGCCAACAAATCGTCATTAAACCCAGTTGCCATATCCACAGCAATAACCATAGAGGTTGTGGTCGTTTGAATGCTTGCAATTTGTGCAATTACAGTCTTCATTTGCGTAAAAAGTAATGTGTATTCATCAGTCATAAATGATGATTTTCCAGGTGCAAGTTGCTCAATGATGATGGTGATGTTTGGGTTATGCGCTTGAATTTTGTCTATGATGGCATTGATGTTTTCGACAATACCACTAAAATCAGCCCCATTTAACGCATCATTTCCACCTGGCGAGCTGAAAAGTACGATATCTACATCGCCAACAGATTTTAGCCATGCATCTATATTAGCATTGATTTGGGCTGCAGTCCAGCCACCACGACCTTCGTGCTCATTGTCGAAGCAGAAATTTTTATAAGACTCATACTCCCAAAGATCTTGATTGGTGCCTACGAAATCAAACTCAAATGCACCATCAACCAAGTCTTTCCACAATGCATAACGATAACTTTCAAAAAGCCCTGGAAAGCCCTGTACGCGCGATGCACCAAGTGGCATAATCTTGGTTCCTTTTTCAATTGATGTACATGCTGAAGCTTCTTCATTATTGTCATCTTCTGAACATGATGCTAGAATTAATAATCCAAAAACGAGTAGTGTAAAATATAAATTATGGAGTCTCATCTTCTAAAATTAAGAATTTATTATTGTAAGTAAATCAAATTTTGTGCTGTAATAATTATAAAGCCATCTTGCAAACAATTATTTATAAATGCAGATATTTGAAAAAAAAATCATGCAAAAACGAATTTGTTATGTGCTCATTGTTCTTTTGCTATGTGCTTGTAAAGTAAATTACCGCACCGCTTCTTTTGCGCCAAAAAGTGGCGTGATTAATTACGAAAACCCTGAGCACTGGGCAGTTTACGACGGTATTTCCGCTCAGGGTAACCAAATTGGTGCTATTTCTGATTCTACTACGGCAGATGTTTTTTATGTTTATCCAACTCTTTTTATTGATAAAAAAGACAGCGCATGGAATGCAGCTATTGATGACGCTAACGTCAATTACGATGTAATAAAATGGATACTGCCTTATCAAGCCGCCGCATGGGCCGATGCGGGTCGTTTGTTTGTGCCGTTTTACCGTCAGAACCACTACCGCGCTTTTTTTAAGCCCTACATAGATGAGGGGGTCGTGAAGCGATAGCCTTTGCTTATGCCGATGTCAAGGCTGCATTTGAATATTATATGAAATTTGAAAACAAAGGCCGCCCCATTATTTTAGCTGGCCACAGTCAAGGGGCGCTTCACTTAAAGAAGATATTGCAAAAATATTTTGATGGTAAACCCCTCCAAAAGCAATTGGTAGCTGCCTATTTGATTGGCACGCGTGTAATGGAAGATGAGTTTAGTGCATTAAGACCACTAATTTCTCCACACCAGATTGGTGGCTATGTTAGTTGGAACTCCTATAAGAAGGGTAAATATCCAAAATACTACGATTGGTACAATAATGCGATTACGACGAACCCAATTACTTGGGACAACAGCAAAGAAAGTCTGATAGAAGATCACAAGGGAGTGCTGTACTACGACAATGTGTTATACGAAAAAAGCTTAGCAGTTGAAAAAATCAATGGTATGTTGTGGGTGAGTTTACCTAAAGTACCTAAACGCTTTCTAATGTCTTTTATAAAAGACTATCATCGTTTTGATGTTACTTTGTTCTGGGAAGATATTCGACAAAATGCCTTGCAACGTGTTGAGGCCTTCAAACGTGAAAAGCTTAGAGTTCTTCAGGGGCAATTTTAACTTTTAGCCCATCTAAGTCCGCAGTGATGGGTATCTGACAGCCCAAACGCGAATTTTCTTGTACAAAATAGGCTTCGTCAAGCATGGCTTGTTCATCCTCATTTCGAGCGCCAAAATGTACTTCAGTAAGAATATAAACTTGACAGGATGCACACATCGCCATTCCGCCACATATCCCAGCTACCGGCAGGTCATATCCTTTGCAAACCTCCATCAGGTTAAGGTTCATGTCTGTTGGAACAGCAAATTCGTGCTTTGTTCCCTCACGGTCAAAAACCGTAATGTTGATGTCTAAACTCAAGATTTAACGGCCTCTTTTGGTTGTGCGTCCTCAAATCCCTGTATCCCTTGAACTGTAGTGTATTTGAGTGTAAATTTCTTATCTGGATTGATGATTTTATAGGCGGTTTGAACCGCAAGTGTAGCCTCATGGAATCCACATAGAATAAGCTTTAACTTTCCAGGATATGTATTTACATCTCCAATGGCAAATACTCCGGGTCTGTTAGTTTGGTAGTCAAAAGTATCTACGACGATGGCGTTTTTTTTAATTTCAAGCCCCCAATTTCCAATGGGTCCAAGCTTAGGATATAAGCCAAACAACGGGAACCACAGGTTGGTGTTAACAGTTCTGTTGGCTTCTTTGGCGTGAATGACTACGGATGTTAAATCGCCATCTCCATTGAGTTCTTTTACTTCTGCATAAGTGTGCAGTTCCATTTTGCCAGCAGCAGCCAGTTCTTGTGCTCTTGATACAGAATCTTTGTGTGCCCTGTAGCGATCGCTTCTGTGTACAAGATGAACAAAACTACCTCTCTCCGCAAAGTAGATAGCCCAATCAAGCGCCGAGTCACCACCGCCAGAAATTACCATGTCTTTTCCTTCAAACTGATCTGGATTCTTCACGATGTAGCGCACGCCCTTTTCTTCAAAATCTGCAATGTTGCTGATAAGCGGTTTTCTAGGCTCAAAACTTCCCAATCCTCCAGCAATCATCACCACGGGCGCGTGGTGCTGCGTGCCTTTGCTTGTGGTCACAACAAATGAGCCATCTCCCTGTTTTTCGATGCTATCAGCGCGTTCTCCGAGTGTAAACCCGGGTTTAAAAGGTGCGGCTTGCTCCATGAGTTTGTCTACCAATTCACCTGCCAATACCGAAGGGTACCCCGGAATATCGTAAATGGGTTTTTTTGGATAAATCTCAGACAACTGCCCACCCGGCTGTGGAATAACATCGATTAAATGACAACGCAGCTTCATAAGACCAGCTTCAAATATGGCAAAAAGCCCAACAGGTCCCGCACCAATAATAATAATGTCTGTTTTAATCATCTTGTTCGAGTAGTTTCACTGTTAATTTATTCATTGCTAAAACTTATTGCTCAAAATCTCCTTTTAACCCGTTGCGATAGACATAAAGTTTATCGAGTAGCGAATTGGTTACTTCTAGTAAAAAGGCTTCTAACCACTGTCGAAAACGTTTTGCTAAAGTAGGGGATTTTCCGTTTGTGGTAATGGCAATTTTTAGATTTCCTTTGTTTACGATGCCGCCCATATAAAATCACACAGCGGTTGATTGTCTGCCACGTTGACCAATATGTGCTTTTTACGACAAAGGCTATAGACGCGTTCGTTAACCTTTGGGCTGTCTGGGTTTTCAACTTGGGATCTAAAGCTTTTCATGCGGTTTCGATAAATCCAACACCAGCGGTGTTAAAGGTTTGAGGGTCAATGAGTATAAATGATCCCAAGGCTGGATTTTCTTTATACGGTTTGGTCGAAAGCGGTTGTGCCAATGCCAAAACACCTTTTCCAATATCATTAAGGCCTAATTGATTGGTTTGGCTTTGCGCCAAGGCTTCTAAGTCAATTTTGGAACGAACACTTTGTACTTTCACCAAGCTGCGTTGTACGCCTTGTTGAAGCCAATACTTGTTCCCAGGTAATAAGGGCGTGTCTTGCATCCAGCAAAAAGTTGCGCTAATGCTTTTTCCTCGATTGACGTTGGCTTGTTCGTTTAGGATGCTATCGCCTCTCGATGCATCGATTTCATCAATTAATAGCAGCGTGGCATTTTCTCCAGCCGATACACGGTCAACAGCTGCTCCGTATTTCTCAATTTTTTTGATGATGTTTTTTCTCCCTGATGGATGGATGCTAATGGCATCTCCTACGCTAAACACTCCCGATCGGACATTTCCTGCAAAACCACGATAGTCGTGAAAGGCTTCCGTTTTTGGACGAATAACATATTGAATTTGGAATACACCGTCATTTGCTTTGTTGCTTTCCACCGGAATTGCTTTCATCAAATCGAGTAAGGCCTCTCCTTTGTGCCAATCTAGTTTTTCTGAACGGTTCACAATGTTTTCATTGTACAGTGCCGAAAGGGGGATGTAGTGATAACTGACATCTTTATTTCCGTGTTTGTCGACCAGTTTGTTAAGAGTTGTTTTGATGTCTTCAAATACTTCTTTCTTGTAATCGACCAAATCCATTTTGTTTATGGCAAAGATGATATGCTTAATCCCAAGAAGTTGGGTAACAAAAAAGTGTCTTTTGGTTTGTTCAATTACACCTTTGCGCGCATCAAGTAAAATGATACTGGCTTGTGCTGTTGAGCTTCCCGTAACCATGTTTCGGGTATATTCTACGTGGCCAGGCGAATCAGCGATGATAAATCGTCTTTTAGGTGTAGAAAAAAATATATGCGATACATCAATGGTGATGCCTTGCTCACGTTCGTTGAGCAGTCCGTCTGTTGCTAGCGAGAGATCTAAATATCCAAATCCGCGTGCTGCACTCTTTTCTTCAATGTGTTGGATTTGATCTGACTTCAATGCGCCAGTCTCGTAAAGCAATCTACCAATTAAGGTGCTTTTGCCGTCATCAACACTTCCTGCGGTTGCAATTTTGATAAGTTCCATACTAAAAATACCCTACTTTTTTTCGTTCTTCCATGGCTGCTTCCGAGCGTTTGTCGTCCATCCGTGCGCCTCGCTCTGAAAAATTGGAATCTCCAATTTCGTCTATAATAGTGTCTAATTCGGTTGCTTCCGACAAAACAGCAGCTGTGCAACTCATATCGCCAACCGTTCGAAAACGCACCGAAGTATGTATGCGCTCATCCTTTTCTGCTATCTGTACATAGTCCGATACCGGCATCCATTGATTGTCTCGTTTAAACACTTCACGTTTATGTGCATAATAGATAGCCGGAATTTCTAATTTTTCTTTACGTATGTAATGCCAAATGTCTAGCTCTGTCCAATTACTTATTGGAAAAACCCGCACATTTTCTCCGTTGTGGATCATGCCGTTTAGCATGTCAAATAGTTCTGGTCGTTGTAACTTTTCATTCCATTGACCAAAGTCATCTCGCACCGAAAAAACACGCTCTTTGGCACGAGCCTTTTCTTCGTCACGGCGTGCGCCTCCCATACAGGCATCGAATTTATTTTCTTCTATGGTTTTGAGTAGGGTAGTGGTTTGTAAACTGTTTCTGCTTGCATGCCTCCCTTTTTCTTCAATCACGTTTCCAGCGTCAATATCATTTTGAACGCTACCAACGATTAGATGTAGTCCGTGTGTTGCCACCAGTTTGTCACGCAGTTCAATAGTTTCTGGGAAATTGTGACCCGTATCTATGTGAACCAATGGAAATGGAATAGTAGCCGGTGCAAACGCCTTTTGTGCCAAATGTAATAGGGTGATGGAATCTTTTCCACCAGAGAACAGCAGGCAGGGGTTGTCAAATTGCCCAGCTACTTCTCTGATGATATAAATGGATTCCTCCTCTAATTGTTTTAATATACTCATGATTTAATTATATGCAGTCCACATTCTTTTTTACTGGTTTCCCACCACCATCTTCCTGCGCGTATGTCTTCACCCGGAGCGATGGCTCTAGTGCAAGGTGCGCATCCAATGCTGACAAAGCCTTTTTTGTGAAGGCTATTTTGTGGAACCTTGTATTGGTTTAAATAAGTTTCTACGTCGTCTAAAGACCAGTGCAGCAAGGGATTGAATTTGATGATGTCAAAAGCTATATCGTACTCAAAAAATGCCAATTCAGCTCTGTTTTGAGATTGCCCTTGCCGTAACCCCGTAATCCAAACATCGTTGACCTTTAAAGCGCGTTTTAGCGGTTCTATTTTGCGAATAGCACAACATTCTTTTCGGTTATCAACTGAATCATAAAAACTGTTAGGTCCTTTTTGGGTCACTAGATTGGCAACGGCTTGATGATCAGGTGTATAAACCTCAATTGGTAGTTTAAATTCTTGTCGGGTTGTCGCGAGTACATCATAAGTTTCTTGAAACAAACGCCCTGTGTCTAGTGTAAAAATCGTGATTGGAAATTTGTTGATACCAATATGGTGCGTCAATACTTGATCTTCTTGGCCTAATGAAGTAGAGAACACCATTTTTCCCAACTGTTGTTCAATTAGGAATGAAAATAGCTCCTCTATATTTGTTGTCGCTTTTAGATGTGCGTTAAGTGCTTTTACTTTTTCTAAACTTACTTTTTCCCCCAATTTACTTTATTCCAAAGGCGTTCATGGACTACATACAGCATCATTTTTGTTACCAATTCAATCCCACCAATAGAAAGTGCAAAAGAAATTTTACCCGTGATGACATAGCTTATAATAATGGTATCTAGCGTACCAACAATGCGCCAGCTAACAGACTTTAATAACGATCGGGACCAACGTTCATTTGATTTTGATATTGTTCTCTTTTTACTTGATATAAATAGTTGTTCTACTAGCATGCTTCTCAAGATTGAGACTACAAATTTAATAAATACTATCAAATAGATAGGATTAGTTGATTATTAATTTTAGTACATTTACCATATGATTTCAAACAAATGCAAATATGCCATTAAGGCACTGGTTTATATTGCGAGTAAGGAAGAAGATGATAGGGCCATTTTGACATCAGATATTGCGCGTGAGCAACAAATACCTCGTAAATTTTTGGAAATTATTTTACGTGAATTGCGAAACAACCGCATATTAGAAAGCAAGCGAGGCAAGGATGGTGGGTTCAGATTGCTGCGCACTGCTGAGGATATTAGCCTAACGGAAGTCATGCGTATAATTGATGGTCCTATAGCCATGCTGCCCTGCGTTTCACTTAACTATTACCGTAAATGCGACGAGTGTGAAGAGGAGTCTTGTGAGATTAAGGGGGTTTTTGAGCAAGTCCGTGATAGAACACTTGATGTACTTAACAGCCAAACGATTAAATCTTTAACTTTATCCTAATTTACAACAACTCATGAAAGGTCGCATTGCTCTTTTACTGGCTTTTTTCACCCTGTTTCTTTCTACGGAAAGTAGCCTTATGCTACATTTTTGCCACAATAAATTTGTCGCAGCTGCCGTAACCAAGGAAATTTCCACTTGTTGTAAGAAAAAAGACCAACCTGGACCATTTGTTTCGGGAATTTGTTGTGAACTGTCTTCATTTGACACCAAATTAAATGACACGGTTTTAATCGACAACAGTATTTCAATTGTTTTCCCTTCATGTGTTGCTGTTGTTTCCGAAGTAGTAGCAGTTGCTGTTGTTTTAAAAGATCGTTTGCAGCAACCTATCACCAGACCACCACCCAAACATGCCAAGCGAGACTTACATGTATTTTATGCGCAATATTTGATTTGATGCCGCAAACAAGGCTTTTGAATCGTTTGTTTCATTAAATTACGTATCATGTTTAAATTTTTTTTTGTACCCATTTTTTTATGTTTTTTTAGTGCAGCCCATGCGCAGCATCAAGTTTCAGGTTATGTTTATAGCCAAGAAAATAACATTCAATCCCCATTGGTTGGTGCTAGCGTGTATTGGGAGAATTCAACTTCTGGTATCGTTAGTAACGACGATGGCTACTTTGCTTTAGCTCACAACCCAGAAAATACGGTTTTAGTAATTTCCTATTTGGGCTTTAAGACCATTAAATTAACTTCCGGTTTTGACAAGCTCATAGAAGTAATTTTGATTCCAGGTGATGCCGCTGCTTTAAAAGGTGTAACGATTTCACAACGCAGGAAAGCACTGCAACGTAGTGTTTTCACTCCTCGAAATGTAAGCACCATTGGAAGTGCTGAATTGCTCAAAGCGGCCTGTTGCAATCTATCCGAAAGTTTTGAGACCAACCCCTCTATTGATGTCAATTATGCCGATGCTTTGACAGGCACCAAGCAAATTCAAATGTTAGGACTTACAAGTCCATATATTTTATTTACCCAAGAGAACATTCCAAACTTAAGGGGTAGCAATCAAACTTTTGGACTAACCTTTACGCCCGGTACTTGGGTAGAAAGCATTCAAATCACAAAAGGAGCGGGCGCGGTAAGTAGTGGCTATGAAAGCATATCAGGTCAGATTAACGCCGAATTAATGAAACCTTTAACAGCATCTCCTTTATTTGTTAATGGTTTTCGTTCTGCAAATGGCAGAACAGAACTAAACCTACAAGGCAAATACGATTTGTCTTCTAAATGGGCAACTTCCCTTTTTGTACATGCCAATAAACGCTCGCAGCTTAGCGATATGAACGACGACGGCTTTTTGGATGTACCACTTTCAGAGCAACTCAACGTGATGAGTCGTTTGCAATACATAGATGCTGAAAAGGGATGGGTTGGTTTTGCCAGCATTAAGGCATTAACAGATATAAAGCAAATTGGTCAACTGTCTTATTTACCAGCCTTGCATAAATTTAAAGGTCAGTATTGGGGTGGTGAGTTAGATAACAATAAACTGGAGTTTAACCTAAAAACAGGCTATGTAGACCCTGAAATTCCGTACAGAAGTATTGGTTTTCAATCGGCTATTAGCCGCCTCAAGCAATCGGCTTATTTTGGCAATAAAAACTATAACGTAAGCTATACCAGTTATTTTCATCATTTGGTTTATCAATCTATTTTGGGGAACACACTTCATAAATTTAAGGCAGGACTGCAGTATATGGTAGATGTTTATAACGAAACCATTTTAACCACACAGATTAAAAGAAACGAAACCAATCTAGGTGCTTTTTTTGAATATAATTATGATGACATTGAGGGGTTCAATGCGATAATTGGCGCAAGAGTTGATCATCACAATCTAATGGGCACTTTTGTTACGCCTCGTGTTCACTTACGCCATGCTTTCTTTGACAACAATTCTATTTTACGTCTTTCTATAGGTGAGGGAAGGCGTGTGGCTAGCATATTTGCTGAAAACCAAAAGTTTTTAGGCAGTCAGCGGAAGTTATTCTTAGCACAGCCGACCGAACCCATGTACGGCTTGCTGCCGGAGCGCGCTTGGAATTACGGACTGAGTTGGATTCAGAAAGCCACGCTTATGAATAGGCCTTTTGATTTTATTTTGGATGTTTATCGAACGCAGTTCTCCAATAGGGTAGTGGTGGATTGGGAAACGCCAGGTGCAATTTCTTTTTATAACCTATATGGCAAAAGCCACGCCCAAAGTATGCAGCTTACCTTGAATACCTCTTTGAGTGAACGTATAGAACTTCGTTTTGCCTACAAAACCTTTGACATCAAAACAGATTATAAATCAGGGCTTAAGCAGGTTCCGTTGCAAGCTGAGCATCGTTGGTTTGCCTTTGTGGGATATGCATCTGTTTTAGCGGATGGTAAGCAATGGCGTGCAGATGCAACACTTCACCGTGTGGGCAGGCAACGACGGGTAGCATCTTTTACTACACCCTCAGATTTTACAGCAGGATTTTCTCTGCTAAGCATGCAATTAACACGTCAATTCTCAAATCAACTTTCTGTATACGCGGGTGCTGAAAACATACTTGATGTCAAACAGACAGATGCTGTTTTGTCTTCTGACGATCCGTTTGGTGCAGCTTTTGATAGCAGTCAGCTATACGCACCTGTCTTTGGCAGGATGCTTTATGCTGGATTTCGTTTTAATCTTTAAATTCGTGGTATGAAAATTAAATTATTAATCATGTTGTTTTTTGCTACTGCTACTGTAGCGCAAACACAAAAAGAAAGTATAGATGTCCGCGGTAACTGTGGCATGTGCAAGAAGCGTATTGAAAAAGCGGCTCTGGGTACGAAAGGAGTGAAATATGCCAATTGGACAGCTGAAACCCAACAGCTAACTCTCATTTATAATGCTAAGAAAACCAACACTAAAAGTATAGCTAGAAATATAGCAGCGGTGGGACATGAGGCAGATAGCGTCGTTGCCACTGAGGAAGCTTACAATGCTTTGCCCGCTTGTTGTTTGTATAAGTCGGTTTCCCCGCACGGAGGTTAGTTTTATAGTGCATTCCTGTTAGATCTCACGTTTATTAAAGTATTGTTAAATCATCAATGCTGCACGAGCGTTTTGATTTTTTTACTTTCTTTATGGAAATTAAAATTTTAACAATCATGAAAAATGTAGTAATTATTTTGCTGGCATGTATAGCAATCACCTCATGCCAAAATACAACAACCGAAACTGCTGTAGCACCAGGTTATCTGAACGCTGGTGGTGAACGCGTAAATGCATATGATGGCGACCCTGCAAACCTTGCCTTGGTAGATGCTTATATTGACGCACATAATGCAAGAGACTTGGAAGCCATAGCCTCAATGAACATAGATTCAACGGAAATGTTGGGTAGTTTTAAGATAATCAATTCTCTGGGAGATGTTGTTGAGGGCGTAGAAACCCATAAAAACACATTAGCAGCTTGGTTTGATGCTGAAAACCCACAGTGGAATACTAATTTTGCTTATTCCATGAAGGTTGATGGTCAACCTGGAGAATGGGTAATTACTGGTCACAAGCTAACACGCACCATTGACGGCGAGGAAACTTCTTCTTACGACATTCTTGATATTTATATAGAAAATGGCAAGATTGGTGGTTTTTGGGTATATTCTAGAAAAGACAAATAATACCCTTTACACACTACAAATAAAAATGCTTACCCAGGTAAGCATTTTTTTATTAAGCAATTAGAGTTTCACAGGTTCAGTTTAGCTCAAATGGCAAAACTGGACAATTTCCTGAATTTGGTTTTAGCTAAGTTTACGTAAGTTTCTTATTAACAATAATGATAAGTGAACTCAAAGCAAACATAAGACCAGCAGGCAAGAATTTGATTGCTTCGTCACCAATTTTGAAGTGCATTGCGATAGCACCAATCATTAGCACGGCCATCAGTCCGGCTGCAGGAGTGATTGTTTTTTTGTTAAAGAAACCAATTAACAAACCTAGAGCTGATAATATCTTAAGACCTCCAACAAGGTAGACCATAGTTTCGTTAAGACCGTAAGCTGCAAATTCTTCTGTCATGTTGGTGGCATCTCCTCCACGGAATATTGTTGCTTTTCCAAATCTAAAAAGCCATACATTAAGTACAACAACAGCAACGGTAATCATCGAAATTTTTTGTAAAATTTTCATTTTCTAAGATTTTTGTGTTTTAAATATATATAAATTTAAAATAAGGTACAATATAGCAGGTGCAGATTGTAATACATTGTCTCCAATGTATATCCTCGTGCACAAAGCTGCGCCCATGAGTAGTGCGAGCAATAACGCGGCGTATTTTCCTAAGATTGTATTATAAAAGCCGATAAGAAGGCCTATTCCCAACAACGATTGAAAAATCGCAATATAAGCCCTGTAATCTCCAAAACCGTACCTTTCAAACTCTGTAACATAAAAAGGGTGGATGAGCGCAATTATTCCATAGAACAGGTGAGAAAAGCCGCTAAAGAAAATTATGGATCTTTTAATCATTGCGCTAAGGTAGGTTATTATATATTGCTATATGTTAATACCAACGACATTACTGAAATCAAAAAATCCACAACCAAAGTTGCGGATTTCTTTTTGCGGAGAAAGAGGGATTCGAACCCCCGGAGGTGTGACCCTCAACAGTTTTCAAGACTGCCGCATTCGACCACTCTGCCATTTCTCCAATGGTAGCAAATATAACCTCTTTTTTTGTTTCTGAAAGCCCATTTTCAATCTTGCTAATCCCTACATTTGTTTAATGTTAAATTTTCCGTTTGATATTCTCGTTTTAATTGTCGCTGGTCTGTTCGCCGGCTTTGTAAACACCATGGCTGGTGGCGGGTCTTTGCTAACTTTACCTTTACTTATCTTTCTGGGTTTACCACCTACAACAGCTAACGGAACCAACCGCATTGCCATATTCGTTTCAGCCAGCTCGGCGACACTCGGATTTCAAAGTAAAAATGTCAACTCATTTCCTTTTAGTATATATTTGGGCATCACTGCCTTATTGGGAGCCCTAATTGGTGCACGTATTGCAGTTGAAATAGACGGGCTTTTATTCAATAAACTCTTGGCCATCATCATGATAGCAGTTGTTCTTTTTATGGTTTTTAAACCCAACTATAAATCAGAACTCCTTAAGCCCAAAACCACAGGGAAGACCTTGATATGGTCAATGATCGCTTTCTTTTTTTTTGGTATTTACGGCGGTTTTATAAACGCCGGTATTGGATTTATCATCATGTTGTTTTTGAACTACGTAAACAAATTGGATTTGGTAAGGGTCAATGCCACTAAGGTCGCTTTGGTCCTAATCTACACGACTGGAGCACTAGTAACTTTTATATTGAGCGGACATATCAACCTAAAATATGGCATTGCTTTAGCTTTAGGAAACGCTGCTGGTGCTTTTTTTGCATCTCGATACTCTGTTAGGAAAGGGGAAGGCGTTATCAAAATCGTCATGATTGTTATTGTAATTGCCATGTCAGTCAAACTTTGGTTTTTCTAATTTTGATGTAACAAATGCTTCCGAGTTTCGATAGTATGTCATTACCCCATTTAAAAAAATGAAATAACCTACATATGGACTCTTGCTTAACCCACGTATTTATTTTCATACTCTTCACTTTTGGTATTACTATTGCAAATACATCAATTGAATCAAAAACAGGCACCCTTAGTGGAAAGGTTTATGAAGCTGCATTAAATTAGCCTCCACTCCATGTAAAAGTGTTGTTGTTGACGCCATGCGTTTTGGATTTGAAGGCCATTTGCCTTAGCCTCAAAATGGAAGGTTCTATTGGGAAAGTCAATCCAATAAACCCGGATTTTAATTACAGTTTTGGAAGCAATAAATACTAAGCCAAATCACGTAGAGAAGGCGATGGTGATGAAAAAAATAGTGGCGGAGATATGTTCTAATAATTCTCGTAAGAAACAATTTTTAATCCATAGCCAGACATGCCTACACGTTTGATTTTATCACTGTTTGACAGCAATTTGATGTTGCTTATGCCTACGGCGTGAATCATTTGTGCACCAATACCAAAATCCTTTTCATCCAATTTAGGTACACGCGACGCAGCCTCATCCTTAAGCGCCTTGATTTGCTCTAGTAGCTTGTTGGCAGGTTGCAATTGGTTGATAAAAATTACAGCACCTTTTCCTTCTTCCCGAATGCGTTTAAAGATTTTGTTAAGGGTGCTTCCACTCTTTTGAATTAGAATGCTAGCCAATTCACTGTTCAACTGATGCGCGTGTACTCTTGTGAGCACGGCTTCATCTTTGTCCCAACTTCCAAGCGTAAGAGCTATGTGTATTTGGTTGTTGGTATTTTGATGATAAGCACGAAGCCTAAAACCTCCGTAATTGGTCTCTATTTCAAAATCCTCTTGTAATTCAATAAGACTGTCGTGTTTCATGCGATAGCTTACCAAGTCTTCAATGGATATTAATTTTAGGTCAAAATCTTTAGCAATTTTTTGAAGTTGGGGCATACGCGCCATGGTGCCATCTTCGTTCATGATTTCCACAATAACCCCAGCCGGTTGGAAACCAGCCAAACGCGCCATGTCAATTGCTGCCTCTGTGTGGCCTGTACGACGCAGTACGCCACCTTCTTTAGCAGCCAATGGGAATATGTGGCCTGGTCTTAAAAAATCCTCTGATTTGGCATCTGGATTGATGAGCCTACGCACCGTTTTTGAACGGTCAGTAACGGAAATACCAGATGTAACGCCTCTTCCTTTAAGGTCAATTGAGACCGTAAAAGCAGTTCCCATCGGGTCTGTGTTGTTAGTTACCATCGGATATAGATCCAGCTCTTTGCTGCGTTGTTCTGTTATGGGCGTACATATCAGCCCCCGGCCTTCCTTTGCCATAAAGTTAATCATCTCAGGAGTAACCATTTCAGCAGCGCCAACAAAATCACCTTCGTTTTCTCGATTTTCGTCATCTACGATGATTACAACCTTCCCGTTTCTGATGTCTTCAATTGCTTCCTCAACACTATTCAATCGAATGCTATTTTCCATATTTCAATTTTTTCATTAACAATACAAAGGGCATTTTAATCTTTAATTTCAAACGCTCCAAATCAAACACAGATTTGTCTCTGCTGGCACGAATTGTGGCTACTAGACCAACAAATGTCAACACGATTGAAATTAGCCATGCACCTAAAAATGGGTGTAAGCTTCCATCTTCAGCGCTGTTTTTGAATAGCGTTCCTGTAAAGTGATAGGTTAAGAAAATGACGAGTGCTACAACAATGGGCAATCCAAATCCGCCTTTTCTAATGATAGCACCAAGGGGTGCACCGACAAAAAATAACATGATGGCAGCATAGGCATTCACAAATTTATCATCACGCCACAAGCGGTGCAGGTTAATAATCTTCTCTCGAATAAAAAACAATTTTTTTTGATTGCTAAAGCTGTTCAGCTGCATGTTGATGTTGCTCTTTGCTGCGGATAATATTCGCAGCTTTTGACTTGTGTTAAAATTATCTAGGAAGGGTCCCGCTCCTTCAAAGCTGCGTTGTGCTTGGGCTGTTTTAAGTTTGTTGACGGATTTGATACCAGTCCGCAAATATACCGTATTTGCAAAACCTTGAATTTCTGAAACAAAGCGTGCAGAAAGTGAATCGATACTCTCTGAAAGTTCAGCTATATTTTGCATTTTGTAGGTGTTGTTATAACTGGTTTCGTTCAAATCAACGTCGTTAAATGAACTCAAGTCAATATTCATGGCATATCGTTGAAAAGCTATTCTATTGTGCGGAACCTTTTCCTTATTCTTCTTTTGCTTTACTTCTTCGTATCTATATCCATCATAAAGGACCAATTTTAAGCCTTCTTGCAGCTCGTCACTTTTTAATTCACCTCTTTCCGCCTTAATCACAATGCGATTTATTTTGTCAATAGATTTTTCGTGAATGATGACATCTTCCAAGAGTTTGTCATTTTCGCCATACTTACGACCTACTTTGATGTTGCTTTCGCCTATGTCATTAAACATGCCCTCTGTAATGGCCAGTGCCGGTCGCATTTTAGATAGGTTTTTTCTGAGATTATAGGTTTTGAATTCCGCCAATGGAATTACCGTATTGGAAACATAAAAAGTTGCCAAACACGCTACACTGTTTACAATAATCAACGGTCGCATGGCACGCATAAGCGATATACCAGCCGATTTCATAGCGGCAAATTCGTAGCGTTCCGCAAAGTTGCCAAAGGTCATAATGGAGGCCAACAATATTGTTAGCGGCAGCACCAATGGAATAAGCTTGGGGGAGTAGTACAGCAGAAAACGTAATAATACACTTACGTCAAGGCCTTTGCCTGCGAACTCGTCTATGAATACCCAAACCGTTTGGATGATGAAAATAAACATCAAAATAAAAAAGAAACTCACCAAGACAGTGAGGTAACTTTTTAGAATATAACGATCTAGCAGCGAAATCTTCATTAAAACCTATCGATGTAGTAATTTGGATAATCTGATGCTGAAAACGCAAATGTGTTTGTTGGAATTTCAACATTGGATTTAAAAGAACCTATGGTAAGCGTTGTTTCTGTTCCATCATTGCCAACTTCAATAAGCTTGTAAATTTGTTTTGTTTTGGTGTCTATGCCAAGCAGTAAATGGGAAGCCTGAGCATAGGTGTCAATAGGAATAAGCTTGATGTATTGAATTTTTCTTCCGCCATATAGAGGCTGTGTAATGTCCCATTCAAAATGATAGCCTTGTTTGTAGAAAGAAAATATTTTGGAAGGACTTAAGCCCTCGTCAAAACCGTCGCTTAAGGGTTCAATAAGCACTTCCTGATTGTCTGGATTTATGGTGTGTTTGTTGGTGCCATCACTCAGTTGTTCAATGCCCATAAGCTTGAGTAAGTAGGCGTCTCCTTCAATTATTAGCGAACCCTTTTCTTTTTGTTGAATCAGTTCTTTGCGATTGACCAATTCGTATGTAAAAGTGATTGAAATATTATCGAATTGTGCCAAGGATTCAGATACTTCATCTAGCAATGCTTCGGCGCGTTGAGCTTGGGCAAACGCTATACTACTAAGGAGTAGGACACTAAATAGTTTAATTTGCTTTTTCATTTTCTAAAAATTCATGGAGCGAAATAACATCTCTATACATTACCTCACGAGCTTTGCTTCCTTCAAATGGACCAACAATGCCGGCAGCTTCTAACTGATCAATGATCCTTCCTGCTCTGTTGTAGCCCAGCTTAAGCTTGCGTTGCAAAAGCGATGCCGAACCTTGTTGTGCATTCACAACTACTTCGGCCGCCTCTCTAAAAATGGGGTCTCTGTCTTCAATATTGTTATCGCTACTAGTACTGCTTTCTTCAGAAGTATATTCTGGCAATAGATGCGCATCGGGATAGGCGCGTTGTGCTCCAATAAAATCTGTAAGTTTTTCTACTTCGGGGGTATCTACAAAGGCACATTGCAGTCTGATCAAATTATTTCCTTGCGTAAACAGCATGTCCCCACGTCCTATGAGTTGATCTGCGCCGCCACTGTCCAAAATGGTGCGGGAATCTACTTTTGACGTTACCCTGAAGGCAATACGTGCTGGGAAGTTGGCTTTTATCAAGCCCGTAATCACATTTACAGACGGGCGCTGGGTGGCAATGATCAAATGTATACCAATTGCTCTGGCAAGCTGTGCGAGGCGCGCAATGGGTGTTTCCACTTCCTTGCCTGCAGTCATAATCAAATCGGCAAATTCATCAATGACCAAAACGATGTAAGGAAGGTATGCATGACCATCGTGTGGGTTTAGCCTGCGATCTTTAAACTTGGTGTTGTATTCCTTTATGTTGCGGCACATGGCAGATTTGAGCATGTCATAGCGCTTGTCCATTTCAATACAAAGTGAATTTAAGCTATTGATGACTTGCTTGTTGTCTGTGATGATGGCCTCCTCGACGTCGGGGAGCTTTGCCAAATAGTGCCGCTCAATTTTATTAAA
Source organism: Bacteroidota bacterium (assembly GCA_038143535.1). GTDB lineage: Bacteria > Bacteroidota > Bacteroidia > Flavobacteriales > Flavobacteriaceae > UBA7446. The sequence goes on from JAYQMD010000001.1 coordinate 676,187, forward strand.
AAGGGTTAGTTCCACTTTCTTTGGATCAACCAATACAAATTTTATTTCTGCAGGATGCTTTTTATATAACAGCGAGGTGAGTATGGCATTTAGCCCAACAGACTTACCCTGTCCAGTAGCACCTGCCATAAGCAAGTGGGGCATCTTGGCTAGATCGACTACAAAGGTTTCATTGCTGATGGTTTTTCCAAGTGCTAGGGGCAGCTCCATTTCCGCTTCCTGAAACTTTTTTGCCAAAATCACCGAACGCATGGATACTATGGTTGCGTTTTTATTTGGCACCTCAATGCCCACGGTTCCTTTTCCAGGTATGGGCGCAATAATACGAATGCCCAAGGCTGAAAGCGAAAGCGCAATATCGTCCTCCAGATTTTTGATTTTTGACACGCGCACACCAGCAGCTGGCACTATCTCATAAAGCGTTACCGTTGGTCCAATGGTAGCCTTGATGTCGGCAATGCCAATTTGATAGTTTTTTAGGGTGTCAACAATACGTTCTTTGTTTTCTTCAAGTTCTTGTTCGTTTATCGTGATGCCTTCGTGCGGATAGCTTTTTAGCAAGGACTCTGTCGGGGAGCGGAAGTTTTTCAGTTCTAGTGTTGGGTCTACTTCACCAAAGTCTGCAACCAATTTCTTGGCTTTTTTCACCACCTCATCCTCTTCAGTAGCTTCTAACGAGAGTTTTATATCATCATCCTTTTTATCCGTTTTCGATTTAGGGGTTGGTTTAGCAGTTAGCGTTGCTTCCACCTCATTTTTCTGATTTATGTCAAACACAACTTGTGCAGGCTCTTCAGCTTCTTCAGCGCTGGTTGCTTTAGGCTTAAACAAACGAACTTTTTCAGGTTTCCATTTAAACTGATATACCAAAAAGGCAACAAATATTAACAGTAAAATGCTAATAACACCAAATGGACCAATATATTGAATCATTAAAAGATTGCTTTCATATCCAATTATACCACTCAAAAGTGGGTTTTGAGGAAACAAAATTGCCATGCTAACAGCGAGCCACAATGATAGTATAAGTGTCCATATCCATCTCAAGGCCAGTTTGCTAGTTGCAGTATTGAGGAAGTGACTTACACCCGTTGTAAGCAACATAAATACAGCGGCAAAAGCACCTACACCCAAACCTTGATATATAAATAAATGACTTAGACTAGCACCTAGCTTTCGAATGCTATTTTCCACAACAACATTTCTGTTAGCTAAGGAATCTAATGCGCTTTGATCTGTTTTCCAAGAGTCGAAAAACGAAATAAAAGCAATCAAAAGCAAAACCGAGAAGAGAATACAAAAGGTACCCCAAAGGATTTGCTGTTGTCTACTTAATGCCTTGATGCGAAACTTAGCTTTGCTCACCATAATAATCTTATCAAAAATACAACAAAAAAACCCGATGATTTCATCGGGTTTTTTTAAAGTTAAAACTTACAGAAAGTATGCTGTTGTAACCATTAATTATTATCTCAAATCAAAACGGTCTGCATCCATTACTTTATTCCAAGCCGAGATAAAGTCTTGAACGAATTTATCGTTATTGTCGTTTTGTGCATATACTTCAACAATAGCCCGTAGTTCAGAGTTCGAACCAAAAACCAAATCTGTTCTTGAAGCTGTTCTTACATTTTCACCCGTATTTCTGTTTTTCCCAGTATATGTGTTGTAGGAAGTTGTTTCCCACTTCACATCCATAGACAACAAAGTTTTGAACCAGCTGTTATCCAATGCGCCATCAGTCCACACACCATGTCCAGAAGATGAAATACCCATAGCTCTCATACCTCCAACCAAAACAGTCATCTCTTTGGGTGTAAGCCCAAGGAGCTGTGCCTTATCAAGCATTATTTCCTCAGGTGCAACCGCAAATTCTTTTTCGCTATAGTTTCTAAATCCGCATGCTCTGGGTTTAAGTAGGTTGAAAGAATCAACATCAGTGTCTGCTTGTGTTGCATCTCCTCTTCCAGTAGAGACTGCAACAGCAACTCCACTAGCTAGCTCTATACCTACAGCGCCACCTAGAACAATTACGTCAGCAACACTAGCTCCTGTGCTTGAAGCAATTGCTTCATATGTAGTTAACACCTTTGACAGCTCTTTTGGATTGTTTACGGACCAGCTTCTTTGTGGTTCCAGTCTGATTCTTGCGCCATTGGCACCACCTCGATTATCAGATCCACGGAATGTTGATGCCGAAGCCCAAGCAGTCTCCACCATTTGTTGGTGAGACAATCCACTTTCTTTAATTGCTTTTCTTACATTATCTTCATCAGTTGAAGATAATTTTTTCCCTGCATGAACAGGGTCTTGCCAAATGTAATCTACATCTTTAAAGTCACCCGCAATATAATTGCTCTTTGGGCCCATATCACGATGAAGTAGTTTAAACCACGCACGTGCAAAGGTTTCACCAAACTCATCTGGATTTTCAATAAAGTTTTCACATACTTGTCTATAAGCAGGGTCAACTTTTAGAGCCATATCGGCAGTTGTCATCATGGGTAACACTTTTTGGTCACTTCCGTCCACTTGTGGTACCATATCAGCTTCTTCACAATCTTTTGGGTGCCATTGCCATGCTCCTGCCGGACTCTTTTTTAGCTCCCAATCATATTTAAAAAGAAGCCTGAGATAGTCCATATCCCATTTTATTGGGTTTGGAGTCCATGGACCCTCAATACCACTTGTAATTGCATCAACTCCTTTGCCAGATTTGTAATCACTAGTCCACCCAAATCCTTGTTCATAAATTTCGGCTGACTCTGGATTTTCTCCTTTATGATCTTCACTTGCGGCACCATGGGCTTTCCCAAATGTATGCCCACCTGCAGTTAAAGCAGCTGTTTCTTCATCGTTCATAGCCATCCTACTAAAGGTTTCGCGAATGTCCTGTGCAGAAAGTGAAGGGTCAGGATTAGCATTTGGACCTTGTGGATTAACATATATTAAACCCATTTGGACTGCAGCTAAGGGGTTCTCCAAATCTTGTCGTGTTTTCCCATATCTGTTGTCCCCAAGCCACTCGTCTTCAGAGCCCCAGTAAATATCCTTTTCTGTATGCCATATATCCTCTCTACCTAGTGCGGTACCATGATTAGGTCCACCCATGTCTTCAATGGCCACGTTTCCTGCAAGGACAAGCAAGTCTGCCCAACTTAAATTGTTACCATATTTTTCTTTAACAGGCCATAGTAAGCGCCTGGCCTTATCTAGGTTACCATTGTCTGGCCATGAATTTAATGGAGCAAAACGCTGTGCACCAGTTGCAGCACCGCCTCGCCCATCTCCTGTTCTGTAAGTACCTGCAGCGTGCCATGTTAGGCGTATAAAAAAAGGTCCGTAATGACCATAATCTGCTGGCCACCAGTCCTTGCTATCATGCATTACATCAACAATATCTTTTTTGACTGCATCTATGTCAAGACTTTTAACTTTGTCACGATAGTCAATATCCTGTATGGGGTTACTTTTGGTATCATGTTGTCTTAGGATGTCTAAATTCAGGTGATTTGGCCACCAATCTTTGTTTTGAGTTCCAAGGTTTGGCTGGGTAGTAGCACCATGGAAGGGGCATTTGCTTTCGCTCATAATTTTGGTTTTAATATAAATGAAAATATGAAAATAAAATCAGGTTTTTAAAATCTTTAATTTTAATTATCTATCAAATCATAACAAATCCTTATGTTAAAATTTTTAGCTGCTTTATCTTATATCCCATTGCCGCAATCAATAGAGTCGTGAACGGACTTATCCAATTAAAAATCGCATAAATAAAATACTCTGCAACCGAAACACCTAGTACCCCTGACTGGTATGCACCACAGGTGTTCCAGGGCACTAGCACAGAAGTAACTGTGCCTGAATCTTCCAGTGTACGACTTAAATTTTCGGGCGCTAAGTTTCGGTCTTTGTAGGCCTGTTGAAACATTTTTCCAGCAACCACTAAGGATAGATATTGATCAGAAGCCGTTACGTTGATGGCTAAACACGAAACAACTGTGCTGGCAAACAATTGAAACGTGGATTCTGCACAACTCAATAGTGCCGTACTAATTGCCTTTAATGCACCAATAGCATCCATAATACCACCAAAAACCATGGCACAGATGATCAACCAAATGGTGCCTAGCATACCACCCATACCACCCGATTGAAATAGATCATTTAACATCGGATTACTCGTTTCTATGGCTGTTGAAACCGTAATTGTATCTATGATAACCATATAGCCAGCAGCCATGTTAAGTTGTGTTACGTTGGCAAGTTCAGCTAACAAAGGCTGTTGAAATAGCAACGCAAAAATGGCCCCTAATAATGTACCAATAAGCAGTGCTACCAATGGTGGAGTCTTGCGTGCAATCAGAACTACAACTAGTATGGGAACGGCAAACAGCAGTGGATTAATGTTAAAGCGTTCTTCAATAGCCAATAACATGGGCTCAGTTTGTGCAACGGCTGTGGTGTCTTGTGTGAAACCAATTATCAGAAATACCACAAGCGTAACCATTATGGTAGGAACAGTGGTAATCGTCATATAGCGTATGTGTGAAAACAATTCACCGCCTGCCATAGCAGGTGCCAAATTAGTAGTATCGCTAAGTGGTGACATTTTATCTCCAAAATAAGCTCCTGAAATAACTGCACCAGCAATCATGCCAACAGGAAGCCCCATGGCTTTTCCTATGCCAATAAGCGCAATCCCTACAGTAGCTGAAGTGGTCCAACTGCTACCTGTAGCTAAGGATATTAGTGCACAAATAATAATACAAGCTACCAAGAAAAAAGTGGGGTGTAGGATTTGCAAGCCGTAATAAATCATGGCAGGGATTATGCCACTAACCAGCCAAGTGCCTGCTAGGGCACCAACAAATAGAAGTATAAGTATCGAACCCGTGACAGATTTGAGGTTTTCCGCTACTTGCTGAAGCATTTCTTTGTAGTCAATTTTTTGTCTAAAGCCTATGATAGCCGCAATGGCACCACCAAGGAGTAATATAAATTGATTAGATCCGCCCAAGGCATCATCGCCATAAACACTTACATTGAGAGAAAGTAACAGGATCAATGCCACTATGGGTAGTATGGCCAATCGAAGGGATAGGGTGGGCTTTTGTTTCATTTATGATGTAATAATACGATTTTGTTGTGAATAGGTACTTTACTTTGCTAAATATCCTTACATACCCGTACATTTGTAATAAAATTTAGTTAGATGAATCAATTTGATGTTGCTGTTATTGGATCGGGTCCTGGTGGTTATGTTGCTGCCATTCGTTGCGCACAATTGGGAATGAAAACCGCCCTTATAGAAAAAGAAGCCACCCTGGGAGGTACTTGCCTCAATGTGGGTTGTATTCCTTCTAAATCCTTGTTGGATTCTTCACATCACTACGAAACCGCCACAAAAGACTTTGCTGAGCATGGCATAGACGTCAAAGGGGCTATTGAAATCAATTTTCCTAAAATGATTGCCCGCAAGCGCGAGGTGGTATCCACTACCGTTAAGGGAGTTGATTATTTGATGGACAAAAACAAAATCACTGTTTTAAAAGGGTTGGGTGCTTTTGAAGATGCGACACACATCAAAATCACAGGTAAAGATGCCCAAGTAATTGAGGCAAAAAACACCATTATTGCTACGGGTTCTACGCCTGGAAGTTTACCGTTTATTGATTTAGATAGGGAACGTATCATAACTTCAACAGAGGCATTGGAGCTTTCTGAAATCCCCAAGCACTTGGTTGTTATTGGAGGGGGAGTGATTGGCTTGGAGCTTGGACAGGTATACCGTCGATTGGGTGCTGAAGTCAGTGTAATTGAATATGCAGACCGTATTAGTACGGTGCTGGATGCTGCACTTTCTAAAGAATTGATGAAAGTAATGAAGAAGCAAGGGGTTAAATTCCACTTGTCACATCAAGTTACAGCCATAGACCGCAAAGGCGATAAAGTAATCGTAACTGCAAATGATAAAAAAAGCGTTGCCCAAACTTTTGAAGGCGATTATTGTTTGGTGTCTGTAGGACGTAGGGCATATACCAACGGATTGAATGCCGAAGCCGCAGGCATTGTGGTTAACGACATGGGACAGGTTGAAGTAAACGACCAACTCCAAACGGCAGCTGTTAACATATATGCCATTGGTGATGTGGTACGTGGTGCCATGTTGGCACACAAGGCTGAAGAAGAGGGGGTATTGGTTGCCGAGTTTATTGCAGGACAAAAACCGCATATTGATTATAACCTTATTCCTAATGTTATTTACACTTGGCCAGAAGTTGCTTCTGTTGGTAAGACAGAGGAGGAGCTTAAGGCTGCTGGTATTGCTATTAAAAAGGGTCAGTTTCCCATGCGTGCCTTGGGACGCTCAAGAGCCAGTATGGATATGGACGGATTTATTAAAATCTTGGCAGATGCAGGAACAGATGAAATTTTGGGCGTACATATGATAGGCGCACGCGCCGCCGATTTGATTACCGAAGCGGTTACGGCCATGGAATTCCGTGCTTCTGCGGAGGACTTGGCCCGTATGAGCCATGCACACCCTACCTATGCCGAGGCCATAAAGGAAGCCGCACTTGCTGCAACCGAAGATCGTGCCTTGCACATATAGATTTACGTATTTTGAATATTTAAAAGAGGCGTTTATAACGTCTTTTTTTTGCCCCAATATTTTTATTAAATTAACATTGAACATAGCCCAAATCTGTTATACTTCACAAGCCTACAACAATCACGTCTTTGGTAGTTCATTCTGGGTTTAAACTCTAGTACTGCTTATCAAATTTCTCTTGAATCTTGTCCAAAGCCAAGTTACCCAAGCTACCAATGTGGGTATGGGCTACTTTTTTTGTTGCTTTAAAGCTACCTTCTTCCACTTGTTGCCCAACTTGCTTATAGGCATCTCTAAAGGGAACCCCTTGCTGTACCAACTCATTTAACGCATCAACTGTAAAGGCATAGGTATATTTGGCATCCGCCATGATTTCTGTACGCACCTGCACCTCTTTTATGGCGCTATTTAGCATTGTCAGGCAGTCTTTAAGTTCATTGATGCCCTCCAGAATTTTTCCTTTAAATAGCTGCATTTCTCGATGATATCCACTTGGAAGGTTTTGCCCCAACAGTGCAAAGTCATTACCAAGCCCTTGAATAAGGGCGCATTTACCCCTTATAAGTTCAAAAACATCTGGATTCTTTTTGTGTGGCATAATACTAGACCCTGTAGTTAGGTGGTCTGGAAATGAAATGAAATCAAAATTTTGACTCATATACACGCATACATCCATAGAAAACTTACCTAAAGTGGCTGCTATTGCGCCCATGGCATTAGCGGTAATACGTTCTGTTTTTCCCCTGCCCATTTGTGCTGCAACAGCATTTACCTTTAGCGCACTAAAACCTAGCGCTTTGGTCGTAAGTTCACGGTCAATAGGGAAGGCACTGCCATAACCCGCAGCACTGCCCAAGGGGTTTTGGTCACATATACTACAGGCAGCATTTAGCAACACGACATCGTCTACCAAAGATTCGGCATAGGCAGAAAACCACAAGCCAAAGGATGATGGCATGGCAACTTGCAGGTGGGTATAGCCCGGTAGCAATACGTCTTTATAAGTGTTTGCAAGACCCATCCACGTATCGAACAAATCTTTTGTAAGTGCCTTAATCTCGCTCAGCTCATCTTTGAGTAAAAGTTGCATGGCCGTGAGTACTTGGTCGTTTCTGGAACGTGCGGTGTGTATTTTTTTACCCACATCGCCCAAACTTTCGGTAAGCAAAAACTCAATTTTGGAGTGTATGTCTTCAAAGTCGTCTTCAATGACAAAGTTCTCTTGGGTTACCTTGTTCATGATATTATCCAATTCATCACAAAGCTGTTTGGATTCTACATCCGTAAGCAGTCCAACGCTTGCCAACATCTGAGCGTGCGCTTTAGAGGCCAATACATCGTAAGGCGCCAGTAGTATGTCCCAAAGCCTGTCGGCACCTACAGTAAATCGGTCAACTTGTTCAGTAACGCTTGTCTTTTTTTTCTGCCAAAGCTTCATAATGCTTGTTTTAATATGGAAATATACAACGGTATTGCTTCTTCAATTTCGTTGATGTAAATAAATTCATTTGCTGTATGGGAACGCAGCGAATCGCCAGGGCCTAGTTTTAAAGAGTCACATGTGAGCGCCGCTTGATCGGACAGGGTAGGTGAGCCATAGGTATTTCTACCTGCGGCTATACCGGCTTGAACCAATGCGTGTTCCATAGGAATGGAAGAAGAGCCCAATCGCAACGAACGCGCCTTTAATTTACAAGGCGCTGCTTCAATGATTTGCACAATCTCTTCATTGGTATATAAATCATTTACGCGTACATCTATTACCAGATGCACATCAGCTGGAACGGCATTGTGCTGTTTGCCTGCACTTATTTGAGTAACGGTTAGTTTTACAGGTCCGAGAGCATCTGAAACACGGTCAAATTCCAGTTTTTGGAACCAGTCAATCACCTTTCCGATTTTATATATGGGATTGTCTTTGTTGGGATGTGCTGCATGACTTGCAGTTCCCGATATGATTGCGTCAAAAACCACCAATCCCTTTTCAGCCACGGCCAGATGCATTTTTGTGGGTTCTCCCACAATGGCGGTGTTTATGTTGGGTAGGGTTTTTAATAAGCTATTTAACCCGTAATCTCCTGAAGTTTCTTCTTCGGCGGTAGCCGCAACAACCAAGTTGTATGCCATGTCTTTTTGTTCATAGAAATAAACAAAAGTGGCCAAAAGACACACCAAGGCACCACCAGCATCATTGCTACCCAAGCCATATAATTTTCCATCTTCAATCGCGGCTTTGTAAGGGTCTCGGGTATAGCCACTGTTGGGCAATACGGTATCGTGATGCGAGTTGAGCAGCAAATAAGGTTTTGATGGATCTTCGTGCTTGTTTATGGCATAGACGTTGTTTCGTTGCTGTTTGCAGCTAACACCGTGTTTCTCTAGCCACTTTTTAATAAGGGCAGCAGTTTGATTCTCTTCACCGGAAAGGGAAGGAGTATTGATAACGCTTTGAAGCAATTCGACAGCCTCATGTTGAAGTTCTTCAATTCGACTCATATTAATGTTGTTTTGGGTGCGTTTATGTCTAGGAGGGCAGCGATATTACTAATAACCACCTCTTTAACACCGCTTTCTAATGCGTCAAAGCCGTTGTGCAATTTGGGTACCATTCCTTGATGGATAACCCCTGCTTTGGTATAGGTTTCGGCTGCTTCTTTAGACAATTGACTGATGACATCCTCCGGCTTATTTATATCTTTTAGAACACCGGGGTGTTCAAAGCAATAGAATAGTGTGACATCATATTCCTCGCTCATAGCTTTAGCTACTTGCGCAGCTATGGTATCTGCATTGGTGTTTAGCAGTTGCCCATTTTTGTCGTGTGTAATCGCACAAAGCACAGGAATAAAGTTTTGTGCTGTTAGGGATTCAAATACCGCTGTATTTACTTGTGTGATATTACCCGCAAAACCATAGTCAATGTCTGTTACAGGTCTTTTTATTGCTTTGATGCAGTTGCCGTCTGCTCCTGTTAAGCCAACAGCATTCACGCCTTTCTTTTGCAGTTGCGAGACGATTTTTTTGTTGGACAAACCTGCATAGCTCATCACGGCTACTTCGAGCATGACCGCATCTGTTATGCGTCTGCCATCAACCATTTTGGGGGATATACCCAATTGTTTTGCGAGTGCCGTTGCGTGTCTTCCACCACCGTGTACTAGAAGTTTGGCTCCTTCCAAATCAGTAAAGGCAGTGAGCACCTCCTCAAGTGCATCTGAATCGTTGACCAAATGTCCTCCAATTTTAAGGATATGTAGTGCAGTTTTCACGACAGCAATGTTTTTAGTACCGCAGCAGTTGCATATGTTCTGTTATTGGCTTGTTCAATTACTTTGGAATTTGGACTGTCTAATACGCCATCAGAAACCACCACATTTCTTCGAATTGGAAGGCAATGCATAAAGGCAGCGTTATTGGTCTGAGCCATTTTTTCTGCTGTAAGCATCCATTCGTTGTCAGTTCGTAGAATCTGTCCATACGAATCATAGGAACTCCAGTTTTTGGCATAAACCACGTCGGCACCTTTGAGTGCTTCGGCTTGGTTGTGCACCACAGGAATATTCTTAGTAATGCGTGGATCCAAGTCATAGCCTTCCGGATTTGTAATCACAAAATCAGCATCCATATATTGCATCATTCGGGAGAACGAATTCCCCACAGCATGAGGAAGTGCTTTAGGGTGTGGGGCCCATGTCAATACTACCTTTGGTTTTTTGGGCAAAGTCAACTCCGTTAGGGTTAGGGCGTCGGCCAATGCCTGTAGAGGATGAGCAGTGGCACTTTCCATATTTAGGATGGGAACGCTGGCGTATTGAATAAATTTCTGTAACACCTGCTCCGATTCATCTTTTTCTTTGTCTGTCAGCGTGGCAAAGGCACGGATGCCCACCACATCGCAATACTGTGAAACCACCTGTGCAGCTTCCTTTACGTGCTCTGAGCGCAAGCCTTCCATAATGGTTTTGTCTTCGTATTCAATGGCCCAAGCCTCGTTGCTGAAATTCATCACTATTACATCCATACCCAACAAACGACCTGCTTTTTGAGTACTCAATCGTGTTCGTAAGCTAGGATTAAAGAACAACAGCCCGAGGGTTTTGCGTTTACCTAGTTCCTTGTATTTATGCGGATTTGCTTTGATTTCTTTGGCAAGAGCTATTTGCGCATTAAAATTTTGAAGGTCATTAAGCGTTAAAAATTGTTTCATAATATGTTATCTATGGCAGTAAAAAACTGGTCAAGATGTTTTTGCTGTACGTTGAGTGGAGGTAAAATCCGCAATAATTTTTTGTTGCTGCTCCCTCCGGTAAATATACGGTGTTCGTAAATGAGTTTTTTGCGTAGTTCGCCTACTTCAAAGTCAAATTCCAATCCGAGCATTAGCCCACGCCCTTTCACCTTTTTTATCTCGGGAATACGTTTTGCTCTCTCGATAAAAGCCTCGCCCAGTTGGGTGGCGTGCTCCATTAACTTCTTTTTCTTTAATACTTCCAAAACTGCCAGACTTGCTTGACAGGCCAAGTGGTTTCCGCCAAATGTTGTTCCCAGCATGCCATACCAAGACTTGATGTTGGGATGTGCCAAAATGCCACCTACAGGAAATCCGTTGCCCATGCCTTTCGCCATGGAAATAATATCGGGTGTAATGCCGTAGTGTTGAAAAGCAAAGAATTTGCCCGAACGGCCAAAACCAGATTGTACCTCGTCTGCAATAAGACAGGTAGTGGTCTCACGACAGCTTTTTTCCACCTGTTTCATGAATTTTTGAGTAGGCATATCCAAACCGCCAACTCCTTGAATGGCTTCGATAATAACGGCACAGACATCTCCTTTTGATAAGGTTTCTGCCAGCCCTTTTTCATCGCCAAATTCAAGAAATATAACTTCTTGCTGCGCATTGAGTGGTGCAATAATCTTAGGCGTATCTGTTGCGGCAACAGCAGCACTTGTTCTGCCGTGAAAGGCATTTTTAAAAGCCACTATTTTTGACTTGCCCGTATGGAAAGAGGCTAGCTTAAGTGCGTTTTCATTGGCTTCTGCTCCCGAACTACACATAAACAGTTGATAGCCCTCACACCCTGACTGTGCTTCAATTTCACCTGCCAGTTGCGTTTGCAACGGGTTCTGAATGGCATTGGAGTAAAAGCCAATTTTAGAAATTTGCTTCTTAAGTCGTCGGTTGTACACCGAGTTTTGGTGTCCTATACTGATTACCGCATGACCACCGTATAAGTCTAAATACTTCTTCTTATCGGCGCCATAGATATATACCCCTTTGGCTTTAACGGGTGTTACGTCATAAAGTGGATATACATCAAATAATGGCATAGTTAGTCTTGTGCTATTTCGTTAATTTTTTTAAAAGAAGACACAATTCCTTGTATCAACGACGAACTCAGTCCTTGGTGCTCCATTTCATTTAGTCCCTCAATGGTGCAACCTCTAGGCGTGGTTACTTTATCTATTTCTTCTTCTGGATGCGCCCCTGTTTCAATAAGTAACGAAGCGGCACCCATGGCAGTGTGCATAGACATTTTCATGGCTTCTTCAGCGTCAAAACCAAGCTGTACACCTCCTTGTGTTGTAGCGCGAATTAAGCGCATCCAAAAGGCAATTCCTGACGCACAGATAACAGTTGCTGCACGCATGTGCTGTTCTTCAATAACGATGCTCGTTCCCAACCCATTGAAAATGGCTTCGGCTATGGGTAGGCGTTCTGTACCCTTTTTGTTGGAACAAAGACAGGTCATCGATTTTCCAACCGATATGGCAGTATTGGGCATGGAGCGGATAATAAATACGTCCGGACCAACAACCTCCTCCATTTTGGCGATAGAAAAACCAGTTACTGTTGACATTAATACGTGATTTTCGTGAAGCAAATCTTTAATTTCTTCGAGCAGCCCACTGAGTTGTCTTGGTTGTACGGCAAGGATGATGATATCGGATTCTTGCACGGCTTTTTTGTTGTCAGCGGTTACATAGGTATTGGCATATTCTGTCCAAGAGGCAATGCTCTCAACAGAACGTCTTGTGAGATACAATTGCGTCAGGCTGTTGTTGGTGATAAGCCCTCGTCCAATGCTTAGTCCTAAATTTCCAGCTCCTAGTATGGCTATTTTCATAATTAAAAAGATGTTGATTTTAAATGTAGTCCTGTTGCTTGTTCTAACCCGAACATAAGGTTCATGTTTTCTATGGCCTGCCCTGATGCTCCTTTCAATAAGTTGTCAATAATGCTAGTTACCAGCAATTGCCCTTCGTGCAAATGCAGGTGTACCAAACACCTGTTTGTGTTGACCACTTGTTTGAGTGCCAGTGGCGCACGGCTAACAAACGTAAACGGGCAGTCTATGTAGTAATCCTTAAAAATGGCATAGGCATCTTCCAAGCTTCCGTCAAATGGGGTATAGGCTGTAGCAAATATCCCTCGGGTGAAATTTCCTCGTATGGGTAAAAAATGCAGCTTGGCATTGCTGCCTTGTTCTTGTGCGATGGTTTCGCCTATTTCACCCAAGTGCTGATGCACAAATGGTTTGTAGTAAGACACATTGTTATTCCGCCAGCTAAAATGACTGGTCGCTGAGGGAACAGCACCTGCGCCCGTACTTCCAGTAATTGCATTTATGTGCACGTCTTGGGTTAGCTTTTTGGCTCCCGCCAATGGTAACAAGGCCAATTGAATAGCAGTAGCAAAGCAGCCTGGGTTGGCAATCGCTTGTGCTGATTTTATTTTTTCTTTGTTTACTTCAGTTAGCCCATACACATAAGAACGCCCCATAAAATCGTGGTCGTCTTTAAGCCTAAAATCGTTGCTTAAATCAATGATTTTGGTGTTGTCGTTTACCACATTATCGTGTAAAAAAGCCGCTGAATTACCATGTCCAAGACACAGAAACAACACATCTACTTCTTGATTTAGCTCTGCCGAAAAGGGCATGTCCAATACCCCCATTAAATCTGTATGGGTTTCGGAAACGGCTTTTCCTGCTCTGGAAGTGCTGTATATAAAGTCGATGTTTACATTGGGATGCAGTACCAACAATCGCAAGAGTTCACCTCCTGTATATCCTGCACCGCCTACAACGCCTATGTTTATGTAATTCATTGACATGCTGATAAATTTTTCCGGCATTGGCCGATAGTTTGATAAACCCTTTTGCTTCGTCTGCGCTCCAGGCTTCATTGGCTTCGCCATAAGTCCCAAACGAATTGTCCATCAAATCAAATTTAGATTCGATTCCGTCAAGTGTGAATCGGTAGGGATGAAGCGTCACAAATACAGTTCCTGTAACGGTTCGCTGACTGCTTGTCAGCAAGGCTTCGAAATCACGCATCACGGGGTCCAGGAATTGCCCTTCGTGGAGCATCATGCCGTAGTATGACCCGATATAATCTTTGTGGTGCAATTGCCATTTGCTTAGCGTATGTTTTTCCAACAGTTGATGCGCCTTGATGCTCCCCAACGCTGCAGCTGCTTCAAAGCCCACACGTCCTTTGATGCCAATAATGGTATCGCCCACATGAATGTCTCTGCCAATCGCAAATGCACCCGCACGTGTTTGTAATTGCTGAATGGCTTCAACAGGGTTGTAGGTGGTATCGTTAATTCCGACCAATTCCCCTTTGTCAAAGTGCAGCGAAATTTTTTCTGCTGTCGTCTTTGTGCAATCGCTAGGGTATGCGCAATCGGGCAAGGGTTCACGAGATTTTAAGGTTTCGCTACCGCCAACAGATGTTCCCCACAAGCCTTTGTTGATTGAATATTGTACTTTTTCCCAAGACCAATCCACGCCGTGTTCTTTTAGATAGGCGATTTCGTCTTCTCTTGAAAGTTTTTGGTCTCTGATGGGTGTGATGATTTCAATCTGCGGCGCTCGTGTTTGGAAGATCAAATCAAAGCGTACTTGATCGTTTCCAGCGCCCGTGCTTCCGTGCGCAATCGCTGTTGCGCCAATCTTTTTGGCGTGATCAACGATGGCTACCGCTTGGGTTACACGTTCGGCACTAACCGAAAGGGGATAGGTGTTGTTTTTGAGGACGTTTCCAAAAATGAGGTATTTGACGACGTCTTCATAAAATGTTTCTACGGCTTCGATGCTTGTGTATGATGTTGCACCCAAAGTCAAGGCTTTGGATTCTAAAGCTGAAACTTCTGCGGCATCAAAACCACCCGTGTTCACGCTTACGGCATGTACCTCATAGCCCGCTTCGCTCAGCGACTTGACGCAATAGGAAGTATCCAAACCTCCGCTGTACGCTAAAACTAATTTTTCGTTCATTTTTTATCTCGTTTAAATGCTTTTTTGAATGACTGTAACCTTCCAACAAAACCGTTGCTGTTTTTTGAAGCAGGATCGTACAACATCCCGGTGCACAAACACATACTTTGCTTGGTTCGTGTAAGTACGTCATAATTTTTACAGGTTTGACAACCTTTCCAAAAGGCAGGGTCGTCTGTTAGTTCAGAAAACGTAACAGGCTTGTAGCCCAAGTCATAATTGATTTTCATAACAGGAAGTCCTGTGGTGATTCCAAATATCTTAGCACCCGGATACTTTTCTTTGGTGTAGTTGAAAATTTGCGTTTTGATTTTTTTCGCAAGACCAATGCCTCTGTAATGCGGGTCAACAATTAGTCCTGAATGGGCTACGTACTTTTCATGTCCCCATGCTTCTATATAGCAGAAACCCGCAAAGGTATCTCCATCTAGTGCAATGATGGCATCACCATACTCGATTTTTTGTTGAATATATTCGGGTGTTCGACGTGCAATTCCTGTTCCACGCACTTGTGCTGAACTGGATATGGTTTCCGAAATGATGGTGGCATACGTAACGTGTATGCGTTTAGCTACTTGGATTTCCATGCTACTGGATTGAAAAGAAAAAAATTAGACTGAAAAAAACGGAGAGGGAAACCGGACACACCTAAGTTCCATATAAAGTGAATTACCCCAAGGGGCGACGCGCGCGCGGGGAGTAAGAGTTACGTGAAACGTTATTTACAATCACAATGCAAATATATATTTTTTTTTAAAGCGAGGATGCTATCGCCATTAATTAAGTAATTTTGTTTCATAAGTAAAGCAAAAGTTGGTAACACGCTCAAAAACAGACTTTAACGTAAAAAACTACCCTATCATCAAGGCGCAGCTCTTGGATTGGGCTGGTGGTTTTTCGCCTGTTGCGTGGTATGATTCCAACGATTATCCCCATCAAAACAACGATTACGATGCCATTCTTGCCCTTGAAACATTTGAAGAAAACCCATGGCATACGTCCGAAAAGGAGTTGCAAAACGCATTAGGTGCCGACTGGCTCTTTGGTTTTTTTAGTTACGAATACAATGCAGTTTGGGAGCACGTAACACCCACCAACCCCTCTTTTTTGTCTGTACCACAACTTCAATTCTTTAAACCCAAAAAAATATGGTTGCTCAAAGGCGATTTACTCACGGCACTTTATTTAGAATCGGATAATCCAGCTGTTGACTTTGAGTGCATCACAAACAGCACAACAAGAAAAGAAGCCTCTTTGACAACTATTGATTTGTCACCGCGCATCAGCAAGGATGTCTATTTGCAGCACGCAAGTGCACTCAAGCAGCATATCATGCGTGGGGATATTTATGAAGTAAATTACTGTATGGAGTGGTATGCCGATGAGGTGGATGTTTCGCCCATGGCCTTGTTCAATGCATTAAATCGCATTGGCAAGACACCCTTTTCTGCCTTTCTTTCTTTTGACAATACCTATTTGATGTCTGCCTCGCCCGAACGTTTTTTACAACGCCGAGGCGATGCACTTATGTCCCAGCCCATTAAAGGAACTGCCGCAAGACATGAGGATGCCGTTATGGATAAATCGGTAGCCGAGGCGCTAAAGCTTGATGCTAAAGAACGCGCTGAAAACATTATGATAACAGATCTTGTACGCAACGATCTTTCTAGGATTGCCCAAAAAGGCTCTGTTGCAGTTAGCGAGCAATGCGCGGTTTATCCATTTGCACAGGTGCATCAAATGATTTCTACCGTTAAGGCCCAATACGACTCCGCCTGTACTTCTTTAGACGTCATCAATGCCTGCTTTCCTATGGGCAGCATGACAGGTGCGCCCAAGCAACGTGCCATGGAACTTATCAATCAATACGAATACGGACAACGTGGGCTGTACAGCGGGGCAGTGGGCTATTTTGCTCCAAATGGCGATTTTGATTTTAGTGTGGTTATCCGCAGTTTGGTTTATGATGCGGCTTCAAAATACCTGTCCACGCATGTGGGGAGCGCACTCACCGCAGCTGCCGATCCATCAAAAGAATACGACGAATGCCAGCTTAAAGTCAAAGCCATTAAGCGTGTTTTGGCAAACAAAAAAACAATTCCCAATATCCATGGTACAAAGGTTTAGCGACCATATCGTTTCCCTTTTAGGCACACCCAAAAAGCATCGCTTTTTACTAGGAGTTAGCGGGGGTGTGGACAGTGTGGTATTGGCACATTTGTTACATACACTACAAATTGATTTTGGCATTGCGCACGTGAATTATGCCTTACGTGGTGCGGATAGCGATGCAGATGAACAGTTGGTTCGTGACTTGGCGGCTTCTTTTGATGTAGCTTGTCATGTAACACAAGCACCCATAGCGCCCGCTGCATCGGGTATTCAAGAAAAAGCACGTGACTTACGCTATCAGTGGTTTAAGGAAGTGCTTGAAAGCAATGCCTACGACACACTCTTGACAGCCCACCACGCAGACGATCAATTGGAAACTTTATTTATGCGCCTAACTAGAGGAAGTGGTCTAGAAGGCTTGGGAGGAATACATGGTATAAAGGGCACTTTGGTGCGTCCGCTTTTGCCCTTTCAAAAAGATGAAATTTTGGCTTATGCAAATGCCCAAAAACTAAATTGGCGTGAGGATGCTTCCAACAGTTCTACCCAATATTTACGCAATGCGATTCGGCATAAGGTACTGCCGTCTTTTACGGAATTGTCACCTGATGCAGCTATCAATACACTGACCAGTATGCAACATTTGCGAGATGCCTTTGAAGGCATACAGTCGCAACTGAAAAACATTAAAACGGATTGGAAGCAGCACGGAGAAGCCTTAAGAATCCCTTTTTCGTCTATTGACAGATTACACCCAAAAAGCTTTTGGCTTCACAATCTGTTTGCGCCTTATGGCTTTGATGTCAAAGAAGTTGAAAAACTACTGAGTACCCATGCAGGAAAAAAGTGCACCGTCGAAAAATATATGTTAAAGCGCGAACGCAATCATCTGATTTTGATGCCCACAGCAGCAACTGCTGCAACTGAGCAAGATTATTTTTTGGTGCCTGAGGAGGGCATACAAACCCCCATCAAACTAAAGATTTCAGCGGATATTATTGCATCCCAACCCACGGTTAAATACGCTTTTTTGGACAAAGAAAAATTGGATTTTCCTTTGATTTTACGTCGTTGGAGAAGTGGTGATGTATTTTACCCATCGGGGATGACAGGCAAGAAAAAAGTGGCAAAATTTTTCAAAGATGAAAAAATGTCTGCGATAGACAAAAAACAACAATGGCTGCTGTGTTCGGGAGACAATATTGTTTGGGTGGTTGGCAAACGAATAAATCGTAAGTTTGAGGCCGTAGCTAATACAACTACGCTCCAAATTCAACTTTTATGAGATATTTCCTTTTTCTTTTTTGTTGCATAAGCTTCACATGGGGTCAAGATCCCGTCAAATGGAGTGCGCAAGCACGACAAACCGACACCAACACCTATGATGTAATCCTTAAAGCAAACATTCAAGACAACTGGAAGTTGTATGATGTAAGCCTTCCGGACGGAGGCCCTCTGCCTACGGTATTGCTGTGGAAAAACGCAACTGCTTTGGGTGCATTAGATGGCAGTAAACCTAAGACGGGCTACGATGTTATTTTTGAAATGGATTTGGCCTATTACACCAAGGAGTTGATGTGGGTACAGTCGGTATCTACCAAAGACACTACCATCGAATTACGTATCGAGTATCAAGCCTGTGACGATGCGCTCTGCATCTTTAGAGAAGCACCTTTGGCTATTCCCACTGATGGGTCTTTGGTCAATGCGGTTGAACGTGACCTGACGGATGTGCAGTTAGTCGATAATAATCTAAAATTAGACCTTAAAAACACCGAACTAATGGAAGCTTCTGCCCCAAATGTCAAGGCATCTTGGCGGCGTATTTTTGTCTTGGGTCTTTTGGGTGGGTTTCTAGCACTGCTGACACCTTGTGTATTTCCGCTCATTCCGCTAACGGTTTCCTACTTCTCCAAAAGCAGTGTGAGTCGTGCGGTGGGTATTAGGCGCTCGCTTTCTTATGCCTTTTCCATTATTGGGATTTATGCGCTGTTAAGTTTTCCTTTTCACTTTTTAGACCAACTGCGACCAGAAGTGTTGAATGCCATTGCTACCAATGTGGTGATCAATTTGATTTTCTTTGCGGTGTTTCTGCTGTTTGCGCTTTCATTTTTTGGATTGTTTGACTTAACGCTTCCCGCAAAATGGTCTGCAAAATCAGATGCCGCTGCCACACGCTCGTCTTATTTAGGTATCTTTTTTATGGCACTGACACTTGCCGTGGTTTCCTTTTCTTGTACGGGGCCTATTCTGGGTTCCTTACTTGTAGGTTCGCTCACCGCTGACGGAGGTGCCATTCAGCTTACTGCCGGTATGGTAGGTTTTGGAACGGCCTTGGCATTGCCTTTTGGGGTGTTGTCTTTCTTTCCGAATGTCCTGAGCAAACTGCCCAAATCAGGCGGGTGGTTACAAGATGTGAAGGTGTCGCTTGGTTTTGTCGAACTCGCCTTGGCCTTGAAGTTTTTGTCCAATGCCGATTTGGTACAGGGTTGGGGCATACTTCCGAGAGAGTTATTTATCGGAATCTGGATGTTGATATTGTTGTTGTGGGCTGTTTACCTGTTTGGTGGTTTTGGATTTATGCATCCCAAGCCCAAAAAGAGCGGCGGTAAGCAAAAAGTTTTGGGTGTTTTGGTGGTCTTATTTATTGCGTATTTGACGCAAGGATTGGTACCCAACCAACAGACGCCATTACGTGCCTTGAGTGGTTTTCCACCACCGGCATTTTATTCTGTCTACCCAACGGAATCTGACTGCCCCCTAAATTTGGATTGCTATAAAGATTACGAAACGGGTAGGGCAGTTGCCATGCAGCAGCAAAAGCCCATATTACTGGATTTTACGGGATGGGCTTGTGTGAATTGCCGAAAGGTGGAAGAAAATATTTGGACCCAGCCAGAAGTGTACACGTTACTACGTGACGCGGTAGTGGTGATTTCCCTTTATGTGGATGATCGCAAACCGTTGCCCGAAGCCGAACAGCAAACAATTACATATGCCGATGGCAGCAGCCGTGTGTTGGAAACAGTAGGGCAACAGTGGTCTGCATTTCAGGCCATTAATTTTAAATCGGTTTCGCAGCCCTATTATGTGTTGCTGCAACCCGATGGAACCATTTTGAACTCACCTATTCAATACACCGACAAGGCCACTTATTTGGCTTGGCTTAAAACGGGGATAGCTGCGGGTAAATCACCTCAGCCGTTGGTACCCGCCTTTGGCATAGAGTAGGGGGTTGCCTTCAAATAGTTTTCCATCCACAACCTGTCCGTAATAGACAATATGGTCGCCGACTTCCTCATAGTTGATAATATCACCTACCAAATAACCAAGACCTCCTTTAATTACGGGAGCAGAATTGGACAGCAGTTCGACCTGCTCAAAGCGTGCTTCCTGACTGTTTTTGGAAAACGCAAAAGCATTGGAAACGTCCTCTTGTTTTTCTGATAGGATGTTGATAGCAAAGGTCTTGCTGGCTTGAAAAGCAGCATTGGTTTCCGATGCGGTTTTTAAACAAAACAACACAATCGCTGGCTCCAGTGAAACAGACGTAAAGGAATTTGCTGTGAAGCCATAAGGTTTCCCGTTGTGTGTGGTGGTGATTACCGTAATACCCGTGGCAAACTGCCCGCAAATTCCCCTAAAATCGTGTTGTTCCATGATTGCAAAGAACGCAAATATTTTTTTGTAATTTTATAAAAAACCTGCTTGTATGCTTACCCAAATTTTTGGCAGTGCTGTCTATGGCATGGACGCCCAACAAATCACCACTGAAGCGCATATCCACCCAGGCGTTGGCTGCAAAAAAATTCTTTGACACTGCTAAAAACCGCCATGGACAGGTTGCGACTTTCCGCACGTGCTTATGACCTTATTCTTAAGGTTGCCCGAACCATTGCTGATTAAGAGGTTTCGGACACCATCGTCGATGCAGATATAGCCGAAGCCATACAGTACCGCAGTTTAGATAGAGAAGGCTGGTTGGGTTAGCTAAAAAGACGTAGTATTTTTTGAAGCACGGGAAATGACTTGCCATAGGGTGCATAGCGCTGAATAGGATCAAACCAAGTGGGGCGTTCCACATAAGATTTTAGGTGCGTAAACGTATCAAAAGAATACTTGCCATGATAGCTGCCCATACCGCTGTTGCCCACGCCTCCAAATGGCAGTCGTTGGTTGGTGAAATACACGATTACATCGTTGATCATTCCGCCGCCATAACTGTGTTTTTTCATCAGTTTATTTGCCCACTTTTTTCGTTCAGAGAAAACGTAGAACGATAGTGGCTTGTTGTAATGCCGTATGATGCGTTCTATTTCAGTTTCGTCTTCATAGGTCAATATGGGTAGGATAGGTCCAAAAATTTCATCTTGCATGATTTTATTTTCCAAATTTTCAACTGCAACTATCGTAGGTGCCACATAACGGTTTTGCACATCGTTTTCTCCGCCGTAGAGGATGTCTTGCCCATCAAGTAGATTTACCATAGCAGTAGCGTGTTTTTTGTGTACCAAACGCGCATAGTCTTTCGATGTTTTGGGATTGTCGCCATACATGCGCACAATTTCACTTTTAAGGGCCGTGAGCAATACTTGGTACTTGCTTTTGTGAACAAGCAAGTAGTCTGGCGACATGCATATTTGACCACAGTTCATGTATTTGCCCCAAGCAATACGTCTTGCACTTACCTTGATGTTTGCGGTTTGATCTACAATACAAGGGTTTTTACCACCCAATTCGAGTGTGGTGGGCGTGAGGTGTACTGCTGCTGCTTGGGCTACGAGTTTTCCAACGCGAACGCCCCCCGTAAAAAAGATATAATCCCATCGTAATTGCAATAAATTTTCTGCTGTTTCTGGACCGCCTTGCACTACAGCAACCCATGCCTCAGGGAAAACAGCTGTGATGATCTTTTCAATTACAGCAGCGGTATGTGGTGCGTGTTCCGAAGGTTTTAGAACAACTGTATTGCCAGCTGCCACTGCGCCAATAAGTGAGTTTAGTGCCAATTGAAAGGGATAATTCCAGGGTGCAATGTGAAGCGTAACGCCAAAAGGCTCTGGAACGATCCAATCCTTGCTAGGGGTATTTAACCATTTTCCTTTAATACGTTTGGGTTTTGCCCAAAACTGCAGGTTCTTGATAACCGTATTCAGTTCATCGATTACGATGTAGATTTCGGCCAACCATGTTTCAGCAGCAGGTTTGCCCAAATCTTTTTTTAATGCAGCACTGATGTCAGTTTCATGCGCTTTAACAGCTTGCTTTAGCGCTTTTAAAACAGCTATGCGTGTATTGATATCTAAGGTTTCCCCATTTTTAAAAAAATCAGATTGCTTATTTTTTATTGGTATCAATGGGTTATCCTTAATCATAATTAACGTTACGTTAATTTTATTAGCGAATGTGTAAAAATATACTTTTCATTCATTATGCCGCCTACTTTTTCTACATTTGAATTAACATTCTTCAAAACAAACCCAATTTTAAACCTTTCATTTTATTCGATTTAAACGCCGCAATTTGCAAACAAGCTATATGGTTGTTGTTTTGTATTTTAGCGCCTTCTAATTATTAGGATTCATGGGACACAATCGCTATTCAAAAACTGTTACACAAGATTCTAGTCAGCCGGCAGCCCAAGCCATGCTACATGCTATAGGTCTTAATGATGCTGATTTTGATAAGCCTTTTGT
This sequence comes from Bacteroidota bacterium, assembly GCA_038143535.1. Classification (GTDB taxonomy): domain Bacteria; phylum Bacteroidota; class Bacteroidia; order Flavobacteriales; family Flavobacteriaceae; genus UBA7446. The sequence goes on from JAYQMD010000001.1 coordinate 698,893, forward strand.
AGGAATAGCAAGCACAGGATACGAGGGAAACCCCTGTAATATGCACCTAAATGATTTGGCCGTTGAAATTAAAAAAGGCACTCAAGAAGTCGATTTGGTAGGACTTATTTTTAATACCATTGGCGTTAGCGATGGCATATCAATGGGTACGCCCGGTATGCGTTTTTCATTACCTTCAAGAGATTTAATTGCCGACTCTATGGAAACGGTTATGGGCGGTATGTCATATGACGGCATGGTGGCCGTAGTTGGGTGTGATAAAAACATGCCCGGCTCTGTTATGGCCATGTTGCGTCTTAACCGTCCAAGTATAATGGTATATGGTGGCACCATAGCTTCGGGCTGTGTAGCTGAAAAAAAATTAGATATCGTTTCTGCTTTTGAGGCATGGGGTGAAAAAGTATCTGGAAAGATAGCGGAAGCCGAATACAAAGAAGTGATACAAAACGCCTGTCCCGGTGCAGGTGCGTGTGGCGGAATGTATACGGCCAATACCATGGCTTCGGCCATAGAGGTATTAGGGCTTTCGTTGCCTTATAACTCCTCTAACCCTGCAGTAAGTCAAGAAAAAACTCTCGAATGTGAAGCTGCTGGTAAGTCCATGCGCTTGCTTATCGAAAAGGACATTAAGCCAAAAGACATAGTTACCAAAAAATCACTGGAAAATGCCATACGATTGGTTACTGTTTTGGGTGGCTCGACAAATGCAGTGTTGCACTTTTTGGCAATAGCCAAGGCAGCAGAGGTTGATTTTACACTGGCTGATTTCCAGCGTATTAGTGACACCACACCCTTCTTGGCAGATCTTAAGCCAAGCGGTAAATTCTTAATGGAAGATGTGCACCGTGTAGGTGGTGTTCCAGCTGTAATTAAGTATATGCTTGATCACGACATGCTGCATGGTGATTGCATCTCAGTAACAGGAAAAACACTAGCCGAAAACATGGCAAACGTTCCCTCGTTACAAGAAGGACAAAAGGTGATTCGTCCCTTGGATAATCCCATAAAAGAAACAGGTCATATTCGCATCTTGTTTGGTAACCTAGCATCAGAAGGTTCTGTTGCCAAAATTACTGGCAAAGAAGGTTTGTCATTCGAAGGTCCAGCCCGTGTTTATGATGGAGAATTTACTGCTAATGCGGGTATCAAGTCTGGGGAAGTGAATAAAGGCGAGGTTATAGTTATTCGCTATGAGGGTCCAAAAGGCGGTCCTGGAATGCCAGAAATGCTTAAACCCACTGCCGCCATAATGGGCGCAGGTTTGGGAAAAGATGTGGCACTCATCACAGACGGTCGTTTTTCTGGAGGCACGCACGGATTTGTTGTAGGACACATCACACCCGAGGCACAATTGGGTGGCACGTTAGGGCTTGTTCAAAACGGGGACATCATCCGGATTGATGCCCAATCAAACGAATTGCATGTTAAGCTTAGTGAAGCGGAACTCAATAAGCGTCGTAACGCTTGGGTTGCGCCAGATTTGAAAGTTAGTAAAGGCGTTTTATATAAATACGCAAGCTTGGTTGCTTCTGCTTCTGAAGGTTGTGTGACAGATGAATAACGGAGAATGAAAAAAGAAAACATTTCGGGTTCAGAAGCGCTAATTCACTGCTTATTGGCAGAAGGCGTTGACCTTATTTACGGTTACCCAGGTGGTGCCATTATGCCCTTTTATGACGAACTCTATAAGTTTGAAGACAAACTGCAACACGTACTCACACGCCACGAGCAGGGTGCAACACATGCCGCACAAGGTTTTGCCCGTGTTTCGGGAAAAGTGGGTGTCTGTGTGGCAACCTCAGGTCCTGGTGCAACTAACTTGGTGACCGGAATTGCTGATGCCATGATCGATTCAACTCCGATGTTATGCATCACAGGCCAGGTACCTTCGCACCTATTGGGTTCAGATGCCTTTCAAGAAACCGATATCATTGGTATTTCAACACCCGTTACTAAATGGAATTACCAAATTACAGACGTAAAAGAAATTCCCGAAATCATGGCCAAGGCATTTTACATTGCGCGTTCGGGTCGTCCAGGGCCGGTGCTTATTGACATTACTAAGGATGCCCAATTTGCCACTGCTGATTTTGAATACAAGCCTTGTGTGTCTGTTCGCAGCTACAAGCCAGTTCCAGTTGTGAACCCATCTGAAGTTGAGGCTGCCGCAGCCATAATTTCGAATGCTGAAAAGCCTTTGATTGTTTGGGGTCAGGGCGTTATCCTCGGAAAAGCAGAAGAAGAATTTAAAGCGTTTGTTGAAAAAGCCAATATACCTGCTGCTTGGACCATACTTGGGGTATCGGCCTTGCCAACTTCACACCCGTTAAACGTGGGTATGGTAGGCATGCACGGCAACTATGGACCCAATGTACTGACGAACGAATGCGATGTGCTTATTGCCATTGGAATGCGTTTCGACGACCGAGTAACGGGTAGGTTGGATGGCTATGCCAAGCAGGCTAAGGTTGTCCATCTGGAGATAGACCCTGCTGAGGTAAACAAAAACGTTGCCGCAGATGTGGCCGTTCTTGGTGATGTTAAGCAGACCTTACCAATGTTAACCCAAAAAATAACTTCTAAGCCCTACATCGAGTGGTTTGATAAGTTTACGGCTCACGACAAAATCGAATTTGATACCGTGATCAATAAAGACTTAAACCCAACCAAAGAAGGTTTGAGTATGGCTGAGGTCCTAAAAGAAATTAACCGTGCTTCTAACAGCGATGCCGTTGTGGTCTCTGATGTAGGTCAGCACCAAATGATAGCTTGCCGATACGCAACCTTTAACCATTCAAAAAGTAATATTACATCAGGTGGTTTAGGTACCATGGGGTTCGCCTTGCCAGCCGCTTTGGGTGCCAAAATGGGTGCTCCTAATAGGGAAGTAGTTGCCATTATTGGCGATGGCGGATTTCAAATGACCATTCAAGAACTGGGTACGATTTTCCAAACACAAGCAGCTGTTAAAGTAGTGGTACTCAACAACGATTTTCTTGGTATGGTGCGTCAATGGCAGCAGTTGTTTTTTGATAAGCGATATGCCTCTACAGAAATGGTCAACCCAGACTTTGTTAAAATCGCTGAAGGCTATTTTATCGATGCCAAGCGTGTTACCAAAAGAGAAGCATTAGGAAAAGCCGTTGATGAAATGATGGCTTCCGACAAGCCCTATTTCCTTGAAGTATGTGTTGAAAAAGAAGATAATGTATTCCCGATGATACCCTCAGGTGCTTCGGTTTCTGAAATAAGATTGTCATAATATGGAAACAAATTACACCATATCAATTTATACGGAAAACAGCGTTGGGCTACTCAACCGTGTTTCGGCTATTTTTCAACGCCGTCATATCAATATTGTCAGCATCACTTCTTCCGCTTCAGAGATAGACGATGTATCACGCTTTGTTATCGTGGTAAGCATGACAGAAGAAGCGGTAAAGAAAGTTGTGGGTCAAATTGAAAAGCAAGTTGAGGTAATAAAAGCGTTTTACCATACCGACGAAGAAACTATTTTTCAAGAATCCGCACTCTATAAGGTGGCTTCAAAATCGCTTTTTGAGGAACGACATATTCAAAATATCATCAAGGAAAGTCACGCTAATATAGTGACGGTAAACACCGCATTTTTTGTGATTGAAAAAACAGGATTTCGACACGAAACAGAGCAACTTTACCACGATTTGGCACCCTATGGGTTATTGCAATTTGTGCGCTCTGGCCGCATTTCGGTGACCAAATCCCCTATGAACATTAAAGCATTATTAAACAAACTAAACGATTAAAAAAAAGAGATGAGTAACTATTTCAACACTTTACCACTAAGAGATCAACTACACCAATTGGCACAGTGCCGTTTTATGGATGCAGTTGAATTTACCGACGGTATTTCAGCCCTCAAAGACAAGAAGATTGTAATTATAGGCTGTGGTGCTCAAGGGCTAAACCAAGGATTAAACATGCGTGATTCTGGTCTTCATGTTTCCTATGCTTTGCGTAGTGGTGCTATCGAGCAAAAGCGCGCTTCTTATCAAAATGCAACGTCTAACAACTTTGATGTCGGTTCTTATGATGAAATGATTCCAACGGCAGATTTGGTTATCAACCTTACGCCAGATAAAAACCACACATCTGTTGTGGAGGCTGTTATGCCCTTAATGAAAAAAGGCGCTACATTTTCTTATTCTCACGGATTTAATATTGTTGAGGAAGGAACAAAATTTAGAGATGATCTAACGGTAATTATGGTTGCGCCAAAGAGTCCAGGTTCCGAAGTACGCGAAGAATACCTTCGTGGATTTGGTGTGCCAACGCTTATTGCTGTTCACTCCGATAACGACCCGCAAGGGAAAGGTTGGGAACAAGCCAAAGCCTATTGTGTAGGTACTGGTGGTGACCGTGCAGGTGTACTGCAATCTTCATTTGTCGCAGAGGTAAAATCAGATTTGATGGGCGAACAAACTATTTTATGTGGTGTGTTGCAAACAGGGTCTATTTTGTGTTTTGATAAAATGGTAGCTGAAGGAATTGATGCCGCCTATGCTTCCAAATTGATTCAGTACGGATGGGAAACCATTACAGAGGCATTAAAACACGGTGGTGTTACCAACATGATGGATCGTTTGTCTAACCCTGCAAAAATCAAAGCTTTTGAACTTTCAGAAGCGCTTAAAGAAATCATGACACCATTGTTCCAAAAGCATATGGATGATATCATGTCTGGTCACTTTTCTTCAACCATGATGGAAGACTGGGTTAACGGTGATAAAAACTTACTCGAGTGGCGTGCAGCTACGGCTGAAACAGCTTTTGAAAAAACAGCACCTACTACAGACGCGATTGATGAGCAAACATTCTTCGATCACGGCACCTTGATGGTAGCTTTTGTACGCGCTGGCGTGGAATTGGCATTTGATACTATGGTAGCTGCAGGAATTAAGGACGCTTCTGCTTATTATGAGTCACTACACGAAACTCCGTTAATCGCCAACACCATTGCACGTAAAAAATTATACGAAATGAACCGAGTGATATCTGATACGGCAGAATACGGATGTTATTTATTCGACCATGCATGTAAGCCTTTATTGACTTCATTTATGGAAGGTATTGATACGTCTGTTATTGGTACAGCTTTCTCGCCAGACACCAATGGTGTTGACAACAAAAAGTTGATTGCCGTCAACGATGCCATTAGAAATCATCCCGTAGAAAAAATTGGAAAGACACTTCGCGCGTCCATGACGGCCATGAAACGCATCGTGTAGTGAGACCATTATTAGATTTATCGACCATTGAGGCTGCGGCCAAAAGGGTAGGGCAGGCTGCTGTTCCAACACCTTTGGAGCACAACAAACGGTTAAGTGACTTGTATGATGCCACTATTTTGGTAAAGCGTGAGGACTTACAGCCCGTAAGGTCTTTTAAGATCCGAGGGGCGTATAATAAGATTTCGCTTTTAGATAAAGCAGCACGTGAAAAAGGTGTTGTTTGCTCAAGTGCAGGTAATCATGCCCAAGGCGTTGCATATGCCTGTGGCCATCACAATATTCATGGTACTATTTTTATGCCTTCGCCTACACCCCAACAAAAGGTTTCGCAAGTTGCCATGTTTGGTGGAGATAAGGTGACCATTAAATTGGTTGGGGATACCTATGACGATTGTTATGAGGCGGCCAAAGAATATGTTACTGAAACAGGAAAAATATTTATACACCCCTTCGACGATCCTGATGTTATCGCAGGTCAGGCGACCATGGCATTGGAAATTATTGCGCAGGCAACGGAGCCCATAGATTATATAATAGTGCCCATTGGCGGTGGCGGATTGATATCTGGTATCATCAGTGTTTTTAAGCAAAAATCACCTCAAACCAAATTTATAGGTATTGAACCAAAAGGCGCGCCCAGCATGTACGAGTCTTTACAGCAAAAAAAGCGTATTCGACTCGACAGTATTGATGTTTTTGTAGATGGTGCCGCTGTTAAAACCATTGGTGAATACGGCTTTGATTATTGCACTCAGTATTTAGAAAATTTGCTTTTGGTTGACGAAGGAGAAATTTGTCAAAACATATTGAATATGTACACTTATGATGCTGTTGTGGTTGAGCCAGCAGGCGCCATGTCGGTATCAGCACTATCTCAGTTGTCGGCAGAGATTAAGGGGAAAAATGTAGTTTGTTTGGTGTGTGGTGGTAATAATGATATAACGCGCATGGCAGAAATCAAAGAACGCGCCTTGCTTTTCAATAAGCTGAAGCATTACTTTATTGTGCGCTTTCCACAACGTGCAGGTGCACTTAAGGAGTTTGTTCAAGATATTTTAGGTCCAACAGACGACATCACCTTTTTTGAATACTCCAAAAAAAGCACCCGCTCACAAGGCCCGGCCGTGGTGGGAATTCAGATAAAATCAGTAGATGACTTTAAGCCATTATTAAATCGAATGAAAGAAAAAGGTTTTTTTGGTGATTATTTAAATAATAAGCCCGATTTATTTCAATTTTTGATTTAGTTTTGCAGTGCTATGACAGAAAAATTATGAATATACCAGCTCAATTTGCTATTGATGCCCCCTTCCATCACAACAGTTTTTTAATCAACGGAGAAATCACCCTTTGGGACGGTCCAAAAGCGGATGTTTATTCTTCTATTCACACTCCGAATGGCGATGGTGCCCATGCGCCAACGCATTTGGGTTCTGTTCCGGACATGGATGAGGCGCATGCGCTAAAAGCACTTGAAGCTGCTTCAAATGCCTTTGACAAAGGAAAAGGAGCGTGGCCAACCATGAAAGTAGCAGACCGTATTGCTTGTATGGAGCGTTTTGTTACGCTTATGAAGCAACAACGCGATAAGGTGGTAAAGCTATTGATGTGGGAGATTGGCAAAAACCTCCTAGACTCCGAAAAGGAATTTGATCGTACGGTAGACTATATCGTAGACACTATTAATGAATACAAAGACATAGACCGCGACAGTGCTAAGTTCCACAATCACGGTGGCGTTTTTGCACACATTCGTCGTGGACCCATTGGTGTTGTATTGTGCCTTGGCCCATACAACTACCCATTGAACGAAACTTTTGCGCTGCTTATCCCTGCTGTTATCATGGGGAACACTGCTATTTTTAAGCCTGCTAAGCATGGCGTTTTGCTAATTGCACCCTTGTTAAAGGCGTTTAAAGAAAGTTTTCCACCTGGAGTAGTGAATATCGTATTTGGTCGTGGAAGAACCATAGCCACACCCATTATGAAAACGGGGCAAATAGATGTGCTTGCACTTATTGGGCACAGTTCTTCTGCCATGTCATTGCAAGATTTACACCCCAAGAAAAGTAGGTTGCGATTGGTTTTAGGACTGGAAGCAAAAAATCCAGCGATTATTTTGCCAGATGCAGACTTGGAAAAAACAGTCCAAGAATGTGTGGCCGGCACCTTATCTTTTAACGGTCAGCGCTGTACAGCCTTAAAGGTTTTGTATGTACATGAATCTATTAAAGAAGCTTTCTTGTCCAAATTTGTTGCAGCTGTTGATGCGCTAAAACTAGGTATGCCGTGGGACAACACACTGCTTACACCATTGCCAGAGCCCAACAAGCCCGCTTATATTCAAGAATTGATAGACGATGCCACAGAAAAAGGTGCTAAGGTGCTTAATTCTAGGGGTGGTGCGCGTACAGAAAACTTTATTTTCCCAGCAGTTCTCTATCCTGTATCGCATGACATGCGCGTATATGTAGAAGAGCAATTCGGACCCGTAATCCCAGTGATGTCATTTACAGACATTGATACACCTCTAGACGACATGGCTGCTTCTTCTTACGGACAGCAAGTGAGTTTGTTTGGTAAGGACGTAGATAAACTCGGACCGCTAATTGATACTTTGGCCAACCTTGTGTGTCGTGTGAACCTCAATAGCTCATGCCAAAGAGGACCAGATGTGTACCCCTTCACCGGACGAAAAGATTCTGCTGTGATACACTAAGTGTGCGGGATGCATTGCGTTCTTTCTCCATCAGGACTTTTGTGGCTACCAAAGACACAGAAAGCAATAAGGAAATTTTAAGGGAATTGTTAGATACGCATAAATCTAACTTTATCTCTACGGACTATATGTTGTAATTAGTTGTTTAACATTACGGGCATGACCAGCATTGTGACTTGTTCGCCTTCATCTAATCCATCAACAGGTTTAATGATACCGGCTCTATTGGGCAGGGAGAGTTCTAATTGAATTTCATCTGAACTTAGGTTGCTCAACATTTCGGTTAGAAAACGTGCGTTAAAGCCTATTTGCATATCATTGCCTTGGAAAGAACAGGTTAGGCGTTCTTCGGCTTTGTTGCTGAAGTCAATGTCTTCAGCAGAAATATGAAGCTCTGCACCAGCAATGCGCAAACGTATTTGATGTGTTGTTTTGTTTGAGAAGATGCTTACCCTTTTAACGGTGTTCAAAAGCTGTACGCGATTGATGCTCATCACATTGGGGTTTTCCTTGGGGACAACCGCTTCGTAATTTGGGTATTTTCCATCGATTAGCCTGCATATCACTACGGTGTCCTCAAAAGAAAACTGAACATTGCTACTGTTGTAATGAACTGTCACTTCCTCCTCGCTTCCAACAAGCACTGATCTGAGCAAGTTCAACGGTTTTTTGGGCATGATAAACTCTGCTGTTTCAGGGGCAACCACATCTGTTCTTTCATACTTCACCAATTTGTGCGCATCTGTGGCAACAAAGGTCATACCACTAGAAGAAAGCTGGAAAAATACACCACTCATAACGGGACGCAAGTCGTCATTTCCACTGGCAAAAATGGTGTTGTTGATGGCTGTTGCTAGGGTGTCGCCTTGTATGCTCAGACTTGAAGCGTCCACAACTTTAGCGGCTTGTGGGTATTCTTCAGCATTGGCATAGGCAAGGGCATATTTTCCTTGTTCAGAGCTGATTTCAAGTGTATTGTTGTCTGCTTGTGAAAACGTTAAGGGTTGTTCTGGAAATGTTTTTACGGTATCCAGCAGCAGTCTTGCGGGAACAGCTATTTTTCCCTCGCTATTAGCTTCTACTTGTATCCTAGCGCTGATAGTAGTTTCAAGGTCAGTTGCCGTAATTTTAAGTTGTTGGGGTGCCAATTCAAACAGCACATGATCCAAGATAGGGAGTGTATTACTTGTGTTTAAAACACCGCTAAGGGTTTGGAGTTGGCGTTGCAGATGTGTACTTGATACAATGAAGTTCATGAGATGTAGTGTTTACTTACAAATATATTGTTTACGCAGGTTTTCCTAAAACAAATTTATTAACAGCTAGGCATCATTTATGAATGCAACACGTATGGGGTCAAGGTATGAAAGGCCAAAAAGCGTGCTTGCACCACCCCCATATTTCGGACTTCCCTTAAACACAGCAAGCTCCAGGTGCCCTTGCGCATTGAAAAGCGCCAGTTTTTTACCTACTTCCTCTCGTTGTGCTTTAGGTCTGTCGTAGCGAATGGCCTCGTGGTAATCGTTAAAGACTTCTTCAAAGTTGTGGTTTCGCGCATGGATGATAAACGGACGATTTCTTCCAACCTTTTGAAACAGCTGCTTGGTAATGTTGGTAACTATATTCCCAAACCTGTCGATATGCAACACATGCCCCTGTATTTCGTTGCCCTGTGGGTGTACGGATGGAATGTGCTGTGTGAGTTGCTTGAGCGTGCTAATGGGTGTGCCTATTACGCTAAGGGCACCACCGCGATGGATATGGGCTATGGCCTCTACGCCACGCGCTTGGTTGGTAGTGGCAGCCGTGTTAAGCACAACAGCTTTTGTGGGTTTTAGTTCGGGTTCTAATAAAGACAAGAAGCCATTGTCTGCACAAACAAAAAAATGATCGTTTAGTTCGGCTACTATTAACGCTTGCTCGGGGGTTTGGTTGAAATTTATGCCTACAAAGTGAATGCTGCCTTGTGGAAAACTACGGTAAACAGAACCCAATACATAGGCGGCTTGAATAATATGGAAGGGATCAATAAGATGGGATATGTCTACAATTTCTGGTGCCTCCAACTGGTTGTAAAGTTGTGCTTTTAGGGCTGATACATATGCATCTTGAAGACCAAAATCGGTAGTTAGCGTAATCAGTGGCATTTTAATAACCTTATCTTAATTTAGCAATCTAAAATTTCTTAATTTTGATTACAAAGTTATCAAAAAAGAAACCCACGTGGTTTGATTATTAAAAAGACGCATTTGAACGAAATTACAATCGAACTCGCCGAAGTTAATCCAACGGAATTCTATGGCGGAAAAAGCAACAAAAATGTTGCCCTATTAAAGAAATACTTCCCCAAAATTAAAATTGTTGTGCGCGGCAATAAAATTACAGCCTTTGGCGAAGAAGAGTTATTAGAGCACTTTGAAAAGCAAGTGGACAGGTTGGTGATGCACTACGGGAAATACAACACCCTAGACAATGATACGGTTCTCAATATACTTCAAAACGAAGAAGACGACACCTTTGGTTTGGACCCAGAAGACAATAAAGTAATTCTACACGGGGTGGGTGGTAAAATCATCAAAGCCAAAACCCTCAACCAAGCAAAATTGGTTACTGCCATGTCTAAAAACGATATGGTTTTTGCTGTTGGCCCTGCTGGAACCGGTAAGACTTACACAGGCGTGGCACTGGCCGTAAAGGCACTTAAAAACAAACAGGTTAAGCGTATTATCCTTACCCGACCTGCTGTTGAAGCTGGAGAGAACCTCGGTTTCTTACCTGGTGACTTAAAAGAAAAACTGGATCCCTACATGCAGCCGTTATACGATGCCCTGCGGGATATGATTCCTGCTGAAAAGTTGGATCAATATATTGAAAACGGAATTATTCAGATAGCACCCATGGCATTTATGCGAGGGAGAACACTTGATAATGCTTTTGTTATCCTCGATGAAGCACAAAATACCACCCACAATCAAATGAAGATGTTTTTGACACGTATGGGTAAGAACGCCAAATTCATGATAACCGGCGATCCGGGTCAAATCGATTTACCGAGACGTGTCATTTCAGGACTCAAAGAAGCTATTTTGGTTCTTGGAAATCTCAAAGGAATAGGCATGATTTACCTAGACGACAAAGACGTTATCCGTCACAAATTGGTAAAGCAAGTTATTGAGGCCTACAAACAAACAGAGCATCACAACTAATGTCCATGCAAACCATCATGCAGTCTGACTTGCAACTCAAAGGTTGTAAAAGCAAATACAACGGAAAGGTAAGAGAGGTTTATCATTTGGAAAACGATACCTTGGTTATGATTGCCACTGACCGACTTTCTGCTTTTGATGTAGTGATGCCAAAGGGAATTCCGTATAAAGGGCAAATTTTAAATCAAATTGCAGCCCATATGCTCGAGGCTACAGCTGATATCGTACCTAACTGGTTAGAAGTATTGCCCGATCCCAACATTGCCGTTGGTAAGGCCTGCACCCCACTTAAGGTTGAAATGGTAATTAGGGGATACCTAGCAGGGCATGCGGCTCGCGAATACGCTTTGGGAAAACGATTGTTGTGCGGTGCAACCATGCCAGAAGGCATGCGAGAAAACGATACGTTTCCAGAACCTATCATCACACCAGCCACCAAAGCTGAGCAAGGCGACCACGATGAAGATATTACCCCTGAAGAATTAATTTCTCGGACTATTGTCACATCTGAAGAATACGACCAACTGTTGGCTTACACCAAGGCATTGTTTAAGCGCGGTACCGAAATGGCTGCCAAACAAGGTTTGATTTTGGTGGATACTAAGTATGAGTTCGGAAAAGATACGAACGGGAACATAGTGTTAATTGATGAAATTCACACACCAGATTCGTCTCGTTACTTCTATGCAGATGGCTATGAAACACGTCAAGATGAAGGAGCACCACAGCGACAGCTTTCGAAAGAGTTTGTGCGTCGTTGGCTTATTGAGCATGGTTTTCAGGGGCTAGAAGGACAAGTACTCCCCACATGTCAGACGACTACATTGCCAGCGTTTCAGAACGTTATATTGAGTTGTACGAGCATATTACAGGTAAGAAATTTGTAAAAGCGGATTTGTCAGACGTTGCGAATAGGATGCAACATAACCTAGACCTATATTTCCAGTCCTAGTTGGTCAACTAAAGATGTATTTACTGCTGTATCATAAGGAAGTTTGTGCGTGCAGGGATGATTTCTATGCCATGTCAGTTGTCGTTTTGCAAAACGTCTGGTGTTGGTTTTAATATCTGCCACTGCTTCCTCTATGCTTTTCTCCCCTTCAAAATAGCGAAATAATGATCTGTAGCCCACGGTTTGCAACGCGTTGAGGTGTTTGTGCGGATGAAGTACTTTGGCTTCATAAAGCAACCCATTTTCCATCATGCTGTCAACGCGCCTATTGATGTTGTCATACAATTGCTCTCTGGGCATGCAAATCTCAATCCTGATGGCATCAAAGTCTCGCTGTTTTCTGTTTTGACCCAAAAATGAGGAGTAGGGCTTGCCAGCAATGGTACATATGTGCAATGCACGCAACAACCGCACGTGATTGTATTGGTCAACAGTTTGAAAATAATCGGGATCTAATTTTTGAAGTTCTTGTTGTAAATACGTCAAGCCTTTTTCCTCATACTTTAACTGCCAATATTCTTTGATCTTTTCCGAAACTTCAGGAAATGTATCTAATCCATGCACTACGGCATCGTTGTACAGGTTAGAGCCGCCAACCATAATCACAACAGAATGCTTCACAAAGTGTTCGTCTAGCAGCGATAGGGCATCCTTTTCAAAATCTCCAACGCTGTAGGGGTCATGAATACTTAAATGCTGTATAAAATCATGCCTAACGCCTTGTTGTTCCGCTTTTGATCGAACGGCAGTGCCAATGCACATTTCTTTGTAAAACTGCCTGGCATCGCTGGACAATATGGGGCACTTTAATAGCTTGGCAAGGGCAACAGCAAACAAAGTTTTGCCCACCGCAGTTGGTCCTGAAATAACAATAAGCTTATGCTTTTTCATTTAAATCAATAACTTGTTTCACTTTGTTTTTTCTAATAAATGATTGAAGTATATGACGGGCAGCACGTGAATTTTTCATGGGTGTTATGATAGTCTTTACCATATCCAAATTATTAATCTGATAATTCAAATCAGCATAACCAAATCCTTTATATTCAGTATTTTGTATAAGTATAATACTTCGCTCATCATGACTTCGACCCTTATCGACGATCAATAAATTGGGTGAAGAAAAACGCAATTGGTCTAAACATTGCTGCACGCGTTCATTATAGCGTTCTACGGTTTCTTTTTCGGTACAGGCACCCAAACATTTCTTGATTTCAACATCCGAGCAGGCTTTCTTGGGCGATTCCAGCCCAACATATTTTAGGCAGAGAGTGTATTTATGTGCAAAGAAATAGAGTGTTTTTCTTGCATTGTTTAGGTTCTTAAAGGTTGTAATGTAGTTTGTACCATCCGCTGCATGAACGATGCGTAAAAACCGATAACCCGAGCTACTCACACCTTCCTCTAGTCCAAAACGAATGCGATCGTTTTTATGTACCCTGTTGTGTTTGGGTTTGTGCAACTGTATTTCGTCTATTTCTTTCAATAGCGCAATAAGTTCACTTCCCGTTTCTTCCGTGCTCACACTGTGTGTTTCGAGCTGAATTTTTAAAGCCTTTCTGCTCTTACCTGTAAAGTGCTGGTTTACACGCTTGCGCATGTTTAGGCTTTTGCCAATGTATATAACATCCCCCTTTTGGTTGTGCAAATAATAAACACCTGTAACAGGTTTGACCTGCTCTATAAGGGCTTGAAACTTACGCGCTATCTTATCTTGGTCTTTGGTGCGAAGTACTTCTTTAACGATGGTTTTTTCGCTGTCTTTATCTAATAATAGTTTAAGTAATTTCAACGTTGCGCGCGCGTCTCCTGCAGCACGATGCCTATCGCTGAGTGGAATGCCCAACGCACGTACCAGCTTCCCTAATTTATAAGAAGCCTGTTCTGGAATGAGTTTTTTTGATAAAGAAACCGTGCATAGGGTAGGACGTTCATACCTAAATCCTAACCTGTTAAACTCCGTACAAAGCATTCTGTAATCAAAACTAGCATTGTGTGCTACTAGGATACAGCCTTCTGTTATTTCTATAATGCGCTTTGCTATTTCATAGAATTTCGGTGCATTTCGCAGCATTTTTTCGTTGATGCCCGTTAGTTGCACTACAAATGGCTGAATTGGTCGTTCGGGATTGACAAGACTCATAAATTGATCTACAATTTCGTTTCCATCAAACTTATAGATGGCAATTTCTGTTATCCCTTCTTCGTTGTATTTCCCCCCTGTAGTTTCGACGTCAACAACTGCGTACATAGCCTCTAGTTTCTGCTTCCAAAAATTAAACTACCCACACGTATCATATTGCTTCCCAAATCAACAGCAAGTTTATAGTCATTGCTCATGCCCATTGATAGGACGGACCAATTATTTGTTGGTCGTAATTTAATGTAGAAATCCTGAAGCCCACTGAATTCTGCTGTGAGTTGTGCTTTATTGTTCGTATAACTGGCCATGCCCATCAAACCTATAATACGCACATGTTCGAATTCCTTAGCTTTCGATAGGATTGCTTCAGCTTCTTCATACGAAAAACCAAACTTAGTTGATTCTAATGCAATATGAATTTGGAGTAGTACATCAATAATGCGATCGTTTTTGGCACCTTGCTTATTGATTTCGTGAAGTAGACGCTCACTGTCGACTCCATGAATGAGGTGCACAAAGGGCGCAATGTATTTGACCTTATTTCGTTGGAGATGGCCAATCATATGCCAACGAATATCTTGAGGAAGTGTTTCGTGTTTTAGGCAAAGTTCTTGTACTTTATTTTCTCCAAAATCTACATGTCCTGCTTTATAGGCTTCTCGAATGGCATCGGCAGGTTTGGTTTTGGAAACCGCAACAACCGTAACCGTTTCTGGCACATCTTCTTTTAGTTGCTTAAGGTTGGCTACAATCATGGAGATGACTTTTCTACTAATGCTGTTATTTGCAATGCTACATCTAGGGCATTTTTGCCCTGTTCGAGCGACACTATAACATCTGTATTTTTTGTAATGGCATCGGCGAAACATTCCAGTTCCATTAAGATGGCGTTTACTTCTGGAATTTTTGGATTGTCAAAAAAGACACGCTTCTTTTTTCCTTGTGCATTTTCCAACACCAAGTCAAAATCCCCAACATTTTCGGGAGCATTTTCCATTTTAACTACCTCGGCACTCTTGCTAAAATAATCCACCGCGACATAAGCATCTTTTTGGAAAAAGCGCGCCTTTCGCATATTTTTTAGTGATATTCTACTCGCCGTCAGGTTGGCTACGCAACCGTTTTCAAACTCAATTCTAGCATTGGCAATATCAGGTGTTTCACTAATGATGGCCACGCCACTGGCTGAAATAGCAGCCACTTTTGAGTCTACCAGACTCAAAACGGTGTCGATATCGTGTATCATGAGATCCAATACTACCGGGACATCGGTGCCTCTTGGATTAAATTCAGCCAATCGATGAGTTTCGATAAACATGCTGTTGTTGATGTCATCTTTTACGGCTAAAAAAGCAGGGTTGAATTGCTCCACATGCCCCACTTGACCTAGAACCTGATGCTTTTTTGCAAGCGCAATGAGTTCATTTGCTTCGTCGACCGTTTGTGTGATGGGTTTTTCCAGAAAGACATGCTTTCCCATTTCGATGGCTTTTTTTGCCAATTTATGGTGGTACAGGGTAGGTGTAACGATATCTACTACGTCAACAGCAGCAATCAGATCTTCCTCAGAATCAAATGCTTTAAAAGTGTATTCAGCTGTTATTTTAACACGAACGTCTGGACTGGCGTCGTAAAAACCTACCAAATCAAATTTAGCAGACTGGTTTAATAATCGAAGGTGTATCTTTCCTAAGTGCCCTGCACCAAGCACACCAACTTTAAGTATTTTGCTCATGCTACAAATGTAACAAGTTTAGGCGGTGGCTAGCTGTATGATTTTGTATTTTTGAACATATGAGGGAAGATACGACCAAACACCAAGGAAGACGTCGTCTGTTGATTGAACTATTAAAAGATAAAGGCATTTCTGATAAGGCCGTTCTAAAAGCCATTGCCGCCATACCCCGCCACTTGTTTATGGACAGTAGTTTTGAAGATCACGCTTATCAAGACAAGGCATTTCCTATCGGAGCAGACCAAACCATATCACAGCCTTATACTGTAGCCTTTCAAAGTCAGCAACTTATGGTTACGCCGGGGACTAAAGTCCTGGAGATTGGCACAGGCTCGGGTTATCAAACCGCCGTATTGTGTCATATGGGTGCTGTGGTTTATTCCATCGAGCGACAGCATGAACTCTTTCGCACAAGCCTAAAAAGACTTCCCGAATTGGGATTTAAAGCTAAGAAACTCATTTTTGGAGACGGTTATAAGGGCTTTCCTGAAAAAGCACCTTATGACAGGATTATCGTTACCGCTGGTGCGCCATTTATACCCGAAGACTTGCTTGCCCAACTGACCGTTGGAGGTAAAATGGTCATTCCTGTGGGGGAAGCAAATCAAAAGATGACGGTAATTACGCGTACCTCGTATGCCGATTTTGAACAATTGGTACTTGGTGATTTTAGATTTGTTCCGTTGTTGGGAGACAAAAACTAGCGACGAAACCCTTTTTTAACGCGATCAAGTTGGCGTTTGTTTTCCCTGTCCTTGATAGTTTCACGCTTGTCGTGAATTTTCTTCCCCTTAGCAAGTGCAATGCGCACCTTCGCCCAACCTTTATCAGTAATAAAAACCTGTAAGGGTACGATAGTTAGTCCAACGTTTTGAACTTCTTTAAGCAGCTTTTTGATTTCTTTTTTTTGCAGCAGTAATTTCCGATCTCCCTTGGTTTTATGGTTTACGTATCCGCCGTGGCTGTATTCTTCTATGTGCATATTGATAAGAAACAACTCGCCTTGTTCACTGAAGCTACAGAAACTTTCGGCAATAGAAGCCTTACCAGCACGAATAGATTTGATCTCTGTACCTGTTAGTACGATACCCGCAGTGTACTGATCCATCAGTTCATACTCAAAACGCGCGCGTTTATTTTTTATGTTTACTTGCTGCTGCATGCTGCAAAAGTATAACATAATAACGATGTTCATTTGTTTTTAATAAATGCTATTTTTTATAATGTGAATTGCGTCATCTATTGTTATTTTTGCTCTTATAATTAAAGCTATGAAAATCCAACGCGACGAACAGATTTTTGAGTTAATCGAGGCAGAGCGCGCACGCCAAATAGGTGGCGTTGAACTTATTGCTTCTGAGAACTTTACCAGTCCACAAGTTATGGAAGCCACAGGCTCCATACTCACCAATAAATATGCCGAGGGTTATCCCGGAAAACGCTACTACGGTGGCTGTGAAGTGGTTGATGAAATAGAAACCATCGCCATTGATAGAGCAAAAGCCTTATTTGGCGCTACTTATGCCAATGTGCAGCCACACTCGGGTTCTCAGGCCAATACAGCTGTTTACCACGCCTTTATCAAACCCGGTGATAAAATCATGGGCTTTGATTTATCACACGGTGGTCACCTCACGCACGGTTCTCCTGTAAACTTTTCAGGACGCTTATACAATGCTGTGTTTTATGGTGTAGACAAGGAAACAGGTCGTTTGGATTATGACGTAATCGAAGAAATTGCAGCAAAAGAAAAACCCAATATGATTATTGCGGGTGCCTCTGCCTATTCTCGAGATATTGACTTTAAACGCTTTAGAGAAATTGCTGACAACGTTGGTGCTGTTCTTTTGGCCGACATATCACACCCGTCTGGGTTGATAGCCAAAGGCATCTTAAACGATCCGTTACCACACTGTCATGTTGTAACAACCACAACACACAAAACTCTTCGTGGTCCACGTGGTGGTTTGATGATGATGGGGCAGGACTTTGAAAACCCATTTGGATTAAAATTTAAAAATGGAAACCCACGCATGATGTCTTCATTGCTAGACATGGCTGTTTTCCCTGGAAACCAAGGCGGACCGCTGGAACACGTTGTTGGAGCAAAAGCCATAGCTTTTGGTGAGGCACTTACGGATGATTTCTTACAGTATATTTTGGGTGTTCGTGAAAATGCACAAGCCATGGCCAAAGCTTTCGTGAATAGGGGATATCACCTTATTTCTGGAGGTACGGATAACCATATGATGTTGGTTGATTTGCGCAACAAAAACATATCTGGAAAACAAGCTGAAGAAGCACTTGTTAAGGCTGAAATAACGGCCAATAAGAACATGGTTCCCTTTGACGATAAATCTCCTTTTGTTACTTCTGGAATACGTTTTGGTACTGCTGCCATAACCACGCGAGGATTAAAAGCCGAAGATATGGAGCCTATCGTTTCGCTCATTGACGAAGTTATTCAACAACCTGAAAACGAAAATGTAATTGAAGGTGTTGCGGCACAAGTGCACAAGATGATGTCACACCGACCGCTATTTAACGCTTAGTCTTCTATTATCACATGCTGGTAAGCACCCAAATCGGGTGGTGACGTACGTGCATTTCCTGCCAAATCAGCAGGAATGCTTGCACCTATGCTCGCAGCTCCTTTAGCAAGGAAATCACTATGTTGCGTTATGCGCATATCGTTGTCTTCAGCGAGTACAAAAGCAGGATTTCCGTTGCGGATAATTTGGTTGTAGTACCTACTATCATCCCAGTCAAAAAACGGATTGTTGACAATTGCCGTATTTGAAGATTCAAACTGTAGGGCTGTGTGGTCGATATAAAAATTCACCGCATCGCTGCCTTCTTGCTCAACAAAGAACTCAACCAATTGATTACCCTCAATAATACAGTTTTCGAATGTTGCCTCGGTAAGTGGTTCTATAAAGTTGCTTCCATCTGCCAGTTGCGCATAATCGTTAAGCAATACCGCAGGAGTTGTTCTAAAGCCTTTGGTCCAATAATTAGCAAACGTACAGTGCTTAAAATTATATTTACCTCCAATGGTTCCCGCAAATGAGGATTGTCCCGCATTTCCAAAAACACTGTTTTCTACATAAATATTTGCCGTTTTTCCCCAAAGATTAAATGCAGAACTGTTGTGAATTTGGGTGTTTTCTAATGTTAGGGTGGGGCTGTTAGTTTCGTCATTAAAATCCATTAATATGCCAACCGTTGCATTCTTAATTGTTGCATGATTAAATTGGTGCTGCGTACTTCCGGCCGTTAGCCAAATGGCACCCCACTGACCAGGGATATAATCATATAGCGCTTCAAGTCTATCGCCTTCAAAAATTACCTCACCTTCGCGTTTTTCTGGGTCACTGCTTGCTGTGCCATCTACAATCATGGTGGCATCATTTGCGACAATAATTCCAGAGTTTTTATGAAAATGCACACGCGCACCTGCTTCGAAAGTTACGGTCTTACCAGACGGTACACCCATATAACCATACACCACATAGGGTTTTTCGTTTGTAAAAATAAGTTCGTTGTCGTCCAAATAAAAACCTTCTAGACCAATGCTATTTCCAACTTCGTCTATGCCGATGGGAATTGTTTCTTTTATGCCTTGATCATCTTTTTCTGGGTATAGAAAAACGGCGTCTTGTACTAAGGTCATTAGCGTAACAGCACCAACGTCTGAAAAGTGGATTTTATCTTCGTATAAAAATTGCGTATTGCTGCTTGTTAGTTGCTGAATGTCTGCTGTGGTTTCTACAAAAACATACATGCTGTCTTTTGGCAACAGTTCCACTGCATCAAAAGATTTGCCAGCCATGCCGTCTACATTAAGCCTAAAATTAGATGTCGCCCCATTTTCTAGGTAAATAGAAGGAATGGAAATAGGGTCATCCGATTTGTTGTACACCTTTAGTGTATAGGTGGCTGAACTGATGTTGGTGAAAACGGTATCCAAATAAACCGTATCTCGGCTAAAGCGCAACTCACTGCTTTGCACGGGTCTAAAATCAAAGTCTTTTCGGCAGCTGCTGTACAAAGAGGCCAATAGCGCTATTCCAAATAATAGGACAGCGTTGCGAGAGAAAGAATGGGTTTTATTTTTCAATTATTTTTACTTCAAACAGTTTGTCCCAATATTTTCCTGTCACAAAAAAAGTCTTGCGTTCTGGGTGATAAGCAATGCCATTAAATACGTCTAATTGATTATGTTGTGTGACCTGTTTTTTAAGTCCAGAAAAGTCAACAACACCAGAAACAATCCCGGTCGTGGCATCAAAAATCACAACCACGTCTTTATTAAACTGATAAGTGTTGGCATAAATCTTTCCGTTCACATATTCAAGCTCGTTGAGTTTGGTGAGAAAGGTGTTGTGCGTGACAATGTCCACACTAGATAGCTCTTCAAATGTTTTAGGGTCAAGCTTCCAAAGCTTTTGGCTGCCATCTGTTTTGTATAAAAAAGTACCATCGCTACACAACCCCCAGCCCTCAGGGCTTTTGGTGTATGAAAACGATTTTTCCAGCGTTAAATCATCAGGATTGTAAACAAAACCTACTTTCTTTTTATAGGTTAGCTGAACGATTTTACCATCAGAATAAGTGATGCCTTCTGCGAAATACGCCTTGTCTATTGGCAATTTTTGAATAACTTCTCCTGTCTTATAATTTACCTTCCGCAACGATGAATTACCATACTGACCGGTGCTTTCAAACAAGGTGCCGTTGACAAACTCCAAGCCTTGAGTGTAAGCGTTGATGTCATGCGGGTAGCTTTTGATGAGCTCGTAGCCACATACTTTTGGTTGGTTGGGTGCGAATACGCGAATATTTTTGGTTACTTCTTTGGTGCCATCAGCGGTTTCAACAATGGCTTTTACCAGTTGCTCTCCCGTTTTTGAAGGAATTATATAGGGTTCTTGTAGGGCTTCATCCTCAAAATAAAAGCTGTATGACTGATTTTCAACGCTTGGTTCTATTGATAAAAATATGGTATCTGCAACGGTTGGATTTTTAGTACTAGAGGTTGTGGTTATTTTGTATCGCAACGACTGTTTTGATGAACAAGCCGAAAGTACGAGTAGGGCAAGGGTCAGATAGGTAAATAAGCGAAGTTTCATTAGAAAAATATATTGCCTAAAAATATGAATATTGTCTCTAATACAATACGCAAAGCCCGTATATTTGCATTGGGCAGGTTCTACACAACCAGCTCCTGCTGAATCCCCCAGGGCGGAAACGCAGCAAGGGTAAGTGGTCGTAGCGGTGTGCTGTAGGTAGCCTGCCTTTTTTTTATGGAAAATTCACGCGTTGTTCTTATTACAGGTGCTTCTTCAGGAATAGGTCTTTCCATAGGCCAATACCTATCTTCACTACAATATAAGGTTGTCGGAACCAGTAGAAATCCCGATAAGTACCCCAACCACCCTTTTCCCTTAATAGCCATGGATGTGTTGGACAATACTGCTGTAAAAGACGGTATAGCTGCTGTAATAGCAGCGTATGCGCGCATAGATGTACTGATCAACAATGCCGGTATGGGAATGGCTGGTCCTTTGGAAGAAATGGATTTGATAGCGGTTGATAGCCTAATGAACACCAATTTGAACGGACCTATTCGCGTTATGCAGCACGCATTAGCGGTCATGCACAAGCAACAATCAGGCACGATTATTAATGTAGCTTCTCTGGCTGGCGACAATGGTTTGCCTTTTAGAAGTATTTATGCGGCCTCCAAGGCAGCGCTGATGCGCGTTAGTGAAAGCTTGCGACTTGAGTTGCGTCATACCCCCATCCAGTGTACTGTATTGTCTCCCGGCTCCATTAAAACCGCTATTGCGGAAAACCGTTATTACTCACCGCTCGCTGAGAATTCCATTTATTACAAACAATATAAGGCGTCACTGGCAGATATGGATACCCATGTCAATAAAGGGCTTCCTCCAATTTGTGTGGCCAAAAAAGTTGAAAAACTCATAAATAACAAGAAATTAAAACCGCATTACAGTGTAGGTCCATTTTTAGAAGTACTTTCGCCAATAATTAAGTTTTTGTTGCCGCAACGGGCTTATGAAAATCTAATAGCATCCTTTTATAACTTAAATTAAACACATGAAATTTTTTATCGATACTGCCAATTTAGATCAAATCAAAGAAGCGCAATCCCTTGGAATTTTAGATGGGGTAACAACCAATCCATCTCTGATGGCCAAAGAAGGAATTACGGGTCAAGAGAATATCATAGCCCATTATAAAGCCATTTGTGAAATTGTAGAAGGGGATGTTTCTGCTGAAGTAATCGCTACTGACTTTGAAGGCATGATTTCAGAAGGGGAAGCGCTTGCTGCACTTCATCCGCAAATTGTGGTTAAGATACCCATGATTCTTGAAGGAATTAAGGCCATCAAGTATTTTGCTGACAAAGGCATTAAAACAAACTGTACGCTTGTGTTCTCAACAGGCCAAGCTTTGCTAGCAGCAAAAGCAGGTGCAACATATGTGTCGCCCTTTATCGGTCGTTTGGACGATGTGTCTACAGATGGTCTTCAGCTGATTGAGGACATTAGAAATGTATATGATAATTACGCATTCAAAACTGAAATTTTAGCTGCTTCAGTCCGTCATACCATGCACGTTATTGACTGCGCACATATCGGTGCCGATGTCATGACAGGGCCTTTGAGTGCTATTGCTGGTTTGGCAAAGCACCCGTTAACGGATATAGGTTTGGCTAAATTTTTAGCAGATTATAAGAAGGGTAACTAAAACATACACAATCATATGTAAAAAGCTCGCAGTATTTCTGCGGGCTTTTCTATTTTTGCAAAAAATTAATCTATGCTATCGGTATCGAATCTTTCAGTTCAATTTGGCAAACGCGTGCTATTTGACGAAGTGAACACTTCGTTTAATCACGGCAATTGCTACGGTATCATTGGTGCTAATGGTGCTGGTAAATCTACTTTTCTTAAAGTTATTACAGGCGAGATGGAGCCCAACTCTGGACACGTTCACCTTGAACCGGGGAAGCGTATGTCGGTATTGGAGCAAGATCACTATGCCTATGATGACTTTCCTGTTTTGGAAACCGTTATAAGAGGAAACAAACCGCTTTATGCCATCAAAAAGGAAATGGACGATCTCTATGCCAAACCTGATTTTTCTGATGCAGACAGCAATCGAGTAGGGGAACTTCAAATCAAATACGAAGAAATGAACGGCTGGAATGCGGAAAGCGATGCCGCCGCCATGTTGTCCAACTTGGATATTTCAGAAGCACAGCACTACACCCTTATGAAAGACCTTGACGGAAAGCAGAAGGTACGTGTACTTCTGGCTCAGGCTTTGTTTGGCAATCCTGATGTACTGATTATGGATGAGCCTACCAACGACTTGGACTACGAAACCATTCAATGGCTTGAAAGCTTTTTGGCCAATTATGATAACACGGTTATCGTGGTGTCTCACGACCGTCACTTTTTAGATGCCGTTTGTACGCATATCTCTGATGTTGATTTCGGAAAAATCAATCACTACTCTGGAAATTATACCTTTTGGTACGAGTCCAGTCAATTGGCAGCCAAGCAGCGTGCTCAACAGAACAAAAAGTCTGAGGAAAAGAAAAAAGAATTAGAAGAATTCATTGCACGTTTTAGCGCTAATGTTGCCAAATCAAAGCAGGCGACTTCCAGAAAGAAAATGATAGACAAGCTTAACATAGAAGACATACGTCCGTCTTCTAGACGTTATCCTGCTATTATATTTGAGCAAGAGCGTGAAGCTGGTGATCAAATCCTAAACGTAGAAAATCTTGCAGCTGAAGCAGATGGTAAAACGCTTTTTTCAAGAATAGATATCAATCTTGCTAAAAACGATAAAGTAGTGGTTTACAGCAAAGATGCGCGTGCTGCCACGGCCTTCTATGAAATTTTAAATGGCAATCAGCAGCCCACTGCTGGTTCCTTTAAATGGGGGGTAACCACCGCCCAAAGTTATTTGCCACTAGACAACGCCATGTATTTTGATACCGAAGATTCACTAGTGGATTGGTTGCGTCGATATGCCAAAACAGATGAAGAGCGTGAAGCGGTATTCTTGCGTGGTTTTTTGGGTAAGATGCTATTTAGTGGGGACGAGGCATTGAAATCTGCAAAAGTCCTTTCTGGTGGTGAAAAAGTCCGTTGTATGTTATCACGAATGATGATGGTACGTGCTAATGTATTGATGTTAGACGAACCCACAAATCATCTTGACTTGGAATCCATTACTGCATTCAACAATTCGCTTATTAAGTTTAAAGGAACGGTACTGCTTACCACACATCACCACGCATTTGCGCAGTCGGTTGGAAATAGGGTAGTAGAGTTAACGCCAAAAGGAGTTATTGATCGTTATATGACGTTTGATGAATATATGCTTGATTCTAAAATCAAGGAATTGCGTGAGAAGATGTATGCCTAGATAAGGCTTTTTGCTTTTTTAAGATCAGACTTGGCTACCCAAAGCTGTTGCATCAAGGATGCTGAACCAAAACCCGCTAAACGGGCAGACTCACCTTCGTCTTTGATGATGGGAAACATACCGTTTTCTTCTAATAGCGCTTTGACCCGTTGTACTTCGACAACATTGGCTGCACATAAAAGCACAAAAGTATCGTCCATCAGCTGTTGTAGTATTTGCTATTCCAAATAGCTCTATTAAAGTTCTTGCCTGTGGCAAATGTATAATAAATTACAATTGCCGCTACAGCTTTGAACATGAAGAAATAAATCATGATAAAATCACGAGTCGTCGGGTTGGGTGTGAATAACGACATAGGCACAAAAAAGCTTAGAAAAAAGCTAAACACCAATAGTGAAATACAAGCAGTGATGATGTTTTTAAATGGCCATACCATTGCCTTGCGGAATGGATGTAAATCATCGCCCCATTGATGAATCAAATAATAATAGCCATTACCCATAGGAGCAAATAACAAAGGGTCGTCGGCATTTTTCAATTTAAAAAGCTTAGAAGGTGCCATAATTTTAAGATCTGTTAAATCGGTATTGTGGGTAGCCTCGATAGATTTGATTTGCGCTACGGCTTCCACAGGAAAATCACCTTTAAACAAAGTAGCATCCAAGAATCGCAACCTGAAATCAATACATGTCTTTTTTATTTGACTGATGTGATACACACGACTGGATTCTAGATTATCCAAATCAAAGTTATTTACCGTTGATGTGGTCAAGCGTGCTTGGTTAACAGCTTTGACTTTATTTAATTCTTGATAAATATCTGTTTGAGCGAACATAGTATTTTCTTTTTAGCAATTTTTCAAATATACGCATAACTATCATACAATCAACTGTTTAATGATCATTAAACATTACTTGTTTCGGAGCTCAGCGCCAAGCTGTTTGTGGAATTGATCTGCAATTTTTTGCATAGTTTTATCAATCTGCTTGTCAGTAAGGGTTTTATCCTTGTCACGCAGGGTAAAATTAAGCGCATAGGATTTTTTTCCTTCTGGAACGCCCTTGCCTGTAAACACATCAAAAAGCCCAACGTCTTCGAGCAAATGTCGCTCTGTTTTTTGTGCAATTTGATACAGTTCTTTAAAAGAAGTGCTCTTGTCTACCAAGAGGGCAAGATCACGATGGACAGAAGGAAACTTAGAAAGTCCTTTTACTTTTATTTTTTGCTTTACGAATTGTGAGAGTGCATCCACAGCCAACGTGCAAGCAAATACGTCTTGGTCAATAGAAATTCCGTTAAATCCTGTTAAATCTATCCAGCCGTATGTGCCAATAGTTATTTTGCCGATGCTCAACGCAACACTTTCTTTAAAAAACGGATGGTCACAGGGGGTTTCCTTTACGGTCAGTCCCAAACGATCTAGTACACTATTCACAATTCCTTTTATGAAAAAGAAATCAGATTTTTGTTCTGAAACAGCCCAGTTATTCTCTAACTGTTTACCAGTAACAACAATACCAAGTGTAGCTTCTTGCCTGTTGCCTTCAGCCGTTTTGTGGTACTGATTTCCAAATTCAAAAAAGCGCAAGTCTTGTTGCCGTCTGTTGATGTTAAACTGCACTGATTCTAGCATACCATAAATAAGGTTAGTGCGCATTATGGAAAGCTCACTACTCAAAGGATTAAGTATTTCCACCATGTTTTTGGTATTGCTGGCATGCTTAGGCGAAGTCAGGGAGTTGTTGTAAATCTCATAAAAACCTTGCGCAACTAGTTGCTGGGCAATGCGTGTTTCCAGTTGATTGTTGTTTTTTTTTGCCAAGTTCGGAATCGAGCTGTTTAGCTTGTTTCCTGTTGGAATATTATTGTATCCGTATACCCTTAAAACCTCTTCGACAACATCGGCAGGTCTTCGTACATCTGCTCGATAGGTAGGGACTTCTAAGCCAATCGAAGTTTCTGTGACATGGGCGATTTTGATATCTAAATCTCGAATGATTTTTTTGATTTTCTCACGCGGAATTTCGTGACCTATTAATTTGTTCATGTACTCGTACTTCAACAATACCTGATGTGGTTCCTGTTTGATGGGATATTCATCAATAATTTCTGAACTAACGGCTCCACCTGCAACTTCTTGAATAAGTATGGCAGCTCTCCTAAGGCTGTATTTGACCAATTCAATATCGATACCGCGCTCATAACGAAACGAAGCGTCTGTGCTGAGTCCGTGGCGTTTAGCTGTTTTCCGAATACTAACAGGATCAAAGTAAGCGCTCTCTAAAAATACTTCGGTTGTCTGCTCTGTTACACCAGAATCCAGCCCTCCAAAAACTCCTGCCAAACACATGGGCGTGTCGCCATTGCAAATGACCAAGTCCTCGCTACTTAATTTGCGCTCAACGCCATCCAAGGTAACAAATGGGGTTCCTTCTTTTAGTTTTTGTACACGAACTACACCACTGCTGATTTTCCCGCCATCAAAAGCGTGTAAGGGTTGTCCTAGCTCGTGTAATACATAGTTTGTTGCGTCAACAATATTGTTAATGGGTTTTAAGCCTATGGCCTTTAAACGATGTTGTATGTGTTCAGGCGAAGGCTTTACTTCAACTCCTGTAATGCGCAAACCACAATAGCGCGGCGCAGCATCAGCATCACGCACATCAATTTTAATGGCGCCTTTGTAGTTGTCGGTATAAAATGAACTTATGGACGGCGTGATAAGCGTAGTAGTATCTTCCCTTTGGGAGAGTGCTGCACGCAAATCTCTAGCTACTCCATAGTGGCTCATGGCATCAGATCGATTGGGGGTAAGCCCAATTTCAAATATTTCATCCGTTACGATTTCAAAAACTTCTTTGCAGGGTTTACCTGCCTTGTGGTGGTTTTCGAGGACCATAATACCGTCGTGGCTTTGGCCAAGACCCAATTCGTCCTCAGCACATATCATACCCTGACTCAACGCTCCTCTAATCTTACTTTTCTTGATTATAAACGATTCCCCATTTTCAGAATACAGCATGGTGCCTATGGTGGCTACAGGAACCGTTTGGCCTGCAGCAACATTGGGTGCTCCACATACAATTTGGACATTTTCGGCTTGGCCTATATCAACTTGCGTTAACTTAAGCTTATCGGCATTGGGGTGTTTTTCACAAGTCAGTACCTTGCCAATAACAACACCTTCTAGTCCGCCGGGTATGGATTGATATTGATTAATACCCTCAACTTCTAATCCTAGGTCGGTGAGGATATCACTGATTTCTGAAGCATTTAAATCGGTTTTTATGAAATCACGTAACCAGTTGAAAGAAATCTGCATGCTTATTATTTGAATAGCAAAGATACAATTAAGATGGTTTTTTGGGCATTATTTACCCAATGTACTTCCAAATACTTTTTCCTTGCTGTGTCAAAGAGAGCGCCAAACGTATGTTTTCGTTGTTTGAACGGGATAAACTTGGGTCGTCTTGTAGCAGCGCATCTACCGCATGACGCACTGTTTTTAGAATGGCTACGTCTTTTTTAAGATTGGCAATTAAAAACGGCAGTACACCACTTTGTTGGGTTCCCATGACATCTCCAGGTCCGCGAAGCGATAAATCCACTTCTGCCAATTCAAAGCCGTCTTGCGTTCTGACCATGGTTTGTAAGCGCGTCTGGGCATCTTGACTAAGTTTGGCCCCTGTCATCAAAATACAGTAACTCTTATTAGCACCACGACCAACACGTCCTCTGAGCTGGTGGAGTTGCGATAAGCCAAAACGCTCGGCACTTTCGATAATCATAATGCTGGCATTGGGAACATCAACACCCACCTCAATGACCGTAGTAGCTACCATGATTTGGGTTTTTTTAGAAATAAAGCGTTCCATTTCATAAGCCTTGTCTTTGGCATTCATCCTGCCGTGAACAATACTCACCTGATAGTCTGGTAGTGGAAACTCTCGCACGATGCTTTCATAGCCATCCATCAAATCTTTGTAATCCAAAACCTTGGATTCTTGAATGATTGGATAAACAACATATACCTGTCGGCCTTTGGCAATTTCTTCTCGCATAAATTGAAACACAGCCAACCGTTTGCTGTCGAATCGATGCGTTGTGGTAATGGGTTTTCTGCCGGGTGGCAACTTGTCAATTACAGATAGGTCTAAATCACCATAAGCTGTCATGGCCAAGGTTCTTGGAATAGGTGTGGCGGTCATCACCAAAATGTTTATAGGGGTGTTGTTCTTTCGCCAAAGCTTGGCACGCTGTGCTACACCAAAACGGTGTTGTTCGTCAACAATGGCCAATCCAAGGCGATGAAAACTGACCGTTTCTTCTAGCACCGCATGGGTGCCAATAAGTATATGCAACTGACCATTGGCTAATTTTTCAAACAGCGGCTCGCGTTCTTTTTTGGTTACAGAACCTGTTAACAAACCAATTTCAATTCCCAGCGGCGCTAGCAATTCTTTTATGCTGCTGTAGTGTTGTTGGGCTAAAATTTCGGTAGGTGCCACTAGGGTAGCTTGCATATTGTTGTCCAAGGCCATGAGCATGCAGAGTACGGCTACGATGGTTTTTCCAGATCCAACATCTCCTTGTAGCAGTCTGTTCATTTGTGCCTCACTGTTTAAGTCGGTTCTAATTTCACGCACCACACGTTTTTGTGCTTCGGTTAATGGAAAGGGTAGATGCTCGTGAAAAAAGCGGTTGAAGTAATTCCCAATTTTCGGAAAGGGGATGCCTTTAATGCGTTCTTTCCGATGGTGCTTTTTTAATCCCAATTGCAACTGCACAAAAAACAGTTCTTCAAATTTCATGCGGTATTGCGCACGCGCTAAGGATTCTTGCGACTGTGGAAAGTGAATGACTTTTAGGGCTTCATTTTTCTCCATCAACTGGTAAGTGTTGCGCATTTCATCAGATAAGACCTCTTGTAGTTTGTTTTGTACTTCTTCAAATAGATTTTCTACAATCTGCCTCATGACACGCTGGGATATCCCACTTTTAGTTAGCGTTTCTGTAGCGGGGTATACCGCCTGAAAATTTCCTTTGCGTTGTTCGTGATCTGCAACAAGCTCTAGCTCTGGGTGGGGAATAGAACACTTCTTTCCGTACCAATTGAGTCGTCCAAAGGCCATGTAGGGTGTATTTAGCTGGAGTGATTTTTGAATCCATTGCTGCCCTCTAAACCAAACCAGTTCCATGCTGTGCTGACCATCTGTAAAAGTAGCCACCAAGCGACTGCCCCGTTTTTGCTTAATGGTTTCAACATTGGTGATGCTCCCCAACACCTGTACGTCTGCTGTGGTTTGTGGTAATGCTCCTGGGGTGTAGTATTTGCTTCTGTCAATATAGCGATGTGGAAAAAAGTACAGAATATTCTGTAAGCTGTGTAAACCCAATTCCTTTTTAAGCAATTGCGCCCTGTTTGGGCCTACTCCTTTCAAATAATCGATAGGTTTTTGTAGCAATGCAGACATAAAACGAAGATAGCAGTTTCCTGTTAATAACTATTCGTTAGGCTTGTTTATAAACCGTAAGGGTTTGGCTATTTTCACTTTAAATTAAAATGCGTTGGAAAATTACCTCAAGCTGCTTAATGAAGCCCAGCAAAAACCTACTGTCCACAAAGATGGACCGCTTATGGTTATTGCTGGTGCGGGTTCTGGTAAAACACGTGTGCTTACCTACCGTATTGCCTATTTGATGCAGCAAGGAGTAGACTCCTATTCCATTTTGGCATTGACATTTACCAACAAGGCGGCACGAGAAATGAAGGCGCGTATTGCGCAAATAGTCGGGGAGAGCGAATCCAAAAATTTATGGATGGGTACTTTTCACTCTGTGTTTGCGCGCATCCTTCGTGCTGAAGCCGACCGTTTGGGCTATCCTTCAAGCTTTACGATTTACGATACCCAAGATTCTGAGCGTTTGTTAAGCTCCATTATCAAAGAGCTACAACTTGATAAAGACCTGTACAAGGTTAAGCAGATTCGTTCCCGCATATCTTCTTTTAAAAATAGCCTGATTACCGTTAGGACTTATTACAACAACCCAGAGCTTGTTGAGGCAGATCGAGAGTCCAAGCGTCCAGAAATGGGCAATATATACAAAGAGTATGTAGACCGCTGCTTTAAGGCGGGTGCTATGGATTTTGACGATTTACTACTCAAAACAAATGAGTTGTTGAATAGATTTCCAGATGTGCTTGCCAAATACCAGGAGCGTTTTCGCTATATTCTAGTGGATGAGTATCAAGACACCAACCACTCCCAGTATCTGATTGTGCGCGCTTTGGCAGATCGTTATCAAAACGTTTGTGTGGTAGGCGATGATGCACAAAGTATCTATGCCTTCCGAGGTGCAAACATTCAGAATATTCTCAATTTCCAACGTGACTACGAAGACGTAGCGGTATATCGACTAGAGCAAAACTACCGTTCCTCAAAAACCATAGTGCAAGCGGCCAATGCCGTGATTGCGCACAATCAAAACAGACTAGAAAAGAACGTTTGGACAGCTAATCCTGAGGGGCATAAAATCATTTTGCATCGCAGCCCAACAGATGGTGATGAAGGACGTTACATTGCAGGTGATATTTTTGAACGCGCCATGCAAACCCAACAAGGCTATGAGAACTACGCCATATTGTACCGTACCAATGCACAGTCTCGTGCGATGGAAGATGCCTTGCGTAAGCGTAATATTCCCTATCATGTGTACGGAGGGGTTTCTTTCTATCAACGCAAAGAAATCAAAGATGTATTGGCTTATTTGCGCCTGCTTATCAATCCCAATGATGAAGAAAGCTTAAAGCGTATTATTAATTATCCCATGCGGGGTATCGGTCAAACTACCGTCAATAAGCTCATTGTGGCTGCAAAAACGCATGATTGCACACTATATCAAGTATTGGAAAAGGTGCAAGAACTTCCGCTAAACATCAATGCGGGAACACGAACCAAACTGCAAGACTTCTACACGTTGATGGAGTCGATTAAAACCGAACTTACAAGCTTAGATGCGTTTGAACTTGCAGAAATGGTGACCAAAAAAGTTGGTTTGGTTTCAGTTCTAAAAAAGGAGGGAACGCCAGAAGCTGTGATGCGTATTGAGAATATTGAAGAGTTGATGAATGGTATCAAAGACTTTGTGGAAGGACAACGTGAACTCGTTGATGCTACCGGTTCTTTGGTTGAGTTTTTAGAAGATGTAGCCTTGGCTACTGACTTTGATAATGAAGTCAAAGACCAGCAAGCGGTTTCGCTTATGACCATTCATCTCGCCAAAGGCTTGGAGTTTCCCAACGTGTATATAGTTGGCTTAGAAGAAGATTTATTCCCTTCTGCCATGAGTATTAACACCAGAGCAGAACTCGAAGAAGAGCGTAGGTTGTTTTATGTGGCACTTACACGTGCTGAAAGGCGGGTAACGCTGACCTATACACTGTCTAGATATCGTTGGGGGAAAATCATTGATGCAGAACCGAGTAGGTTTATAGCAGAAATCGATGAAGAATTCGTTGACAATCAAGTGGTCAATGACGATTATTCCTTTAAACCATTTATGGATACTTCCGTATTTGATGCACCAGACCCAAATAAGGTTCGCTTTAAGCCACCTGTAAAAAAGAAACCCGCAGCTGCAGTGCCGCCTAAAGCACGTATGAAATCTGTGTCTAAAGCTGCACCTAGCAGTGGACCTACATTGGACTTATCCGAAATCCAGCAGGGTATTCGTGTTTCTCACAACCGTTTTGGATTTGGAACGGTACTAAGCACCGATGGGGTAGGCAATGATGCAAAGGCCCTTATTCGTTTTGATCAATCAGGAGAAAAGAACGTGCTGTTGCGTTTTGCAAAACTCAAAGTAGTTTCGTAAAAAAACCACCCTAAGGTGGCTTTAAATACTATTGCTGTTAATCCTTATTTGGATGCAGCTTCCATACCTTTTTCAAGTAAATCAAAGAACTGATCTAGTTTTGGTAACACTACGATACGTGTTCTGCGGTTTTTAGCACGGCCGCTAACAGTCTCATTATCTTCAAGTGGTACATAAGAACTGCGTCCTGCGGCAGTCATGCGCGCTGGATCAACCAAGAAATCGTTTTGAAGTATGCGAACAACAGCCGTTGCACGCTTCACACTCAAATCCCAGTTGTCTACAAGAACATCGCTGTCTTCTTTGACAGGAACGTTGTCTGTGTGTCCTTCAACCATAAACTCCAAGTCTGTTTTGTCATTGATTACACGCGCAACCTTACCAAGTACTTCTTTGGCACGTGAGGTAACGGTATAGCTACCACTCCTAAACAACAGTTTGTCTGAGATGGAAATAAACACAACACCTTTTTCAACATTTACCTCAATGTCAGCGTCGTTGATATCAACAAGCGCACCCTTGAGGCTGGTTACCAATGCTAGGGTAACAGAATCTCTACGTGTCACGGCATCTTGCATGCGTGTGATGCGCATGTCTTTTTCTTTTAAAGACTCAAGCGAACGCTCAAGGTTTTCAGCACCTTTTTGAGAGAGTGTAGTTAGGTTGCCCATATTATTTATGAGCTCCTGATTGTTGGCCTTTAAGAAAGTGATTTGGTCACGAAGTGCAGAAACGCTTGCGTCGCTTTTTGCCTTCTCATCAATACATGTGTTTAGTCGTACAGTGGCTGAGTTTAAAAGATCTTTGGTCTCTTTATGATCAGCTTCTAGAGCGGTGTATTTTTTTTGTGACACACAAGATGCCAGCAGTGCAGGGATTGCGATTAATAAGATGAGTGTTCTTTTCATTTTGTAAAACATATTATGCGTATAAAATTACTATAAAAACGACGATTGCGGCACTTTCTTGTGTTAAACTATTAAAAAAATTAAAGCGATTGGCGAAACCTTATGTTTTGCGTAGAGATGATCGCCTCTTTATGTAACAACTAAAACTCTCTTTTACCAAACTCACTTTCAATAAACCGAGACCTGTTTTTTCCATTTTGGAACGTGTAGGACAGGTTTAGCGTTATCATATCAACTTCGTATATGTAGTTTGTAGTGGTATAGAATTCGTTTTCACGCCAAGTTGTATTACTTTCCGATATGATAAGTCACGTCTCCCCTATCTTATCAGTTAAATTAATACATTGTTAAAAGTGGGACACTTTTGGGACACCTAAAAATCGAAGTAAACTGTAGTAAAACTGTAATTAATAGTATTAGCTTTTTCAATTATTCTTTTATTAATCTTACAGCACAACCATAATAATAATTTCCTTGAAATTCACCAATTACTAAATTACTTAGTGAAGAAGCAGTAAACCTTGGAGTAAAGGGATAATCTTGTGCACCAGGCCCATCAGTTATACTGGATGAATATAATACAGCTCCATAACCAAAAAGTGTTGAAGAATCTGATGATCTTTGAACGCCTGAGGGATATAGATTAAATCCTGTTGAGTTAGTTCCCTGAAAAGAAAATTCGTCTCTGTTCCAGGGGATTTCAGGATCATCTGTCAAAAAACTCAAAAATATTTCTTCCTCGGGATAACTTGTAATTGGAGCGCCATAGTATGACGTAAGATGTAAGAAATCTGCATAGGAAGGTATTCGAGATCCCTCTGGGGCAAGCCCCTTAGGATTATTAACTGCATAAAAATTATATAATAAACCATATTTTTCTTCAGTAGACGAGTCATTATTGACATAACGCCAAGCACCGGTTGATAAATTCTCCCATTCAATAGGATCCTCAACGTATGGAATTGGAGTTCCATCTCTGTATGTTTTAGTTTTTAAATTTTGTGTTGTCCAAAATTCATCAGCAATTTTTAAGACCTGATAAATGTTTTGATCAATATCAATTAGTTGTGTATTATACAATGAACCCGTATCATCACTTGAATCTGAACTACAATTAAAGACAAGTGGAATAAATAGTAATAGTATTAGCTTTTTCATATGTACAATTTACAATAATTATTTTTTTTTCATTATATTTACATAACTACTTGATTATCAATAATTTATTTGCCAATACAGAAGTTTGTAAAAATATTTCCAAGTATATCATCTGTGGTAACCTCGCCCGTGATGGTGCCCAACTCGTGTAGCGTTTGACGGATGTCAATAGCCAGCAAGTCGCTACTGCGGTTTTCATCTATTCCCAGAATAACCTCCAAGATGCCTGCCATGGCCGCTTGCAATGCCGCCCAATGCCGTTGATTACTAACTAGGGTACTTCCTGTGTTCCATTTAAGCAATCCCGCAAAGCGCTGTTTTAATGCTCTAATGTCGCTTTCGTCTTTGGTACTGATGACTACATTATCAAAAACACTAGCATTTACATCCAAACGCTCTAGTTCGATAAGGAACGCATCTAATTCAGCCGTTTCGAGTAAATCTTTTTTGTTAATAACTAGTAGTAGGGTGATGTCATCACGTTTAATTTCGTCTAGGGCCGTCATAACCGCTTGAGGCGTTTGTGTTTTGGGATCAACGACATACATCAATATGCTGGCTTTGTCCATTTTTTCTTGGGTGCGTTCTACGCCCATAGCTTCTACGATATCCGTTGTTTTGCGAAGTCCGGCAGTATCTATAAAGCGATACTGTATACCCCCAATGGTGAGCGTGTCTTCAATGCAATCACGAGTTGTTCCAGCAATATCTGATACAAGTGCTTTGTCTTCTTCAAGCAAGGCATTTAAGAGCGAAGATTTACCTGCATTAGGCATGCCAATAAGTGCTACAGGAATACCGTGTTTGACAGCATTTCCAGTTTCAAAAGAATCCAATAGGTTATATTAGTGTTGTGCGTATGTCATCGACAAGTTCACGCAATTGTGTTCTGTCTGCAAAGGCAACATCTTCTTCGCTAAAATCAAGTTCTAACTCAACAAGCGAAGCAAAAGACAAAAGTCTTTCTCGTAAGCTACCAAGGCTTTTGCTGATGCCCCCACGGAAGTGCTGC
The DNA here is from genome assembly GCA_038143535.1 of Bacteroidota bacterium. GTDB lineage: Bacteria > Bacteroidota > Bacteroidia > Flavobacteriales > Flavobacteriaceae > UBA7446. The sequence continues at coordinate 734,343 of JAYQMD010000001.1, forward strand.
ACAGCAATATGATGCGCCGCTTCATTTTCAGATGCTATCAAATCTGCAACAGCCTCTGCTTGTGCCAAATCCATTTTTTTATTTAAAAAAGCACGTAGTGTAAATTCGCCCGGTTCAGCCAAGCGTGCCCCATTATCTTGTAATATTTTTAAAATTTTTTGCTGCACATAAACCGACCCGTGACAAGAAATCTCTACCACATCTTCCCCTGTATAGGAATTGGGACTCTTAAAAATTGCTAGCAGTACTTCGTCAATAAGCGTATTCTTGTAATGAAAATCACCCAACAGTACCTGATGAGTGCCTTGTTTGGACAATTGTTTTCCAAAACGTGATTTAAAGATTTCTTCAGCTATGGGAATTGCCTTGTCACCGCTCAGCCGCAGCACTGCGATGGCAGCAGCACCTGGGGCAGTTGATAATGCAACTATGGTGTCGTTGAGGTTCAAATTAAAATGTCTTTACTGTAAGTTCTGCGTCGTTTGTGCAGCTCGTGTTTGTAATTCTTCCACAAGGCTTGAATCGCTTTGTTTTCTTCAAGCTCTGGGTTGGTTTCTACTTTTGTAATGCCACGTCTGTTAAACATTTCCTGAATTTCTTGAAATATAATGGCCGTAACCCCTTTGTTTTGATAACTTTCTTTGATACCAATCAAATAAAATGAAGCGCGATTGTTTTTACGTAACGCACGCCACAAATGATAAAAGCCAAAGGGAAACATTTTTCCATTGATGCGTTTGAGTGCTTTGGTGAAAGAGGGCATGGTAATCGTAAAACCAATCATTTCATCATTTTCGTCAACAACACATTTGATAAAATCGGGATGCACGTAGGGTAGATATTTTTTTTTATATACTTCAATTTGATGTTGTTGAATGGGCACAAAAGACTGCAAATTATTATAAGTTTGATTGAGCAACTCAAACATCTTATCCACGTGAGGCTCAACGTCTTTTGTAGTTTTAAACTCTAAGGTTTTGAGCTTAAATCTTCCCTTAATCACACGCGCAAACTTTTTGATCTTTTCGGGGGCGTCTTTGCCGTCGTAAATGTCGATTTGAAATTCAATCCACTCACTTTGTTTTTTAAGCCCCAATTTTTCCAGGTGCACTTTTTGATAGGGGTAGTGATACCAAGTAATCATGGTATTCATATATTCATAACCATGTATGAGTAGTCCAGCCTTGTCCATGTTTGAAAAGCCCATTGGCCACTCAATATAGGTCATGCCTTCAGCGATAGCAACGGCCTCAACAGCCTCAATAAGCTTTTGGCTTACTTCCAATTCGTCAATGGTGTCATACCAGCCAAAACGCACTTTGTTTTTTTTGAGCTCTTCAATTTCAACCCAATTGATCATGGCTGCAATTCGGCCAACAACTTTTCCTTTTTTCTTTGCTAGAAAAAGCCGTGCCATGGCGTGTTCAAAAACAGCATTCTTTTGAGGATCAAAAATATCCATTTCCTCTTTTGTTATGGGCGGTACCCATTGGGCACAATTGCGGTAGAGTTCAAATGGGAATTGAAAAAACGCACGGTATTGTTGTCTTGAAGTTACTTCTACAATTTCAATCATTACATACGTCTTATTTTACGCTCAATTTTCTTTTGCTTTCGATCTAATTTTTTCAAACCTCTGCCTGTGCGTTTCGCAGCCTTTCTAATTTTCTTGCTTTCTGATTTGTCTTTTTTGCGTGTGGCTCTTTTCTGCTTTTTTACCTCAATATTTTGTGGTTCTTCTTTCCAGATATTGTGACGATCTACCCGGTACGAAATGCCAATGCTCGCAGTCATTAAACTGGGCGTGGTCTTTAGGCTTTGTTGCACTGCGACATCGAGCTGGAAATTGCTGTTAAATAAATAAGCCACACCTGCGCCAAGTGTTAAATCTCTGTAGTGTGGGCTATCGTCGAGGGTATATTCACCAAAAAAGGACCATTTTGATTGGGTGCTATAGGTAACCGTTCCCAATAATTTCTTTTGCTGCACATCGGCAGTTATATAGCGCAAGCCAACATTATGCACCACCACCAGCCCTGGGCGTAGGTGTTGTTGTAAAATAAGTATGGCGGTACCAGACACAAAAGGTTCTGTTATTGGACGGTAATTGTAATCAAATAAGGGTAAAAAGTTCTCTTGGTAGGGATAAACACCGCCAGTGCTAAACTGTGCGCCTGCATATACCGAAACAGCTGGAATCAAATCACGCCAGCTTATTCTGTTATTGGCGTGCCAGCTGTAAAGATTTGGCTTGTATTTGTCAACCTTTCGAAAAGGGTCATATACCAAATATTTGGCACCAGCTCCTAAGTCACGCAAGCTATTTCTTGTTAAGTTGTATGTGCCAACAGTGTTTGAGTAGCGCAAGGCGTCAATTTGATAATCTGCAGTGCCGACCACCTCCAATTGTTCTTTAAATACACCAATGCGAATTTGAGTCCTTGCACCCATGCCAGTATATGAAGCATCTTGAAATGCGCTAAAACTACCTGTTCGAAACGACAAGCCTTGTTCCAATTGGTAGACACGCTTGCCAACGCCAAATGCCCCCATGGATTGACTTGGGCGATTACTGTTTATGACCTCGGTATATTGTGCCTTAGCGATACAGGGCATGTTTAGTACGACCGAAAAACACAATATATATAGTGATGATAGGTGCATATTCAAAGATACATGAATTAAAAATTCCGTCATTATACATAGAGTTGTATTTTTGAAACATGATGAAATATCCAGTATTGCGTTTTTTACTGCCGCATGCGTTAGTAACTGTTTTATTTGCCTTTATTTCATTGGCATATTTTTATCCTTTGCTATCCAATAAGTATCTCGAGCAATCCGATATTGTTCAGTATAAAGGAATGCAACGTCAAATTTTAGAACACCGTGCTGAATTTGACGAAGAACCCTATTGGATTGACAACGCCTTTGTCGGAATGCCTACCTATCAAATTACGGGACGATATCCATATGATGTATTGCGTTATGTTGACACGGCCTTGCGTTTTCTGCCGCGACCTGCCGACATGCTGTTTTTGTACCTGTTCTTTTTTTATGTGTTTGCACAGAGCAGGCGTTTTTCCAAGCCTGTTTCCGTATTGGGTGCACTTGCCTACGGGTTTTCGTCTTATTACATCATTATTCTTATGGTTGGGCATAACACAAAGGCCATGACCTTGGCCTATGCACCACTTGTGTTTTTAGGATTGTTTCAAGTATTGATTGATAGAAAGAAATGGGGTGTTCTATGGCTTACACTTGGACTGGCATTACAACTCCATGCCAATCACCTGCAGATGACCTACTACACTTTGGTGATGGTATTTATCATAACCCTAATGTGGGGCATTCACAAGTGGTTTAAGCATGGTATTTCAAATACATTAAAACCAGTAGCAACACTACTTATTTCAGGTGCATTGGCACTCGTTTTAAACGCACAAGGCGTACTCGCTACCTTAGATTATACCAAATTCAGCACGAGAGGAACAAGTGAATTGACCATTAACCCAGATGGAACGGACAAAGTAGCTTCAGACGGACTTTCATTTGATTACATCACTTCATACAGCTATGGCATCTTGGAATCCATGACTTTTATCTCTCCCAATATTACGGGCGGTAGTTCGAGTGAAGGCTTTGCTGATGACAGCCCTTTTATGCAGTTTATTAAGGCTAAAATCGGCGAGGGCAGTATCGACTACGATAAGGCAATTGGTCTGCTACGCCAATTCAGACCGTATTGGGGCGATCAACCTTTTGTGGCTGCGCCTGTTTATATGGGTGTGGTGGTTTTATTTTTTGCGGTTTTGGGATTGGTGGTAGTCAATAGGAAAACGCGTTTTGTGTTGCTCTCGATAATTGCTGTTTCACTACTCTTTTCGTGGGGTAAGAATGCGCCCGAGGCCACTCAATTTTTTATCGATTATTTGCCATTGTACAATAAATTTAGGGCTGTTAGTTCGGCTCAAATCATGATCATGCTTTGCGTACCATATGCAGCCATGTTGGGCATGCAACACCTGATTCAAGAAAAGGGACTGAGTAGAAAAAAGTGGGTAGCTGTATACAGCGTTGTAGCTGTATTTGTTGCTTTAATTTTATTTTTAATAGGTGGGGCTAAAGGCTTCTTTTCTTTTACCTCAACTTCCGAAGGCTTGTCGAATTTACCCGATGTGCTACTAGAGCCATTACAGGCGTCAAGAAAGCTGTTTGTTTGGGAAGATATTTGGCGTATTCTTACCTATTTGATTTTAATTCTATTGACCGTACTTGCCCTTTGGCGCAGGTTGATTTCGGGTGCTGTGTTTGCTGTTGCTATTGCAATAATAAGTCTCGCCGATCTGTGGCAGTACAACAGGCTTTTCTTTAACGTAGATCAGTTTAAGGGGAAATACCAGTACGAATACCCCTTCGATATAACGCCGCAAGACAAAATTATTCAAGCAGACAAATCAACCTATCGTGTTTTTGAACCCAGACTTGGTTTTTCATCATCGAGAGCTGCCTATTTTCACAATAGCTTAGGGGGCTACCACGGAGCCAAACCTGCATTGCTGCAAGACGTGTATGATTTCCACCTATACAAGCAAGACAGCGCGGTGCTTGATATGCTAAACGTAAAATTCATCATTGATGACCAATATACTGATGGGGTAGGGAAACGCCAATCTGCACTCGGACCTGTATGGCTTGTAGATGAGGTATTACAGCTTGCAAATACTGATGAAGCCATAGTACAACTCAATCAGATAGATTTAAAAACCCAGGCAATTTCCCAAACGCTTAAGTCAACATCATATACCTCCGCAGCAACCGACACCATTTATCTGACTGAAAAGCGCAATAATTTATTGCGATACACTGTTTCCACAGCACATCAGCGTTTGGCGGTGTTTTCAGAAATGTATTATCCAAATGGCTGGTTGGTATACATTGACGGGGAGTTGCAAAGCTATCACAAGGTTAATTATATGCTCCGAGGGCTTGTTGTTCCACCAGGAAAACATGAAATTGTGTTTGCGTTTAAACCAACTGTAATACAGAACGGGACCTTGCTAATGGCATCAGGCTGGGTATTGTTCTTGCTTATGATAGGAATGCTTATGCGTCAACAAAAAGAAACTAAGCTTGGCTGATATCAAACGCGTTGCGATAACGGTTTATTACTGGCCGCCATCTGGTGGTTCAGGCGTACAGCGTTGGTTGTTTTTAGTAAATTATTTTGCCGCCCAAGGGATAGATGTCACTGTTTTTGTTCCAAAGAATCCCCGTATTGCCCAACAAGACTATGCATTAAGGCAAAAAGTTCACCAAGCGATTACAGAAATAAAGGTTGATGGTTGGGAGCCGTTGCAATATTCCAATAAACCCATAGGGGAAAACTTGGGCGGAAAGCGGGGTATTGTAAAACGTTCTATATTATGGGTGCGCGCAAATTTCTTTATTCCAGATGCGCGGTTGTATTGGGCCAAAGCGGCAACGCAGGCTTTTTTGAAACAGCACAAGCAAAACCCGTTTGATGTAATAATTACATCTGGACCACCACATTCGCTGCATCTAATGGGCTTGCAGGCCAAGCAACAATCAGGTATTTTATGGATTACAGATTTTAGAGATCCATGGACTGGATTTTTTCAAAATCGCAGCCTTCCCTTGAGCAAAAAGGCGAAGCAAAAGCACCAGCAACTTGAGCAAAAGGTATTGCAACAGGCAGATCACATTGTTGTTACCGCCCCTTCTTTAAAAGCAAACTTTAAGGCACATCATCGAAACATTACTGTACTTACCAATGGATATGAACAACTTCTGTCCACTGCAACATCAGCTACTAACGGGATGGTGTATGCTGGTAGCTTAAAAGCACAGCAGAACCCAACAGTCTTGTGGCAGACTATCGCATCACTGATTCAATCAAATGCTGCTTTCAGTCAAGCCTTTTCATTGGATGTGTATGGCACAGTGGCCACTTCCATAAAAGCGGAAGTAAAATCACTTGGCATTGATACACACGTGCGTTTTTTGGGGTATCAACCCAAAGAGGTTGTTGATGTGCAATTGACAAATGCAAAAGCCTTATTATTGTTGGGTATAAATATGCCCATGACAGCAAATGTTATTCACGGTAAATTATTTGAATATATGGCTGCTAAGCGTCCTGTGTTGGGTATTGGCCCAAAGCCAAGCGATATGCAAGTCCTTTTTGATGCACATCAATTGGGGGTCTATGTTTCATTTTCAGCGCAGTCTAAAATTAAAGAAACCTTACTTAGATGGTTTGTAAAAAACGATATGCCTCAAGTAGGTTTAGACATTGCGCGCTATGAACGCAATACAATTGCGCAAGAATACCTGGCATTAATACGTTCGCTATCATGAATATGATCACCACACAATCGTCAAAAAACCTGCTGAGCATTATGTTTGCTTTCAGTATAGGTGCGGTGAATACCCTTGTTTTTTATCCACATTTTTTTGGTGCTGCTAACCAGGGATTGGTCGTGTTCTTGCTGTCATCATCCAATTTATTAATGCCGCTCATTGGTTTTGGTGTAGCTCAAACAGTTATCAAGTTTCACAGTGGCTATGCCAGACCAGAACAGCAAAACTTTCTATCTTTTATTGTAATTGTTCCGCTGCTAGTGGTACTTCCCTTTGGCTTTTTGGCCATATACTTTCACGACAAAATTGCGACATTATTATCGGTTGAAAACCCCATTATTGCTACCTATACTTGGGTAATTTTTGCTGTGGCTTTTGCAACTGCCTATTTTGAAATTTTTTATTCCTGGGCACGGGTGCATTTTAAGTCCGTAACTGGAAATATATTTAAAGAGATTTATCCGCGGCTAACAATCTTTGCTTTGTTGCTTGCCTACGAAGTAGAATTAATCGATTTAAACTGGTTTTTCATATTGTTGGTTGCCTTGTATTACCTGCGTATGCTTGTGATGATGTTCATTGCTTTTCGAATTCAACCACCGACCTTTTCTTTTAAGGCACCCAAGAATGTTTCCGAAATCTTGCGCTATTCATTTTATTTGGTTTTGGCGGGTTCTGCTGGAAGCTTGATCATTGACATTGATAAGTTTATGCTGCCTCAGTATAAAGCAATCTCTCAAACAGCCTTTTATTCCGTAGGTATTTTTACCGCAACCCTTATTGAAGTTCCTGGTCGAGCCTTGTTTCAAATTCTAAACCCTTTGGTTTCAAAGGCGATCAACAACCAAAATAGTGCCCATCTGGCCAAGCTATACACAGATAGCTCAATTAATTTGTTGCTATTGGGAGGTTGGTTCTTTTTGTTGGTTAATGGCAGCATCGCAGCCTTGTTTGATTTAATTCAAGTGGATGGCTATGAATCCGCTGCACTGGTCGTATTAATGATTTCTTTTGCCAAGCTTATTGTGATGAGTTCGGGCGCCTCAAATACCATACTGATCAATTCAAAGCAGTACCGTGTATCTCTTGCGCTAACCATTTTTATGGCCGTCTTTGTCTACATTGGAAACCGCATAAGTATCCCACTGTATGGCATCAACGGTGCAGCCCTGTCAACGGTGGTGGTGGTGGTGGTCTTCACTTATGTGCGTATGGCTTTTGTTTATCGCTATTTTGGCGTGTACCCTTACAACAAAAACACCCTAAAGGCATTTGTTGTTATTGGACTGTTGTTTGCAGCGAGCAACAGCTTGCAAATGAACATACATCCCTTGGCATTAATGCTGATTAAATCCATTTTGATTACCCTTGTATACAGCGCCCTGATTGCAGTATTAAGACTTTCTGATACGATTAATGATTGGGTAGCAAAACGAACTAATCTTTAAGCAATAGCTTATACAAGCTTGATTTTTTATTGGCAGTGATTGCTTCTGGTGTACCAGTTGCTAACAAACGACCTCCGTTTACACCTCCTTCAGGCCCTAAATCAATAATGTAATCTGCTTGTTCAATAAGATTGACGTTGTGCTCAATTACGATTAGAGAATGACCACGTTCAATCAGAGCCCGAAACGAGCCTACAAGCTTTTTGATGTCGTGCATATGAAGTCCAGTCGTGGGTTCGTCAAAGATGAAAAGGGTTTTTGTTTTTTGTGCTCCCTTTAACAAGAAAGTAGCGAGCTTAATGCGTTGTGCTTCACCACCTGAAAGGGTTGAGGACGATTGGCCCAAAGAAACATAACCCATGCCCACGTCTTGAAGGGGCTGAAGACGGTCGCTGATTTTGTTTTGCTGGTACTGCTTAAAAAAAGCAATGGCTTCGTCTATACTCATAGTAAGTAAATCGTGAATGTTCTTACCTTTAAAATTCACTTCAAGCAATTCCTTTTGAAAGCGTTTTCCAGCGCAGTCGTCACAAACCAAGTCAACATCAGCCATAAACTGCATTTCAATCTTTACAGTTCCTTCTCCTTTGCAGTTGGGACAACGTCCACCATCAACGTTAAAAGAATAGTGTTTGGTTTGATAACCCCGCTGTTTCGAGAGCGCCTGACTGGCAAAAAGCTTTCTGATTTCGTCGTAAGCCTTGATATAAGTTACGGGGTTGGAGCGTGAAGACAATCCGATCGGTTTCTGGCTTATGTATTGAATTTCTTGAAAGGCATCTAGGTCTCCGTCTATGCTGCCAAACTCCCCCAGCTTATCACCATAAATATTTTTGGCTTTTCTAACAGCAGGCAGTAATATGTCTTTTACTAAGGTGCTTTTTCCACTACCCGAAACTCCTGTGACCACAGTTAGCATTTGCAAGGGAAAAGACACGTCTATGTTCTTTAAGTTGTGTTCACGTGCCCCATTTATATGAACGAATTTCTTGGGCTTAATTCGCTTCTCTGGAATTTCAATTTGCGCGCGTTTGGAAAGGTATTTTCCTGTCCAGGTTTCTGCATTTAGTATTTTCTGAAAAGTACCTTGGGCTACAACCTCACCGCCAAAGACGCCTGCATCAGGGCCCAAATCAATGATTTCATCAGCTGCACGCATGATATCGTCGTCATGCTCCACAACAATTACGGAATTCCCCAAATCGCGAAGTCTGCACAATACTTCAATGAGCTTCTTGGTGTCTTTTGGGTGTAAGCCAATGCTTGGCTCATCGAGAATGTAAAGGGAGCCAACTAAACTGCTGCCCAATGAAGTGGCTAGGTTAATGCGTTGGGATTCGCCTCCCGAAAGGGTATTGGCACGGCGGTTGAGCGTTAGGTATCCTAGCCCTACTTGCTGAAGAAACTGAAGTCGGTCTTTGATTTCTACCAATAATCTTCTTGCAATATGTTGTTGATTTTTGGTCAATTTTAGGGATGCGATCTCTTTTGCAAGATTGACGATGGGCATGTCGACCAAATCACTCATGCTGTAGTTGTCAACACGAACGTATGAAGCTTTCTCGTTCAATCTTTTTCCCTCACAGCTGCCGCATTTTGTTCTGCCCCTATACCTTGAGAGCATCACCCGATTTTGAATTTTATAGTTTTTGGCCTCAAGCTTGGCAAAAAATTGATTGATCCCACGGATGCCTTTTGCGCCTTCCCACAAAAGCTTCTTTTGATCGCTGTTAAGCTCAAAATAAGGTTTGTGAACAGGGAAATCATGCTGATAGGCAGCATCGATAAAGTCATTTTTTAAGCGTTGTAAACGCTCGCCTTTCCAAGGGGCAACAGCACCTTCAAATACGGAAAGGCTGGTGTTGGGTATGACCAATTGCTCATCAATACCAATTAAATCACCATAACCATCACAAGCTGCACACGCACCAAGCGGATTGTTGAAGCTAAACATATGCTCGTTTGGAAGTGTAAACGTTATGCCGTCAAGTGCAAAGCGGTTTGAAAAAGTTTGATTTTTGTTTTCTGATAAGCTGTGAACAACAACAGTACCGCCTCCTTCGTGAAAGGCCGTTTCAATGGACTCTGCAATTCTATTAAAAGCATCCTCATCATGCTTAACAATTACACGATCAACCACCAACGCAATCCTATCGGACTTTTTTGGCTTAAAATTGTCTATGCGTACCAAGACATCGTTGACAAACAGCCGGGCATAGCCCTGTTGTTTGTATAGTCCTAAAATACCTTCAAGCGTACGGTTTTTGGTTACTACCAATGGTGCAAGAACCAACAGCTTAGATCCTTCTTCAAATTTTTTAACATGCTCCAGCACGTCTTTCACATCGTTTTTCTTGACGACTTTACCAGAAACAGGGGAGTAGGTTACGCCAATACGGGCAAATAACAACTTGAGGTAATCGTAAATTTCTGTGACGGTACCTACCGTAGAACGCGGGTTGTTGCTGATTACTTTTTGCTCAATGGCAATGGCAGGCGCAATCCCTTTTATTTGTTCGACTTTTGGCTTGTTTAAGCGTCCTAAAAACTGTCGCGCGTAAGAAGATAAACTCTCTACATAACGACGCTGACCTTCAGCGTAGAGGGTGTCAAATGCAAGGCTTGATTTTCCCGAACCCGACAAACCTGTGATGACCACAAATTTATGTCTCGGTATCTGCACATCCACATTTTTGAGGTTGTGCATTTGTGCCCCGATAATTTCTATAGTTGCTTCTTTTTTCAATGCTTTCCAAACAAACTATAAATATATTAATTCACATCCGATTTAAAAACGAAGTGTTGTTTTTCACACTGTTAAAAAATAATTTTTTATATTTATCGAACAATTATTGCCTATAAGACAGACATATACTCAACTAAATATTAAGTTTTAAACAGAGTTATATATGTCTATGCTTCCCGATAACATACTTATTCAACAGTATCTGGATGGAGATAACGAATCTTTCGAAATCCTCTTATCCAAATATAAACAGCGTATCTACGGTTTTATCTATTCCAAAATAAGAGATAGAGAAATTGCAGATGATGTTTTTCAAGATACTTTTATCAAAGTAATCCAAACCCTTAAAAAAGGCACCTACAACGAAAAGGGGCGTTTTGTTTCTTGGGTGATGCGAATTGCACACAACCTTATCATTGATCATTTTAGACGTCAACAGCGCATGCCGATGTATGACACCTATGATGGCGAACAAGATGTTTTTTATCGCTTATCAGAACCTTCTAAAAATATTGAAGACATTATTATCGATAGTCAAATCAAAACGGATATCAATGCGCTTATGCTTGAGTTGCCTCAAAACCAATACGAAGTGTTGAAAATGCGGTTGTATCAAGACATGAGCTTTAAAGAGATTGCTGAAAGAACCAATGTGAGCATTAATACTTCCTTAGGTAGAATGCGATACGGTCTTATTAATTTGAGAAAATTAATTGACGAACGAAATTTGACCATGACACAATAAAAGTATTAGCGTATCGTTATCCAACTAAACAATTTATGGATAAATTTTACACGCTACCTTCTAAACACAAAACACCTAAACCAAGCAGGAAGTCAGTTGCGCTAGTTCTTCAATATGCAGCAGCTTACCATCCAGTTAAATTGGCTAAAAGATATGTAAATATAATTGCTAATTAGCAATCGAATTTCTTTATTACACTTTTTCTGCCAATGGTTTTTGTGATAATATCTTTAGATAAATCCCACCCACGTGCAGGACAATACTCACGTCCATACCAGATGATTTGAAGGTGTAGGTCGTTCCATTTTTCTTTTGGGAATAAACGCTTGGCATCTTTTTCTGTTTGCACCACACTTTTTCCATTCGAAAAACCCCAGCGATACATCAGTCGGTGAATGTGGGTATCAACTGGAAATGCAGGAACGCCAAAAGCCTGTGCCATGACAACACTAGCCGTTTTGTGCCCAACTGCCGGCAACGCCTCAAGCGCTTCAAAACTTTGGGGTACTTTCCCATCGTGCTTATCCAAAAGTATGTGCGACAAGCCGTGAATCCCTTTTGATTTCATCGGGGATAAGCCCACAGGTTTTATGATTTCTCTAATTTGTTCAACGCTCATTTTAATCATATCAGCAGGGTTATCGGCCCTGGCAAAAAGCTTGGGTGTAATCTGATTTACACGTATATCAGTGCTTTGCGCCGATAGCAATACAGCAATAAGCAGCGTATAGGGATCTTTGTGATCCAACGGAATGGGAATGGTAGGATATAGCTCCGCTAATGTATTTATCGTAAAATGTACCTTATCGGCTTTATTCATTTTTGTATTTTTAACATCTAAAAATAAACAAAATGCTACAAGAAGGAGATCAATTACCTGCTTTTTCAGGTTTAAATCATTTGGGAGAACCCGTTTCACATCAAGACTACACAGGAAAAAAGCTTATAGTGTTCTTTTATCCACGTGCCAATACACCCGGTTGTACGGCTGAAGCCTGTAATTTAAGTGATAATTATGCTACACTTCAAGCCGAAGGTTATGAACTGCTGGGCGTAAGTGCCGACAGCGTAAAGAAACAAGCAAGTTTCGCCACCAAGTTTTCATTTCCTTATCCTTTATTGGCTGACGAAGATCACAGTGCTATTAAAGCCTTTGGTGTTTGGGGGCCCAAAAAGTTTCAAGGAAGAGAATACGAAGGCATCATCAGGACTACTTTTGTGATTGATGAATCGGGGACTATTGTACGCGTTATCAATAAGGTTAAAACCAAGGATCACGCTGCTCAAATTCTGGAAGGGTAGACCTACTTGCTTTTATAGCCAAATAGTTTTTTATTTATAATAAGCTTGGATACGCCCTCTGGAAGTTTGTTTTCCCAGCCTTTCTCACCTTTCTTGATTTGTTCTAGAATATCTCTTGAAAATATCTTCATATCCTCGGTATTGTAATCTAGGATATCAACTACTTTGTCGTTGTATTTAAAGAAGTTGTAAAGCTCTTTTAGTCTTGGATTAACTCTGAGGGTATTGCTGTCGGTTATCTTAGCTGTTTCTGGATCAATAATGGGATAGAGGTATACTTTTAAGTTTTTGAAAAACAGTTTGCCAAAAGCCTCTAGAATACCACCACTTAAGTTACGATAATACTTTTCGTTAAAGATTTCGATAAGGTTGTTAACCCCCATGGTTAGGCGAATTTTTTTCTTGGTATATTCTGAGAAATACTCAGCTAACCTGTAGTATTCTTTGAAATTGGATATCATTACGGTTTGCCCCAGCGAACACAACAGCTTTGCGCGGTCCATAAAGTCTTCTTCGTCAATGGCGCCCGTAGTCATCAAGTTAGAAAGTGTAATTTCAAAAATAACAAGTGAATTATCTGGATCAGAATCGGGTTCTTTCTCAAATATGCTAAGTGATTTGCGATACATATCAACGTTCACTTTTGTGACAGGTCGGAAACTACCCCTGATGGCAATGATGTTTTTCTTATAAAGTTCTCTTGCGGGAAGCAGGTTATTCCCGTCAGGCCCAAACATAACTGCATCTGTCATGCCAAGTCGGACAAGCTCCAAACTCATTACCCTATTGTCAATGTCTTCAAAAAGTGGTCCTGTAAAGTTGATGGTGTCAATCTCTATGGCATCGCGATCTATGTGGTCATAGAGGTATTGAAGCATTTTTTTTGGTCTGTCGTTTTGATAAAAGGCCCCGTAAATTAAATTGACCCCAATCACACCCAGCGTAAGTTGCTGTGTTTTGGTATCATTTTCACGAAATCGTACGTGAGTCGTAATCATGGAATAGGGTTGATCGGGTGCGGTTTGAAAACGTATACCCATCCAGCCGTGTCCTTTAAACTTCTTGGCAAAGTCAATGGTAGTAACCGTATTGGCAAATGCAAAAAATAGCTTGTCCTTATTTTTAGACCTGTCAATGCGCTTTTCGAGAAGGCTTATTTCCCAATCCAACATTTTATTTAGTCGGGATTCTGACACATACCTGCCATCGTTTTCTCGACCATAAATGGCATCACTGAAGTCTTTGTCGTAGGCACTCATGGTTTTGGCAATGGTACCTGAGGCGCCACCACATCTAAAAAAATGACGCGCGACTTCTTGGCCAGCACCTATTTCAGCAAAGGTGCCGTAGATGTTGTCATTCAGATTAATGCGAAGCGCTTTTGCTTCTAACGAAGGGGTATTTTCAAATGGATGATCTCCTGCCAGTTGGATAGCCATGCATATTGGTTTTTCCAAAATTATGAAACTTATCCACAAGGATGCACATCTTTAGTGTAATTTTGTGTTGTGGCTCTAAAAGTTTATTTTCTAGGTACCGGTACTTCACAAGGCATACCTATCATTGGTAGCACACATCCCGTTTGTTTGAGCGAAAATCCAAAAGACAAACGACTGCGATCTTCCATATGGGTGCAGTGGGACGACATGGACATATTGGTGGATTGTGGCCCTGACTTTAGGCAACAAATGCTCACAAGCAATTGCCCGAAGGTTGATGCGCTCTTATTTACACACGAACACGCCGACCACACCGCTGGTCTAGATGACATACGCCCCTTTGCTTTTAAAGTTGGTGCGATTCCTGTTTTTGGTCTTACACGTGTTATGGAAAATTTATCAAGAAGGTTTGATTATATTTTTAATGATAAAAACAAATATCCAGGCGCTCCGTCTGTAACCACTACCGTAATTGACCCAAGCAAGCCTTTTGTGGCGGCTTCTAAGACCATAACACCCATAGTCGTGACACATTATGGCTTGGAGGTATTGGGCTTCCGATTTGGCCCCTTTGCCTATATCACAGATATGTTATCAATGTCAGACAGCGAAGCAGAAAAATTGGATGGGGTAGAAGTACTTGTTGTCAATGCATTGCGTATTGAGCCACACCCATCACATTTGCACCTAGATGCAGCCATTGCCTTTGCCCAAAAGATAGGCGCAAAGCAAACGTATTTTACCCATATAAGCCACCGTCTTGGTTTCCACGATGATGTGCAAGCCTCATTGCCACCAAACATAAACCTGGCCTATGATAATTTAACAATTTCCCTGTAGTATGAAGCAAAAAATTATTTTTTACCTGTTGATATTCTCTCTTCTAATTAATGTGTTCTTGGTAACGGATTATGGAAAACGCCTAAACTATTCGCAATCAAAAATTGAGTCGCAGTATGAGAAGATTAAAAAACTGCAAGATTCTATTGAACTTATGCAAACCCATACCGGTCGTCCCTGAAGCTGCTGGATAGATAAAAGAAAGCCATAGAAAACCTACTTTTTTCTGGCTCATAAGCGAAACATGAATGGTGAATGTTGCCCCAAAGTCTTCTTTCTACCAACTCCGCTTTGCTGTATGTTTTTTTTGAACCAAACCAGTATTAATTAACAAACCTTAGGGTTTACAATGATAGCGTGAATGAATCGTTTGGAAGGGACACAATAACATATAGGTTTATAAAATTTGGCTTTACTAATATACAAAAACTTGATTACGATTGTGCTTCAAGCCATTGCACAAGGCTGTTCAAATTTTCTTGATTAACGCCGTGCCCCTGCGGATACGAAAGGAAGGTGGGGGAATATCCATTTTCTTTTAGTAGTGCAACAGACTGTACTGCCCAAGCATAGGGAACAACCATATCCTGTTCGCCATGAGACACATATATTGTCTTTTTCAAGTTGTCAAAACGGACCAAACGCGGATCAAGATAGCCGCTTAAGGCGGCAATTGCCGATACGTTGGGATGCCCCAGACCAACACTATAGCTGAGCATTGCCCCTTGACTAAAACCCAATAGGGTAATGGTATTGGCGTTTACGTCATTTTTTTCAGTGTAATATGCCAGAAAGGACGTTACATAATCAATGGCTTGTTGAGCTTCTTCTGGCGAAGTCCAGCGTTTCATATTTTCTTCAAAATGGATAGGGAACCAAGCATAACCAACACCCAAAGACAAGGGCGCTTGTAGAGAAACCACGTGGTAATCACTTGGAATCAGCGAAGCAAACGAAAATAAATCCGCTTCATTACTGCTGTAGCCATGAAGCATGACCAACAAAGGTGCGTTTGTAATCTTTGATGCTTTGGATAAATATACAAAGGAAGACATGGCTATTCCGAGAGGCGTACTTTGTTTTGGGCAATAACCCCAAATACCTTTCCTGGAAGTGCTTGATCCATAAACAAGCTGTTCTTTGATGTGGATTTAATAGCTGCTTTCGTTACGGTTTTCTTGCCATCTTGCGTAAAGAGCGATACATCTGCCGTTGCCCCTTCTTGTATGGGACTAGCAGTTATGCCAAAACGCGCTTTTCCACGCGTCAATATATCAACAACAACTGCGACATCGAACATGGAAAGTAAACAACCAAAACTGTGTTCTAATCCAATAGAACCGAAGTGTGCTAAATCCAATTCAACGTATTTCAATTCGCTGTTCAAGGGGTGGTGGTCAGAAGTAACCATATCTATGGTCCCGTCTTTTAATGCTTTCTGCAGCGCCTTGCTGTCGGTCTGCTCACGCAGGGGAGGTAGCAGTTTGGCATTGGCGTTAAAACCTTCTAGGGCCTTGTCCGTAAAAAATAAGTTGTGTATGGAAACGCTAGTGCTTACATCAAGGCCTGCTTTTTTTGCTTGTTTGATTAAGGGGATCGCGTCTTTAGTTGACAGGGTCGGGATGTGTAGCTTTCCGTTGGTATAGCTTAAGATATCCAAATCACGCTTGATTTGCATTTCCTCAACCACACTGGGAATTCCTGTTAGACCCAAGGAGGTACTCACAGCGCCTTCGTGCATCACGCCGCCGTTCGCCATGTCTTGGTTAAAAGCAAAGGACTCCACAAGCCCGTCAAAATCGTGCGTGTATTGCAATGCAAGTTTTAGTATATTGGCATTCGCAAGTGCAGATTTGTGATTGCTAAAACACACTGCTCCTGTTACTTGTAATTCTCGTAGCGGTGCTAATTTACTTTCGCTTTCCGAAGTAGTAATCCGCGCTTTGGGGTAAAGACGCACCGGGCTACCGTTGGCCTGCTCGAGCAAAAAAGCAATGTCTGCTCTGCTATCAGGTTTTGGATCGTTATTGGTATTGAGCGCAATATGAGTGAAGCCACTGCTGGCTGCAACATCAAGTCCATGAGCTATGGTTTCACGCTCTTCATAGCCTGGCTCTCCAAAAGAAACACTGCTGTCAAACCAGCCTTGTGAGATGTGTAAGTTCTTAAATGATATTTGCTTTGCATCAGGAAAAGAAAGGTTTTTCCCCATTTTTTGAATGACCCCATCAGCAATATAAATATCTTGAATTGTGTTGTGATGCGGGCTAGATGCATCGAGGATTTTAGCAGCTTTAATTAAGACATTCATTTGCGTCTCCTCAAATTATATTTATGCAAAGATAGAAAATAGATAACGAACTACTAAAAACTTTCAAAAACACCCAATCCAAACAGCGCATAATCGTATTTCACGGGGTCGTTAGGGTCCATTTTTCGAAGGCTGTTGTCTAACTCCATTACTGCGGCCAGATCATTCTGTTTTCTTTGCAGTAGACCTAAAGAGCGTGCTACGTTTCCAGAATGTACGTCCAAAGGGCACGACAAAACACGAGGGGAAATGCTTTTCCATATTCCCAAATCAACGCCTGCTGCATCATATCTTACCATCCATCTCAAAAACATATGCAACCGCTTAGCTGCAGATTTCTTAGCCGGATTGGCAACGTGCTTGGTGGTGCGCTTGGGGTGTGGTTCTGCAAAAAACAAGTTGTGAAAGTTGGACAACACTGTATGCATATTCCTTTCCTCCGTTTTGGGGGTGAAGAGCACTTCCAATCCACCGTATTTTCTGTATAATTGCTGTAAGCGTGTTACAAAAAAAGTAACGTCTTCTCGTTGAAAGGTGCGGTGTACAAAGCCATCAAAAACACCTAAATCCCTTTCGGTATGGTTTAAGATAAAATCGTGTGGGGCATTGTCCATACGTTTCATTAGGGAACGTGCGTTGATCATGATGCTCTTGCGGTTTCCCCAAGCAATGGTTGCTGCAAAGAAGGCAGCTATTTCAATAGCTTCTTTTTTTGAAAAGCTATGGGGTATGGCAATAGGATCGTCGTTGATAAAAGCAAGGGTGTTGTATTGCTGTACCTTTTCGTCAAGAAAGGATTTAAGTTCCGTTGCGTTTAGCTCCATTGGCCGTCAACAAGGGTTAACATGCGGTCGGCGCGGGCTGCCAATGCTTTGTTGTGCGTAACTAAAATGATACTGGCAGCAAATGTTTTTCGCAAATCAAAAAACATATCGTGGAGTTGGGCTGCTGCTACCGCATCCAAATTACCACTGGGTTCGTCTGCAAGCACTAGGCTGGGATTATTGATGAGTGCCCTGGCAACGGCAACACGTTGTTGCTCACCACCCGAAAGCATGGTAGGCTTGTGTTTTGCTCTATCGGATAATCCAAAATAGTCAATAAGTTCAAGGGCACGTTTATTGGCATCTTTTTGATTCACCCCCTTTATTAAAGCCGGCATGCAGATGTTTTCAACAGCCGAAAATTCAGGTAACAATTGGTGGGATTGAAAAACAAACCCCAGCGTGCTGTTCCGGAATGTTGACAAAGCACTGTCTGAGAGTGATAACATGTCTGTTCCGTCAATAGTAAAACGTGTTTCAGGTCTATTATCTGGTTTATCTAGTGTCCCCAGTATCTGTAGCAAAGTAGTTTTTCCGGCTCCTGATGGTCCAACAATTGAAACAATTTCAGCAGGTTTAAGCGAAAAAGAAATGTCTTTTAGTATCGCTGTATCGTCGTAAGTCTTAAAAATGTGATGCGCTTCAATCATGTTATGCAAAGTAACTATTTTTTGATTTTTACAGGCTTGCCAAATCAATAAATGTTTGGCTATGCCCCGATATAAATTTTCTTTAAATTTGAAAAAACCATTTTGAATGGCGATAGCCACACTTGCTGGAGGATGTTTTTGGTGCACAGAAACCTTATTTGCACGTCTTGATGGCGTTCAAGATGTTATTTCTGGATATACAGATGGCCATATTAAAAACCCAGCATATCGTGAGGTCTGTACAGGCAGAACGGGTCATGCCGAATGCATTCAACTGGAATACAACCCAGAAAAAATTTCGTTTGTATCACTTCTTGAGGTTTTCTTTGACACCCACAACCCAACTACGCTTAACCGTCAGGGTGCGGATGTAGGGACGCAATATCGTTCTGGTATTTACTACCATGATGAAACGCAAAAAGTAGCTGCAGAAACGTTAATCGATGCTCTTACAAAAGAAAAAAAGTTTAAGGACCCTATTGTAACTGAAATAAAAGCTTTTGATGTGTTTTACCCAGCTGAAGTGGAGCACAAAGATTATTATAACCTAAACAGCAATCAACCCTATTGCGCAGCCGTAATTTCACCTAAAGTACAGAAGTTATTACGGAAACACGCATCTAAACTAAAATAACATGAAGTATCAATCCAAGGATGTTTACAATACAGAAATGACAGCTGCTGTTAAGGAGCATTACTACGAGGTGTTGTCAAACCTTGGTGAAAATCCCGAAAGGGAAGGGCTAAAGGATACGCCAGAGCGCGCAGCCAAAGCCATGCAGTTTTTGACTCAGGGTTATGATATGGATCCCGTTGCTATACTTGAAAAGGCAAAGTTTGCCGAATCATATAACGAGATGGTATTGGTAAAAGATATCGAAGTTTATTCGTTGTGTGAACACCACATATTGCCCTTTTTTGGTAAGGCGCATATTGCTTACATACCCAACGGACATATTGTTGGTTTGAGTAAAATACCTAGAGTAGTTGATGTTTTTGCCCGTCGTTTACAAGTGCAAGAGCGTTTGACAGAGCAAATCATGAATTGCATCAATGACACCCTGCAACCAAAAGGAGTTGCTATTGTTATTGAAGCAGCCCATATGTGTATGATGATGCGAGGCGTTCAAAAACAAAACTCCATGACAACTACATCAGGATTTTTAGGTGCTTTTGAAGCTATGGAAACGCGGAATGAGTTTTTGAAACTGATACATTCAAAGTAATAGCTCCTCATCAATCAATGTTGTATCTTGATTTGTAGCATAACGTTTCTGCCAACTTCATCAGCGTAAAAACGCAACCTATTTAGGTAATTTCTATAAGAAACATCTAGCAAGTTGTCAAAAATTAAAGACATGCTTATTTTACTAGAGCGTAGGGGGTACGGACCCCAGTTTAGTTCAAGACCCAGATCATGATATCCATTTGGTGGCGTACTTATATCCACCAATTTAGACACAATTTTGCCATCTTCAATAATGTCCTCAGTGAAGTTGTTGTCTGGATACCGATTTTGCTGGAAAACGGCTTTGCTGTTTAGCAGCACAATGAAGGATTCCCAATTGGGTAGTGAAAACTGTAACTGGTTATTAATGGTCAAAGGTGGAATATTAACAAGTGGTAAGTCTGTTTTGGTATTCGTGGCATCAACCCATGAAGTTGTATTTCTAAACTGCGTATTTGCATTAAATGCATAGGAAAAATCAAGGTCAACTCCTTTAAACAACACACTTGCTGCCGAATATTCCCAAACGGGAAATGCTCCTCTAATGGTACTCTCAACTCCAGTGGGTTCAATTAAAATATAATTGTTTTTTCCAACGGTTATAAACGGAGTAAAGGTGAATTGAAAATCACCTAATTTCTTTTCAAAATCGAGAACGGCCTTGTGGGTAGTTTCTTTTTCCAAAAAAGGATTTCCATATTCAATAGAAGACAAGGAGTGGTGCAAGCCATCACTGAACATTTCAGCTATGTTTGGAGCGCGTTGTGTATGATTATAATTAAAGCTTATGCTGTAGGCTGGTGATAAGCTATGGCGCCCTCCCGCATTAAATGAAAAGGTGTTAAACTCTAGTGTTCTTTTGACTAATTTCTGACTTTTTTCTTCTCTAATAACGTATTTTCTAAACGGAGCTTCGTAATTTTTTAAGTTCCAACGACTGTTTTTATAAAATTTTTGAACTTCATTATTGTGGTATTCATAGCGCGCGCCAAACTCAAAAAGAAAGTTTTTAGTATTGTCAAAAGTAGCTGTAAAATAACCTCCTAAAATTGATTTTAAATAATCTGGAATTAATCTTCTAATTTCTGTTTCAGGGTTTGAGAAATTGTCTTGAACTTGAACAAAAATACCTGAGTCAAAGTTTCCTAGTCCTGTGTTCCATTCATAATTTGAGCCTAGGTTATGCGTATCTAATTTCATATCAAGAGCAGGTTTGTCTTTTAACGAACCTCTTCTTATATCAAATTCTTTTCGGTTGTTCCTTTGCCAACTGTATTTAAGATGCAATTCACCGTTGGCGAAATTTGTATTTGTATATTCAACGTTGGCAGTGTAATGATTGTTTGCTTGTTTAGGAAAATCAATTTCATTTTTAAAAGGGTCTATGATTAGTGGAACATCGGATTCAATAGCGCGCAACAAGTCCTTGACATTGCCAATATGTGCGCTCTTCAATATTGCTATATCGGAATCAAAATAACTGAAGAATGCTTTCCATTTGTGTTGAAGTCCATTTTTACCAAGTGAAATAGAGAAATTATTTTCTTTATTAGCTGTGTTTGTTAAGTTGTAATTGGGGGCAGTGAAATCCCCATTTCTTTTATAAGTTCCCTGTAGTTTAATATATGTGCCGCTTTTGTATGATTTCACCAAACTACTAGTGGCGCTATAGCCGCGGCCATTATACATACCGCTCAATATTGTTTTTCCATATAATGAATCCACATGTTTTGGCAATGTGGATTCGAGAATGACCACGCCTCCTGGTGTGGTTCCGTATTTGAGTGTACCAGCACCTTTGATTAGACGAATGTTTTCAAAAGTATTTAAATCTACGTTTGGCGAATGATCATGTCCCCATTGCTGATTTTCTAACATGATACCGTCGTAAACAACGCCAACTCTGCTACCAAACATGCCGTGAATAACAGGTTTCCCTATACTATTTCCCGTTGATAGGACAGAAACACCACTAATTTGCTCAAGTGCACCTGCTAAGCCTTTACTGCTAAAACGATCTTTTTCTAGCTCGCTTAAAGAATGAACTTTACTTGTGGCTGAAAGTTCATGAACTTTCAGTTTAGAAACAATCACTTCATCTAAACTTTCAATACGATGTTCCAATTGAAAGTTAAATGAACTGGATTTAAACAAATCAACTTCCCTAAAAACAGGTTCGCAATTTAAATGGGATATTTTAAGCTTAATTTTCCCTTTACATTGATTTTTAAATTGAAATACACCAGCAGCATCAGAAACAGTAGTTGTGCTACTTCCCAATACTTCTATAACCGCTGCCTCTAAAGGCAAGTTGTCTTCAACATCAAAAATTTTTCCTGTAAGGGTAAGCGCACACTCTTGAGAAAAAGCAAAGCTAGTAGTCAGTACGCAAATACTGACTACTGCTTTGAGAACGAATAAATAATTTAAACAGTTACTCCAAATAAAAGATATGTGGAAATTCTTCAAAAAATTTCGATCAAACACTTATTCTACGTGCGCTTCAAATTCAATTTCAACATCCGTAGCGCCACCAAAATCATTACGTGAAGTGCCTGTTTTTGATGTTGGCTCATGAATCAAATAAGCTTCTACATCAGCTACACCAGCAGCTGTTGTTGTCCACTTTGTAATCAGATTAAGTGGATTAGAATTACTATCCATGGTATCGCCTGTTCCAGATTCAACTGTAATGTTTGCGCCATCTGTTAATTCATAGAATACATGATGTTCATCTGCTTCTTCGATAACTTCAAGTGTAATATCCTCCGGATTGCTAGGATCTTCATCGTTGTAAAAACGAATTTCAAAAAGATACGATGAATTTGCTGCAAGTTCAATTTCAGCATGATCATCATGAGTACCGTCGCCGCCATGATCATGGTCGTGATCTTCGACTTCAAACGTATATGTGGTAACATCTGACGAATCGTTTTCATTTGTAACTTTCAATGTTACTCTTGAAAATTCTTCGTGTTCGTGGATTGTTTCTGGTTCATCTTTGTCACAAGATGCAGTAACAAATAATAATGCCATAGAGGCATAAAAAAATACTTTTTTCATTTTTATAAATTTAATTGATTAATATGGGTAAATAGACGGAAGTGTGGTCTACATGGGTGGTGCCCTCAATAATTTACAACTAAATTTATTTTTAAAAACAGCCTGCGAGAGTGCATATGACTCAAAAGAAAAATTTAATGCAGCAACTGCAAGCCTATCAAAAAGGGATAGTGAGTTTAACTCGAAAAAGTAATCCGACAATTCACATGAGGTGTCAATTGCGTGTAAGTGTAATTTACTGTCGTCACAAACAGGGTGATCGTGATGTGCAAATATATGTGTATGCTGCGCTAGGGTAGGGATAAATAAAAACCCAACCAGAAGTAAGCGAACAAATATATTATTGTGCATCTTATTTTGAATTAAACAGAAAACCCAGACCCATTCGGCTAAGCATCTTCTTTTCAAAGTTCCAAAAAAACTTGAATTGACCAAATATAAACCCAAAAAATACAAGCAGCACCTGATAGATGGGAAAAATTAAAAGAATTCTTGCTGGCCAATACACCCAAGCAGAAAAATTATCTGCAGTGATTCCTAAAAAACTCGTGAATGGAGTTACCAATCGTGCAGCTGATGAACCTGTCACCGCAAACACAATAAGTATCATGACCAATTGGAAATTGGAATAAATGCCCCAACGTTCTTTTAGGCGTTTCATTAACCGAGTAAGTCCTTAATCTGTTGTGCTAGCTCTGTGCCTATGCGATCTTGTGCTTCGTGTGTAGCAGCACCAATGTGCGGTGTTAACGAAATACTTGGATGCATCAAGAGTTTTACGGCAGGCGTAGGCTCATTTACAAAAGTATCAAGGGCAGCAAAACTCAATTGTTTGCTGTCAAGCGCATTGACCAATGCTTGTTCGTCTACAACTCATCCACGTGCAGCATTTATCAAACCAGCCCCTTTTTTCATCTTAACCATTTCGGCTGCGCCTATGGTCGGTTTGTCTTGTGCGGGTACGTGCAGCGTAATAAAGTCAGACTGCGCCAATACGTCGTCAAAAGAACGTGTTTTGATATTAATATCTACAGACTGTCCGTTGAAGAAGTCAACAGCAACAGTAGCTTCGTCCATAAATGGATCATAAGCAGCAACGTCCATACCCAAACCTACAGCAATCTTTGCAGTAGCCTGTCCAATACGACCAAAGCCAATAACACCCAGCGTCTTACCTCTTAGTTCAGTTCCACCAGCATAGGCCTTTTTTAAGGCTTTAAACTTGGTTTCTCCATCGAGAGGCATGTTACGATTGCTATCATACAAAAAACGCACAGCGCCAAATAAATGGGCAAATACCAATTCAGCTACTGACGAAGAAGAGGCAGCAGGCGTATTGATAACGTGCAATCCTTTTTCACGTGCATAGGCAACGTCAATATTGTCCATACCTACACCACCGCGGCCAATAAGCTTTAATCCTGGGCAGGCATCAATCAGTTCTTTTCGAACGGTTGTGGCACTGCGAACCAATATGCCAGCAATATTGTTTTCGTTGATATAATTAACAAGCTGCTCTTGGGCTACGTTTGTTGTTGTGAGCGTAAAGCCAAAATCAGCTAATGCGTCTACTCCAGATTGGGAAATCCCATCGTTTGCGTGAATGTTCATATGTTATATTATGCGTTTTGTTCTAAAGTTTTCATTACATCTACCAATACTTGTACGGACTCAATTGGCAGGGCATTGTACATGGATGCACGGTAACCACCAACAGAACGGTGCCCATTAATTCCGTTGAGACCAGCTTCTCTGGCCATGGCCTCAAAGTTTTCTTTTAGTGACGCATCGTTGAGCGTGAAAGTTGCATTCATGGTACTTCGGTCTTCTGTGGCTGCAAAACCATCAAATAGCGGATTGCGGTCTATTTCACCATACATCAATGCTGCTTTGGCGGCGTTTTCTTTTTCAATAGCTGCAATACCACCTTTGTTTTTTAACCATTGTAGGGTCAACATAGAGGTATAAACAGCAAACACTGGTGGTGTGTTAAACATGCTGTCTTTGTCAGCATGAATTTTGTAGTCTAACATGGAAGGGATCTGTCTAGAAACCTTTCCAAGGGCATCTTCTTTTGCAACAACGAGTGTAGCTCCAGCAGGGCCCATATTTTTTTGTGCGCCAGCATACAGCAAATCAAACTTGCTAAAGTCTAAAGATCGAGAGAAAATATCGGATGAAGAATCCGAAATGAGCGGCACAGTTGTTTCGGGCAAAACTTTGTACTGCGTTCCAAAAATGGTGTTGTTGGTTGTGATGTGCAGGTAATCCAAGTCTGAAGGGATGTAAAATCCTTTTGGGATATAATTAAAGTTTGCATCCTCTGAAGACGATAACTCAACCACTTCACCGAACAGCTTGGCTTCCTTGATGGCTTTTGTAGACCAAGTACCAGAATTGGCATAGCCCGCTTTGGTTTCAAGAAAGTTGTTGGCAACATTTAAAAACTGCTGACTAGCACCGCCTTGAAGAAACATGGCCTTATATCCTTTGCCTTCTAATCCCAATAGTTCGAGTACAAGCGAAGTTGCCTTCTCCATGATTTCGACAAAAGCTGGGCTTCGGTGCGATATTTCTATTAGGGATAGTCCTGAATTGTCTAGTTCGACAACTGCTTGGGCCGCTTTTTGCATCACTTCTTTCGGTAGGATACAGGGTCCAGCACTAAAGTTGTGCTTTTTCATTTTCAAATTAATTTGAAGGCAAAGTAACAAAAACGCCTGCGGTTACGCACCTTTTTTAATGTTACTTTTTCAACAAAAAAGCCATGGTATCAACATGGTCGGCGTAATCTCCCAGTTTTGGATACTGTGTTTGACCAAAAGCGAAAGCATTTTCCACACAATTACTAACCACGCATTGAATCTGCTCGTCTTGATCTTGAAGGCGCTGTTTCACCATTTCTAAATCTGTATATGTACTGTAATGCACACAGGCAATGGGGGAGTTTAGCCCTTCATCTTTTTTGAACATCATAAAACCATTTTCCAATAATTCTTGTTCTTGCATCAAATAAACTGCTTTGTTGTAATCGTAATTGTTGGCGTAAGCACTGTGTTGTATAAGGTCTTTGTGATCATAAAGTGCCAAAAACAATTTGTTGAAATCATAGCCATCTGGAACCATGAGGTGTGATACACTGCGGCAGCCCAATCCAAAATACTGCATCATGTCATGACAGAGAGCAGCCAAATCTGATTGTGTTTCATTGCCGTCCAGCACAGCAACACCATTTCTTGTCTTGCGGATGATGTGAGGCCTCTTTTTAAAATAATATTCAAAGTACCGAGCTGTATTGTTGCTGCCTGTGGCAATGACCTTATCATAGGTTTCGAGTTTTCCTTCTGTAAAACGAACCTGATCTTTCCAATCGGGCTTAACAGAAACAAGAAAATCGACGATTAACGGAAGAAGAAAGGTATCATTTGACGAACATTTTGCTTCAATGCTACAGCCGCACGCAAGCCCGCAAAGCACATCGTGTAGGCCAACCAATGGGATGTTACCTGCCAATACCAAGGCCAGTCGTGTGGCCTTTTGCGGCACTGGGTAGGTGGTCAGCCAGTCAGTAATGTCTTTTTCATTTAGGGTTTGTCCCCAAACAGACATGCAAAAGTCAAGATTTTCTTTTGTAAACCATTTGTTTTGATCGGAGGCGCTAACAAGTGCATTATCAAGCTTTTCAATCCAGTCATCGGCTCTTTTGTTTTTGGAAGTATAGTCGTTTAGGAGTTTGCCCAAGGCAGTAAAAGCCTGAATACTTTGTGTATGATTTGTCATGGTTTGGTTTAGAGTTATTATGCTCCTATTTTTGCAAAGTTAAAGAATTGCTATGGCTATTATCATTACAGACGAATGTATTAATTGTGGGGCTTGCGAACCCGAATGTCCAAACACGGCTATTTACGAAGGCGCTTTTGATTGGAAATACGGAGACGGCACCTCGCTTAGTGGCGACGTAGTGCTTCCCAACGGTATTGCTGTGAATGCTGAAAACTTACAGGAACCTATTTCAGATGAGGTTTATTTTATTGTTCCCGATAAATGCACCGAATGTAAGGGCTTTCACGACGAGCCACAGTGCGCTGCCGTATGCCCTGTTGACTGTTGTGTTCCCGATGAGGATCATGTAGAAACAGAAGAGGTCTTGCTGGGCAAGCAACGCTTTATGCATCCCGACTGATATGAAAGCTGGAATTGTAGGCCTGCCAAACGTGGGCAAATCAACCTTATTTAATTGTTTGTCTAGTGCCAAAGCGCAGAGTGCAAACTTTCCTTTTTGTACCATCGAACCCAACATAGGTGTGGTTAATGTTCCAGACCCAAGGCTAAATCGGCTGGAAGCACTGGTTAATCCCGAAAAAGTGATACCTGCTACGGTAGAGATCGTCGATATCGCAGGATTGGTAAAAGGCGCAAGCAAAGGGGAGGGCTTGGGCAATCAGTTTTTAGCCAACATCAGGGAAACCGATGCCATTATTCATGTGTTGCGTTGTTTTGACAACGACAATATCGTGCACGTAGACGGCTTTGTTGACCCAATACGTGACAAAGAAACCATAGATATCGAATTGCAGCTAAAAGACCTTGAGGCCGTTGAAAAACGCTTGGAAAAAGTCAATCGTGCTGCCCGTACAGGCGATAAAGACGCACAAAAAGAACTGACGGTTTTGGAACGCTTACACAAATCTCTCGAAGCAGCTACATCTGTGCGTGCTATTGAATTAAGCGATGACGAGCGGTTGAACTATGTAAAACCCTTACAGCTTATCACAGACAAGCCTGTCTTATATGTATGCAATGTAAACGAAAGTGCCGCCGCCACTGGAAACCATTATGTCGATCAAGTTATAACGACTGTTGCAGATGAAAATGCGCAAGTATTGGTGTTGGCCGTTGCTACAGAGGCGGATATCAACGAATTGGACACTTATGAAGAGCGTCAATTGTTTTTGGAGGATTTAGGTTTGGATGAGCCTGGTGCTGCCAAACTGATTCGCGCAGCATACACCTTGCTAAATTTAGAAACCTATTTCACGGCTGGTGAAAAAGAGGTACGCGCATGGACCATTTCTGCTGGTGCCACAGCACCTCAAGCGGCAGGCGTTATCCACACCGATTTCGAAAAAGGCTTTATCCGCGCCGAAGTAATTTCATACAGCGTTTATGATGAATACGGCTCCGAACAAAAGGTAAAAGAAGC
The DNA here is from genome assembly GCA_038143535.1 of Bacteroidota bacterium. GTDB lineage: Bacteria > Bacteroidota > Bacteroidia > Flavobacteriales > Flavobacteriaceae > UBA7446. The sequence continues at coordinate 762,526 of JAYQMD010000001.1, forward strand.
CGGAAAGGCTAGGGTAGAGGGAAAAGACTACACGGTAAAGGACGGTGATGTGATGCATTTTAGGTTTAATGTTTAATCAAAGCGTTTTTATCGAGCAGCCAATGGCCTTGGTTGTACTAATATTAGGCAATTGACCAGCTAAAAGCGCATCTACAGCATTGGCTACATAGCGTTGCTTTACTTTTTTTGGATTTCTTGAACTATCGTCTATGACACCAATATACTGCACGACATTGCCTTTGTCTTGCTTTTCAAGCACAAAAACATGTGGGGTGCGGGTAGCACCAAATTTGGGATATACTTTTTGTCCTTTGTCTTGTAAATACGGAAAAGTAAAGCCTTTGTTATCGGCACGCTGTTTCATATCGCGAAGCTCCTCTCCCTTTTGGGCAGCCGGATCGTTGGGGTTGATGGCGATAACAGGATAACCCAGCGGTGCATAATTTTTATCTAGTGCTATGATGCGGTCTTCATAGGCCACAGAATAGGGGCAGGTGTTACAGGTGAATATTAAAATAAACCCCTTAGCGTTGTCATAGTCGGATAGGGACACCATTTTCCCATCAATATTCGGAAGTGAAAAGCCAGTGGCAAGGTCGCCGACCTTATAGCCGTGGTTGTGGTTAAATAATAAAAGTGAACTAAATAGGATTAGAATTGATTTCATGTGTTAGGGTTTAAAAGATTCAACCAAAGTAAACAACTCCTCTTTAGTGAATGATTGCTCATAAAAACCACTCTGTTTTTTGGTATAAATAAGCGTAGCAGGTAGTGCACCACTCCAGTTGGGGTGAATGTCGTTTATCCAGTAATTTTCGTCTGCATCGTCTAGGAGTACAAGCTTTGATTGAAGTTTGTTTTTTTTGATAAATGGCAACAACCTGCTTTCCTTGTGTCTGGGAAAGTCAAGACTCACCAGTAGTACCTCAATATCTTCGCGTTGGTTTAAGGCCTCAAAGTAGGGCAGTTCCTTGATGCAAGGTGCGCACCAAGTGGCCCAAAAGTTGACCACGTAAAGGTCATCTCCCTTTTGGTTCAGTAAAGGCTTCAGCTCATTATAGTGCAGCGTAGGAACCGTTTGTCCACTTAGCAGTAAAGGGAAGAGTACAAACATTAAAAACATGGGGTAAAACATTAACGAAATATATTAAAAATATCACAATTGTATTTCTTTCGTTGTTGTATTTAAAAATTACCTAAATTTAAACAAACAACTTTTAATCAATTTAACATGAAAAAGGTACTCTTAGTAACCGTTATTTTAGCCTTGGCAAGTTGTGCTTCTCCTTCGGGAGTTGACGCTGCTGTGGAAGGTGTTGGCTTTTTTAAGCCCATGCCAGATGAAAAATTCATCGCTGGATCTGATGATGTGTTGGATGTGTGGATGCAATATATAGACGCACACAACAAGCAAGACATTGAAACCATCAAGGCCATGAGTGCAGATTCAATATATATACTTGGTCCAGACGGATCGGAAATTTTCACGAAAGAGCAACAAGCAACTGTCCTTGCGGAGTGGTTTGCTACAGCAAATCCAAAATGGGATGCCTATTGGGCGATGCCTTATAAATCCGTTCCAAGTGGAGCAGATTGGGTCATTGCAGGACATGAAGTAACCTCTACGGTCAACGGGGAAGAATCTTCAGAACTAAACATGATAGACGGAGAAATTGTGGGTGGCAAAATAGCAAGATTCTTTGTCTATGCTGCCCAATCTCCTGCTAAATAAAGGAACGCTTTTTTAGAATAAAAAAACACCTGTTATGGGTGTTTTTTTGGGTGGTGTTGTTGCGTATGTGTTTTTGAAGGTCACAAGGCAAGGCCTTGCGCCAGTGGGGGATTTGCGAAGCAAATCATAGATATTTTGGTCAGCCAAAGACTGAATGCTATATTAACACTAAAATATACGAATGTTTTATATCCACTCTTTATAGATTTCGCATATCCATTTTGAGCTTTTCTTGCTAGTATTATGTAAATCAACAAAATGGCCTACATTTATAACAAATATCGATTTATCTAAAGCGAATGTTATGTGGCCCAACATCAAAAACCCCCTTTCCGATATTTCAACAATCCCTCCTTTTTAATTGTTAATTTCTTTGTTGCAGAGACGTTTTAAGTTATAGGCTGATGCTTTAATTTAGCAACCCATGGCCCAACAAACCCAATACAACGAAGACAACATACGCTCCCTAGACTGGAAGGAGCATATCCGTATGCGTCCAGGCATGTATATCGGAAAACTTGGTGACGGTTCTTCCCCAGATGACGGCATTTATATCCTGCTGAAAGAAGTCCTTGACAACAGCATAGACGAATTTGTCATGGGCGCAGGCAAAACCATCGACATCAAAATAGATGAAGGCAAAGTTAGCGTCCGCGACTATGGCCGTGGCATTCCACTGGGCAAGGTCGTCGATGTGGTCTCTAAAATGAATACAGGCGGTAAATACGACTCCCGTGCCTTTAAAAAATCTGTAGGACTCAACGGCGTAGGAACAAAAGCCGTAAATGCCTTGTCGGCCTCGTTTTTTGTAGCGTCAACCCGTGACGGACAGCGCAAAACAGCCCTATTTAACCAAGGTGTACTCGAAGAAAATGAGCCCCCATCGAGCAGTAGTCAACGCAATGGAACGCAAGTGTCCTTTGTTCCTGATGAGACCATTTTTAAAAAGTTTCGCTACCGCAACGAGTACGTGGCTAAAATGCTTAAAAACTACGTCTACCTCAACCCAGGGCTGACTATCGTTTTTAACGGTGAAAAGTATGTATCCAAAAATGGCCTTAAAGATCTACTCGAAGACAACAACAATTCCGAAGATTTTCTCTATCCAGTCATTCATCTGAAAGGCGATGATATTGAGTTAGCCATTACCCATAGCCGAACCCAATACAACGAAGAATATCATTCGTTTGTCAACGGGCAACACACCACCCAAGGAGGAACACACCAAACCGCCTTTCGGGAGGCTTTAGTAAAAACCATCCGCGAATTTTATGGCCGTCAATTTGACCCCTCTGATATTCGTAAATCCATTATTTCTGCCATTAGCATCAAGGTGATGGAACCTGTCTTTGAATCCCAAACCAAAACCAAACTGGGCTCTACAGAAATGGGAGACGGCTTGCCCACGGTACGTACGTATATCAATGATTTTATCGGCACCCAACTTGATAACTTCCTGCACAAAAACGCGCAAACCGCCGAGGCCATTCAACGCAAAATACTCCAAGCGGAAAAAGAACGTAAGGAACTTTCGGGCATACGCAAGTTGGCGCGCGAACGCGCCAAAAAAGCCAGCCTACACAACAAAAAACTAAGGGATTGCCGCGTGCATTTGGGCGATATCAAAAAAGACCGTCGCTTGGAATCGACACTATTTATTACGGAGGGAGATTCGGCCAGCGGTTCGATAACCAAATCTCGAGACGTAAATACCCAGGCGGTGTTTAGTCTTCGTGGAAAACCGCTAAACTCCTACGGGATGTCCAAAAAAATCGCTTACGAAAACGAGGAGTTTAACCTCTTGCAAGCTGCGCTAAATATTGAAGATAGCATGGAGGATTTGCGCTACAACAATATTGTTATTGCCACCGATGCCGATGTAGATGGGATGCATATCCGCTTGCTTTTGATCACCTTCTTTTTGCAATTTTTCCCAGAGCTCATCAAGGAGGGGCATTTGTACATTTTGCAAACACCATTGTTTCGTGTCCGCAACAAAAAGAAAACCATTTACTGCTATTCCGATCAGGAGCGCTTGGACGCTTTGGAAGCACTTGGCGCGCAAGCAGAGATTACACGTTTTAAAGGATTAGGGGAGATTTCTCCAGATGAATTCAAACACTTTATTGGCGATGATATCCGCCTAGACCCCGTGATGTTGGACAAAAACATGACCATAGATGAGTTGCTGTCGTTTTATATGGGCAAAAATACGCCCAAAAGACAGGAGTTTATTATCGACAATCTTAAAGTTGAGTTAGACAAAATAGAAGCATGAATGAAGAGGAGCAACATCTAGCTGCTAACGACGAATTGGTTCGCGTAACCGGAATGTACAAAGACTGGTTCTTGGATTATGCCTCTTATGTAATCTTAGAGCGTGCTGTTCCAGCCATTGAAGATGGATTTAAACCTGTCCAGCGGCGTATCCTTCATTCGATGAAAGACCTGGATGATGGACGCTACAATAAAGTCGCCAACATTGTGGGGCATACCATGCAATACCATCCACACGGAGATGCCTCTATAGCCGATGCCATGGTGCAAATCGGGCAAAAAGACTTGTTGATTGACATGCAAGGAAACTGGGGGAACATCCTCACAGGGGATTCTGCAGCAGCCTCCCGATACATCGAAGCGCGACTTTCAAAATTTGCGCTAGATGTCGTATTTAGCCCCAAGGTAACCCAGTGGCAACTCTCCTACGACGGGCGAAAAAAGGAGCCCATTCATTTGCCCGTTAAATTCCCCATGCTTTTGGCACAAGGAGGCGAGGGAATTGCTGTGGGCTTATCTACCAAAATACTGCCACACAACTTTAACGAGCTTATCGATGCATCTATCAAACATTTGCAGGGCAAAAGATTCACCTTAGTGCCCGATTTCCCCACTGGCGGGGTTATGGACGCCGACAATTACAACGACGGTTTACGAGGGGGTAGGATACGTGTGAGGGCGCGAATTTCTCAAGAGGACAAGCAAACACTTGTGATTAACCAAATCCCCTTTTCGACCACCACCTCATCATTAATTGACTCCATTTTAAAGGCGAACGACAAGGGAAAAATTAAAATCAAAAAAATCGAGGACAATACGGCTGCCAATGTGGAAATCAAAATTCACCTCCCCAACGGAGTTTCACCTGATAAAACCATTGATGCGCTTTTTGCCTTTACAGCTTGCGAAACTTCAATTTCCCCACTAGGCTGTGTTATTGAAAACAACAAACCCAATTTTATTGGCGTTTCCGAAATGCTGCGTCGCTCTACCGACCATACCTTGGATTTATTGCGTGCAGAACTTGAAGTGAAGCAAGAAGAGCTGGAAGCGCAATGGCACTTTGCCTCACTGGAGCGTATTTTTATTGAAAACCGTATCTATCGTGATATTGAAGAAGTAGAAACTTGGGAAGGTGTCTTGCAGGCCATACACGCGGGGTTGACACCACATATTGTTCACTTAAAACGAGCCGTAACAGATGACGATGTGGTGCGCCTAACCGAAATCCGCATCAAACGTATCTCAAAGTTTGATTTGGACAAAGCCCAAAAGAAAATAGAGGCTTTAGAAGCTGATTTGGATCTAGTTGCATACGATCTAGCGCATATCGTGGAATTTGCTATTGCCTATTTCAAACGGCTTAAAAAAACCTATGGCGAAGGAAAGGAGCGCAAAACAGAGCTAAAGGTATTTGCCGATGTAGATGCACGCAAAGTGGTTATGCGCAACACCAAACTCTATGTCAGTAGAGAAGAGGGTTTTGTGGGTACTTCGTTGCGGCGTGAAGAATATGTCACAGACTGTGCTGATATAGACGACGTCATTGTTTTTACAGCTGATGGCAAGATGATGGTGACCAAGGTGGAAAGCAAGACTTTTGTTGGGAAAAACATCATTCATGTTGCTGTATTTAAAAAGAAAGACAAACGCACCATCTATAACATGATTTACCAAGATGGGCGAGGAGGTACTTCTTATATCAAGCGGTTTGCCGTTACGGGCGTCACTCGTGACAAGCACTATGATCTTACCAACGGCAGTCCACAGTCTAAGGTGCATTACTTTTCTGCCAATCCCAATGGCGAAGCAGAAATAGTGACCATTCACCTGCGCCAAAGCGGTGCCATAAAAAAACTAAAATGGGATTTAGACTTTGCTGATTTGGTTGTTAAGGGTAGAGGGGTTCGTGGCAACACCGTAACCAAATACGCCATCAAGCGCGTAGAACTCAAAGAGGAAGGGGTGTCAACCCTCAAGCCGCGGAATATCTGGTTTGACGAAACCGTACAACGCCTCAATGCCGACGAACGCGGGCGTTTGCTCGGTGCTTTCAGAGGCGAAGACCGTCTGTTAATTGTTACGCAATCTGGAGTAGTCAAAACCCAAATTCCTGATTTGTCAATGCACTTTCCAGAAGATATGTTGCTTTTAGAGAAATGGGAACCCAAAAAGCCATTATCCGCTATTTATTTTGACGCTACCAAAAACAAGTATTTTGGTAAACGATTTTTGATTGAATCGCCCGACAAAGAAGAAGCATTTGTAAAAGAGGGGTCAAAAATTGAGTTATCCTGGTTTTCTTCAGACTGGCGCCCTATCTGTGCCTTACACTTTATTAAGCCGAGAAATGCGGATGTAAAACCTTCTCAAGAAGTGCGTTTTGAAGACTTTATTACACTCAAAGGTATCAAGGCGATGGGAAATCAGCTGGCTACTGAAAAACTCAAAAAGATTGAATCAAAAGAACCCCTTCCGTATACGCCCGAACCAGAAGTGCCGACAAACGAAATAGAGGCCGAAGTAGAGGAAATTAGTACTGAAAAAGACGATAAAGAAGGGCAAATAAGCTTGGAGCTTTAGTGCTTTATCTTTTTCCGAAAACGCAAATTTATGAACTCCACAAGCAGCGAAAAGGCAATTGCGAAGTATAGGTAGCCTTTTGGAATAGCACCAATGCTTTGTCCCAAAACTTCAATTTGCGCCAAATGCGCCCCTTCTGTAATGAGCATAAATCCAATTAAGATAAGAAAGGAAAGTGCTAAGATTTGTAACGATGGGTGTTTGTGAACAAAGCGCGTAACAGGATGAGCGAACACCATCATAATCAAAATAGAAACCACAACAGCAATAATCATGATCCATAGCGCCCCATCAATCCCAGTGGTCATGCCAACAGCTGTCAGGATGGAATCTACAGAGAAAACCGCATCAATCAAAATGATTTGAACCAGAATACGTGTCATGGTATTGGCTGCTTTATGCTGCGCTTTTTTGTTGCGATCACCAGCGTGATCAATTTTTTCATGTATTTCTTTTGTGCTTTTGTACAGCAAAAACAAACCACCTGCAAGTAGCACCAGCGATTGCCCGTTGATTTCGGCACTAAACTGCGTGTAATCTACTGAGAACAAACTGTCTTTCATGGCAATGACCCAAGAAATGGTAAACAAGAGAACAATTCGAAGAATTAAGGCGAGTAATAGGCCAATGTTTGTTGCGCGTACCCGCTTTTCTTCCGGCAGCTTACCAACAACTATGGAAATAAACACGATATTATCAATCCCCAAGATAATTTCGAGAAATGTAAGGGTAAGCAATGCCGATATGGCCTCTGGGGTGAAAAGAAATTCCATTAGTTACTAACTTTGGTTACGGTACCACGTTGTTTGTTTTTGATGTCTCCAACCAGGTTATACTCAAACGTGTAGGTGTTTTCTGTAGTGCTTAGAATTTTCATGTGTACCGCTTTTGAATCTTGATAGGAGAGGGGACGTAGCTTTTTCACTATGCATTCGCAGTTATTTAGCCAACGCACACTGGAGCTATCTACACGATTTAGGTAATAATCTACCTCTATGCTGTCTGTTCTGACAAACTGCGTAGTAAGAGTATCGCCAAGTACTATCGAAGTAAAACGGAATTTTCCCGTTTTAAATTCAGAACAATTACGCTCAGGACTGAAACAAGAAAAACAGAAAAGCAGCAGGGACGTGATAAAAACATTCCTCATGCTTCAAAAATATCAATTTTTATTTAGGTAAGTACTGGAAGTACCGTCGTCATAACACACAATGATGCGCTCAACCTGCTTTGTGGTGGTTGACTTAGCAATGATGCCTTCTTTGGGCGTATTTTTTGACACTGGAATTTCAATAGTTTTCACCTCCTCTTGAGGAGCTGAAGGTAAAACGCTTTGGTTGTCATGCGTGGCTACGCTGTCTTTGGATACAATTCCTTTTAGAAGCCATGCTGGTGAAACGCTAGGGTAGGCGTCAAGTATTTTAAGGATAAAGTCCAAGCTGGGCTTATTGCGTTCAGAAAGGATGTGTGAAATTGAAGAACGCTGTACGCCAATTGTGTCGGCAAAGGCGGCTGCGCTCAACTCATTGTCTTGCATCAGTTGTTTAATTCGTTCAACAATCCCCACGATTACATTTGTAAATAATTAATATCTATCTAATGATATTATCAAATATATAAAATAATATGATACTATAAAAAATGAAGTAAAACTTTATTTTATAATGTTAATATGCTTAATTACAATATTTTACATAAAATTTACATTCGGCAAATTACTTTTGTAACAAATTTTGATGTTTTTGACATGCTTTTGTTTACAATAATAAATTATAGTTGTTTACAATTGGAAACTAATAAGCGTTTACATTTGCAAACATGAATTCATTTTTAAAAGAGCAGCCTGAACTTAAAAGTCAAATTTTGCAGGGACGTTACATAACGTATCCGAAAATTGAACGTTTGCTCAGCGATTTTGATTCCAAGCAGGTTGGCGCAAGCGCAAAAGGACTTCCCATACACACGCTTACACTGGGGACTGGCCCTATTAAATTGTTGATGTGGTCGCAAATGCACGGAAATGAGTCTACCAGTACTAAAGGGATTATGGATGTGATGTATTTTCTTGCAGCCAATCCGAGGCTTTTAGAGCCGTTTACCATACAAGTGATTCCCATGCTCAACCCTGATGGAGCAGCAGCATATACTCGTGTTAATGCCAACGCCGTTGATTTAAACAGAGATGCCCAGCAACAATCCCAGCCAGAAACCCGTGCTTTGTTTGAGGCATACGACACTTTTCAACCAGACTACTGCTTTAATCTACACGATCAACGCACCCTATTTGGGGTTGACGACAATCCGTGTATTTTGTCTTATTTGTCTCCAGCCGCTGATACGGGCAAATCTATCACCAAAGCCCGTGAGCAGGCGATGGGGATTATTGGATACATAAACGAGCAATTGCAACAACAGCTACCCAATCAGATAGGTCGTTATGACGATACCTACAATCCCAACTGTGTTGGCGATTGCTTTCAAGCAAAAGGAACGCCTACCATATTGTTTGAGTGTGGGCAATCGGGGCAAGACTACGGAAGAATTGCAACACGAAAGTGGTTTGGCTTTTCTGTTGTGTCGGCTTTACATTGCATTGCAAATAATGTATTTATGCCTACCGCTTATGACAGGATTCCAGAAGTTGAAAAGTCATATGTTGATGTTTTAATACACCACATAACTGACCACGAAAGCCAAATAAGCTTAGCGGTACAGTATGAGGAAAAATTAAATTCAGGTAGAATTACCTTTGAACCTACCCTGCACAGCAAAGGTGACTTATCTCAGCTTAACGCGCACAAAACCATTGATTTACGAAAACACAACTCCATTGATTTTTCCTCTTTTGAGGATGCAGCTTTAAAAAAAATATTCAAAATATTAGATTTAACACATTATTCACATTAATTTGTCGATATAACAGCATAAAATTCAATGTTTTTTTGTTTTCTTTGCAAATAAAATAATCACAATGAAATTTAAACTAGACGAAATTGATCATCAAATACTTGATATTTTGATTGACAACATGCGTACACCTTTCACGGACATTGCCAAAAGACTTTTAATTTCTGCTGGCACAGTTCACGTGCGTGTGCGTAAGATGGAAGAGGCTGGAATAATTAAAGGATCTTCGCTAACATTAGACTATAACAAAATGGGCTATTCTTTTATTGCTTATGTTGGTATTTATCTTGAAAAAACCCACCAAACGAAATACGTTCTGGAGCGTTTGCACGAAATTCCATTTGTAACTGTTGCGCACATAACTACGGGAAAGTTTAACATTTACTGTAAAGTTCGTGCCCGTACTACAGAACACGCTAAAGAAATTATTTTTAAAATTGATGATATAGATGGTATTCTACGTACAGAAACCATGATTTCTCTTGAAGAAAGCATCAATGACAAAAAGCGATTGATGCATACTATTTTTAATGACCTTTAAAATTAACTTGTGAACCCACGCACAAAACTTGAGCGTTACGAACAAAACGTGCGCTCCAAATTCAAACTATACGATAGTATATTTTCGACCTTACCCTACTCTAAAATAACCAACACGGCAACGCTTTTACCGCTATTTGCCGATTCTTGTGCTGATGGCTATGAAAAGGGTCTAGATCCCAAGTCGATTGTTGAAGGTTTCTTCGAACGCTATTTTCCCGATTATTCCGCAAAAGCCCAAATTGACTTGCTCTTCCGTTTCATTCAATTTATCGAGAGACGTGTAGTGCTTTTTGATGCCGTTGAAGATGCTGCTTTTGCGCATGTCAACAACATGAGTGGGGTGGGTACCCTCCGTAATCTTAAGGAAGAAGCGCAATCAAAACAAAAGTCCAAAGAGCTTAAGGCACTGCTTCAACACATTAATGTCCGCCCAGTACTAACAGCACATCCAACACAGTTTTATCCTGGTGCTGTATTGGGTATTATTACGGACTTAGGCAAATGTATCCAAAAGAACGATTCGCAAGAAATCAAACTCCTGTTGGCACAATTGGGACGTACGCCTTTTTTCAAAAAGAAAAAGCCAACTCCATTAGACGAAGCCAGAAGCTTGATATGGTATCTTTCTAATGTTTTCTACCCTGCTATTGGCGAAATTCAGGCCTATGTGCAACGCCATATTTTCAAAGACGAGACATTGACAGGACAAACCGTTAAGCTCGGTTTTTGGCCCGGTGGTGACCGTGACGGGAATCCATTTGTAACCACAGAAATTACCTGTAAGACTGCACAATTGCTCCGCAGTAGCATCATCCGTAATTACTACCGAGACGTCCGCACACTGCGCAGACGTTTAACTTTTGCCGGAGTGGAAGAATCCGTTTTAGCCGTTGAGAAAAAATTATACGATAGCATTTTTGCACTGGACAAGGCACCCGCCATAAGTCTTGAAGACCTAAAAGCAAGCCTAGCGTCCATACTTACTACAATCGAAGAACAATATCACGGTTTGTTTGCCAATAAATTACGCGATTTTATCGCAAAGGTCAACGTATTTGGCTATCACTTTGCAAGCTTGGACATTAGACAAGATTCCCGTGTTCACCACGACGCCTTTTTAAGTCTTTTAGCGCAAACAAATAAGAATGGTGTTACAGATGTAGGTTTTGACTATGTAAACGCTAACGAAGACGCACGAATAGATTTTCTTACTTCGCTAAACGGCGATGTTGATCCGGATAGCTTTGAAGACGAAACCGTTTGCAAAGCCCTTGGTTCTATCCGTGCGATGCGTGAAATTCAGCAAACCAACGGTGAGGCCGGCTGTAACCGATACATCATCAGTAACAACCAAACCGCACAAAACATATTTGAGGTTTTTGCCATGATTCGCTTGAGTAATTGGGAAGCACCTGATGTTGATATAGTTCCGCTATTTGAAACCATTCCTGATTTGGAAGTAGCGGTTTCTGTAATGGACAAGGTATACGGAAATCCCGTGTATCGCGAGCATTTGACTCGAAGAGGAGATAAACAAACCATCATGCTTGGTTTCTCTGACGGTACCAAAGATGGGGGCTATTTGATGGCCAACTGGAGTATTTTTAAAGCCAAAGAAGAACTGTCAGCGATCTCTCGTAAATACGGGATCAATGTTGCCTTTTTTGACGGTCGTGGTGGACCTCCAGCACGTGGTGGTGGTAATACCCATCAGTTCTACGCATCCATGGGGAATAGCGTTGAAGCAGACGAAATACAACTCACCGTACAAGGACAAACCATCAGTTCCAATTTTGGTACTTTGGATACCTGTCGCTATAATTTAGAACAACTCTTAAGCTCGGGTATATCCAATCGCTTATTTACATCGGATTCGTCTGTTTTAAGTGAGGAAGACAGAAAAACCATGACACAACTTGCAGAAGTTAGTTACGAAGCCTACAAGAACTTTAAAGCCCATCCTAAGTTTTTACCGTATTTGGAGCACATGAGTACACTCCAATACTACGCCAAAACCAATATTGGGTCACGTCCCTCCAAGCGTAAGTCCAGCAAGACATTGGACTTTTCTGCACTGCGCGCCATTCCCTTTGTAGGCAGTTGGAGCCAGTTGAAGCAAAATGTACCTGGATTTTTTGGCGTGGGTACCGCTTTGGCAAGCCTAGATAAGACAGGGGATTTTGATAAAGCAAAGCAGTTGTATGACAACAATGCCTTCTTTAGAACCTTGATATCAAATTCCATGATGAGTTTGCAAAAATCCTTTTTCAAATTAACAGCCTACATGGAGCAGGATCCTGAATACGGCACCTTTTGGAAATTGATTTATGCGGAATATGTGCGTTCAAAGGACTATATCCTCAAACTAACAGAAATGGACAGTCTCATGGAGGATCAGCCCGAAGGAAAGGCTTCGATTCACATGCGTGAGGAGATTGTACAACCCTTGTTAACTATACAACAGTATGCCTTATTGACCATTCAAAATAACAAACTGAGCGTAAAAGAACGTGATGTGATGGAAAAAATGGTGACGCGTTCGTTGTTTGGAAATATCAACGCAAGTAGAAACTCTGCTTAATTCTGATAGAAATCAAAAGCTTCGAGGATAAGTTCCTCTGAAGCTGATTGATTCCAAACCGGATAACCTATAGTTTTCAAAAGTACAAATAGCACATTGCCATTTTCATTTTTTTTGTCGTGTGAAAGCAGTTTGATCACAGCGGTAATCGTGTCCTTGTCAAAGGAAATTTTGGGATAGATGGCGTGAAAAACGCTTTTGATTTTACGCGCTTCATCAAATGACAAGCCGGATACCTTGACAGAGAGAAATGCTTCCAATATCATCCCTATTGCAATGGCTTCGCCGTGTAGCAATCTGGTTTTGTTCGAAGCTGTTAAAAAATGGGATTCTACCGCATGACCTAACGTATGACCAAAGTTTAAAATCTTACGTAATCCTTGCTCATCAATATCCTCAGCTACTACTTTAGCCTTAACACCAACAGAGTGATGTATGTGTGGCAATATTTCCTCTTTACTTAAGAAACCACTTAATGCCTCAAAATAGATAGGCTCTTGAATTAGTCCGTGTTTGAGCATTTCTGCATAACCGCTTCGGTATTCTGAATCGGGCAGCGTTCCCAAGAAATCGGTATCAACTAGTACCATTTTAGGTTCTCTAATAATACCCACTTGATTTTTAAGCGCACCCAAGTCAATGCCCGTTTTACCGCCAATAGAAGCGTCTACCATGGCTAGCAGCGAAGTTGGGATGTTAATAAAGTCAATGCCACGTTTAAAGGTGCATGCAACAAATCCGCCTAAATCGGTTACCACTCCACCTCCTATATTGATGAGTAAGCTCTTTCGATCAGCACCCATTTCAGAGAGGCTATCCCAAAGCGAAACGCAGCTTTGAATTTTTTTGTTTTCTTCACCTGCTTGCATTTCAACTGTCTTAAAATCAAATTGAGTTTTCGAACGCGCGTGTGGCAAACAATGCAAACTGGTGTTGTTGTCTGTCAATACAAAAACAGTGGAGTAGGCATTGGCCTTAACACAACTGTTGAGTGCATCCCAACAATCCGCTCCAAAAAGGACTTCACTATGTTTTGTTTTAACAACCATATCCGTTGGCGAAAATACTGCCTTTTTGGTTTATTTTCCTAATTTTGAGAAGTACTTCGTATTTTAAACAGCCCTTATTTGGACCATAAATTACCGCAATATCCGCACAAATCAAGACGAGAATTGAGGGCTTCGCTCTTTTTGTTCCGTTTACTTTCGAGACGCTCTGTTGTGCGCGCTTCTCTATACGTGTGGCGGTTTTTACAAAGCATTCGTTTTCCTGCGAAATACCTTATTAGAATCACAGGTTATGAACAGTTTTGTGCAGGGCAAGACGTTTCTTCATGTGCATCCATGACAGAGAAGCTTGCGAAATACCAGGTTTACAGCGTATTGGATTACGCAAATGAGCACGCAATATCAGCAATCGATTACGACCATAATGCCGCTATGGTTTTGGAAACCATAGAAGCGGCTAAAAACAATACGACATACCCGTTTGCCGTAGTCAAGCCCAGTGCCATAGGCTCCTTCAATTTGTACCAAAAAATGGGGGCGGGGCACAAACTTACGGCAAGCGAACAGCTTTTGTGGGCTGCCATACAACAGCGTTTTGAACAATTGGCCAATGCAGCGGTACAAGCAGCTGTTGTATTGATGTTTGATGCGGAAGAAAGCTGGATACAAGACGGGGTGGACTTATTGGTGTTGCCTTTGCTTGTGAAATATAATTGCGATAAAGTCGTTTTGGCGCTAACCATCCAATTGTATTTAAAAGACCGAAACCTCGTTTATAAAAGCCTTTTGAAGGATGCGGATGATAAAGGTTATGTGTTGGGTGTAAAACTTGTTAGAGGCGCTTATATGGAAAAAGAACGCAGCAGGGCAACAGCCTTAAACATGAGTGCTTCCGTCTGCGAAACCAAAACTGCAACGGACATGCAATACCGGGATGCCCTTCAAAACGCCATGCAAGCCGTAGACAAACACTTCTGCATCGTGGCTACACACAACCAATCTGATATCAATTGGGTGGTTGATCACTGTGCTGAAAACAATATTTCCTTGGGGAATGCCAACCTTTGGTTTAGTCAGCTTTATGGCATGCGTGATTACATCTCCTTTTCTCTTGCAAAACAAGGCGCTAATGTCTTTAAATATGTGCCTTTTGGACCTTTGGAACAGGCTGTACCCTATTTGATCAGACGCGCATTAGAGAACAGCGCCATGAAATCACAGACACTGCAAGAATGTTTGATGTTAAAAAAAGAACTGCGACGTAGAAAACTCAACGCCTAAAATAGGCCGTATCTGTACATTTTTTGACTGAAAAGAGTTTGTTGTCAATTTCCATGGCGTACACATTGCAAGAATCTGTGCCAATCTTACTCTCGCTAAAGTCCACGGATGTTCTGGAAAACCATTGCACAGTATCTTGTATGGGGTAGAAGTCCTTTTCAAACACCCATTCCTTCTTTTGAATATCGTTTTTAACTCGTGCCGATGGACTGTAGTTACACTGTGTTCTTTTTCCGTTGAAGAAGTAAAATAAAAAAATAAGTCCAACTGAAAAGCCGCCCAAATAATAACCCATTCTCCTTATAAAACTCATATGAATGAAATGTTTCTAGTACTGTCGTTTGTATGTTTCAATGTTATGGTGTGGTGTGGTTTTGTTATTAGCGCCACGGCTATTTCTGGCCATTCAATAAAGCAGTAATCTCCACTGTGCAAGTATTCTTCAAATCCAAATTCTTGCAATTCCGTTGCATTTTCAATGCGATATAAATCCAAATGAAAAGCCGAAGCATTTGCCAGGCTGATCTCGTTAACTATTCCGAAAGTGGGGCTTGAAACTTCCTCATTGCTTCCCAACTGCTTGACTATTGCCTTCACAAGCGTTGTTTTACCTGCGCCTAAATCTCCTTTGAGTAACACAATTTTATGCTCAAATACCGTAACCAGCGATTTGGCGATTGCGTCAATTTGACTTAAATCATAATCTTGTACCATAAAGCAAAAGTAAACTACTTGGGAGAAAACAGCGCAAAAGGAATGCACATCTCTTCCAATGAAATGCCACCGTGTTGGTAGGTGTTACGAAAATGGTTTACAAAGTGATTGTAGCGTGTTGGATAAATCAGGTAGTAGTGTTCTTTGGCAAAGGCAAAAGAACTGCTCATGTTGATGGAAGGCAGACCAAAACTTTTGGGGTCTGAAACCATCATTACGTGCTTGTCATCTGTCTTAAGACGTCGACCTGTTTTGTAGCGAATATTTGTACTGGACTCACGATCGCCAATTATTTTAGCAGGTTGCTCCACATTTATGGTGCCGTGATCTGTAGTAATAATAAGTTGATAGCCTTTTTGTTGTGCGGATTTAATGATGTCGAGCAAAAGGCTGTTTTGAAACCAGCTTTTAGTAAGCGAACGGTACGCCTTATCGGAATTTGCCAGTTCTTTAATTACATCCATCTCCGTTTTGGCGTGTGAAATCATGTCCACAAAATTATAGACAAGGACTTGAAGGCCACCTGCGGGATCTGCCTTAAGCTTATCTAAAAACTTACGGGCTTCATGGGGCTTGTTTACTTTGGTATAGGCGTGTTTTATTTTAACTCCTAAGCGATCCAATTGAGCACCCAAAAATTCGTGCTCATGCATGTTTTTACCCCCTTCATCAATGTCATTTTTCCACCATTGTGGATATTTTGCCTCCATTTCAGCGGGCAGTAGTCCAGCAAAAAAGGCATTGCGTGCATACTGAGTGGCAGTCGGGAGTATGCTAAAATATGCGGTTTCCATTTCTGTTTTGTAGTATGGCGCAATAATGGGGGATATGGAAATAAACTGATCGTATCGCAGGTTGTCAATCATCAGCAACAGCGTCGGCTTTTGGTTTAGTTTGGGTGCAACCAACTTTTTAAACACTTGGTTTGAAAAAAGTTTGTCCGCTTCTTCATCAAAGAGTAAATCGACATAATGCTTCTCAATAAAGCGTGAGAAAGCAATGTTGGCTTCCGTTTTCTGATAGGTAAATATTTCTTTGAGCTCTGGCGAATCAACACTGTCGATTTCCATTTCCCAGTACAAGATTTTTTGATATACATCACTCCAGCTACTTAGCGATTCCGCTTCCATCAAGGCAGTGCTTAATTGCCGAAACGACTGCTGATAGGTAGCAATTGTTTTTTCGGTCACGAGTTTACTAGCATCTAAATTCTTTTTGAGGGCGAGTAAAATTTGATTTGGATTTACAGGCTTAATGAGATAGTCGGCTATTTTGGCGCCAATGGCTTCCTCCATAATGTTTTCTTCCTCACTTTTGGTAATCATGATGACTGGTAGTCCTGGGTGGTCTTGTTTAATTTCACTCAACACTTCTATGCCTGACATGCCGGACATGTTTTCGTCCAATAGAACGATATTAAAACTGCTGTCTTTTAGTAGCGATAAGGCGTCTTGACCACTGTGCGCTTTTGTGACATTATAGCCCTTTTGGTTTAGGAAAATAATGTGGGCTTCTAACAAATCTATCTCATCGTCAATCCACAAAAGTTCAATCGGCTGCATATATGTATCTTTGTACGTAATTTTTTACAGTGAAACTCACTCAATACAACGACCCAATTTACGGCTTTATTACAATTCCAACGCTGTTTATTGGCAAACTTATCAATCATCCCTACGTGCAGCGCTTGCGTAGGATAAAACAGATGGGCTTATCTTTTTTGGTATTCACCGCAACAGAGCATACCCGTTTTCAGCACGCTTTGGGTGCCATGCATTTGGCCACCAAAGTAGTAGCAAGCCTTCGCAAACAAGGAATTCAGATAAATGATAACGAAGCCGAAGCGCTCTACGCAGCATTACTCTTACACGACATTGGACACGGCCCTTTTTCACATGCACTTGAACATGCGTTACTGCCTAACACGGCACACGAAACAATGTCTTTGGCACTAATGCGTGATATGAATCGTGAACTTGATGGTCAACTTGATTTAACGATTCAAATGTTTACCAATAAATATGCGCGCGGATTTTTTAACCAACTAATTTCCTCACATGTCGATTTGGTCAGGTTGGATTATTTAAAACGAGACAGTTTTTACTCTGGGGTTACAGAGGGCAACATCAACTCAGAACGCTTGATTACCATGATGACAGTGAGGGAGGATACCTTAGTCTTTTTTACCAAGGCCATTCATTCCATTGAAAAGTTTTTACTTGCCCGCCGCATGATGTATTGGTCGGTTTACCTACATAAAACAAGCTTTGTTGCTGAGGAATTGTTGATACGCTTTTTTAAGCGTTTTGAACAGCTGGATGACGCAACCAAGACTTCTTTAAGCACCGTTGCCATAGCAGGCATTGCAAACAATAAAAATGTGGAATTAGAGGATAAAATTCCATATTTCATAGAATTGGACGATAACGATATTTGGGTTACCCTTAAGTCAGCAAGCCATAGCGATGACCCCATTTTGGCTGCACTGGCAAACATGATTTTAAATCGTGATTTACTCAAAATTCATATTGCCAACCAACCCATTGGAAAATCTGAGCTGAGCGCTAAACGACAGTTTTTTATGGATAAGTTAGGGTTGTCGGCAACGGAAATTGATTATTTCGTTTTTGCTGGAAGCCTAAGCACACAGGGCTATAATTTAGAGGAGCAACCCATTAAATTATGTTCTCTCGATGGCGCACTAACTTTATTCGATGCTTACTCTGAAAACGCACATTTCCCCATACTTGCGCGAAAGGATTATAAGTACTTCTTGGCATTCCCGAAACAAGACGGATATTTTTCGTAATTTTGCACCGATGAAATTTAATGCCACCCAAATAGCGGAACTGGTTTCTGGCACTGTTGATGGTGATCCTGAAGCAGAGGTTTCTATGTTGTCTAAAATTGAAGAAGGATCAAAAGGAAGTTTGTCTTTTCTAGCCAATCCCAAATACACCCCTTTTTTATACAGTACAGCTGCTAGCATAACCTTGGTCAGTGATGACTTTGTGGCTGAAAAAGATTATAAAACAACCCTTGTTCGTGTGGCCGACCCTTATGAGGCCTTTTCAAAGTTGTTAAATCACTACAACAAAATCAAACATGTGCCTACGCCTAGCGTGTCTGAAAAGGCATTTATTTCAGAGTATGCGTCCTGCTCAGACGGCGTATCAATCGGAGATTATGCACACATTGGTGCCCATACTACTGTTGGAAAAAACTGTGTGATCCAACCACAAGTGTTTATTGGTGAAAACGTCACAATAGGGGATAACACCATTATCCATGTTGGTGCACGCATTATTGACGACACCGTTATTGGCAGCGATTGTGTAATTCAAAATAACGCAGTTATTGGTGCCGATGGTTTTGGTTGGGCGCCCAATGAAAGCGGTTCATACGATAAGGTTCCACAAACGGGCAATGTAGTTCTTGGCAACCATGTTGACATTGGCGCAAACACAACGATTGACCGCGCAACACTTGGATCAACGCGTATTGGAGACGGAGTTAAGCTTGACAACCTTATCCAAATAGGACATAATGTTGAAATTGGCGCACATACTGTTATTGCGGCACAAACAGGTATTGCAGGATCCACCAAGATAGGGACGCACTGCCAAATTGGTGGACAGGTTGGTATTAGCGGTCATTTGACCATTGGAAACCGTGTTGGTATTCAAGCTAAGTCCGGTATTTTGAAAAACATTAAAGACGATTCAAAAATCATGGGTTATCCGGCTTTTGATTATACAGCATTTAACAAGTCCTATGTGCATTTTAGAAATTTGCATAAGCATATTAATGATTTGCAATCCCTAAAAAAGAAACTTAACAATGACTAAACAAACCACTATTTCCAAGGCTGTTTCGTTAAGTGGTGTTGGAATTCACACAGGAAAAAAAGTTAAACTTAAATTTAAGCCAGCTCCAGTTAATCACGGCTATGCCTTTTCACGTGTTGATTTAGAAGGAACTCCCGTCATAAAGGCAGACGCCAACTTGGTGGTAAACACAACCCGAGGAACAAACCTGGAAAAGAATGGTGTAAGTATACAAACATCAGAGCATGTTTTAGCCGCACTTGTTGGACTGGAAATAGATAATGTTTTAATAGAGTTGAACGCATCTGAACCACCCATCATGGACGGTTCTTCTATCCATTTTGTTGAAGCTTTATTAGAAGCCGGTATTGAAGAGCAAGATGCAGTAAGGTATGAATATGTGGTTCGTGAAAACATCACATTCGCCGATGAAGAAACGGGTAGTGAAATAACCGTTATTCCAGCGGATAGTTATCAGGTCACCACCATGGTCGATTTTGGCACCAAAGTTCTTGGGACGCAAAACGCAAACCTAAAAAACCTAGCTGATTTTAAGGGTCAATTTGCCAACGCACGCACCTTTAGCTTTTTGCATGAAATAGAATCACTCCTTGAACACGGACTCATCAAAGGCGGCGATCTCAATAACGCCATTGTATATGTAGATAAGGAACTTTCTGAAGAGACCATGGACAAACTTTGCAAAGCGTTCAACCGAGATACTATCTCAGTGAAGCCTAATGGTATTTTAGATAACCTGACGTTAAAATATCCCAATGAGGCTGCACGCCACAAATTGCTAGATGTTATTGGTGATATGGCGCTAGTGGGTTGCCGTATTAGGGGCAAGGTCATTGCAAACAAACCCGGTCATGGCACCAACACAAACTTTGCCAAAAAGCTCGCTAAAATCATCAAAAAAGAAAGGCGCAATCGCGTGCCTGAATTTGATTTAAGTGTGGAGCCATTAATGGACGTAAATGCCATCATGAACGTTTTACCACACCGTCCCCCCTTCTTGTTGGTAGATAAGATTTTGGAATTGAGCGACTCACACATTGTAGGAATGAAGAGCATCACGATGAATGAGCCCTACTTTGCAGGACATTTCCCTGGACAACCTGTTATGCCCGGCGTGCTTCAGATAGAGGCCATGGCACAAGCAGGGGCTGTATTGGTATTGAATAGCGTTCCAGATCCAGAAAACTACCTTACATTTTTTATGAAAATTGAAAATGCCAAATTCAAGAATCCGGTTGTTCCTGGAGATTCGCTTATTTTCAAAATGGAATTATTATCGCCCATACGTAGGGGTATTTGCCATATGCAAGCCGTAGCGTACTCGAGAGGCAGGGTTACAACAGAGGCTGAAATGATGGCTCAAATTGTACGAAAAGATCAAGTCAAAGTATGAACCAACCATTAGCATACGTACATTCAGATGCGAAAATTGCAAAGAATGTCGTCATAGAACCTTTTACAACAATTGACAAAAACGTAGTGATAGGAGAGGGGACCTGGATTGGCCCGAACGTAACCATCATGGAAGGTGCGCGAATAGGGAAAAACTGCAATATTTTTCCTGGCGCTGTTATCAGTGCTGTTCCTCAAGACCTTAAGTTTAATGGCGAAAAAACAACCGCCGAAATAGGGGATAACACAACCATCAGAGAATGTGTTACCATAAACCGTGGTACTACTTCAAGACGTAAGACCAAAATTGGAAAGCACTGCCTGATTATGGCCTATTCTCACATTGCGCACGATTGTATCGTTGGTGACCATTGTATTTTCTCAAACAACAGTACTCTTGCCGGGCATATTACGGTAGGCAGTCACGTTATCTTGGCTGGAATGACGGCCGTACACCAGTTTTGTTCCATTGGAGATCATGCGTTTGTTGCAGGTGGTTCATTGGTACGCAAGGACATCCCACCATTTGTAAAAGCAGCTCGAGAGCCGCTTTCCTACGCGGGTGTAAATTCTGTAGGTCTGAGGCGTAGGGGCTTTGAATCAGAGAAAATCAAAGAAATTCAGAGCATTTACCGCATCCTCTACCAAAAGAATTTTAACAACACGCAAGCAACACAGATTATTGAGGCAGAAATGGAAGCATCGACAGAAAGAGATGACATCCTTCAGTTTATCAGGCTATCACAACGCGGTATTATGAAAGGATATATTCAAAACTAACTATGGCATCAACTTCAGATATTCGAAAAGGTCTTTGCATTCATTACAACAATGACATTTATAAAATAATAGAGTTCTTACATGTCAAACCGGGGAAAGGACCAGCTTTTGTACGTACCAAGCTCAAGAGTGTAACATCAGGAAAGGTAATTGACAATACTTTTTCTGCTGGACATAAAATTGATGATGTACGTGTGGAAACCCGTAAATACCAGTTTTTATACGCAGTTGGCGATGTGTACCACTTTATGAACACAGAAGATTACAATCAAATTGAATTGCAAGAAAACATCCTTGATCAGCCAAAATTGATGAAAGAAGGGGAGATCGTTACGGTGATGACAAATACCGAGAATGACAGTCCGCTTTGTGTTGATATGCCTGCAAGTGTAATTTTAGAAATTACGCATACCGAACCAGGTGTGAAGGGCAATACGGCTACAAACGCCACAAAACCTGCAACTGCCGAAACCGGTGCAAAAATCAATGTTCCTTTGTTTATTAACGAAGGAGATAAAATAAAAGTAGATACCGAAAAAGGTACCTACATCGAACGCGTAAAAGAATAACATGAGCGTATTAGTAACCAAAGATTCGAATATTATAGTACAAGGCTTTACGGGGAGTGAAGGTACTTTTCATGCAAGCCAAATGATTGCTTATGGCACCAATGTCGTTGGAGGTGTAACCCCCGGAAAAGGTGGACAAACACATTTAGAAAAACCCGTTTTTAATACCGTTGCAGAAGCTGTTAACGAAGTAAACGCAGATACGTCCATTATTTTTGTACCACCAGCCTTTGCTGCTGATGCGATAATGGAAGCCGCTGAAGCTGGAATAAAGGTCATCATTACAATTACAGAGGGCATTCCCGTGAACGACATGGCAAAAGCCATGGAGTATATTAGTGGTAAAGACTGCCGTGTGGTTGGTCCAAACTGCCCTGGAGTTATTTCTCCCGATGAAGCCAAAGTGGGTATTATGCCGGGCTTTGTCTTCAAAAAAGGAAACGTAGGAATCGTTTCCAAATCAGGAACGCTCACTTATGAAGCTGCTGATCAAGTAGTGAAAGAAGGATATGGCATCACAACTGCTATTGGCATTGGTGGTGATCCCATCATAGGAACTACAACCAAAGATGCCGTGCAATTGCTTATGGAAGACGATGAAACCGAGTGTATTGTCATGATAGGCGAGATAGGCGGACAATTGGAAGCAGACGCAGCTAACTGGATAAAATCTCAAGGCAACCCAAAGCCCGTAGTTGGGTTTATTGCAGGTGAAACAGCACCCAAAGGCCGTACCATGGGCCATGCAGGTGCAATAGTAGGTGGTGCCGAAGACACCGCGGAAGCAAAAAAAGCAATCATGAAATCGTGTGGCATACACGTTGTGGATTCGCCAGCAGCCATTGGAAAAACCGTAGCACAAGTTTTAGCATAATATCATGGATTTAGTAAAAGGGAAAAATATCATCATTACAGGCGCCAGTAGGGGCATAGGACGTGGCATTGCCATGGCATTTGCCAAGCAAGGTGCCAATGTAGCCTTTACATACAGTTCTTCCAAGGGCCCAGCCAAAGAGTTGGAAGCAGAACTAAGCGCATTTGGCATAACCGCCAAGGCTTTTAAATCAAACGCAGCTGACTTTGACGCTGCACAACAACTTGTTGCCGATGTATTGGAAATTTTCGATACCATAGATGTACTCATCAATAATGCAGGAATTACCAAAGACAACCTGTTGATGCGCATTACGGAAGAAGATTTTGACAAGGTCATTGAAGTCAATTTAAAATCTGTTTTCAACATGACCAAAGCAGTCCAACGCACCATGCTTAAGCAACGATACGGAAGCTTAATTCACATGAGCTCTGTTGTTGGCGTTAAAGGAAATGCGGGCCAATCAAATTATGCCGCATCCAAAGCGGGTATTATTGGTTTTTCAAAATCAATAGCACTCGAATTGGGCTCAAGAAACATAAGATCAAATGTGATCGCACCTGGATTTATCGAAACAGAGATGACCGATAAACTCCCGGAAGATGTCGTAGCCCAATGGCGGGCGGGCATTCCACTAAAACGCGGCGGCTCTCCAGAGGATGTAGCCAACGCTTGCCTTTTTTTAGCCGCTGATTTATCTGCATACATAACAGGACAAGTATTGCACGTAGATGGCGGTATGTTAACCTAAAATTTATATCATGGAAAAATTACCAAAACTTGGATTACCTTTAATAACACTCATAATCGTAGGGGTTATTTTTATTTCAAAATCATATGTCAACATCCCTTACGGAGAAGCGGGTGTCGTATGGAAACGCTTCGGAGGGGGAACCGTAATTGACGAACCACCCCTAGGAGAGGGGTTTCGTTTTATTGCACCTTGGAATCGTGTCTATACTTACAACATCAAACAACAAGAAGAGTTTGAGAGTGGCATGCGCGTGCTTTCTTCAAACGGACTTGAAATCTCCCTAGACGTTTCGGTATTGTACCAACCAAAGATTGACGAACTGGGCATGTTACACAAAACCAAAGGAGAAAATTATTTGAACATCGTTATTGTTCCAGAAATTCGTGCAGTTGCCCGATCTGTAATTGGACGCTACACGCCTGAACAATTGTACTCCTCAAAGCGTGACGCCATTCAAAATGAGATTTATGAAGAAACCATGCGCAAGGTAGAAAACCAGCATGTACAGCTCAATGCAGTATTGGTACGTGATGTGACTCTTCCAACGTCTATTAAAGAGGCCATTCAGCGTAAACTTACCCAAGAGCAAGAAGCCTTGGAATATGAGTTTAGGTTAGAAAAAGCGCGTCAGGAAGCAGAAAAAGTGCGTATTGAAGCAGAAGGAAAAGCAGTAGCCAACAGGCTATTAGCAGCATCGCTAACGCCAAACATCCTTAAAGATAAAGGGATCGAGGCGACTCTTTTGTTGGCAGAATCGCCTAACACCAAAATTATTGTTGTTGGAGGTGGCGAAGATGGACTGCCACTTATTTTAGGAAATCAGTAAGATTTTAAAAAAAAATTCGATATTTGCATCGTAATGAATAAAGCACATTTTTTCCACCACAACAATATTGCGTTTCAAACGTGCTAGGTGGAGTATGTCAATAACCGTCTAACCCGTTTGTATTGCTCAAACGGGTTTTTTGTTATAATAAAGTCATGAAAGAAAAGATACGTATCGCGATTCAGAAGTCAGGAAGGCTTAACGAAGAATCATTAAAACTGCTCAAGAGCTGTGGCATTGCCATCAATAATGGCAAAGACCAGCTTAAGACATCGTCTTCTAATTTTCCTATGGAGGTATATTACCTGCGCAATGGAGATATTCCCCAATACCTTAGAGATGGCGTAGTGGATTTGGCCATCATCGGAGAAAATCTAATCGTTGAAAAAGGGGAGGACATTCCCACACTTGAGCCGCTGGGCTTTTCAAAATGTCGTGTGTCTATTGCTATTTCAAAAGGAAATGCATACAGCGGCGTTGCCGATTTAGCAGGTAAGCGTATCGCTACATCCTATCCAAAAACAGTTCAAAAATACCTGTCGGAATGGAATATTAAAGCGGATTTGCACATCATTAATGGTTCGGTGGAGATAGCACCCAATATTGGCCTGTCAGATGCCATTTGCGACATAGTTTCCAGTGGATCTACGCTATTTAAGAATAACCTCAAAGAAGTTGAAGTGTTATTTAAATCACAAGCCGTTTTGGTTGGTGGTATGGGATTATCAGCTGCCAAACAAGAAATTCTTGACACGCTTTTGTTCCGTATCCGTGCCGTAAACGCTGGAAAAAACTCCAGATACATCATCATGAATGTGCCAAACGACGCCATCGAGACCATATCAAAAATGCTACCGGTATTAAAAAGCCCTACGGTGATGCCCTTGGTTGAAGAGGGGTGGAGTTCGTTACACTCTGCCATAGACAAAAACACCTTTTGGGAAATGGTAGATGCGCTAAAAGCGGCAGGTGCCCGAGATATATTGGTATGTCCTATTGAACGAATCATTCAATAATGAAGTTTATATCCAATCCTGAACGAAGTACATGGCAGGCACTTACCCAGCGCCCAACTGCCGATTTCTCTTCTATTGAACCCACCGTGGATGAAGTCTTTGCCGCCGTGCGTAGCAATGGCGATGCAGCCGTTCGGAAATACAGTCAAAAGTTTGACGCATATACGCCAGATCAACTGATGATAGCTCCGCAAGCATTAGCAAATGCGAAGGGGGAACTGTCTGCAGAACTGGTCGCTGCTATTGACGTGGCGTATGAAAACATTTACCGCTTTCACGAAGCCCAAAAAACAGCACCTGTTCGTCTGGATACCCAAGAAGGGGTTAGCTGCTGGCAAGAGAAAAAACCCATCGAGAAAGTGGGGATTTACATTCCAGGCGGAACTGCACCGCTATTTTCAACTGTGCTAATGCTGGCCATTCCTGCACAACTGGCTGGTTGTAGGCAAATAGTGTTATGCACGCCACCAAATAAGTCAGGAGTACCCGCTGCCATGCGCTATGCAGCTCAAAAATGTGGCGTAACGCTCGTAGCACAAATTGGCGGCATACAGGCCATTGCTGCTTTAACCTATGGTACTGAGAGCATTCCTAAAGTCTACAAAATATTTGGTCCAGGCAATCAGTTTGTAACCGTTGCCAAGCAAAAGGCAACTCAATACCAAACGGCCATCGATATGCCTGCAGGCCCTTCCGAACTTTTGGTGGTTGCCGACAGCACGGCAAAGCCCGCATATGTGGCTGCAGACCTGTTGTCCCAAGCTGAGCACGGCAAAGACAGTCAAGTGATATTGGTTAGCACATCGGAACAAATAATCCCTCAAGTACAAGCTGAACTCGACAAACAATTGTTTGCGCTGCCCAGAAAAGAAATTGCTGCTGCTGCATTGGAAAACTCATTGGCTGTATATTTTGACGATGAGCAGGCTGCACTTGATTTTATCAACGAATACGGTCCTGAGCACTACATTGCTTGTGTGGAGAACGAAAACGTATTTGTAGACGGCATTATCAATGCAGGATCTGTGTTTATTGGCAACTATACCCCTGAAAGCGCTGGTGATTATGCCTCTGGTACCAATCACACCCTGCCCACTAACGGCTACACCAAGCAATACAGTGGAGTTAATTTAGATGCCTTTTTAAAGGCGATTACCTATCAGCGCATCAGTGCGCAAGGCATAAGGTCTTTAGGTCCGCACATCGAGGCCATGGCCGCAACAGAGGGGCTTGATGCCCACAAAAATGCAGTAAGCTTGCGATTAAAAGATTTGAACAATGGCTAAGGCATTTGATTTAACGCAATGGGCTAGACCCGAAATGTTGGCGCTTGCGCCCTACACATCGGCGAGGGACACCTTTACCGCAACAACTGGGAAGTATGCCTTTTTGGACGCCAACGAGAACCCCAATGCGTCTGCAGTCAACAGGTATCCAGATCCAAATCAATTGGCATTGAAGAAAAAATTGGGGCACTTCGTGGATGTTCCGTCAATCAACTTTTGATTGGAAATGGCAGCGATGAAATCTTGGATTTACTATTCCGAGCGTTTTGCACTCCCAATAAAGACAACGTAATTCTTATGCCACCTACCTATGGCATGTATGCCGTGTTGGCCAATATTAATGGTGTAGGCATTAAAGAAGTACCGCTTACAGCTGATTTTCAATTAAAGACGGACGAAATCCTAGCAGCTGTTGATTCCAACACCAAGGCTATTTTCTTTTGTAGCCCCAATAACCCAAGCGGAAAT
The DNA here is from genome assembly GCA_038143535.1 of Bacteroidota bacterium. Taxonomy (GTDB): domain Bacteria; phylum Bacteroidota; class Bacteroidia; order Flavobacteriales; family Flavobacteriaceae; genus UBA7446. Next base: position 789,964 of record JAYQMD010000001.1, read on the forward strand.
GTGTTTAAACCCTCAGACATAACAACATTGATCAACGGCTTTGACGGCTTGGTGGTTATAGATGAGGCGTATATCGATTTTACAGATGGACCAGGTTGGTTGTCTCAATTAGACAACTATCCAAACCTCGTGGTGACGCAGACCCTTTCCAAGGCCTTTGGACTGGCGGGATTGCGCCTTGGTATTGCTATCGCACATCCCAGCATTATCAAGCTGCTGCACACCATCAAACCGCCATACAACATCAATACCCTTAGTCAGCAACAAGCGATTGAAGCTTTGTCCGATATCGAAAAAGTAACCCGACAAATTGCAGCATTGCTAGCCGAACGCAATAGGGTAGCGGCTTATTTAAACGAACTGGATTGGGTAGAAACCGTATTTCCATCGGATGCCAATTTTTTATTGATACGTGTTGATGATGCAAACAAACGCTATGACGCATTGCTTGCGCAAAAAGTGGTGGTACGCAACCGATCTACGCAGACAAATTGTAAAAACACCCTTCGTATCAGCATTGGTACCCCAGTAGAAAACAACGAACTTATGGCAGCTTGTAATACCATATCATTATGAAAAAAGTATTGTTTATTGACAGAGACGGCACCCTAGCACTGGAGCCTGAAAATTACCAACTCGATGCAATGGATAAACTCGTTTTTTATCCCAGTGTGTTTCAGTATTTAGGACGAATCGCCAAGGAGCTAGACTATGTATTGGTTATGGTTACTAATCAAGACGGACTGGGGACGGACAGCTTTCCAGAAGATACCTTTTGGCCCACACACGACTTTATTATGACTGCCTTAAAAAATGAAGGTATAAACTTTAGCGAGGTGCTTATCGATAAAAGCCTACCTGCCGACAATGCACCCACACGCAAACCCAAAACGGGCATGCTGTCCGCTTACCTAGACAATGCCGACTACGACCTCGAAAACTCATTTGTCATTGGCGATCGAGTAACGGATATGGAACTGGCAGCTAACCTCGGTGCAAAGGGCATCTTGTTGCAAAACAATGCGCGGATGACAGCAGCAATTCCAGATGCATTGACCGATACTGTCGCACTGAAAACAACCGCTTGGAGCGAGGTATACACGTTGTTAAAGGCTGGTGGGAGACGCATCAGTCACGAACGTAAAACAAAAGAAACTTCCATTGAAATTGATCTAAACCTAGATGGTACAGGCGAGAGCAGTATTGATACGGGCATTGCCTTTTTTGATCACATGCTAGACCAATTGGCGCGTCATGGCGGGGTAGACCTAAAGCTGACCACCAAAGGCGATTTGAAAATAGACGAACACCATACCATTGAAGATACGGCCATTGCCTTAGGCGAAGCCTTTAGAAAAGCATTGGGCGATAAGCTGGGCATTGAACGCTATGGCTTTTGCCTACCTATGGACGATTGTTTGGCGCAAGTTTCCCTTGATTTTGGGGGCCGTGCTTGGTTGATGTGGAATGCTAAATTCAAAAGAGAACTCATTGGTAAAATGCCAACAGAAATGTTCTTTCACTTCTTTAAATCTTTTGCTGATGGTGCCAAGGCTAACCTAAACATTAAGGCAGAAGGACATAACGAACACCACAAGATTGAAGCCATTTTTAAGGCGTTTGCTAAGGCCATTCGTGCAGCCATCAAAAGGGATGCAGAGAAACTGGTATTACCCTCTACCAAAGGACAGTTATGAATGTAGTCATCATTGATTATGGGGCGGGCAATATTCAGAGCATTCGCTTTGCATTGGCGCGTGTGGGCATCACAGCCACATTGAGCGATGATGTAACTACCATCAAAAATGCCTCGCATGTGATATTTCCGGGCGTTGGCGAGGCAAGTTCTGCTATGGAAAAACTCCGTGCTACGGGACTTGACAAACTCCTTCCTAGGCTAACACAACCCGTATTGGGCATCTGTTTGGGGATGCAACTGATGTGTAACCATACCGAAGAAGGCGACACAGCAGGGCTTGGCATTTTCGATACTGAGGTTGTACGCTTTGAAACCCTTTTAAACGTTCCCCATATGGGTTGGAACACGATTGAAGGCAAAGGATTGCTCTTTAACGATATCGATGCAAACAGCTACTTTTATTTGGTGCACAGCTTTTATGCGGTACCCAACAAAGACATGGTTGGCGCTTGTAATTACGATATTCGCTTTGCTGCTGCCTTGGCAAAAGACAATTTTTACGGTACGCAATTTCACCCAGAAAAAAGCGGAGCCGTTGGCGCGCGCTTATTACAAAACTTTCTAGTCTTATGATTTTAGTTCCTGCCATAGATATCATCAACGGACAATGCGTACGCCTTAGCAAAGGAGATTACGACACTAAAAAAGTATATAGCGATTCGCCTATTGAAGTAGCCAAGGCTTTTGAGGGTGCTGGATTGACACACTTGCACGTAGTTGATCTGGACGGTGCACGTGCAAAACATATCGTCAATAACAAAGTATTGGAGGCCATTGCCACCAAAACAACACTGACCGTAGATTTTGGGGGTGGTATTAAATCGGCTATTGATTTGCAAACCGCTTTTGATTGTGGTGCTGCACAGGTTACGTTGGGTAGTGTTGCCGTAGATGCACCTGAATTGGTTTTGGAGTGGCTGCAACAATTTGGGGCAGATAAACTCATATTGGGCGCAGACGCCAAAGACAAACGAATTGCCACGCACGGATGGGAAAAAGACTCGGGCATAGACGTGTTGGATTTTGTCAAAGACTACACCGCTAAAGGTTTTCGGCATGTGCTCTGTACGGATGTTGCCAAAGACGGCATGCTGGCAGGCCCATCGTTGGAGCTTTACTATGAGCTGCTTGAAAAAGTAGCAAAGATTTCGCTGATTGCTTCGGGTGGAGTAAGCAGTATGGACGACTTATATCAACTAGAAGAACTGGGTTGTACGGCAGCGATCATTGGAAAGGCGATATACGAAGGGAAAATAGCCTTAAAAGAATTGGAAAACTATCAATTAGAACAATCATAAGATGCTAACCAAAAGAATTATTCCTTGTTTGGATGTCAAAGACGGACGTACCGTAAAGGGCGTCAACTTTGTTTCTTTGCGTGATGCGGGCGACCCCGTAGAACTGGCACAGCGCTATGCGCAGGAAGGCGCAGACGAATTGGTCTTTTTGGATATTTCCGCATCAGAAGAAAAACGCAAGACCTTGGCACAACTGGTGCGTCATGTCGCACAGGCCATTGATATTCCCTTTACGGTAGGTGGTGGCATAAGTTCGGTTGAAGACGTAGGTGTCTTACTTGATAACGGCGCAGATAAAGTTTCCATCAATTCGGCAGCGGTGTGCCGTCCAGAACTCATAAGCGAACTGGCACAGCGTTTTGGCACCCAATGTATAGTCGTTGCCATCGATGCCAAAAAAATTGAAGACGAATGGGTGGTGCACTTGGTAGGTGGTAAATTGCCCACGGAAAGACGGCTGTTTGAATGGGCGACTGAAGCCGTAGCGCGTGGCGCAGGCGAACTGCTCTTTACTTCTATGGATCACGATGGTACCAAGCAAGGCTTTGCCAACACAGCATTAAAAAAATTAAGTGAAACGGTTAGCGTTCCTGTCATTGCGTCCGGTGGAGCAGGGGAGATGACCCATTTTGTTGATACCTTTGTACAAGGAAATGCAGATGCCGCTTTGGCAGCAAGTGTGTTTCATTTTAAAGAAATCGGCATACCCGAACTCAAAACAAATTTAAATAAACATCAAATACCCGTACGATGAACATAGATTTTAGCAAATACCCAGATGGACTGGTACCCGCCATAGTACAAGATGCACAGACAAAAACTGTACTGATGCTGGGCTATATGAATGCCGATGCCGTTGCTAAAACTCAAGCTAGCCAACAGGTTACTTTTTACAGCAGAAGTAAAAACCGCCTGTGGACCAAAGGCGAGGAAAGCGGGAATGTGTTGGAATTGGTTTCCATGGCCGTGGATTGCGATATGGACACACTGCTTGTTAAAGCTACTCCCAAAGGACCCACCTGCCACACGGGTAGCGACACCTGCTGGAACGAAAAAAACAGCCCTTCTTATGGATTTCTATCAGCTTTGGAAGCCATCATTGCTGACCGCAAAATCAACCCAACCGATAAAAGTTATGTAGCGAGTTTATTTGCCAAAGGCATTAATAAAATTGCACAAAAAGTAGGTGAGGAAGCGGTGGAAACCGTTATCGAAGCCAAGGACAATGACAAAGGCTTGTTCCTAAACGAAAGTGCCGACTTACTCTTTCACCTGATGATTTTACTGCAAGCCAAAGGATATGCACTGCAAGATGTGGTGGATGTGTTGTCGCGTAGGGAGAAGTGATTAGGTAATGGTTATGGGTGTTTGGTTTTTTACAATACATTATCGTCCTTTTTTTATATTTTTATAATGTAACAATTTTTGCGTAAATCGTTAAAATATCAACTTGTTTACTCAATTTTAATTTACTAACCCTTTATGAAACGATTATTCACGACCAGAACGAACCTTTTCTTATTGCTTTTCATTGTCATCCTACAGGGATGTGCCAGTCTTGGCCTGATCTCCAAAAAAAGTAACATTATTGAAACGTATATTGACTTGAATGCAGTTGAGAACGACCAGCTTTTGGTTAGCCTTGACCCAGGACCCTTCCCAGCAGGTGAAGTGACTTTTTACATGCCGAGCGTCATTCCCGGAACCTATGAATACACAGACTTTGGCCGTTTTGTAACAAACCTCCAAGCATTTGACAAAAACAACCAAACTCTCGAAGTGGTAAAAGACGGAAAAAACACTTGGAAAATTGCCGAGGGGAAAAAACTAGACCGCATCACCTATAGGGTTGATGACACCTTTGACAGTCCTGAAGGGAAAAAGATTTACCCCATGGGCGGTACCAAAATAGAAAAAGACGAAGTCTATTTACTGAACCTACATGGCTTTGTAGGTTATTTTAAAGGTGGTAAAGAATGGTCCTATCGCGTAACCATAGATTCTCCATCAGACTTGGTTCCGTTTTCTTCGATGGAATCGTTAAGCCACACCGCTACCCAAGATGTATTTCTAGCAGGTCGTTACTTTAACATTATAGACGATCCCATTCTCTACACCAGCGATGACAGCATTTCTTTTTCCCTAGAGGACATTGATGTTAACCTCGCCGTGCATTCGCCAACAGGCGCGCACAAAGCAGCAGATTTTAAAGAGACCCTTGTGGACATGATGGAAGCACAAAAACGCTTTTTGGGCGATGCTAACAACACCAAAAGCTATGACATTCTACTGTTGCTGATGAGTATGGAAGAAGTCCGGCACTTTGGTGGGGTACAGGGCGCATTGGAACACCACACTTCAACCACGGTGGTTTTTTATGAAGGCATTGATGCAGCATCGCTCAAAGAATATTTGACAGATGTGGTTTCACATGAGTTTTTCCACACACTTACACCCCTGAATGTACACTCCGAGCAAATTCACTATTTCAACTATAACGAAGGCGTGATGTCGCAACACTTGTGGATGTATGAGGGGACAACAGAGTATTTTGCAAATCTGTTTCAAGTGCAACAAGACCTCATCACTGAGGAAGATTTTTATTCTCGCATTACAGAAAAAATTGACCTAGCCAAACGTTATGACGATACCATGCCCTTTACGGAAATGAGCATTAAAATTGTTGACGAGCCCTACCAATCCAATTACCAAAATGTGTACTATAAAGGTGCCTTGATTAATATGTGTTTAGATATCATCATAAGAGAGCAGAGTGGGGGCAAACGTGGTATTTTATCCGTCATGCAAGCCTTGGCAAAAAAATACGGGGTAGATAAGCCTTTCACAGACAACCAACTTTTTAATGAAATCGTTGCCATGACTTATTCTGAAGTGGGTGACTTTATCAAAACCCATGTACAAGGCGAAACGCCCATTCCGTATAAACGCTTTTTGGAAAAGGCAGGTGTTACCATTGTTGATACAGACCAAAAGCTTCCGAGCATTATCATGGTCACACCACGACAACCCTTTATTGCGCCGCAACCCAACGAAGCTGGAACCATGGATTTAGTGGTAACAAGATTAAACAATCGCCTTAGCGAAATTGGTTTCCAAGCAGGGGATGTGTTGCGTGTGTTTAACGGTGCGGAAATCCCTTCGCTTACACAAGAAAATATGGGTGCTTTAAATATGTTGTTTGGAGTTTCGTTTGATTGGAAACCCGATCAAGAAGTAACGTTTGAAGTAGAACGTGCAGGTGTGTCTAAAACACTTCACGGAACCGTTGGCGTAGCTGTAGCACCAGCAAAAGGAATACAAGTAAATACCTATGCCACAGCCGCACAAATTGCATTGCGGAATGCGTGGTTGTATGAGTAGTTATTAGTGAATGTGTAACTATAAATCATGCAATTAAATTCATCGATATTTCGGTTTTTTAGGCAGCTCGCAAAGCACAACAACCGCGAGTGGTTTGACCAACACAAACCCGAGTTTAAGGCCTTGGAATCAGATGTAAAGCTATTTGGTGAGGCCCTGAAAGACCAACTCAACCAACACGATAGCATAGACCGTTTTAAGCTGTTTCGCATTTACCGTGACGTGCGTTTTTCCAAAGACAAAACCCCTTACAAAACCCATTTCGGACTGACGTGGCACCGCACCAAGCCCGAACTGCGAGGCGGGTATTACCTCCACCTCAAACCCGACGATGTCTTTTTAGCCTGTGGTTTTTGGGATCCTGCTCCGGCAGACCTTAAACGCATACGCCAAGAAATTGACCTCGACGGAGACGAATACCGAAACCTTATCCATACACCAGCCTTCAAAAACATTTGGGGCGAACTGCAAGGTAATACCATTAAAACCGCACCCAAGGGCTATTCCAAAGGCCACCCAAACATCGATTTACTGCGTTTTAAGCAGCACATCTTTATGATTCGCTATAAGGAGAAGGAAGTTACCGCTGCGGACTTTATAGACCGCCTAGACGCTGCCCTGCAGGACGTGCGCCCCTTTGTAGACTATATGAGCGCCGTGCTGACCACCAATGCGGATGGGGAGTCTTTGGTTTAATTCTCTAAATCTCTAAAAATATACTCAATCAAAAAGTTCAGCGTTTTTACAATGACAAAATAAACGACAACACGGATAGCCATAAGTTTAATAAAGTTCATAGGTTGATATTTTAAGGAACTTAAATATACGAGTTATTGTAGAATCGAATGATGAAATGAAAACTTAAACGGCTTTAGACAAACTGTCTGCTACCAACAATTGCAGTTGGTCCTGCAAGCGTACAATGACCAAATTCATCATGCGCTTGTTTAATTTGGACGAGTTTTGAATGTAAAAAGCGTATTCGTCTAAGGTAAATTGGCCAATCAACATGCCTTTGACAGCATTGCGAAACTTCTGATCTTTGCAAATGGCTGTTTCAATATATTGCATGCGCTTTTCTAGCGAAAGTTCGTAAAATACGCCCTTGTGCTTGTTGGCATAATTCACAAAAGCAGCAATGAGTAGTGGGTTTTGCAATTTTAAAACAGGGCGAAGGGTTGCGTTTTGAAAGCGTTCTTCTTCTGACATTGTGTCAAATGTTTGGTGCTTTTTGATTTCTGGGCGTATGCGCAGCAAATCATTGTGCCTGTCGTTCATTTTAAAAATTTTTAATAAAGTTAAATTCAATTGGCTTGCATTTGCTGGCAAAGGTTTGTGTTCTTATCAATAGGTTGTTAACAATAGGTACATCACACGGATTTAACTCATTATAGTTCACCGACACAATGAATGATAATTTATCTTATGTTAAATTATGTTTTTGATTGCTGTTTTATATACCTTCGTAAGAACTAATCAACACCCTTATGATAGTAGGCATACCACAAGAATGTAAAAATAATGAATACCGCGTTAGTCTTATACCCCAACACATAGCGGCCATAGCGCAAACACATAGGGTAATTGTTCAGCAAGATGCCGGATTAGGCGCTGGATTCTCAAATGAAGACTATATACGTTCGGGCGCGATTATGGTGTCAAGTATCGAAGACGTTTATGCGCAGGCAAACTTGATTATTAAAGTCAAAGAACCCTCACCACAGGAATATGCCCTAATCAAACCACAGCACACCATATTTACTTTTTTTCACTTTGCTTCCTCCTTAACGCTTACAGAAGCCATGCTAAAATCTGGCGCCACATGCATTGCCTATGAAACCATAGAAGATAGTAAAGGCGGGTTGCCGCTTTTGGCCCCCATGTCAGAAGTTGCAGGACGTCTGGCTGGACAACAGGTTGCCAAATACCTTGAAAAACCACAAGGAGGCAGTGGTATATTGGTAGGTGGTATTACGGGCGTAGCCCCTGCCAAAGCCTTGGTTTTGGGCGGTGGCGTTGTAGGCACAAATGCTGCAGCTGTACTTGTGGGTATGGGCGCAGCTGTTACCATTTGTGATATCAATGAAAGTCGGTTAACAGCCTTGGAGAATATATTTGATGGTAACATCCAAACCTTGTTGGCCACAGAAGAAAATATCCTGGCTACACTACCCCTTATAGACGCCGTTATTGGTGCCGTGTTGGTTAAAGGCGCCAAAGCGCCAAAACTCATTACCAAAGAAATGCTGTCGCTCCTTAGGCCCTATTCCGTTCTGGTAGATGTTGCCGTGGATCAAGGCGGTTGTTTTGAAACTACAAAACCCACCACCCATGATAACCCCACCTATTACGTGGATGATATCTTGCACTACGCCGTAGCCAATATGCCAGGTGCTGTACCAAGAACGTCCACCCAAGCCTTGTCATCTAAAACTTTTCCTTATGTTATGAAACTACTGAACAAATCACTAGACCATCTACCATCAGCAATACTTAAAGGCGTTAATATGCATCGAGGTAAACTAACAAATCGTGAAGTTGCAGCTGCATTTAAACTTCCCTACGCCAACGCGTCAACTATTCTAGGCTAATGCTTATTTTCGTAGCATGAATACGATTCCATCACTAAACCTTCAAGACTTTGTATCGGGCAATTCAGCCCAACAGTACCAATTTATTGTAGACTTAGGACGTGTCTTTGAAGAAATTGGTTTTGTTGCCATTTCAGGACATTATTTAAGCCAAGCCCTAATCGATGAGCTGTATGCCCAAATAAAAGCTTTCTTTGGTTTGCCCGAAGAAGTCAAAAAGAAATATGAAATTAAAGGCTTGGGCGGACAGCGAGGTTACACCTCCTTTGGTAAGGAACACGCCAAAGGCAAAAAGGAAGCCGACCTGAAAGAGTTTTGGCATTTTGGGCAATATGCCGAAGTTCCAGCAATATTAAAACCGCACTACCCTCCAAATGTATTAGTTGAAGAATTGCCCGCTTTTAATGAAGTAGGCGAAAAAGTTTTTAAAGCCTTGGAAAAAACAGCTATGGCGCTATTGCGTGCCATATCGCTGCATTTGGGTCTGGAGCAACATTATTTTGATGGATTTGTTGCTACTGGGAATAGCATCCTACGTCCCATCCACTACCCCCCTATTCAACAAGCGCCAAAAAATGCGGAGCGTGCTGCCGCACATGGCGACATAAACCTGATTACGCTGCTGATGGGCGCACACGGGAGAGGCTTACAAGTACGCAACCGCAAAGGAGATTGGATAGACGCCATTGCTGGCCCTAATGAACTTATGGTGAATGTGGGCGATATGCTTTCGCGACACACCAACAACGTATTGAAGTCTACCATACACCGTGTGGTAAATCCGCCAAAAGAAATGTGGGGTAAATCACGCTATTCCATTCCGTTTTTTATGCACCCCATTGCCACCATGCCACTTGACGTATTGCCGCATTGCATCAACGATCAGCAACCCAAAAAATACGATGACATCTCCGCTGGTGATTTTCTCAGAGAACGACTAATTGACCTAGGTTTATTAAAAGCATAATGGCCAAACTCAGCTATTTATCGGACTTAAAAAAATTATTCCCGGAAGCCGAGGGTGACTATACCCCAACCGTTGAAAAGCAATCAGGAACAACAAAGCAGTATCTAGAGGCACACTTTAGCAATAAGGGTCGTGGGGGTAAAACCGTTACCATTATTAAAGGCTTTGAAGGACCTCCAGATGCACTAAAAGCATTGGCGAAAACGCTTAAGCAGCACTGTGGCGTGGGGGAAGTGTTAAAGATTACGACATCATTATTCAAGGCAACATGCGTGATAAAATCATGGCATTCCTCAAAAAAGAAGGGCATCAAGTGAAGCGTGTTGGTGGATAAAAACGTTTTATTCCAATGATTTTTTGGTACAAATATTGATATACTAAGGAAAATTAAAACCCCAAATTATGAGAGTAATTGCCTTTGCACCCATGCTTATGCTATTTTTATCCTGCGAACAAAACGATGTGAGCATCATAGTTTTCAATAACATTACCCAGTAACTAAAACCGTGGAATATTCCGTTACATTTTCTTTTGACTGGAATAAAAATGATTTTCCAACCTATTACCCCTCTAATCCACACTTCTCCCCACTGGTAGGCTGGGTGCACCAAAAAGGCAATGGCTTTTTTAACACAGGAAAAACAGCTACCGATAGAATTAAAAACATGGCTGAGTTTGGAACTACCACTACCTTAGTGATTGAATTTCAAGCGCTTATTTATTAAAGCAAAATTCTTAAAACCAATGTTAGCAGTGATCTTAGCTGGGGTGTTGGCACCATTTCACTGGACGTCACGATTAGTAGTGAATTTTCTGCTATATCCTTAGTAACCATGCTTGCCCCAAGCCCTGATTGGTATATTGGCTGTGCAAACGTTGTCTTAACTGATGCCAATAGCGAATTTGTTGCAACCAAAACAATAAGGGGTAATGTTTATGATACAGGAACAGAAAATGGCGCGACATTTGCCGCTGCCAATATTGTTAGTTCTACAAGAGAAAAATATCAAAATCATTACCCAACCACCCCTTGGAAATGGAACAGAAGTTCTTGCGTCTCTTTGCACTATTACATTCACAAAAAAGTAATTACCAATCTATACTGGGTTTGCCTTGTGCTTTTAAATACGCATTAGCTTGGCTGAAGTGTTTGTTGCCAAACCACAGTCCCCTGTTGGCACTTAAAGGAGATGGATGTCCAGCCTCAAGGACTAAGTGTTTGTCCCTGTTGATATGCTTGCCTTTTTGCTTGGCATAATTGCCCCAAAGCATAAAAACCAAACCCGTTTTGTTTGAAGACAGCTTCTCGATTACGGCATCTGTAAATTTTTCCCAACCTTGTTTTTGATGGCTTCCCGCCTGCCCTGCCCGAACGGTTAAGGTGGCGTTGAGAAGCAATACCCCTTGTGAGGCCCACGGCAATAAACTACCAGACATAGGATATGGCTTTCCCACATCTTGCTGAAGCTCTTTTAGTATGTTTTTCAACGAAGGAGGGTGCGCAATAACCTCAGGAACAGAAAAACACAAGCCGTGCGCCTGCCCGGGACCGTGATAGGGATCTTGCCCTAATAGCACCACATTAACCGCTTCAAATGGACATAAATCGAAGGCCTTGAAAACGTCTATTCCAGGTGGATAACAGATATACTGCTTATACTCTTGACGTACAAATTGGGTCAGTCTATCAAAGTAAGGCGCGGCAATTGTATCCGCTAACTGCGTTTGCCACGATTTTATCATTCGAACCTTCATTAAAAAAGCTATTTTTGTGTTGCCTCAAGGTAGCAAAAATTGAAATGAAAAAAATTGCGCAAAAAGTACTCGATGATTTAGAATTTGGGGTTGTTCTTGAACAAGCCGCCCTGCGATGTGCAACAGCACTTGGAAAAGCGCAGATGATGGCAACCATACCTTCGAGTGATTTAGCTGAGGTTAAAAAGGCTTTGTTAAGAACAAACGAGTACGCCAGTTCGTTTTCGGAAGAAAAACCCATACCTAACCACGGCTTTGAAGACGTTAGTGAAGAAGTATCGTTGCTAGACCTAGAAAACAGCAAGATTGAGGTTGAGGGCTTCCGCAAGCTGTTGTTACTTGTCGATACTGCCAACACGCTCATTACGTTTTTAAAGAAAAACAAAGACCTCTATCCAACGCTGTTTAAAGCCACTTATGGGCAAGTTCCCATTAAAGAAATTCCAAAAGAAATAAACCGTGTCGTTGATAAATTTGGAGAAGTAAAAGATCGCGCATCCGACAATCTACATATCATCCGAAAACAAATAAATGCGGTTCGTTCCAAAATAAGTCAAAGTTTTGGCGCTGCATTGAGCACCTATCAAGGTTCCGGTTTCTTAGATGATATCAGAGAAACGGTTATGGGCAGCAGACGTGTGTTGGCCGTTAAGGCTATGTACCGCCGTAAAGTGAAAGGCGTCATCCACGGCAGCAGTAAAACGGGAAGTATTGTGTATATAGAACCGCAAACTACCCTAGCCTATACCCAAGAGCTTCAAAACCTCATTTACGATGAAAAAGAAGAAATTGATTTAATCCTGCGTGCCCTTACCAACTATATGCGCCCTTTTGTAGATGACGTTAACCAATTTGCCAGTCTGCTGATTTTAATTGATATGCATGCCGCAAAAGCCTATTACGCCAAGGAAATGGACGGCGTAATGCCCATGCTGCGTGATACGCAAGAAATTGACCTAAAAAAAGCATACCACCCCCTACTCTATTTGAGTAATAAGAGAAAGAAGAACACTACCTATCCACAAGACGTGCATTTGCATGATGAAAACAGAATTGTGGTTATCTCGGGACCTAATGCAGGTGGAAAAAGCATCACTCTCAAAACAGTTGGCCTACTGCAATTGATGCTGCAAAGTGGCTTCTTGCTTCCCGTAGATGAAAGCAGCCATATGAGCGTATTTGAGCGCATACTCACGGATATTGGGGACAACCAATCTATAGAAAACGAATTGAGCACCTACAGTTACCGGCTAAAGAACATGCAACGCTTTTTGAAAAAATGTGATGAAAAAACTCTGTTCCTTATCGATGAATTTGGAACGGGTTCTGATCCAGAACTAGGTGGTTCACTTGCTGAAATATTTCTTGAAGTATTTTATGAGCGCAATGCTTTTGGTGCCATCACCACCCACTATTCAAACCTTAAACTGCTGGCCAACGAACTGCCACACATGACCAATGCCAATATGCAATTTGACGGCAGGAGCCTTCAGCCCACTTTTCATTTGGTAACAGGAGAAGCAGGTAGCTCATTTACGTTTGAGGTAGCCGAGAAAAATGGCATACCCTATAGTCTAATCAATAAGGCAAAAAAGAAAATTGAACGCGGTAAAGTCCGTTTTGATGCCAGCATCGCCAAGCTACAAAAGGAGCGTGCTAGCATGAGCAAAACCTCTAAAGCAATGCAAGAAGCTTCGGTTAAAAGTAGAAGGGAAAACGAAAAACTGGAAACCCTCAATGCAAAAGTCAAGTTCAAGCTAGAGCGCTATCAAGAACTCTTTGACCAAGAAAAACGCATGATTGTGCTTGGCAATAAGGTAAACGATGCGGCAGAACGGTTTTTTATCACAAACAAAAAGCGTTCCCTTATTTCTGAGCTATTACAAATCGTAGAGACCGAAAATGCAAAACGAAAGCGAAAGTCAAATGCCGTACACAAAAAAGAACAACAAGAAAAGCGTGCAATTAAGAAGGAGGTAGTTGAGAAGGTAGCAGTGGTTCGCAAAGAAAAAAAGAAGCAAAAAGAGACCAAGCCAAAAGAAAACTTTCGCCCAAAAGTTAGCTTCCAAATTGGGGACAAAGTGCGCATGTTTGATGGAAAAGCCGTAGGCACCATAGACACCCTAGAAAAGAAAAAAGCCATTGTAAACTATGGTATTTTCACCACACAGGTAAACGTGGAAGCCCTTGAATTGGTAGAACGAAAGAATAAGTGAAACGCGCCGTTGTCTTTTACGATAGCGATTGCTTGCTGTGTAGCAAGAGTGTGCAGTTTGTATTGAAACACGACACGCACAAGCACTTTTCATTTAGTGCCCTCAACAATACTTTTGCAAAACCCCACAAGCTATCTGCTGAAACAGTATCGGTATTAACACCCAAACAAGAGTTGTTGTCACAGCACAAAGCAGTAAAATACATCATAAAACAGCTGCCTAAAGTTAAGTGGGTGGTGTTTTTATTTTATATAACCCCACCCATTTTACAGCGGTTTGCATATGGTGTAATCGCTAAAAACAGAAAACACTGGTTTGGTACAACGAGCTGCCTGCTTTCAAATCAACATCCAGAACGCTTTATTGACTAGTTCTTGTAGTGGTCATCCCAGTTTTTGACCTTTGGCGTACCGAGTTTACCCAGCCATTTGGCGACAATTATTGATACGGACGCATCACCGGTTACGTTTATACTGGTACGGCACATATCCAAAGGGCGGTCTACGGCAAAAATAAGTGCTAGACCTGCTTCAGGAATACCTGCCTGTGCCAGCACAATGACAAGCATAACCATACCAGCACCAGGAACAGCTGCAGAGCCAATGGAGGCTAGCGTTGCAGTGGCTATAATACCCAATTGTGCACCTAGACTTAAATCCATCCCAAAGGCTTGTGCAATAAACATAGCGGCAACGGCTTGATACAGACTAGTGCCATCCATATTGATGGTCGCACCTATGGGCAGCACAAAACTGCTTACATCCTCTTCAACGCCCAAGTGTTCGTGCACACGCTCCATGGTAACGGGGAGTGTGGCAGCTGACGAGGAAGTAGAAAACGCTAACAATTGTGCTGGTGAAATTCCTTTGAGGAAAAAACCAATTTTCTCCCCTGTTACAAGGCGTACTAAGATGATGTAAAAGAACAGCATACATAGCAAGCCCAACAATACCGTTATGGTGTATAGGCCTAAGGCTTTAAACAAATCGGATGATGGTGCTTCAGCAACCAAGGCTGCAAGTAGCGCAAATACGCCATAAGGTGCAGCAATCATAATCAAATCAATAAGCTTGAGAATGACCTCATTAAGTGCATCAAAAAAGTCTTTTACAGATTGGGATTTCTTTTGTGGAATAAGCACAATACCTATTCCAAAAAATATGGCAAAGAAAATCACCTGTAGCATATTGCCGTTGTCTTGCATGGCAGCAAAAATATTTGAGGGCACCATGTCTACGAGTGCTTGTAGTGGGCCTGCTTCCTTTTGCGCAGCTGCAACTGTTTGTTTGGCAGCAGCATCAGAGGCATAAGCGGAAAGCAGTTCTGTTCGCGTTTCGTCAGAGATAGTGTTTCCAGGTTTGATAAGATTCACAATACTCAAACCAATGGTGACAGCAGTAAGCGTTGTCATTAAGTATAAACCTATAGTACGACTGCCCATGGAGGAGAGTTGTGTAATGTCTTTGAGATCAGAAACCCCTTTGATTAGCGAGGCCAATATCAAGGGAACGGCAATGAGTTTAAGGACATTAATAAATATTGTTCCGAACGGTTTAATCCAATCTACTACCAAATCCCTACCCCATTCAAATTGACTTAACAGTAATCCAAAGAGAACACCAAAAAGCATTCCGAGTAGAATTTTCCAATGTAGGGGCAATTTTTTCATGTTTTAAATTTTAGCGTTTTTGTTACGGAGACTAAAATCAGCCAATACCAAAGCAGCCATGGCTTCAACTATAGGCACGGCGCGTGGCACCACACAAGGATCGTGTCTCCCCTTGCCTTCCATTACAACCTTGTCTCCTTTTTTGTCGATGGTTTCTTGATGCTGCATGATGGTCGCAACAGGTTTAAAGGCAACGTTGAAATAAATGTCCATACCATTGCTAATTCCGCCTTGCACACCACCGGAGTAGTTAGTTTTAGTCGTACCGTCTTCGTTGTATAAATCGTTATGAGCGCTTCCTTTTCTTTTTGCGCCAGCAAAGCCACTTCCGTATTCAAAACCTTTGACAGCATTAATGGAAAGCATGGCATGTCCTAGGGCTGCGTGTAGCTTGTCAAAAACCGGTTCTCCCAAACCGATTGGAACATCTTTAATAACGCAAGTTACTACGCCACCAACGGTATCCCCTTCTTTGCGGACTTGCTTTATGTAGCTTTCCATTTGGGCAGCCATTGCTGGGTCTGGACAACGAACAGGGTTACTTTCTACAGTAGAAAAATCGCTTGTATTTTGTGGGTTTTCAAGAGTCAACCCCCCTACTGCCGAAACAAAAGCACGAATACTAACAGGTGCAATAAGTTGCTTGGCTATGCTGCCCGCTACCACACGGGCTGCGGTTTCACGTGCAGAACTTCTACCGCCGCCACGGTAATCACGAATGCCGTATTTTTGGTCGTAAACATAATCGGCGTGTGAAGGTCGGTAGCTGTCTTTTATGTGGCTGTAATCTTTTGATTTTTGATTGGTATTCACAATGGTAAAACCAATGGGTGTTCCCGTTGACTTGCCTTCAAACACTCCTGAGTGAATGGCAACCGAATCGGGTTCTTTTCGTTGCGTTACGATGGCCGATTGACCGGGTCTACGTCTGTTGAGGTCTTCTTGGATTGCCGCAACATCAATCGCAACACCTGCGGGACAGCCGTCAATAACTCCACCAAGGGCTACACCATGCGACTCGCCATAGGTTGTAAGGCTAAATATTTTTCCAAAAGAATTTCCTGCCATTTAAATATTTTTTTCAAAAGTACGAATATATACAGTCAACGTAAAACGGCTATTGAGAATTGTATTTGAATCCACATACAGGTTTAAAGTAAATCATCAATTCAAAATCCTTTTTCATAAATTTGCTGAAATTTATTTTCCAATGCAAAATCTTTTCTTCCTAACCCTAGTTATTCTTTTTGTTTCATGCAGATCATCTTCTGGAGATTACACCATTAGCATTTCTGCTGACGTTGAAGATGACCACCAAATATTTCTCGTCAACTTTGATGACGATAACAAACCCAATGTAATTGATACGCTCTACGTGGAAGAAGGCCTAGCTTCTTACAGTGGTTTTGCTGAAGTACCAGATTATCAATCGTTGTGGGTAAATGGTGTAAGGGGATCTGTACCGCTATTTGTTGAACCCGGAGAAATTACGGTTGAAATATATAAAGACAGCATTCAAGCTTCAAAAGTTAGGGGAACAAAAACCAACGTAGCTTTTAAACGCTATATTGATGAAGTCAATCCATTATTAAAGTCTTTTTATGAAATTCAAAACGACATGCGAAATGCGGTGATCACACGTGATAGCTTGGGATATAAAGATTTGGAGGAGCAACTAAAAGACATGGAGGCCAAATTTAATAATTTCCAGAAAGAATATACCAAATCCAATCCTGACTCCTATGTATCTGCAATGGTTTTGATGCAGTTGGTCATGAACAAAGCCATTAATAACGAAGAGGCTTATAAAATCTATAATGGCTTTAGTAAAACAATCAAGAAAACAAAGTCTGCTGTTAAGATTAATGCACTCTTAGCGCCAAAAGAAGCTGAGGAATCGGAAGCGCTTCCTGAAGACGGCGAAGTTAATGTTGGTGATAAAGCACCTGATTTCTCAGCGCCTACTCCAAACGAATCTTTTGTTACACTAAACGCTTCCCTTGGAAAATTGACTATTTTAGATTTTTGGGCATCTTGGTGTGGCCCATGTCGTGTTGATAGCCCTAACCTAGTAAAGGTTCACAATACCTTTAAAGCCAATGGCTTGTCCATAGTAGGCATTTCGCTAGACAACAATAAGAAGTCTTGGGAAAAAGCCATTGATAACGACAAGCTCGATTGGACGCACGTATCACACCTTATGCGTTGGGACGACCCCATTGCTGCCGCATATGGTGTGAATTCAATTCCCCAATTATATCTATTGGATGAAAGTGGCACTGTGATCGCCAAAGAACGTCATGCAGAAGATTTTATGCCTATTCTTAAGCAAATACTGCTCTAAGTAGACCCCTTTATTATGGCGCAATGAAGCGAATCATTTTTATCGTTACAGTACCTTTTTTGTTGCTTATTTCATGGTTACCTTTTTGGATGTTATATTCGTGTGCTAACATGTTATACGTTTTTCTTTATCATGTAGTAGGTTATCGGAAAAAGGTGGTGCGCAAGAACATCAAACGCTCTGGTTTGGTAAAAACAGAAAAAGAGGCATTGGCCATTGAACGCAAATTCTACCGCTATTTATGTGATTTGTTTTTAGAAATAATTAAAGTAAGAGGCATGTCAAAAAAGAACATGATGCGCCGCTTTCGGATAACCAATCCAGCTTTTTTGGAAAATTTCGCCAAAGCGGGAAAATCTGTTTTTGTGATGACAGGGCATTATGGGAATTTTGAATGGCTCTTATCATTAGGGCATCACACCCCACACACCCCGCACGGCATTTATACCCCATTGCAAAACCCCTATTTTGACAAGTACCTAAAAAAAGTACGCTCCATGCACGGGTCATATCTCATTTCTCGAAAAAAGTTTGCAGAGCAATTTGCAACCATGCAGCACAAAAAAGAATTATCAGTTATTGGGTTCGCAGCAGATCAATCGCCTAAAAGCAATAAGAAAAATTACTTCCGTAGCTTTTTTGGTCATGAAGTTCCTGTGTTTACGGGGGCTGAACGTTTGGGTAAAAGGTTTGATATTCCTGTGTTAATGGCAAAAGTTAGAAGAGTTAAAAGAGGGTATTATGAAACAACGTTTAACCTATTGGCTGAACATCCCAATACACTACCAAACTACGCCATTACAGATATGTTTTACGAACAATTGGAAGCTTTAATAAAAGAAGATCCGTCCCTTTATTTTTGGACACACAACCGCTTTAAGTTGATGCGACAAAAGCAGCAATAGCCGCTTCAATTGTATTGATTTTATCAGCCATTTTTTCTTGTGTTTTGGCTTCGCCATACAAACGAATAATGGGTTCGGTATTGGATTTGCGCAAGTGAATCCACGAATCGTCAAAGTCGATTTTAACGCCGTCAATGGTGGTTACGCGCGCATCGGCAAAAGTTTTTGCAACAGCAGCCAACAGGGCATCTGCATCCCAAGTAGGTGAAAGTTCAATTTTCTTTTTGTCCATCACGTATGATGCATAGCGAGCTTTTAGGGCAGATACACTGATTTTTTCCTTTGCCAAGTGCGATAAGAAAAGGGCAATACCAACAAGCGCATCACGCCCGTAGTGCAATGCAGGAAGAATGACACCGCCATTCCCTTCACCGCCAATAACAGCATTGACTTCTTTCATTTTTGCAACAACGTGTACCTCGCCTACTGCACTGGCGTGGTAGTCTACTGCGTAATCGTTGGCCAAATCAGCTAACGCTCTTGAAGAAGATAAATTAGAAACAAGCGCACCCTTTTCAGATTGCAACACATAATCGGCACAAGCAACAAGGGTGTACTCTTCACCAAACAATAGGCCGTATTCATCCATAAAAACCAAACGGTCAACGTCTGGGTCTACGGCTATACCCAAATCTGCGTGCTGGGCAGTTACGACAGCTGACAAATCAACAAGATGTTCTTTTAGCGGCTCTGGATTGTGTGGAAATTCGCCATTTGGCGTGCAGTGAATTTTATGCACTTTTACGCCTAACTGTTCCAGCAATTTCGGAACCGCAAAACCCCCAGATGAATTTACACCATCGACAACCGCACTAAATCCTGCTGCTTTAATCGCGGAAACATTTACCTGTGGAAGATCAAGAATCGCATCTATATGCGACGTGAGTGCATCTGTTACTACATTGATTTTACCTAGGTCATCTACTCCGACAAAGCAATAGGACTGATCGCTTACATACTGCATTAGTTCAGCACCGTCTTCAGCGCTGATAAATTCGCCTTTGTTGTTTAATAATTTTAGGGCATTCCACTGCTTAGGATTGTGACTGGCTGTAATGATAATACCGCCTTGTGCTTGTTTGCGAACAACTTCCATTTCAACGGTAGGTGTTGTAGAAAGCCCTGCATCAATCACATCAATACCCAGACTCACGAGGGTCTGCTGCACAAGGGTTTGAACTATTGGACCTGATATGCGCGCATCACGGCCCACAACTACAGTAGCTGACGAATGCTTGGTTTTAATCCAACTGCCGTAAGCTGCTGCAAAAGCAACCACATCTACAGGGGTGAGATTCTGATTGATTTCGCCACCAATAGTGCCACGAATTCCCGAAACAGATGCAATTAAAGTCATACTTTTGTTTTGTCAAATATAAGCATACAAACACACATGAATTACTTAGCGCACTTGGCCTTATCTTATCCTTCAGCTGATTTGGTTGTGGGTAATTTTATAGGAGACCATGTGCGCAATAAAGACTTGGTTCATTTCACAAAAGAAGTGCGATTGGGTATTGATATGCATCGCAGCATCGATAGCTTCACTGATAAACATAAAGCCTCAACAGCCATTAGAGAAAAACTTTTTGCGGATTACAGACACATAAGCAGAATACTGGTTGACATCTATTACGACCACTTTTTAGCAGTCTATTTTGAACAATTTCACTATCAATCTTTGGAAACATTTAACGAAAAAATAACGGCTTTACTTCAGCAACACATTAACATCATGCCGCCATCCGCACAAGGTTATCTAAGGGGAATGCAAGCCCAAAACTGGCTGCTGGAATACAGCAGTGTTGCAGGTATTGGCGAAATTCTAAATAAAATGTCAAATCGGTCAGGTTTACACCTCTTGCAATCGGGTGCCCGCTCACTTGAATTCCACTATGATTTTTTTAAGATGCAATTTTTGAAATTCTACCCTGAACTCATGGGTTATTGCGATTCGATAAAAAAAGAAGCACTTCACTAAAAAAACTTGACTAAAATCAATTATATTCGAAGCTTTGCTTGGCTATGAAAGATGCAATAATTGTTAAAGGAACGCGGGTGCACAACTTGCAAGATATTGATGTGGAAATTCCACGTAATGAGCTTGTTGTCATTACTGGGCTATCGGGCAGCGGCAAATCCTCACTTGCGTTTGATACCGTTTATGCCGAGGGTCAACGACGCTATATTGAAACTTTTTCAGCCTACGCACGTCAGTTTTTGGGTGCACTAGAACGCCCCGATGTTGATAAAATTGACGGGCTTTCTCCAGTCATTGCTATCGAACAAAAAACGACGGGGAAAAGTCCTAGGTCTACTGTAGGTACCATTACAGAAGTATATGATTTCTTACGTTTACTGTATGCACGTGCTGCTGATGCCTACAGTTTTCTTACCAACGAAAAAATGGTGCAATACACCGACACCGAAATTCAAGCGGCTATAGCCGCGTCCTACAAAGACAAAAAAATTGCCATACTCGCACCTGTCGTACAATCGAGAAAAGGACACTACCGCGAACTCTTTGCCTCTATTTTTAAGCAAGGTTTTACAAGAGTGCGAGCAGATGGAGCTTTTGTGGAGTTGGTCCCTAATTTCAAACTTGACAGGTATAAAAACCACGATATTGAAATTGTTATTGACAGGCTTCAAGTCAAAACGTCAAAAACAGACAACAAGCGCCTTGCTGAAAGCATAGAAACCGCCATGTATCACGGTAACGATATGCTGATGATATATGATTACGAAACAGCAAATACACGTTTCTACAGCCGTAAATTAATGTGTCCGAGCAGTGGTATATCCTATGCGGCACCAGAACCTAATACTTTTTCATTCAACTCCCCAAAAGGCATGTGTCCTTCTTGCAACGGTTTGGGTGTGGTGTATAAGGCCAACTATAAAAAAATCATCCCCGACCCCACCATCTCTATCAAGGCAGGTGGTATTGCCCCAATTGGAGAAGAAAAAAACAACTGGACGTTTAAGCAAATGAACAGCATCGCACAACGCTATAATTTTTCACTTACTGCTGCAATAAAAGACATTCCCAAGGACGGTATGGAGGTGATACTGAACGGCGGAAACGAACGCTTTTCTGTGGCTTCTAAGTCGTTGGGTATCACTAGGGATTACAGCATTGATTACGATGGTGTTATTCCGTTTTTGGAACATCAATACAAACAAGCACATACAGCGGCACTGAAACGCTGGGCAAAGGGCTTTATGGACGAAATAAAATGTCCTAGCTGCGCAGGTTCAAGGCTTCGAAAGGAAGCTTGCTTCTTTAAGGTTGGCGACAAAGGCATTGCCGAT
Organism: Bacteroidota bacterium; assembly: GCA_038143535.1. Classification (GTDB taxonomy): domain Bacteria; phylum Bacteroidota; class Bacteroidia; order Flavobacteriales; family Flavobacteriaceae; genus UBA7446. The sequence goes on from JAYQMD010000001.1 coordinate 812,104, forward strand.
TTGGCCGAAATGGACATTGCTCAATTGCACACTTGGGTACAAGGCATTCGTTCGTCAATGTCCGAAAAGCAACTCATCATTGCACATGAAGTACTGATCGAAATAGAAAAGCGATTACAGTTTTTATTGGATGTTGGACTCGAATACCTGTCGCTAAACCGAAGTGCCAAAACACTTTCCGGTGGCGAAGCACAACGCATTCGTTTGGCAACACAAATTGGCGCACAATTGGTTGGGGTGCTCTATATTTTAGACGAGCCCAGTATAGGTCTGCACCAACGCGATAACGAAAGACTCATCGAATCGTTAATGCAATTGCGTGATATTGGCAATTCGGTTATTGTGGTGGAACACGACAAAGACATCATGCTCAAATCAGATTATCTGATAGACATGGGACCTGGCGCTGGACGTCACGGTGGGAAGGTTGTGGCAGCCGACCATCCGAAGCATATCCAGCAGATGGATACAGATACAGCAGCCTACCTGACAGGCAAAAAACAAATTGAAGTCCCAAATAAAAGACGTCTCGGAAACGGAAAAAAACTACGATTGAAAGGCTGCACAGGCAATAACCTAAAGAACGTAGACATAAGTATTCCACTTGGCAGCATGATAGGAGTTACGGGCGTATCAGGCAGCGGAAAATCCACGCTGATAAACGAAACCCTCTACCCCATTCTAAACCAGCATTTCTTTAAAGCCGTTAAGAAGCCACTCCCTTACCAATCAATCAAAGGTTTGGAGCATATTGATAAAGTAATTGACATCAACCAATCGCCAATTGGCCGCACACCACGATCAAATCCAATAACCTACACTGGTGTATTTGGAGAAATCCGTCAGTTATTCACCAAAACACCAGAAGCCATGATACGCGGCTATAAACCCGGTAGGTTTAGTTTTAATGTTAAAGGCGGACGCTGTGAGACCTGTCAAGGTGCGGGAGTAAAAACCATTGAGATGAACTTTTTGCCCGATGTATTCGTGCATTGTGACGCATGCTATGGCAAACGATTCAACAGAGAAACCCTTGAAATCAAGTATCGAAATAAAAATATTAGCGACGTTTTAGAGATGACAATCAATGATGCATGTCGCTTTTTTGAACCTTATCCCAAAATTTATCGTAAATTACAAACTATTCAAGACGTTGGATTGGGGTACATTACACTTGGGCAACAATCTACAACGCTCTCAGGTGGCGAAGCCCAACGCATTAAGTTGGCGACTGAATTATCCAAAAAGGATACGGGGCAAACCCTGTATATTTTGGATGAGCCCACCACTGGGTTGCACTTTGAAGACATTCGGGTACTGATGAACGTACTCAACCGATTGGTCGACAAAGGGAACACCATGATTATCATCGAACACAACATGGATGTAATCAAGCAGATGGATCATATTATTGACATAGGTCCTGAAGGCGGCGCAAAAGGCGGTAACATCTGTTGCACGGGAACACCTGAAGAAATCTCTAAAATCAAATCTAATCATACTGCTCGTTTTTTACAGCAGGAGTTAAAAACATAAAAATCATGGCAAATACATGGACAGACATGAAATCGAGTAACTCATGGTTAACCTTTAAAATCATGGGGGAATTCGTATCGGGTTTTGAGCAAATGGGGATCATAGAGCCATGTGTATCCATATTTGGGTCGGCACGTACAAAACCAACCGATAGATACTACAAAGAAACCGTCGAAATTGCAGAAAAATTAGTCAAACAAGGTTTTGGTGTCATCACAGGTGGCGGACCCGGGCTTATGGAAGCAGCCAATAAAGGCGCACAACAAGGCGACGGCACTTCTGTAGGACTTGTTATTGAACTGCCGTTTGAACAAGACATAAACCCGTATATTGATAGAGACAAGCTAATTAATTTTGACTACTTTTTTGTTCGTAAAGTAATGTTTATCAAATATGCACAAGCTTTTGTGGTCATGCCTGGAGGCTTTGGCACCTTAGACGAACTCTTTGAGGCACTAACGCTTATTCAAACAGAGAAAATTAAAAAATTCCCCATCGTATTGTTTGGCTCAGATTTCTGGTTTGGGCTCATCGATTGGATTAAAAACACATTGCTCAAGGAACATCACAACATAAGTCCTGAGGATTTGGATTTAATCAAAGTAGTTGACGACGTTGACGAAGCAGTAAAACACGTATCTCAATTCCACACAAAGCGGAAATTCACCCCTAACTTTTAAGCATTGCGCCTCGTACACAGTTTCTTATTGTTGCTACACGCCTTTGGATATGCCCAAAACGCCTATGACATTCACGTCAAATGGAATGAGCCTTCTGCACCCCTATCAATTACCCAAAACATACGTTGGACAAACGATAGCTATGTACCTGTAAACACCGTTTACCTCTTGGACTGGAACCACGCCTATTCGGATGCACGTAGTCAGCTAGGTTACTTTTTGGCAAATGAGTTCGATTATAAGCTGATACGTGCCAGTAAGAAAAACCAAGGATATACCGATATTCAAGAAATTCACAGCAATGGGCTACAGCACAAATGGGAAAGACAGCCAGCAAAGCGAGAGGCCATCAAAATAAGCTTCGATGAAGCCATTGCACCAAACAGCTCTGTTGAATTTACGGTGGTGTATACGGTCAAGCTCCCCGATGCGAATAAATTTAGATACGGCATATCCAAGGATCGGTTGTTTACTTACCATTGGCATTTGGTTTTGGCTACAATCAATAGCGATGGCAGTTGGTTAGCAAACACTAATTTTGGTTTTGGCAAACCCAACAGCCCTGCTGCAGCAGTGCGATATCAATTTGAAACAAATCAAAAGTTCGAATTGCTACTGCCAACGCAAAATTCAACCGAAGTTTCTCCGCTGCTAATAAGCAAGCCTGATGCGTTTCAAAAAATTCCTTTCGGTCATGCAACGCTAATAACAGATATGATTTCTATGGATGAAACCACTGATTTGGCGTCATATTTAGAAAACATTGAAGCATTTTTAAGCCGCCACTTTGACAATGTAGATGCACAAATAATCTGGGCTCTTGAAGAAGACTACAAGGGCTATTCGCTATTGGCGATGGAATCACTACCCTCTTTTTTAAAGGCTTTTGACAAAGCACAAATGATAGAGTTAAAATTACTGAAAAGCCTACTGCATTGGCATGTATCCCAAAAATATGGGTAGACAGAAGACCAATCGGACTGGCTTATCGACGGGTTGCCAAATTTTTTGTGGAATCAATATGTGCAAGAGCAATATCCAAACCTGGCCATGACGGGTTTTTTAAAAGAGTTACCGTTTGTTAAAAACTACCACTTCGTTCAAGCACCTTACCATAGAAGTTGGGAACTATCAGCCAATGTGTCTGCCAACAAAAACAGGGGGCAAGCACTCACCACTTCTAAAAACAGACTGACCCGTTACAACCGAAGGGTTGCAAATCCCAGTCGTGCCGCTTTGGCGCTCATGTATTTAGACCATTACATTGGTGGTGACATCCTCACCCGTACAGTCAAATCCATTCCCAAGGGTTCGCTGTCAAATGCTGTTTTAAAAAAGGAATTGACACGAAAAACCGACAAGCCGCTAGATTGGTTTTTTGACCATTACATTTATTTGGATAATAACATTGACTTAAAACTTAAAGGAAAAAAAATAATCGCCGAAATTTTACGGATTCGTATAAACAGCACCAATTCAAAAGTTGCGATTCCAATCAAAAAAATCTTGACCAACGGTACTGTGCAAACATCATGGATTTTAAGCAATGATTTGCCCTATGAGCAAGACTATAAAAACACTGAGATATCGTCGCTGACCATCAATAAAAACCACTACATACCAGAGCGCCAATTGAACAACAACACCTACCAGCTTGGCAATGGCCTGTTTCGCAACAATTTAAAATTACGATTCTTTCAAGATATCGCAGAGAGCGGAACCGCACTATTGCTCTACAGACCTGAGTTTGCCTATAATTATTACGACGGATTGTTAGGCGGTATTTCTATAGCAAACAGTAGCGTATTGGCCAATACGTTTCGCTTTAAATTTAGCCCACAGTATGGCATCAAACGAAAACAAATAAGTGGACTTGGATTTTTGATAGCAGATTTTTATAAGGAAAACAGCAGCCATTATTTGACCCGAATTAACCTATTCGGCTCATCATATCACTATGCACCTCAATTACGCTATACGGTCTTTACTCCTTCTCTAATTTTCTATTACCGCCCAAAGGGAATTCAAAACAAACAACGTTCATCCTTACAAATACGACACGTATCGGTACGCTTAGATGATTTACCAGAAGCGGACGAACGACGGGGTTATGGCGTAAGTTTGGCTAGTTTTCAATCCCGAAAAGGCACTGCTTTGGACAACTTCTCGTATAAAGCCGAAGCACAAGTGGCCAGTAATTTTAAAAAGTTGAGTCTTGATGCTGAATACATTACCTATTACGCACCCAACCGAAGGTGGACCATGCGGTTATTTACCGGAACTTTCTTGTCCAACAACGCAAACGACAACTATTACGATTTTAATGTATCGCGAGTCAATGATTATTTGTTTCAATACGACCTCTATGGGCGTTCGGAAGCCGAGGGTTTTTTCAGTCAGCAATACATCAAAGCTGAAGGGGCATTGCGCACCACAGGTAAACTTACAAGCGCCAACCAGTGGCTGATGACGGCACAGTCGGCGACGACCATTTGGCGATGGGTTGAAGGCTATGCAGAAATCGGCTGGGTTAAAAGCATGCATCAGAATGTTGAAACACATTGGGGCACGGGCATCACGTTTAATCTGGTTCCAGACTTTTTCGAAGTACATTTTCCCATCTACAATTCAAGCGGTGCTGTGTTCACAAACAATGCCTATCCCAAAAACATACGTTTTCAGTTGTCCTTACGCCCTGCCTCACTAGCCAAGCTATTTTCAAGAAGTTGGTTCTAGCAGATTAACCCTACTCTTATTTTTCGTAAATTTGCTAAGCTTTATGAAAACAGTCAATCTCGCTTCATCCAAAGGTACCTTCAATGATTTCAAGTCAGACGTACTCAACGACTACTATATTGTGGCACTCAGTCGACAGGTAAGTATCTTGGGCAGAAAAGAAGTGCTTTCTGGAAAGGGGAAGTTTGGGATTTTTGGCGATGGTAAAGAACTCGCACAGATAGCCATGGCAAAGGTCTTTAAAAACGGAGACCACAGATCGGGATATTACCGCGATCAAACCTTTATGATGTCTATCGGGGGATTAAAACCCAAACACATATTTGCAAGTGTTTATGGACACTCCGACCACATAGCAGAACCCATGTCCTCTGGAAGACAAATGGTGGGGCACTTTAATACCGATACCCTCGACATCGAAGGCAATCTCCTGCCGTTGGTGGAGAGAAAAAACGCTTTTTCAGATGTTTCGTGCACAGCTGCACAAATGCCACGACTGTTGGGCTTGGCACATGCTTCCAAGCTGTTTCGGAAAGTAGCATCCATGAAAGATGAAAAGCTTTCTGACAGAGGAAATGAAATCGCTTGGGGTACTATTGGAAATGCCAGTACAAGCGAAGGTTTGTTTTTCGAAACTCTTAACGCCGCTGGTGTATTGCAAGTACCCATGGTCATTAGTGTATGGGACGACGGCTATGGCATTTCGGTTGACAACGCATTTCAAACTGTTAAGGAAAGTATTTCAGAAGCCATGCGTGGGATGCAACGTACAGACAACAAGGCTGGTATTGAAATTATTGAGGTTGAAGGCTGGAATTACCCTGCACTAATTGAAGCCTATACCCGTGCGAGTGAATTGGCACGAAGTGCGCACGTTCCCGTTTTGATACACGTACAAGAACTTACCCAGCCCCTCGGACACTCAACTTCTGGGTCGCACGAGCGCTATAAATCGGAAACGCGCTTGCATTGGGAAAAAGAACACGACTGTAACCTAACATTTAAAAACTGGATATTAGAAAAGAAAATAGCAACCGAGGATGAACTTGATGCCATCGACGAAAAGGCCACAACAGCCGCCAAAGAAGCCAAAACAGCTGCATGGAAGGCATATTTAGCCCCTATTGATGAAGAACGGCAAGAAGCCCAACAGTTGGCAGAAGCGCTTATTGCAAACGCACAAGAATCTGACACACTAGCATCATTGGCCGCTGTATTGTTTAAAAAAAATCTGCCTTATCGCAAGCCCATATACGCAACTGTTCGTGAGCTCCTGTGGCAAACACGTAGCAATCCTACAACTAGCCGAAAGGCATTGCAAGCATGGTGGCAAGAAAAACAGCAAAACACACAGACCCTCTACAGCGATAAGCTTTACAATGAATACGACAACTCCGCTTTAAATGTCCCAAGCATTCCTGCCAAGTACAGCGAAGACGCAAACCTTGTTGATGGTCGAGTGGTATTGCGAGACAATTTTAAAGCCCTACTAGAACAACACCCCAAACTCTTGGTTTTCGGTGAAGACAGTGGAAAAATTGGTGATGTTAACCAAGGTTTAGAGGGACTTCAAGCAATCTATGGAGAAGAACGTGTTGCGGACCGTGGTATTCGTGAAGCTACCATAATTGGGGAGGGCATTGGCATGGCATTCCGTGGACTACGACCCATTGCTGAAATACAATATTTGGACTATGTGCTCTATGCACTGCAACTTATAAGCGATGACTTAGCAACCCTCCACTACCGCACACGTGGCAAACAACGTGCTCCGCTGATTATCCGTACAAGAGGACATCGCTTAGAAGGTATCTGGCATTCGGGCTCTCCCATGGGCGGTTTGGTTAGTTTACTACGTGGTATATTTGTATTGGTACCCAGAAACCTTACACAAGCAAGTGGTATGTACAACACCCTGCTACAAGGACAAGACCCAGCACTGGTGATTGAACCGCTTAACGGCTACCGCGTAAAAGAAAAACAACCTGAAAACCTGGGTGATTTTACTGTACCCCTTGGCATTGCAGAACAGCTTCGCACGGGTAACGATATAACTCTGGTTTCATATGGGTCGACTCTCAGGCTTGTTGAAGAAGCTGCCGAAACCTTGGCACTAATGGGTATTAATGCAGATGTGATAGACGTGCAATCGCTAATCCCGCTTGATTCCACCAATATCATTGGCGCAAGTGTAGAAAAAACAAACCGGCTGTTGATTGTAGATGAAGATGTTCCAGGTGGTGGAACGGCTTATATCTTAAGTCAGTTATTGGAAAAGCAAGATATTTATACGCATTTGGACAGCCAACCGAGCCTACTTACTGCCAAAGAGCACCGCCCGGCTTATGGTACTGACGGGATTACTTCTCAAAACCATCAAAAGAAGATATCGTAGAAGCCTCCTATGCCATCATGCACGAGGCAAAACCAAATCAGTTTCCTCCGATATAAAAGCGTTGTTTGTTATTGCGCAATAGTGAGTAGTTAATGGGTAACAGCTGTTGGTAATAGCACATCGATCGAGCCTACCGCAGGCAGGTGACTTTCGATAGAAAATTGTATCGAGAACTAAGCAATATGACTTAACAACTCTTGCAGCACTTCTCCCTCCGAGGTAGGAACCGCATCAACGCCCTTAACGGCCAAATCAGCTTTTTTGATACTTTCCAAAATGGGTACTATTGATTTTAAGGGATAAAGCCTTGCAGCCTGCTCAATTTCACGTACAAAAAACGGATGAATGCCCAATGCTTTAGCAACTGCATCAGGGTTTTTGGAAGGCAAGCCGTGGTAGGTGAGCAATTGCATAAAATAGTTGTGCAAACTCCTGATGGTGCCCAATAACGGATGTTGCCGTGGATGACGCCCAAAATAATGTGCAATGGTATAAGCTTTGGCCGTATGACCATTCCCAAGTGCTTTACGCAATTCAAAGTTGTTGTATTCTTTGCTGATACCCACATGCTGCTCCACATGGTCTGCACTGATGGACTCCCCTGCTGGAACAACCAAGCAAAGTTTGCTGACCTGGTTGTAGAGTGCACCCAAATCAGCACCCACACTATCTGCTAAAACCGCAGCGGCCTTAAAGTCAATCTTACGCTGTTGATCGCGCACGCGCTGCGTTATCCAAGCGGGAAGTTTGTCGTCATAGAGTTTTTTGGTTTCCACAACGGTTCCGTTCTTGGCAATGGCCTTATGGAGCTTTTTGCGCTTGTCTAATTTTTTGTTTTTATAACAAATCACCAAAACCGTGGTGGTTTGCGGCTGTTCAGCATAGACCTCCAGTTTTTCGATACTACGACTGAGTTCATGCGCCTCACGTACCACAACCAATTGGTGGTCGGCCATCATAGGAAAACGCTTGCAAACCGATACAATTTGTTCGATGCTGGTGTCTTTTCCGTATAGTATGGTTTGGTTAAAATCGCGCTGTTCTTCGGGCAATACGGTATCGATAAGCAACTGACTCAATTGATCAATAAAAAAGGGCTCGTCACCCATCAAAAAGTAGATAGGTGTAAAATTTCGATCTAAAATAGCACGCTTCGTGCTTGCGTATGCATCCAATTGAAAAATAATTTAGCACTTTTGTGGTCATGCAAGCCTTGGCATTTCCGACTTTTAGCTTCACTACCAAAAGTAGCGAAAACAAACGCTTTATATTGGATCCGATCCGAAAAAAGTTTGTATTGCTTACCCCAGAGGAATGGGTACGCCAACACGTCATTCAAGATTTGATGGATAAAGGCATCAGCAAAACCCGCTTGAGCATTGAAAAACAATTTGAGGTCATGGGCCAACAAAAACGCTTTGATGTGGTTGTTGCAGGCACCAATGCTTCCATTGCGCTTTTGGTGGAATGTAAAGCACCCGAGATACCCATCACCCAAGCAACCTTTGACCAAATTGCCCGCTACCAATTGGTACTAAACGCCAACTACCTAATGGTCACCAACGGGTTGCAACATATTTATTGCCAGATTGACTATGACAAACAGGCTTATCACTTTATGCCCGACTTTCCCATAAAAGGACTTGCTTTATGACATCTGCCATTGCCATATTGAATTACAACGGAGCAGCATTGCTACAGCAATTTTTGCCCTCGGTATTGGAACACAGTGAAAACGCCAAGGTCTATGTAATTGACAACGCCTCAACCGATGATTCGTTGGCAGTGCTTGCGGAAGCTTTTCCTACTGTCACACCCATAGCGCTGGCTGAAAACACTGGCTATGCCGGTGGCTATAACAAGGGATTGCAACAAATAGATACCGATGTGGTTTGTTTGTTGAATTCAGACATTAAGACAACTTCTGATTGGCTATTGCCCATTAGTGCTTTTTTGGAAACCCACCCTGAGGTAGCCATGGTACAACCCAAAATCAAGGATTTGGCAAAGCCAGACCATTTTGAGTATGCCGGTGCCGCAGGCGGTTATTTAGACATCATGGGGCTCCCCTACTGCCGAGGTCGTGTGGGCAGGAAATGCGAAAAAGACAGCGGACAATACGATACCAATGCGCAAGTGACCTGGGCAAGCGGCGCTTGCTTGGTGGTGCGCAAATCTGTCTTTGATGCCTTGGGCGGTTTTGATGCTTCCTTTTTTATGCACTTTGAAGAAATAGATTTATGCCTTCGTGCACAAGCTAAGGGTCATCAGGTTTGGGCTATTGGCAACAGCGAAGTGTATCATAAGGGTGCTTCTAGTCTGGCGCAAGACAACCCAAGAAAGCTCCACTACAACATACGCAACTCCTTGCTTACCTATACCAAAACATTGCCGTTAGCGTCCTTGCTGTGGGTCTATGCAGTGCGTGCCGCTTTTGATACCACGCTAACGCTATTTTATATGGTACAACTAAAGTTTGACCACGTACATGCCATCATGCGTGCTTATGATGCTTTTTTTGCACATTGCCGCACGGCCTTCAGCCAACGCAGCTTCCTTCGAAACCCCCTTAAACGCTTTTCGGTATTGTTGGGGTTCTAGTGCTACCACGCAGATAACGTTTGCGTTATATTTTTGTGTTTAGTTAAACTGAAAAAAGGCACGGACAGACCTACGCCCTGTTTTTTGCTACTTTTGTAGGCACTCTTCCCTGGTTGCCCATCCCGTCCATGTCAAGAACATCTACCTTGGATGGGGTTTGCTTTTTGACAGCCTTGTTTTGCTTGGAAATGATTCCAATTAAAAAGAACGTGTACACCAAAACAATACCCAATCCGACAAAAAACATGATGCTATTTGTCATATTTGCGTCTTTGTCTGATGGCAATGGCAAATCCCAAAATGGTAATGGGCCAAAGTCCTACATAGATGCCCTCTAGCTCGTTTCCCGTAAACCAAAGGTATACGGAATAGACAAAACTTAAAAAAGCCAAAATAATAGGATAATAGGTGTTTAGAAATTTCATAGCAATGAAGAATTGTGTTACAAGTTACTTAATTTTTAATAAGTTGGTGTTGAACCGTGTAGTACACATAAAAAACACCTCGCGTTGTACATATAAAACGGGAGGTGTTTTTAGTAAGGTAACTTGGATTACTCCGCGTCTGGAGCAACCGCCATCATAATACCCATGGCATCGCCATAATCACCACCGTTGATGATAAGTCCGTTTTCATCAAAAGTCATATAGTGATAGAACTTCGCAGCAAAGCTTTTGCCTGAGGCAACACTTGTTGCGCGCCAAGTACCGTAGGTACGTACACTTCCGTTGGGAAGGTTGGTTTCTGGATCAACACCAGGTAAAAAGTTTTCTGGTGTATAGCTAATATCGTCCATGGCTGCGTGCCATCCGCCGATGTAAGCGAGCACTTCGTCTTTGGTGGTCATCAGCTCCGTGCCGTAGAATGCACCTTGATGTTCAACTTCATCAGCGTACATCGCAGATAATGCTTCCATATCCTCTGCTTCAAACGTACTAAACCATGTTTTGGCCAGTTCGACATTTGCATCAAAAGTTGGGTTTGGATTTTGTGTGCAAGAAGCTAGATAAAGGGCTGCTGTAAAAATTAATAGTATGTGTTTCATTTTGCTTTGTTTAATTGGTTACAATTTACAAAAAAATAAACGCAATGTATCGGAACAAGGCAAGCTTAACAATCAGCTAACACAAATACCCATTTGGGGATTATTTGCAAGCCCCATCTGTCCACTTCAGTACCCCTGCCGCACCAGCAACACAAGCGTTGCTGTAGGTCACTTCGTCACAACCGCAAACAGGCGTATAATCCATCGTGCAAACGGTATCGTGAGTTGGATCGGTAAGGCAGTCTGTATTGATTACGTTAAGGTCGTCATTTGTACATGTAAAAGATAGCATCAATAAGGCAAAACAAAGCACTAAGGGTATTTTTTTCATGAGGTTAGGGTTATACCAAGGTAGAAAATACTATTGGGCTTGTGTGGTGGGTTTTCGATACGGTTGAAAAGGTTGGGATAGCAAACTTCCAACCCTGCTGTTTTCATCCTCATTAGGAAAAACATCTACGCCGTAAATGATACGTGCTGCATCTAAATTCTTGTATGTGCCGAACAAGCGATCCCAAATCGCAAAAATATTACCGAAGTTGCTATCCGTATAGGGCAACACATGATGGTGGTGCACCTTGTGCATATGCGGTGTGACCAGCACATAGCTGAGCCATTGGTCTAGTCGGGTAGGCAAATTGATATTGGCGTGATTGAACTGGCTTAAAACCACCGATAATGATTGATACAACATAACCACACCAATGGGGGTACCCAATATAAAAACAGCCACTAGTGTAAATGAAAAACGAACCAAACTTTCAAGGGGATGGTGGCGGTTTGCCGTCGTGGTATCTACATGATGATCGGAATGATGCACCAAGTGCACCATCCACAGCGGCTTTATTTTGTGCTCGACCAAATGTGCCAAATAGGCACCAATAAAATCCAAGAGCAGCACTCCCAAAACCACATAAAGCCAGAGGGGCAATTCGACAATATGCAACAAACCAAATCCGTTAGCCTGTGTCCAGTCGGCGGTATTCAACAGTAAAAAAGCCAAAAAGAAATTCACCAAAACCGAAGTTGCCGTAAAAAAGAAATTAGGCAACGCATGACGCCATTTCTTGTAGGTTAATTTTCTCGTGGGCACGAGCCCTTCAATCAACCAAAAAAGGGTTATACCTCCAACCAATATGATGCTGCGGTGCAGCGAGGGAATATTTTCAAAGTATTGGATTAGGTTTTCCATGATCCAAATATATTGATTTTATGCTACTGACCGTTTAACATGCGCTGTACAGTTTCAAGGGTCGTCATCAATTTAATCTTTTGTACCGCATCTTTAAACTGTCTCTTTTCAAGACGTGTTTGAAGTGTTTCTACGAGTTCGGCTATGGTTTGTTGTTCATTCATCTTTTGTAATGATTTCAATAACTCCGTGTTTTCCTTTTTGCCCGTATTTGGCAATTGCTTTTTCATCTTTGATTACACTAATACTTGCTATCGAGGAAGGAGATATGGTGTCTATGGTGCTTACCACAACGCCATCCAGCACATACAGGGGTGCAGGTTTGTCGTAGTGTTTTCCCTTAACACAACCTAAGAACAGAGCAATAATTAAAAAATAAAATGCTTTTTTCATCACTATAAATGTAAAACAATATCTAATATCAGTTGATTTTAAAGCAAGTTTGTACTTTTACAGGGATTTATACTACATGAGACCATTTAAATCTGCCATAAAAACAAGCAAAGCGAGTTACAAGCAAAACTACTCCGAGATGGAAAAGCTTGTAGGGGAATTGCACCAACAGCTAAAAAACAGCCAAACACAAGGCACGGAAGCTTCCATTGCACGTGCGCGGAAGCGAGGAAAGTTTTTGGCGCGTGAGCGCATTGCCTTACTGTTAGACAAAGACAGTCCGTTTTTGGAGTTGATGCCGTTGGCAGGTCTTACTCACGAAGGAGGTTTTGGTCCGGGCGGTACGACCGTTGCTGGAATTGGCTATGTAAACAAACGCCTGTGTTTAATCAATGCAAACTTGGGTACTCGCAAAGGCGGTGCCGTAGACTATGCAACCAGTCTAAAGGTGTTGCGCTTAGGTGAAATCGCATTAGAAAACAAATTACCCACGATCAATTTGGTAGAAAGTGGTGGTGCCAACCTGCCCGATCAAGACCGTGTCTTCAACAACTACGGTGCTTCGTTCAGAGAAATGTCCAGACGTTCCAAATTGGGAATTCCAACCATATCAGTTGTTTTTGGTAATGCCACAGCTGGCGGTGCCTATGTCCCCGGTATGTCGGACTATACCATCATGCAAAAAGATGCTGCAAAAGTATTTTTAGCAGGACCTCCCTTAGTGAAAATGGCTACCAACGAGATTGCCAAGGATGAAGAACTTGGTGGAGCCAATATGCATAGCCGTATTTCGGGAGTTGCAGATTTTTTAGCCGAGGATGAGCAAGATGCCATCACCATTGCAAGAGACGTGGTCAAAACCTTGAAACCCGCAAAACCCTACGCAGCACCACACAAGCCCGTTGTGCCACCGCGATACAGTGCAGATGAACTGTTGGGTATCGTACCTGCAAACCTCAAAAAAGCCATAGACATCAGAGAAGTATTGATCCGCATTGTTGATAATTCTGAGTTTACCGAGTTTAAAACCAACTACGGCATTACCATGGTGTGCTGTTGGGCCAACATCAATGGCTACCCCGTAGGCATCATTGCCAACAACGGAGTTATTTTTGCCGAGTCTGCACAAAAAGCCACGCAGTTTATACAGCTGGCAAACAAATCCAACACCCCTCTATTGTTTGTTCACAATACCACCGGTTTTATGGTGGGCAAACAATATGAGCAAAAAGGTATGATTAACAGTGGTGCGCAACTGATACATGCTGTTTCTGGCAGCACCGTACCACATATCAGCTTGCTGATTGGCAATTCCTATGGCGCTGGAAACTACGCTATGTGCGGTCGCTCGTTTCAACCCCGTTTTTTGTTTTCCTACCCCAACGTGCAATCTGGTGTAATGGGAGCAGAACAATTAGCAGGTGTAATGGAAATTGTGAGACGTCAGTCTGCAGCATCGCTTAATAAAAAAGTGGATGAAAAAGCATTAAAGCATGCCAAAGATGCCATGTATCAAGATGCCAAGCAAAAGGCAAGTGTATGGCATGCTACTTCAGAACTTTGGGACGATGGCGTAATTGATCCACGAGATACACGCAAGTACCTAAGCCTGTGTTTGGCTACCGTCTACAACCACAACATTGAAGGCAGTGATGCCTTTGGAGAGTTTCGCATGTAATTTACGCTAACGCTTTTTGGTACATTTCTTCGTATGCTGGAACAATTTGGTGGACGTCAAAACGACATGCATACGCATATGCTTGGTGCTTAAACAAGGTTAGTTTTTCCTTATCAGACAAGAGTGCTACAGCGTGTTTTGCCATGGCATCCACATCGCCAACAGCAGTTAGATAACCTGTTTCTCCGTGAATATTTACTTCCGGCAGTCCACCGGTGTTGGTGGAAATAACAGGCGTGGCAGCGGCCATGGCCTCCAAAGCAGCCAATCCAAAACTTTCGGTTTGCGAGGGCAATAACAACAGGTCAGAGAAACATAAAATCTTACTTACCTCGTTTGTCTTTCCATAAAAAATAACATCCTCCCAAACATCCAACTCACGGCAGCGGTTTTCAGCAGCCAAGCGGTCTGGACCATCGCCCACCATCAATAGTTTGGCAGGCATATGTTCCCGTACCTTTGCAAACGTTTCAATGACGTCTAACACACGTTTTACAGGTCTAAAATTACTTACATGCGTAAGTATGACCTCATCTGCAGTCGCAACAGCTCCGCACTCGCAATTTAAGCGAATATTATCATAACGCGAGATGTTGATAAAATTAGGCACTACATGAATTTCTTTGTGCACATCAAACAAGTTAAAGGTATCGCTGCGCAAATCTTTGGAAACAGCTGTTACCATATCTGAATTATTGATGCTAAAGGTAACAGCAGGTTTGTAGAACGGATGGCTCCCTACCAAGGTAATATCCGACCCGTGAAGGGTGGTTACCAATGGAATGTCAATACCGTTTTCTTTAAGCATTTGCTTGGCCATATAGGCTGCATAGGCGTGTGGAATGGCATAGTGCACATGTAATAATTCTATCTCATGCAACTTCACCATTTCTACGAGCATACTAGAGAGTGCCAATTCATAGGGTTGAAAATGGAACAGCGGATAGCGTGGTACATGAACCTCATGAAAGTGGATATTCCCTGCAATAGACTGTAAACGCACGGGCTGTTTATAGCTTACAAAATGTACCTCATGGCCCCTGTCGGCCAAAGAGATGCCCAATTCGGTAGCCACTACCCCACTACCACCATAGGTTGGGTAACAAACAATCGCTATTTTCATATTAGAAATGATTTACGGGACAGGGTTTCTTTAACAAGCATTACACAAAAGTATTGGTAATACTTTGAAGCACAAAATATCAGTCAAAAGCTTCTAGGGCAACGGGTAATTCACCCACTGCATCAATTTTTCCAAATAATATTTGGGCTGCAGCCTTGACAAATGCCCGCTCCTGTTGGTGTGCCAATAACACACTTGAACAGCTGCTCAAATTTGATAACTGTCGTATAACGTAGGGTTTTGCAAATACCACTACATGCACATTTTGGTGTTTTAGCAATTTAGTTAACAGCCCAAGTTTTTCTGTTGACAGGTACTGTTTTGCCCATGGTGTAGCCGTATCTGCATAAATGCCTACAACCAAAGTTTCGCTTGAACTTATGTCATCGGCTGCATGGGGAGAAAGTTGACGTACCGCAGCGTATTGGCGCAAAGCGTTTAAAAAGGTATTGTCGTTCTGTTTACCAAGGGCAACAAATGCCACCTTTGTTTTTGACTTAATGGGGAAAGCCTTACTGTGGTGTGCCAAGACAAGGCTTTGCTTGGCTATTTGTTGGACTAAGTAGCGGTCAACAGATGTAAAGGGCAAGATTTCATAAAAGCCTTTTTTTGTTTGCTTTAAGGCAAGTTGGTATTTGGCTGCAAGAATTTTCTTGACCGATTTTTCCAATCGTGTTGGTGTAATAGCACCAGACAAGTAATGGGATTTTATATTGGCAATGGAGCTTGATAGGTTTTCGGGAATGAGTAATACATCTGCTCCTGCCATAAAGGCCTGTAGTGCAGGTTGGTCAACGCTATCGGATATGCCCTTCATATTGAGGGCATCTGTGAAAATAAGTCCCTTAAAACCCATTTTATCTTGCAACAAATCGCTCACCACTAAAGAAGAAGTAGAAACGGGAATGCTGTCATTTGCTGTCAATGCAGGAACGGCCAAATGTCCCACCATAATACCCTTGAGCTTGTTGTCAATCAGATGCTGGAATGGCAATACGTCTATGCTGTCTAATGCTTTGCTACTGCGATTGATGAGCGGAAGTGCGGTATGTGAATCTTGAACTGCTGCCCCATGACCGGGAAAGTGTTTGGCAACCGCCCAAATACCTGCTGCCTGTACCCCTTCCATAAACGCAGCACCCTGTTCCGCCACTTTACTGGGTTCATCGCCAAAAGATCGCACGCCAATAATGGGATTTTTGGATTCGCTATTGACATCTACAACGGGGGCGAAAGTAATATGCACCCCCATGCTACGCTTGCGTGCACCCAATCTTTTGCCCAAGGCATAAATCAAATCGCTGTGTGGCAATGCACCTAGCGTCATGGCGTATGGATAAGCGGGTAAATCTGTTAGGCGCATGGCCATGCCCCACTCTGCATCGGCGCCAATAAGTAAGGGAACCGAAGCTTGATTTTGATAGGTACGCGTGTCGCGCAATTGTTGTTTGCTGGTGCCCTTAGAAAACAAGACACCGCCAATGTGTTGTATTTGAATCTTTTTGCTGGTAGCCATCCTTTTGGAAGCATTCCCATCGGGATAAGCCATGACCATAAAAAGCTGCCCGATTTTTTGATCGAGGGTCATTTGGGAATAAAGGCTATCTACCCATGCTTGTTGGGATTGTGCGTAAACTAGTGTTGCCGCAAAAAAAATCGTGAATATAAAGCGAAACATACCTTAAAGGTAAATTAAAAGTAGCGTGCATGCCAACTTTGGTGAGCAGGGACTTCCCATTGCGTCAAAAATTCTTCTTTGTTTACCACCAAATTATT
Organism: Bacteroidota bacterium; assembly: GCA_038143535.1. Taxonomy (GTDB): domain Bacteria; phylum Bacteroidota; class Bacteroidia; order Flavobacteriales; family Flavobacteriaceae; genus UBA7446. The sequence continues at coordinate 829,259 of JAYQMD010000001.1, forward strand.
GAAGACGATGGTGTTTTCCGTAACCGCTTTACTTTTGACCATTTTCTTAAAATCCATTAATGGCTTGTAGGTAATATACGCTCCTTGCTTAAAGCTGACATTCATCTTGTCCAAAAGAGTAACTCCGTAAGTCGCTTCAATTTCTTGTATGATTTTTACCGACGCATCTATTGAACAACCCGTAGCTTCTTGTTGGCTTTCGTCGAGTGCAATAACAATAAAACGATTATAGGGTATGCTAACCCCAGCGTTTAGGGATGCGCCATGTGCCGTCCATTGGGTTAGAAAGGCATTTATTGTTGTAGTAATTTTGTCACACTCTTCGGCAGTAAAAGGACGACTGGCTGGATAAATCCATACACGCGCTTCATCGGATAATGCCTCAAAGGGTACTAGCATATTATAAGTCTTCGGCTTGTTGCATAAGTTCAGCGATGTCCATTACCACAATGGAACCTTCCTTTTCTTTGTTCTTAACCCCATCGGTCATCATTGTATTACAAAAAGGGCAACCTGCAGCAATGATGTCTGGTTTGGTCTCCAAGGCCTGCTCTGTGCGTTCAATATTGATTTCTTTGTTACCCGCTTCCGCATCTTTGAACATCTGCGCGCCACCAGCGCCACAGCAAAGCCCTTTGGCCTTGCAACTTTTCATTTCAATCAACTCGCCTTCTAACTTGGTCAAAACAGCTCTAGGCGCTTCGTATTCGTTATTGGCACGTCCTAGATAACAGGGGTCGTGAAAGGTAATTCGCTTGCCTTTGAATTGACCGCCTTCAACCCTAAGCTTGCCTTCGTCCAGCAATTGTTTAAGGAATTGGGTGTGGTGCACCACTTCGTAGTGCCCGCCCAAACCTGGATATTCATTCTTCAAGGTATTAAAGCAGTGCGGACAGGCCGTAACTATCTTTTTTACTTCATAGCCATTGAGGATCTCAATATTGATCATGGCTTGCATTTGAAACAAAAACTCGTTACCGGCACGCTTGGCAGGATCGCCCGTACAACTTTCTTCTGGTCCAAGTACAGCAAAAGAAATTTCGGCTTTTAGTAGTAACTTGACAAAAGCCTTGGTTATTTTCTTTGCACGGTCGTCGAAACTTCCAGCACAACCCACCCAAAAAAGCACTTCAGGCTGTTTGCCTTGGGCTGCTAATTCGGCCATGGTTGGTATGTTAGTCGTGTTGTCCATCATCAAAAACCTCAATGGTCACTTCTTTTTCTACTAAATCGGTGAATTTACCGTTATAACGTGTTGCCTTAACCAAGTGGTTGTCTACCCAGTGATAGTTTCCACCACGGGGCTTGCCCATAAGCAAAGAGTGATATTTAAATCCGTGCTTGTTTAACCAGTCTTCGGTTACTTTGCGGTGGTTTTCAGTTCTTGAGGTGAAAAAACAAATCATGTGACCTTCGTCATACCATTTATTTAGTGTTTCTAGTGCATCGGGATACAATTCGGCTGTAGCCATACGCTCTGGCTCCTCATTGGGAATGTCATCACAGATGGTACCATCAATATCAATCAGGTAGTTTTTTACCCCTTCAGGGAGTACCGGACTAATATGTTCCCCGCCTTCTAGTTTTTCTTGCAACAATTGCTCTACTTCTTCTTTGTTCATGTTCATATATTTATTTCTTCACGCCATGCGATACGGTCTTGTTGACTAAATGGCCACGGAGCACCGTTATTTTCTACGTTAGACATCATGTTGTTAAGTTCTGTTGGTGCTGCCGATTGTTCCATAACAAGATAGCGACGCATATCGGTGATTATAGAAAGTGGATCAATGGCGATTGGGCAAGCTTCTACACAAGCATTACAGGATGTACAGGCCCACAGTTCTTCTCTGGAAATATAAGTATCCAATAAGGTATTTGCATTGGGCTGTTCGCCCTTGTTCAATGCGGCGCCTACTTCAGTAAGGCGGTCACGCGTATCCATCATTATTTTTCTGGGCGAAAGCTTTTTCCCCGTTTGGCTGGCCGGACATTCAGCCGTACATCGTCCACATTCGGTACACGAATAGGCGTTCATTAATTGCACCCAATTTAAATCGGCTACATCAGCAGCGCCAAAAGTGCCGGGAGCAACATCGGAAGCAGGTGCGGCATAGGGATCGGCATTGGGGTCTAACATCAATTTAACCTCATCAGTAACCGCCTGCATATTCGTAAACTGCCCTTGTGGAGCGAGTTTGGCAAACCAAGTATTTGGAAATGCAAAAATGATATGGAGGTGTTTTGAGTAGTATAAATAGTTTAAGAAAATTAAAATACCTGTGATATGCAGCCACCAAGCCGTGCGTTCAACCGAAATAACCTGAGCCACACTTAATTCGTCAAAAAGGGGAAGCATCCATTGGCTCACGGGGAAACTACCCGCCGTGAGGTAATGCGAGTCTTGCGCATTAACCTGCAACCAATAATCAGACGCATTCATGGTGAGGAACAAGCCCATAAGCACCACTTCCGCATAGAGGATGATATCCGCATCCCATTTGGGCCAGCCCTTCATCTCGGCACGCCAAAAACGTTTAATGCGCATCACATTGCGACGGGTCCAAAACAAGATAACACTTACCAATACCAGAGCAGCAAACACTTCAAACGTACCAATTAGAACGTTATAGAAACCTCCTAAAAATGGGGCAAAAACCCGGTGCGTACCCAAAAAGCCATCCATGATAATTTCAAGTAATTCGATATTGATTATAACAAATCCTACATAAACAATGACATGCAGCAAACCTGACAGTGGTTTGCGCACCATTTTGGATTGTCCAAGCGCAATACGTGCCATGTACAACCAACGTTTTTTGGGTTGGTCATATCTGTTTGCAGCCTTACCTAATTTTATATTACGAATAATGCGGCGAATGTTGCGTGTAAACAAGCCCACTAGGGAAAAGAAAAGTACTCCAAAAAATATATTTGACACGTAAGCGCCCATGTTTTACTCTGATTTATCAGGTTTTTCATACTCCTTATTCTTTTTGCCAAAGAGCGAAAAGTGGACGTATCTTTTTGGGTTAAGGCGCATGTCTTGCAATAGCAGCTGTACTTGTATGTTGGTTTCGTTGAGTGCATTTACTAAGGAGTCGCTTTGAACGAGTTTTCCCAAGGTTCCTTCGCCTGCACTTACGCTGCTAGTAATGTCTGATAGGTTTTTGGCAGAGTGCTCAAGCATAAGTAAGGTAGTAGCTAGTGGTGCTTGTTTCAAGGAATCGGTTATGGCAGCAGCGTTTTCCGATGCACGGGCGAGTGCATCAAAAGTATTGTTAAGCGCACCATCGGAATTGTTCACAGAACTGTTAAGTGAATTTGTCAAGCTTGTTAGTGCAGCAGTGGTTTCACTAAACTGGTCTATGGATTGGCGCAGCGCCTCTTGACGTTTTGAGTCCATGACTTTCTTGAATGAAATTAATACCGAATCGGCATGAACAATCATGCTCTCGATTTTTTCTTGTAGGGGCGATAACTTCTCGTTAACCAAGTCTGTAAGTCCAGGGGCTACAGCAGACTGGAGGGTGTCACCTGACTGTGCCATGACGACATCATCAAATGCGGGAATTATGGCCAAGGCCTTCCCCCCTATCAAGCCAGACTCATAAATTTGCGCAATACTGCTTTTAGAAAAAGGAAAATCGCTTTCTACTCGAAATGTGACCAAAATTTTGCCATCAGGATACATCAACTTGCTGTTCTCAACGGCGCCTACTTCATAACCGTTTATCGTTACAGGTGTTCCGTTTAGCAATCCCTCTGTATTGTCATAAACCCCGTAGAACAATCGGTCGGAAACAAAAACATCGTTGGATTTGAGATAGCTAAATCCTATAAAAAATACGCTAACCCCAAAAATGAAGAGCAAAGCTGTTTTTATTTCATTAGAAAATTTCAAAATAAAAAGTATTTTTTCAAAAATACATAATATTTGTGCAGCGCAACAGTCTTATTTAGATTTCATTTCATGAGTTATTGACACTTCTATGTTCCCCTTAAATGCCTTGATGTAGGCGCCTCTATAGCCTTTTTTAGTGAGTTTTGGTACCGCTTTTTTAGCCGACTTGTAAGTAGAGAATGAACCATAGTAATACCTATAAAGAGCACCTGACTTGACACGAGTTATTTCTGATAACCCCTTAAAATTATACGGTTTTAGGGCCATCTTTTTGGTGCTGGCAGCAATCTGAATTCGGAAGGTAGTAGCAGATGCACCACGGCTGCTTGTTGTTGGCATACTGGTGGTTTCATCCGAAACTGTATCCATAACAAGACCTGTGAATAAGGTGCCGTCTAATGAAGACTTATACTGCATGATGGCTTTGGCTATGGCCTTGCTAATTTCGGTTTGTCCGCGCTTTGAATTTAGATACGCACCTTCCTTTGCATTGGTCAGAAAACCTGTTTCGACCAACACACTAGGCATATAGGTGTTGCGAAGCACCAAAAAACCAGCTTGTTTTACGGTTCGGTTTTTGCGCTTTAAATTTTTAACAAAACTCTGTTGAATATAGTTTGCCGCTTGGATACTTTGATTGAGGTAATCCTCTTGCATCAATACCAAGCTAATGACCGACTCAGGATTATTGGGATCGAAACCGTCGTATTCTTGCTCATAATTATCTTCCAAAAATATTACAGCATTTTCTTTCTGGGCAATTCTAAAATTATCATTGTTTCGATGCAGACCTAGTACAAATGTGCCTGCACCATAAGCATTGGAATTATGTGCATCACAGTGAATGGAAACAAACAAATCGGCCTTTGACTTGTTGGCAATGTTAGCCCTACCGTTTAGCGTTACGTATTTATCAGATTTCCTTGTATAAACAACCTTAACGCCTTTTTCTTTTTCGAGTATGGCACCCGTCTTTAGCGTAATATTGAGCACTATTTTTTTTTCGTAATAATTGTTACCCCTATTTCCTGGGTCTTTACCGCCATGACCTGCGTCAATTACTACTGTAAAAGGCTTATCATTTTGGGCATACAAATTGCTATTAAAGCTAAAAACAGCAACAACAAAAAATAAAGCAATTTTAATGAAACGCATTCTGGATAAAATATGTGTATTTTTGGAGCATTGAATCTGATGTCTTTGTCAAAAGTAATACATTATTCTGGCACCTTACATAAGTGGCATATTTGCTCTATTATGTTTTTGTTTGTCGCCTTTGCTTTTGCGCAAGAAACAGCTGTTGAGGAAGCACTTAAAGACAGTATAGTGCAAGATAGTGTAGTTGTAAAGGAACCCGTACTGCTCGATAAAATAAAAAGACATGCTGATGGGTATATGATTGTCAACCGCAAGGAAAATAAGTTGTAAATGTATGACGGGGCAGAATTATACTATCAGGATATTGAGTTAAAATCGGGAATAATCGTGTTGGATTACACTACCAATGAAGTTTCTGCTGGACGTATTAAAGATTCGTTGGGTAATTTGGTGCAGCCTCCCGCTTTCAAGCAAGGTGGCGACGAAGTGTTTCCGGACTCCATTCGTTTTAACTTTGACACAAAAAAGGCCATCATCTGGAATTCTAGAAGTGAGCAGCAAGGGATGAATGTCAAAGCGACTACAACCAAAAAGCAAAACGATTCGGTCTATTACCTTAGGAATGCCAAGATAACAACCTCTGAAGATGTGGATGACCCAGAATATTACATTCGTGTTAGAACTGCAAAGTTTGTTCCAAAACGCAAAATGATATCAGGTTTGAGTAACCTGTATATTGCTGATGTCCCTACTCCTTTGTTTTTACCTTTTGCATATTTCCCCATGACACAAAACCGCTCTACAGGGTTTTTATTCCCAACCATAGGGGAAAATTTTAACAGAGGATATTTCCTTCAAAATGGTGGATATTATTTTGTGGTTAATGACAACATTGATGTAGCAACACTTGGGGACTATTATACCAATGGCAGTTATGGTTTTCGGGTAGAAAGTAATTACAACAAACGATATCGCTACAGAGGAAATTTCAGCTTTAGGTATGAAAGTTTAATCAATGGGGAGCGCGGACTTCCAAACTATGGTAAATCTACTATATTTAACCTAAGGTGGTCACACAGCAAGGATAGTAAATCCAATCCAAACAGCAGATTTTCTGCATCGGTAAATTTGGGAACCAGCAACTACTTTAGTGAGTCGTTGAATCAAATTAACACCACCAATTTTTTAAACAATACACTAAACTCCTCGGTTTCATATACCAGAACGTTTCCCAAATACCCTTCTGTAAACCTTTCGGTATCGGCCACACATAGCCAGAACACACGCTCAAAGACCTTGAACATGACATTGCCTTCATTGACAGCCAATATGGAACGTATTTACCCATTTGCCAAGCGCAACGGTATCAAGAAAGGGATTGTTCAAAACATCAACTTCCAATACAGCATGAGAGGTGATAACCGCATCAACACAACAGATGAACTTGTTTCTGAAAAGGGCTTATTTTATGGTGCTAAGTCAGGGATGCAGCACGACGTTCCAATCAACACAAATTTCAAAATAGCAAAACATTTTAATTTTACTTTGGGTGGTAGTTATAAGGAAGTTTGGGCCAATCAAACTATCAAAAAAAATGATTACGATCTCGTGCTAGATGCACTACCCGAACAGGACACCATCTCAGGCTTTGATAGATTTGCGCAGTATAATTTTAGTATTGGGGCAAACACCACATTGTACGGGGTGTTTAATTTTAAGCAGGATAAGAAAATTCAAAGTATACGCCACGTTGTTAATGCAAACGTAAACTATAGCAATAGCCCAAGCTTCGAACAATATTATGACGAATACATCATTGATGCAGATGGAAATACTGAAGACTACACTCGTTTTGAAGGAGGTCTTTACGGCAGACCCGGCAACACCAAATCAAGTTCAATAGGCATTACTGTCCGAAATAATTTAGAAGCCAAAGTAAAGGATAGAGATTCAACCAAAACAGAGTTGAAAAAAATTAAAATTCTTAACAATCTTAATTTTAGCACTAATTACAATATAATAGCCGATTCTCTTCGTTGGAGCCCCATACGTATGAGTACCGTTATACCTCTCCTAAATAATAAGCTCAATATTAATATGGGTGCTACATTTGACCCCTATGCATTGGATGAGAATAAGAAGCGTTTTAACACCTTCAGCGCAGCCAATGGAGGTCCACTATTGCGAATGACAAGCGCCAACATCAACTGGGGGTATAACTTTAAAAGTAAAGGCAGTGAAAAGGATAGCAACAATGACAACAGTGGAAGTATTCCAGGCCTAAATAACAACAGAGGTTTAGATGAACAACGGAGCTATGGCAATATTGATGATGAAGAAGATGAGGAGCCTGAGGAGGATAAAAATAACTCTCTATACAAAACCAATATTCCTTGGAGCATAAATTTGAAGCACAGTTTTACATACGCAAACAATAGGGAGCAACGTCAAATCAGTAATAACTCCCTTATGGCATCGGCAAATGTATCTCTGACGCCTAAGTGGAAAGTCAATATATCCTCAGGTTATGACTTTAAAAACAAAGGGATAACGTTTACGAATCTCGGCATAGACCGCGACCTTGACAGTTGGAATATGAATATTTCTTGGACACCAATTGGAAATCGTGAATCGTGGTTTTTCTTTATTGGAGTTAAATCGGGAATATTACGCGATTTGAAATACGAAAAACGACGTGAACCAGATAAAAGACTATAATTTAAGAATATGAGAACGATTATTAAAACAGACAAGGCACCCATGCCGATAGGGCCCTACAACCAAGCTATATTGGTGAACAATACTTTATATGCTAGTGGTCAAATTGCTATAAACCCAGCTACAAAAAAATTGATTTCGGGTGGCATTGAGGCAGAAACCAAGCAAGTAATGGAAAATTTGGCGGCGGTTTTGGATGCCGCAGGCATGCATTTTTCAAATGTTATTAAGTGCAGTATCTTTATTTCAGACATGAATGACTTTGCTGCCATAAACGAAGTTTACGGTACTTATTTTGACGATGAAAATGCACCAGCAAGGGAAACCGTTCAGGTTGCAGTATTGCCAAAGCGTGTAAACGTTGAGATATCGTTGATAGCCGTAACCTAAGAGGTTTTTAAATGGTAATCAACCAAGCCCTCAATAGGTTTCTTGTGTACATTTCCAATTGTTAGACCCAAGCCGCTTAAGACTTTTGCTAGCTCCTCTTTGAGGTAAAAGGCTATGGAACCTATAAAGTGAATAGGTAAGTTTTTAGCATTATCAAATTGTAATATCTGATGACGTGCAAACAAATCAAACCCTTTCTTTATTAGGGCTTGGCTGTACGGGTTTTCTTTGTTTTCAATCAAGAAACGCGCAAAGGTTGCCAAATAGGTGTTGGGATTTGATTTTTTGTAGAGGTTTGATTTGATAGACTCTGACGACAAATCAAAAGATTCTTCAAAAACCGCAGCCATTTTTTTAGGTATCTTATTGAAATAGTAATCACGTAACAACTGGCGTCCAAAATAATTTCCGCTGCCATCATCCATTAAGATATATCCCAATGAATCAACCCGTTGCTCAACCTCTTGTCCATCAAAATAGCTACAGTTCGAGCCTGTTCCAAGAATACAAACAATGCTTTTTTCTCCAGGTTCAGTTGCCGCATATAGCCGCATAAGTGTCTTCTTTGACCTCTATTATTGCACTCGGAAAAATACTTTGTAGTACTTTATTTAGCAATACTCTAGGTGGCTTAGTACCACAACCTGCGCCGTAAAAATGAATGTAGTTTACAGATTTACGCATGCGGTATAAGTCATAATTATTGATGATGCGTTCTTCTAAGATAGCATCTGATAACACTTGAGGGTTTAGCCCTTGTGTTTGCGTTTCGAAAAGTACAACGTTTTGTGCATCAAGAGCAATCCAATCCGTTTTGGTTGAGCCGCTATCAATAATAAGTTTCATGCGTTTATAATTGGTTTACGTGTGCTGCTAAGTCAAGAAGTTTGTTTGAGTATCCTGCTTCATTATCATACCAAGTAACAACTTTAAAGAAAGAACCATTTAATTCAATTCCTGCATTTGCATCAACTATAGATGTTCTAGCATCACCAATAAAGTCTTGAGACACAACCAATTCTTCTGTGTAACCCAATATACCCTTAAGAGATCCTTGAGAAGCGGCTTTGACCGCTTTCATTACGCCGTCATAGCTTGTTTTAGTAGCAAGTTTAACGGTAAGATCAACAACAGAAACATCTGCTGTTGGCACACGGAACGCCATACCCGTAATTTTTCCATGCAACGAAGGAATAACTTTGGTTACTGCTTTCGCAGCTCCAGTTGATGCGGGAATAATGTTCAATAAGGAAGACCGACCTCCTCTGTAATCTTTTCTAGAAGGACCATCAACGGTCATTTGTGTGGCCGTAACTGCGTGAACTGTTGTCATAAGCGCTTCTTCAATACCAAAGGTGTCGTTTAGGACTTTGGCAAGAGGTGCCAAACAATTGGTTGTACATGATGCATTTGATACGATGCTATCTGATGCTTTCACATCTTCGTGGTTAACACCCATCACAAACATAGGAGCGTCTTTTGAGGGAGCCGAAATAACAACTTTTTTGCACCGCCATCAATGTGAGATTGCGCCATATCCAATGTGGTAAAAATCCCCGTACACTCGGCAACAACTTCAGCGCCAATCGCATCCCACTGTAAGTTTTTTGGATCGCGTTCCGCAGTAATACGAATCATTTTTCCGTCGACAACAAGTTGACCATCAGCTATTTCAACGCTAGAACCCACTGTTCCGTGAACAGAATCATATTTTAATAGATATGCTAGGTGTTCCACATCTAAAAGATCGTTTATTGCAACGATATCAATATCATCTCTTTTAAGTGATGCACGGAAGACCATTCTACCGATTCTCCCAAATCCATTAATTCCAATTTTTAGATTTGCCATAGTGATTTAATTATTAATTTATAATCTCATTATTTCAGATACACGAACAAGTTCGTTATCAATTTTCGATTCGCCCTTTATTGCTTTATCCAAAGGGGTTAATATCATTTTTCCGTCGCCGATTCCGATCATATAACCAGAAGTGCCTTTACGTAGTTCTTCAACAGCTCTCAAGCCCATTCGGCTGGCCAGTACACGGTCAAAACAAGTGGGTGCGCCACCGCGTTGCATATGTCCGAGTACAGAAACACGCACCTCATAATCAGGAAGATTATCCTCTATATACTCGGCTAATTCAAATACATTTTTTCCAATTTTATCACCCTCTGCAACCATAACAATACTGGAGAGCTTACCGGATTTTTTGAGCGCTTTAGCGACTGCAACAAACGGTCAAGACCCATATTTGCTTCAGGAATAAGGATTTCTTCAGCGCCAGCGCCAATTCCTGTATTCAATGCAATATGACCTGCATCGCGCCCCATTACTTCTACAAAGAATAAACGGTTATGTGAAATGGCTGTGTCTCTAATTTTATCTACTGCTTCAACTACGGTGTTCATGGCAGTGTCATAGCCCAAAGTATGGGAGGTACCATAAATATCATTGTCAATGGTTCCAGGGATGCCAATAATGGGGATGCCAAATTCTTGCTGAAAAATTAAACCACCCGTAAAACTACCATCCCCACCAATAACTACAATTGCGTGAATGTTGTTTTTCTGTAAGTTAGCAAATGCTTTTTTTCGGCCTTCTTTTGTTCTAAATTCATCAGAACGCGCGGATTTCAGAATGGTGCCACCTTTATTAATGATGTTGTTTACACTTCTTGGTCCCAAAGGTTTGATACTTCCTTCAATCATGCCTTGATAACCTCGAAAAACACCAAAGCACTTCATTTTGTAAAAAGCTGCTGAACGAACTACTGATCTAATGGCGGCATTCATGCCAGGTGCATCGCCTCCTGATGTGAGGACGGCAATGTTAGTAATTGTGGCGTCAACTAAATCTGTGGTTTTCATGATAAAATTCCAATGCAAATTAACGAATAATCTCTCGTTTTAACCTAATAATTTATGGCTTAATGTTCTCCTTTTTGTTAAAAATTTTATTGACAAGCTCTCTCAAGGAATCGAATCTAACTTGATAACCAACTCCTATACCTTGTGTATATCCCAATTCGTCACCAAAATATTGGAACTCATTTTCCTTATTAAAGACACGTGCACGGAGGTCTCCCTTCTCATTTAGCAAGAATTCAAGCTTTACATTCCCAATTATCATGGTCTCCTCTTCATTCCCAACAGGAACACCCACTTTGCCATCAATAAGTATGCGCTCGTTGATGTTGGTTGACAAACTTACCCCTAACCTGTCGCGATTTTTTATGGAAACAGCAGCATTGCGATCCCCTTGAAGGTAGTCAATGCCTAAATTCAATTTGTCGTTTTCATTTGTAAATATGTTGTCAAAAATTCCTGATGCTTTTTCAAAAAGGTTGGTTGTTAACGTTTGACTGGAAATGGCTGCCAAAGAAACTTCATTAATAAAGCTTCCTTGTGAGAGCAGCGAAATGGCCTGTAACTGCCTTCTTTCTACGTCATTTAACCTGTAATTCAATTCGTTTCTAACGATACCCGAGGCGTTGGGGAAGTTAATTTCAAAAGTTGGTGTTTCAGGATTGAGTAGATTTCCAAAAAGCGTGATGGAAACATCTGTTAGTATCTTTTGGTTGATGTTATCGCCCTCCAAAAGCACTGCTGGGTTTGCACCACCTGGAACTTCATAAACGGCTTGCATGTTTATTTGTGCACCAAACGGATCGCCCTCCCAAAAAATAACACCGCCAGGTTCCAAGCGAAACGTTTTGTCTATAAGCCCAAGATTCTTGAAGTTGTATATTCCTTCAAAAGCAATAAAGTCACCCCACATGGCAAACGAGCCCGCAGTATCAATTTCAAGAAGTAAACTGCCTGCACCACGACCGCGTAAAAAACTTTTTGTTTCTGGATCAACGACAATTTCAACCTGTGCTTCTGGCGTAACATCCAGTTCAAAATTTAATTGCAGGCCTTTTACCGTGTTGAACTGCGCTGTTTCAGGATCTTCTTCCGTTTGTTTATCTACAAAATTGATGAATGACACATCGCCAATTTTGGTGTCGTATTGAATCGGAATAAAAATATTAGTGCCCGTTGCGGTTTCACCTACAACATCTATTTGCATGTTTGAAAATGCACCGTAAAGGTGGGCATCACCATTGAAAAAAGCATTACCATAATACAATGATTTTTCCGAAAAGGCGGTATTTAGCACCTCCAGCTGCTTAGCATTTATGTTCATATCCAATCCCCAGTTCGAAAAAGATTGATGAGTTAAAACACCTGATAGTAGAGCTGTTTGTTCGCTCCCTGAACTAAAATCAGATGGATTGATACTAACAAGATCCTCACTAAATCGAAATGGAACAGCATCGGAGAAGTGGTACAGCGTGTTTAAATACGGAACACCCAATTTCAGGTCATCAACAACAAAATAACCTCCTGGAATTATGTTGCCCGCTTTGGAGGATACGTGTACGTTTCCGTTAGCTTTTCCACTAAAAGGTGAAAAAATACCACTTGTAAGCCCTGCAATTAGCGACAGATTATAATCTGAAAAAGCCACATCAACATCCCAAGTGGGAACGGCATTTTCTATTCCTATGGTGCCATTAGCAAGTAAAACATCTTTCCCGTCATCAGATATTTGCAATGCCAGTTGGTAATCCTGATCACCTTTATTTGATTGGAGTTTAAGCGCTGCTTCTCCAAGAGGAACGTCATTTAATGCCAAATCGGACAAATGCAAATTAGAGTTCCCCCAAAACCTGCCGGCGATTGGCGGATATTGAGAAATCCATTAACGATTCCCTCCCAACGGTTTTTTTGAAAAGACAACAGATCGTTCATATAAACATTGGAAAATTTTACATCAATTGTAAAAGCATCACTCCCCTTTTGACTGGCATCGGCAGTAATGGCAGAAGTTTCTGTCATAAGGTTTAGATTGCTAAAAGTAAAGTCGCGGGTGCTTGTAGCAACCAATATGGGATTGTCATTTTTCGTATCAATTGTCCAGCGCTTGTTATTAAAAAACAGTTCAGCATCTTGGATTTCTAAAATGGCTTGGGCAAAATCATTAACGGTAAATACCGTATTGATAATATTAAGCGCTTCTGTTTCCTTCGCAGAAGTAAATTCGATGCGGCCGTATAACTTATCTGATACTTGGGCGTTAATCCACTCGACATCAAATAAATTGGCCTTAGGGGTAGCAATTTCGTCAATACTAATATTTGAATGGTAGATAGGCTGCTTGGTGTCAATTTTCAAAGACAAACCGTTTAATTGGGTTTTGTTTATACCAATGCTGGGGGCACGAATTTCAAGTTTAAAACGGGCATCATCTGGCTTAATACTACCTTTTATAAACGTATTATCATCCAATGAAACGACACCGCCAAAAAGAGCAGATGCAATTTTTCCACGTAAATTGAAGTTGAAATCGACATGTTGGTTGGGTGAAATTGGAATGTGTTTATAGCTTTTAAATTGACTGCCCAACCCATTTTTGGCAAGCACTCCCAGTTCGGAAGGTTTGAAGTTTCCAATCAATATGCCTGTTGCCACATCTTCAGAATTTATATTTACCACTCGAAGTCCATTCGTAAGCCTAGATTGTGCCGACAACGATGAAAACGTATAGGTTTCGTTCGGCGTTTTAAGCGTCCCCTGATCGATGTATAAATCCCCTATCATTTCGTCAATATTATTGCCCTGCAAGGCTAAATCAACAGACCCAGAAAAGACACCTTCAACCGCATTAGACATCCAACCTAAAGCGGCAAAATTAGCATGCTCGATATCGGCTTTAAACGAAAAGTTCCGGGTTTCCGAAGCAAAATCTACTTGGCCGTTTAAATCAATTACGATGGATTTATCCACAATATTCATATTACCTAAAAATAATTTAGGGTTTATTGTTCCTTCTATTGCCAAGGAATCGTAGCTGTATTCGCGGTAGTTAAAATTTGTAAGTTCCCCAATGATTGCCGCATTTAGATCGGACATATCAAAACCATTCCCAGAAACGACAACACCAAGCCCTGTGCGCCCTATTGTTGGTACGGTAGCAAGCTTCCCAATATCAAAATCATTGGACGATAGTGAAATTGAATAGTCACGAATTTTTTCATCAAAAGCAAAGGTGGTGTTGCTTTGCATGCGACCAAGGGCAGTTACTATGTTAGCGTTGATTTTCCACAACTTATCCTTTAACATCACTTTGGAATCAGCAGAAAGGTCGCCTAAGCGCGACAAAAACCCAGTTAGTTCAGTAGACAAACTAAAAGGAATGGAAGTGGAATTATCGGCCGCGGCCAACTTCAAACCAACTTCAATAGACCTGCTGTCTACATCTAAAATGTTTTTAATTTTTCCGTCAACAACAAGCTCCGTATTCTGATGGTTGATCTGAAATTCTTGGGTAGTAAAGTCTTTTACAAATCCATCGACATTTCCTTTCACATTAACGGATTTTCCCTTCCAATGTGGAATAATTTTTTTTAAGTCAGATGCTCCAATTAAAGCGGATTTAAGCCCAACATTGAGGCTTACTCTCTCAACAAAATCTTTTAATCCGCCCTTTGGATAAGTAAGAAGAATATCCACATCAAGTACGCTTTCTTTAGTTTGGATAACTGCATTTTCCAATGTCATGCGGGTTGGAGAAAATTGATACTTTCCAGCTAGTGAGGTTAGTGCTGTTTCACGCCAATTTGTGTTGGCATTTAGCTGGTTTATGTCAGCACTAATTATACCTCCATCAACACGAAAGTTCTGAATGTTAGCATTAAGTGCCGTAAACCGTTGAGCACTTCCCTTGCTTTTATTTTGATTCTGGATACGTATAGAAGCATCGACTAGGCTAATAGAAGCAGCAACAAGTTCTGTTTTGGCTTTGGGGCTTTCATCAGGGTTAAAACGATCAAAAAACTTACTGACATTGGAGTTGCTTTCGTTTTGGTAAATTGTGTGGTAAAACATCACATCTTTTAAAAATACATTGCCTAGATCGGTATCTCCATTCAAAATTGCTCTTAAGCGTAAGGTATTTAAACGGGCATGGCCTACATAAAGAAGCGTGTCTTGCTTATGGTCATAAGCCAATATGTCGTGCAGTTCAACATATCCAAAGGGCGATACCTGTAAACTGCTGATGTCGATATTGGCACCGAAATGTTCATTTATATTTTGAGTAAAGCGTTGCCCCAAATACGTTTGGGTTACGGGTAGCATTAAAACAAACACTAACAACACTATAAAAAGTAAAAAAGTAGCAATGATGCGTTTTATTTTCTTTTTTATGGATTGCTTCTTTTTCAAAGTGCTAATTTTGTGCTTATATATTTATTTTGGCAACTATCATTTTAGGCATTGAAACTTCTTGCGACGACACGGCAGCAGCAATACTTGTTGATGGCAAACTACTTGCCAATGTCGTTTCGCAACAGCTTGAACATGAAAATTACGGCGGCGTCATTCCAGAACTAGCATCTAGAGCTCACGTAGAACGCATTGCTGCAGTCGTGGAAACTTCACTGTCTAATGCAAATATCGACAAAAAAGACCTAACTGCAGTAGCCTATACCCAAGGCCCTGGCCTTCTTGGATCTTTGCTTGTTGGAAATGCTTTTGCGAAATCGCTTTCTCTCGCACTTAACATACCTCTTATTGCTGTACATCATATGCAGGCACATTTGTTAGTACACTTCATTGATGACTCCTTTCCCACACCCCGTTTTCCATTTTTAGGATTAACCGTTTCTGGGGGACACACACAACTTGTACATGTTGATCATGCATCCTCTTTTGAAGTTTTGGGTGAAACACTAGACGATGCCGCAGGAGAGGCATTTGATAAAACAGGAAAAATGCTAGGGCTGCCATACCCTGCAGGACCCATCATGGACAAATATGCCACACTTGGTACTTCAAAGTTTACTTTTGGAAAGCCAACTGTTGCTGGTTTAAACTTTAGCTTTAGTGGGCTTAAAACAAGTGTATTATATTTTTTAAGATCAGCTCAAGTAAAGGACCCAGATTTTATTAAAAACAACCTTTATGATTTGTGTGCTTCTATTCAAGCTGCAATCGTAGATATACTGCTTGAAAAAGTAAAAACTGCGGTTAAGCAAACTGGACTTAAACAAGTTGTCTTGGGCGGTGGCGTTTCTGCCAACAGCCATTTGCGAAAAGCGCTTGAGGACCTTGACGTGGAACTGTTCCTGCCGCCACTACCCTACACTACAGACAATGCGGCCATGATTGCCATGGCTGGTAATTTAAAATATAACGAAGGTACGCTAGACAACCTATCTAGTGAACCTAAAGCAAAAATGTCCATCTAATGCAACAATTCTTCACACCCGATATAGATTTAACATCAGAAAACTACAGCTTTAACCAAGTTGAGAGCAAACATATAGCCAAAGTACTTCGTAAAAATATTGGCGACTTATTGCATCTAACTGATGGAAAAGGGCAACTTATAACGGCTAAAATTAGTGCTGTTAGTCCAAAAAGTTGTATTGTTAAACCTTTGGAGATCAAAGAAATTCCAGTTCCCAAAACGGCTATTCACATTCTTGTAGCTCCTACCAAAAATATTAATAGGTTCGAATGGTTTTTGGAAAAAGCCACTGAGCTTGGTGTTTTTAAAATTACACCTATATTATGTGACAGAAGTGAACGAAAACACATTAAACATGAGCGCTGCGAAAAGATAATTCATGCCGCCTTGAAGCAATCTCTACGTGCTTATGCACCCATTTTAGCGCCCTTAACGCCACTAAGGGAAATAGCGGTTAACGGATTAACCCTTATGGCACACTGTGTAGACAGTCCTAAAAAAAGCTTAAAAGATGTGGTTAATGCACAGGCCAAATGCAACATTCTCATTGGTCCCGAAGGCGATTTTTCCAAGGCCGAAATCGCATGGGCAGATGCGCAAAACATAACAGCTGTACAACTTGGAAACAATAGGCTACGGACAGAAACAGCTGCATTAGCAGCATTGCATACTGCATTACTTATGAATCAATAATAATTTTTAAATTAGAGCAGTGAATGCAAATAATCTTACCCGTGGAATTGTTCAAGCCTTTCTTATCATTGTTGGGCTTACAGCACTATTTAACCTTATCATGATGACACAGTCCTTATTGGGATATATGTTTTTAGCAATTGTTGTCTCGCTTGTGGGTCAGCCCATAAAGGGTTTTTTCATGAAAAGACTAAAGTTTAAAAACACACTTGCAACAGTTATTACACTTATGGTGTTATTACTGCTCATACTTGGGCTCGGATCCTTAATTGTACCCGTCATTACAGCACAAGCACAAAACTTATCACTGCTTCAAATCGACCAGTGGGAGGCTGATTTACTCAGACTGGTTTCAGACTTAGATATGTATTTTGAAAAATACGACATAAACCTTACAGAAAACATCAAAGAGCTGCTGTCCAAAGTTGATTTTAGCTTCCTTCCCAACCTTTTGAATGGGTTTTTAGGGTTTTTAGGCGGATTTACCATTGCATTATTTTCTGTGTTGATCATCAGTTTCTTTTTATTAAAAGACAGTTCGCTGCTTTTGAGAAGTATCTTACTTGTATTTCCTGACGATAAAAAAGAACGCATAGAGCGCTCATTTACAAGAGTTGTTACTTTATTATCCCGATACTTTTCTGGGATACTATTACAGATAACTATTTTGTTCTTGTTTTACGCTGGCGTATTGCTAATTTTTGGCATTCCTAATGCCTTGACCATTGCGCTTATATGTGCCTTGTTTCACATTATTCCCTACATCGGTCCACTCGCTGGTGCCGTTTTAATGATTATACTAACCATGGTCAGCAACCTTGACGCTGACATAGCCAGTGTGATTGTACCCAAGACCATTTATGTATTAATCGGATTTATAATTGGTCAGCTGATAGACAACTTGTTTTCACAACCTTATATTTTTTCAAAAAGCGTAAAGTCTCATCCTCTTGAGATATTTCTAATTATCACCTTAGCTGGGCTTTTAGCAGGGCCGCTGGGTATGTTGTTAGCTGTACCATTATACACCGTTATAAAAGTAATTTTGAGTGAGTTTTTTAGTGATAATAGGATAGTCAAAGAACTAACTAAAAATATGTAATTATGCTATACGTAAATACCGAAACCATAGCCGGTAAAAAAATTATTGAATCTTTAGGAATGGCACGAGGAAGCACGGTACGTTCTCGCAACATTGGAAGAGACATTTTCGCTTCGATTAAAAACATTGTTGGCGGAGAAATTGAAGAATATACCAAATTACAAGCAGATGCGCGTGAACAGGCATTAAAACGCATGCTTGACGACGCAAATCGTATGGGAGCTGACGCAGTTGTAAATGTTCGGTTTACTTCATCTGTTGTTGCGCAAGGAGCTTCTGAAATTCTAGCATTTGGTACTGCAGTTAAAATAAACTAGATGAGTCGTATTATTTGGATTGCCGTTATTGTTGTTGTGATATTTGCTGTCTTTAATCGAATTCGTCAAAAAGAAAAAGAAGATTTTGACCAACGTGATAATTAGTTGGAGGATTGCTTTTGATAACGTATTTTTGCCGGCGCTTCATAAACTTAAAGGAGAGGTGCCAGAGTGGTAATGGAGCAGATTGCTAATCTGTCAACGCGTAAGTGTTGCCTGGGTTCGAATCCCAGTCTCTCCGCAGCTTAACTCAAGCTTTTTGAAAATCTACTTGAAATTTTTAAAAAGTTTTGAAGTTGAATCGCAAAAAAATTTGTTCGCGTACCTGCCTTACACTCGCCTAAACGAAACGGATTGGTCTGGCAGGTCTCTGCTGAATTAGCGAATTCCGATTCCAATCGGAACGCCCAGGTTCAGATGAGTAGCGTCAATTAAGTAAAGGTCGCGTAGCTCAGCTGGATAGAGCATCTGCCTTCTAAGCAGACGGTCATAGGTTCGAATCCTATCGCGATCACTTAACAATAGAAAGTCTGCATAATATGCAGACTTTTTTAGGAGTGAAAAGACAAATTCATTTGAATTCTCAAGCAGAAATAAAATTAAAAAGCTATGATTTTTGACTTTCTATTTAGGCTACGTAACTTAAGAGAATTACGAATTAATCCATGGTAAAAAATATATAAAGAGTTTACTCTTTTATTTTGAGTGATGCTATGGTTTCTTTAATAGATGTTAAAAGCGGCGCGTTGTCATCAAAAACACCCCTGTATTGACTTGACAAAATTCTTCTTACCAAAACAGCTCATACAAAAGCGCTGTCATGAGGAGCACCCTATAATTCGGGCAGAAGTAAGGCTAACACTGTTATTAAGGGTAAGCAACCCTAAGGTGATAACTGCTTATAAGCTTCTCTACAAGCACATTTTTAATTGTCTCAATTTCACGAAGCGTAATATTAGCTTCTAAAAATTGTTTTTCGTCCATCAAGCGTTGTACAATCTTGTCTACGAAAGCAATGATTTTCTCTGCCGTGGGTTCTTTTAAGCTTTTTGATGCCGCCTCTACCCCATCGGAAATCATGACAATAGCTGTTTCTTTTGAAAAGGGCTTGGGACCTGGATATTCAAAATCTTCGACATCTACTTCGACATTATTTTGCTTCGCCTGCTGATAAAAAAAGAGCACCGTTGTTGTGCCATGGTGTGTGCGTATAAAATCAACAACCCTATCTGGCAACTTCGCCTTTCTGGCCAATGTAATCCCATGTAGCACATGTTCAATGATAATTTTAGCACTTACTTTTGAGGAAAGATCATCATGCGGGCTATAAGAATCTTGGTTTTCACTAAAAAAAACAGGATTTTTCATTTTGCCAATATCATGATACAAGGCACCAACTCTAGTAAGCAATGTATTGGCGCCAATAGCATTTGCAGCAGCTTCGGCTATGTTGGCGACTTGCAAGGAGTGCTGGAATGTTCCAGGGGCTTTATCGGCTAATTCTCGTAAAAGCTTACTGTTGGTGTCGGAGAGCTCAAGCAAAGAAGCATCGGATACCAAACCAAATACTTTTTCAAAAATATATATTAGTGGTTGAGTAAATAAAAGTGCCAAACCATTAACTACAAAAAGTAACAGTACGTCATATGACAACTGATTCAAGTTACCATCATGAATAAGGGTAAAAGCAATATAAGAAACAACATATAAGCCCACAATAAGCCCAACCGAAATAAACAGTTTAGCACGTCTATACAAGTCGTTAACAGTAAGTGATGCCAAAATACCAGCCATCATTTGTAAAAACATAAACTCAAAGCTGTTTGGTACTAAGAAAGCAATTAGAAAAAGTGCAATCATTAGCGAAAAAAGCGCAATACGCGTGTCAAAAAAAGTTCGCAAAAGCAATGGCAACATACAAATGGGAACGGCATAGGAGTATAACGGATTTACATCTACAACTACTTTAGTCAGCAAGACCATCAACAGTATATTGACACACAAAAAGGTGGTACGTTTGTTATTTTCAAAAACCAAGGGTCTCGTTCGCCATAAGAAAACAAAAAGAAGCAATACGGGAATGATAACCAGCAACGTATAACCTAAAATGATCCAAGCAGTATTGGACTGTGTCCATGTTTGAGACTCGTATTCGAGCTGAAGGGACTGTAAAATTTTTAGCTTCTCGCCTTCAACAACCTCGCCTTTTGCAATAATGCGCGTTCCTCTAGTAACCAACCCACGAACGGGTACGATGCCTGCTACGGCTTCAGTTCGGAATTGTGTGGTGAGGGCTTCGTCATAAGCTATATTGGGTATTATCAAGGAGAGTAAATACTGCATGCTCGCATCTGACAGGATACCAATCCCTTCTTCAGCTAATTGGTTTTCTAATGTTTTCTTAACATCTATATCAGCATATAATTCTCCAAGTTTTATTGTTTTTTTTCTCGTGCTATTTACGAGTGCTATTTGCTCTTCAAATAACGTCTCTGAAAAAGAGACAACGCCAATATCATACATGGCTTCAATAGTATTCCTCCAATTAATAAAAAGTGCGTTAGACGCTTCGCTGGCAGGAAGTGCTGCAACATATTGATCAAAGGCATCTAAGACGCTTGGAACTACTTCTTGATTAACCGAAAAGTAGCGTGGAATATTTGCCTTTAAACGAGTTCTTTCTTTTTCTAATTCGACTTGTGTTTTTTGGATAGGAAAATCATATGGTGCCAAAAGCGTTTCATATTGCCAAGGCTTGCCTGCTTGTATTTCATATTGAAAACTACCCGCTCTTGGGAGAAGATACACAACCACACCTGCTACAAACAAACACAGAAGTATCTTATAAAGTATGACTTGAAATCTATAAAAGAGCGACATAAAAAAGATTTAAACAAAAATACCACTTTTCAACATACAGCAACAAGGTCTTCATTTTATGTTTACTTTTAAATTATGACGTATTGAATTTGTGAGTTGAGTTTGGTTCCGCTGCGCGAAGTTGCTCAATTTGATGTACCGCTGATAAGTGAATTGTTATATGGTGAATTATTTGAGCTTATTAGCACCAATAAGAAATGGAGCAATGTCAAGCTTGCAGACGGTGCTCTGGGGTAGATTGATAACCAACTATACATTGTTATTAGAGTTGATGAATTTGCCAAGCTATCCAAGCAAGAGCCTAGAAAAGCTGTTGATTTGGTCGAGTTTATTTTAAAAGCAATGATATACTTTTCACTATTTCAATTGGAAGCACCGTTCAAAATTGTATTTTTTTAGGAGGTCGTTTTGAAGGACAGGATTCAGGTGCCTTTGTTCAAAAAAGTAACATCCCCAAAAGAGGCTTTACATTTCTAAAAATACCTTATTGAAAGGGAAGCAAGTCTCCCTTTGGTATATATAAAGCGGGTTTTACGCAAATAGTCTACAAACTTTTTATGGGGTAATGCTAACTAGAACAGCCTCAGAACAGTCGGCCTTTGGCGAATTACCTAGTTTTATTGAATAGTCTGTTCATGGAGATTTGGCTTTTTTTGTCAATGAAGAAGGCACTATCATTCATGTTGGTATTGTACTTGAAAAGAACTTTATCATTCATATAGCTGGACGAGAACGGGTAGATCGTCTAGATCAAACAGGAATCTTTAATGTTTAAAAAAATGTGCAGAAAACAATTAAGACTCATCAAATCCATCTTATAAAAAACCCGTATTAAAAGGTTTTATTTTTTTGGTAACTAGATCAAAGACTTTCCAACATATCTCGGTATTTTTTAAAGTTGGCAGTATCTCCGATAGTTCCAAAAATATTTTTAAGTGTGGTCAAGGCGTCAGTATTTTTAGGATTGATGGCTACCAATGTTTCCAAATAAGGTACGGCTTCAAGGAAAATACTTTCACGCTTCTGCTTTAAGGAATCATACTTTCTATTTTCAGCAGCTGAATTTCCCAGTGCGTTCATCTTGTCAACAATATCTGCCTCACCATCTAAAATAACAGAAGCCAAGTTAAGATAAGTAGCTTCATAGTTAGGATCGAGCATAATCGCCTTTTTGTAATACGAAATTGAAGCTTCTCGATTTCCTTTATTGCCATTCACCACACCCAGATTATAATACAAAATTGCATTGTTTGGATCTTGTGCTATGGCCTCTTCCATGAGGGAAGCAAAACGTGCCTCATCACCGATTTTGTTATATAAATCTGCTTCTGTCAAAATCAAACTAATGTCTTTGGGAGAAATTGCGCGGGCATCTTTTACAGCTTGCATGGCAGCTTCATTATCTCCTTTTTGAACATAGATTAAGGCTATGTTTTTTACAATTTCTGGCAATTTAGAATCGGAGAGTTCTTCACGTAAGTTTGTAAACTCTTTTGATTTTTTATAGATCGAGTAGGTAGCAAAATCAGGCACTTCAGATTCTTCTCCAGAAGCTACTTCAGTCGCGAAATACATTGTCTTACGCCCCTCATAATTCATATCCTTAAGTCGAAGATAATAAGACAATGAAGTGTCGTAGTCTCCACCATTTACAGCGCTAGAAGCTGCGTAGTATAAGTAGTCCGTGTTGTTTTTCGGGTCTAATTCGTATGCCGTATACAACAGCTTTGAAGCTGCAACATATTCTTCACGACTATTCAAATCAACCGCTTCATTTATTAAGTCATTTGTCAGACTCGAAACGTTATCTTGGATAAGCGAACCGTATTTTTTTAGTTTAGCATTTTTTTCAATGGAAGTCGATTTTTCAAATGCAGCAATAGCCTCATCAAAGGCTTTAGTTTTCTGTTTTGAAATTCCAAGTAAATAATAGTAATGCGAACTGTTTTTTGCATCTGCATTATCAATCAAGGGTTGCATTTCATTTAAGGCAACTAATGCCTTTTCGTAAAGACTCGCATCAACAAGTTTTTAAGCTGCTTTAAGCTCTTTTTTTTGTGCTACAGCTGTTAAAGAAATTAGGGAAGCTAGAAGCAAAGGGAAATAAAATTTCATGTTAAGTAGTTTATGAATTATCGTTATTATCTTCTATTGTTACATCAATATCATCAACATCTTGAATCTCGTCTTCGTCGTTCACCACCTTGGCTACTGCCGCAATCGAGTCATCGTCTTTTATATTTATGAGACGAACACCTTGTGTGGCACGACCCATTACACGAAGGGTATCAACACCCAGTCGAATGGCAATTCCAGATCGGTTGATAATCATCAAGTCATCGCCTTCAGCAACATTTTTAATCGCAACCAAATTACCTGTTTTTTCAGTTAGAGAAAGGGTTTTTACCCCTTTTCCACCTCTGTTGGTTATACGATAATCGTCCAAATTGGAACGCTTTCCATAGCCGTGCTCAGAAACCACTAAAATGTCAGAGTCTAGATCATTTACAGTAACCATGCCAATAACTTCATCATCAGAATCTTTCAATGAAATTCCACGAACACCAGATGCATTTCTTCCCATAGGACGGGTCTTGCTTTCCTCAAATCGAATGGCCTTACCAGACTTTACTGCTAAAACAACCTGAGAAAGCCCAGTGGTGAGCCTGGCTTCAAGCAATTCGTCACCTTCACGAACAGTAATCGCGTTTATACCATTGGTTCTTGGTCTTGAATATTGTTCTAAAGAAGTCTTTTTAACTTGGCCTTTTTTGGTAGCCATTACAACAAACATACTGTTGATATAATTTTCATCTTTTAAATCTTGCGTGCAAATAAAGGCTTTAACCTTATCATCTTGTTCAATATTAATTAGGTTTTGGATGGCACGTCCTTTGGCTGTCTTACTTCCCTCCGGAATTTCGTATACACGCAACCAGAAACATTTTCCTTTTTGGGTAAAGAACAACATATATTGGTGGTTGGTACCCACAAATAGGTGCTCTAAAAAGTCTTCATTACGTGTAGTTGAGGCTTTCTGGCCCACCCCCCCCTATTCTGTGTGCGGTATTCTCCGAGGGGCGTTCTTTTAATGTAACCCGCATGTGAAATGGTAATCACTACTTTTTCATCAGGTATCATGTCTTCGACACGGAAACTTCCTCCAACATATTCTATGGAAGATCTACGTTCGTCGCCATACTTGTTTTTAACTTCAAAAAGCTCGTTTTTAATAATATCCATTCGGCGATCTTTTTTGTCGAGAATGTCTTTTAAATCCGCTATAGTTTTCACCAGCTCATTATACTCAGCACGTAGCTTGTCCTGCTCAAGTCCGGTTAGCTGACGCAAACGCATCTCAACAATGGCTTTTGCCTGAATTTCTGTTAATTCAAAAGTGCTTATCAATTTGTTGCGCGCCTCGTCTGGATTAGCAGAGGCTTTAATCAAAGCAATAACTTCATCAATGTTGTCAGAGGCAATAATAAGCCCTTTTAGAATATGCGCGCGATCTTCGGCTTTTTGCAATTCATATTGTGTACGACGTATAACAACCTCGTGGCGATGCTCCACAAAATGGTGAATCATATCCTTCAGATTCAAAATCTGTGGACGGCCCTTTACTAGTGCAATATTGTTTACACTAAATGAAGATTGCAAGGCCGTGTATTTGTACAACATATTGAGTACGATATTCGGAATTGCGTCGCGCTTTAGCACGTATACGATACGCATGCCGTTACGATCAGACTCGTCGCGGATATTTGAAATCCCCTCAATTTTTTTATCGTTAACCATTTCGGCTGTCTTACGAATCATGTCAGCCTTGTTAACTTGGTAGGGAATCTCAGAAACGACAATGCATTCGCGACCGTCTACTTCTTCGATTTCTGCTTTTCCACGAACAACCACACGACCTCTACCAGTGTGGAAGGCTTCTTTGACTCCTTCATATCCATAGATAATACCACCGGTTGGGAAATCTGGCGCCTTGATATGTTCCATCAAACCGTCGATATCAATAGCTGAGTTGTCAATGTATGCGATCGTGCCATCGATAACCTCTGTGAGGTTGTGGGGTGGCATGTTGGTTGCCATACCTACAGCAATACCAGAAGCGCCATTAATCAAAAGGTTAGGTATCCTAGTGGGCATAACGGTAGGTTCTTTAAGGGTGTCGTCAAAATTCAACTTATGGTCAACGGTATCTTTATCGATATCGGCCATCATGTCTTCTGATATTTTTTGCAGACGCGCCTCTGTGTAACGCATAGCTGCAGGGCTATCGCCATCAACAGACCCAAAGTTCCCTTGGCCATCAACCATCATGTAGCGCAAGCTCCAAGACTGCGCCATACGTACCATGGTGTCATAAACGGATGTGTCACCATGAGGGTGGTATTTTCCCAACACTTCACCAACAATACGTGCAGATTTTTTATAAGATGAATTTGCTTTTACTCCCAATTCATGCATGCCGAAGAGCACACGACGGTGCACAGGCTTAAGCCCATCACGAACATCTGGCAGTGCACGTGACACAATGACCGACATAGAATAGTCGATATAAGCCGATTTCATTTCGTCTTCAATGTTGATTGGTATCAATTTATCCTCAGTAGCCATTCGGTTTTAATTTAATGTTATGACACAATCACAAAAATACGTATTCAACGAATGAATATGCGCTAATTTGAAGCCTATTTTCTTATAATTTATTAACAAAGGATATTTGGAGCTATTCCAAAAATTTTTACTTATTTTATTTGTGATTAAACAATTTTTTTTGTCTATTCGTTTTATGTCTGGTTCGATATTTGAGCAAATTATTTAAAAAAACTATGGACGACAATTTTTCATCTCGCGTAAAAGACGTCATTACCTACAGCAAAGAGGAAGCGCTACGTCTTGGTCATGACTTTATTGGTACAGAGCATCTTATGCTAGGATTATTACGTGACGGTAACGGAAAAGCCATTTCGATACTTTCTGCACTAGAGATTGACTTAGATTATTTGCGAAGGAAAATTGAGATTCTAAGTCCTGCGAATCCAACCAATTCACCTGAGCCACAACACAAAACAAATTTGCACCTAACACGTCAGGCAGAACGCGCACTTAAAACTACTTTTCTTGAAGCCAAGCTTTTCCAAAGTACTTCAATTAATACTGCACACTTGTTGCTATGCATCTTAAGAAACGAAAATGACCCAACAACAAAGGTGCTTCATAAACTACAGGTAGATTACGAAACTGTAAAAGATCAATTTAAATACATGTCTGTCGATTCTGATGACGATGATTTTATCGACATGCCTTCTGCAGATGCTTTCCCAGATGATGCCGCTGATGAAGACAATCGTGGCCAAGGGGGTACCTTTTCTTCATCAACAAAGGACAAAAAATCAAAAAAATCCAGTACGCCGGTACTTGATAACTTTGGTAGAGACCTAACCAAAGTTGCTCAAGACGGAAACATGGACCCTGTTATTGGCAGGGAAAAAGAAATTGAGCGTGTTTCTCAAATTTTGAGCCGCCGTAAGAAAAACAACCCCCTACTCATTGGAGAACCCGGAGTAGGTAAATCTGCTATTGCAGAAGGATTGGCACTTCGTATCATCCAGAAAAAGGTTTCAAGAGTGCTCTACAACAAACGTGTGGTTACCTTAGACCTTGCTTCACTAGTTGCAGGCACCAAATACAGAGGTCAGTTTGAAGAACGCCTAAAAGCGGTTATGAATGAGTTGGAAAAGAACAACAACATCATATTGTTTATTGATGAAATCCATACCATAGTGGGTGCAGGTGGAGCTACTGGAAGCCTAGATGCCTCTAATATGTTTAAGCCAGCACTTGCAAGAGGTGAGATTCAATGTATTGGCGCAACAACCCTTGATGAATACCGTCAAAATATTGAAAAAGATGGCGCATTAGAGCGTCGATTCCAGAAAATAGTCGTAGAACCAACAACGGTGGATGAAACCATTGAAATACTGCAAAACATCAAAGACAAGTATGAAGCGCATCACAATGTGAACTACACTGACGAAGCCATCGAAGCTTGTGTAAAACTTTCAGACAGGTACATAACCGATCGTTTTTTACCAGACAAGGCCATAGACGCCCTTGACGAAGCAGGATCGAGAGTGCACATCACCAATATGGAAGTGCCTGAAAAAGTTGTTGAAATCGAAAACGAGCTCGAGCAAGTACGTGAGCAAAAAAATACCGTTGTAAAACGACAGAAATACGAAGAGGCTGCTAAGCTTCGCGACGATGAAAAGAAATTAGAAAAGGAATTGTTGTTGGCCCAAGAGGACTGGCACGAAGAACAACGTCAGAACAGAGAAACCGTTACTGAAAATCACATTTCCGATATAATTGCCATGATGACAGGCGTTCCCGTGCAACGTGTTTCTGACGGAGAAAGTGATCGCCTTGCAAAACTTGAACAACTCATTCAAGCGAAAGTCATTGGACAAGAGAATGCCGTGGCAAAAGTAGCCAAGGCCATTCAACGCAACAGAGCAGGACTAAAAAATCCAAACAAACCCATTGGTTCTTTTATATTTCTAGGGCAAACGGGTGTGGGTAAAACGCAACTTGCCAAAGTGCTCGCATCAGAACTTTTTGAAAGCGAAGCTTCACTTATCCGGATTGACATGAGTGAATATATGGAGAAGTTTTCCATTTCTAGGCTCATTGGTGCACCTCCGGGATATGTAGGTTACGAAGAAGGGGGTCAACTAAGCGAAAAAGTAAGAAGAAAACCTTATTCGGTAATACTTTTGGATGAAATTGAAAAAGCACACCCTGACGTCTTTAATATGCTGCTTCAAGTATTGGATGATGGCTATTTGACTGACTCACTTGGCAGACGTGTGGATTTCAAAAATACCATCATCATCATGACGTCAAATGTTGGTGCCAGACAAGTTAAAGACTTCGGGCTTGGTGTTGGCTTTGGAACTGCTGCGCAAAAATCACAGGAAGACAAAAATATACAAGGCGTTATTCAAAATGCCCTAAAAAAGAAATTCTCTCCTGAATTTTTAAACCGAATTGATGATGTGGTTATTTTCAATAACCTAGACAAATACCACCTATCAAAAATCATTCAGCTTGAACTTGATGCATTACAAAATAGAGTTGAAGAACTTGGTTACAGCTTATCGATTAGTAAAAAAGCCGTTACATTCTTGATTGATAAAGGCTACGACAAACAGTATGGCGCAAGACCACTTGCACGAGCCATTCAGCGTTATGTCGAAGATGCTATGGCTGAGGAGATCATTAACAAATCGCTTGCCAATGGCGCTAAAGTAACTTTTGATTGGAACGGAAAAAGCGATAAATTAAAGCTTTCTGTAGATAACAAAAGGACTGCAAAAGAGTCCTAAATATTCGTAATTATTTATATCTGCTAAACAGCAACCAAGCTCAGGTCTACTATAGAAGCAGCGTATGTTATGGCGCCCATAGAAACATAGTCTACGCCTGTTTCGGCGTATGCCGAAACATTTTCTAAATCAATATTTCCAGATGCTTCAGTTGGGATATTCCCATTGATATGCGAAACCGCCAATGCCAAATCCTTTGTTGACATATTGTCTAAGAGTATGCGGCTAATCCATGGGTTCTGCATGCATATACTAACTTCTTTAATGTTACGTGTCTCGACGATTACGGGGACTCGCTTGTCCAAAGTATCCACATAGGCTTTTGTTCTGGTAAGTGCCAATGCCAATCCACCACAAAAATCAATATGGTTGTCTTTTAGCATAATGGCAGCATAGAGACCCATTCTGTGATTCACGCCTCCGCCAATGGCTACGGCCCATTTTTCAGCAATTCTAAAGTTAGGCGTAGTTTTTCTTGTGTCTAAAACCTTGCAGTTTGTATGTCCAATCCGTTCTTGTACCTTAGACGTTAGGCTTGCAATGCCACTCATGCGCTGCACTGAGTTAAGCATAAGTCGTTCCAGGCTGAGTATGGTCTGAGTGTCTCCTTCAAGATAAAACAGCAGCTCGCCTTTTGAAAACGTAGCGCCATCTGCAACCACTGGACTAAGACTTACGCCTTGTCCGTGGCGTTGCAATACAAACTCGCAAAAAGCAACCCCTGCCAAAACACCATCGCCTCTTGAAACCAGTTGTGCCTTGGAGGTGTGGCCTTTAGTAAAAACAGCATTTGAGGTATGGTCGCCCATTTTACCTAAATCCTCAATAACTGCATTGTCAACGCAGGTAATCAATTCGTTTTGATATGTTGATATAAAGGAATTAGACATAATCTTGATTGTAATAAACTCCCTTATTTTGTGGTTGTTTTTGGGATTGTTTGATCATAAGATGCGCGACACTTACAAGGTTACGCAGTGTTGTAAGTTGTGGGGTTAATTTGTTTTGTTGATAAAGGGCTGCGGTAGCTACATAAACATCATGAAGCGCTTTTTCTGCCTGTTGCAGGCTTTCACCTGATTTGATAATACCCACATGTGCACTTATTATACGTTGCACGTCCGAACGCAACATGCTGATTTGTGCAATCCGCTCGTTAGATACGTCTTCAGTACCCAACCAATCTGGAATTGTATCAAAGAAAGATACAGACAAAGTATTTTTGTGCAATATTTCGATGGCATGCTCAGCGGCTCGTGCAGCATAAACCAAGGCTTCCAGTAATGAATTTGAGGCCAAGCGGTTGGCTCCATGTAATCCGGTGTGGCTGCACTCACCTATTGCATATAGTGACGATAAGCTGCTCTGGCCATTTTCATCTACGTCTATGCCTCCACAGAAATAATGTGCTGCTGGCAGCACCGGTATAAAGGACTTACTGATATCAATACCTAGCTTCATACAAGTAGACATTATGGTTGGAAACTCCTGTTCTAATATTTCTTGATCAATGTTGGTCGCATCAAGGTAAACGTGTGGTGAATTGTGTTTTTTCATTTCAGCATCAATGGCACGGGACACCACATCTCTAGCTGCCAAGTCTAGTTGTGCGTCGTATTGGTGCATGAAGGCTTGCCCTTTTTCATCACGGAGAATGGCACCTGCGCCTCGAATTGCCTCAGAAATCAAAAAGGTATTGCCGTCTACTTTAGGATATAAAGCGGTGGGATGAAATTGAACAAAATGTAAGTTTTTGACATGAACTTTTGCGCGATAAGCTGCACCTAGTCCATCCCCTGTAGCTGCTTTAGGGTTGGTCGTGTGTGCATATACTTGCCCAGCACCCCCTGTAGACAATACTGTTAATTGAGAAGTAATTTTTATAATCTTCTCGTCCCTTATGGATATTACATAAGCGCCGTAACAACGCCCGTGCTTTTCTTTTTGAAGGTGGTGATCTGTAATCAGATCTACCAATGAATAGTTTTCAAAAAATTGAATATTGCCCTGAGCTCTGGCTTTTGCAATCAGGGCGTTTTGAATGTGCAAGCCCGATTGATCTTTGTGGTGCACTATGCGCTTGGCCGAGTGTCCGCCTTCCTTTCCTAGATGAAGCGAAGGCCCACTTATATCAAAGTCAGCACCCCAATCCATCAATTCCCGTACTCGCATCGGACCTTCACGAACAACAAAATCCACAACTTTGGAGTCTGAAGTATAATCGCTAGCGCGCATTGTATCTTCAACGTGATCGGCATAAGAATCATCACTAAAATTGGAAACCACGGCGATACCCCCTTGCGCGTATTTGGTGTTGCTTTCTAGCAAATCACGCTTGGATATCATGATGATTTTTTTGTCTGGACATTGCGCTGCCAAGCGGACTGCATAACTCAATCCCGCAATACCCGTTCCAATAACCAAAACGTCTGCGTGCATATTATGACAAAGCTAACATCCTATCAATGGGTGCTTTTGCAGCAGCCATCAAGGAAGATTCGAGGTTAATTTCGGGCAGTTCGTGCTTCAGACACAAATAAAGTTTTTCCAACGTATTAAGCTTCATAAAACCGCATTCGCTACACGCACAGGTATCATCAGAAACGGGTGCGGGAATAAAGGTTTTTTGAGGGACGCGTTTTTTCATTTCGTGTAAAATACCTGCTTCTGTAGCCACGATGTAGGCCGCTGCATTATCCGCTTGCACAAAGTTTAGCAATCCAGAAGTGCTGCCGATATAGTGTGCAATATCCAACACTTGGGATTCGCTTTCGGGATGTGCAATAAATTTGGCCTTGGGGTGCTGCTGTGCCAATGCGACAATTTTGTCAAACGAAAAGGCTTCGTGCACAATGCAGGAACCCTCCCAAAGTATCATATCACGACCCGTTTTCTTGATTAGATAGCGCCCAAGGTTCTTGTCAGGCGCAAAAATAATGGTCTGGTCTTTGGGGATACTTTCAATAATACGAACCGCATTGCTAGAAGTGCAAACAATATCGCTCAACGCCTTGATTTCTGCTGAGCAATTGATATATGTAATAACGATGGCTTCGGGGTATTGGGCCTTAAAAGCAGCAAAAGCATCTGGCGGACAAGAATCAGCCAGCGAACAACCCGCATTTAAATCAGGCAATAAAACTTTTTTTGTGTGATTGATGATTTTAGCTGTTTCAGCCATAAAATGCACGCCAGCAAAGACAATAATCTCAGAAGATACTTCGGCTGCTGCTTTCGCCAGATATAGGCTATCTCCAAGATAATCAGCCAAATCTTGAATGACGTCTTTTTGATAGTAATGAGCCAATAACACGGCATTCTTAGCTGCTTTTAAACGCTTGATTTCTTCAACCAATGAAATGTTGTCTGGAATAGGCGCATCTACAAATCCCCTTGTGTTTAAAGATGCTAAAGTTGTGGCCGTTTTGATGATGCTCAATTTTTAAAATAAAATTAGTGAAAATATCCCTTAATACCCTTTACAGTCAACTAAATATAATTCAGACTATGCATGTATTGCAAACGAATAACAACAAAAATAGTGTTCAGCGCATTATTTTGGAGATAAAACGGTTACTTTTGTATCGTTTTTTTAACACTTAAAAATGATAGTTTTAAAATTTGGTGGATCTTCAGTAGCCAGTGCCACTGAAGTTGAACAGGTTCTTGCTGTTTTGGCACAACAAAAGAAGCCCATGGCAGTTGTGGTTTCAGCCTTGGGCGGAATTACAGACGAGCTGCACGCACTAGGTAAGCTGGCTGCCGATGGTGATGCTTCCTATACAGATCGTTTGAATCTGGTTGAGGAGCGCCATGTTATGATGGTGCAAGCTCTCATTCCTGTATCAGAAAGAAGTGCTATTCTCAGTGCCACAAAACAAATCATCAACAAACTTGAGACCATTCTAGAGGGCACGTTTATGATACGCGAGCTTTCGCCAAAAACACGAGACGCCCTCTTGAGCTTTGGTGAAATTCTTTCGCATAAAATAATAGCAGAAGCGGCCAAAGCAAAGGGCATAGACGCAATTGCAAAGAATGCACAAGAGCTTATTGTGACCTTTCAATCGCTAGGCAGAACACTAGTGGATTACAAAAAAACAAACGCCAACCTCCAAGTGTTTTTCAAAAACAATAAACACCAAGTAATTATTCTTCCAGGTTTTGTTTCCAAAAACGCAGAAGGCATCGTGACAACGCTTGGACGTGGCGGTTCTGACCTCACGGCATCCATAACGGCGTGTGCACTTGAGGCTGAATTTTTAGAAATATGGACTGACGTGAGTGGTATGTACACAGCACACCCCGCATTGGTAAAACAAGCCAAGTCCATCCCGGAGATATCCTATCAAGAAGCCATGGAGCTTTCTCACTTTGGCGCTAAGGTTATTTATCCTCCTACCCTTCAGCCCATCATTGAAAAAAATATTCCGGTTTACATTAAAAATACGTTTAAGCCTAGTCATGCAGGTACACTTATCACAAACACCACCGAAGCAGAAACGGTGGTTAGGGGAATTAGCCATATCAATGACATTGCATTGCTTACACTAGAAGGCAGCGGCATGATTGGCGTTCCAGGATATTCACAAAAACTGCTAACGGTATTGGCGCAACATCACATAAACGTGGTCATGATTACGCAGGCATCATCTGAACACTCTATTTGTTTGGGTATAGATGCCGCAGAAGCCAATTTTGCCCAAGAAACTATCGACGAAGCCTTTGCGCTCGACATCGAAACAAAAAAAATCAACCCCATTCGTGTTGAAAAAGGACTGTCCATCATTGCACTTGTTGGAGAAAACATGAAAAATCACCAAGGCATCAGCGGGCGTATGTTTCGTGCGCTGGGGAATAACAATGTAAATGTCAAAGCCATTGCACAAGGAGCTTCAGAAAAAAATATCACGGCGGTTATAGACAGCAAAGACATCAAGAAAGCCCTAAACACCCTTCACGAAGCATTCTTTGAAGCACAAATTAAAAAACTTCACCTCTTTGTTACCGGAATTGGTAATGTGGGAAGTAAGTTTTTGGATCAAGTGCACCAACAAGGAGATTTTCTCAGGAAACACTTTAAACTCAATCTAAGTGTAATTGGTATTTCCAATTCACGTAAAATGGTCTTTGACCCGGTGGGTATAGACCTAGAAAACTGGAGCAGTAAACTGGATGAAGGCGAAAAAGCAGATAAGGATTTGTTTTTCGAAAAAACCAAAGCTCTTAATATGCGTAATGCCATATTTGTGGACAACACGGCTAATCCTATCATTGCAGGAACCTATGCGCATTACTTGAAGAATAACATTGGCGTAGTAACCTGTAACAAGATTGCCTGTGCCGATGAATTAGCCAACTACCAAAACCTCAAAAAATTGTCGCGTAAATACAACGCACCTTTCTTGTTTGAAACTAATGTTGGCGCTGGATTACCAATTATTGACACACTCAACCACCTCATTGCATCGGGCGATCAAGTGCACAGCATTCAGGCTGTATTATCGGGTAGTTTGAATTTTGTTTTCAACTCGTTCAATGAAAAAATATCGTTCCGAGAAGTTGTTGAGCAGGCCATGCAGGAAGGCTATACCGAGCCAGATCCGAAAATTGATTTAAGTGGTATTGACGTCGCCAGAAAAATATTGATTTTAGCAAGAGAGAGTGGTTTTGCCATGGAGCTTGCCGACATCGAAAACAATTCATTCTTACCGCACCCTTGTTTGGACACCAAAACCAACGAAGCATTTTTAACAAGTTTGGACGATCACAAGGCACATTTTGATGCCCTTTACCAAACGGCAGAACGTGAAAATGCACGTCTTAAGTATGTTGCCACATTTGAAGACGGTAAAGCAACGGTAGGATTAAAACATATCCCCCAAGAGCATGATTTTTATAACCTTGAGGGCAGTGACAACATCGTGTTGTTCTACACAGACAGATATGCACAACAGCCGCTGATTGTCAAAGGGGCAGGTGCTGGTGCTGATGTGACCGCTTCTGGAATTTTTGCAGATATCATTAGAATTGGAAAAAGTTGATGTAAAAGGCGTTAAACTATTTGCGCCAGCCAGTATAGCCAATATTTCTTGTGGCTTTGATGTTTTGGGACTGTGTCTCGAAAACATAGGAGACCTTATGGAAATACGTCGCAGTGAAAAGGTGGGCATTCACATCATATCCATTAAAGGGCAAGATTTACCACTTGATGCAGAGAAAAATGTTGCAGGTGTTGCGGGTTTGGCCATGCTAAAAGCGCATAATCCACAACTTGGCTTTGAAATTCGAATAGAAAAAAACATAAAACCCGGTAGCGGCATTGGAAGTTCTGCTGCTAGTGCTGCAGGTACAGTAGCAGGCATAAATTACTTGCTCGGCAATCCATTTACCAAAAAAGAATTGATTCCTTTTGCTATGGAAGGTGAGCGTCTGGCTTGCGGTAGTGCCCATGCTGACAATGTGGCACCAGCACTCCTAGGAGGATTTACCTTAGTTCGCGATACCGACCCACTGGACATTTGTGCATTACCAACACCACTAGAGCTTGTGGCAACGGTGATACATCCCAAAATTGAAGTAAAAACAGCTGATGCACGTGCAATACTCAAAAAACGTGTAACACTAGATAAAGCCATCAGTCAATGGGGAAATGTAGGCGCCTTGGTCTCTAGCCTATACGAAGAGGATTATGACCTCTTGAGCCGTTCTTTAATTGACGGTATCGTGGAGCCAACAAGAGCTATACTCATCCCCCATTTTAACGAATTAAAAGCAGCCTGTAAAGAAGCTGGTGCGCTGGGTTCAGGTATATCAGGTTCCGGTCCTTCTGTGTTTGCCCTATCTAGAGGCATGTCTGCCCAATAAGGTTGCGCAAGCCATGCGGTCTGTTTTAGAAGAAACAAATATTCCTTTTGATATTCACGTCAGTCCCGTTAAAAAAACAGGGGTCAGTTTTATTGAAGATCTCCTCACATGAAATACTACAGCCTAACCGACAACAACAACACCGCAAGCTTTTCCGAAGCGGTAATTCGAGGGCTTGCTCCCGACAGGGGGTTATATTTCCCTGAAAGCACGCCAAGGTTAAACGAGGACTTTCTAACAGCTATGGCCACTAAATCCATGGTGGAGATTGGCGTTGAGGTGATGCGCCCCTTTGTGGGGGCACCATTCCAGAAGCGCGGTTGGAAAAAATTGTTGCGGATACCCTTTGCTTTGACTTTTCAGTAAATAAAATCAATGACAATACGGCTACCCTAGAACTTTTCCACGGGCCAACAATGGCATTTAAAGATGTAGGCGCACGCTTTATGGCACGCTGTATTGGATATTTTAACCAACAAAGTCCCAAGAAAGTAACTGTTTTGGTGGCAACTTCTGGCGACACAGGGGGCGCGGTAGCTTCAGGTTTTTTGGGTATCGAAGGAACAGAAGTCATCATCCTTTATCCGAAGGGGAAGGTCAGCCACATTCAAGAGCTACAACTCACCACCAACGGTAACAACATCAAGGCTATTGAAGTAGATGGTGTTTTTGACGACTGCCAAGAAATGGTCAAGTCGGCGTTTATTGATGTGGACTTAAAAGGAAAATTAAACCTTACCTCTGCCAATTCGATTAATGTAGCCCGTTGGTTGCCACAATCTCTGTACTTTTTCTTTGCCTACCAGCAGTTTCAGCGTATGGGTATTGATAAAAAATTAGCTTTCTCAGTTCCCAGTGGAAACTTTGGAAACATCTGCGCGGGTATCGTAGCCAAAAGGCTAGGCTTGTCTGTAAGCCATTTTATAGCAAGTACCAATACCAACGATACGGTACCGCGGTATTTGCAAACACAATACTACCAACCCAAGCCGTCTAAGCAAACCATTTCAAATGCTATGGACGTGGGAAATCCATCTAATTTTATTCGTATTCAGTCTCTTTACGGAAATGATTTTGATGCGCTAAAACAAGACTTTTCTTCTTATGCCTATAACGATGTGGAAACAAAGTTGGCATTGGCTGAGCTGCATCAGAAGCACAACTACATTGCCGATCCACACGGAGCGGTTGGTTATTTGGGATTACAGCACTTTTTGGCAAACAATCCAGATCATTACGGGGTATTTTTGGAAACAGCACACCCCATTAAATTCCGCGATACGGTAGAAGAAACACTGGGGCTGACACTAGAAATTCCTACACAGATTCAACACATTCTAGATAAAACTCCAGAGAAGACTTCGTTGAGTGGCTATGACGCCTTTAAAGACTACCTATTGTCCCAAGCTGTCTAATTCGGGCAATACAAAAGCATCCAAAACGCTAGGTTCACGCATCATGGCTTCAATGCCATCTGCAGTTCGCGGCGCATAAGCGGACAGGTTTATGGGACCGTCATTGGTAATCAATATATCGTCTTCAATACGAACGGCTATCCCCCACCATTTAGGATCGCAAGGGCTGTCTTCTGGAATGTAAATACCCGGCTCAACCGTGATAAGTGTGTTGTGTTGAAAGGGACTATAGGTACCCGCATCGTGCACATCCAAACCAAGGTAATGAGAAGTACCGTGCGGAAAATATTTACGCACTTCCGAAGCATGTTGTATAATACCCAATGCCTTTAATCCTTTGACAATCACTTCAACTGCCGCATAATGTGGCGTGCGCATACCAGCACCTACAACTGATGCCGCTATTCCGGCTTCTTGGGCCTCGTAGACTATGTCATAAATGGCACGTTGTTCCGCGGAAAAAGTACCGTCGGCAGGAATGGTACGGGTAACGTCGGCCGTATAGTTGTGATATTCTGCACCCAAATCCATCAATACCAAATCGTTACCAACAGTGGGTTTGTCATTGGTGATATAATGAAGCACACAGCCGTTGTGACCACCACCCACAATGGAGGGGTAACCTTCATATTCAGCGCCGTATTTTTTAAAAACAAACTCATGGATTCCCTGTATTTCACGCTCTGACATATTGGGTTGCATGGCCTTCATAACTTCAACGTGACCTACTGCGGATATGTAAATTGCTTTCTTTAGCAATGCTACTTCTTCGGGCAATTTAATCTCACGCAAGCCGTCCATAATGATGGGAAGGGTTTGGGAGTTGAGATTTGTGAGTTGGGCAGACATCTGCTGTTTGATTTCTGTGCGTTGACGCTCATTTATGGCACTTTGATAGGCCGTAAGCAGCGCGTCATCAGCCAAATCTTTGTTGGCGCGCAGCGAACGCGTCAACACTTGGGCAACATTGGCAGAGCTTTTGGCGTCGGAAGTGGTGATATAGCGGTATAAAGAGGTTTTTTCTACATTGAAATCGGCAGGGAAATTCGCTTTTTCCTTAAAACTATTGATGAGTGAAAAGAGGTCTGCATCATTTGTAGCATCGTCACGGACATCATTGTTGAAGTCAAAAAAGAGCACTTGGTCAAAGCGGTCAAAATCAGCTTTAAAGGCAGCAAATTCAGTGGCAAAATATACATTGGAAAAGCCTAGTTTTTCTTTGGCACCTGCTATGCCCAACCGGTAACCATCCCATTGCTCACGCAACGGGTCCCGTTCTTGTACAAATAACACATCATCCATGGCAACACCATCCACAACTTGTGCCTCTTTATAAATCAGCAGCACGGCATGCGGTTCTTTTAATCCGGTTAGGTAATAAAAATTGGGATCTTGATGATAGTGGAAGTCTACATCATTGGCACGATTTCGCACGGGATTGGCAAAAAACACAGCCACACTGTTAGGCGGCATTTGCGCCCTAACCGCTTGACGACGGCCTTCGTGGAAGGCAGGTGTTAGGTAATCGTTGGGCACTTCTTGTGCATGTAGACTAAAAACGGCACCTATTGTGAATAAAATGGAGCGTAACATAAGCTTCTTTTTAGCTAAAATAGCTAAAACTGTGCTACTTTTGAAGGTATGAAGCAATTGTCCTTACATCAGCATCATATCAACCTGGGCGCCAAAACAGGCCCGTTTGCTGGCTTTGAAATGCCGCTTACCTATCAAGGGGTAAAAACCGAGCATCTGTGTGTGCGTGAACATGTTGGGGTTTTTGACGTTTCCCACATGGGAGAGTTTTTGGTTAGTGGCCATTCAGCCAGAGCCTTATTACAACATACCACCAGCAATAATGTTGCAAAACTTGCCATCGGCGATGCGCAATATGCCTATATGCCCAACCATAACGGCGGTGTGGTTGACGATTTGTTGGTGTATCGACTAGAAGATAAAAAATATATGTTGGTCGTAAACGCCAGCAATCTGGCTAAGGATTGGGATTGGCTTACAGCACAGAACAAGGACTTTGGCGTAAACCTAGAAAACAAATCGGATGCCTATGCTCTATTGGCGGTACAAGGTCCCAAAGCACACGCCCTGATGAAGCAACTCACCACTATTGATACTGCCGCACAAAAAAGCTTTTCTGTAGTGGAAACAACCGTAGCTGGTGTAATGCATGTTTTTGTGGCCACCACGGGCTATACTGGAGCAGGCGGTGTGGAGCTTTACGTTCCCGTTGCGCATGCCTCAACAATTTGGGAAGCGCTGCTAAGCGAAGGTGCAGCATTTAAAATTCAACCCATTGGCTTGGCCGCACGAGATACCTTGCGCCTTGAAATGGGCTACTGCCTCTACGGCCACGAATTAAGTGACACTACCTCACCCATTGCGGCCCGTCTGGCTTGGTGCACGGATTTTAGCAAATCCTTTGTGGGCGATGCACACATAAAAAGAGACAAAGCAGAAGGTACTGCCCAAACACGGGTTGGTTTTAGCATGATAGAGCGTGGTATTCCAAGACAAGGGTATGCGCTGGTTGCAGCAGATGGTAGCCCAATAGGCACGGTTAGCTCTGGCACCTCTTCACCTTCGTTAAAGTTGGGCATCGGCATGGGTTATGTAGACAAGGTATATGCCAAGATCGGTACCGAAATTTATGTGCGCATACGTGATAAAAATGTTAAGGCGTGCATAAGCCGCCTACCTTTTATTTCCTAACATGAAACGCATACTCATTATTGGTGGAAGTGGTTTTATAGGTCGTGCCTTATACAAAGAACTGCATCCATACTTTGACGTATACGCCACCTACTGTACCCAAGAACGTTACGCAAAAAACAAACGCTATTTTGAATACGATTTTAGAGAGGATGCACCCACCGAATTACTAAAATACATCAAGCCCGATGTAATCATATCGGCGCTTAGGGGTAAGGACGAGGGGCAGTTTGTGGCGCATGACATGCTTATCGCATATGCGGCTAAAAAGCAGACGCGTATGATTTTCCTTTCGGCTGCCAATGTTTTTGATAGCTTTCGCCACTACCCTAGCTATGAACACGATAAAACCTTTCGGAGAGTGAATATGGCAAAGGGAAGATAAAAATTGAAAATAAGCTGATGCGAATGCCGCCTTTTAGTTGGACGATTGCGCGTTTACCCATGGTCTTTGGTGCAGGTGCTCCCCGACTTTTAAAACTCAAAACAGCCATAGCAAACCAAACGCCTTATGAAATTTTTCCCAACTCGGTCATTAATGTTGCAGCGGCTTATTTTGTTACCCAGCAGTTGCACTACATCATTAACCGAGATTTGTGGGGCATTTTCCATTTGGGCAGTAACGACTTGATTCACCACGACGAATTTATCGCCCAACTGGTAGAAGGCTTGAAGTTATCCAAAAAGCCCTGCTACACCCATGTCTACGCCAGTAATATTGACCGTTATATAGCGGTACTGCCCAAATACAACCCGCTGCCAAAACATCTGCGCTATACTTCTGAATCGGTTCTGCAAAACTGCTTGGGCATAATTACACCGGGAAAGCGATGAAGCAGCACGTAATCATTTGGATAATAGCTGTGGGTATGGCCTTGGGTTTGGGATGGATGGATCATGAAACCACCTCTTGGTGGGTGCTGTTCTGCAATGACGGAAATGCGATTACCCTACTTCTTTTTACGCTTGTTCTTGCGAGTATCGGTTATGGAATACGTAATTTTGTTTGCAAAAAGCCATAGTGTTCACGCTTTCTTAAACATTTTTATATATTTGAGTTGAACATTACCCAAATCTATTCTACTATAATGAAAAACCTACAGCGCATTCCCGACTTAAACATACAGCAGCTATATACACATACAGGTAAAAATCTTTTGACAAAGCATAAACCTGTTAGATGAAATAATTGAAAATCAAAAGACTATAAATCAATGCGCCATAATAAAAAGAAACGATTTATATATAATCAAATAAATGCCCTTTCGGCAAGCTCAACAGATTTACGGATATACACTAGCTGGGTTACACTCAGCTTTTAGCTGATTAAAATCTCTGCGATTTGCAATGCAAATCCTCGATCTTTTGAAAATTTAATCCAACGCCCCTTTTGCAAACACTAACGGCTTTTTTACCTTTGACAAAACGATTTTATGGGAAGAGCATTTGAGTTTCGCAAAGCACGTAAGATGAAGCGCTGGTCGGCTATGGCCAAGACCTTTACCCGCATTGGCAAGGATATTGTCATGGCAGTAAAGGAAGGCGGTCCCCATCCAGAGAGTAATTCGCGTTTGCGTGCCGTAATTCAAAATGCCAAGGCAGCCAACATGCCCAAGGACAATATCGAGCGCGCCATCAAACGTGCCACCGACAAAAGCACCGAAAACTACAAAGAAGTGCTCTTTGAGGGCTATGCCCCTCACGGTATTGCAATACTGGTAGAAACCGCCACAGACAACAACAACCGTACGGTGGCCAACGTCCGCAGCTACTTTAACAAATGCAACGGCAACCTGGGTACATCTGGATCTGTGGAATTTATGTTTGATCGCACCTGCAACTTCCGTATCCCCAACGAAGGCCTAGATGCCGAGGAACTTGAACTGGAATTTATTGACTTTGGCGTAGATGAAGTTTTTGTAGACGAAGATGGCATACTGCTCTATGCGCCTTTTGAAAGCTTTGGCGCCATCCAAAAAGAATTGGAAAAACGTGACATTGAAATCCTGTCTTCAGGCTTTGAGCGTATCCCTACCACCACCACTACCCTCTCTGATGGGGCGATTGAAGAAGTGGAAAAACTGCTTGAAAAACTTGAGGAAGACGACGACGTTCAAAATGTTTATCACACCATGGTTCTAACCGAGTAAGGCAGTAGCCTTCACCAAATCCTCGGGAGTATCGATACCCACACCTACAAAATCTGTTTTTAGCATTTGCATCACCTTGCCCATTTCGAGGTAGCGTATAGCTTCAATTTTTTCTGCTTGCTCCAGTAGCGTTGGCGCTTGGGCATAAAAATCCATTAGTGCTGCCTTGCGAAAGGCGTATATCCCCACATGACGATAGGCCTGACCGGGAACACACATAAACGGTATGGCGGCACGTGAAAAATAGAGTGCCCTACCCTGATTATCTGATACCACTTTTACCACATTTGGGTTTTCAATAGCTTCTTTGTTGGCAATGGGAATCATCAACGAAGCCAGGTCTATAATACCTTCGCTGTCTTGTTTAAAGGCATTAATCAAATCGGAAAGGGCTTGCGTAGAAATAAACGGTTCATCGCCTTGCACGTTGATAATCACGTCAGCGTCCAACTGTTCGGCACACTCTGCCACGCGGTTACTACCACAATCGTGCACCAACTGACTACGATAAACCTGTCCGCCTATGGTTTTGATATGGCTAGCGATGGCATCTGAATCGGTCGCCACCCAAACTTCATCAAAGAGCTTGGTCTGTTGCACAGCTTCATAGGTGCGTTGCAATACGGTCTTACCTGCCAAATCAGCCAAAAGCTTACCAGGAAAGCGTTGTGCTTCGTAACGGGCGGGAATAACAGCTATTATACGCATGGGGCAAAAGTAATCAAATCAATCCGCATCAAAGAAGGAATCATCAAATCCCACCAGGAACAATTGTTCAGAGGCACGGGTAACAGCGGTGTAGAGCCACCTAAAAAAGCCGGCGTCTAGACCGTCGGGCAAATAAGGTTTCTCAACCAATACCCGTTTCCACTGCCCTCCTTGCGCTTTATGACAGGTAAAGGCATAGGCATATTTGACCTGCAGCGCATTAAAAAATGAATTCTTTTTGACATTTAAATACTGTTTGTACTGCGGCAAATGGGCATAGTCTTCCCTAACTGCTTGATAGAGCTTAGTGTTTTGTTCAAAAGAAAGGGCGTGTGTTTCCGATGCTAGCGTATCGAGCAAAAAGACGGTGTCAAAGGGTTCTTCGTCTGGGTAGTCGAGCATACGAACACTTACCTCGGCAAATCTAAAATCATAGAGTTCCTTAATGGCCTTAATCCTGAGTACCTCTACCGTATCGCCATTGGCAATAAATCCAGGACCAGAAGTAGGTTCCAGCCAGTGGTAATTATTCTTGACCACCATCAACAAATCGCCCGTGGCCAAGTCAGGTTCTTTTCCTAAAATTTGAGATCTTATTTGTTGGTTATAGCCATTGGCGCGTTTGTTCGAACGCACAATACAAGCGGTTTCCTCACGCCCAACCTCTCTAAAAGAAGTCTCTAAGGCATCTTGAATTTCATAACCGTCTTGCAGCCTGATGATGTCCGGAAATTTGGCTAGAATAAACTGAAAACGCTCCGTTTGGTTGTTGAGCAATTGCTGTCTGATTCGCGTAGCGTTAAACAAAATACCAGAGTCTTTTCCTTGACGCACCACCTCGTCCAGTTCTACCTCTTGTGGTGCCAGTTTGTATGTTAATGACAATACGTTTGCATCCAACGCCGGGCTCAACGTGGTATGGACTGGAGGCAATTGGGCGGTATCGCCCACAAACATCAATTTGCAGCCTTCGCCTGAACGTACGTACTCAATCAAATCGTGGAGCAGCGAGCCGTTTTCAAAGAGTTTGCTTTGCTGCTGTATGTTGGCAATCATTGAGGCCTCATCAACCAAGAAAAGGGTGCGCTTGAATTTGTTCTTTTGCAATTTGAATTTAAGGTTGCCTTGGCGTTCTTGATGGGTAAAATAAATGCGTTTATGAATGGTACAGGCAGCGCGATTGGCATAAGCTGCCATGACTTTTGCGGCCCGCCCTGTGGGTGCCATAAGCACTGTTTTAAAGCGCAACTTAGCAATGGACTTTACCAATGCGCCAATAAGCGTGGTCTTCCCCGTACCGGCATATCCCTTTAAAACAAACACCGCCTCGGCTGATTTATCGTCAAAAAAAGACGCCATTGCGTGCAGCGCTTCTTCTTGTGCGCTCGTGGGCTCAAAAGGAAATGCATCAATAAGTGTGTTGACTAAAGCTGTGGAATCCATTGTATAAATGTAGGAATGTTTTATTGAAGGACGCAGGGATTGAAAAAAATTGTAAATTTGAGTGCTTTTAAATTTATTGGCCACCATGAAAAAAATATTACTACCCGTATTATGGATCCTTATATTATTCTTCGCATATAAGTTATTCTATTCCATTTACGACCCCATTCTATTCAATAAAGTCAAAGTAGAACGTTATGCAGACGTTATTTCAAACCTGAAAGATATTGGCAAAGCACAAGTAGCCCACAAATCTGTTAACGGATATTACGCACAAGATTTCAAGAGCTTGATAAAGTTTATTGACACTGCCGAGTATATCATCTTAGAAAAAAGAGATTCCAGCTATTTAGAGTACGATCGCACCT
Organism: Bacteroidota bacterium; assembly: GCA_038143535.1. GTDB lineage: Bacteria > Bacteroidota > Bacteroidia > Flavobacteriales > Flavobacteriaceae > UBA7446. The sequence continues at coordinate 873,740 of JAYQMD010000001.1, forward strand.
ATCGCATCGATATGCTGCGCGAAGTACAAATTGTAGATACCTTGGGATTTGTTTCTGTTAAAGACTCCTTGTTTGGTGAATCTGACCATTATACAACCATGATGAAAGTTCCCGTTAAAGGTATTGATACCGTTTTTGCAATTAAAGCAGATGTCATCGAAAAAAACAATTATCCGGTAGCGGTATTTGAAGTGAGTGTGTCTAAAGATTTGATACTTCACGATCAAGACCCGTATTTGTTGGAACAAGAAAAAGCGACTATTTCCGTAGATGGTGTAAATGGTCCCGATATTGTATTGGGCTCATTGACAGAAGTAAGCACCAACGGAAACTGGCCTACCATTTACGATGCCAGAATACAAGAATAAAAATAAAGAAAGTGACTTAAAGCTGTCCATTCACGTATACGTGAATGGACTTTCTTTTTTTACGCACAACCAAAAAACCAATAAGGCCTCTCAAATCTACAGGGCCGTTTTTGATGCTTATGTGCCTGTTGAAAACCTTCACGAGAACATACGTGCAGCACTCAAAACGCATGGCATACTGGAGCAGGCTTACAATGAAGTCCGTTGTAGCGTTGAGAACAATCTAGCAACCCTAGTACCCAAATCACTGTTTGAAGAAGCTGCCCTTCACGAATATGTACAAAAAGACATAGACGTTAAGCCCAACGACTTTATTACATACGATGTGGATCCCAGTACAGATTGGATTTGTGTATATGCGCCTTTTGTCAACGTAAACAACATGTTGCTAGATGAATTTGGGTCTTTTAGCTACTACCACGCCGTAAGCGTATGGCTTAGCGCCCTATCCCATCACAGTGCCGCCGATGGCGCCTTGGTTTGGAGTTTATATAAAGAACAAGACCACTTACATATTGCCTTACTGCGAGATAAAAAATTGCAATTCTACAATTGCTTTGAGGCTTCAAATGCAAAAGACATGGTTTATTACGTATTACTCACAGCAAAAGAGAAAAACATCAGTCCCAACGAAGTACCGCTTTTTATAGCAGGAGATATTGCTGTTGACGATGAAATCTATAAAGACCTACACGAATTTGTGAGAAGCATCAATCCGCTTACGGCAGAAAACGATTTGGAGCACGTGGTACCCCGAATCAGCACCCATCAAGATTTTTGTTTACTAAACCTGTTTTAATGCGAATTGTTGCTGGCACATTAAAAGGAAGGCGCATCAATCCTCCGAAAAAACTTCCTGTTCGACCCACAACTGACAGAGCCAAAGAAGCCCTATTTAACATCCTTGTCCATCAATACGATTTTGAGCGTTGCAATGTACTGGATCTGTATTCAGGCACGGGAAGCATCAGCTATGAATTTGGCTCAAGAGGTGTTGCAAGCATCATTGCCGTGGATCAACATCAAGGTTGTATTCGTTTTATTTCCCAAACCGCAACAGCGCTTTCACTGCCCATTACAACCGTTAAAATGCCCGTCTTATTGTTTCTGGAACGAAACAGCAATAGCTTTGACTTTATTTTTGCCGATCCGCCCTATGCTTTTGAACTAGCGACCTACAAAATCATGATTAATTCTATTTTCGAAAAGAAGGCGCTGTCGGATGATGGCCTCTTGATTGTGGAACACGCCGAACAAATCGACTTGTCTGATACCGCACATTTTAGCCATGCCCGAAGCTATGGTAGTAGCGTCTTTTCGTTTTTTACTTGCTAATTACTGTTTTCCCGCGCGGAACAAGTATTCCTTCTCGGCTTTTGTCAAACTCTCATATCCCGAAGATGCAATCTTATCCAGTATGGCATCAATTTTCTTTTGATCAACAGCTTTAGAGGCAGGCGTTTTTGCACGTCGCTTGGGACGCTTGGATTTGGGCGTGCCGTTTAAAGACTTTTTAAAGACTTCATACGTATTAATAAACCAACCGCCAATATCGTTACCTTGGAGAAACTGCCTTTGGTACACATATCCCCATAGGGCACCCCCTAAGTGGGCAATGTGACCACCAGCATTGGAGGTAGGTATTTGTGCCAAATCAATAAATATAAACGCCAATGCGATATACTTCAGTGGTATCGAAAACACAAAAACACGAATGGGTGAATTGGGCATATAAGAGGCCATAAAAATCAATACGGCCATCACCCCTGCCGAGCTTCCAATAAGGCTACCCTCAATATAACTGAACACCGGAAATACGTTGTAAGAAATCAAATACGTAAGCCCACCAGCAATGATGCCGACAAAAAAAGTATTGAGTAAGAGCTTTTCCTTAAACAGGTTGAGCATCAGACGCCCCGAAATATAGAGCAGCATCATATTCCAAAAAATATGGCCTATAGAGGCGTGGAATAAGCCATAGGTGAGTATGGTCCATGGACGGAAGATGGCAGTTTTGATATTTGCCGAAAGTTCTACATAGTTAAACCATCCTGAAATTGATATTTTAAATAAGTATAGAAAGGTAGTTAAAATAAAGGGCAGCACAAAAGACACCACATTAATGGCAATGATTTTTTCTAGGATGTTGAGCTTTGTAAAACGCAATTTTATGTCTTTCCACATTCCCATTAGTTCCAGCGTTTTTGGTTAAACTGATTTCGCTTCCAATACCACATGATAATAAAACCTGTAAGGGCACCACCAATGTGGGCGATAAAGGCTGTGTTGCTCGGACTAAAAAACGACCTGCCAGAGAGTGCAGATATGGTATCGAGCAACACAACACCAGGTACAAAATACTTGGCTTTTATGGGAACTGGAAAGAATAACAACATCAATTCTGCGTTGGGAAACAATAAGGCAAAAGCGACCAAAACCCCATACAAAGCACCAGAAGCACCCACCATGGAAAAGTTAAAAGAAGTGTATAGGCTGTTAAGTTGCGATTCTGAAATCACAGCTTGCCAAGCGGTGTTGTAACGCTCAGATTGCAATAAATCCAAAACGGACGAATCGGAAAAGCCCGCAGATACCAATTGCTCTGTGATGGCGCTCACTTGAATATAGTTTACAGTCAACTGTACTAAGGCAGCACCCAATCCTGCAGAAATATAAAAGAATATGAATTTGTTTTTACCCCACATTTGAGCTAATGGCGAACCAAACATCCACAAACCAAACATATTAAAAAGGATATGTGTAAATCCACCATGCATAAACATATGGGTTAGCAATTGCCAGATCCCAAAACTATCGTTACCGGGATAGTGCAAGGCCAACAAGTCTGTAGCTATTGCTGTAATGTTGGGGTTTATCAAAAAGCTGCCTGCAAAAAATAGCGCATTGATGATGATCAGTTGTTTTATAATATCAGGGATGAATCTCATTGACTAAAAAAGGTTTCTAACGCATTTGCTGCTATCATTTTAAAAACCACTTTGCCATCGGCAGTGCGGTCAACTTCTTTGCATGAAAGCAGTTTATGAATCAATTCTATTTGCTCGTGTGCTGCCAAAGTCCTACCAGACCTAATGCATCTTTGCTTGGCAAGGGTAAGCGCCATTATATCACGTTGAGAGAAGGCATGAACCGTGCCATTAGAAAGGGGTGTCAGCCAAGCTGACAAAAAGTGTGGTACATCAGCTGCTGCAAAAACTTCAGGAATGGCTTCAAACTCAATGGTATCGGCTGCTGCACTTAACAGACAAAAACCCATGTCGTACAATTCGCTTTCATGTGCCTTCAACAAATCGATGCTCGGTTTGTCTAGCGTAATCGCCAACGGAACAGCCAAGGATTGTGAAGCAACGGCTTTATAGTCCCATTTATGCATAAATTCCTCATAAAGGATGCGCTCATGTGCCCTACGCTGATGCATAATCATAATACCATTATCGTGTGGCGCTATCAAATATTTCTGTTGCCATTGAAAAGAGACATGAACGTGATGTGTCTGTGGAGTTATTAGCGGTTCTGCGTGCGGCTGTTCGGCTAAGTCATCAAATTTCACATCGCTAGTTGGCTGTTTTGATTGCGCTGATGTGCCAAAAGGGTTAAAGTTGGGGTTAACGCTAATATTAGGCGCCACGGGAGCGGTCTTGTGCTTGGCATAAGGAGTTTCAAACGAGGGTTCTGCTGCAAAATCCAAGACAGGTGCAATGCTAAATTGCCCCAAACTGTGTTTGATGGCTGCACGAAGGATAGCATACAACGCATGGTCGTCTTCAAACTTAACTTCGGTTTTTGTGGGGTGTATGTTAATGTCCAACTGTACTGGCGGAACGTCAAGGAATAGAAAATAACCCGGTTGTTGATCTGCTGCTAGCAATCCTTCAAAAGCTGTCAAAACGGCATGATGGAGGTAACCATTTTTGATAAAACGATTATTGACAAAGAAAAACTGTTGGTGCCTTGACTTCTTGGCAAACTTTGGCTTCAGCACAAATCCGCTGACCTCTAGCAATTCTGTTTTTTCATTTACTGGCACCAGACGCTCGTCAAACTTAGCGCCAAAAATATGCGAAATACGTTGGCGTCGACTTGACGCCGGCAACTGAAAAACCTCGCTTCCATTGTGTAAAAGCTCAAAATGAATATTGTGATGCACAAGCGCAACACGGTGGAATTCATCTGTAATATGTCTAAATTCTACTTGTGGCGATTTTAAAAAATTACGCCTAGCGGGAATATTAAAAAAGAGGTTTTTAACTGTTACGGAGGTGCCTTGCGAAGCTGTTGTGCGTTGTTGTTGAGTTACCTCAGAGCCTGCAATATCTAGGCGAACACCCAAATCATTGCCTTTAGTTTTGGTGATAAGCTGTACTTGCGCAACCGCTGCAATACTGGCCATGGCCTCGCCCCTAAATCCCTTGGTGTTTAGTTTAAACAAGTCGGCTGCGGTGCTTATTTTTGAAGTTGCGTGGCGTTCAAAGCACATGCGCGCATCGTTTTCACTCATGCCCTTGCCGTTGTCCACCACTTGTATGTGTGCCTTACCAGCTTCTTTGACAACAAGCGATATGCGTGTTGCGCCGGCATCAATGGCATTTTCCAATAGTTCTTTAACTACAGAGGCGGGCCTTTGCACCACCTCGCCTGCAGCAATTTGATTGGCTACATGGTCGGGAAGTAATTGAATAACGTCTCCCATATTTTTCAAAAAATAGAAAGATCAAAGTCGAGCACATAAAGTGCCCCCAATACCAACAACCCTATAATCATCAACAACAATAGAGATACTCCCTTATTCGCTCGATTGCGACTCATGCTGCGTGCTTCACGCCAATGTGCGCCAAAATCATTTTTGTTGGGCATATCACGATAGCGCTCAAAGGTATTTTCAAAAGCATAGGGATTTGTGTTCTCCTTTCCCTTGTAGTAGCGAGGGGTGTAGTTAAATCGTCTGTTGTTACGCTGTTTGTTAAAGGATAGTCGCACGGTCTCGGATTGAATATCAAATGTACAAAAAGCGGACTAATACCTACAATAACTATCTTTGTTTTATGATTGAAAACCAACTCGAACAATTAAAGCAATGGCTAGACAAGCCAGCAACGGTGGTAATTATACCTCACAAAAACCCCGATGGCGATGCCATGGGGAGCTGTTTGGCTTTGCAGGGCATGCTACAACAACTGGGGCATATCACTACCGTTATCGCACCTAACGACTACCCTACCTTCTTACATTGGCTCCCGGGACACGACAGTGTTTTGATTTATGAAAACAATCAAGAAATAGCTGACAAGCTCATCGCTGCTGCAGATATGGTTTTCACACTCGACTTTAACACGCTTAAACGCATCGACCAAATGGGTATCCGTGTAGCAGAAAGTGCTGCAAAAAAAATCATGATTGATCACCATCAAGATCCAGATGACTATGCCGACGTCATGTTCTCAAACCCCGCCATAGGCTCAACTTGTGAGTTTGTATTTCAAATTATTGAAGGACTTGGGTGGGTTTCTAACATTAGCAAGGATATAGCCAGTTGTCTTTATACCGGAATTGTAACCGATACGGGATCGTTTAGGTTTAAAAGCGTTACCGCAGCTACGCATCGCGCGGTGGCTATGTTGATTGATGCGGGTGCAAACCATAGCCAAATTCACGAAAAAATCAAGGACAATGCAAGACCCGACAGATTAAAACTATTGGGTATTGCGCTCAAAAACATGGTTTTTGTAACAAAACATAAGGCGGCTTACATCACCATTAATCAAGACGAATTAGATTCCTGCAATTACCAAAAAGGCGATACAGAAGGTTTTGTGAACTTCGGACTATCCGTTGCCGGAATTGAAATGGCAGTGCTTATGACAGAAAGTAAAAAAGAAAACATGATTAAAATGTCGTTTCGAAGCAAGGGAGATTTGGCCGTTAACCTATTCGCCAAAACCTATTTTGAAGGCGGCGGACACATCAATGCAGCCGGGGGGAAGTCGAACAAATCGCTACAAGAAACGGAGGCTTATTTTCTCAAATCACTGGCTACATTTTTATCATGACCACATATTTTGTACTTTTCCAATCTTAAATTTAAAACATGAACAACAAAACCCTATTCGCAGCATTTATGCTAGCCCTAATTGTTGGATGCTCAACTTCAAAAAATGGGCTAGACAAAGGACTTTATGCTGAACTCAACACCAACAAAGGGACCATCACGCTTCAGCTTACCTATGACCAAACACCCAATACGGTGGCGAACTTTGTCTCCTTAGCAGAGGGAACAAATAATCAAGTAGACAGTATTTATCTTGGTAAAAAATATTATGACGGTCTCGTTTTTCATCGTGTCATTCCTGATTTTATGATTCAAGGCGGAGACCCATCAGCAACGGGAAGCGGTGGTCCTGGATATGCTTTTGAGGACGAATTTGTTGAAACCCTAAAGCACGATGGCCCAGGAATCTTGTCTATGGCAAATGCCGGACCCAACACCAACGGAAGCCAATTCTTTATCACCCACAAAGAAACCCCTTGGCTGGATGGGAAACACAGTGTTTTTGGCAAGGTGGTTTCAGGGCAAAAAGTGGTAGACTCCATTCAACAAAACGATACCATTGTTTCAGTTAACATCATTCGCAAGGGTAGCAAAGCAAGAAAATTCAAAGCTGATAAGGTTTTTGATGCTTATTTTGGCGGTATAGAAGATAGAAAAGCAGCTAAGCTTGCTTCACAAGAAAAAGTAAAGTCAGCAAAAGCAGCAGCCCTGAGCACGCTCAAAGCAGATGCTACGGTAACCAAAAGTGGATTGGCTTATGTCATCACTTCCAAGACGGATGGCGCCGCTGTTGTGCCTGGTAAAACAGCACGTACGCACTATGCGGTTTATTTTGAAAATGGTGATTTGCTGGACACTTCAATATCAGAAGTCGCAAAGGCTTATGGAAAGTACGATCAAAGACGTGAGAGCGGCGGTGGTTACGAACCCATTGAGGCGCGCGTAGATCCAGAAGTATCGCTTATTGCAGGATTTAAAGAAGGTCTGTCCCTACTCAAGGAAGGCGAAAAAGCAACCTTATACCTCCCGTATCAAATTGCCTATGGCGAAGAGGGGAATTCCGTAATTCCGCCCAAATCAACGCTTATTTTTGAAGTGGAAGTTGTTGAGCTCGTTGGGGAATGATTTTTAGAATACGGCATTTAATTCTGCTGTGTTTTTTCCTGTTCTTTTTGGGTTTTCTAATCCTGCCTCTAGACCATGAATGGGTGCAACGCCTTTATGGTCAACGCATCTATCCAAACATAGCAGCCGCAAATCAATTTTTGTGGTCCAAAGTGCCTTTTTCAATTGGTGATTTAGGCTATGCAATTGGAATGCTACTCATCTTTATAAGGATAAAACAATTTAAGTTCAAACGCCATATTGGGCTTGTGCTGACCACTGTTTTTATCATCATTAGCTTGTTTTATGTCTCTTGGGGCATGCATTATTTTAAAACCCCTTTGCGTGTTTCGCGCAAACTACCAGCCACCATATCTGTGGCGCATTTAAAAGAGACAACGCAACATTATGCCCATGCATTAACAGCACTGCATCAACAAATAAGCCCAGACCCTGCAACAGCAGTAGCAACCCCCTTGGAAACTAATGCGCTGCTTTCTTTAGCAACCGCCACAATGGAAAATTCCAGCTTGCGCCCCTCCAAGACTCACGGTAAAGCCAAAGCCACCCTGTTCCCTACGCTATTGAGTTATATGGGTTTTGGTGGTTATTTAAATCCTTTTACGCACGAAGCCCAAGTAAACACCTTACAGCCAAAGCTTCGTGTACTTACGACTGCCTGTCATGAAATTGCACATCAGTGGGGAATTGCCGCAGAAGATGAAGCCAACTACATCAGCATCAAGGCAACAACTGATTCAGAAGTTGCGGTAGTTAAGTATGCAGGGCACCTATTGGCTTTTCAGCATTTGGTTAATAGTCTCTATCGCACAGACGCAGAGCAAGCAAAAGCAGTAATGGACAAGCTACCTGAGGGTGTTCTAATAAACACCAGAGAAGTACGTGCGTTCTGGCTCAAGTATCAAAATCCTTTTGAAGTAGTTTTTGAACGCAGTTACGACCAATACCTAAAAGCCAACCAACAGCAAGCTGGCATTCAAAGCTACTCGCTGGTGGTCGATCTTCTGGTTGATGATTTTATCAATCAATAATAACAGGTAAGCCCAACGCTTCACTATCGCTTATGGCTTTAGCTGTTGCGGCAGCAAGTGCATCCACTTGTGGCGCCAATGCATTGAGCAAGGCTACTGCCATTTCATAGCTTTCCATTTGCATGGCGGTTGGACCGTAGGTGTTGGAATAAAAACCACGTGAGGCCACAGATATCCTAAAAGAAAGGGTTGGGGTATCTTTCTCCCCTACTTCCCCTTTAGCCTCACTACCGTCAATGTTGCGTGCCAAGTCAAAATGCTGCTTTTGCAAGTCATATACTGTCCTGTGAAGCACATCTTGATTTGCTTGTGCAAAACCAATTGCTTTTGATAAAGCCGCAATTTTCTTCTTGGTTTTCTCAAGCTTCATATCCATGATTTCTGATTTCACATAAAGTGCATTAAGCTTGGCTTTGTATGCATCATGCGAAGCGGCCTTTGGGTTTGTCAATACATGCTGACGTAGTCGAGCTACTTCAAATGCTTCCTTTGGTGTAAGCTGACGCAAGGCTCCCTTGTGCTTTTTAAACAATTGCACATAGTAAGTGCCTGGTGCTACATTTGAACGCAATCCTGTACCACTGTCGCGACTGGAATGAATATCCAATGCCGATGCAAGACGTTCGCGCAAATCCCAATGCTTCCGATGGATACCTTTGGTATATGCCCCCGTTATTTCCGTTAACACTTTCCCAGAAGCATCTGTCACACGCAATATGGCTTGTGGCTTCTTTTCAAAATTTTCGGCATCTAACGCCTCCCAGCCAGGGAATGGAATGTCTTTGTTGTCTTTCTTCAGCTTCTTTTCGAATGCCTTACGCTTGGATTTCATCGTTTTGGTATCGTTTGCGATATAGTAAGTGAACTGTGCCCCATACGTTGGGTTTTTCGCTGTAAAAAAAGATGCGCCTTGACTAGAAGTTCCGCCACGCATTTGCTCATATTGCAAGGCTTTTTCAACTGGGAAAAGTTGATCTCCTTTTGCTAGATTTTCGTCTGAAATAGTACGTAACGGGCTGTAATCATCAAGGATATAAAAACTACGACCAAAAGTAGCGGCCACTAAATCGTTTTCGCGTTTTTGGATAGCCAAATCACGAACTGAAATTGTGGGCATGCCATTGCTGAATTTATGCCAAGCATCCCCTTGATTTAAGCTGACATAAACCCCGTATTCTGTACCTAAAAACAGCAGTTGTGGATTAACGTGATCTTGAACCAATCTCCATATGAGCGTTCCATCTGGAATACCCTTTGTAATGGATTTCCATGACTTGCCGCCATTTGTTGTCTTGTAGAGCATGGGGCGATAGTCACCAAATTTGTGGTTGTCCAATGCCACATAGGCAACATTGGCATCAAACATATCGGCTTTGATATCATTGATAAAGGCCGTAGCAGGCACATCAGGTAGCTTGTCAACTGTCTGAGTGCTCCAAGTGGCACCTCCGTCTTTGGTAGCGTGCAAGAGTCCGTCGTCTGTACCGGCGTATAAAATATTTTCGTTTTGTGTAGACTCAGCCAAAGAAGTAATGGTGTTATAGGTTGACATGGCATAAACATCCCAAGCGGCATCCCAACTCTGTTGGCGACCCATAATCGGAAGTGCTAGGCGTTCTTCATTTTTTGTCAAATCTGAGGAAATGGGATTCCAACTGTCTCCCCTATTTTCGGAACGCCAAACACGTTGTGAGCCGAAATAAATCCGTTTTGGGTCGTGTTGGCTCACCAATATAGGCGCATCCCAATTGAAGCGTTCATAAGGCTCGTCTAGCCCGTTTTGGGGACGTATGTACACTGCTTCGCCTGTTGTTCGGTCTACACGGTGTAAATTACCCTGCTGCGATTGTGCATATACAATATCTGGATTACCTGGCTCCGTGGCAGGTTGGTGTCCATCGCCACCCAATAATACAAACCAATCTGCATTGCTGATGCCATTTCTATTGAAGGTCTGTGAAGGTCCTCCTTGGGTATTGTTGTCTTGCGTCCCTCCAAAAATATTATAGAAAGGATAAGCATCGTCCACGGCAAGTTTATAGAACTGTGTCAATGGAAGGTTGTTGACAAACTTCCAGTTTTCTGTATCGTCAAAAGTTTCGTAAATACCTCCGTCAGTACCCACCAATATGTAGTTGGGATCATTGGCTTTAAAGACCATAGCATGATTGTCTGAGTGTTTGTTGGATTCTTTCATGGTATAAAAGTCTTTACCGCCATTTTCAGAAACCAATACACGAACGTTCATCAAATAAATACGATCAAAATGATGAGGCGAAGCCACCAACTCTTGGTAGTAATGTGGTCCTGTCCCACCTGAAACGGTGTCGGACATCTTTTTCCAGCTTTCACCTGCATTTGCTGAACGATAAACACCGCCCTTTTTTCGATCTAACTCAATAGCTGCATAAATAACATCGGGCTGCATTGGAGAAATAGCCAATCCAATTTTACCCATATTAGATGATGGCAAACCAGTTTTAAGTTTGCGCCAGCTTTCACCTCCGTCAACAGATTTATAGATGGCTGTTCCAGGCCCACCGCCCATATAAGCCGCTACGTTGCGGTGTCTTTGCCAACTGGCTGCATAGAGCACGTTTGGATCACGCGGATCAATAAGAAGATCGGTAACTCCCGTCCATTCGTCTAAATTCATGGTTTGTCTCCAAGTAGCTCCGCCATCTGTGGTTTTATATAAACCCCGTTCGCCTCCTGAACTCCACAACGGACCTTGAGCGGCTACCCAAACCGTATTTGAATCGCTTGGATGAGCAATTATTTTAGAGATGTGTTCTGTTTTTTTAAGCCCTTTATTTTTCCAGGTTTTACCCCCGTCACGGCTCAAATATATGCCATGACCAATACCTACGTGTCTGCCGCCTACGTTCTCCCCGGTTCCCAACCAAACGGTTTGGCTGTTGTTGGGGTCTAGCGTAATAGCCCCTGTGGAATAAAACGGCTGCTTATCTGCTAGCGGCTTCCAAGTAGTTCCAGCATTTATTGTTTTCCATACGCCACCCGAACCTACGGCAACGTACCATACGTTTTCATTATTGGGATCAATGGCAATATCTGCGATACGACCCGACATAAAAGCAGGGCCTACGCTGCGAAAGGAAAAGCCGCCTAATGCATTTTCAATTGAACTATTGTCCTTTTCTTTGTCTTGTGACTGCGATGGGGTGTAAGAAAGTAAAAATGCTGTAAATAAGAAGGTAATTAGTCTCATTATAAAGAGTGTAAGAATTAGTACGTGAATGTAATATTTATTTTTTAAACCATAAGCGCATTTACATTATTTGGTTTAAGCGAAAACTGGGATTTTTAGTGCTATTGAAATATTTTTTAGTTCCATAAGCAGATATCCGATTAATGCATATGCAATGTGTATTTTTGCGCTATGCGAAGAAACAAACCACAGCCCCCTATCGAAAAATTAACCATAGACGGCATTGCCCAAAAAGGAAAAGGTGTCGGTCGTACTCCAGATGGCCAAGTGGTATTTGTAAAAGGTGCTATCCCTGGAGATATTGTAAGCGTTACGGTTCAAAAGAAAAGACGCCGCCACCTTGAGGGTAAGGTGTCCAATATCATTAAGGCCAGCCCAGACAGAATTGAAGCTGTTTGTGATCATTTTGGCGTGTGTGGTGGTTGCAGCTGGCAACATATGTCTTATGAAGCGCAATTGAGACACAAACAAACTGAGGTAAATGAAGCCTTGGCGCGCATCGGAGGTCTTGAAAACGTAAACTACGCACCCATCATCGGCTGTGAAGAAACCTTTGGCTACCGAAACAAGATGGAATTTAGCTTTTCTGCACGACGCTGGCTCAGTTTTGAAGAAATTAATGGAGACAATAAAATTGAAGACCGCACGGCGCTTGGGTTTCATATTCCAGGAATGTGGGACAAGATTGTGGATATTGAACATTGCCATATCCAACCTGATTTACCCAATAAAATACGAAACGAAATCAGAAATTATGCACGTGAGCATAAGCTAAGCTTTTACGATGCTAGAGAACAAGAGGGCTTTTTACGTTCATTAATGCTTCGCACAACACTTTCTGGTGAATTGATGGTCGTTATGCAGTTTTTCCACGAAGACAAAGCTGCACATACCGGCTTGTTGACCTACCTAAAAGAAACCTTCCCAGAAATCACCTCCTTGCAATACATCATCAACGAAAAGGGCAACGACACCATACACGATCAAGAGATACACTGCTTTAGTGGCACTGCCTATATTACAGAGAAGATGGGTGACTTATCATTTCGCATCACACCAAAGGCCTTTTATCAAACCAATCCAGCGCAAGCAGAAGTTTTATATGCCAATGCCTTAGCGATGGCGCAGCTAAACCCCACAGACGTGGTGTATGATTTGTATACTGGCTTGGGCACCATTGCACAATATGTGGCGCATGCTTGTAAAAAAGTAGTTGGCGTGGAGTCTGTTCCAGACGCTATTGTGGCCGCAAAAGAAAATGCCAAGCGTAATAAAATTGACAACGCTACATTCAAAGTGGGCGATATGCGCAAGGTTTTTACCGATGATTTTGTCAAGCGATACAAGACACCAGACGTAATTATCACCGATCCACCCCGAGATGGCATGCACAAGGATGTAATTGAACAATTACTTAAAGTAAGTCCTTCTAAAATACTGTATATCAGCTGTAATCCTTCAACACAAGCGCGCGATTTAGCCATGCTAAAAGCTGCGTATAAGGTTGAACTCAGTCAAGCAGTTGATATGTTTCCGCATACCCAGCACGTTGAAAATATTGTACTTTTGTCTAAGAGACCATGAAGAAGCTTTTAACACTTATTGCTGTAGTATTGCTAAGCCTTACCGCGTGTGAACCTGACGACATCTGTCTTGAAGATAAGCCAGGAACACCTAAATTGATTGTGGTGTTTTATGATAAGAATCAAACCGATACCAAGAAATCAGTAACTGATTTACAGGTTAAAGGCGTGGATATGGAGGGAATATTATACAACGCCACGACAGACTCCATTGCCCTTCCACTAAAGACCCTTGCCGGCAACACTTCTTTTTCGTTAACTACGACGCAAAATGGCAATGCGGCTGAAGACATTATTACGTTTAATTACGACCCAGAAGATCAATTTATAAGTCGTGCTTGTGGGTACAAAACTATTTTTACTAATTTGACATTTTCAACAGGGAATCCATTAAATTTCATAAGCAAAATAGAAAAACTAACTAACTCAATTTCAGATAATAACAATATCCATGTTAAAATATTACATTAATTTTTTGACATTATTTATTTTTACGTCTGTTTTGTCTCAAACGGAGGTTAAAAAGGATAGTTTGTCCAATGAATTGCGCTACGGTTTGCGGGTTGGAATTGACATCAGCAAACCCATTCGAATGCTGATAGAACCCGGCTACAAAGGACTGGAATTGGTAGGGGATTATAGACTCACAAGAAACTTGTATATAGCGGGTGAAATAGGCAATGAAACCAAAAATGTAAACAAAGATGGTGTACATTTTGAAACGGCTGGCTCTTACCTAAAGCTTGGTATCGACTACAATGTTTATGACAATTGGCGCGGTATGGACAACCTTATTGTTGTTGGGTTTCGATATGGCATCAGTCAACACAAGCAAACATTGCTGGGATATAATCGCCTTATAGGTGACAAGTATTGGGGAGAAAACAACCGAGTAAACCTGAGTACACCCACAACTTACGAAGGTCTAAACGGCAATTGGATTGAACTGCACCTAGGATTTAAAGCAGAATTACTGCGGAATTTCTATATGGGTATAAGCATGCAAATGCACCTCTTGCTTTCTGACAAAGACCCAGCTAACTTCGAAAATTTATTTATTCCGGGGTTTAATAAGGTACTGACCAACAACCCTTACGGCGCAGGAATAAACTATACTATCAGCTACCAGTTGCCTATCTACAAGAAGTAATCAACACTTATGAGGCGATTTTCGCCAAGGGAACTTTACCCACAAGACTTCTTTTTTGACCAAAAATTTAGGTGCACTCAAACTGGCCAATATTGCTGCCATAAGCATTACCAACAGATAAGGTAAGCCCATCAGCAACAGCAAAACAAAGCGATAAAGAACAAACAATGCTGCGAAGCACAACAGGTTTAGTAAGAAAGCTTTTGTCTTTGCGGGCATTACTGAGTTTTACTTTTATGAACCTTCTTAGTGCCGCTGTATATTTCGTACTTCACAAACTTACTTTCCAGTTTGCCGTTAAATACCTTAATACGCCTTGAAGGTCTTAACCCAACATGTTTTAAGGCTTCCATATTGGCGGTAATAAACCACGCTTGCGTTCCAGCATAGGATTGTTTTAGGGTATCCCCTATACGGCTGTAAAAGACATCTATATCGATGGGTAGCCGCTCACCATAAGGCGGGTTAAATACTATATGTAGCGATTTGTCTGGGTCTAATTTTTCAGTTCTAAAAAAGTCTTCTCTTTCAATTTTAATAAAATCGTCCAAGTTGGCATTGCTGATATTTTGTTCTGCTTTTCGAATGGCAGAGGGTGCTTTATCATAACCTGTTATGTTGTGGAAAAACGATCTTGTTTTGTTAAGCGACGACACTTCTATTTTTTCATAGAGGTCGTTATCCCAATCTGACCACTTTTGAAAGGCAAATGCTTTACGATTTAAATTGGGTGGAATATTACACGCTATCATGGCTGCTTCTATCAGTAACGTTCCACTTCCACACATCGGGTCGAGGAAGTCGGTATCGCCACGCCAACCTGAAAGCATCAGTATGCCGGCTGCTAATACCTCGTTTATGGGAGCAATGTTGGTAGCAGAGCGGTAACCACGCTGGTGTAAGGAAGTACCTGAACTGTCTAGGGAAACCTCTACTATCCTATCGGTAACGTATAAATGAATGCTAAAATCAGGGAAATCCTTGTCTACATTTGGCCGTGAGCCCACTCGGCTACGGAATCGGTCTACCAATCCGTCTTTTGCTTTTAGTGCCACATACATGCTGTTTTGCGGGTCGCTTGTCATTACGGTAGCACGAATGGCAAAGGTGTTGTTTTCATCCATGATATCTTCCCAAGCAATCCCGTGCATGACCTGATAGACTTCATCGATTTTGGAGAAATTACTTCTGTAGATGGGTTTTAGAATGCGCAAGGCGGTGCGTAAACACAAATTTGCTTTGTACATAAAGCCAGTATCGCCCACAAACTGGACATTACGCACACCAATCTTAACAGCTTGTGCGCCCAAGGTTTTTAACTCTTGTGCCAATATCTCTTCCAAGCCAAATAAGGTTTTGGCCACCATAGGAAACAATCCCGAATCGCTTTTGATCATATGCCTAAGTTTAGGTTAACTAATTGATTTTTAATCATTTCCGTTGCTGCAAAATTTACAGCTATCGTATAAATCTCATTTTACAAGTTGATGGGGCTAAAATAGTTTAAATTTGCAGCATGACAGAAGATAATCCTGCTTGGTATCAGACTTGGTTTGACACGCCTTATTACCACATATTATATCAAGACAGAGACATTGCTGAGGCAACACTTTTCTTGCAAAATCTACTTGCTTACCTAAAGCTAGAACAGCATCAAAGCATTTTAGATGTCGCTTGCGGTAAAGGTAGGCATGCTTTATACTTGGCTTCGCAAGGTTTTCAAGTAACGGGAATTGACCTAAGTCCTAACAGCATTTCTTTTGCACAAAAAGAAGCTGAATCCAAAAGTTTAGAGGTCGAGTTATACGTACACGATATGCGAACACCGGTACACAAGCAAGCCGCGGTAGTGTTAAATCTATTTACTAGTATTGGCTATTTCGAAGATAAAAACGACAACCAGAAGGCCATACAGGCTTTCTACGACAGTACAACAGCTGGTGGCTATGTCGTTATTGATTTTCTACACGCACCAAGGGTAAAACAAGGCCTATTGGCAGATGAGGTAGTTACCAAAGGTGGTATACAGTTTACATTAAAACGTACTTTTGAAGCGGGATGGATACAAAAAGACATTTCATTTAACGCTAATGGCGTATACCATGGGTTTCAAGAACGGGTAGCGGCACTTGAACATGCCGATTTTAAGCAAATGCTTGAGGTGGCTGGTTTTAACGTTCAAGACGTATTTGGCGATTATACTTTAACACCATTTGAGGCAGAAACCGCAGAACGTTTAATTTTGGTAGCAAGAAAATGAATTATATTCTTCCTTTTTTAGCAGTTGCGCTAGGTGCATTATTTGTGTTGATAGGAAAATCCAAACTAAAAAAACAATTGCCCTTGCTGTTGGCGTTCAGTGGTGCCTTTCTGCTGGCGACTACCATCACGGCTCTATTTCCAGAATTATTTGCACATGGAAATAGCCACATCAGTTATTGGGTGTTGGCGGGTATCGTGGTACAAATAGCCTTAGAAAACCTTACCAAGGGTGCTGAGCACGGACATATTCATACGCATGGTAATTTCAACTTACCTTGGGCCTTGGTTATTGGTTTATCGCTACATGCCTTTATCGAGGGTTTTCCCATTGCGCAACACCAAGAGTTGCTTTGGGCGGTTGCCATTCACAAATTGCCCATAGCCATGCTTCTTGTAGTCGCATTATGGCAAAGTAAATCTTCTTTGAGACGCAAATTTTTAATACTCATTGTTTTTGGTTTGATGACACCGTTGGGAAGTTTTTGTAATGTAACTATTCCAGTGCTGCAACCCCATGCACTTAACATTACAGCACTTGTTGCAGGAGTAATGCTGCATATTTCTACAACCATACTTTTTGAGAGCGCTGAAAACCATAAGCTCAAGCTGTCCAAAGTACTGGCAATCTTCTTTGGCCTGGGTTTGGCTGCTCTATTGCATTAAAGCTGAGGTGTAACATTTGTGGAGATCATACGTTATTCCTGTATGACCTCAAATCAAGCTATGTCAAATCGCTTAAATTCAGTAACATTCATTATAGAGCATAAAAATACCCCGTAAGAAACTTAGAGGGTTTTAAATAAGAAGGCGACGACATACGCTTCCTCCTTGGCGGACAGTACAATCTGCGCCAATTGGCTTATCTACCTCAGGCGGATTGAGATGGGAACATAAATAATCAAAAAAAGACATAAAAAAAACCCCTAAGAAAACTTAGAGGTTTTTAAATAAGAAGGCGACGACATACTCTCCCACCAGTGGCAGTACCATCTGCGCTATTGGGCTTAACTTCTCTGTTCGAGATGGGAAGAGGTGAGCCCCAATGCAATAGTCACCTTAACGGTTTACACGCTAATTCAAAGTGAAGACGTGTATCGCAGTAGTTGGGGTACAACAAACTGCGCAATACAATCATATTGAGAATAAAAAATAGATAGCTAGCAATTGATAATAACAACAAAAAAGAAAAGGTTGTTACGATAGGTTTATGGGTAATTAGTATCACTCGGCTATGACATTACTGCCTTTACACCTGTGACCTATCAACGTAGTCGTCTCCTACGACCCTTAAAAGAAATCTCATCTTGTGGTGGGTTTCGCGCTTATATGCTTTCAGCGCTTATCCCTTCCCAACATAGCTACTCTGCAATGCTCCTGGCGGAACAACAGATACACCAGCGGTTAGTCCAACTCGGTCCTCTCGTACTAGAGTCAGATCCACTCAAATTTCTAGCGCCCACTACAGATAGAGACCGAACTGTCTCACGACGTTCTGAACCCAGCTCGCGTGCCACTTTAATGGGCGAACAGCCCAACCCTTGGGACCTTCTCCAGCCCCAGGATGTGACGAGCCGACATCGAGGTGCCAAACCCCCCCGTCGATATGAGCTCTTGGGGGAGATCAGCCTGTTATCCCCGGCGTACCTTTTATCCTTTGAGCGATGGCCCTTCCATGCGGAACCACCGGATCACTATGCTCTACTTTCGTACCTGATCGACTTGTAGGTCTCTCAGTCAAGCACCCTTATGCCATTGCACTCTACGCACGGTTACCAAGCGTGCTGAGGGTACCTTTAGAAGCCTCCGTTACTCTTTTGGAGGCGACCACCCCAGTCAAACTACCCACCACGCACTGTTTTCCGCAAAGCGGAATTAGGCCCTAGATAAGTAAAGGGTGGTATTTCACTTGTTGACTCCACAACGCCTAGCGACACTGCTTCAAAGTCTTCCACCTATGCTACACATTACTTATCCAAGGTCAATACGAAGCTATAGTAAAGGTGCACGGGGTCTTTTCGTCCCGTAGCGGGTAATCGGCATCTTCACCGATACTACAATTTCACCGAGCTCATGGCCGAGACAGTGTCCAGCTCGTTGCACCATTCGTGCAGGTCGGAACTTACCCGACAAGGAATTTCGCTACCTTAGGACCGTTATAGTTACGGCCGCCGTTTACCGGGGCTTCATTTGATTGCTTCTCCGAAGATAACAACTCCACTTAACCTTCCGGCACCGGGCAGGTGTCAGACCCTATACATCGACTTTCGTCTTAGCAGAGTCCTGTGTTTTTGATAAACAGTCGCCTGGGCCTTTTCACTGCGGCCACCCCATAAGCTGTGGGCGACCCTTCTCCCGAAGTTACGGGTCAATTTTGCCTAGTTCCTTAGCCATGAATCACTCGAGCGCCTTAGAATACTCATCCCAACTACCTGTGTCGGTTTAGGGTACGGGCTGCTTCTCTCGCTTTTCTAGGGACCCCTTACTTGTTTTCGCTTCTCTGCAAGCAGATAGGCTCAACGTGGATTTCCGTCACCACGTAAACATCTGGGGGATCCGTCACTTTTAATGAGAGCAGGTACAGGAATATTAACCTGTTGTCCATCCACTACCCCTTTCGGGTTCGCGTTAGGCCCCGACTAACCCTCAGCTGATTAGCATAGCTGAGGAAACCTTAGTCTTTCGGCGTGCGGGTTTCTCGCCCGCATTATCGTTACTTATGCCTACATTTTCTTTTGTAGAAGCTCCAGCAAACCTCACAGTTCACCTTCAACGCCGCTACAATGCTCCCCTACCCAACTTTCGTTGCCACAGCTTCGGTGGTATGCTTATGCCCGATTATTATCCATGCTCGACCGCTCGACTAGTGAGCTGTTACGCACTCTTTAAATGAATGGCTGCTTCCAAGCCAACATCCTAGCTGTCTGGGCAGTCAAACCTCGTTTAATCAACTTAGCATACACTTGGGGACCTTAGCTGGTGGTCCGGGTTCTTTCCCTCTCGGACATGGACCTTAGCACCCATGCCCTCACTGCTGCACATCATTTCCAAGCATTCGGAGTTTGTCAGGAATTGGTAGGCGGTGAAGCCCCCGCATCCAATCAGTAGCTCTACCTCTTGGAAACTAATACAACGCTGCACCTAAATGCATTTCGGGGAGTACGAGCTATTTCCTAGTTTGATTGGCCTTTCACCCCTATCCACAGGTCATCCCAAGACTTTTCAACGTCAACGGGTTCGGTCCTCCACTGTATGTTACTACAGCTTCAACCTGCCCATGGATAGATCACACGGTTTCGCGTCTACCACTACTGACTATACGCCCTATTCAGACTCGCTTTCGCTACGGATCCACACCTGAAGTGTTTAACCTTGCCAGCAACGGTAACTCGTAGGCTCATTATGCAAAAGGCACGCCGTCACCCGAAGGCTCCGACCGCTTGTAAGCGTATGGTTTCAGGATCTATTTCACTCCGTTATTCACGGTACTTTTCACCTTTCCCTCACGGTACTAGTTCACTATCGGTCTCTCAGAAGTATTTAGCCTTACCAGATGGTCCTGGCAGATTCACACAAGGTTTCCCGTGCCCCGCGCTACTCAGGATACCACTATCAATAACTGTCTTTACCTGTACGGGACTATCACCCTCTATGGTACTACTTTCCAGCAGTTTCCAGTTCATAAAGCATTGAATATCGTGGTCCTACAACCCCAGCCTTGCCGTAACAAGACTGGTTTGGGCTTTTCCGCGTTCGCTCGCCACTACTAACGGAATCACTATTGTTTTCTATTCCTCCGGGTACTTAGATGTTTCAGTTCCCCGGGTTCGCCCTCCGATAAATCGGAGTAACATGTCTTCAACATGCTGGGTTGCCCCATTCGGATATCTGCGGATCAAATCATATGTGCTGATCACCGCAGCTTTTCGCAGCTTATCACGTCCTTCATCGCCTCTGAGAGCCTAGGCATTCCCCATACGCTCTTAATTAACCTATCGTAACGATTATTTCTTTAAATTGTAATTACTATTGCTCGTACATTATTTTAAATCAAAGATTTAGAATAATATACCTTATTGTATATCACCCATAGTCGGCTCGACTTTGGGGATACACTATTTTTATGTATCTATTCATGAAAAAAATACTATTGTATTTTTATTCATTCTCAATATGTCAAAGAACATGTTACGAGTCGCCAATGACAAATAATCAGGAAACTCTATGCAATGGATGAGAATAAAATCTCAAGGCATTGCCTTGTGGAGAATATCGGAGTCGAACCGATGACCTCTTGAATGCAAATCAAGTGCTCTAGCCAGCTGAGCTAATCCCCCATGTTGCGGTTTGTCCGGTGTAGACCGTTCGGCAGCAACCGGTGTAGAAGACTCAACTTCTAAAAAACCTCAATGTTATAGATCATATGATGCAAGCATCATTAGTAGTCTCGGGCAGGCTCGAACTGCCGACCTCTACATTATCAGTGTAGCGCTCTAACCAGCTGAGCTACGAGACTTCAATTATTATTAAGATGACAGCAAGCAAAACGCATCAAGGAAATAGCTTGTCAGAATTTTTGTCGTCTTTCCAATTTATTTGCAAGCAAACAAATTTCTCTAGAAAGGAGGTGTTCCAGCCGCACCTTCCGGTACGGCTACCTTGTTACGACTTAACCCCAGTCACTAGTTTTACCCTAGGTCGCTCCTTGCGGTCACGAACTTCAGGCACCCCCAGCTTCCATGGTTTGACGGGCGGTGTGTACAAGGCCCGGGAACGTATTCACCGGATCATGGCTGATATCCGATTACTAGCGATTCCAGCTTCACGCAGTCGAGTTGCAGACTGCGATCCGAACTGAGATCGGTTTTAAAGATTCGCTCCTACTCGCGTAGTGGCTGCTCTCTGTACCGACCATTGTAGCACGTGTGTAGCCCAGGACGTAAGGGCCGTGATGATTTGACGTCATCCCCACCTTCCTCTCGGTTTGCACCGGCAGTTTCGCTAGAGTTCCCAACTTTACTTGATGGCAACTAACGATAGGGGTTGCGCTCGTTATAGGACTTAACCTGACACCTCACGGCACGAGCTGACGACAACCATGCAGCACCTTGTAATGAGTCCGAAGAAGGGTCTATCTCTAGACCTGTCTCACTACATTTAAGCCCTGGTAAGGTTCCTCGCGTATCATCGAATTAAACCACATGCTCCACCGCTTGTGCGGGCCCCCGTCAATTCCTTTGAGTTTCACTCTTGCGAGCGTACTCCCCAGGTGGGATACTTATCACTTTCGCTTGACCACTCAACCCGAAGGTCGAACAGTTAGTATCCATCGTTTACGGCGTGGACTACCGGGGTATCTAATCCCGTTCGCTCCCCACGCTTTCGTCCATGAGCGTCAGTATATTGTTAGTGATCTGCCTTCGCAATGGGTGTTCTGTGTGATATCTAAGCATTTCACCGCTACACCACACATTCTAACCACTTCACAATAACTCAAGCCTATCAGTATCAAAGGCAGTTCTACAGTTGAGCTGTAGGATTTCACCTCTGACTTAACAGGCCGCCTGCGGACCCTTTAAACCCAATGATTCCGGATAACGCTTGGATCCTCCGTATTACCGCGGCTGCTGGCACGGAGTTAGCCGATCCTTATTCATATAGTACCGTCAAGCCCCCACACGTGAGAGTGTTTCTTCCTATATAAAAGCAGTTTACAACCCATAGGGCAGTCATCCTGCACGCGGCATGGCTGGATCAGAGTTTCCTCCATTGTCCAATATTCCTCACTGCTGCCTCCCGTAGGAGTCTGGTCCGTGTCTCAGTACCAGTGTGGGGGATCCCCCTCTCAGGGCCCCTATCTATCGTTGCCTAGGTGAGCCGTTACCTCACCTACTAGCTAATAGAACGCATGCTCATCTTTTACCGCCGGAACTTTAATCATAAATCAATGCTGATAGCATGATATTATGGAGCATTATTCCAAATTTCTCTGGGCTATTCTCCTGTAAAAGGTAGATTGCATACGCGTTACGCACCCGTGCGCCACTCGTCATCAGATTGCAAGCAATCTATGTTACCGTTCGACTTGCATGTGTTAGGCCTGCCGCTAGCGTTCATCCTGAGCCAGGATCAAACTCTTCATTGTATAACTTTAAATAAAATTAACAACAAAAAAATTGACAAATTAGAGCTGTCTCATGATTGTTTTACTATTCGTATTTTTAATCGCAATTGCGATTAATACGCGCTGTCATTCTCAATAATTCAATGAACTTTTAAATACGCTCTTTTTGAAAGCGGTTGCAAATATACGCTGCTTTTCGGTTTACACAACCCCACATTGAAAAAAAAATTAAAATTCTTTTTTGAGTGTAGTTCGCAGCTTTTTTTGCGAACTGCAAATTTACAACCCTTTTATACTCACTGACTAAATTTATTTACTTTTTTTATCTCCGGGTTTTAACACACCTTCAGCAAAGGCTTTTTGTAGTATATATTCTATTAACGCATCTTCCTCAACCTCAGTAGGATTATAGGCAATTTTCAAATTTATATCAAACATTTTTGCCGTGGTTTGATAGATAAAAGCACGCCATCCATTGAGTAGTTTTTTTATCAATGCGTGGGCAGTAAAACCCGTTTCCCTGTGAATTAGCTTGATTAAAATTCGTCCTTCCGAACGCGTGAGCTTCTTCAATTCGTCCTTAAATTCAACATTTAAGTAACGCTCAACTTGTTTTACATAGCGTTTTTTGGCGCGTTTGCGTTTGATATTGGCCAGTCGTTGGTTCAAAACTGTCAGGCGTTCTGCTGCAAGTTGGGCATAAGGATAGACTTTGATGGTGCGTCTTTGCAACAGATAATAAGTAACATAGTCGTCATAACTTTTAAATTTAATGCTTGGAAGCACAACAACTTCACTTAAATCAACATAGGGATTGGTCAACGTATCGCCCGCTACTATGTATATAGGCTGCTTTTGCTGTCCGTATAGACTGCAAGCCAACATTATAACGCCTATGTACACGAGTTTGTTCATGAATTCAAATGTAATAAGATTGTTTTACCTATATGTTGTAATTTAGCACGATTAATCAAACAACCGCAATGGATCGTATCTTAAACAAAAAATCGCACGCATTTTTAGAACAATACCTCAACAACCCTGCTCCTACTGGATATGAATGGGAAAGTCAAAAAATTTGGATGGACTATTTAAAGTCCTACGTTGACGAGTTTATCACCGATACCTATGGTACTGCGGTTGGTGTTATCAATCCAAAAGCAAAATTCAGAGTAGTGATTGAAGCGCATTCAGACGAAATCTCCTGGTATGTTAACTACATATCGGACAAGGGGTTAATCTCTGTGATTAGAAACGGTGGTAGCGACCATATTATTGCCCCGTCTAAATGGGTTAACATCCACACAAATAAAGGCATCGTTAAAGGGGTATTTGGTTGGCCAGCCATTCACACGCGTATCGCCGGAAAAGAAGAAACGCCTAAGCTTGAAAACATTACCATTGATGTTGGTGCTTCTAATAAAGAAGAAGTAGAAAAAATGGGTGTCCATGTAGGCTGTGTTATTACATATCCTGATACTTTTCAAGTATTAAACAAAAATAAATTTGTGTGTCGTGCACTTGACAACCGCATAGGTGGCTTTATGATTGCCGAAGTAGCACGCTTGCTAAAAGAAAACAAGGTAAAATTGCCTTTTGGGCTTTATGTAACCAATTCGGTTCAAGAAGAAATTGGGCTACGTGGTGCTGAGATGATCACACAGAAAATCAAACCAGACGTAGCTATCGTTACAGACGTTTGTCATGATACCTCCACACCTATGATTGACCCAAAAAAACAAGGGGATAATACGATTGGAAAAGGGCCTGTAATCTCTTACGCACCTGCCGTACAGCAGTTGTTGCGTGATCGCATTATCGATACGGCTGAAGAAAAAAAGATTCCATTCCAGCGTTTGGCTTCCTCAAGGTATACTGGTACCGATACAGATGCTTTTGCTTACAGCAATGGTGGTGTTCCCTCAGCATTGATCTCATTACCGCTTAAATACATGCACACCACCGTTGAAATGGTACACCAAGAAGATGTGGAGAACGTAATAAAACTGATATACGAAACACTACAAACCATCAAAAACGGAGAGAAGTTTAGCTATTTCGCTTAATATCTTCCACCACTTCTGGGTTTAACAAAGTAGAAACATCACCAAGTTGGTCGTATTCGCCTGCGGCAAGCTTGCGCAATATGCGACGCATGATTTTACCACTTCGCGTTTTTGGAAGTCCGCTTACCACTTGAATACGGTCTGGCTTGGCTATAGGTCTAATGGTTTGAGCCACCAAAGCACGCAAGGCTGCTATCAATGCTTCGTGATCAGCTACTACGTTTTTAGCTATAACAAATGCATGTAGCGCATTCCCTTTCAAATCATGTGGAAAACCAACAACGGCGCTTTCCACAACATTAGGATGTTCGTTGAGTGCATTTTCAATAGGTGCCGTCCCAAGGTTATGGCCAGAAACAATCACCACATCATCTACCCTACCTGTTATACGGAAATTGCCATTCGCATCACGTAAGGCAGCATCACCAGGAAAATAATAACCAGGATAGGCACTGAAATACACATTTTTGTAACGTTCGTGATCGCCCCAAATGGTACGGGCAATAGATGGCCATGGTTGTTTAATAGCTAAAATACCTTCGTTTTCACCAGCCAATTCATTGCCTTCGTTGTCCAACAAAACCGCTTGAACACCCGGCATGGGAAGTGTGGCATAGGTGGGTTTTTGTGGCGTTACGCCCGCTAGTGAACTTATAAGAATACCTCCCGTTTCGGTTTGCCACCACGTATCCACAATGGGACAATTGTTTTTACCTACGTGGTTGTCATACCAATGCCAAGCTTCTGTATTAATGGGTTCTCCAACAGAACCTAAAACTTTTAGTGTAGACAAATCGTGTTTGCTGACCAAGTCTACTGGGTGCTTTTGCAAAGCACGTATGGCAGTGGGTGCCGTGTAAAACTGATTGACCTTGTGTTTGGCACATACTTCCCAAAAACGATCATAATCAGGATATGAAGGAACGCCTTCAAACATGACCGTAGTTGCGCCTACGGCCAAAGGACCATATATGATATAAGAATGTCCTGTAATCCAACCGATATCGGCAGTACACCAATAAACATGGCCTTTTTCATATTGAAAAACATTTTGAAAAGAGTATGCGGTATAAACCATATATCCACCACATGTATGCACCATGCCTTTGGGTTTTCCGGTGGAGCCAGAGGTATATAAAATAAACAAAGGGTCTTCGCTGTCCATAATTTCAGCTGGACATTGGTCGTCCACTTCCGCTAATGCTTCGTGCCACCAAACATCGATACCGTTCCAAGCTACTTCTTGGCCTGTTCGTTTAAGTACAATTGACGTTTTAATGCTAGTACAGTGGGTTAATGCTTCGTCGGCAATGACTTTTAATGGCGTGACTTTAGCGCCGCGGAATCCACCGTCGGCAGTTACCAACATGGTGCAGTCGGAATCGTTAATTCTAGCTGCCAATGCAGCGGCAGAAAAACCAGCAAATACTACAGAATGGATGGCACCAATTCGGGCACAGGCCAGCACGGTTATTGCCAGCTCTGGTACCATTGGCATGTAAAGACATATCCTGTCACCTTTTTTAGCTCCATTAGCCTTTAGCATGTTAGCAACGCGACAAACACGGCTATGTAATTCCTTATATGAAATGTGTTGCGCAGTTTCTTTTGGGTCGTTTGGCTCAAAGATAATTGCCGTTTGATTTGGCTGTGTTTTAAGATGGCGATCTAAGCAATTTTCAGTAATATTTAGTTTACCTCCTAAAAACCATTTTATTTCTGGTTTATGAAAATCATATTCCAGCGTCGTATCCCACTTCTGATACCATTCGAACTGATTCGCAATAGCTTCCCAAAAAGCTTCTGGTTGTGCTGAAGCCTGATCTTTTGCTTGTATGTAATGTGCTATTGACCGATATGCCAAATCATCCATAAAAATAAATTTCCCTCGAAAATACTAAAATAATTCAGCTAATAGTTCAGCTTATTATATTATAGATCAATATTTTGCTGTTTAAAATGCTTTGTGCATATTTATTGAGTTATAGGGAAGCCTCTAGCGCGCATCAAAGCATCAATAGAAGCATCTCTGCCTCTAAATAACTTATATGCCTCAGCGGGGTCAATGGAGTTGCGTGGCGCAAATAGATATTTAACTAATTTTTCTGACATGGCTTCATCATAAAAGCCACCCGGTGCCTCTCTAAATGCCTCGGAAGCATCGGCTGTCAATACATCTGCCCACATATAGCCGTAATATGCGGTTGCATAGCCTTCGCCAGAAAATACGTGACCAAAATGTGGTGTTCTGTGACGCATGGGTAATTCTTTTGGCATGTTAAGTGCAGTTAATGTTTCATGCTCAAACGCACCTACATCTAAATCGTTCGGATCGACCAAATGGAGTTTCATGTCCATAAGCGCAGAGGCTAAGTATTCAGTTGTAGCAAAACCTTGATTAAACGTTGCTGCCTTTTTAATTTTTGCAACCAATGCATCTGGCATGGGAGCCCCCGTTTCTTGGTGCACCAAAAACCGATCAATTACATCATTTGTGGATAACCAACGTTCTAATAGCTGTGATTGAAATTCGGTATAGTCTCTTACCCCTCCGTTTAGCGTTGGGTACCTCACTTCGGATGCAAAAAAATGCAAGGCATGACCAAATTCGTGAAAGAAGGTAGTGGCATCGTCCCAAGATATAAGCAAGGCTTCGCCTGGTGCTGGTTTAACAAAGTTTGAATTGTTGGATGCCAATACGTTTGTTTTACCATCAAAGGTAGAAAAGCTTCTGTAGGTAGTCGCCCAAGCACCTGAGCGCTTTCCTTCTCTAGCATAAGGATCTAAATACCACAATCCAATGTGATCCCCCGAATCTTTGTCGATTACTTCCCAAACCTTCACATCCTCATGGAATACAGGAACTGATCTTTCAGGAACGGGTGAAAAGGCATAGCCAAACAAACGACCAGCAACATAGTGCATGGCATCCGTTAGTTTGTCTAGTTGCAGATATTGCTTTACCTCATCTGAATCTAAATCATATTTAGCTTTGCGTACTTTCTCTGCATAGAAACGGTAGTCCCAAGGAGCTATGGTAATGTTATCTCCATTGGCATCTGCAACAGCTTGCATATCGGCTACCTCTTCAGCAACACGAGCAATGGCTGCAGGCCAAACGGCTTCCATAAGCGCCAAGGCATTCTCTGGATTCTTTGCCATTCGGTTTTGTAGGCGCCAATCGGCGTAATTATCATATCCCAAAAGCGCCACACGCTCTTTGCGAAGTTTTAATATTTGCGCAATGATTTCTTTGTTGTCGTATGCATCACCATTATCGGCACGAGCATAATAATTTGTCCAAACTTGTTTGCGTAAATCTCGTTCGGTTGAATAGCTCAAAAAGGGATCTATCGAAGAACGCGTATTGGTAACAGCATACGCTCCAGCCCTATCCTTTGCTTCAGCTACCCGCGCAGCAGACTTGACAAAATCATCTGGAAGTCCACCTAACTGATTTTCCGCAAGGTAAGTGACATAGTTTTCTTCATCATGTAAAACGTTATTTGAAAACTTGGTATAGAGTGATGAAAGTTCTTTATTTATGGCTGCATAACGCTTCTTTTTCTCGTCGTCCAAATCTGCACCATTCATGGTAAAGCCTTGGTAGGTTAGTTCTACCACACGCTGTTGATCTGCCTCAAGTGGATTCTTTTTTGAAGCTTCATAAACAGTTTTGATACGCTGGAAAAGCTGCTTGTTTTGTGTGATTTTGGATTGAAACTCCGAAAAAAGCGGTGCCAATTCGGTTTGCACTTCTCTAAATTCGGGTGAAGACATATTACTACTGAAAATCCCATAATAAACAAAAGCGCGATCCAAAACTTTTCCTGAGCGCTCCATGGCCTCAATGGTGTTTTCAAAGCTTGGAGTTTCAGGATTTAATGTAATGGCTTCGATTTCCTTTAAGTTAAGCTCCATGGCTTTTAGCATGGCGGGCTTTACATCTGCCACTTGCATCTTGTCAAAAGCAGGCGTACCCATGTATGGGCCTGTCCATGATTTAAGAAGTTTATTTTTACCTAATTCTGAAGTACACGAAAATGTAAATAGAACCAGAAATACAAAAAGAGTGTTAAATGCGTTTGAAGTTTTCATTTTTGGGTGTTTTTGGTTAATGAGGTAAACAATAAATATACTAAAATATTTGAGCTACCAAATAAAATCCTTTAAAGTCACAAAACTTGAGTTGCTGAGTTTATTTTCCAAATACTCTGTCTTAAATCATTACCCCTGCACAAAAGTTTTAACAAGATGCAAGTGCCAGTACTAATTCCTAATTGACCGAAAAGCCAGACGCCCAAAATGTCACCACCAAAACCAACCAATAAGTTAAAAATAAGGCCAAAGCCTTATCCTTTCATGACTTTGCCCGTAAGGAAAACCAGCAACTATTCGTATAATAATAGATTGTTAATAATTTTGATTCAGGGTTAAAAACAAATTAAAAAGAAAATTATTTAATTTAAGCGTATTAAATATTGGTTACATTCTGTCGATTCGAGCTAATTTTTCGATTGAAATGGGTATAATTCACTCGAAAACATATTTGAGTACGCTTAAGTTAAAACACATCAAGGGTATAATTAATAACAGTTACTTCAACAAAAATATGTGCTACTGAATAGCACGGTTCAAACGTTTAACCACGGCAGGCCCTTCGTAAACAAATCCTGTATATAGCTGTACCAAGGATGCGCCAGCAGCTATTTTTTCTTGCACATCAGCAGGCGTGTGTATGCCACCTACCCCAACAATAGGAAAAGCTGCCTTACTTTGTGTGTGCAAATATGAAATGACTTCCGTACTGCGTTTTGTCAGTGGTTTTCCACTTAACCCACCCGCTTGCTCTGTTAGCTCGGTGCTGCTCTTTAATCCATCTCGTGACAGGGTGGTATTGGTTGCAATAACGCCGTCTATACGGGTGTCTGCCACGATATCAATAATATCATCCAATTGCGAATTGCTTAAATCAGGAGCTATTTTTAGTAGTATGGGCTTGCGTGAAGCCTTGTCACTGTTGCGCTTTTGCAAAACGTTTAACAGCTTGGTCAAAGGTTCTTTCTCTTGTAGGTCCCGCAGGTTGGGGGTGTTGGGCGAACTCACATTCACCACAAAATAATCCACCACATCAAACAGGGCATCGAAACAAATTAAATAATCGTCTTGTACCTGATCGTTGGGTGTGCTTTTGTTCTTACCAATATTACCACCAATAAGCACTCCTTTGTTTTTCTTTAGACGTTTTGCGGCAGCTACTACCCCCTCGTTGTTAAAGCCCATGCGGTTAATAATGCCTTTGTCTTGTTTTAGGCGAAACAAACGTGGCCTAGAGTTGCCGCCTTGCGGTTTGGGTGTAACTGTTCCAATCTCGATAAAGCCAAAGCCAAAATTCGCAAGTTCGTGGTAAAGCTTGGCGTCTTTGTCAAATCCTGCAGCTAAACCCACGGGGTTTGGAAATCGAAGCCCAAAAACCTCACGCTCCAGGGCTGGGTCTTTGGAAGTATAAAAAACACGAATAAGCGATCCCATAAAGGGAACACGGTGCAAAAAGCGTATGGCAGCAAACGAAAAATAGTGCACACCTTCTGGATCAAAAAGAAAAAGAAGGGGACGTATTAGACGTTTGTACATAAAAGAAAAAAACTAGATATTATTTTTTTGCAGTGGTTGTACGTTGCTTGCTCATCTCATGCGAAATAAGACTGCGTTCCATTTTTACCTTACCGGCCATAGTTTCAATAACACAAGTATCATTACTGTCGTTTACTTCAATAACCTTCCCGTGAATTCCGCCTTTGGTCACAACTAGATCTCCTTTTTTGAGTCCGTTTTTAAACTTACGCTCTCTTTTTGCTCTACGCTGTTGTGGTAAAATCAAAAACAAAAACATGACCCCAAACATGAGGATTAACAGTGTGAAGTTACCACCACCAGCAGCTTGAAAAATTTGCATCATTATTGATTCATTTGGTTACGTGCCGCTTGGCGTTGTTGTTCTTTTACAGGATCAGCAGTAACCATTGTCTTGATACGAATGATATCACGACCACGTTCTGTATTATTGGTTAGGGTTACCGTTTTTGTTTGGTTGCCGGGCTTGTTGGCGGAATCAAACTTTACTTTTATATCTCTAGTTTCGCCGGGGGCAATTGGTGTATTTTTTGGGTATTCAGGTACCGTACATCCACAGCTTCCACGCGCATCCAAAATCACAAGGTCACTGTTTCCTGTATTGGTAAATGAAAAAGAAGTTTCGACAACATCTCCCTCGTTTATGGTGCCAAAATCGTGTTCAGTTCTATCAAATGTCATTACGGGCATATCCCCAATGGCTTCTTGCTTTGCTGCAGCTTCTGCAACGTTTTCTTGTTTCACTTTTTTTGAGGCACTCTGTGAGCAACCTAGGACAAATAAGGCAACTATGGCCAAAACAATTGGTTTCATTTTATATAATTTTTCCAAAAATAAACATATTACTGCATTCCACGTACATTTTTGCGAATGCGTTTTTGCTTGGTCATGTCTTTTACCACATTGTCCAGCACACCGTTAATGAACATGCTGCTTTTTGGTGTTGCATATTCCTTCGCAATTTCCAAGTATTCGTTGATGGTAACATTAACCGGTATTGAAGGAAAATAAAACAATTCGGCCATTGCCATGAGCAATAAGGTGAAATCCAATTCAGCAATACGATCCGAATCCCAATTTGGCGTTCGTCCTTTGATTTCCTCAACAAGTTTAGGTTTATTAAGCACCACTTTTCTAAAAAGCTCAAGAGAGAATTTCCGATCCTCATCATCTTTGTACAAAACATTGATTATGGCATCGGGCTCAGCAATACGCTTCAAACTGTTTCGCACTATCGTATTGGCAAGTGGCGCATCGTCGACCCAAGAAATATTAACTTCTTCCATGAACTCGCACAAGCGATCAAATGGAGCGATTACCGTGCTGAAAAGCTGTACCAAAAAATATTGGTCTTGCGCTAAGCTTGTATTTTCAGTCTTCAGGTATTTATCATAAATTGCTGAAGCAGTAATTTCATCCCAAACCAAACGCACATATTCGTCATGATTTTTCCAGTAAGTAAGTTTGTGTTTTTTGACTTGTGCTGCTAGAGCTGCATTATCACACAATGCCAAAAGCGCTTTGTTGCTAAAAAACTTGGGGTTTGTTTCATTTTCATCTTTCTTAAGATGCTTCTTGGTATTTTTCTCGAAGAGGGCATATCCACAAGCATGAAGCTCACGGAACAAATCAAGAAGTGTAATGTAGAGGAGGTAAAAATCCTGGCTGCTCTTTAAAATCCATGATTCTCCTGCTTTAAGGTTGTCTGTGGGGTCAAATTGCTGCGCATATAGTGCTTGCATGACTTTGGTACGTAAATGACGACGTGTAATCATGAATAAGAACGTTTGTTCCTGCAAAAATAAGGGATTTTAGATGATATGCTACACAAGATTTGATGCAAAGACCTAAAATCCTATCTTCGTAAAAAATAATACTTGCGCGCGCTTCAATATCTTAATCGTTATTTCAAGAAATATAAATTCCTATTACTTTTAGGATTGCTATTTACTGTTTCCTCACGTGTGTTTGCCGTACTGGCTCCTAGCCTTGTCGGAGATTCGATTACGGCCATCGAGCAGTTTGTGCGAAGTGGAGAAACAGATTTGACCAACATCAAAAGACTGCTTTTAACCAACATTGCGCTAATTGTGGGTGCAGCACTTGTTTCTGGAATATTCACTTTTAGCATGCGCCAAACCATCATCAATGTTTCTAGGCATATTGAATATGACCTAAAAAACACGGTCTACAACCACTATCAAAAACTCTCTTTGCGCTTCTATAAACAAAACCGCGTTGGTGACTTAATGAGTCGCATCAGTGAAGACGTATCTCGTGTGCGTATGTATGTAGGGCCAGCACTGATGTACAGCATCAACACAGTGACACTTTTTGTTATCGTGATCAGCTATATGATAAGCGTAGCCCCTAAACTGACCTTATACACGCTCTTACCGCTTCCCATATTGTCTTTTCTTATATACCGACTGAGCAGGGCCATACACGAACGCAGCACCCTAGTTCAGCAAATGCTGTCGAAGCTGTCTACTTTTAGCCAAGAATCTTTTAGCGGAATCAATGTCATTAAATCTTATGCGATCGAAACAAATAGAACCCATGTGATGACAGCTATATCAAAGGAAAGCAAAACCAAAAACATGTCATTGGTACAGGTTCAAGCATGGTTTTTCCCTCTGATGATTTTACTGATTGGTATCAGTAATATCTTGGTTGTTTTAATTGGAGGAAACCAATACATCAATGGGCAAATTGAGTTGGGAGTTTTAGCCGAATTTATTATTTACGTAAACATGCTCACTTGGCCCGTTGCAACTGTGGGTTGGGTAACCTCCATCGTACAACAAGCAGAAGCTTCCCAAAAACGCATCAACGAATTTTTGGGCCAAGAACCCGACATTCAAGACGGCATTAGTGCCAATAAAAAACCAGAGAGGTTTGACATCCGCTTTGAGAAGGTTAATTTTATATATGATGATACCGGAATTCAAGCAATTAAGAACGTGTCCTTTAGTTTGGAGTCAGGGAAAACCTTAGCCGTAATGGGCCCGACAGGATCCGGTAAAACAACACTTTTACAGCTATTATCTAAAACCTATTTGCCCCATTCAGGCAAAGTGTATTTGGGTGGTTTCGCGTTGGACAAATATGCGCAAAAAAACATTCGTAAAATCATGGGTGTTGTGCCGCAACAACCTTTTCTTTTTTCAGATACTATAGCGCACAACATACGCTTTGGTAAACCCGATGCTACTGAACAAGAAATTGAAAAAGCGACAAAACAAGCAGCGGTACACAAAAACATTGTCGAATTTAGTGCAGGCTATGAAACCATGCTTGGAGAACGTGGGATCACGCTCTCTGGTGGTCAAAAGCAACGGGTGTCAATTGCACGTGCCTTGATTAAAAATCCTAAAATTCTTTTGCTAGACGATTGCCTCTCAGCAGTTGATACGGAGACAGAAGAGGCAATTCTGAATGCCCTTAAAAAGAACAACAAAGACACTACCACCATAATTG
Source organism: Bacteroidota bacterium (assembly GCA_038143535.1). Classification (GTDB taxonomy): domain Bacteria; phylum Bacteroidota; class Bacteroidia; order Flavobacteriales; family Flavobacteriaceae; genus UBA7446. The sequence continues at coordinate 907,856 of JAYQMD010000001.1, forward strand.
TTTGCCACCGGGTTTCATCGGCAAAAAATGCAGATTATATTCTGATACTCAAAGATGGAGAAATCGTCCAATACGGCACACACAAAGACCTTGTTAGCCAAGCGGGATACTATAAAGAACTCTACAAAGAACAGCACATAGAAGAAGAAATCTAATTGCTAAAGATTTGTACTTTAGTAAAACCAAATCTTTATTTATGTCCAAAACTGAATACTAAAAAAGTGTCAGAGAGGGTTACTTGCACGCAGGCTTTAGACACTATTTTTTTGTTGTGAAAGAAATAAAAGTCAAAAATTAATTCTTGATGATTACCGAATCTAAAAAATCGCCGACAAACAATGCCGTGGTCAAACACAAAATCTTTATCTACAAAGAGCACCTTGAAGGATTTCAATCGTTTTATCCGAATCCATTTCGTTTATCAAAAAGTAAAAAGAGACGAGGTTATTCGATGATATTTTTTCGCTATTTTTGAAAAAAAAGAAATGGCACGCACTCCTTCAAATATGTTGGCCTTAGGCACACAAGCACCTGATTTTTCATTGCCCAATACCATAGATGGCAAAACACATACTTTTGAAAACAGCAGCGGGGCAAATGGCACCGTTGTGATGTTTATTTGCAACCTTTGTCCTTATGTCATCCATGTGATGGAAGGCATCACGGCCATGGCTAAAGCGTATCAAGACAAGGGAATTGGATTTGTAGCCATTTCCAGTAATGATGTGGCAAACTATCCCGACGACGATCCGGCATTGATGAAAGAAACAGCTGAAAAATACGGTTTTAGTTTTCCATATTTATATGACGAAAGTCAAGATGTAGCTAAAGAATACGATGCTGCTTGTACACCAGACTTTTATCTTTTTGATAGCAGAAAAAATTTGGTATACCGCGGTCAAATGGATAGCTCAAGACCTAAAAACGATTTGCCTGTAACAGGAAAAGATCTGCGCGCCGCAATGGATGCCCTCATCTTTGGAAAAACCATTGACACGCTTCAAAAACCCAGTCTGGGTTGTAATATAAAGTGGAAAGTTTAGCTTACGCCTACCAATTCTACGTCAAAAATAAGGGTAGCATCTGGGGGAATTACACCACCTGCACCCCTGGCGCCATAACCTAAGTCACTAGGAACAACAAAACGCGCCTTGTCCCCTACAGATAACAGTTGAATGCCTTCGTCCCAACCAGGGATTACTTGGCCTATTCCAAGTTTAAATTCAATGGGTTGATTTCGCTTATAAGATGAATCAAAAACAGTTCCGTCTAAGAGTTGTCCTTTGTAATGAACAGAAACCGTTTTCCCTTTTTCAGAAGCCACACCATCGCCGCGCTGAATAAACTGATAGCGCAGTCCCGAAGCTGTTTTTTCAAAACCAGCAGCGACTTTTTCAAGTACTTTTTCTTGTGCTTCTTTTGCCTCACGTAAACGTTGTTCACGACTGCCTTCAAAAACCCTAAAAGTTTCTACAGCATTAAAGGCCGCTGCTTCGTCGCCAATGCGTTCAATTACAAGCGATTCAATACGATCGCCTTGCGCAACCTGATCAACCACATCTTGACCTTCAACGACAAAACCGAAAACGGTGTGTTTTCCATCTAACCAAGGTGTTTCGTTGTGGGTAATGAAAAACTGACTTCCATTGGTACCCGGTCCAGCATTTGCCATAGACAAAACGCCAGGCTTGTCATGTTTTAAGTCTGGGTGGAATTCATCGTCAAATTGATAACCCGGGCCACCAACGCCAGTACCTTCTGGGCATCCGCCTTGAATCATAAAATTTTCTATAACACGGTGAAAAGTCATGCCATCGTAGTAAGGGGTTCCTTGTGCCTTGTGAGAATTCTCGAGATTGCCTTCGGCAAGCGCAACAAAATTACCAACCGTACCTGGTGTTTCTTCGTGTGTTAAACGAATTTTGATTGATCCTTTTGGTGTCGTGAAAACAGCGAATATACCTTCTTTCATAAGTGCTTTTTGATGCCTGCGAAAATAGACATAAAAAGATTAGTTTGCCACCTCACTCATGAATTTAATTCTAAAAATACGCAAATCGTCCTCTTCATATTCACCATCAAATTCCTCAACGGCTTCTTGTATTTCGTTGTTTTCCGCTTCCATAAAGTATTCGTGAAGTTCTTCTTGCTGATCTTCATCAAAAAGATCGTCGATTGCGTATTGAATATTTACTTTAGTTCCAGCAAAAACAATGGTTTCCAGTTGGTCCAGAAAATTGGGAAGTTCCATTCCTTTGGCATCTGCAATATCACGAATAGGCAATTTCCTGTCGATATTTTGAATAATAAACAGTTTAAGCGCTGAATTTGCACCCGTGGTTTTGATGACTAAATCTTCCGGTCTGGTGATGTCATTATCCTTGACGTAAGAGTCAATTAAATCAATAAAGGGTTTGCCGAATTTATTGGCTTTCCCCTCACCTACTCCGTGAATGTTCTTTAACTCTTCAATAGTTATGGGATACTTAACAAGCATATCATTAATTGATGACTCTTCAAAGACGGCATAAGGAGGAACATTAAACTTTTCTGCAACTTCTTTACGAAGTTTCATCAGTATTTTTTGAAGCTTTACCTCAAAGGAGGGTGTTCTAGCGGGTGCAGCAACAGCAACGCTATTGTCATACAAATGATTTTCAGTCATTAAAAAGCTGTGTGGTTTTTCTAAAAAAGATAAGCTCTTATCGTTTAGCTTAATCACACCATAGGTTTCAATTTCCTTGGTAAGGTACCCCGCAACTAAAAGCTGTGATAACAAGGCTTTCCAATAGGCTTGGTCCTTTGTATTACCTGCGCCAAAAAAGGGATTTGATTGAATGCGGTGCGAAACCAAAATTGGCGTCTCTTTCCCTATCATAATGTGAACTAACTCTTTGATTTTGTACTGCTCGTTGGTATCTTCAATAGTTTTAATAATGAGCTCAACTTCTTTTTGTGCTTCCGATCTTGGCTTTGGGTTTCGTGCATTGTCGTCCATTTCGGCACCTGCCCCGTTTACCGCGTCAAATTCCTCTCCAAAATAATGCAATATGAATTTACGCCTAGACATTGAAGTTTCGGCATAAGCGACCATTTCTTGCAATAAGGCATAGCCAACTTCTTGTTCTGCAAGTGGCTTTCCAGCCATAAATTTCTCTAATTTCTCGATGTCTTTGTAGGCGTAAAAGGCCAAGCAATGGCCTTCGCCACCATCTCTACCCGCACGACCTGTTTCTTGATAATAACTTTCAATACTTTTAGGGATATCGTGATGAACAACAAAGCGAACGTCTGGCTTGTCTATACCCATACCAAAAGCGATAGTCGCAACGATAACGTCGCAATCTTCCTTGAGAAAACTATCTTGGTTGTGAACCCTTTGTTTGGTATCTAAACCTGCGTGATACGGCAAGGCATTAACACCATTGACTTGTAGCATTTGTGCCAATTCCTCCACACGTTTGCGCGACAAACAGTAAACTATACCAGACTTGCCCTTATGACTCTTTACAAATGAAATGATATCTCGGTCTACTTGCACTGTTTTTGGCCTTACTTCATAATACAGATTAGGCCTATTAAAGGAAGCCAAGTAGGTAGTGGCATCAGAAATATTAAGGTTCTTGAGTATATCTTCTTGCACTTTAGGGGTTGCGGTTGCTGTCAATCCAATGATGGGTATGTTGTCCCCTATGCGTTGCATGATGGATTTCAGGTTTCGATACTCTGGCCTAAAATCGTGTCCCCATTCTGAAATGCAATGCGCCTCATCAATGGCCAGAAAACTAATGGGAACCGTGCGTAAAAAAGCAACATAATCTTCTTTAGTTAGCGACTCTGGCGCTACATACAACAGTTTGGTCAAGCCCGAACTGATGTCTTGCTTAACAATTTCGACCTGTGTTTTGCTCAAAGAGGAGTTTAAAACGTGTGCAATGCCATCGTTTTTGGAAATGCCACGAATAGCATCCACCTGATTTTTCATTAAAGCTATCAGTGGGGAAACCACAATGGCTGTTCCATGTTGCACAAGTGCAGGTAGTTGATAACACAGTGACTTACCGCCACCAGTGGGCATAATAACAAAAGTATTCTCTTTATTAAGAACACTTTTAATGACGTCTTCTTGTAATCCTCTGAACTCGTTAAAACCAAAAAAATTCTTTAGAGAGGCTTTTAAATCAAGCTCTTTGCCATCGACCTGTAGCTTCATCGTGGGTTTTGTACATTTGTAACCACAATATACGTTAAAACTGTTTATATATCAACAAAAATTGAACAAATCCAAACACATATTAAAAGTTGCAGCTGTTGTAATTGAGCAGCAATCCGAGGCCATAGCTGGATTGGCTCCTCAACTCAATAAAGATTTTGAACAAGTTGTTAATTGGGTCCATAAAGGCAAGGGGCGTTTGGTACTTACGGGTATTGGCAAAAGCGCTATTATCGGCATGAAAATTAGCGCCACCCTAAATTCTACGGGTACAAAAAGTATTTTTATGCATGCTGCCGATGCCATTCACGGGGATTTGGGCATGATAGAACAACAAGACATCGTACTCTGTCTGTCTAAAAGCGGTACTAGTGCAGAAATCAAAACACTTGTCCCACTATTAATAAATAGAGGGAATAAGCTAATCGGCATGACATCCAACCCCACTTCTTTTCTTGCCCAAAATGCAGATGCAATTTTACATGTTGGCATACCAAAAGAAGCCGATCAAAACAATTTAGCACCAACCACAAGTACCACGGCACAGCTTGTTATGGGAGATGCACTGGCCATTTGCCTTATGGAGCTCTCCGGGTTTAAGGCTGAAGATTTTGCGCGCTCACATCCAGGAGGTGCACTGGGAAAAGCATTGAATGTTCAATTGGGACACTTACTACATTCGCATAAAAAGCCAGCGGTTACTCCCGATACTCCTATAAAAGCGGTGATCAACGAGATTTCAACTAAGCTTGTAGGTGCAACAGCAGTCATCCAAGACAGTCAAGTTGTGGGTGTTGTAACAGATGGAGATTTGCGACGTATGATGCAAACAAGCGGCGATTTTTCAAAGTTGAAAGCAAAACATCATGGCAAAAAAACCCATCGTTTTAAGCAGTGACACCCTTGCTAAAGAAGCGTTAACGCTGATGCAAGAAAAAGAAATCAGTCAAATTATCGTTGTTGATGCCAATACCTACATGGGTATTGTACATATTCACGACATTCTAAACGAAGGTATTTATTAGTGTATGGATAATAAAACCATGCCATTTCTTGATCACTTAGAGGAGTTGCGCTGGCACCTCATCCGCAGTATTTTATCTATAATCATCGCTGGTGGTGCTGCCTTTTTGGCCAAAGACTTTATCTTTGATGTCTTACTATTTGGCCCAAAGAAACAAGACTTCATTACTTACAAATGGCTTTGTAGCGCAGCACAAGCAATGAGCTTTGACGAAGGCTTCTGTATAGACGAGTTGCCTTTTAGGGTGCAAAGTAGAACTGTTGCAGGACAATTTTCTGCGCATATTTGGACGTCTATAACCGCGGGGTTCATCATCGCTTTTCCCTACATAATATACCAGCTGTGGAAATTTATCAGTCCGGGCATGCTTAAGCCAGAACGCAGACAGGCGCGCGGATTTATTGTTGTATCTTCACTGTTGTTTTTCACAGGCGTATTGTTTGGTTATTTTGTTATCACGCCACTTTCCCTTCGCTTCTTGGGAACCTACAGCGTTAGTACTGAAATATTCAATGACTTTGACCTGAGTAGTTATACCGCTCTTGTCCGTGCATCTATACTGTCAACAGGCTTTATTTTTGAGTTGCCCATATTGGTGTACTTCCTTACTAAAATTGGTCTGATTACGCCTCATCTGATGCGCAAGTACCGCAAAATATCACTGGTAATTGTATTGACCCTCTCGGCTATTATTACGCCGCCAGATATTGCTAGCCAAATTATTGTGGCCATTCCTATCATGATTTTATATGAAGTAAGTATCTTTATTTCGAAATCTGTTTACAAACGAATTCAAAGATCACAAAAAAAATCCTAACACCAACTTATGAAGCTATACGCTGAAAATATAACCAAAACCTACAGAGGCAGGAAAGTAGTAAACAAGGTCTCGGTTACAGTAAACCAAGGTGAAATTATTGGGTTACTTGGACCCAACGGTGCTGGAAAAACAACCTCTTTCTACATGATTGTTGGTCTTATAAAGCCTTTGAGTGGTCATATTTACTTAGATAATACCGATATCACAAAATTTCCCATGTACAGGCGTGCCCAAAGCGGTATTGGCTATTTGGCACAAGAAGCATCCGTTTTTCGCAAACTTACCGTTGAGCAAAACATCAAAAGTGTTTTAGAATTGACCAAGTTGTCAAAAAAAGAACAGCACGACAAAATAGAGGCCTTGCTAGAAGAGTTTGGACTAAACCACATCCGTAAAAATCGTGGAGATTTACTTTCTGGTGGTGAGCGCAGAAGAACAGAAATTGCACGAGCCCTTGCCACGGACCCAAAATTTGTACTCTTAGATGAACCTTTTGCTGGGGTTGACCCAGTAGCCGTTGAGGATATTCAAAAAATTGTAGCCCACCTAAAAAAACGAAATATCGGTATCCTAATCACCGATCATAATGTCCAAGAAACCTTGGCCATTACAGACCGTACTTACCTCATGTTCGAAGGGAAAATTTTAAAAAAAGGAACACCAGAAGAATTGGCGCAGGACGAGATGGTTCGCGAGGTATATCTAGGACAAAACTTCGAGTTGCGAAAAAAGAAGCTTACGCTTTAAGCCGCATATACAACATTCCAAAAAAGGCATAGGTCAGTACTGTTAAAGACAGTACTTGAGACCTGAAAATTAGTATTAAAGGAATAAATGTTACAGCAAATATCCAAAAAAAGTTTGATGGCTTGCCATTAACAAACTTTTGGCTAGGTAGCATGATTTTCGATACCATTAAAATAGTAAGTAATGCTACAACAACTGTGATTATTACAGGGTTAATTTCGTAAGGAATAAAGGGAATTCCTATGACAAACAAAGCAAATGCTGGGGTTGGTAAACCTTGAAAGTCCAATTGACTTGATGGGGTGATGTTAAAGCGTGCTAGTCTAAAAATCGACGCAAGGGTAACTACAAATGCTAAAAGGGAAAGCGGCACCAACTCATAAGACAAAAAGTCACTTAAATACTTATACATAAAATACCCTGGAACCACACCAAAGGAAATTACATCACATAGCGAATCGAGTTGTTTACCAATTTCTGTAGTTGCTATGAATGCTCTGGCCACCAATCCATCGAAACTATCAAAAAAGACACCTATCAATACCCATACAAGCGTTTTTTCGTAATTGCTTTCAAATAAAGAAAGTAAGGCCATACAACCTGAAAATCCGTTGAAAAGTGTAAGTATATTTGGCAAAAATTTGATAATATTCATCAGTTATCGTTTTGTTTAAGCAATACAAACCTACACAAAATTGTACATTAGCAAAATGCCTGTAAAAATCATTCTATCATTGATGTTTGGTGTATTGCTGGGCCTCTCTTGGCCAACAGCAGGATTCAGTCCTTTGCTTTTTGTGGCGTTGGTACCCTTATTGTGGCTCATCGAACGCACAAAAAATGATGGGTTTTGGGCTTTTTCTTCTCGTGTTTTTTTAGGTTTTTTTGTTTGGAATGCCATTGCCACTTGGTGGCTTTGGAATGCCACTGTTTTTGGGATGTTTTTTGCTATGATTGTTAATTCAAGTTTGATGACGCTGGTCGTCATACTGTGGCGACGTGTAGATAAAAAGTTGGGTGGAAAAGCAGGATTTATTTTTTTACCACTTGCTTGGATTTGCTATGAAAAACTACAATTGAATTGGGACTTTTCTTGGCCTTGGCTAAATCTTGGTAATGGGTTTGCAGCCAATCCTAACTGGATACAATGGTATGAATATACAGGTGTGTTCGGCGGCACCCTTTGGATCTGGGTGGTTAACATTTCAATGTACCAAACGATCAAGCATTATTTGGTCAACGAAAAGCCTGGCAAAAAACTGATTCGATCGCTAGCACTAATTTTTATTCCATTTGGTTTATCGTTTTTTATCAAAAACCAATTCGAGCAAAAAACAGAAAAAACGCTTACTGTTACATTAGTGCAACCCAATATTGACCCTTACACTGAAAAATATGATCAAACTACCCAAGAGCAATACGAACTTTTGTTGGAGCAAATCGGTACTGAATTAAGCAAAAAACCAAATGTAATCGTAACGCCAGAAACCTATTTTTCAAATGGCGCTGGCACAAATATATCGTTAATTGAAGAAAGTAAACTTTACCAAGACTTACTTAATGTCGCAAACAGCAATAATACCCAACTACTAAACGGGATACAATTCTATAGGACATATGCGGAAAACGACCAGACCAAAACAGCAAACAGACTCAATAATGGAGTTTGGGCCGATTTTTATAACTCGGCGTTCTTAACAGACTCCACAGGGATTCACATTTATCACAAATCCAAACTGGTTGTGGGAGTTGAAACCTTACCCTTTCGAGATATTGTTGAGCCACTTCTGGGGAATGTTATGCTCGATTTTGGGGGGACTATTTTATCAAGAGCTACCCAAGAAGAGCGAGAGGCTTTCCCCTTGTATAACGATGTTCAAATAAGTCCTGTAATATGCTATGAATCTGTGTACGGTGAATTTGTGACGGGTATGTTAGAAATGGCGCAGAGGTTTTGGCTATCATGACAAACGATGCTTGGTGGGGCGATACAGCCGGACACAAACAACATATGGCATATGCAAGCTTGCGCGCCATTGAAACACGCAGAGCTGTTGTAAGATCGGCCAATACCGGAATTTCTGGATTCATCACGCCACTGGGTGAGGTGTCAGAAAAGCTGGGCTACAATACAAAAGGGGTATTAACAGCATCGGTGCACCTACAAAATGCTATCACGCTATATGTACGCTATGGAGATTATATATTCAGGCTTGGGGGTTTTGTGGCTGGGTTGATACTACTATTCTCATTTTCACGTAGAAAAAATTGAATTCTATTGAAAATGAGTGATTTACATAAAATAAAGTTTAAGCACATAAATTAAATATGTAATTTTGTAAGGTATTTCTACGATTATGAAAATTTACACCAAAACAGGCGACAAGGGAGAAACCTCTCTAATTGGAGGCTATCGGGTCTCAAAAAGCGACCTTAGAATTGAATCCTACGGCACCGTAGATGAATTAAATTCTTGGCTGGGTTTGATTGTAGAATTCCTCCCACATGAACGTGTTGAAGAAGTTCTAAGCATTCAAAGTTTGTTGTTTTCTATGGGAGCACAACTGGCAAGTAAATCCAAAGAACAAAAAAGGCCTTTTCCCAAAGTAAGTGAAACTGACATAAAAGCGCTGGAGGCGCATATCGATGCATACGAAGCATTGCTACCAAAGATGACACACTTTATTCTTCCTGGGGGTAATAAAGGATCATCACATGCACACCTTGCGCGCTGCGTTTGCCGCAGGGCTGAGCGTATCGTCGTTCAATTAAGCAGAATAGATTTTGTAGACGATAAAATACTGGTCTATTTAAATCGATTATCAGACTATCTTTTTTGTTTGGCAAGAGCTTTGGCTTTCTGGGACGGTAAGGATGAAATTAAGTGGATTCCATGTGAGTAAAATTTTATTTGCATAAATGCAATAAAAATTTACTTTTGCAATTCCTAAAAAATAACTTCATGTACTGGACATTAGAACTCGCATCCTATTTAAGTGACGCCCCTTGGCCGGCAAATAAAGATGAACTAATCGACTATGGTATTAGAACAGGTGGTCCTCTTGAAGTGGTAGAAAACCTTCAATCCATAGAGGATGAAGGAGAAATCTACGAATCTATCCAAGAAATATGGCCTGATTACCCTACAGACGAAGATTATCTTTGGAACGAGGACGAATACTAATTATTCGATATCCCCTTCGCTTTTTTTGCTTACTTTTGATTTCCTATATTCTTCTCTATGAGCATGCTTAGTGGTATTCTTAAAACATTTGTTGGTGACAAGGCCAAAAAAGACCTAAAAAGGTTATACCCCTTGGTAGATAAAATTCACCAAGCAACAGCAGTATTAGAGGGCTTAACTCATGACCAACTTCGAGAACAAACAATTGGGTTCAAAAAAGAAATTGCAGAAATACGCAAACCGCTTTTTGACAAAATTGATGCGCTCAAAACTAAAATTGAACAAACGGCTGATGTTGATGAAAAAGAAACCTACTACAACGAAATTGATAGCATTTCAAAAGAAGCGCACGAAGAAGTAGCGCGATACTTAAACAATATACTTCCACAGGCGTTTGCTGTTGTAAAAGAAACAGCCAAACGATTTAAGGAAAATGAATATTTAGAAGTCACAGCAAGCCCGTTTGATCGCAGCATATCTGCAACCAAATCAAATGTCAAGATCAAAGGCGACACAGCCATTTGGGCCAATGCATGGGATGCTGCTGGCAAGTCAATTACTTGGGACATGGTGCACTACGACGTACAATTGATTGGTGGAATTGTATTACACCAAGGTAAAATTGCCGAAATGCAAACAGGTGAAGGAAAAACTTTGGTAGCTACCCTTCCCGTTTATCTTAATGCTTTATCTGAAGCAGGTGTGCATTTGGTGACTGTAAACGACTATTTGGCCAAACGAGATAGTGCCTGGATGGCCCCCATATTTGAGTTTCACGGCATGTCGGTAGAGTGTATTGATTACCATAAACCCAACTCAGAAGCAAGGCGAAATGCCTATAAAGCAGATATCACCTATGGTACTAACAATGAATTTGGCTTTGATTACCTCCGTGACAACATGGCCCATTCTATGGATGATCTCGTGCAACGCCCACACAACTACGCCATTGTTGATGAAGTAGATTCAGTTCTGGTTGATGATGCGCGAACACCATTGATTATTTCGGGTCCTGTGCCAGATGGTGACAGACACGAATTTGATGCCCTAAAGCCCAAAATATCCTCTTTGGTTTCCAAGCAACGTCAGCACCTAACCACGGTACTTGCACAAGCAAAAAAACGAATCAGCGAGGGAGATATCAAAGAAGGAGGGTTCCTATTATTGCGTGTGTACAGGGGACTGCCCAAAAACAAAGCGCTAATTAAGTTTTTAAGTCAAGAGGGGATCCGTCAATTATTGCAAAAAACCGAAGGATTTTATATGCAAGATAACAATCGAGAAATGCCCAAAGTAGATGCCGATTTGTTGTTTGTCATTGATGAAAAAAACAACCAAATTGAATTAACTGACAAAGGCGTTGAGCAACTCTCAAAAAATGGAGACGATGCTAATTTCTTTGTGTTGCCCGATCTCGGAAGTGCCATTCTAAACATCGAACAACAAGGCAAATCACCCGAAGAAGAGGCTAAAGAAAAAGAAGCGCTTTTCAAGGAATATAGCATAAAGAGTGAGCGTATTCACAGCATGAACCAATTGCTAAAGGCCTATACCTTATTTGAAAAGGATGTAGCCTATGTAGTGATGGAAAACCAGGTGAAAATTGTCGATGAACAAACAGGGCGTATCATGGAAGGTCGCCGTTATTCTGATGGCTTACACCAAGCCATTGAAGCTAAAGAAAATGTAAAGATTGAGGCAGCAACCCAAACCTTTGCGACTATCACATTGCAAAACTACTTCCGTATGTACCGCAAACTTTCGGGTATGACAGGTACTGCGATAACAGAGGCAGGTGAGTTTTGGGAAATATACAAGTTGGATGTTATTGAAATCCCAACCAACAGACCCATTGCAAGAAAAGATGAAAATGACCTCATCTACAAAACAAAACGTGAAAAATACAATGCAGTTATTGATCACGTAACCGCACTTTCACAAGCTGGACGTCCAGTGCTTATCGGGACCACATCTGTTGAAATTTCTGAATTGTTAAGCCGAATGTTAAACATTCGAAAAGTAGCGCACAACGTACTTAACGCCAAGCTTCACAAAAAGGAAGCTGAAGTAGTCGCCGAAGCTGGAAATGCCGGTGTGGTTACCATAGCCACCAACATGGCTGGACGAGGAACAGATATCAAAATCAATGATGAAGTTAAAGTGGCTGGCGGTCTTGCTATCGTAGGAACAGAACGTCACGATTCAAGACGTGTTGACCGACAATTGCGTGGACGTGCAGGTCGCCAAGGAGATCCTGGAAGCTCGCAATTCTATGTGTCGCTTGAAGATAACTTGATGCGTTTGTTTGGTTCTGAACGTATATCCAAAATGATGGATCGCATGGGTCACAAAGAAGGTGAGGTGATTCAAGCGGGTATGATGACACGGTCTATTGAGCGTGCCCAAAAGAAAGTTGAAGAAAACAACTTTGGTATTCGAAAGCGTTTGCTGGAATATGATGACGTGATGAACGCCCAACGAGAGGTAATCTACAAACGACGCTACAACGCCCTCAACGGAGAACGTCTTCAGCTCGATATTGCCAACATGCTTTATGATACTTGCGAACAGATATGTTCTGTGAACCTAGCAAATAAAGACTACAAGCAATTTGAGTTTGAACTGATTCGCCTGTTTTCACTTACAAGCCCTATCAGTGCTGAGGATTTTGAAAGCCAAAACGAAACAGCGCTTGCAGAAAAAATATACCAAACAGCATTAGCCTATTATCAACAGAAGATGGAGGAAAATGCAGCACGTGTTTTCCCAGTTGTTAAAGATGTATACCAAAATCCAAAAAATACATTTAAGCGTATCGTAGTACCTTTCACAGACGGCATTAAAACACTAAACGTAGTGAGCGATTTAGAAAAGTCTTTTGAAAGTGAGGGAAAAAATCTTATTAGCGACTTTGAGAAAAACATAAGTCTTGCCATAATTGATGAATCGTGGAAAGATCATTTGCGCAAGATGGACGAGCTAAAGCAATCTGTTCAGCTTGCCGTACACGAACAAAAAGACCCCTTGCTTATCTATAAGTTTGAGTCTTTTGAGCTATTCAGTGTCTTTATGGATAACGTAAATCGAGATATTATTTCGTTTTTGTTTAAGGGGGCATTACCAACACAAGACGCCAGCAACATTAGAGAGGCTAGGAGTGCGCGCCGCAAAGAACGCATGAACGTCTCAAAAGAGGAAGTGCTCAACCAAGACCAACAGGCCATGCGTCAAGCTTCTAAGCAATCTGGAAGACCCGCCCCAGAAAGACAAGAAACCATAATACGTGAGCGCCCAAAGATTGGACGCAACGAGCGCGTGGAAATTCAGCATATCGTTAGCGGAGAGAAGAAAACAGTAAAGTTCAAACAAGCAGAACCCCTACTCGACAAAGGGGAATGGGTGCTTAGTCAATATCGTTAAAATGGTTGTCTTAATTGCGCCACTACATCCGCTTAGAGGCGGTATTGCAGACACCACTGCTGCATTCGCGCAAAGCCTTATCCAACAAGGCGAAGAAATATGTGTTGTTTCCTTCTCAACACTCTATCCAAAAATAGTATTCCCTGGAAAAACGCAGTATGCATTTGAAAACAAGGAGCTCGATTTTACTACCATAAATACGATAAATACCCTAAATCCATTAAGTTGGTTATGTACAGCTAAGCGCATTCAATCGCTAAAACCGAAGTTGGTAGTTTTCCGCTACTGGACGCCTTGGCTGGCGATGTGTTATGCCGCCATCGCAAAAAATATTAACGCAAAAAAAATAGCCTGGGTGGACAATGCCTTGCCGCACGAACGCAAAACAGCCGATAAACTTTTACTCAATACGTTTTTAGGGCGTGTAGACGAGGTCTTGTGCATGTCACAATCCGTATCGAAGGAACTAAAAAAACACACCCAAAAAAACATAACCACTTCTTTTCACCCCGTGGACACGAATCTTCCAACTTCAATTACCCAAAAGGTTGCCAAAGAAAAATTGGCCCTAGATGCTAGTTTGGAGTACCTGTTATTTTTTGGCTTAATACGCCCTTACAAAGGACTGGATTTATTGATAAAATCCTTACCGCAATTGCGACACAACAAACCCAACGCAAGACTTTTAATTGTTGGTGAACCTTACGAACCCTTGCGCAAATACCGTGAATTGGTGGCATCGCTAAAGGTAGATGATATGGTATTTTTCCACGATCGCTTTGTGCCAACGGAGCAAATCCCACTGTGGTTTGGTGCCTGTGATTGGGTTGTGCAACCCTATAAATCAGCGACGCAAAGTGGTATTACCCCCATGGCCATTCACTATGCCAAACCGAGTGTAGTAACCCATGTCGGTAGCTTATCCGATGGCATTACAGCCAAAACAGGCCTTGTTTGCGAACCTAACCCCACTTCCTTATCACAAACTATAGCGAAGGCATTGACAGAAAAAAATCAGTTTACCGATATAAAAGCTTACAAATCGCTTCAAGAAAAAAGAAACTGGACTGCTTTTTGCAAGGATTTTATCGATACATTTATAAAAACATAAACATATGCCTACTGCTTATCTATCATTAATTGCCGCATTTCAATTGCTCTCATGTTCTTTTTCAGCACCTAAACCTATTGACAACCCTAGGCCAGTAGCTACAAACGAATACCCCCTTCCCCAAGGGCATGAGGTTGCCTATTTTGCTTCAGGATGCTTCTGGTGTGTCGAAGCCGTCTTCGAGCAAGTCACAGGCGTGCAAGAAGCAATTTCTGGCTATGCTGGAGGAACTAGCAAAAACCCTACCTACAATCAGGTAGTCTTAGGAAGAACAGGACATGCAGAGACTACAAAAGTGATTTATAACAAAAACAAGGTGTCCTTTGAAACCCTGGTAACGGTATTCTTTGGCTCCCACGACCCTACTACACTAAACCGCCAAGGGCCAGACCGGGGAACACATTACCGTTCCATAGCTTTTTATGAAACCGAGGAGGAAAAAGAAATCATCGAAGAAATCATTCAAAAATTGACAACAGCCAAACGCTATCCCGACCCCATTGTTACTGAAGTGAAGAAATTCGATGTGTTTTACCAAGCCGAGGACTACCATCAAGATTACGAAAAAAACAATCCTAACAATCCCTACATAAGAGCGGTATCTAAACCGCGGGTAAGTGCCTTTTTACAGAACTACCCCGAGTTGATTAAATCGGATTTGGAATAAAGCGTAAGTATAACTTAGCCAAGAGCCATCCACCAAAAACCCCGAAGAGCGTTCCGCTTATGACATCAAGCGGATAATGCAAACCAATATAAATACGACTGTAAGCCACCATTGCTGCTACCACAAATAGCAATCGTAGTAGTTTAAACTGTCTAGCGAAAAGCACCACAAAGAAGGTAGCCATAGCAAAGGAATTTGAGGCGTGTCCAGAAAAATATCCATACTTGCCTCCGCAGCCTAATTTAACCCGACGCATGATATCAGCTAGTTCGGTCTCATGACAAGGACGCAGACGTTTAAATCCGTCTTTAAACAAGTTGGTTACTTGGTCGGTGAACGTAATAAGTATTGCAATGGCAAGTAACATCCAGAGTGTGTTTTTCCAACCTAACCACTTCCCCATAACAGCGGTGATTATGGCATAAAAGCCAATAGTATATCGCTTGTCTGTGATTGTCATCCAAAAGCCATCAAAAGGCTCAGACCCAAGTCCGTTGAGCCATAAAAAAAGTTCTTGATCCCAAAGCAAAAGGGTGTCCATCAGTCGGTATATTTTTTTACTTCATTATCATAGAATTCGGTTGCGCGTTCAATCCATATGGCAACTTCTTGTGTAGCACTTTCTTTATCCTCGTTAGCAAAGGTTTCCCACCATTCGAGTTCGTCATTGGCCAAGTTCAGTATAAAGCGTGGAAACTGTGTGTGTACCACAAAAACCGCATCCGGGTGCTCTGCGTTGTCCGCAAGTAAAAATATTGGAATAGTGTCAGCCATTTGTGCGTATTAGTTTATTGGATAAGTATCTAAAGCGAAGATACAACAACAATGAAGAAACCACGAGACCAAGGCAGAGGCCAATCCATACGCCTCTTGCTCCCATAGCTGCTTCTACACTCAAGTAAAGCATCACAGGCACCCCTATCAGGACATAAGCCAAGAAGGTAATCAAAGTAGGAATACGTACGTCTTGTAAACCCCTTAAACTCCCCAAAGCCACCACTTGGGCTCCGTCGAAAATTTGAAAAAAAGCTGCAATAAACAAAAGGGATCCTGCCAGTTCTGCTACCGCAAATGTATCTAAGCCAGTGGCCGAGTCGAGATATAACCAAGGAAGCCATTCATTGCATGCAACAAAGAAACCTGCGAAAACGACATCCAATAAAAGTGTAAGTAAGAATACAGATAATGCAATGCGTTTCAATTCGCCAAAGGCCTTAAAACCCTTTTGGTTACCCACACGGATGGTCGCTGCCACACTTAACCCCATGGCAACCATAAAGGTCATGGAAGAAAGGTTGAGTGCAATTTGATTGGCCGCTTGGGCATCCTTGCTTAAAAATCCACATACCCATATGGCGAACGTAAAAAAACTAACCTCAAAAAACATTTGGAGGGATGAGGGCAAGCCCAATTGCAACAATTGATTTAATTCTTTTTTATACAACCGTTTAGGGACCAACTGCCGTATGATTGCGGCCGTTCTTGGATCTCGATAAAGTAATATGACAACAAAAATCAACATGGTTACCCTTGACGCCAAAGTTCCCACAGCAGCTCCGGTAACGCCCCATTTGGGAAATATCCAAATGCCAAAAATGAGGAAGTAATTGATGAGAACATTTACTACATTGGCCAGTAACGTAGCATACATGGAGTAGCGGGTAAGCGACATACCGTCGGCAAACTGTTTAAACGCTTGAAAAACAACTAAGGGTAATAAGGAAACCGCCACCCAGTTTAAGTAGGGAAAAGCCAGTGCAACTACCTCAGGCTTCTGTCCCATTTTAAAAAGCAGTGGCTTGGCGATGTAAACACCAAGAAACAAAACCACACCAAGGATGATACAAAGTCGTAAACCCTCGTGTAATACCTTTTGAAGTGCATGCTGATTTTGTTCGGCATCAGCTTCTGCAATAAGTGGGGTGATGGCTGTTGAAAACCCAATACCAATCGACATGGCGATAAAAACAAAACTGTTGCCCAAAGAAATGGCAGCCAATTCGGTAGTTCCCAATTGCCCTACCATGATGTTATCAACAAATTGCACCAAGGTATGGCCTACCATACCTAGCATCACGGGCCAGGCTAAACGTAGGTTGGTTTTAAATTCTTTGGTGTATTGCTGGAGCATTTTAGGGTGTGTTAGCGCGCAAAGCTATTATCGGATGGCACAGCCAATCCGTACTTATCGTATAAGTATATAAGTGAAGTCATGGTAGCGGCACCAAGCTCAAGTTCTCTTTTGTTTACGGCATCAAAAGTGTCGTTTTCAGCGTGATGATGGTCAAAATAGCGTTGTGAGTCTGGGCGTAATCCAGCCAAAACATTGTATTTATTTTTAAGCGGACGTACGTCTGCACCACTACCCCCTTTTTCAAAATAATGAATGAGATAAGGCTTAAATAAAGGCTTCCATGACACTACCTGGGCAAATTCTTCGTCAGAACAATCAAATGAAAATCCACGGGGAGTAAATCCGCCTGCATCAGACTCCAATGCAAATATGTGTCGTTCACCTGCTAGCAGTGCGTTATCGGCATAGGCCTTCCCGCCTCTAAGTCCGTTTTCTTCGTTCATAAACAATACAACACGTATGGTACGCTTTGGTTTATAGCCCGTGGCTTTAAATAAGCGCAATACTTCCATAGACTGCACCACTCCTGCCCCATCGTCATGCGCCCCATCGCCTAAATCCCAGGAATCCAAGTGACCACCTACTACGATAATATCATTTGGAAATTCACTTCCAGTAATTTCGCCAATAACATTATGCGACCAGACGTCGGGATAGGTTTTACATTGTTGACGGAATAAAAACTTAAGCGCTGGCTCAAGCTTTAATAGACTGCTTAATTTTTCAGCTGCATTGGTGCTTATGGCAGCTGCAGGGATACGTTTAGATACGGCTTGGTCACCATAGCTCTCTGTATGCGGCAAATCGTCAAGACGTAAATTCATAGAGCGGACAATAACGCCAACAGCTCCGTACGCGCTTGCCTCTTTGGCACCACTATAACGCTGATCAACACATCCAGAATAAGCCTGAAAAGTACTGATAAGATCGGCTTGCATGGGGCGGTTAAAAAAGACGATTTTTCCTTCAATTTGTTCGCTGCCCAACGCTTTGAGCTCTTCAATGCCTTGCACTTCAACAACAGGAGCCTTTAGGCCAACGGAAGGTGTTGCCACGGAACCACCAAGGGCTGTTATGGGCACATTAAAGGTTACGCCAGGGGCTGTTTCTATCAGCGCAAACTCTTTTGGACCCCTTACCCATTTGGGTACTTTAACAGGTTGCAAGTAAACACGGTCAAGCCCTAATGAATCAAGTTCTGCTTTGGTCCAAGCCACAGCGCGCTCAGCGCCTAATGAGCCAGACAAGCGCTGCCAATACGATTGGTCAGGTAATCCAACCATTGGTAAGCGTTTCCCGCCAATAGTGAAGAGTCAAAAAAAGATTTGAGTTGTTTTTCATCTTCTAGATTGGGTTGGGCGCAAAGCGCAACACTAAAAAAGAGAAAAAAGAGAATTCTTATCATCGTGGTATTTATGTAAGGGTGTATTTTGAAACATCTTGTGCGGATATTTGATGTCCACCTAAAATATGTAATCGCTCAATAAAATTACGCAATTGTCTAATATTGCCTGTCCAATCCATTTTCTGGAGTGCGTCAACTGCATCTGGTAGGAGTTCCTTTTTTGGGGTTAAAAGTGATAAAAAATGAGTTGCCAAAAGAGGAATGTCATCTATTCGGTTATTCAGCGCAGGCACATGGATTTCAATCACAGCCAATCGGTGATACAAGTCTTCACGAAAGCGATTTTGTGCAATTTCTTCTTTGATATTTTTGTTGGTCGCAGCAATCACGCGAACATCTACTGCAATGGTTTTATCACTTCCAACGCGTTGAATCTTATGTTCTTCCAGTGCACGTAAGACTTTGGCTTGTGCAGCAAGACTCATATCTCCGATTTCGTCTAAAAAAAGAGTACCCCCTTGGGCCTGCTCAAAAGTCCCTTTGCGGTCTTTGTGGGCAGAAGTAAATGCCCCTTTCATATGTCCAAAAAGTTCACTTTCAATAAGCTCCGAAGGAATCGCAGCACAATTAACCTCTACAAAGGGTTTACTGGAGCGGTTACTTTTAAAATGTAATGCTCTTGCAACCAATTCTTTACCGCTGCCATTGGGTCCTTGAACCATTACCCTAGCCATGGTTGGCGCTACCTTTTCTACCATATTGTAAATGGTCTGAATGGCTTCTGAATTTCCAATCATGGTATACTGCTTAGGAACAGCAATTTTTTTGGTCTTTTTTTTGGGTGTTGGGGTTCGTTGAAGGGCAGCATTGACCGTCTGTAACAAATGGTTTAAGTCTGGTGGTTTTGAAATATAGTCATAAGCACCCATACGCATCGCCTTGACGGCGGTTTTCAAATCGCCATGACCGGATATCATTACAACAGCCGATTGTGGTGATACTTTCTGAATATGCGCCAAGACCTCAATACCGTCTTTTTTAGGCATTTTTATATCACAAAGCACAAGGTCATAAGACTTCTTGTTCACCATATTTATGGCTTCTACACCATCAACAGCCTCACTTACATTGATATTTTTGTCAACATCAAAAAGAATATCTCTGAGCACACGACGGATGTTTGCTTCGTCCTCAACAATTAAAATTTGTGCCATTTATTTGGGTGTATGTATTACGCGTTGTGGGAAAGGAATTTCGATACCATTGCGTTTTAATGCTTTCTCAATGGCAAATCTAATATCAGACTTAATCATGGCACCTTTGAATGCGTTTTCAGTAAATACAATTAAAGTAAAATCTAGGCTGCTGTCACCAAAATCTTGGAACAGAAGTATGGGTTCTTTTTTCTTTGTTGCGTCGGGGTGCTGCATCGCAATTTCCAAAACTACTTTCTTGAATTTTTCTACATCAGTACCATAAGCTACACCCACATTTATGGACTCTCCTGTGACCTTGTCGTTTTCCGTCCAATTAAAAAGAGTTGTTGTTAAATACTTGTGGTTGGGAATAACAAGCACCTTGTTGTCGCGTGTGACAGCTCTGGTAGTGCGCAGTGTTATGTTTTCGACCCGTCCAACTTTACCGTCAAGCTCAATAATATCCCCAACGTGAACCGTTTGATCTATTAAAATAAAAATTCCTGAGATAATATCTTGAAAGAAGGTCTGCAAGGCAAAACCAACACCTACTAATAAGGCAGCTGATGCGGCTAAAAGTGCGTTTAAATTGACACCAGCATTTTGCAAAGCAAGCAATACGATTACCGTGTAAAGCAAATAATTAAAGAACGAAAATACAGGCTTAAATTTTCCTTTGCGCTCTTCAGATAATTTGCGTGTCAACAATCTGCGTACAAAACGCATAGTAAAGTATAGGGCAATGATTATTATAACCAAAACCAAAAAAGAACCAACGCTCATTTTTGCATCGCCTATACTAAAGCTGAACTGAAAGAATGACCTGATTTTTTCCATATTCTAATATAAACAAAAAACTTGCTAAAAAAAGAAAACCCACCCTCTAAAAAGAGGATGGGAAAAAATTGCTATGAAAAAGAAAAATAACTATAGATAAATCTATCGTTACGCCAAATATATAAACTTTATGGATAAAAAACCATAAAATTATGAAAACATGTCCTTTACTTTATCAAAAAACGATTTATGACTTGATTTTGGGCTGGGCTTAAAATTGTCGTGTGTAGCCTGTTGCTCGAAAAATTGTTTTTGCTCTTTTGTTAGCTGTTCAGGGGTCCAAACATTAATGTGAACCAACATATCGCCCGTGCCGTAGTGATTAAGACTGGGTATGCCCTTGCCTTTCAAGCGCAAGATTTTTCCAGATTGGATACCAGAATCCAGCTTTATGCGCACAGAGCCACCAACCGTTTCAATTTGTTTGTAGGTACCCAAAACAGCTTCAGACAGGGAAATATATAAATCAAAATGAAGGTTATTCCCCTCACGCTTGATTGTTGGGTGGTCTTTTACTGATATTTGCACGATCATATCTCCAGAGATCCCCTGACCTGGCGCTTCATTTCCTTTTCCAGAAACCTTTAGCTGCATGCCATCCTCAACGCCTGCAGGAATTTTAATAGATATGGTTTCTTCTTCTAAAATCATGCCGTAACTATCGGCTCCTGAAGGCCGATGGCGAAGGGTTTGTCCTGCACCGTTACAAGCAGTACATGTCGTAGCAGATTGCATACGGCCCAAAATGGTATTTGTAACACGCATGGTTTGTCCTGAACCTTGACAAGTTTTACAGGTTGCATAGCTTACACCAGGTGCATGTTTTTTACGTTTTACTTTAATTTTTTTCTCAACACCAAGTACAATCTCTTCAAGGGTTAAGTTTACCTTAACACGAAGGTTGGTTCCCTTGGGACGACGTTTTCCACCGCCACCAAAACCACCACCAAAAGCACTGCCGAAAATATCTCCAAACTGACTGAAGATATCATCCATATTCATGCCGCCGCCACCAAAGCCTTGGCTGCCATCAAATGCAGCATGTCCATAGCTGTCATACTTGGCGCGTTTTTGTTCATCGCCCAGTACTTCGTAGGCTTCCGCTGCTGCTTTAAATTTCTTTTCAGCTTCTGCATCACCCGGATTTTTGTCAGGGTGATAGGCAATCGCTTTTTTGCGATAAGCCTTTTTTATCTCAGCAGCCGAAGCCGACTTGCTAACGTCTAGTATGTCGTAATAATCCTCTTTCATAGCTATTGTGCCACTACTACCTTAGGGTAGCGGATAATTAAGTCGCCCAGTTTATATCCGGAAGCAACAACATCAATGATGCTGCCCTTTGGGTGATCGCCTGAAGCAGGCAACTGTGTTATGGCTTCATGAAGTTCAGCATCAAAAACCGCATTTGGCTCAATTTCCATCTTGGTTAACCCTTGCTGTTTTAGGGTATCAAAAATTTTGCTGTAAATAAGATGAATCCCTGTGAGTTTTTCATCTTCTTTATTCAGTTCAGAAAGGGCGCGTTCAAAATCATCTAAAATAGGCAGTAAGGCTACCATGACTTCTTGAGAAGCTGTTTTGAACAGCTCAATTCGTTCTTTAGCTGTTCGTTTTTTATAATTTTCAAACTCCGCAAACAGGCGTAAAAACTTATTTTTTTCTGCTTCTAATGCTTCTTGAGCTTCAACCAATAGCTCGTTGTTTTCAACAACTGGTTCTTGCGCTTCTTGCTTTGCCTCCTTTTTTGCTGTTTTTTTGTTTTTTTTGGCAGCCATAAATGTTTTTTAAGAAAGTGGCAAAAGTACTGCCAAAAAAACATCTATGTCAAAATGACACTACTTTTTTAAATTGAGCGGCAATAAATCTTGAAGTGCCTCTTGCAAGGCAGGAAAATCAAAGCAAAATCCTTGATCTTGGGCGTGTGCGCTAGAAACGCGAATGCTGTCAAAAAGTATGTTGGCCATTTTTCCCATAAGCGCCTTTATCACAAAAGCAGGGATACCAGGAATCCATTGGGGCATCTTATATTGTTTTGAAATGGCTTTAACCAACTGTTTTTGAGTCACGGGATTGGGAGACACACCATTATAAGTACCCGGATGATCAAGGGTAAATACAACTAATTTTACCAAATCTTGTATGTGAATCCAAGATTGCCATTGTTTTCCAGAACCAAACCATGCACCCAAGCCAAATGATGCAGGTGTTGCCAACGGAACAAGCGCACCTCCTGTCTTTGCCAAAACCAAACCAATTCTGATTTTACTGACATGCCGAACCAAAGTAGATATTTCATCTACTTGTTGTTCCCAAGCAGCCACAACTTCACCAGTGAAAGAGTTTGCGACTTTGGTTTCGCTCTCTTTGTATGTTCTGTCAAAATCTGATGGATAAATACCAATAGCCGATGCGCTTATAAAGTGTGTAACATTGTGATTGGGCTTTTTTTTCAGGGCATTTTGAATGAGCTGGGTTCCTTTTACACGGCTGTCTAAAATGGCTTTTCTATTATTTTTTGTCCATCGTTGGTTGATTTTAGCGCCTGCCAGACTGATGATTACATCAACTCCATCCAAGGCTTTTTCATCAAAAATACCTTGGCTAGGGCTCCAATGATATGTTTTGATATTGGTTGAAACCGGAGCTGAACGCTTGCGTGTAGAGAGTGTTGAAATGCGATAATCCCTTTGTTCTAAGGCATGTATAAGTGGTTTTCCAATCAATCCGCTTGCACCTGTTATAAGGATATGCATCTTTTTTTTGGTAAATTTAAGATACCTAGAATTATGCACCCAAGATTTTTATACATTTGTTTAGTGAATCCATCAATACACATAACGCCCACCAATACATCTAGGATAGACAAAGTTGATTTTGACAACCTCGCATTTGGATCCACCTTTACAGATCACATGTTTGTTTGTGACTACCGAGATGGACAATGGCAGACCCCTGAGATCGTGCCCTATGCACCCATGGAGCTTTCTCCTGCTGCAAGCGTATTGCACTACGGCCAAGCTGTGTTTGAGGGCATGAAAGCATTTAAAGACGACAGTGGAAGTGTTTGGTTGTTTAGACCTGAGCAAAACGCAAAACGTATCAATTTGTCCGCTGAACGCCTTGCGATACCCCAATTTCCTGAAGCCCTTTTCTTAGATGGGATGAAACAACTTATCACACTTGACAAAGCATGGGTAAAAGCAGGAAAGGGAAATTCATTATATGTGAGGCCATTTGTTTTTGCTTCTCAAGCAGGTGTTCAAGCCTCTGCTGCAACCGAATATCGATTTATGATCATTTGCGCACCTGTTGTCAGTTATTACGGTGGTGAGGTTCGCGTCAAAATTGCCGATCATTACAGTCGTGCACCGCAAGGGGGCACAGGCTATGCCAAAGCAGCTGGAAACTACGGAGGTCAGTTTTACCCCACACAATTGGCGAAAAACGAAGGCTACCAACAAGTCATTTGGACCGATGCTGCCAAGCACGAATACATCGAGGAAGCGGGTACCATGAATTTGTTCTTTCGCATTGGCGACACGCTTATTACGGCGCCAACAAGCGATAGCATCTTAGATGGTGTTACAAGAAAAAGCATCTTGGACTTGGCCAAATGCTTGGGGCTCAAAACAGAGGTGCGTATGCTTCGTGTTGCTGAACTTATTGAAGCGTCAAAATCTGGTACACTGCTTGAAATTTTTGGCAGTGGCACTGCCGTTGTCGTTCAAAACATCGATGGTTTTGGTTATAAAGGGGAAAAGTTTGAAACCCCAATTCCAGAAAATAGTTATGCACTTATGCTAAAAGAAAAGTTGATGGATATACAGTACAATAATGCTGAAGACCCATTTAACTGGCGCTATAAGGTTTGTGACTAATCAAAAAACTGCTTTAAATCTGGACGCCTGTAGTTAGGCCCTTTCATTACCTTACCATCTTTCCTGTATATGGGTTTTCCATCTAAACCGAGTTTACTCATATTACTGTCTTGAATTTCTGCAAATACATCTTCAATGATGTGTTGCATGCCATGTGTAAGTATGGTTCCGCATAATATATAAAGCATGTCACCAAGTGCATCTGCCACTTCTACCAAATCATCGTTTTTTGCTGCTTCAAGGTATTCTTCGTTTTCCTCAGCCATCAGTTTGTGTCGCAGGTTTAATATGTCTTTGGCTGTTTTTGCCTTTGGTTTTTGAGCGACTCCCACGCCAAATGCTTTGTGAAATGCCGCTACTGCATCTAATTGGTCTTGCATTTTTTTATAGTTTCGTTAAAAATAACATTATGTTCAGCAACGGTCAATTGATTTTTGCCCTTTTTTTTATTGTAAGCTTCACTTTTGCCATTATACACAGTTACAAAAAGGACAAACAAAAAAGCATGCAATATTTCAAAGGGAGTTTTTGGGTGCTTATCGGCTTTTTAATTTTTGTCAGCTTGTTGGTAGGGCTAAAAAGCATCGTTTAACATGAACGGCATTTCTTTTTTACTCGTTTTTATTGGCGGTGGGCTTGGAAGCCTTTTTAGATATAGCATAGGACTTGTTCTCAAACCCATATCCCCACAATTGCCATTTGCTACATTAATTGCAAATGCGATAGGCTGTTTGCTATTGGGATTGCTTCTGGGTTTTCTCAGCACAAGATCTTCCGTATCCAATACGCAGTATATGTTGTTGGCAGTAGGTTTTTGTGGTGGACTTACCACCTTTTCCACTTTCACATTGGAAAATATGCGCTTTATTGAGCAAGGCCAGTTATTTAACTTCTTTATTTACAGTATCGGCACTTTTATACTGGGATTGGCTTGTATTTATGCTGGAATGATATTGCATAAGCAGTTTTAGCACCGCCATTATCAAAAAATATACATAAATTTTATTATACCCCTATTTTTAGAGGGGTTATTTTTTATTATATGCAAATATTAGCATTAAACCCCCCAATTTTTATATGTTCAAGCTCTATTTAACATATTTTTGACCATTATAAATTCAAAATAAATAATTAACTAATATATTATATTATGAAAAATACATCATCTTTTTTAACGCTTACAGCACTTGTTGCTTTTCTAGTATTCGGAGGAATGACTAGTGCACAAGCACAAGAAGAGCCAACATTCAGTGTAACGGGTTCTGTTGACTCATATTACAGAAGCAGCGAATATGCACCTGGTACTTCTTTTGCTAACCTAAACGGATTTTCGTTAGGTATGGCAAACATTGTTCTTTCTTATGAAGGAGAGAAGCACGGTTTTGTTGCTGATTTGGTTTACGGACCAAGAGGCGCAGACGCCGTATTCAACTCTACTGGGTCATCAAACATTGTGAACCAATTATATGTATACTATAATTTAAGTGACAGCTTTACCTTGACATTAGGTAACTTCAACACCTTCTTAGGTTATGAAGTAATTTCGCCTGTTGGAAACTTTAACTACTCTACATCATACATGTTCTCTAACGGACCTTTCTCACACACGGGTTTGAAAGCTGATATTGCACTATCTGACGATGTATCCTTGATGTTAGGTGTCCTTAACAGTACAGATTACACAGAGTCTCAGCCAGTTGGTGACGACTATATGTTTGGAGCACAGTTAGGTCTTTACGGGCAATACATCAACTTCCTTTCTGGTGGACTATCCAATGTCTCTCAAATTGACTTTACAGGAGGTATTGACATCTCGGACAGCTTCTTCTTAGGCGTAAACGCTACTAGCTATGAAGATGATGGCGGTGAGTGGTCTGGTGTTGCACTTTACCCGCAACTTACCCTATCTGACTCTTTTGCACTTGGTCTTAGAGGTGAGTCTTTTGATATCAAAGATTCAAACACCTTTACTTCTTTTACCATCACTGGCAGCATTAACTCTGGAAACTTGACCATCAAGCCAGAAATTAGAATTGACAGTGCGGACGAAAAAGTAAGCACTTGGAGTGCTGATGGAGATGATAGCTTATCTTCATTCGTATTGGCAGCTATTTATTCTTTCTAGTAATTAAATTATAACCTTAAAAATTTAATATATGTCATTATTAGCTACAATACCAAACATCATTACGTCTGCAGTAGCTGTAGACGCAAATGAAGACTTTACAATATTGTGGATTCTTTTATCTGGAATTCTTGTTTTCTTTATGCAAGCAGGATTTACACTAGTAGAATCTGGACTAACACGTGCTAAAAACGCAGGTAACATTGCCATGAAAAACTTCATGGATATCAGTGTAGGAACAATTAGCTTCTGGGCTTTAGGTTACGGACTTATGTATGGAACCAAAGATGCTTCAGGATTCCTCTCTATAAGTGAAGTTTGGATGAATCCAGGAGCTGGTGCTCACGATGTATTCTTCCAGACGGTATTTGCTGCAACTGCCGCTACTATCGTTTCTGGAGCTATTGCTGGAAGAACCAAATACAGTACTTATATTATTTTCACATTATTCTTAACTGCTTTTATCTACCCAATTTCTGGTGGATGGCAGTGGTACGGAGACGGTGCCTGGTTAGCTGACCTTGGCTTTATCGACTTCGCTGGCTCTTCTATAGTCCACTCCGTTGGTGGATGGGCGGCTTTGTGTGCTGCTTGGATGGTAGGACCAAGAATTGGAAAATATACCGACGGAAAAGTTAATGCAATCCCTGGAAGTAACCTTTTACTTGGAACTTTAGGTGTATTTATCCTTTGGTTAGGATGGTTTGGCTTTAATGGGGGTTCTCAACTTGCCTGGGGAGGTGACGATTCAATTGCTGCTTCAGCTGTTGTTATGGTTACCAACATTGCCGCTGCTGCTGGTGCACTTGGGGCATTATTCACTTCTTGGTTATACTTGGGAAAACCTAGTTTGTCACAAACATTAAACGGCGCAATTGCGGGTTTGGTTGCTATTACTGCTGGCTGCGGTAACATGACCATGGCTGGTGGTTTCTTCGCTGGACTAATAGGTGGGATTATTGTGGTATTCTCTATTGAATTTATCGAGAAAAAACTTAAAATTGATGACGCTATTGGAGCAGCCTCTGCACACGGTGTAGTTGGTGCTTGGGGTACACTTGTTATTGGTCTTTGGGGCGTTGATGGCGGAACAGGTATTGGCCTACTAAACGGTGGTGGTGCTTCTGTTTTAGGTGTACAAGCTATCGGAGTAGCCGCATATGGCGCTTGGGCTGTAATCACTTCATTAATCGTACTATACGTACTCAAAGCAACCATTGGACTACGCGTTTCCAAAGAGGACGAAACGAAAGGCCTAGATATGGCTGAACATGGTGAACTTGCTATCAACAGCGATCTAAACCCATAAACACATAAACTTAATTTAGTTAGTAGTTTGTTATAATTAGATTTATTTTTAATGTAAAAGGGATTGTAATGATACAATCCCTTTTTTTTCTTTATAATTGCGCCTTAATTATTTATACATGAAAAGAATAGAAGCACTCATCCGAAAAACACAGTTTGAGGATGTAAAAAACAAACTCCACGATGCTGGAGTTACTTTTTTCAGTCACTGGGACGTAACTGGTATTGGAAATGAAAAAATAGGTCGTGTGTATAGGGGTGTCTCTTACAGTACCTCTGCAATTGAGCGCAAGATGCTCTCCATTGTTGTCAATGACGACTTTGTTGAGCCAGCGGTTCAGGCCATAATTGAAGCTGGTGAAACGGGAAACATTGGTGATGGAAAAATATTTGTTCTCCCCGTTGAGGAAGCCTACCGCATTAGAACGGGCGAAAAAGGCGGAGATACTTTAA
The DNA here is from genome assembly GCA_038143535.1 of Bacteroidota bacterium. Taxonomy (GTDB): domain Bacteria; phylum Bacteroidota; class Bacteroidia; order Flavobacteriales; family Flavobacteriaceae; genus UBA7446. The sequence continues at coordinate 936,318 of JAYQMD010000001.1, forward strand.
ACTAAATAAACATTTATGGATACTGCACTATTTACCGCAAACAATGTATGGATGATGATCTGTACAGCACTCGTATTTTTTATGCACATGGGTTTCTCATTATTAGAAGCAGGACTTACACGTCAGAAAAATACCGTCAATATTTTATTCAAAAACTTCTTCGTTATAACCGTTGGACTCTTACTGTATGCTATAGCTGGTTTTAATATGATGTACCCTGGTTTTGAAGAAGGAGCTACTGGCTTTTTTAAATTTGCCGGTTGGGGCATTACACCACCTGAAGGAGGCATGACTGCTGCTTATGCAGATGGAGGATATACTTGGTGGACAGACTTCTTGTTTCAAGGGATGTTTGCCGCTACTGCTGCTACCATTGTATCTGGAGCTGTGGCTGAACGCATCAAGCTCGAGGCCTTTATGCTACTAGCTGTTTTTTATGTTGGAATTGTTTACCCCATCGTAGGTTCATGGCAATGGGGTGGTGGATTCCTCTACGGATGGGGATTTTATGACTTTGCTGGTTCGACACTCGTACACTCTGTGGGTGGATGGGCCGCACTTGTCACCATATACTTTTTGGGTGCCAGGATAGGCAAATACGACTCAGACAGAACTTCAAACCCTATTTTTGGTCATAACATGCCGCTTGCAGCTGGTGGTGTACTTATCCTTTGGCTAGGATGGTTTGGGTTTAATGGAGGGTCTGTGCTTTCTGCTGACCCAGCTGCAACATCACTTGTGCTTGTTACTACAAGTTTGGCAGCAGCAGCAGGCGGAATTATAGCTACTGTCTTTTCACACATTCTTTATAAAAACTATGATTTAACAATGTTCATGAATGGCGTACTTGGCGGGTTGGTTGCTATAACAGCTGGGGCTGACCAGATGTCAACAGGCGAAGCCATGCTAGTAGGCGGTATAGGAGGTATAATTGTTGTACTTGCTATCGCATTGCTTGAAAAACTAAAGCTCGATGATCCAGTAGGTGCCATTGCAGTTCACCTCTTTGCGGGCATGTGGGGAACACTTGCCGTAGGCATCTTTGGCGACATGGCGAGTAGCAAACAATTTATGGTGCAGCTTGCAGGCGTTGGAATTGTGGGAGCCTTTTGTGTATTAAGTACCTTATTTTTGGTATTAAGCATTAAAGCCACTATAGGTTTACGCGTATCTAAAGAAGAAGAGATTGGTGGATTGGATGATGCTGAACATGGTATGTCAGCATATGCCGACTTCAGTGTTTCAAAAAAATAAAAAACAACTAACTTCCTGTTTAAACCCGAGTGTTTTTTTATAAACACTCGGGTTTGTTTTTTATGTATGTTTGCAGCAAAACAACATATGTACGTCATTACACTTGTTATTCAATGTCCAGACAAGAAAGGAATTATTGCTGATGTAACCTCTTTTGTTTACGAACAGAAAGGGAACATCCAATACATTGACCAATACGTTGACAGAGAAAACAGCGCATTTTTTATGCGTTTACAAGCTGAATTAGACGCGCAGCTTTGCTCCTATCAAAATTTTGTCAGTTTATTTGATAAAAAACTGGCAAGCGGCTACAACATGACGTGGAGTCATCAGCCGCTGAACTACAAACCCAAGATGGCTGTTTTTGTATCTAAATATGATCACTGCCTATACGACTTATTGGGACGTTTTAAATCTGGTGAACTTGGCGTAGAAATTCCGTTTATACTCAGTAATCACAAAGATTTGGATTCAATAGCAAAAGCTTTTGAAATTCCATTCTTTCACGTTCCTGTTTCCAAAGAAACAAAAGCAGCTGCCACAAAACAACAGCTCTCGGTACTAAATGAACACAAGGTAGATTTTGTTGTATTGGCACGTTATATGCAAATTGTACCGGCAAACCTTATTGAGATGTATAAAAACAAAATTATCAATATTCACCACTCGTTTTTGCCTGCATTCCCGGGAGCAAAACCTTACCACTCCGCTTTTGAACGCGGTGTTAAAATCATTGGTGCTACCAGTCACTACGTGACAGAAGAACTTGATGCTGGGCCCATTATTGAGCAAGGAGTGGCGCGAGTATCGCACAACCACAGTGTTTCGCAATTGATTGCTAAAGGTCGGGATTTAGAGAAAATGGTTTTGGCAAATGCCGTTAAACTCCATGTTGAGAAAAAGGTTCTTGTTTACGGAAACAAAACCGTAATATTTACCTAGCCAAGGGCTTTCAGAAAACCTAGGGTTGTCTTATTAAAAACTTCTGGTTGTTCTACATTAACCACGTGACCACATTCAGGAACTACTGCAATTTGAGAAGCCTGATGCATATAAGCCATCTTTTGAACACTTGGCAAAAACATATAATCTTCTTCTCCCATAACATAAAGTGTTGGAATACCAACATCAACCTGACGGAACAATAGGAGTAATGGTTTTAATTCTGAGGTGAGCTTATACCAACGTAAAAACTCCTTGTGGTATAGTTTTTTTGCCTCACGAACAAAAAGTAACCTTGACTCACGGTGGTTTTTCTTAGGCATGATAATAAATGCAAAAAAACGGTAAAGCCATAAATATGGAATCACCGACTTAACAACATTTCCCAAACGTATCAAAATTTGAGATCGGATATTGAGTTTCATGATTGCGCCCCCCATAATCATGCTTGAAACACGCTCAGGATGATTTTCAGCTAATTGACGAATCAGTATGGTACCTAGAGAAATACCTACAAAATGAGAACTTTTAATCTTTTCATAATCTAATACTTCAATAATGTCATCAACGATACTATCAAATGTATAGCGCTTTTCAAATGCACGTTTGATTGTAGGTTTCGAATTTCCATGGCCACGAAGGTCCAGCAGCAATACGTTGTAATGCTTAGCGTAGTCACGCACCTGCTTATACCATATAGATGAACTCCCGCCTGCTCCGTGAACAAAAGTCACCCATTCGGAAGAAGTTTGATGTTTATAACAACTGTAATGCAGCATTAGGCGAGTAGTTTTTGCATTTGAATTTGTAGTGAAGCAGCAACTTTAGCAGCAGCAGCAACATAATCTTCACCACTACTGGCATATAAAATGCCTCGGGAGGAGTTAACCAAAAGGCCAACCTGTTTGTTTGCGCCATTTTCAAAAACCTCTTTGAGGCTACCACCTTGAGCGCCAACGCCAGGAATAAGCAAAAAAGCATTGGGTACAATATCTCTAATTTCCTTTAGGTAGTCTGCCTTGGTCGCGCCAACTACATACATAAGCCTGTCGGCATTGTCGTACTTCAAAGAAGTGGCAAGTACCTCTTTAAACAATGGTTTGTCAGTATTTTCCGTGAATTGAAAATCAGCTGCCCCTTGATTTGAGGTCAATGCCAACAAAATGGCATACTTGTCATTGTATGTCAAGAAAGGCTCAACGGAGTCTTTGCCCATATAAGGCGCAATGGTAATGGAGTCGAATGGCATGGCTTCAAAAAAAGCCTTGGCATAGCGCATGGAAGTATTGCCTGTATCTCCACGTTTGGCGTCTGCAATTGTGAACAAATCTGGATAATGCGATTTTATGTAATGTATCAATTTAGCTAGAGATGTAAAGCCCGTTTCACCATAGGCTTCAAAAAAAGCCGTATTTATTTTAATTGCCACACAAAGGTCCTGAACCTCATCGACTATAGTCTTGCAAAAGTCAAAAAGAGGTTCTTCACTAGAAGCAATAAGATGATCAGGCATTTTTTCTATGTCGGGATCTAGACCCAAGCACAAGAATGATTTTTTCAGCTGAATTTGATTGTATAAATCTTTTTGTGTCATACTACAGTAATTCATCTGAGAGTTTGAGTTTCTCTGTATTTTGATAGAGTTGCATTTCATCAATCAACTTCTGAATATCCCCGTTGATGATGTTTTGCAAACCATACAAAGTTAATCCAATACGATGGTCTGTGACACGTCCTTGTGGATAATTATATGTTCTAATTTTTGCAGAGCGGTCTCCAGAAGAAACCATATTTTTCCGTTTTTCCGAATCGGCAGCTTGCTTTTTGGCTAACTCCATATCGTAGAGCCTAGATCGAAGTACTTTCAAGGCCTTTTCAAGGTTTTTATGAGAGGATTTTTGATCTTGACAACTCACAATCATCCCTGTTGGTTCGTGATGCAGCTTAATGGCAGAGTAGGTCGTATTTACCGACTGACCTCCAGGGCCAGTTGAAGTAGTGCGCTCAATTCTAATCTCGGTCATATCGAGTTCAACATCAAACTCCTCTGCTTCTGGCAATACCATGACGGTAGCTGCCGAGGTGTGCACACGACCTTGGGTTTCTGTCTGTGGCACACGCTGAACACGGTGAACACCAGATTCGAATTTTAATGTGCCGTATACTTGGTCTCCGTTTACTTCAAAAATAATTTCTTTAAACCCTCCAGAAGTACCCTCACTCATATCTACGACATTTACCTTCCAGCCTTTGCTCTCACAATACTTTGTGTACATACGGAATAAGTCTCCAGCAAAAATGCTCGCCTCGTCTCCACCTGTCCCTGCGCGAAGTTCCATCATAACGTTTTTAACGTCTTCTGGGTCCTTAGGAAGAAGCATAAAACGAATTTCATCTTCGAGAGCTACTAGTTTTTTTGAAGAAACATCCAATTCTTCTTTTGCTATTGCGAGCATTTCAGGGTCTTTTTCTTCTGATATAATAGCCTCCGCTTCTTTCTTATTGCCCCAAAGACTTAAAAATTCAGCGCGCTTCTCCATCAATGCGTTTAAATCCTTGTATTCACGGTTCAAGGCAATATACCGCTTTTGATTTGCGATAATATCAGGTTGTATAATAAGGTCAGAAACCTCATTAAAACGCTGTTGTACAATCTGTAGTTTCTCTTGTAACATGGATTATAACGCAAAGGTACGCAACTCCAATCTAAAGCTGATATGGATATTATCACGAATCTTGACAAGCATAAAAGCAGGAAGTGTAATATCAAATTCAGATGGCTTAAAATCAAAATTCCCTTCTAGGAACCACACATCGTCTTTTTTAACCCAGTTGGCAGTTGTTGTTAGGCTGATAGTCTTGCCGTGGAATTTTAAATCACCAGTGATGTTCAGGGTCTCCCCTTCCAGAGAAAGTTTGTCTGAATAAAATGAAACTTTTGGAAACAGCAAAGCCTCCAATACCTCAAGCGCATGGGCATCACGGCTTTCGTTTCTTGAGTCGAACGAAGCAACCGAAGTTACCATTGCCATTCGGGTTGGAACAGAGTCCGCAAGCTCAACGACTCCTTGGACTTGTTTAGAAGTACCAGACCAATCGTGTACGATATGTGAGGCCTCATAAGTGATTACTGATGTAGCGGTTTCTACGCGAAGCTGTTGTGCACTCAACCAAGAGGAAACAAATAAAAAGAGAATTAAGAAACGTATCATTTTAAAATTTAAAAACCAAAACAGCCATCGCATAACTACCAAAAGCGGTATAAGCAGCCGTTCTGTGAATATCGCGATTTTTGTCTTTGTATATGTTTGTAGCTATCATTGCAGAAAAGTGAACGGTTGCCAATATTTTATGTGCTTTTATAGATGAAAACCCACGTACTTTTTTGTTTATAAGGGGTGGTGGTGCAAAGAGAGACATTCCTGCTGTAGTAAAATAACCAATATTCACTACGTCCCCCATGGTTTTGTGCAGTTCATACAAACTGTCGTCACCGTTATATAATTTCCCGCCAATAATGCCTTGTGCGATCATTGCTGCTAAGGTTGCGTAGCCTAATACTTGGTGCGTGGTTAGCATTACACGGCGTACATTCAATTCTTTTTGGCGTTGCGCAATGTTTAGGGGAGATAGGCTAGTAGTCCTAAAGACGCCTTTTTCACCCCATAGCAGTCTTTGCGTAAAAACCATACGCGCTGGAAGCAAGGGTGGTGCTTGAATGTTTTCATCAATAAGAGTAAAAAGGTCTTCCCCTTTTTGTGCGAAAGACAAGTTGTGTGCACTAACAACAATCGCAAAAATCAATAGCAGCTTACGCATATTCAAAAGTTCCGTTTGGTGTTATTAAGGTAAGTCTTTTTGTTGAGCACTCCGCCACACGACCCACAACTTGAGCGTCAATATTAAACGATTTGACAATTTCAATAATCAAATCCGCATTTTCAGGGGATACGTATAGCTCCATTCTGTGCCCCATATTGAAGACTTTGTACATCTCACGCCAATCGGTTTTTGATTCGGCTTGAATCATATTAAACAGCGGCGGTATGGGAAACATGTTGTCTTTGATAACATGACCATGATCAATAAAATGAAGTACTTTTGTTTGGGCTCCTCCACTGCAGTGTACCGCCCCATGAATCTGTTGGGGGTAAATTTTTCTAGGATTGCTTTCATCACTGGTGCATAAGTACGTGTAGGTGAAAGCACCAGCCTACCTGCATCTAGAGAAACACCTGCTACTGCATCGACTAAGTTTTTAGATCCGGTGTAAACTAAATCATTTGGCACCAATGGGTCAAAACTTTCTGGAAACTCCTCGGCCAACGATTTGTTAAACACATCGTGACGCGCAGAAGTAAGCCCGTTACTTCCCATACCGCCATTGTATTGGGTTTCATAGGAGGCTTGTCCATAAGAGGCCATTCCAACAATTACATCACCAGCTTTGATGTTGGCATTATTTATTACGTTGTCGCGCTTAAGACGTGCCGTTACGGTAGAGTCAACAATAACTGTACGTACCAAGTCACCAACATCGGCGGTTTCGCCCCCTGTTATCGTCAGTTTCATACCCTGAGCGTTAAGTTCATCTACAAGCGCGTTAGTTCCCTGAATTATAGCTTTAATAACTTCTCCAGGGATGTGGTTCTTGTTACGCCCAATAGTCGATGAGATAAGAATTTCATTTACAGCACCTACACACAACAAATCATCAATATTCATGATGAGTGCGTCCTGCGCAATCCCTTTCCAAACAGACAAATCTCCTGTTTTTTTCCAATACATATACGCTAATGACGACTTGGTACCAGCGCCATCGGCGTGCATCACCAAACAATAATCCGCATCTCCAGTTAGGTAATCAGGAACAATTTTACAGAACGCTTTTGGAAAAAGTCCTTTATCAATATTCTCAATGGCTGCATGGACATCTTCTTTATCGGCAGAAACACCACGCATTTGATAACGTTCACTGGAAGGGTTTTGTGTCATATTATCGTAAAAATAATAGTTCTCGGTATTTGGCTAATGGCCAAGCTGAATCATCAACTATGAGTTCGAGGCCATCAACACATTCACGGATTTTATCAAAGACAGGAAGTACGTTTTTAGCATACATCTGAGCCTGATCATCTGATTTGCTCATGCTGTTGGCTTTGGTTCGTTCTTTATCAAGGGATTCACAAGCCGAAGCAAGTTTGTCTGTAAGGCTGCTGATTTTCTCAATGGTACTCAAGGCAACTGGCGCGTGTTTGGAGAAATCTTCACCATAAATACCTTTTAGACCTTTTACATTTTCAATCAATAAACTTTGGTATTTAAATGCTGTTGGAAGAATTTGGTTATTCGCAAGGTTTTCCAATACTAGGCTTTCAATCTCAATTCTTTGCACATATTGCTCCAGTTGAATTTCATATCGTGCCTTCTGTTCAACAGGGTTCATTACATGCATTGAGTCAAACAAATCAATAACGTCTTTGTTCATGCGCACGGACAAGGCTTCTGGTGTTTTTTTTAAATTTGAAAGCCCTCTTCTTTTAGCTTCCTTTTCCCAAGCACTGCTGTAGCCATCTCCATCAAACAAGATATTTTTTGTTGTCTTCACATATTCACGTAGCACATTAAAAATGGCATCATCTTTTTTAAGTTTTTTGGATTTAATAAGCGTATCAACTTCGGTCTTAAATGAAATTAGTTGCTTGGCAACTACGGTATTCAGAACGGTCATGGGTATGCCGCAGTTCTGATCAGAACCTACTGCGCGGAATTCAAATTTATTTCCGGTAAATGCAAATGGTGAAGTCCTGTTCCTATCGGTATTATCCAATAATATTTCAGGAATTTTTCCCACGACGTTGAGTTTTAAATCGGTTTTCTCCTTGGGTGACAATTTGCCTTTGGAAACATGCTCAAGGTTTTCAAGCACGGATGTTAACTGAGATCCAATAAATATGGAAATAATGGCTGGTGGTGCTTCGTTAGCCCCAAGGCGATGGTCATTTCCTGCACTAGCGACTGAAGCTCGCACAAGTGATTCATAGTTTTGAACCGCCTTGATGGTGGTGATGAAAAATGTCAAAAACTGTAAGTTACTCATGGGTGTCTTCCCCGGACTTAAAAGGTTTACTCCAGTGTTGGTAGACAAAGACCAGTTGTTGTGTTTTCCTGAGCCGTTGATGCCAGCAAAAGGCTTTTCGTGAAGCAGTACCTTAAATTGATGCTTGTTTGCCACCTTACCCATGATATCCATAAGTAGGGCGTTGTGGTCAACGGCTAGGTTGGCTTCTTCAAAGATAGGTGCCAATTCAAATTGGTTAGGTGCAACTTCGTTATGACGTGTTTTTACAGGTATTCCCAACAACATACATTCATACTCTAACTCACGCATAAAGTTAAGGGCACGTGACGGAATGGAACCAAAATAGTGATCGTCTAGTTGCTGTCCTTTTGGCGGCGGATGACCAACCAATGTTCTTCCGGTAAGCAAAATATCTGGTCTGGAAGATACGAGAGCTTTGTCAACAAGAAAGTACTCCTGTTCCCATCCAAGAGTTGCGTCCACGTGCGTGACATTCTTATCAAAATACTTGGCAACTTGCGTAGCTGCATCGTTTATAGAATTAAGTGCGCGCAGCAATGGTGTTTTGTTGTCTAATGCCTCACCCGTGTATGAGACAAAGATAGTGGGCACACAAAGGGTGGTACCATAAATAAAGGCAGGCGAAGAAGGATCCCAGGCGGTATATCCTCTGGCTTCAAAAGTGTTGCGAATGCCGCCACTAGGAAAACTAGACGCATCGGGTTCTTGTTGCACCAATTGCGAGCCGCCAAAATATTCAAGGCTGTTACCGTTTGAATCAAAATCGAAAAAGGCATCGTGCTTTTCGGCAGTAGCACCCGTTAAGGGTTGAAACCAGTGGGTATAATGGGTAGCGCCCATAGACAAAGCCCAATCTTTCATAGAAGCGGCCACATGGTCGGCATTGGTACGTTTAATTTTAGTGCCTTTTTCAATAGCTTCGTCGACTTCAGCAAAAGCTTCCTTGGTCAAAAAAGTCCGCATTACTTTCTTGGTAAAGACGTGACTAGCAAATATCGCCGATTTTTTTTGTTCAGAGTGGAATGGTTTGGGTAGGCGGCTGACAGCGTCTTGAATGGCTTGAAAACGCAATTTGTTCATAATATTAAGGTTTTAGGATGTAACAAATATACATCAAATAGCACTATTAAATCAAGAGTTCGAGTATTTTGAGTTTGATGCAAAAACGACTTAAAATTATGCATTTATTAAATATACCCCTCCAATTTTAAGGGGTTTGTAAAAATACACATAATGTTCATAAAATTATACCCTCCAACATTAGTGGGGTTAATAATAATTTTATTTTTGATAAATCATTTTATATAATCATGAATAAATCAAAACTTGAATACATTTGGTTGGACGGTTATAAGCCAACTGCCAACCTGCGAAGCAAAACCAAAGTAGTTAGTGACTTTTCTGGAAAACTAGAAGATGTTGAAATGTGGTCTTTTGACGGTAGTTCTACACTACAAGCAGAAGGAGGTTCTTCTGACTGTCTCTTAAAACCTGTTGCCATTTATCCTGACCCGGATAGAAAAAACGGATATTTGGTAATGACTGAAGTTCTAAACGCAGATGGGTCAGCTCACGAATCTAACGGGCGTGCCACCATTGACGACGACGATGATGATTTCTGGTTTGGATTTGAACAAGAATATTTCCTTTGGGATCCAGAAACCAATCTTCCGCTTGGTTTCCCAAAAGATCAAACGCCACAAGGTCAGTTCTACTGTTCTGTTGGTGCAAAAAACTCCTTTGGACGTGAAATCATGGACCGCCACCTAGACATTTGTCTAGATGCCGGATTAAATGTTGAAGGTACTAACGGTGAGGTTGCTCCTGGTCAGTGGGAATTTCAAATTTTCGCTAAAGGTGCTGCCGAGGCAGGCGACCAAATCTGGATTGCACGCTACATCTTAGAGCGTTTGGCTGAAGACTATGGTCTTGCTATTGACTATCACCCTAAGCCACTTGGTGCTACAGATTGGAACGGTTCGGGTATGCACGCCAACTTCTCTAACACCACGCTCAGAACTTGTGGTTCTAAAGAAACTTATGACAAGATTTGTGAGGCATTCCGTCCTGTAGTTAAAGAACACATTGAGGTTTATGGAGCTTACAACGACCAACGCCTTACAGGGGATCACGAAACGCAATCTATCGACGAATTTAGCTATGGAGTTTCTGACCGTGGTGCTTCAATTCGTATTCCGATTATGACGGTTGAGAAAGGTTGGAAAGGATGGTTAGAAGATCGTCGTCCAGCTTCTAACGCTGATCCATATAAAATTGCTGCGCGTATCATCAAGACGGTAAAGTCTGCTAACGTGTAAGCTTATCTTTAATTTTAGCTATAAAAGCATTTGTCTCTCGACACTCTCGAGAATCAGGTGCTTTTTTTATGCACGCGTAACAACTAAATAGGTAATATAGGCCGCGCTTAGAATAATTCCTTCGCGCCAATTGAGCTCGAGTTTTTTTGGCACAAAAACCAAGGGCAAGAGTAGGAATGTAAATCCCAGCATTACCCAAATATCAAAAGACAACAACCTATCGTCAACAACATGCAACGGGCGAATAACTGCAGTAACGCCCAATACGGTTAGGATATTAAACAAGTTAGAGCCAATAAGGTTACCAATTGAAATACCTGACTCCTTTCTTATAATAGCCATACCCGAAGCCATAAGTTCAGGCAAACTAGTACCAACGGAAACCAGTGTAATACCAATAACACGCTCACTAACATCAAAGGCACGTGCCAGGCCGACAGCTCCTTTGACCAACCATTGAGATCCAAAAGCCAAGCCCAACGATCCCAAAGCCACAAAAGCAATAATCCACCACCAAGTTTTAGTTGAAACAACTTCTGCTGCATGTTCAGCAACTACTGGGTGTTGATACCTAATTAAGTAATACATCACTCCTACCAAACCACAAAGCAATAGTACGCCCTCGGTTTGGCTGATGGTTCCGTCATAAATAAAAAACAACAACAGCAAAGAGACCCCAAAGACAATGGGCCAGTCGAATTTGTAAAAACTTTTTTGAATATCAATCTTACTAAACAGTAAAACGAGTCCCAGGACGAATCCCAAGTTTGCAATATTGGAGCCAATCACATTCCCAAGTGACAGGTCGGGATAACCTGAAAGCGCAGCACGTATGCTCGTAATGAGCTCTGGAAGTGAAGTAGCAAAAGAAACAATGGTCATACCCACAACTACCTTAGGCACTTGCCAGCGAGCGGCGGCAGCTAAGGCTGCTCTTAAAAGAAAATCTCCTCCCAGCAGTAATAAGGCCAAGCCCACAATAAGAAAAATGGCATCCATTTATTTTTTTAGCGAATATACGGTCTGTTTGGGTTTTTTAACTTTGTGTAATGCAAAAGATTTTATTTAGAGTAATAGCAAGATGCAATAAAGCGTTATTACCAAGCCTTAGCAAAAAACAAATTGATTTAAGCAAAGCATCAAAAAGTCAGCTACTTTTATTGGCTTGGCGAACATATGTAACAATGCGTGCGCTTTAGTTTTGCTGCATTATTAAAATAAGATATATTTGCACCCCTAAACGGCCTCGTGGCGCAACTGAATAGCGCATCTGATTACGGCTCAGAAGGTTGCAGGTTTGAATCCTGCCGAGGTCACTTAAGAATAAAAAGTCTGCATGTATTGCAGGCTTTTTTTGTTTTCAAATAAAATAAAGCCTACTTGCATTTTTAAATGGAAATAAAAATAAAATTTATGATTTTTGACTTTCTATTTAGACTACGGTGCTTTGGGGGATCACGTATTAATACTGTCGAGGTCACATCTCCTCCAATTTCGGGTAGAACAAGGTTTGTTCTATTTAGCTAAAACAAAAGTTGTTTGGATTTTCTTAAATTTATGACATGAAAGACCTAAAATATCTTATGGCTTACAGCGTTCCCCTGAGTGTTTTTGCCAGTTTTTATTTCAAAGGAGCCTTCTCTTACACCTCGCTGGCTTATGTATTTCTGTTTATTCCCTTGGCGGAAAGCATTATACCAATAAAGCATAAAGAATTACCTGTTGCAGATATAAAAGAAAGGGCGTTGAATCGTTTTTTTGACTGGCTTTTATATTTAAACGTGCCTGTAGTGTATGCTATCCTAGGTTTTGGGCTTTATGATTTTTCAACGGCAAGTCTAAGCACTTATGAATATATAGGTTTGGTTTTTGCACTTGGCATTTTGTTGGCTACCAATGCCGTTAATGTGGCACACGAACTGGGCCATAGAAAAAGTAAATTTGAAGTCTTACTCACGAGGTTATTGCTTCTACCCTGCTTGTATATGCATTTTACCATGGAACACAATCATGGTCATCACAAATACGTGGCAACAGACCTAGATCCAGCTACAGCAAAAAAAGGACAGAGTTTATATCATTTTTGGATAACATCTGTTATCGGGCAGTATAAAAATGCTTGGTGCATACAAACGAGGCTACTCAAAAAGCATGGAGCACATTTTTTCTCTATCAAAAATAACATGCTGTTTTTTAGCGTATACCAAGTAGCGTATTTGGGTGTTGTTTATTTACTGTTTGGATTAAAAATATTTCTTATTGCCTTAATTGTTGGTACTATATCATTTCTGTTTCTTGAAACCATCAATTACATTGAGCACTACGGATTGACGCGAAAAAAAATCAACGGCAAATATGAAAAAGTGCAAAACATCCATTCGTGGAATTCTGACCACGTCATGGGAAGAATAGTATTGTATGAGTTGACACGACATAGCGATCACCACTTTCGTGCATCAAAAAAATATCAAGTCTTAGAAAGTCTTGAAAACAGTCCGACCATGCCATTTGGCTATCCAGGATCTATGCTTCTAGCAACTATTCCACCCCTGTGGTACACGGTCATGCATCCGAAGTTATAACACTAAGCATTTAAAAACGCCAGTGCCCTTTATGAATCGTAGTTATCTATTTTTATTGTGTTTTGTAATAACGCAAACCATTGCCCAAAACAACAACGTCACTTCTTTAAAATCAAAAGCAAGTTTTCCAATAGGCTCATCAATACGATTTGTTCCTTTTATGAAAGATATAAAATTGAAAAGTTTACAACAACATCACTTTGACAGCTACACAGCAGGAAGTGATATGAAAATGTACCAAATTGCACCCAAGCCTGGAGTATTTAGATGGGAACGTGTGGATAGCATAGTCGCATATACACAAAAAAACAACCAAAGGCTGTTTGGACACACGCTGATATGGCACAGTGCCACACCGAAATGGATTGAAAAAAAGGCAAAAAAAGACCCCGCTTGGCTTGAAATTTTTATGAAAAATTACATTCAAACCTATGTTAAAAAATACAAAGGAATCGTACAAGGTTGGGATGTGGTCAATGAAGGCTTAAACACCAAAGGTTCGGGTTTTAGAACTGAAAGTATATGGTACAAAACCATGGGACAGTCCTATATCGAAAAGGCATTTCGTTATGCCCATGAAGCAGACCCAAATGCCGTATTGTTTTACAACGATTTTAACATTGAACGTGATACGCTTAAATTTAATTCCATGATGAAAATGATTGAAGACTTTCAGCAGCGTGAAGTACCCATTTCTGGTATCGGGTTTCAAATGCACATTCGTATGGACATACCCAACGAAATCATTGCATATACGTTAAAGCGGGCTGCAGATACAGGTTTGCAAATTCACCTTTCTGAAGTTGATGTTATATTCAACACTCACGACGACAGTAAAGGTGGTGGTATTCAACGCTACAATAGAGTTACGCCAGAAATGCTAAGAGAGCAAGCCAAAAAATATGCTGAACTTGTTCAAATGTATCAAGATATAGTACCAAAAAACCAACAGTATGGCATAACCTTTTGGGGGTTTAATGACCGTGACACTTGGATCAATCGTTTTTTTAAGATGAAAGATTGGCCATGTATTTATGATGAAATGCTGCAGCCAAAGCCCGCTTTCTATGGTTTTTTAAATGCTTTGAAGAACTAAAGGCCGAGTTATCGCTTGGGTTTATCAAACCAAGTCATGGCTTTTGTGGGTTTTGATACTGCATCAAACATAGCTGCATTTTCCCAATGCGAGCCTGCTCCCCAGCGTGTTGAACAAGAGGTGCTAACCCATGCAGGTTCCCAATATAGAACGCCACTCCCACCAGCAGATTTGACAACGCTATGCAGTTCGGTTAAATAGGACAATTGCCCATCCTGTGATGCTGGAAAGCCCTCATGCAAGGAGTCTACTCCTAAAATATTGTTTGCCGAGTCCTGATTGACAAAATCATATGGATACGCTGTTTCCACAATCATAACTTCTTTGCCGTAGTTATCAATCAGTTGTCTAATGGATTGTGACAATTCTGTTAAATTTTGCGACGACCATTTGGGGTAGTATGAAATCCCAATGTAGTCAAAGTTTGAAATACCATTTTGAGTGGCATCTTTAAACCAAATCAATGCATTTTCTGGCTGTGCTATGTGTAGCATCACATGTATATCCTGACCCGTTTTGGACGAAACATCACGCACCGCTTTTATCCCCATATTGATTAGAAATTGATTGCGTTCCCAATCAATGGGTTCCAACACATTTGGTCGTTGTAAAATCATGGCATTAATTTCATTTCCTACCTGAACAAAATCTGGCATTAAGCTTAGATTGTTCAACTCATCCAAAACAGCCGCGGTATACGTATACAGCGCATTTCCTAATTCAGTAGTATCATCAACAATACCCAGCCATTCAATTGGCACATCTTGACTGGATGGGTCTGCCCAATCATCTGAGTAATGAAAGGCAAGTAAAACTTGCATTCCAGCTTCTTTAGCGCGTTTAATGCTTTTTTTAACATCCTCAAGCGTACTGTAGTTTGTCCATTTTGGAGTATGCCATAATCGCAATCGGACTAGGTTAGCATTTGCTTCTCCAAAAATTGTATAAGGGTCTTGTGCAGTACCCGAAGAATTGCGATAAATAGCACCGCAGTCTTCCATTTCATTTACATAAGACAAATCGGCTCCTAGGTAGTACGTATCATCTACTAGATAAGGAGATGACTCGTTTTGCTCAACACTAGAACAACAAATAATAAAGAAAAATAAGAGAATTATTTTCATGGCATTCATGGTTTCGTGTAATATACACAATCTAATTTTCGCGTAAAACCTCACCTTCTTTAACAATTATCATGGTAGCCGTTGAGCCTGTAGAGAGGTTCCATTTGTGTGCTGCCAAAGCAATGCCATTGTCGTCAAATACCCGCAGTTCGGCAGTATTAGGACCCGATGATCCTTGGTTAAGTGCTTGAAAATCAATTTTATTAAACCCTTGAACAAGCGGCAGTTTTAGAAGAAAAAACTGATTTTTAAGCAATAAATTAGGAATAACCTCCTCCTCATTGACCGAAATGCGAACACGATCTCCATCTTCATATTCATAATCACGACAAACAATTCGGGCATAAGAAGCATTTGTCCGTATATCCCCAAGATAGGTATCGCCCAAATAAAGGTTGTTGGGTACTGGCCTGTCCTTTCTTAACTTTTTTAGGTAGCGGTCTCCCGCATCAATAAATTCCTCATTATCCGTCATGAGGTTATTGCTTGACTTAGGCCTGTCCAAAAAAGAATAGTCTTCAACCTTTTCCTCAGGAATTAGCAGCCCGTAGTTGGGTTTTGGCGTGTCTAATTTGGGGAAGGGGGAACCACCCTTCTGCTCTTGCGCATTAAGTATGCTGCTAAAAAAGAATAATATTAATCCTTTTTTAATCGAAGTATAACCGCTTCCGCTACTAAACATATTCCTGAATTAACTAAAGTCAACGCGAATGTACCAACCAAAAACCATGCCTCGCCCCTAATCTTTGAAATAATAGCCTCCCCTAATACACTCAAGCCAGCACCAACCAAAAGCAATCCACCAACAGAACACAACCACCAACGGAGGCTATTTCGAAAAGTATTTTTTTGATTTTCCATAGCATGCAGCGGACATTTTAACAATATATGCCAACGAATAGTACACAAAGTTAGGTGTAATCACCTTATCTCCACTCGCATAGGAATGCAAACCAGTCAAGTAAAAGTTAACACCAAAATAGGTCATCATAATGCTACCAAAAGCCAAAACCGATACCATGCTATAAAGCCATTTGCCGCGTAATCCGGGTACCAAACGCATATGCAAAGTAAATGCATACACCAAAATACTTATCAATGCCCAAGTTTCTTTGGGATCCCAGCCCCAATAACGCCCCCAGCTTTCGTTTGCCCATTGCCCCCCGAGGAAGTTTCCAATGGTTAGCATTATCAAGCCCACGGTCAAGGCCAGTTCGTTTACAACGGTAAGTTCGGCCAAATTTAGACGCATTTTTTCAGCGGTCCGTTCGGTCGTCAATAAGATTAAAATAAGGGAAATAATACCCAATATCATGCCTATGGCAAATGGGCCGTAACTGCCCACAATAACCGCCACGTGAATCATCAGCCAGTAACTGTCAAGCACGGGTACGAGGTTTGCTATTTCCGGATCCATCCAATTCCAATGTGCAATCATCAAGACCATGGAAGCCACAAAAGCAGTTGCGGCAATGGTAAGTTTGGATTTACGCCCAAAAGCAAGTCCCATTCCCATGGTTGCCCACGCTACATAAATCATGGATTCATAGGCATCACTCCATGGAGCGTGACCCGAAATATACCAACGGGCAGCCAATCCAGCGGTGTGTAGCACAAAAAGGATTGATATGACAGATACAAAAAAGGAAACAACACCACGTAATAAACGTATGTCGTAAAGCATATGGGCAATCAACACAAAGAACATCAAGGTTCCGGCATACATATACCAACTAAACAGACGCTTAAAAATATCGTATTTGTTATAGTAGATCTCTGCCTTTATTTGATCTTCAGCAGGCATAACTTCTTCTCCATATTTCTTTTGATAGCCCTTTAAACTCTCCAGCAACTGATCGGCTTGCGTGTAATCTTTTGTGGCTTTGCCCTGCCTCAACGAAGTAAGATACAAAGGCAATACGTTGTTAACGTAGAGCGAATCTACGCCTTCAAAACGTATCTCATTTACTTCAGCGGGAGAAACCCAACGGTTGTTTTCGTCATTCGGTACTGGAAAGATGCGCAATACCTTTCCTTCCAAAGCTGAGAAAAGCAAATTCACTTTTCGATCTATTTCAATAAAATCTTTTTGAAACTGATTGGGGGTTGCAGATTTATAAGCGTCCTCTAAGTTAGGAGCCAGCTTGTAATTTCCCTGTGTGTCAAAAAAGTTTGCGAAAGAAGCGTATTTGGCTTTTTTATCTACGCCAACAAGTGAACGAATGCTGTCATTACCACGTTTCAAATATACAAAAGGAACTTGATACCAAATAATTGGGTTTTGGGTGATGGACAATAATACTTGGTTGGCATCTAAAGATTTGTAGTGATCGGACTTACTGACCTTACGTACCAATTCGGAAGCAAAAGTATTGGCAGGCTTCATACGCCCCCCTTGATCTTGGATAACCAGCGCACCAAATTTAGCTGCCTCGTCGGCGTGAATAGCATCGGCTTGAAGCATCGAGTCAATTGCAAAACTGGGTGGCCTATGTTGATGCTGAGCAAAAGCTAGCGTGGAAGTCAAAAAGAGTATCAAAGGCAATGCGGCTTTTTTGATGCGTATGTCCTCCAACATTTTAGCAAGCTTCTTAAAACGTGTTTTTCCAAAAAACATCAAGCCCAACAAGCCGATATAAAGCAAGAAGTAACCTGCATAGGTAACAGCTGTACCCAATGCATCGTGGTTTACCGATAGTACCGTTCCCTTTTCATCTGGATCAAAAGATGCCTGAAAAAAACGATAGCCTTTGTGATTGAGTATGTGGTTCATGTAAATATCGTGGTCAAAAGTAGGGTCGTCCAATACCGTTACCTTACTCATAAAGCTACTGTAACTTTTTTCAGTACCCGGATACTTTTCAGCGATGAAATCATTGAGCTTAATGGCAAACGGGAGTTCAACTTGTTTTGAACCGTAAGTAACCCAAAATTCTAATCCGCCAAGTTCAACTTGAACAGGTGGATTCGCAATGCCCTTGGCGCCTAAAACGGTTACTTGCTTTTGGGCACCATTGGCAGTCAATTGTATGGTTAGAGCATCCTGTATGGCGGCTTCCTTATCTTCAACAGGTACTATTTGATATGAACCAATCATCGCAGGGTCTGGAAAGACAAACTGCATCCCGGCAGCACTGTAGAGTGTACGCAACATTAGGGGCTGTGAAGCATTAGCAAGTACACTTCCTTGCTGCTGGTCGGCCATACGAAGATAAGTGCCTTCAAAAGGGGACTGAATGCTGTAATTGTTCTCTTCGTCTAACGTAATATTTATTGCGCCGTCTGTATAGGCATTAAAGGCAAATAGTATGTTGTGAATATTGGCCACCTCGCCCATTTTAAGAAAATGATCGTGTCGATTCCCGTCACCTGCTTCAACTATCTTGAGATACATATCACCATTGATATCCTCAACCAGTGTTTCTTCTGCACCATTTATAAAATTAACATATGAAACAGAAAAGGGTATGCCATTAAAATCATTTTTCCAGCTAAACGAATTGTTAGCAGCCTCGGCAAATAAAAGGTCGTCTTCGAGTAATTTTCTTCGAAGTTGACCGTCTATCTCACCGTCGACAAATACAGACAAATATGTTTTTTCAGACAAAAATTGTTGGGTAGACTCCCCTTCTCTGATGGGCATAACACCTTCGAAACCAATATACCGTGTGATGGCAGCCCCCACAATTATAAGTATCCAAGACAAGTGAAGTAACAACAATGGCCATTTTTCCCACCTTAAAAGACGATACCTATTGATGTTCCCCATAAAATTAACAACAAAGAAAACCATCATCACCTCGAACCACCAAGCATTGTAAATCCAGATGCGAGCCGTGGCCGTATTGTGAGCGCTTTCCACAAAAGTCCCAACGGCCATAGCGATTGAAAACGCAATAAATAGTAGCGCTGTTAAACGAGTAGAAAACAGAAAATAAAGCAAGCGAGTTGCTGGGTTCATGGCAATTTTTTTACAAAATTAAGTAATTGGCTATGAACCACCTACCAAGTGAAAAGGAATTTATTTCTTTAGCCAATTGTTAGCAAAATCACAAGATTGGTTGTCGCGATTTACACTGATATAGGTATCCGCTATTTTTTCAGTCATCCATTCTTCAATGACCTTAAGTTGCTTTTCTTTTAGGGCTAAATCCTTGATTCGAACATAGTCTTGAGCATAGTCAGCAATGTGTTCATTAAACCGGTTGGTAACCATAACAATCTTGTACGATTTATTCCCTGAGCGATCTTCCTCTAGCAGTGGAATAGAAATCTCATTGTCCTCAAGCTTTAGTATCTGATTGTATAGCTGTGGATCAAGTTTTGTGAGTTCAAAACGGGTATCTCCCGTTGCAGGGTTAATCAAGACACCGCCATTGGCACGTGTAATTTGATCATCAGAAAATTCACGTGAGGCATCAGCGAAGCTAATTTCACCATCATCTATTCGCTTCTTGATAAGCTTGAGTTGGTTCTGTGCTTCACCCAAAGCAGCATTAGATACCGAAGGTACGAGCAGTACATGACGTACATCTAGCATACGACCGCGAATTTTATCGACCATTACAATGTGCCAGCCAAAGTCAGTTTTAAATGGCTGGGAAATTTCTCCTTCTTGTAAACGATAAGCTTGCTCACGAAACTCCTTTACCATTTGCGGGCGCTTTCTGTCAAGCGTATAACGACCTCCTCTGGAGCGTGAACCAGGGTCTTGGGAATATAAAATTGCTTTGGATGAAAAAGAAGAACCGTTTTCAAGAACGTCATTGCGCATGGTCTCGAGTTGTTCTATAATTCGCTTCTCTTCATCTGGAGAAACCTTTGGCTTAATTACAATCTGCGCTACTTCAAGCTCAGAGCCAAAAATGGGCAAATCGTCTTTAGGAATGGAGTTGAAAAACACTTTTACTTCATCTGGGGTAACTTCAACGTCCTCAACAATTTTAGATTGCATGCGCTGTGATAGCTGTTGAATGCGATTAACTTCAAATAATTCAGCCCTAAAACTTTGCTCGTCTTTCTTTTTATAAAACTCCAAGGCTTTTTCAATATCACCAAATTGACTTACAAAATAATCGATGGTTTGCTCAACATAATTATTTATGTCATCATTGCTCACCTCAATACTGTCTTGCTCGGCGTGATGGGCATATAACTTATCTTCCATCAACTTGCCCAATAGGTTACAACGCGAAACTTCTACGGTTGAAACACCTTGAGATTCAAGTTCTACATAAGCCTTATCTACATCGGATTCAAGTATAACATAATCTCCAACAACAGCAGAAACACCATCAATTTTGAGGCGCTTTTTAGTCTTTATCGAATCTTGGGAAAAACCAAGTACACCAAACATCAAACAACATAATGTTATTAATTTATTCATAGATCTCGAGTGTTTTGTTTTTAATGGCTTGTTCTAAAATATCATTATCAAACTGAATCATGGTTTCAAGTTTCCGTTTGTTTAATAAAATCTGTTTCAATGTTGGGTTAATGTGAGACAAAGGTGCTATTTCATTTCTACGTCTAACTTCTTTCACAAAAACCAAATATAAGTCTATTGAGTCTTCTATTTCAAAAAAACGTTTACTTTTTAGGTAGCGATCATATTCCTTTGGCGAGGACTTGTTTATTCGTTTGAAAAAAGCTTGGGGTCTAAACCAAACACTGTCGTTTAGATATGCACTGTTAAACTGCAATGAAATAGAGTCCAAATAGTTGCGATCACTTTCATTGAACCTTCGCAATGCCCTACTCACACTCGCTTTATTAAAGTTAGTCAATGGAAGTTGAACATAGCGTCCCCTAACCAAGTCTTGGTGAAGTTTAAAATTTTGCTTATTCTCATTGTAATAGGCTTCAATTTCTTGTGAAGTTATCAGCGTATCCATACGAGATTTAAGCCATTCTTCTTGGTAGGTTTTAATAAATATATCGTTTCGATATTGGCGTATGAGATTTTCTAAAGATGTTTGTTGAGAAGGGTTTAAGTTAAAAACCGCTTTTTCCAAGAGCAACTTTTCCTTGACCCAAGCATTAATGTAATTTTTAGCCATGGAAGCACTGTCGGCAGAAGATATGTTTCTTCTTATGTGATCGCTTACTTCAGATGCGTACAAATATTGGTTGTTCACCCGTGCAACAATTTTATCAGATGACACGTCTTTTAACTGACAAGAAGACACCAATAGTGTAAAAAGTAAGAAAGCGTAACGCATAGTTATCTAGAGTAGTTTGGGGCCTCTTTTGTTATTTGAACATTATGCGGATGACTTTCTTTAATTCCCGATGCGGTTATTTGCACAAATCGTGCCGTTTCTTTTAGCGTGGCAATGTCCTTAGAACCACAATAACCCATACCAGCACGCAAACCACCAACAAACTGATGAATACTTTCGTTAAGCTCTCCCTTATAAGGAACACGTCCAACAATACCCTCGGGAACTAATTTTTTGATATCGTCTTCAACATCTTGAAAATAGCGGTCTTTACTTCCTTTTTTCATGGCTTCCACAGAACCCATTCCGCGGTAGGTTTTAAACTTGCGCCCTTCATAGATGACGGTCTCACCTGGAGATTCTTTTGTTCCAGCAAGCAAAGAGCCTAGCATAACACAATCGGCACCGGCAGCAACGGCTTTAACAATGTCCCCTGTATATCGCACACCGCCGTCAGCAATAAGTGGCACGCCTGTACCTGCCAAAACGGATGAAACTTCTAAAACAGCAGACAGTTGTGGATAACCAACTCCAGCAATAATGCGTGTGGTACAAATAGAGCCTGGGCCTATACCAACTTTTACTCCGTCTGCACCTGCTTCAAGCAAATAAGCAGCAGCTTCGGAGGTAGCAATATTCCCAACAACTACATCAATTTTTGGAAAGCTCTTTTTGACTTTTTTAAGTACGTCAACAACGCCTTTGGAGTGTCCGTGAGCAGTATCTATTACAATGGCATCCACAGCAGCATCTGAAAGGGCTTTAACACGTTCCATCACATCAATAGTTATACCAACAGCAGCAGCGACCATTAGTCGTCCATAAGAGTCTTTATTGGCTTGTGGTGAAATGGCTACGCGTGTAATATCTCTAAAAGTTATCAAACCAATTAGCTTGTTATCTTTATCTACAACAGGAAGCTTTTCAATTTTATGGGCTTGAAGAACTTCCTCTGCCTGTGCCATCAAAATACCTTCTGATGCAGTGACTAGGTTTTCAGTAGTCATTACTTCCAAAAGTGGTCTGCCTTCGTTTTTTTCAAAACGTAAATCACGATTGGTTACTATTCCTATTAAAATCCCATTATCATCAACAATTGGAATACCACCAATTCGATATTCGTTCATGATTTTATTGGCGTCTGATACCAGTGCAGTAGTGGGTAACGTTACTGGGTCTATTATCATTCCAGATTGCGAACGCTTTACTTTACGAACCTTATCTGCCTGATCTTCAATGGTCATGTTCTTGTGCAGTACACCAATTCCACCTTCTCTAGCCATGGCAATTGCCATTTGACTTTCGGTAACAGTATCCATAGCTGCAGAAACTATAGGCACGTTAAGCGATATGTTTCGTGAAAATTTTGAAGTAATACTTACCTCCCTTGGAAGCGTTTCAGAGTAGGCAGGTACTAAAAGTACATCATCGTATGTTAGCCCTAAACTACTGATTTTATTGGGAAGAGATTCCATGGCAACGTTTTAGAAATGTTGCACGCAAATATACAAAATATAACAAGCGCATATTTATTATTTGTTCTAATTACAAGTTATTAGCAATGAGCGTTCAACAAACAAAACAAGTGTAGCTTACACAAACCTATAGTTAATGAAAGATACACTTGTGAAGGATTCTTACAAAACGAAAATTAAATTTCGATTTTAGATATATTTGATATTATAAAGTAAAATAGTTTGTAATGGTTTAAAATCTAATATCAAATCCAGCATAAACACCAAACGGATGACCAGGTCTCAATCCAGCGGGTGCTCTTGAAACAGCATAACTCTCATCCAACATATTCAAAATACGTGATTTAAGTGTTACAGTCTCACTAAGCCTATACATCATAGAAGCATCTAAAATAAAATAGGCTGGTATGTCAACAGATCCGTCTGCTATGGTAGAAAATTTTCCGTTATAATTGGCATTAAGATTCAATTCAAATTTATCTGTTTGTAAACTAATGGAAGAACTCAATTGATGCTTTGGAATATATGGAATTCTATCTCCATTACTAACCGCTCCCCAGATGTCTTGGGTACTACCAAAGTCACTTAAAAATATAGCATTGGTCAACGTATAAGATAGCGAAAAAGGAATTTTTATATTTTTATTTTCTAGTAAATCAGATGACACTAAAATTTCCAAACCATTTACCAGTGCTTCACCTGCATTGAAGGGGTCAAGCTCTCCAGTCCCTCCTGATGCAGCAAGATCGTTCCCCAATAGGTTGCTGTAATCATTTTGATATGCTATTAATTCCGCACTAAATTTATTTACCGAAAATCTAACACCTGCTTCCAAATTTACACTCTCCTCGGCTTTTTGGCCAACTGAATTACCAGGGGGTGAAAAGCCTTTGTGAATGCCGCTAAAAACAGATATTTTGTTGTTGATGGTATAATTAAATCCAATACCTGGAATAAATACCGATACCTTATTCTCTCTAGATGAAACATCACTACTGTCCCTCAACGGATTTGATTTGCCAAAGTCATCTCTAGATAGTTTGATAGACTCATAACGTATCCCAGGAGATATGGTTAATCCTTTGAGTTTATATTTGTACATAAAATAGGATGCAAATGTATTTGCTGAACTAATTCTGTTTCCTTGAAAACCTTTATCACCATAGGTTTCCAATGACATAAATCCATTATTTATATTATAAACATCTTCCCATTGAAACCGATCTTCTTCGTCATAATGAAATCTAAACCCTATTTCCAGATCATTAAAGGAATTATTTTTTCCATACCAATGATAGTCAATTTTTGTTTGTATGCCTCTTGAAATATATTCTCTGTTGTTAGCTTTTACTTTCAAAGAATTATTAGAGTCTAATTCGCCTTTCACCACTGAAATATGTCCTGAATATTGAGATGGATTCGAAATTATCTTCGATATTTTTTGTGAACTATTTCCAAATACAACATCATCAAGTTTATACCAGTTTCTTTTAAAATCATTGAAATAAAAATTAGATGATATCTTAAATCTTTCTGAAAAATCAATTTCATGTGTAAGTAAGTATTGGACGTGTTCAGCATCCATTTTATCTTTTTCTGAACCTGGATATCTTAAGTATGGTTTTTTTTCAAAATCAGACTCCGTTAAACCTAAATAGGTTTCGTTGGAAACCTCATCATAATGATGAAACTTAAATTGTAAACTTTGTTTAACTTTTAAATGATCGGGGGTCTTATATCTAATTTTTGATGTTATTTCGTTGATATCAAATCCAGTATTTAAATTGTTACCCAACGATTTAAACCCATTGGAATTAAAGTTTAAATACTCCAACATATATCCAAAATTATTAACAATATCTCCAACGGTGGCGTGAAGTTGGCCTGTTTGAAAGCTGCCGTAACTAAAATTTACTTTTCCTTCAAAAGACTCTGGAATTTCAGTGGAAACAAAGTTTATTGCCCCACCTGTTGTGTAAGGCCCGTATTGGATTTGACTACTGCCCTTTAACACTTCAATCGCTTGCATTCTAGCTACCGAGGGAAAATAATAGGCAGATGATGCACTATAAGGAGCAGGAGAAATTAAAACGCCATCCTCCATAATGGCAATTTTGGAACTTCTCTCTGGTGAGGTCCCTCTAATGCTTATGTTTGGGCGCAATCCAAAACCATCCTCTTCAAATAAATTTATTCCAGGAATTTTACTTAATACTCTATTTATATCTGTATAATCAAATTGCGCTAATTCTTCACTAGATAGGTAGTAAGCAGCACCTGTTCTATTCTTCGCAACAAACTTATTCCCCAAAATTGTATTTCCTTTGATAATGACCTCATCCAATGGATAAATAGAGTCTTTTTCAATTTCAGGCTGATTTTGTGATTTTAACGATATACTAAAAAGAATTATAAAAACAATTATTGAATTTTTCATTGCGTTATATTTATTTAGATTGTTTTTAAATTACACGCAAACATAAGTAAGAAATTGCTATTAACCAAAATTATTTATAATTAATCTAAATAAATATATTCACTTATATTAGCAAAAAATATAATTAGATGAAAAGTACGTTACACACAATATTTACAATCCTATTAGCTCTGTTTTTTATATACAAAGGAGTAGATAAAATTCCTATAAAAGTAAAGTCAATTACGCAAGAGGAAATTATTGAAACAATAATTGAAAGAGGTTCTTATGAAGCACCTGTAGGATATAAAATTACGATGAATACCATGCGACAGTCAGGATTTTTAAGACTCATAGCATTTTTTCAAATCATAGCAGGAATATTAATGATAATCCCCAGAACTCGATTAGCTGGTCTATTATTTTTGTTTCCAATGATTTTTAATATTTTCTTTATGCATGTATTTTTTGACAATAGAATTGATGAAAATATATTAACCGGGTCTTTACTTGCATTGAATTTGTTATTGTGTTCATATTACTACAAAAGAATACAACTTATACTTTTTTAAAAGAAAAAATAAAACTTCAACAAACCACTAGAGAGGCATTATACGCAGACTCAAAATGTAGCATATTTACTGAAATTTGTGCTTTTTTAGCTGTTAAAAAGGATAGTAATTTTTCTGTTGGAACGTTGCCCATAAGTTCATCTTTGGCCATTGGGCAGCCCCCTAGCCCACGTATGGCGCTGTCAAAAGCACGGCAACCGCCTGCGTAAGCTGCTTTGATTTTTAAAGTAGCCTCGTTTGGCTTTGCGTGAAGGTGTGCGCCAAAGACAATATCGGGATAAGCCTCTAGCAAATGTTCAAATAAATCTGTAATTGTATTGGGTTGGGCAAGGCCTACCGTATCGGAAAGCGAAATACGTTTTACACCCATATCCACTAACCTACTGACCCAAGCTGCTACTAGGGTTGGGCTCCAAGGATCCCCGTAGGGATTACCAAAACCCATACTTAAATAAACAACCACCTCACGGTTTACGCTACTGGTGTATTTGACCAATCGGTTCACCAAAACTAAAGAATCCTCAATGGTGGTGTTGGTATTCCGCATTTGAAAGTTTTCAGAAATCGAAAAAGGATACCCAATATAATTGATCTGCTCATAAGACAAAGCTTCTGCGGCGCCTCTTTCATTTGCAACTATGGCCAATAACTTGGTTTTGGTCTCGCTTAAATCAAGCTGTTTAACTACTTCGTGGGTATCGCGCATTTGCGGAATGGCCTTGGGCGAGACAAAACTTCCAAAGTCGAGCACATCATATCCAACCCGTAAAAGCGACTGCAAATACTTCACTTTTACGTCCGTAGGGATAAATGCTTTAATGCCTTGTAGGGCATCTCTAGGGCATTCGCTAAGAAAAACACGAGACATGCATCAAAAATAACAAATCCTTTGACGCTAATTATGAGGCATTTATATAAATTTGCACTTGAAAAATTGCTTATGAAAACGACTACCCTTTTTGAAGACAAACTTGCGCCTTACAAAGATCAACTTTTACACCATCCGCTATACCACAAACTAAACAGCACTAAAGCGATACAGTCCTTTATGGAGTACCATGCTTTTGCCGTTTGGGACTTTATGTCCTTGGTAAAGGCCTTGCAATGTAAACTTACCTGCACCGAATTGCCGTGGTTTCCTGTTGGTAGCCCCGCTACAAGAAGGCTTATCAATGAAATTGTTTGGGGCGAGGAAAGCGACGTAGACCAATTCAACCAACCCACCAGCCATTTTGAGCTTTATCTTAAGGCTATGGAAGAAGTAGGTGCAAATACAGCTCCTGTAAAAAAATTAGTAGCTGAGATTCAAAATGGGACAGCTTGGGAAACCGCTGTCAGCGAAGCATCAATACCCGAAGAAATAAAATCTTTTCTAAACTTTTCACTCAAAACCGCAACCCAGGCACCTGTACATGTTGTCGCAAGTGTGTTTAATTATGGCCGTGAAGACCTAATTCCTGATTTATTTATTGCCATCATTAAAGATATGGCGCAAGAAAAAGGTACTGAATTCGGTACATTGGTGTATTATTTTGAGCGTCACATTGAAGTTGACAGTGGAGAGCACGGTCCAATGGCAAAACAAATGATTCAAGAGCTGTGTGGCGATAACACACAACTTTGGAATCAAGCAAATGATGCTGCCCAAGAGGCGCTACAAAAGCGCATTGCACTTTGGAACTTCATAGACAGTAAAATTTAATAATACTGTATATTGCACATAAAATTTTTAAAATCATGAAACATTTACCCATAGTTTTTACCATTTTATTTATGGCATGCGTATCAAGTCAAAAAAACGTTGAATTTGACCCAGAAACCTATGCAGCTACCATTACAGCCAAAGAGCTAAAAGAACATTTATATACGTACGCAGGAGACGATTTTATGGGAAGAGAAGCGGGAACAGAAGGAGAAGACATTGCTATAAATTATCTCAAAAACGAATATGAGTTAATAGGTATTGATGGAGGTATGCCCGATGGCGCTTATTTTATGCCCATGACGCTAAATTCATACCGTGAAAACCGCACTTTAGAAGCAAGCAATGTATTGGCTTTTATTGAAGGTAGCGAAATACCTAACGAAATATTGGTTATTACCGCCCACCTAGACCATATTGGTGTCGAAGAAGACGGACAAATCAACAACGGCGCAGATGATGATGGCTCGGGTACTGTTGCGATATTGGAAATTGCGGAAGCCTTTCAACAGGCGGTTAAAGACGGAAATGGACCTAAGCGTTCAGTGCTATTTTTGCACGTTACAGCAGAAGAAAAAGGACTTTTGGGCTCTAAATATTACACAGACAACCCCATTTACCCACTTGAAGATACGGTTGCCAACTTAAATATTGATATGATTGGGCGTATTGATAGCTTACACGACGACAATCCAAATTATGTGTATCTGATCGGATCTGACATCTTATCTCAAGATTTGCACGATGTTTCGGCTGCCATGAACGATAAGTATATTAACTTGGATTTGGACTACCGCTACAACGACCCAACAACAGAGGTTTTTGAGCGTGGACGTTATATCCAAAACAGGTATTACTACCGTTCAGATCACTACAATTTTGCCAAGAACCAAGTACCCGTTATTTTTTACTTTAACGGTACCCACCCCGATTACCATGCGCCATCAGATACGGTTGAGAAAATTGAATACGAGTTGTTAGAAAAACGCACGCGTCTCATTTTCCATACCGCATGGGAAATTGTAAATCGTGAGCAACGCTTGCGTTTGAAAGACTAATTTATTCCTTATCGTCTAGCACAGCAATAAGCTTGTCCTTTTCTGTTAACCAAGAAGTGGTGAAAATTAAATCTTCAGACCCTAAGTTTTATAATAGTGCCATGTATTGGATGTTCCAATAAAGGCTTCACCGGCTTTAAAGGTTTTGGTAGCTTTTGTGGATTTATTTGACTGGCTAATTTATAAAAACTATCGAAAAGGATTAGGAGTAGCAGAGTTAAAAGAAGAGGATATGCCTATGGTTTAAATTTTGTTAAGCTTTGAGGATATTCGAAGAAGATTATTGTCTTTTTTATCTCTCATAACTACATTTATATTGATTGTGTTATCAGAACTAAAAGTTTCAATTATTTCTCCACTGATTTTGGTATTTGTGAAATCTACATAATTCCAAGTCATTGTTTCTTTACTCTGATTCCACTTTCCAATCCAAAAATTAATGTCGCCATCACTTTTAAACTCCCATCTATTAAACTGTTTTGAACCTTGGTCATAACGAATGATATGTTTACCTGTCTCATCACCATTATAAGTCTTAATTTCAAGGTAATTATTTGATAAAATTAAATTTGATTCAGAAATTCCCCGAGTTTCAAAACTTTTCGTTATCAAAACAGACTCTTCAAAGACAACAAAACTCTTCCATTTACCTTCCCATTTTGATAATACATCAAACACCTCATTTTTAGATAACTTTTGTGCATATAAATTGGATGTAACGAAAAGAGGGTATATAATTAGTAAGAGTATTATTTTTTTCATCCTCATAAGATAGTAATTTATTAGAACATATTAATTGATATAATGGTTAGCTATCTAAAAACACAAATAATTTGCTAAAGAAGATATCCCTATGGTTTAAGGAAATCCTGATAGAGATAAAATCACAAAACCACCAATTCCTAATTAATAATATAAACTGCAATTACAAATACAATAACTTCCTTTTTCTTCATCGTATTGTTTTTAGTGTACTAATATAATTAAACCTACATAAGAGGATTAGAATAAGACAAGAAACTCAAATTTATAGTCAGTAAATAACACTTAATTTATAAACTTGAACTCAACATCTCGGCAGAGTTAAAATAGTGCCGAATTAGTGCCGAGAACAGAGTAAAATTTCGTATATTTAAGTTTCAATTAGCCTTGAGTTCAGACTTAATAGCGAAGTTGGTTTAAAGAAGAAAACCCCTCGATATCTCGAAGGGTTTTGTTGGGTGGAAGACCGGTCTCGAACCGGCGACCTCTAGAACCACAATCTAGCGCTCTAACCAACTGAGCTACAACCACCATTTTCTATGATACAAATGTAAATCGATTTTCCTTCTTAATCAAAAACTTTTTTGCATAAACTTAAGTCTTCATTACTTCATTAATGCGATTAATAATTATCTTAAATATACGGAATTTTACCCTGTTCTCGGCACTTTCTCGGCACTTTTTACCCATTTTATCACTTCTTTTTTAACTCTGCCGAAATTGCTCGTATAGCCTAAAATATACAACGGCTCTGTTTGAGTGCCCTTTTCCACCTGCCATTGTAATTTCATCCACCAGTAAGATTATCTTTTTGTAACCAACCCTGAAACCTACAATAGATTTATTATTTTCGATATATGAAAAAAACATTATTCCTGCTCTTATTTTTGCCTGTTTTGGGGTTTGGGCAAGGCGAACAACGCTATGCTGATGGCACAGCCACTGACCAAGACGGTAATACTTTTGAGTGGATAAACTATGGTGCACAGGACTGGGCGATAGAAAACGCAGAAGTAGTTACTTATCGTGATGGTACATTTATAAATTATGTTTACGACGCAACACAGTGGGCTAATTTTACTACCGGCGCTTATTGCTACATTGATAATGACCCAACCAAAGGAATACTTTATAATTGGTATGCCGTAATGGGTATTCACGATAATGACCCAAGCACTCCAAACAAAGAGTTTGCCCCTTGTGGATGGACTGTGCCGAGTGATGCAGATTGGACAGAATTTGAAAATTTCTTAATTAGTAATGGCTATAACTACGATGAAACAATTACAGAAAATAAAATTGCCAAGTCTATGGCATCAACAACAGGGTGGAATAATTCTACAAACATTGGAGCTGTAGGTAATGACCAATTGTTAAACAATAAAAGTGGCTTTAATGCGATTCCTAAAGGGTTGCGTAACTATGAGGGCTTATTCATGTTCGAAGGTAAAAAAGCATTTTTTGGAGTTCTACAGAATGGTATGAAGAGGTAGGAGGTTTTAGACCTGCTATACAGCGTAACCTGACTCATACACTTGATTCTTTAGGACCAATATATCTAACCGAAAGTCTCAAACAGAGTGGTCTTTCAGTTAGATTTATAAGAGATAATACTCCCCCA
The DNA here is from genome assembly GCA_038143535.1 of Bacteroidota bacterium. Taxonomy (GTDB): domain Bacteria; phylum Bacteroidota; class Bacteroidia; order Flavobacteriales; family Flavobacteriaceae; genus UBA7446. Next base: position 967,564 of record JAYQMD010000001.1, read on the forward strand.
GAAATTTTCACCCCATCTACAAAAAATGAATTACAAAATGCTATTTCTCTTTACTCCAGCTCAATTGAGTATGCAATCTGTAAGTTTGGGGATATTAATACATGGGACGTAAGTAATATAAACGATATGAGTAATCTATTTGACATATGGGGAGATGGGGGATTCAACCATGATATTAGTAATTGGGATGTTAGTAATGTAGCTGATATGAGTTACATGTTTGATTTTTGCAGAAACTTTAATCAGGATATTGGGAATTGGGATGTTAGTAATGTCACTAATATGAAGTACATGTTCCATTTTGCAGAAAATTTTAATCAAAATATAAATAATTGGGATGTTAGTAATGTTAATGATATGTCATACATGTTTTGGGATTCTTCAAAATTTAATCAGCCATTAGACAAATGGACTGTTAAGAATGTTTCAAACATGGAAGGGTTATTTATTGGTGCTTCATCCTTTAACCAAAATATTGGAAATTGGGATGTTAGTAACGTTACTAATATGTTTAACATGTTCAAATTTGCCCGTTCATTTAATCAAGACATCAGTAATTGGGATGTAGGAAATGTTAATAGTATGGCTACAATGTTTGCTGGTGCTTCATCCTTTAATCAAGATATTGGAAACTGGGATGTAGGTAATGTTACTAATATGAGCGGAATGTTCTCTGGTGCTTCATCCTTTAACCAAAATATTGGCAACTGGGATGTGAGTAATGTTACTAATATGCAGGCAATGTTCTCTGGTGCTTCATCCTTTAACCAAAATATTGGCAACTGGGATGTGAGTAATGTTACTAATATGCAGGCAATGTTTGCTAATGCTTCATCCTTTAATCAAGATATTGGCAACTGGGATGTAAGTAGTGTAACTAACATGAGAAGCCTTTTTCAGAACAACAAAGTTTTTAACCAAGAAATTGGCAACTGGGATGTGGGTAATGTTATTGATATGGGATATATGTTTGCTGGCTTTTCAGGATTACTTATTAATGATGACTTTGGCAGCGATTTTAATAAAGACATTGGAAATTGGGATGTAAGTAATGTTATTGACATGCAAAGAATGTTTGCTGGTGCTTCATCCTTTAATCAAGATATTAGCAACTGGGATGTGAGTAGTGTAGAAAAAATGTATGATATGTTCATTAATGCTAATTCATTTAATCAGAATATTAGTAATTGGAACTTTAACGTATTTAATTACAGTTTAAGCAGGTTTTTAAATAATACTTCTCTATCTGTTGAAAATTATGATAAAATTCTTAGTGCACTTGCAAATAAATATAGAAGCGGAGAGGTTAACGTAGCTAATTTTAGATTTGGAGCAGAAGGTTTAAAATTTTGTAATGACCATGACAGAAGCTATCTCATAAATGAATATAATTGGACAATAATTGATAATGGACAAGCAGATAGTGCATACTGTGCCTCGTTAAGTGTTCAAAACATATCTAATTCAACCATAAAAATATATCCTAATCCCACAACATCAATACTAACCATTGAGGGTAATAAGGAATACGATATTGAAGTTTACGATATGGCGGGAAACAAGTTAATGGCACTTACGGGTAACTCTATAAATATGGCACACCTATCTACTGCTACGTACATTGTAAAAGCAACAGACAAGTCAAACAGCGAAGAGTTAACCTATAAAGTAGTTAAGAATTAGAATGAGGAGATTTTCAATTTTTTGTATACTTTTATTTTGCAGTTGCGGTGCAGGTTTAACTATTTCTTTCCCAAAAAAATTTGATTATCCAAAAAGTATAATAGACGAAATTAAGAATGCGGATTGTGATGACTTAAAAGAACTTCAATCAGGCTTTAAAAAAAGTCGAAAAAAAATATCTTTATTTGAAACAAGAAAAAGGGATTCACTAATGTATTTACGAAATGGAGCATATAGAGCAATGTTAATTAATAATTGTAAAGAAAAAGGAGTTCCATTTTATTTTTAAGTATGTGATAGTTTCAGCTTATATTTAATCAAATGCCAAAAAGAATTAATCTTGCAATAATCTTTTAGGTAGGTTTTAATCTGATTTTCCACCTGTCAAACCACACTCTATCAATAAGTTGAGTTATTAATAAGATTGATTAAGTAAAGAAATGCCGTAAAAGATGGTTATGGGTTTTAATGAGTCTTAAAAGGGAGCACTCTCTAAAAAACCATCAGTAATGTTACACCACTACCGAATCACATTATCAGTTCCTTATTTATCTGGCATTAAGTAAAATATATTTAATAAAAAAGAGGTTAACCTCCTTAAAAAATCAACCTCTCATCTTCTGTTATTTTATCTTTTTCTATATCATGTTATATTCTTTTAACTCATCTTATATTATCTTATCTTATAGCATTGCGAACGCATATGCGAACGCAGGGTTAATTAAAAGGGAAATCATCATCCAATTCTTTTTTCTTGATAGGCTCTTTTTGATGCCTTTTCTTGGCGCTTTCAGTAGCTTTCTTGGATTTACTCAAAACATATTCTAAATACTCCTGTGCCCTAACATTAAAGAATCCAGAGTCATCAATTTTAAATAAGTCAAAGTCATTTATAACGGATGCTATTAATTCTTTGTTACTCTCATTGTTCTCTAACCTGAATGTAAATAGTAACTCTTCAAGGTTATATTCAAGGCATCCTTTGTTTAGGTAAATCTGTTCAAGTAATTTCCAAAATACACCATACCCTTTCAATCCAAGTCTAGATTCAAGTTTAATTATCTTATTGTCTGACGACGCTGTAAAGTCGTGTTTGAACCAATGGTTCTCAAATTTTGCTTTTTTCATATTATTAGATTAAAAAATTATACAATGAATGTACAGGGCGGATGTAGATTTTAAAAGAGAATTGAAAAAACCTTTCAATAACTTTTCATAAATGTGTAAGAAAAATCCTATAGATTGCAGGTGCAAATGAAAAATAACTCAATAAAAAATGAGTGAAATAGTTAATGAAATAGTCTAATTCAACACATCATTAACAGTATGTAGTTGGTTAAACTTCCTTTTGGCATCCTCGTAATTCATATGTGCCCATGCCCAAATTGAAAAGTGCTTTGCCAATGGATACACTTCCTTTTGGCGTTTTGTATTAACCACTCTTCTAAACACTTCATAATAGATACTACTACCTGAATTTACTTCATAGATGTATGCAGTATTTGATTTTTGGACTTGCTTGAATTCAAATCCTCTTACCTCTCCTCTTCCTATAAACTCTTTTTCTAATAGCTTCATATTATTATTCTTTTACGTATTAAGTCAGATAGTCGCATTTCACGTTCTGACGCTTGTTTTTTTAGCAATTCAAACTCCGATGGTTTGACTCTTACATTTATGTTTTTTGTTTTACATTCTATAGTATTTGACATAACTTTTTCTTTGGTTTACATATAAGTAATAACCAAGTCCAAAAGTGTTTTGCTTTTGTCTGGCGTTATTGGAAAAAACTTATCCTTTTAGGGGGTTAAAACAGCCGATTTGAGCCTTACTGTTTGGGCGTTCAGGCACTTTTAGAGCATTGGTAGGGTGTAAGTATACTTGAGAAATTAAAGTGGCTATTTAAAGAAAATGTCATTAACTTTATACAAGATTTAGAATACTGAATGAGTAGATTATGAATCCAAAAAAAATCCTAAAATTAGGTCTTAAGTATTCAAAGAAAGACTTATCAGAATTACTTGAACAACCTACTTTGGCATTAGTTAGAGAAGGTTTGTTTCATTGTAAAAACTCTGACGGTACTTTATTCTTTGTTGATTTAGAAAAGAAAGGAAAAGAAGAGCGGTTTCATTTTGATGACTACTTTGAAGAAGACTTTTTCATTGGGATTCTCAAACAACACAGCATATCAACTCTCCAAAAATTCAGGAAATTATTACTGGTGTAAGGACTCCTCATCTATTTGTTAGATTACAGCCTAAAATAAAGAGTATAACGCAGCCTTTTGTTTATTGTGGTCGATTGGTTTATTCTGATTACGTTAAGGGTACTGAAAAACCAGTTCATTTGATATTTCAAAACATTGATTATGATGATAATTCAAATAATGATGAACTGCTTAATATTTACAACTGGAAACCATCTAAAGCAGGAAAGGATACAAGGTTTAAAGGTTTGAAACAAGGAGTTATTTCTGAACGAAGAAAGTCAACTTTTAAAAAACCTAATGAAACACAAAGGAGTGGTCTTGTAACCTCAAGAGTTGGTCAAGGTTATTATAGACAAAATATAGTGCAGAAGTGGGATGGAAAATGCCCCATTAGTCAAATTGACCTTAAAGAAATTTTAATAGCATCTCATATAGTTGGCTGGGCAGAATCTAACGACGAAGAAAGGTTAGATGTTGAAAATGGGATTCTATTAGCACCTCACATCGATGCTTTATTTGATAAACATTTAATTTCATTCCAAGACGACGGGAAGATTTTAATTTCAAATAGATTAAATTCAAAATTAATAGAATTACTTGGTATTAATCACTCCATAATACTACCTACAACGAATGGAATGTTCAAGTACCTTAAAAGACATAGGGAGCGTTTTTATGAAAAGAAATGATGTTGCCTGTGGTGTTGTTATTAATAATGATGGGGAATATTTAATTACTCAAAGAGGAGGCGGAGAATTTTCTGGAAAATGGGAGTTTGCTGGCGGCAAGTTAAAGTCAAATGAAACTCCGTTTGATGCTATTAAAAGAGAATTAGATGAAGAGTTGAATCTTAATGTTCATCCTGTCAGAGAATTATTCACATCAACTTACAAGAGTTATAACTTAATATTCATTGAGTGTAAAATTATATCAAATAAAATTATTTTGAGAGAGCACCAAAAATATGAGTGGGTAAATAAAGGTCGGCTTATTGAGTTTGAGTTTTTAGAAGGTGATAAAGAATTTATAAAATATATTTGCTTTCAATAAGAAATTGAAATAGTAGAGAATGCAACTAAATAAAGTCAATTATAAAGAACTAAACGCCAAGCAAAAGGAGAATTACAATTTCCATAAGGTTGCTGCTGCATTAGCGGAATACGGCTATAATTCAATGCGTTTAAATGATGATTGGCAGGGCGCTGACTTCATTGCTGTAAAAGGAGACGAAATGCTTAAAATACAGCTTAAAGGACGTTTTACAGTTGATGAAAAGTATAGAGGTAAGGATATTTATATCTCGTTTATTGAGGATGGCAAAATTAAAATTTATAAGCACGATGAAGCAGTAAACCTCCTCCTGAAAAAACAAAAAATACTGAATCTTGGGCAGAAAAAGGAGGCTATTCTTGGGGCAAAACTCCGAAGCAATACGATAAAATAATTACAGAATTATAACCTAAACCATAGGCATATCCTCTTCTTTTAGTTCAGCTATTTCTAACTATTCAATAGCAGCTTTTCAAGACGTTCTATTCTTGCCTCTTGCTCTTTTAATCTATTTATTTCAGCTTGTTGTTTATTGAGTTTTGTGTCTTGCTCTTTTAAAGCATTTATAAGCACAGGAACAAGCCCTTGATAGTTTACTGATTTAACTCCATTGCTTTCAGATACAAGTTCAGGAAACACCTTCTCTATGTCTTGTGCAAGCACACCTATCTTTTGTTTCTTATTCTCATCCTTTTTCATAGTGTATGTCTTACCATCTATTTGTAATAGTTTGGCAAGAGTACTACCAAGAGAAATTATATTAGCTTTTAGTCTTGCATCAGAGTTAATACTTAAATCTCCTGCTATTGTAGTTGTACCATCAAATAGTACTGTTAGTGCATCGCTTCTGTTATCATAAGTGCCATTACCTATTACAAAGGCTGTGTTTTCTAAACTAAATTCTGTAGCGATGTTAGTAACAGTTGAGCCTAATGAGTTAAAGCTCCCAACTATTAAAGATGAGTTATCACTAGCTATTGTTCCAATTCCCATAGCTGTAGAATAGTCACCACTTGCTGTTGTACCAGCTCAATCGCTATTGAAGTATCTCCAGATGCATAATTGCCTCTTCCTACAGCAAAAGAGGACATTCCTGAAGAAAAAACTTCGTGTCCCAATGCTATAGCATCACTACCACTTGCAATTGCACAGCAGCCCATTGCAATTGAATAATCACCTGACGCTTCAGAGTGTCCTGCAGCAGCAAAAGAAAAATTCCCACTTGCTTCAGCACCTTGACCCATAGCTGTTGAATAATCTCCACTTGCTACTGAACCATTTCCTATAGCTGTTGAATAACCTCCACTTGCTGTATTGGTGTCTGATTGTATGCCAGTTCCACTTGTGTCGTTAAAGCTAAAAGGAGAACTTGATGATAGATTAGTAAGCTGTGAACCGTCACCTATAAATGCTGTAGCTGTTACAGAGCCTGAAACGTTTGTAGTGCCATCAAAGAGTACTGTTAATGCATCGCTTCTATTGTTTGCATCTGCTCCATTTCCTATTACAAAGGCTGTGTTGTCTGTACTAAATTCTGTAGCGCTGTTAGTAACAGTTGAACCTAATAAATTGTATCGACCAACTACTAAAGAATTATAATCACTTGCTGCTGTTCTAAACCCTATAGATGTTGAATAATCTCCACTTGCTGATGTGCTATAACCCATTGATGTTGAACTAACTCCGCTTGCTGTAGTTCTGCTAATTGCAGTTGCCATTCTTCCAGTTGCATTACTGGTGTATCCAAGTGCAGTTGAATAATCACCAGATGCAATTGCTTCTCCACTCCCTAACGCTATTGACCACTGCCCCTCAGCCATAACCGTTCTTCCAATGGCAACAGACTCAGCACCAGAAGCATCCGCACTTAATAATGCTATAGAGCCATAACCTGATGCTGTTGAATTCCCCACAGCAAAAGAGGAATTTCCACTTGCTGTAGAGCTTCCAAAAGCTGTTGAATAATCTCCACTTGCTGTAGAGCTTCCAAAAGCAGTTGCAGTATTACCACTCGCTAATGAACCATTACCAAATGCGGTTGTACCTTCGCCACCTGCTGTTGTTCCATTTCCCATTGAAGTAGAATTAGTTCCTGAAGCAACTGTATTTTCACCCATAGCTATTGAGTAATTCCCACTTGCTGTATTGGTGTCTGATTGTATGCCATTCCCACTTGTATCATTAAGGCTAAATGGAGAACTTACAGAAAGATTAGTAAGTTGTGAACCATCTCCAATAAATTCAGTAGCTGTTACAGAGCCTGAAACGTTTGTAGTACCGTCAAATAGTACTGTTAGTGCATCACTTCTGTTGTCTGCATCTGCTCCATTTCCTATAACAAAGGCTGTGTTGTCTGTACTAAATTCTGTAGCGCTGTTAGTAACAGTTGAACCTGCAGAATTGTTTTGCCCAACCACTAAAGAAACATAATCACTTGCAGTTGTGTTAGCTCCCATTGTTGTAGAATACCTTCCACTTGCTATTGTTGAATCTCCCATTGCTGTAGAATTCCTTCCACTTGCTGTTGTTGAATCTCCCATTGCTGTAGAACTAATTCCACTTGCTATTGTATTGTACCCCATCGCTGTAGAATAATATTCACTTGCTGTTGTTAAATATCCGATAGCTGTAGAAATATCTGAACTTGCTGTTGTTTCAAACCCAATAGCGGTTGAAAGATAACCACTTGCTGTTGTATTTATACCAAGCGCTCTAGAATTAAAACCACTTGAAGTAGCATTATCTCCCATTGCAAAAGAGTAGTTACCTGAAGCATTGGCAAGACTAGACTGAATACCATCACCACTTGTATCATTAAGATACCAAGTAGCAGTATTAGATTGAGCAGTTAACGTTAGTGTAATTAAAAGAGCAGATAGTGAGAGTATAGTTTTCATTGTAGAATTTTAAGAAAACTAAATTAATGAATTAAACCATAGGCATATCTTCTTCTTTTAGTTCTGCTACTTCAAGTCCTCTTAAATAGGTTAGGGATACGTTTAAACTTGAATGCCCCATAGCTCTTTGTAGCTTGTGTAAAGAACCCGTACGCTTAAAGATTTCTATAGCTCCAGAGTGCCTAAAAGAATAGATTGTAGTATGTTTTCCAATCTCTGGGCACTTCTTCTTAAACCTACTCCAAAGTGTCTTAAAATAGTCCTCATTGAATAGAACCACAATCTAGCGCTCTAACCAACTGAGCTACAACCACCATTTTGTAGGATGCAAATGTACTATGTTTTTAGAGAATCCAAAACAGCTTTTACATCAAATCATTTATACGGTCAACAGCCAACAAACGCGCGGCTGTGAACCCCTCTGCATGGGCTACCCCAATGAGTCTTCCAAGATTGGCAGTACGGTATCTAACACTATCTAAAAAGTTTTGACTGCTGATGGGCGTTTCTGGTGCCGATGTTTTTGGATTAAAAAACTGGGATGCATATGCGCTAACCGCCTCTAGCTTGGTGTCTATATAAGCGCTTATGTCCACCACAAAGTCTGGCTGGACATCGTTCCATTGAATGTAATGGTATACTTGCTTTGGGCGCCATGCGTCTTGGGATTGCCCCTTATGCGTGGTCTTCACTTGCTGTAAGCCACTCAAAAAACAACTTTCCAATACCAGTGCTGCGGCACGACCATGATCGGGGTGTCGATCTTCAACAGCGTTACAAAGCACCATATCGGGTTTTAACAAGCGTATATATGCCGCCAATTGCAATTGATGCGCTTTGTTGTTTTCAAAAAAACCATCTGCAAAATTGAGATTATAACGAGCTATTATCCCTAATATGTTGGCTGCGTCTTTAGCTTCTTTTGCACGGATTTCAGCAGTTCCTCTAGTTCCCAGTTCCCCTTGCGTAAGGTCTAAAATGGCTACCTGCTTACCATGGGCAATTTCTTTCGCTAAAGTTCCAGCGCAAGAAAGCTCTACATCATCGGGGTGTGCGCCTATAGCTAGGATATCTACATTCATTTTTAGCTTTTTATCCAATCTATTACAACGGGGTCATCGGGCTGTGTGCGCGGCGAAATTACCTCCACCAAATGACCGTTTTCGTCTATAAGATACTTTTGGAAATTCCAACTTACCGAACTGTCTTTAACGCCGTTCTTGTCTTTTTTGGTAAGAAAAGCATAAAGAGGGTGCTGCCTTTTTCCTTTGACGCTGATTTTGGCCATCATCGGAAAAGTAACTCCGTAGTTTTTTTCGCAAAAAACTTTAATATCTTCATTACTACCAGGTTCCTGCCACATGAAGTTATTGGCTGGAAACCCAATAACAACAAAATTTTGGTCTTTATATTCTTGATAAAGGGCTTCTAATTTTTTGTATTGGGGGGTTAGACCACATTTAGAGGCTGTATTTACAATCATAACTTTATTTCCCTTGAGTGATTCAAGCGAGAAGGGCTTGCCGTCTATATCCTCAACAGTAAAGGTGTGAATTGAATTTTTCATAGCAGTAGGTTGAGCATAACTAAAACATGCAGCAAGCAGCAAAAAATACATAATGCGCATAAGCAATTTTTTGCTAAGTTAAGCAATTGCAAAAAATGCGGAATTAAACGATTTCTGCACTCAGCCCTGCAGCATGCAGACGGATGCATTTGGTTTCCAGTTCATCATAAGACGCCCGTTTGACCGAGCATTTTCCTTTGTAGTGTACAATAAGGGAACACTGCTCTGCCTGCTCGGTTGTGTGTCCGCACACTTCAATTAGGGTATTAATCACATGATCAAAAGTATTAACATCGTCGTTATAGAGGATGATTTCGTGGAGACGAGATGTCTCAACGGCAACCTCCCGCTGTTCTTGCTCTTGTTCTTTTGTTTTTTCAAAGTAAATCATCTCCACTAAATTATAAATTTTAAACAAATCCAACCTTCTTTTTCTGCTTTACCTGCGGGTTTAAGTCCATTTTGTTGTGCCAAAGCGTTTAGCACATCTACATCCTCTTGGTGAAATCCCGATAACAATAAGTTGCCGTTTACTGCTAACATTTTTGCATAGGCAGGTAAATGAGCTAACAACACATTTCTATTGATGTTAGCCAAAATCACTTGAGGCTTGAGGTCTGTTAAATCGTCCAGCGTTTTGGTGCTAAAGGCAATATCGTTTATGTCATTCTTCTTGGCATTTTCAATGGCATTCTCCACACACCAACTTTCAATATCAACACCAGTCACTTTTTCAGCCCCTTGCATTTTTGCCGCTATGGCCAAAACACCCGTACCCGTACCCATATCCAAAACCGTTCTATTAGCAACATTGATGTGAAGAAGCTGTTCGAGCATAAGTTGTGTAGTGGCATGGTGGCCGGTGCCAAAAGACATCTGTGGGTCAATAATAATTTCGTGCTTGGTCGTGGCAGCTTTGTGAAACGAAGCCCTTATGGTCCAATCGCCAACTGCAATGGGATGAAAGTGTTCCTCCCATAGGGCATTCCAGTTATGCCCTTCAAAATCTTCTGTTTTAAGCTTAGCAGACACCCCGTCAAAAGGAACAGCCAGACAGGCCACTTCGGAAATCTGGTCCGCTTGGTCCAAAGAAACATAGGCTGTTACACCTGTTTCGGTAGTGACAAAACTCTCAAATGGAAAGGTAGTTAGCCAAGCAGAAAAAATAGCTGTTTTAGATGTTGGCTGAACATCAAAATGATACGCTCTGTAGGGTTTCAAATTTAAAAAGCGTTGACAATAGCGGCAAAATCTTCAGCCTTAAGTGAAGCCCCTCCTATCAATCCGCCATCAACGTCTGGTTGTGCAAAAATCTCTTTGGCGTTGGTAGGCTTAACGCTTCCTCCATAAAGAATAGAAATGCTTTGTGCTAATGCATCGTCATATTTTGCGGCTAATACCGCTCTGATGTGCGCGTGCATTTCTTGTGCCTGCGCTGGACTAGCGGTTTCTCCTGTTCCAATGGCCCATACGGGCTCATAAGCAAGTGTGATACTCGCCCATTGGGACGCATTTAGGTGAAAGAGTCCGTTTGTAAGCTGACTGGTAACAAGGTCAAAGTGTGCTTCCGATTTGCGATCTTCTAACTCCTCACCAAAACAAAAAATGACATGCATGTCGTTTTCCAATGCGGCATTTACTTTTTCGGCCAAAAGGGCATCAGTCTCATGGAAATAAGCCCTGCGTTCGGAGTGTCCAAGGATAACGGTCTTCACCCCTATTCCTTCTAACATGGCTGCCGAAACTTCGCCAGTATAGGCACCAGAAGCGGCTTGGTGCATGTTCTGTGCGGCCACCTCAATTAATGTGCCAGCCGTTTGATCAACTGCTGCAGCTAAATGTACATATGGCGTAGCGATAGCTACATGCACGCCTGCATTAAACGTTTGTGCTTTTAACGCATCTATAAGCTCTTGGCTTTGTGCGGCGTTAAGGTTCATTTTCCAGTTACCGGCTACAATTTGTTTTCTCATGGTTAAGGTTGGTTATTTAAGTGTATCAATGCAAATAAGGCATAGTTAATCATGTCTTGGAAGTTGGCTTCTAGACCTTCACTGACAAGCGTTTTGCCTTTGTTATTTTCAATTTGTTTTACGCGCAACAGCTTCTGTAGAATCAAATCAGTTAGGGAGCTAACGCGCATGTCGCGCCATGCCTCGCCATAGTCGTGGTTCTTTAGCTCCATCAGGGCTTTGGCTGCTGCAGCGTGTTTGTTGTATTGGGCCATTACCTCCTCACTTGACAGGTCGGGCTGCGCTGCGGCTCCCAATTCCAATTGGACTAGTGCCATAATAGAATAATTCACAATGCCAATAAACTCAGATACTTCACCCTCATCAACCTTTTTGGTTTCAATTTTTTGCAGGGTTCTGATGCGCTGGGCTTTGATGAAAATCTGATCGGTCAAGGAAGTGGGACGAAGTATGCGCCATGCACAGCCGTAATCCTTCATTTTTTGCTCAAACAATGACTTGCATGTTGTTATTGCTGTAAGATATTGTGCTTCGGTTTGCGCCACCTGATTTGATTTGTTGTAAATTTCGCTCAAAAATGAAAATGTTTTCATTTTAAACCAACTAATTTAGGTGCTATTTATGAACATCTCATGTAAAGGCAAGCTTATAGACCTGACAACACCTAAAATAATGGGGATTCTGAACCTTACTCCAGACTCCTTTTACGACGGTGGTTTATACAACAATATAGACCGTGCACTTGCCCAAACGGAAAAAATGCTTCTTGAAGGCGCTACATTTATAGATGTCGGAGGAGCAAGCTCAAAACCAGGGGCCGTTGAGATTACAGTTGATGAAGAATTGGCACGGGTGTTGCCTGTTATTGAAAAAATACATAAAAAATTTCCGGATACGCTCATTTCCATAGACACCTACAGAAGTGATGTTGCCCAACAAGCCGTAGCAGGAGGTGCTGCTATGGTCAATGATATTTCGGGTGGTAATCTAGATGCTAAAATGCTAAAAACTGTTGGTGCACTAGGCGTTCCTTTTGTTGCCATGCACATGCAAGGCAAGCCGCAAAACATGCAAGACAAACCCAGCTATAACAATATACTGACGGATATTAGATCGTTTTTTGCTGCAAAAGTTGATGCAGCGCACAAGGCTGGCATCCACGACATCATCATTGATCCGGGCTTTGGATTTGGTAAAACATTAGAACACAACTATGCTTTACTAAAATATTTAAGCAGCATTCAAGTGGACGGCATTCCCATGCTGATTGGTGTGTCGCGCAAGTCGATGATTTATAAACTGCTTCATATAGAAGTTGCTGAGGCAGGGAATGGAACTAGCGTATTAAACACCGTTGCCTTGCAGCAAGGCGTTCAAATTTTACGTGTACACGACGTCAAAGAAGCCCATCAAGCCGTACAACTCATTGAAAAACTTAAGAATGCTTAACCAATTATTCGTAAATTTATAGAATGTTTGATTTTTTAGATTTTAATATACTAGATATCATCGACATTGTGTTGGTGGCGATGTTGCTCTTCTATGCTTACCGTCTTGTTAAAGGAACAGCAGCCATCAATATTTTTGTAGGCATTGTCATACTCTACTTGATTTGGAAAATCACTGATGCCTTGAATATGGAATTGCTCAGCAATATACTCGGGGGCTTTATGAGTGTTGGGGTCTTTGCGCTAATCGTGGTTTTTCAACAAGAAATTCGCAAACTGCTATTGATGCTGGGGTCTTCAAATTTGGCAAACCGAAAGACAATAAATCGCTATCTTAAGATATTCAACACCAAATCAAGTGATATTGAGTCCTCACTTAATATTGACGCCTTAGTAAAAAGTTGTGCTTCGCTCAAAAAACAAAAAACAGGCGCGCTTTTAGTTCTGGAGCGCAACAGCAGCTTAGACTTTCTTAAATCCTCGGGTGTAGAGGTCAACATGGAAATTTCCGTTCCCGTCATTGAAAGTATCTTTCACAAAAGCGCACCCCTACACGATGGCGCAGCCATAATAGAAAACAACAACATCACAACAACACGTGTTGTGCTCCCCATATCCAACAAAAGTGGGCTACCAAAAAAATTCGGCTTAAGACACAAGGCTGCCATTGGAATTACAGAAAAAACAGATGCAGTGGTGTTGGTGGTATCGGAAGAAACAGGAGGTATTAGTTACTTTAAAGACGGGAAAAAATTTCTTTTAGCTCCTATAAAGATTTGCATGACATCATTGCCAAAGATATGGCTTAGATGACTGCTTCAGCTTTAACAAATTGAACTTCATAAAGATTTTTGTAGTAGCCACCCTCAATTTTCAGTAACGCACTGTGTGTTCCCGACTCTACAATCTTTCCTTTGTCCAAAACAATAATGCTATCTGCTCGTTGTATGGTAGCGAGTCTGTGGGCAATTACTAGAGAGGTTTTGCCTTTGGTAATTTCTTTGGTAGCCTTTTGGATAAGCTTTTCTGTATGTGTGTCAATTGAAGAAGTGGCCTCGTCTAAAACCAAAATCTTAGGCTGAATAACATAGGCTCTTAAAAAAGCAATCAATTGGCGCTGTCCTGTTGACAGCACGCCGCCGCGTTCTTTTACATTAAAATGATAACCGTCTGGAAGGCTTGAAATAAAATCGTGAACACCGATTTTTTTAGCAGCTGCAATCACATCGTCTTCTGAAATAGAAGTATCCCACAGCGTTATGTTGTTGTAAATGGAATCGGCAAACAGGAAAACGTCTTGCAACACCACACCGATTTGTTTGCGCAGCCAAGAACGGTCGTAATCATTAATATTTACGCCATCCAAGGTTACCTGTCCACTTTCAATCTCATAGAAGCGGCATAAAATATTGATAAGCGTTGACTTCCCAGCGCCAGTCGCACCAACTACGGCTGCGGTTTCACCGGGTGCGATATTAAACGAAATGCCGTGTAAGACTGCTTCATCTTCCTTGTAAGAAAACGTTACATTTTCAAAAGCAACCCTACCTGAAATTTCATTGTTGGAGATTTGACCATTGCTTGAAATCGATTTTTGGGTATCTAGGACTGCCATTACACGACGAACCGCCACCATACCCATTTGGAGGGTATTGAACTTATCCGCAATTTGTCGTAGTGGACGAAACAGCATTTGTGACAACTGAATAAACAAAAAAATAATGCCAAGTGTAATCTCCGATGAGCCCGCAATAACATTCAGTCCACCAAACCACACAAGAAGTCCGATGGTAATCGAGGTGGAGAGTTCTGCAATAGGAAAGAAAATGGAGTTATACCAGACAGTTTTTAACCACGCTTTGCGGTGTTTGTAATTGATGTCTTTAAATGCGGCTAACTCCGCACTCTCACGACCAAACAACTGCACAATGCTCATGCCTGAAATGCGTTCTTGTACAAAACTATTAAGGTTGGCTACTTGTGTGCGCACTTCATCGAAAGCGGATTTCATCGCTTTTTGAAATTGCCGTGTTGCAAATAGAATTACAGGTAAAATAGCAAAAACAATGATCGATAACTTCCAACTTATTGTCAACATCACCACAATAACCACGAACATCTTTAAAAGGTCTGCAACGATCATAAACAAGCCTTGGCTAAAAATTCCTGAGATAGTCTCGATATCACTTACCACACGAGTAACCAAACGCCCCACTGCTGACTTGTCGTAATAAGCCATTTTAAACTGTATCATATGGCGATACAGCATATTGCGTAAATCGAAAATAATATGTTGCCCAAGCCAGTTGGCGTAATAGATAAACACAAATTGAAAAACTACTTCAAGCACCAGGGCCAGCGTCATAAGGGCTATAAGAAGCAACATGCCATCGTAATCCTTTAGGGTAATGTAATCGTCTATGGTAATCTTAAGCAAGTAAGGGCTAAGTGTAGAAAACCCAGATAATAAAACTGCCGAAACCAACACCGATATAAAAGTGATGCGATAGGGCTTTGCAAAAGCCAAAAGACGCTTAAACAAGCTGACATCCAAAATACTATTCGAAGCTTTTTTATCCATTTGTTTCAAATATAGTGTTTGGATATTGAACTTGCGTCAAAAACAATCCATGTGCAGGTGCTGAACTTCCTGCTTTGGTTCTATCAGCGCTATTTAGAATGGCTTGGAAATCAGCTAAGCTTGTTTTACCAGCACCAACATCAAGCAGCGTACCCACTATGGCACGTACCATATTGCGCAAAAATCGGTTGGCCGAAATATAAAAAACCCATTCCGAATCTGATTGCGCCCAATACGCCTCAGTTACCTTACAGTCATAGGTTTTTACATCTGTTTTGGAGCGAGAAAAACATTTGAAATTGGTGTGCCCTAAAAGTAATTTAGCTGCGGCATTCATGACATCCCAGTTCAATGCGGTTGTAAACGTATAAGCCAGCTCGTGTGCAAATGGGGATTTGTGTGACACCAAATGGTAAGTATAGCTTCGTGAAATGGCGTCAAAACGAGCGTGTGCATCTGCTTTTACGGGGTGTATAGCCTTGATGGCAATGTCGTGGGGTAGAAATTTGTTTAGCCGGTGCACAAGTTGTTTGACCGCTTCAGTATTGAGCGCTAAGTCAACATGCGCAAACATTTGTTTGGCGTGTACACCAGTATCTGTTCTGCCAGCAGCGATCACAGCCGTTTCTTTGCCCAACAAAGTAGTCAGTGCATCTTCCATTTGCTGCTGTACCGTGGAGGCGTTGGGTTGGCGTTGCCATCCGTGATATGCAGCTCCTCTATATGAAAACTCTAAAAAATAACGCAAAGGTGTAATTTTGTACAAAGATGATGAAAAAGATATTGTTGCTTTCAGATACGCACAGTTTTTTAGACCCAAGGGTTTTGGGCTATGCGGAAGCGGCCGATGAAATTTGGCACGCCGGGGATATTGGTGCTTTTGAAGTGACAGATGCCCTAGAAAAAATCAAACCGCTCAAAGTGGTGTATGGTAATATTGACAATGCGCGCATCAGAAGCCAATTTGATGAATATTTATTCTTTACTATAGAAGGCATGCGCGTGTTTATGACCCATATTGGTGGCAAACCGCCTAGCTATGCAAAGGGCATTGCAGAAAAACTGGAACGGCTAAAACCAGATATATTTATATGTGGGCATTCCCACATTCTAAAGGTTGCTTTTGACAAAAAACACAACTTATTGTTTATGAATCCCGGTGCGGCAGGCAAACACGGCTTTCACAAAAAACAAACCATGATACGCTTTGAAATTGAAGCGGGAGAAGCAAAAAATCTTGTTGTAATTGAATTAGGTGACAAACCGAGAAAAAATTTGTGACCAGCGGTAGCGCCTAATGAAACGAGCTTCCTGTCTCGTAATAAACTTCGGTTTGCAAGTAAACCAAGCACCTAAAAATCCTCCTAAAGCCCCAACCAAACTGCCCCGTTGGGTAAACGACCACTTGATAGCGGCCAAAACGCCCAAAAAGAATCCATAGCCCAACTCATAGAATAAACGACCTTTAGCAACAGCACCTTTGTAATTGTATTTTGCTCCTGTGGGTCGTAAGTGTTTAACAAGCAACTCCTTATCTACCTTAACCTGATATCCGCGTTGCAGCGCTAACAACTCGTCAAGCGTGTCCCAACCCAAAGCTGCACGTAGTCCACCTATATCAGCATAACATGCCTTTGAATACGACTTAATAGGGCCCCTAAGGTGATTGCTGCGTGAGATGGTCTCAACTACCCGTGAGTCTCTATTGGGAACAGTCAGCAGGCCGCCAAACATACCCAAGGTGTCGTTGCTACTAAAAGCGTCGTTGAGTTTTGCTAAGTAATTGTCTGGAAATACAATATCAGCATCAAACTTGCACACCACGTCCCAATCAGCAGTAAGCGCATCAAAACCACGTATAAATGCCCGCACTACCTTTTCTCCTGGCGCATGAGAAGATGTGTTACCGGACGTGATAAGCTTTAAATTAGGGTGTGCTTCGGCGAGTTTGCGGATAATGGCCACAGAATTATCTGTGGAGCCATCGTCAACAACAACCAATTCCTTCGCTGGATATGTTTGATTTAACAACGAAGTAAGCGCCTGTTTTAGAAAAACTTCTTCATTGAATACGGGAACTACAATGGAAATATCCATCTAGATTATAAAAAATTAAAAGACAAAAATAAAAAAAGTTGTATGTTTGCCCTATAGGCAAATACTTCAGCCTTCACAATATACAATTACCATATTACACATGTTTGAATTATCAGAATTAAAAGCTAAAAAGCTTGCTGAATTGCAAGAAATCGCAAAAGAGCTAGGCATAAAAAAAATTACCGCGCTTAAAAAAATTGAACTCACTTATCGCATCATTGATCACCAGTCTACACTTCCAGATGAAGGTGAGCAAAAGGAGGAGCAAAAAGCACCTGCTAAAACTACTGAGAACAAAAAATCAGTCAGAGAAAAGCGAGACAACAAAAAAGACACTAGGAATATTAAAAATTCTAAGGACTCTAGGGACAGTAAATCGGATTACAGAAACGATAAAAAATCAGATCATCCGAGACATAAGCATCAGCACAATAAAGGCAACGGCAATAACAACAGAGGAAATCGCCAACAAAATGGAAACGATTCCGTTGAAAAAGGCAATCACAACAAAGATCACCGCAACCGCTATCGCCAGCCCGATTACGAATTTGATGGGATTATAGAAAGTGAGGGTGTTTTGGAGATGATGCAGGAAGGCTACGGCTTTTTACGATCGTCAGACTACAACTACCTTACTTCTCCTGATGATATTTACGTATCGCAGTCGCAAGTACGTTTGTTTGGCCTAAAAACTGGAGATACTGTATTGGGACATATTCGTCCACCCAAGGAAGGTGAAAAATACTTTCCGCTTATTAAGGTATCGTTGATTAATGGGCTTTCGCCCGATATCGTACGCGACCGTGTTTCATTTGAGCACCTTACCCCTCTATTTCCACAGGAAAAATTTAACCTAGCTGACAAACAAAGTACTGTCTCAACAAGAGTAATGGATTTGTTTTGCCCAATTGGAAAAGGTCAGCGTGGTATGATTGTATCGCAACCTAAGACAGGTAAGACGATGCTTTTAAAGGACGTGGCCAACGCTATTGCAGCAAACCACCCAGAAGTATTCCAAATCATCTTACTTATTGACGAACGTCCAGAAGAAGTTACGGATATGCAACGCAACGTTAAGGGTGAGGTTGTGGCCTCCACTTTTGATGAGCCAGCAGACCGTCACGTAAAGGTGGCGAACATCGTACTTGAGAAAGCCAAGAGATTGGTAGAGTGTGGTCATGACGTGGTTATCCTGTTGGATTCCATCACGCGTCTGGCACGTGCTTACAACACGGTACAGCCTGCGTCTGGTAAGATATTGAGTGGTGGTGTAGATGCCAATGCGCTACACAAACCTAAGCGTTTCTTTGGAGCAGCTCGTAATATTGAAAATGGCGGATCGCTGTCGATTATTGCAACGGCACTAACCGAAACAGGATCTAAGATGGATGAGGTTATTTTTGAAGAATTTAAAGGGACAGGTAACATGGAACTACAGCTCGATCGCCGTATCTCCAACCGCCGTATATTCCCGGCCATTGACTTGGTGTCTTCAAGCACACGTCGTGACGACATCTTATTGGATGAAAATATCATTCAACGCATGTGGATTATGCGCAAATATTTAGCCGACATGAACCCTGTGGAAGCCATGGAGTTTATCAACGACCGCATCAAGAAATCACTAAACAACGAAGAGTTTTTGATTTCAATGAATGCATAAGCTACTTAACTCAAACACATTAAAAAAAGGCGTCCAAATGGACGCCCTTTTTTCGATAAATATGTGAAGCTGTATTAAAGTGTGCCCAAATGCTTGGAGAGCTTAGACTTAAGGTTAGCAGCTTTATTATCGTGAATGATGTTATTTTTTGCCAACTTATCGATCATGGAAACAACAAGAGGAAATTGCTTTTGAGCTTCTTTCTTTTTTTCCAGTGCTTTGAAATCACGAATGGCGTTACGCGTTGTTTTGTGCTGAAAACGGTTACGCTGACGCTTGGTCTCGCTTGAACGAATTCTTTTTAAGGCGGATTTATGATTTGCCATAGTTTATATTTAGTAGCCCGTAGGGGAATCGAACCCCTCTTACCAGGATGAAAACCTGGCGTCCTAGCCGATAGACGAACGGGCCCTTCGGATTAACGAGGTGCAAATTTATATGATACCTAACAAACTTGCAACTTATATTTTGATTAGTATGCTTTTGCAAATAAAACCCGTTGATTTGAGGGTTTTCCAGAGTACACACAACTGCCCTTTTCCGTCTTACCGTCAATAGGAATACAACGGATGGTTGCTTTGGTCGCTTCTTTGATCGCCAATTCGGTCTTAGCAGTACCATCCCAGTGTGCTACAACAAATCCACCTTTTGTAGCTAAAACTTGCTTAAAAGCATCAAAATCATCAACTGCTGTGGTGTGTTGGGTCCTGTAATCCTTGGCGCGATCAAACAAAGCAACTTGTATGGCTTCTAGTGTGGTTTTCACCTCAGTAACCAAATCTTCCTGCGCAACACTTGATTTGCTTAGCGTATCCCGACGGGCAAGCTCAACCGTGCCATTGGCAACATCTCTTGGTCCAATGCCAATGCGCAGCGGAACTCCTTTAAACTCGTATTCGTTAAACTTAAATCCAGGTTTGTGCGTATCCCGGCTATCAAAATGCACACGAATGTCTTCTTTTCGCAGAGCTTCAAGAATGGGAGCTACTGCTTCAAAAACCAATTTTTGTTCCTCCTCGCCCTTGTAAATGGGTACGATGACCACTTGATGCGGTGCCAATGTAGGTGGTAACACTAACCCATTATCGTCGCTGTGCGTCATGATAAGTGCGCCCATCAGTCGTGTAGACACACCCCAAGAGGTTGCCCATACATGTTCCAAACCTCCTTCTTTGGTAGCGTATTTTACATCAAATGCCTTGGCGAAATTCTGTCCTAAAAAGTGAGAAGTACCGGCTTGCAAGGCTTTACCATCTTGCATAAGTGCCTCGATACAATAGGTTTCTACTGCACCAGCAAAGCGTTCGGCGGCAGATTTAACGCCTTGTATGACAGGAATGGCCATATGCTGCTCTACAAAATCAGCATACACTTGGTTCATTTGTTTTGCTTCGGCCAGCGCCTCTGCTTCAGTGGCATGGGCAGTGTGCCCCTCTTGCCATAAAAACTCTGCCGTACGCAAAAATAAACGCGTACGCATTTCCCAGCGCACCACATTGGCCCATTGGTTGAGCAAAATGGGCAAGTCACGATAGGATTGAATCCAGTTCTTGTAGGTGTTCCAAATAATGGCCTCACTCGTGGGACGTACAATAAGTTCTTCTTCTAGTTTTGCTTTGGGATCAACACGGAGTTTTCCGGGCTTGTCCGGATTATTTTCAAGGCGATAGTGTGTTACCACAGCACATTCTTTGGCAAAACCCTCGGCGTTCTGCTCCTCTGCTTCAAACAAGCTCTTAGGAACAAACAGCGGGAAGTAGGCGTTACTGTGTCCTGTTTCTTTAAATCTTTTGTCTAATATGGCTTGCATACGTTCCCAAATCGCATAGCCATAAGGTTTGATGACCATACAGCCTCTAACGGCGGAAGTTTCTGCTAAATCGGCTTTTACAACCAGTTCGTTATACCATTTTGAATAGTCCTCGGCTCGTTTTGTTAAATGTTTACCCATAGTTTGGCACAACTTTTGATTTTTTGCATGTTGTAGTGCAAAACTACTTAAATTTGAGTGTTAATTTAAACTTTGTGTCATGCGTACTTTTTTACAACCCAGCTTAATCAGAGGTTCTGTGCTTTTTTCAATAGTACTATTGGCGCTATTGCTTACGGCATGTAGTGGTTATCAAACCGTTTCTTACTACGGCGATGGCATATATGACGATGAAGTTTTACAGAAGCCCAGACAAGTTGCTGCTCCTGTGAATAACAACGCCCAACAAAATAACGGCTCTTATTACAAAAATTATTTTGCCGACAAAGCTTCTCAAGGGATTCAAAACGATTATATGTTCACAGATATTGAACAATATCAAGATGCGACCCCACAGCAAAGCAGCGCCGGTAACTACCAAGCACATGGCTCATGGGGAGATCAAGTAGATAGAATCAACATTAACGTAATTTACAACAGACCGTTTGGTTGGAACATGGGCTGGGACTGGGGCTGGTACAATGCGCCATACACGTTTGGGCGATCCTCATTTTGGGGCTATAATTATCACCCGTGGTATTTTACATTCAACCACCATCCTTTTTACAATCCCTACCGATGGGGCTACAGAAATCCGTATTGGAACCGTTGGAATGGCTGGGGATATAATAATCCCTACTACGGAGTTGGTGTGGATCGAGGATACGCTGCTCCCGTTAGGTACAGCAGGCTGAATGGCAGCAGGGGGTTTTCTAGAACATACCTCACCAACAGCAGTAGAAGTAGCTCAAGCAATCGTTCAGGAGTTTCCGATAACAACACCCAACTACGCACAAACGCACGTGGTACAACAACAAGAAGTGTTTCGGGCAACAATACCACGCAGCGTTATAACGACTCGGGCAGCAACACAAACTCAAGTCAAAACAGCAGAACGACAAGAAGGTATAGTAACGAAAGGACTACGTCGTCAAACAATTCTAGTTACAGAAGCTCTTCCTCTAACACAAGCTTTAGGAGGTCAGCGCCAAGTAGCTCAACGAGATCAACCTCAAGCAGCTCCACAAGAAGTTCCTCTGGTTCATCTAGAAGAAGATAAGCCAGCATTGAGTTCAATTGTATTACAGAAATTAAAATAAAGAGATGATAAAGATAACGTTATTTGCATTGATTTTTAGCGCACTACTAATAAGTGGTATGGTCCAATCCCAAAATGTTGGTGAGGTTGCTAGGTATGCCTCAGAGCAACTAAACGGCTCTGCACGCTACCAAGCCATGGGAGGTGCCTTTGGGGCACTTGGTGGGGATTTGTCATCTATTTCAAATAACCCAGCCGGATCAAGTGTATTTGCTTTTAATGAAGCGGGCGCTACCATTGGCGTGCAGTCGTTTTCAACAGATGCCAACTACCTTGGGGAATTTAGCAATGTCGAAAAATCATCTTTTGATATCAGCCAAGCAGGATTTGTTCTTGTACTTGCCAATTCTTCTAGTAAATGGGACAAGGTCGCATTTGGTTTTAATACGCAAACCGTCAATAACTTTGATAAAAACCTTTTTGCAAAAGGCACTAATTTCAACAGGGGACTCGAAGATTATTTTTTACAAAACGCCAGTGGTATTCCTTTTAACACGTTTGATTTTAATAACAATCCTGATGACGAATATTCCTTTTTGGGGAGTAGGTTTGGATATGCCACACAGCAGGCATATATGGGACTTTACACCTATGCGATAACTTATGATGATGTAAACGATATGTATATAGCGGATGGTCTTTTTAATGAAGGTATCGATCAGACGCACGAATACAACACATCAGGCAAACAGCAACTCTACACACTAAATTTTAGTGGTCGCTATATGAAACAACTGTCATTAGGGTTCAATGTAAATATTTATGCTATTGATTATGCAGCCTACAAAGCAACATCTGACAATTATTTAGATGAAGCGAGTAGTTTATCGCAAGTGTTCTTTCAACAAGATCTCAACACATTTGGTACAGGAGTATCGTTTCAGTTTGGCGCGATATTTAAAGCTACAGATATACTGCGGTTTGGGGCAAACTACACCAGTCCTACCTATTATGAACTTGAGGACGAATATACTGAAGGCTTAGAAACATATTATGTAGATTCGACTGGCGCATCACAGCGTGCAGCCATTTATCCAAACATTGTGAACTTAAATGGGCCTTACAAAATTAAAACTGCTGGTAAAATTCAAGGAAGTGCAGCACTTGTGTTGGGCAAAAAAGGAATTTTAAGCGTGGATTATGGAAAGAAAAATTATGGCTCATCTACTGTTACCTTACCCTATGCAGATGATACCAATGCCTTAAATAGTGATATAAATGATACGCTTGACGATGCTACTTATCTTCGTGTTGGCGGTGAGGGTCGTATTGGAGACTTAAGTCTTCGTGCAGGTTACTGGCACGAACAAAGCCCGTATATAAACAAAACAATCATGGATGATTTTAGCGGGTTTTCACTTGGTATGGGAATTCGTTTTGGGAGTGGTTCGCTAGATTTGGCATACACAAAAAGTACGCAGGAATATGCCCAACAGCTCTATTACACCGGCCTAACAGACAGTGCTAGCATAAACGAAAATACAGGTCAAGTAGTGCTTACCTACAACGTTCGCTTCTAAAAAGTTCAATTTTTACGAATATAGTATCTTTGTACTTTATGAAAGATGCTATGAAATTTGACCGATTGCTTAAAGAAACGCTGGAGGATATTCATGATGACCATTTAAGTGGGAACATAAACACCCCCTTACGTGAGGATGCATTCGAATTACCCGACGAAGAAAAAATAAACAAAATCGAGCAGGACGTCAGACGTATTATGGAAACGCTTGGTATGGACCTGACTGATGACAGTATGCAGGGCACCCCCAAACGCGTCGCTAAAATGTTTGTTAACGAACTTTTTGCTGGTCTACACCCAGACAACAAACCCAGTGCTTCAACCTTTTATAACAAATATAAATACGGTGAAATGCTGGTCGAGAAAAACATCACCCTCTACTCAACTTGCGAGCACCATTTACTACCCATAGTTGGAAAAGCACACGTTGCCTATATTTCAAACGGTACTGTAGTGGGCTTATCAAAAATGAACCGCCTTGTGGACTACTTTGCCAAGCGTCCGCAAGTACAAGAACGCCTAACGCTACAAGTTGTTAAATCCCTACAAGAGGTATTAAAGACCGACGACGTCGCCTGTGTGATTGATGCAAAACACCTGTGCGTAAATGCGCGTGGAATACGCGATATTGACAGCAGCACGGTAACAGCTGAATTTGGTGGCGCCTTTAAAAAACCAGACGTAAAGAAAGAATTTTTAGGCTATCTAAATCTTGACACCTCCTTTTAACGCATGAGCGAAACAACATCATCGCTGCATATTTTCAATTCCTTAAGTGGAAAGAAAGAGCAATTTGTACCTATTGAAGACAAACATGTGGGCATGTATGTATGTGGGCCAACCGTTTACAGCAATGTGCACCTTGGCAATTGCCGCACCTTTATTTCTTTTGATTTGGTCTTTCGTTACCTCAAACATTTGGGTTATTCGGTACGTTATGTGCGCAACATAACCGATGCAGGACACTTAGAGCACGACGCAGATGAGGGGGAAGATCGCATTTCTAAAAAGGCTCGTTTGGAGCACCTAGAGCCCATGGAAGTGGTTCAACGCTACACCGTCGATTTTCACAAAACACTTGCTGCCTTTAATACGCTTGCGCCAAACATAGAACCCACTGCAACGGGACACATTATTGAGCAAATTGAAATTGTCAAAGAAATTATCGCATCTGGATACGCTTACGAAGTCGCCGGTTCGGTCTATTTTGATGTTGAAAAATTCAATACCACCAATACCTATGGAGCCTTGAGTGGTCGTAAACTCGAGGACATGATTCACAACACCCGTGCACTCTCTGGTCAAAGCGAGAAAAAAGCACCGCAAGATTTTGCCTTGTGGAAAAAAGCGGAGCCCCAGCACATCATGCGATGGCCTTCTCCTTGGGGAGACGGTTTTCCAGGCTGGCATTTGGAATGTACGGCCATGAGTACAAAGTATTTGGGAGACCAGTTTGATATTCACGGAGGCGGTATGGACTTAAAGTTTCCGCATCACGAATGTGAAATAGCACAAGCCAAAGCAGTGAACAAAAAGAATCCGGTAAACACATGGATGCACACCAACATGCTTACCCTTAACGGCAAGAAAATGGCAAAATCCACTGGAAACAACATATTGCCAAACGAACTTTTTGATGGATCAAATGCATTGCTATCGAAATCTTTCTCACCTGATGTGACCAAGTTTTTTATGCTGCAAGCGCATTATAGAAGTGTGTTGGATTTGAGTAGCGATGCCCTTGAAGCCGCTGAAAAAGGGTACAACCGCCTTATCAACGGCATTAAGCTGCTATCGCAGCTACCACAAAGCAATGAGAGTAGTGTAGATATAACTAAATCTATTCAAGCTTTTTACGACGCCATGAACGATGATTTCAACAGTCCTGTATTGATTGCCGAGTTGTTTGAAACGGTTAAGCTCATCCATCGTGTTAGTGAAGGGGAGGATAAATTAACAGCTTCCGATATAGAAACATTACAAAAAACTATAGATGCCTTTGTTTTTGACGTTTTGGGGTTAACACTAGACGCCTCGTCAAAAGAAGACAATGCTTTTTTGGACAAAGCGTTAGATGTGCTTATTGAAATGCGTAATCAAGCCCGAGCGTCCAAAGATTTTGCAACTTCAGATCGCATTCGCGATGCCCTATTGGAGAAAGGAATTCAACTCAAAGACGGTAAAGACGGCACCAACTATAGCTTGATCTCATGAAAAAGGTATTCATTTTTCCTTTTGTGCTTCTCATTCGTATTTATCAAACCATTGTTTCGCCGCTATTACCTTCCAGCTGTAGGTTTCATCCCACTTGTTCACATTATAGTCTTGAAGCTTTAAAGAAACACGGCTTCTGGAAAGGAACCCTACTGGCCATCAAACGCATCAGCCAATGCCATCCTTGGGGCGGGCAAGGACACGACCCCGTTCCCGATTAGGATAATATTTGCATTATATTTAACCAAAATTAAAATTCATGTTAGCACTCAAATTTTTATGGGCACCTGACCCTGTAGCCATCAGCCTTGGCAGCATCAGTATTTACTATTACAGCCTTATGTTTGTTATTGCATTTGCAGGTGGATTGTACCTCATGAAGTACATGTATAAAAAAGAAGGCGTTTCGGTCACACATCTAGACCCCTTATTGCTTTATATGGTTGTAGGAACGCTTTTAGGTGCACGACTTGGAGAGGTATTTTTCTACAATTGGGATTATTTCCAAAACAACTTATTGGAAATCATTTTACCTTTTAAAATATCTGAAGAAGGTTGGAAGTTTGTTGGCTTTAGAGGCCTAGCCAGTCATGGCGCCGTTATTGGCATAACAACAGCCCTTTATTTATATATGCAGAAATTCAAATATGCCTCGCTATTGTGGCTGCTAGACCGTATTGCCATAACCGTTGCTTTAGGTGGTATATTTATTCGAATCGGGAACTTCTTTAATTCCGAGATTGTCGGAAAATATACGGGCAGCAATTTTGGTGTTGTTTTTAAAAACAACGGCGAAACACTACCCCGACACCCTGTTCAGCTGTATGAATCTTTGGGTTATTTTATAGTATTTATCATTCTCTTTATTGTTTATAAAAACACCCAAAAAAGCAAACAAGAAGGATTTTTGTTAGGCCTATTCTTTGCCCTACTCTTTGGCGTACGCTTTTTAGCTGAATTCGTAAAGGAAAATCAGGGCGGCTTCGGGGATCAGCTTGGCTATTTATCCACTGGACAATGGCTCAGCATACCGCTAATCCTTTTGGGAATAGGCTTGGTTGTATTTTCTGCTAGAAAAAAAGGGTAATTCCGTTTACTTTTTCTTGCGTGTGGTATCAAACATAACAGGTGTCGCAATAAACAGCGAGGAATAGGTTCCTACTAGTACACCAACAATAAGGGCAAACATAAATCCGCGAATTGCCTCTCCGCCAAAAATAAAGATGGCCAACAACACCACTAACGTTGTTAATGAGGTATTAATGGTTCTACTCAATGTGCTGTTTAGTGCACTATTTACGGTTTTGTGGCCTTCCCACGAAGTGTGCAGACGCGTAAACTCACGAATACGGTCAAACACCACCACAGTATCATTAAGCGAATATCCAATTACCGTAAGCACTGCAGCGATAAAAGCCTGGTTAATCTCCATGCTAAACGGCATAAAGGTGTAGGAAATAGAGAATACTCCCAATACGAGCATTACGTCGTGGAAAACTGCTGCTACGGCTCCCAAAGAGTATTGCCACTTGCGGAAGCGAAGTAAGATATACAAGAACACCACTATCAATGACCCAAATACAGCCAAAAATGAGTCTTTCTTAATATCATCGGCAATGGTTGGTCCAACCTTAATAGAGGACATAATACCTACCTGTTTGTTTTCAGCACCATTAACAAAATCGTCATAGGTGAGGTTTTCTGGCAAGAAAGATGAAAGACCGCTAAATAACGCTTGTTGAATTTCATCATCAACTTCTGTTCCTTCCACATCTACCTTGTAGTTGGTCGTAATTTTTAACTGGTTGTCCTCACCAAATGTTTTGGCTTCGGCACTACCTAGAAGGCTTACCAACTGTGATTGCGCGTCTGTTGGATTAACCGCTTGTTCGAAACGAACTGTATAAGAACGTCCACCCACAAAATCAACCCCTTGGTTGAGTCCTTGCGTAAATAAGGAAGCAACACCAGCAGCGATAAGCAAACCAGAAACAACATAAGCAAAGCCACGTTTTTTAAGGAACGTAATATCTAGGTTTCGGAATAAGTTTTTGGTTGCGCCCGTAGCAAATGTTAAAGCTTTTCCATTGGCCAAACGACCATCAACAAGTAATCTTGTGACAAAAATAGCTGTTGATAAGGAGGTTGCAATACCTATAAGTAGCGTTGTTGCAAATCCCTTAATTGGGCCTGTTCCAAACACAAACAGGATAAATGCAGTAAGACCAGTGGTAATGTTGGCATCTAAAATAGAAGACAAGGCGTTTCTAAATCCATCCGATACTGCTTGTTTCTGTCCTTTACCTTTGGCCAATTCCTCGCGAATACGCTCAAAAATAAGTACGTTCGCATCAACCGACATACCAATGGTAAGTACAATACCTGCAATACCAGGTAGTGTGAGTACAGCCCCTAATCCAGCGAGAATACCGAAGATAAGAATGATGTTTAAACTCAAAGCAATATCTGCATAAAGACCAGCACGACCGTAATAGAAAATCATCCATGCAAGTACGAGCAACAGCGCAATTACGAATGAGTTAACACCACTTTCAATGGCCTCTTGCCCAAGTGATGGGCCAACGATTTCAGATTGAATAATTTCAGCAGCAGCTGGTAACTTACCAGCTCTAAGTACGTTAGCCAAGTCAATGGCTTCATTAAGGGAAAATTGCCCGGATATCTCCGAACGACCGCCTGAAATAGCGCCCTTAGAAACTCCTGGTGCAGAATAGACTACATCGTCCAAGACAATGGCAATATTGCTCTTTTCTTGGTATGCTTTACCAGTCATTTCTTCCCATATACGTGCGCCCTTGCCATTCATTTGCATAGAAACTGCAGCAGCGCCCAATTGGTCATAGGTTTGTGCAGCATCTACAATAACGCTTCCACTCAGGGGTGGTTCGTTGGATCGGTTTGCCTTAATGACGTATAGGTCAACTAAATTTGTTGTTTCGTCAGGGATTCCCCACAAAAACTTGGTGTAACGCAAGTCTGCTGGTAGCAATGCGCGTACGTCTGAACGGTTTAGATAAGAATCAACTGTTGGTTGGTCTTTAACTTCAACTTGAATCAATACAGGGCCACCGGCATAACCGGCGCCTTTAACGTAGTCATAAATGGGGTTAACGACGGTTGTAATAGAATCTTGTGCAGCAGCTACGTCAGATAGTAAATCGTCAATTTCTGAAACTTCTGTTTCGGCTTCTTCTTTCTCAGCCTCCACTACGGTTTTAAGCAATTCGTTTGCTTGCCCTAGAAAAGTACCAAACAATTGGTTAGAAGCAGTTTCCCAAAATTCAAGTTGGGCGGTACTTTGCAAGAGATTTTTAACACGTTCAATATCTCTAGCGCCTGGTAATTCAACCAAAATACGTCCTGAAGTACCCAAGCGTTGGATGTTCGGTTGGGTTACGCCAAATTTATCAATACGCTTGCGTAATACTTCAAAAGCAGAAACAATAGAGGCATCAATTTTTCTACGGATAACGGGCTTGACCTCGTCATCTGTCATGTTAAAGTTGATGTCATCGCTTAAGGTACGGTTCCCAAAAATGTCAGGATTAGATAGGTTTTCATCGCCTTTTGATTCTTCAAAAGCCAAGAAAAAACTCTCCACATAGGTATCATCAGATGATTTTTGCAGCACATCAGCTCTTGCAAGCGACTGATTAAACAATGGGTTTCGGCTATTTTCAGCCAAGCCTTTTAAGATGTCCTTAACGGAAACTTGTAGGATAACGTTTATACCCCCTTTGAGGTCTAAGCCTTTGTTTAACTCGCGGTCTTTTGCTGTAGCGTAGTTAAAAACGCCAAATACCTTTTGTTCTGAAATAGAATCAAGGTAGTTGCGCTCGGCAATGTCTACGAAGGTGTAATAGTCTGCGTCATCTATGTTGACGGAAACTTGGGCATATGTCTTGGCGTCTGATTCAAGTTTTAACGTAACAAAAGTGAATGATAGTTGGTAGAGGCTGACAAGGCCAAACAAAACGGTGAAAAATTTGATAAGTCCGTTATTCTGCATGATAAAGTTTTTTGTGTCGTAATTGAGACGAGCAAATATAGCGCATCCGTAATGATTAACAAATTGCTAAAATTAGCTGTGTGATTTTACGAAAGTATGCTATCCAAAGCTGCATTCATATTACGTACCGCAGCAGCACTTTTATCAAAAGTTGCTTGCTCTTCGGCTGTTAAATTTACATCTACAATGGATTCAAGTCCTGAACGTCCAATTACGCAGGGAACACCAATGCAAATATCTTCTTGGTTGTACTCACCCGCTAAATAAACAGAGCAAGGAATAATACGTTTTTGATCGTTAAGGATGCTGTCGACCAAATAGGCTACAGCTGCACCCGGTGCATACCACGCAGATGTTCCCAATAGCTTGGTTAATGTTGCACCACCAACCATGGTATCGGCAGCAACTTGCTTAAGTGCGTCCGCTTCGAGCAAGCTTGAAACTGGGATGCCATTATAGGAAGCTAAGCGCGTCAACGGAATCATGGTGGTGTCGCCGTGTCCACCAATTACCATTCCGTGAATATCGTTAGCTGGCTTTCCTAGGGCTTGAGACAAATAGGTTTTAAACCTAGAGCTATCCAAAGCACCACCCATTCCAATGATGCGGTTTTTTGGCAAGCCCGTTTTCTTCAGCGTCAAATAGGTCATGGTATCCATGGGGTTGGAAACCACTACAATGATGGCCTCTGGGGAGTGCGCTAAGATATTTTCAGCAACAGACTGCACTATACCGGCGTTGATGCCAATCAACTCCTCACGTGTCATGCCTGGTTTTCGTGGAATGCCAGATGTAATTACAACTACATTGCTGTTTGCCGTTTTGGTGTAATCGTTGGTCGTGCCTACAATTTTGGTGTTAAACCCAAGGGTGGTAGCGGTTTGCATCATGTCAAGGGCTTTACCCTCAGCAAATCCTTCCTTAATATCGAGCAATACGACTTCACTAGCGATGCGTTGTGTAGCAATAGCATCTGCACAAGTAGCTCCAACGTTTCCAGCGCCAACTATGGTAACTTTCATGTGTTTGTTATTTTGGTTTTGTAAAAGTAAGGCTTGAACGCTAATACTAAAAGCTTATGCGTCAATATTCGCATAAATTGCATTCTTTTCAATAAACTCACGTCTTGGCGGCACTTCGTCTCCCATGAGCATAGAGAAGACACGGTCAGCCTCGCCTCCGTTATCTATGGTTACTTGGCGTAGTGTTCTAAATTCTGGGTTCATGGTGGTATCCCAAAGTTGCTCAGCATTCATTTCACCCAAACCTTTGTAACGCTGTACAGAAGTTCCTTGGCCAAAATCTTTCATCAAGCGATCACGTTGATCATCGTCCCACGCATATTGCCTCTTTTGACCTTTTTTAACCAAATAAAGCGGCGGAGTTGCAATATAGATATAACCACTTTCAATTAGCTCGCGCATGTAGCGAAAGAAGAAGGTTAATATGAGTGTTGAAATGTGACTGCCATCGACATCGGCATCACACATAATCACCACTTTGTGGTAGCGCAACTTTTCTAAATTCAATGCCTTGGCATCTTCTTCTGTTCCTATGGTAACACCTAAGGCAGTGTAAATATTTCGTATTTCTTCGTTTTCAAAAACCTTGTGTTGCATGGCTTTTTCAACGTTTAATATTTTACCTCTAAGTGGCAGAATCGCTTGGAAATTACGGTCGCGTCCTTGCTTGGCAGTACCACCTGCCGAGTCACCCTCAACCAAGAATACCTCACATAATTTAGGATCCTGCTCCGAGCAGTCTGATAATTTACCGGGCAATCCACCTCCGCTCATCACCGTCTTACGCTGTACCATCTCACGTGCTTTGCGTGCAGCGTGACGTGCTTGCGCAGCTAAAATCACCTTTTGAACAATCGCCTTGGCGTCATTCGGGTGCTCCTCCAAATAATTCTCTAACATTTCAGAAACAGACTGTGAAACAGCTGCACTTACTTCTCTATTACCCAATTTGGTTTTCGTCTGCCCCTCAAATTGTGGCTCTGCTACCTTAACAGAAACAATAGCAGTTAGCCCCTCACGGAAGTCGTCTCCCGAGATTTCAAACTTAAGCTTGTCCAACATGCCAGATGCATCGGCATATTTCTTTAGCGTTGTTGTAAGGCCGCGTCTAAATCCAGAGAGGTGTGTACCGCCCTCATGGGTATTAATATTGTTTACATAGGAATGGAGGTTCTCAGTAAACGACGTGTTGTAGATCATGGCAACTTCGACAGGGATGTTGTTTTTTTCTCCCTCCATTGAAATCACGTCTGTTGTAATGGGTTCTCTGTTTGCATCCAGGAAACGAATAAACTCCTTTAGTCCTTCTTCGGAATGGAACAATTCGGTAACTGATTCCCCGTTGTCATCTTTGCTTCGTTGGTCTGTCAGCTGGATTTTTATTCCTTTGTTCAAATAGGCAAGCTCACGCATACGACTTGCGAGTGTGTCGTAATTGTACTCGCGTGTTTGCGCAAAAATGGTTGGGTCTGGTGAAAAGGTCACCAAGGTTCCCGTCTTGTCTGTGTGGCCTACCTGTTTTACAGGATACTGTGCCTTACCTTTTGAATATTCTTGTTCCCATACTTTCCCATCGCGGTAAACAGTAGCTTTAAGCATATCAGAAAGTGCGTTAACACAGGACACCCCTACGCCGTGTAGACCTCCTGATACTTTGTATGAATCTTTGTCAAATTTACCTCCAGCACCAATTTTAGTCATTACGACCTCGAGAGCAGAAACGCCTTCTTTTTTGTGCATTCCCACGGGGGTTCCACGACCGTTGTCTTCAACAGTAATGGAATTGTCCTCGTTTATGTGTACAGTGATCAAATCACAATGTCCAGCCAAGGCCTCATCGATG
Organism: Bacteroidota bacterium; assembly: GCA_038143535.1. GTDB lineage: Bacteria > Bacteroidota > Bacteroidia > Flavobacteriales > Flavobacteriaceae > UBA7446. The sequence continues at coordinate 1,000,434 of JAYQMD010000001.1, forward strand.
GAGTTATCCACAACTTCGTAAACAAGGTGGTGAAGTCCACGTACGCCTACATCACCAATGTACATGGATGGGCGCATGCGCACGTGCTCCATGCCTTCTAATGCCTGTATGCTATCTGCTGAATAATTTTGGTTCGGTTGGTCACTCATATTATTAAATTATGAATAAAAACTATTCTTACAAATTTACGGGAAAAGCCCCACTTTAATGGTAAAAGTGCGGCCATTCCTTAGTCAAGTTATCAACACAATGTGTGTAAAAATTACTCGTAGGCATCCATGTGTACGCTGCCAATGGCGCGTCCCGAAGGTTCGTTCATGTTTTGGAAGGATGCATCCCATGCCAATGCGGTTGGTGTACTGCATGCTATTGAAGGAACAGAGGGCACTGTAAGTGCTGCTGCCTGTGATGGAAAATAGTCTTCAAAAATACTGCGGTAGAAATATTCCTCCTTAGTTCTTGGGGGCTGTATTGGAAAACGATGGCTTACTTGCTCCATTTGCGCGTCCGTTACAGACGATTCTACCAATTCTTTGAGGGAATCTATCCAATTGTAGCCAACCCCGTCGCTAAACTGCTCCTTTTGACGCCAAGCAACAGACTTGGGCAATTCATCTTCAAAGGCTTTGCGGAGGACCCATTTTTCCATCCGATCGGGGGTAATCATCTTGTCCTTTGGGTTTATGCGCATGGCAACGTCCATAAATTTTTTATCCAAAAACGGTACACGGCCCTCGATACCCCAAGCTGCCAGCGATTTGTTGGCTCTTAAGCAATCGTATTGATAGAGTTTTTCGAGCTTTCTGACGGTTTCTTTGTGAAATTCTTCTGGGCTAGGTGCTTTGTGGAAATATAAATAACCACCAAAGACCTCGTCTGCACCCTCTCCTGAAAGCACCATTTTAATACCCATAGATTTGATTACACGCGCCAATAAGTACATGGGCGTAGATGCACGAACAGTAGTAATGTCGTAAGTCTCCAAGTGGTAGATAACATCTCGTATGGCATCTAAACCTTCTTGTACGGTAAAAGTAACTTCGTGATGAATTGTACCTATGCGGTCTGCAACGACTTTTGCGGCTGCCAAATCCGGCGAACCTGCTAAACCAATAGAAAAAGAATGGAGTTGTGGCCACCAGGCTTCCTGTTTGTCATCTGCCTCAACACGGTTCTTGGCAAATTTTTTAGCCAATGCCGAAGTAATGGACGAATCCAAGCCTCCTGAAAGCAAAACACCATAAGGCACATCACTCATAAGCTGACGGTGAACTGCTTCTTCTAGTGCCTTACCCAAATCTTCAATACTGGACGTGTTGTCTTTAACAGCATCGTAGTCTTCCCAATCACGAGAATACCATTTTTGAGGAGTGTCGTCTTTTGAAGTGATGTAGTGTCCCGGAGGAAAAACCTCGATGGTATGACACACACCTTCTAATGCTTTTAGCTCGGAAGCCACATATCGAGTGCCTGCCTGGTCAAATCCGTAATAGAGTGGGATAATACCCATATGATCTCTAGCAATTAAAAAGTCTTTGTTTGCAGCATCGTAGAGTGCAAAACCAAAAATACCATTCAATTCGTCGATAAAGTCAATGCCTTTTTGCTGGTATAAAGCCAAGATAACTTCACAATCAGAACCTGTTTGGAAGTCATAATCAGGCGTGGTATCACGAAGCTCACGGTGGTTGTATATTTCGCCATTAGCTGCAAGTACAAAATGTTTATCGGGACTAAACAAAGGTTGTTTTCCGGATGTTGGATCAACAATAGCCAAGCGCTCATGCGCAAGTATGGCATAATCATCGGCATAGATACCACTCCAATCTGGTCCGCGATGGCGAATTTTTTTGGACATCTCCAGCAATTGCGGTCGAAGTCCTTCGGTTGATTGCTTTACATTTAAAGCACATACAATTCCACACATAATTTTAATTTTGAAGCAAATTTGTCAAATTTATTTTTATTATTAATTATAATATCATTAATTAAATTAATTATTAAACATTTTTAGGCTATTTACATTATTTTTTAATTTTAATTTGTGGATAAATATCTATTCTTGTTTAACATCTTCTAAAAAACATGCTTACTTTTAACCCTACATGGGAACACCTATTATTTCAATACAAAACGCAGCTATACAGCAAAACAAAAATGTGGTGCTAGACAAGGTATCACTTGAAATTGATGCTGGAGCGTTTGTTTATTTTATTGGAAGAACGGGAAGTGGTAAAAGCAGTTTAATACGAACACTATACGCCGCGCTTCCGCTTAAATCAGGTGAAATTAGCATCTGTGACACGGCATTAGCAAAACTTAAAAGTAGGCATGTTCACAAGTTGAGGCGTTTGTTGGGTATAGTATTTCAAGATTTTAAGCTCCTCCCCGACCGTAATGTATATCAAAACTTGGCTTTTGTATTGCGCGCAACAGGGTGGAAAAACAAGTCAGCACGCGATACCCGCATTGCGGAAGTATTAACACTGGTAAATCTGGAAGGAAAAGAAAAGAAATTTCCCCAAACCTTGTCAGGTGGTGAACAACAACGGCTTTCCATTGGTCGCGCTTTGCTCAACCATCCAAAAGTATTGCTTGCCGACGAACCCACAGGCAACCTTGACCCCATTACGAGATGGGAAATCATGGAGGTACTACGGAATATTAATGCACAAGGCACTACAATACTCATGGCCACGCATGATTTTGGAATCATTCAAAAATACCCTGGCAAAACATTCAAATGTGAGGATAGTTTGGTTTCTGAGGTAGTTGTAAAAAATTAATTCCCTTGATTTCCATTTGTATACCTACATATAACACCGATTGTACAGAGCTGTTAGAAGCGTTAAGCAGGGAGCTAAATACCATAAACAAAGAAATTGAAGTGTTGGTTGTTGATGATGGGTCAACAGTTTATCAAAAGAGGAATGAAAAAAAATGCACCGATTTTGGTTTTAGATATATAGCAATGAATGGCAATTTTGGCCGTGTTTCGACGCGAATACGACTTTCAAAAGAAAGTCAACACCCTTATCTACTGTTTATAGACGCAGACATGATACCGGCGTATTTAAATTATATCAAAACGTACTTGAACAACATTAACGATCAGACTAAAGCTATTTTCGGTGGGTATAGTTACGACTTCGAATCGTTTGAAAAAAACCTTCGATATAACTATGGGAAACAGCGTGAGCAAAAAGCCGCTAACTTGCGAAACAAAAATCCGTACAAACTTATATTTTCGGGGAACATGTTAATTTCTAAAAATTTGTTTGAACAAACTTCAAAAATTTCTGATAATGTGTATGGATTAGATTTGCTATTAGGTGCTTCACTCAAAAAACATAACATCCCAATTTTACATATAAATAATGAAACGTATCATCATGGCATTGACGATAACAAGTTGTTTTTATCTAAAATAAAAAGTGGTGCAACAACGCTTCGAGAATACTACGAAGCCAATATCATTAAAGCAGATCAAAACAATTTAATTCATGCTTATGAAAGCTTAAAAAAATATCGCCTCAATTTCATTTTTTGTAATTCGTTTTTACCTATCGGTAAGTGCTTGTATCATATTTTAAACCGTTACGGAAAACCATTATTTTTTCTTGATTGGTATCGTTTATATTATTTTACCAATCCTAATAAATCATGATTCCTCTGTTTTCTATTATAGTACCTCTCTACAATAAAGAAAACTTTATTGCTGAAACATTAAGGAGCATTACAAGGCAGTCTTGTCAAGACTTTGAGCTTATTGTTGTAGACGACTGTTCAACAGATAATAGTTTACGTTTGGTAAACTCTTTACAAATTCAAAGGATTCAGATTATTTGTCACAAGACAAACAAAGGTTTATCTGCCACCAGAAATACAGGTATTCAACAAGCCAAGGGCAAGTTGATTACAATGCTCGATGCAGATGACAGATGGCATCATACTTTTCTAAGCTGTATTGCAAAGATGATAGAAGATTTTCCAAACGCCTCAATATTTGGCACTGGGTATAACGAGCTACACCCAAACGGCAAGAAGATGTGGGCAAAACCTAAACTTCCTTTATTTAAAGAAAATAATAGCTTTATAATTCCTGATTTTTTTAAATATAGCTTAGGAATGCCTTTGTATTGTCAAAGCAGCATAGCCTATAAAAGAAAAGTCATAGAGGAGGTTGAGGGCTTTAATGAAAAAATAAAGTACAGCGAAGACATCGATTTTTTCATAAGAATAAATTTGAAATTTAAATCTGCTTATCATCATGGCCCTTTATGCGATGTAAGGGTCGGTGGACCGGGACAAATGACAGTTGTAAAGCTCAACCATCAGTTATTACCAAATTTGGACAAGTATGAAGCCGAAAACGCTAAAAACAAAAGCTTTGTCAAGTATCTAAACTTTAAAAGGTATATGTATGCCATGCGTTACAGGCAAAGTGATGAATCTAATCTGTTTTATAAGATGCGAAAAAGCATAAATACGCAAATGCTTACAATTCGACAATTAATATTGTTATACGTTCCGAAACCCATTTATAGATTGTTGCTATTGGTTAAGAAACAGTTGTTACGTTTTGGGATTCGACTTACCTCTTTTAACTAACTTGAAGTAAATTATAGTTTTTTTGAGTAATCAATAAACAAACTTCAAGTCATAGTTTAGTGAGTCTAAAATAATTCGTGGGGAAGGAGTAAATTCTTGGCTAAACAAACTTTTTGAATAGTCAACTTTATCAGATTTGACACCGCATAAATCTGCAATAGCATGTGATAGATTGTCTAAAGAAAATTTTCTGTTGGTTTTATTTTCGACTGATTTAAGCGCCTGAAATGCTTTTGACTGCCATAAAACAAAAGGGATTTCAAACATATTTCTGGTAATGTTTTGATCAACGCTATGGCCAGCATAATCAATTTCGTCATATACTTCCTCACCATGATCTGAAAAATAGAGCACAAAACTTTTCTGATTGCGAGCTTTGGTAATATTAATGATTTCATGTACCACATGATCGTTATATAAAACAGCATTATCATAATGATCAACCTTTGGGTCTTTGGAACGCATTAAGGCAGGGTCAAATTTTTTAAAACGATCTGGATAGCGCATATCATAAGCTCCATGCGTTCCAAGAAGATGAATAAAAACAACCTTAGGACCATCTTTTGCTACAAAGTCTTTGAAATGAGACAGTATAATTTCATCATAAGGTGCCTTATAAAACCAGGTCTCGGAAGAAGTAAACTTCGTATGTTCTGCTGTCATTCCGATTTTGGTGACTAGTGTTTCATACAAACCAATGGGGGCTTGATTAGAAAGCCAGTAGGTATTAAATTTTGCAGCATTCAAAAGCTGAATGATGTTCCCGCCCCCAATTTCATTTGTTAATCGCAGCGCTCTAGTTAAAGATGCAATAGTATATGCATGGGCGCTTACAATATCATTATAAACGGTTAGCTCGTGTTGAATAGAAGTCAGTTTTGGGTTGGTAGCTCTATGATAGCCGTATAACTGCATGTGGTTTCTATTGGTTGATTCACCAATCACGAAAACATAGAGTTCATCTCCTGAGAGCTCGGCTACTACATTAGCAAAGTCTCCATACTTATTTTGTTTTTGCTTGTTGAGTTCATTTGATGTGGTCAAATAATTCACGATGCCAGTGGACAGCGTAAATGGTAAATTTTGAGTATAGATTAAAGGATGGCGTAAGGCGATTATTGCGGTTAAAACGGCCACATAATGTAGCGGCTTAAAGTAATAATCACTAGCACGTCTAGCCTCAAAACGAATGATAAAAATTCCACCCGTAAGAACACTAATAGTGTAAACAACTACATCAAATGAAAAGTAATCATACGCAAATTCAAGTGACTCTGCCATATTGGTTTCCATTGCAATGAAAATGGCAGATGGTGAAAAAACGGCATCTAAAATCAAATAATAGATACCCTCAAGCAGGACAATAAAAACTACAATAGAGCAAACAATAGACTGAAATAAAGTCAATTTTGAGGAAGGGAGAAAAATTCGAACCAACGAAATCAGTAGCGTTGCTAACAGAATGTTCTCAAGAGCGTTATATAAGCGGAACTTATCGTAGTCACTAAAAAAAAGTTCGAGTAAAAAAACAGCCACCAAAAAAAAGGACATAACAATATAAATCCTAAAAACAGAAACGAAATTAAAAATGTCTTCTTTAGTGTATTTCATTGTTTTTATAAAAAAGGAATTTAGCCATTACAGCGACCATAATTAAGAAATAAACAATATAAGTATAACAATGCGCTTTAACGACACCTACCAGCCCACTAATTTCTAAAAAATAGAAACTCAAATACAACGTCATAAATGCCAGAACCATGTCAGTAATGATATAATAAGCTATCATTCTACGCGCATGAAAAAGGACAGTGAAAATTAGCGTACCTGCTCGTAAAAAATCACCTATCAATTGCCACACAAACAATTCTTCTATGGAGCTAAAGCTTGGTGCGAGAATAAGATGAATAGCCTCAGTGCGAAAAGCATATAAACCCAGCAAACATATAGCCAGCAGCGGCATTACTTTTTTGTAGTATTCACCAACCTGTAGGCGGTAGAATTTAATACTTGTCCTTTCGGAAATCCTTGGGAGCACATATACAAGTATTATTGAGTTAAGTACCAAAAAATAGAAATAAGAAAACTGATTTATGGCCTCCCAAAAACCTGCTGACTCAGCACCAAGAACTACTGAAATTTGGTTGCGAATTAGTATGTAAATTAACGGAAAGGCAAGGTTTGAGAACAAAACCATTCCTGCATACAGCAACATATCCTTGGATATGGCTTTGGAAAACTGCAATTGAAAAAAAGGAAATGAACCGAAAAAAAAACGACTGTGTAGAAAATACAGAATGGGTAACAACACCACAGCAATAAGACCTCCCGTTAGCCCATAAAAATAAACCAAACAAGCCGTCAACACCAAGTTACAAAGGTTCATGGCAATCTCTAGAAAAATTACCTTTTGATAATCTCCCAGTCCTTGCATTAGCGAAAAAAACAAATGATGGAAGCCTTGAAAAGGGATTACAAACGCTACTATTTGAAAAATATAATCAAACTTCCGATCTAAAAAAACGAGCTGAGCTAAGTCCTTTGAAAAGGCAAATAGGAGCATGCATAACAGCACCGACACGATAATGTTGTATCGATTTAGTGTTCCAATAAGCAGCTTAAATTTTTCTGTATTTCCTTTATATTCAGATGTATAGCGGATTATACCCTTTTGCATACCCAACGTCTGGACAGATACCGACAACTGCATAAAGTTTTTTATGTTGCCAATTGCAGATAGACCATTAGGCCCCAAAAAAAGAGCAAAAATCTTGGTTATTAAAAAACCTACAATAAACTTGACAGCAACTGAAAATGCTGAAAAAGACAATAAACGAAACAAGCCTAACTAGTTTGACTCAAAAGTAAGAAAACTAATAGTTTATCAACCTAACTGTTTTCCGCGACGTTTACGCTCGTTTTCATCAAGGTATATTTTACGCAGGCGGAGTGAGTTAGGCGTTACTTCTACATACTCGTCTTTTTGTATGTATTCCAGTGCTTCTTCCAAGCTAAACGTAATAGGAGGCGCCAGTTTTACCTTATCGTCCGAGCCAGAGGCACGTACATTGGAGAGTTTTTTGGTTTTGGTTACATTGACAACCAAGTCATCCGCACGGGAGTTTTCGCCAATCACCTGACCGGTATAGATTTCATCGCCTGGTGGTACAAAAAACTTACCCCTATCTTGAAGCTTGTCTAAAGAATACGGAATAGCCGTTCCTTTTTCCATAGATATCAACGAACCGTTAATGCGACCGGGAATGTCTCCCTTAAACGGCTCAAAGGCAATAAAGCGGTGGTTCATTATGGCCTCACCAGCCGTAGCCGTCAGTAGTTGGTTTCGAAGTCCGATAATTCCTCTTGATGGAATCTTAAAAGAGCACACCATACGGCCGCCTTTAGGCTCCATAGCCGTCATCTCCCCTTTGCGCATGGTAACCATTTCAACTGCTTTCCCTGAAACTTCTTCGGGTAAATCGATTGTTAATTCTTCGATAGGCTCGCATTTCTTACCATCAATTTCTTTAATGATTACCTGTGGTTGTCCAATTTGCAATTCATAACCCTCACGTCGCATGGTTTCAATTAAAACTGATAAGTGTAAAACACCACGGCCATAGACAATGAATTTATCGGCTGAATTTGTCCCTTCTAGGCGCATGGCCAAGTTCCGTTCGAGTTCACGCTCCAAACGATCTTTAAGATGGCGCGAGGTAACAAACTTACCCTCTTTTCCAAAAAATGGAGAATCGTTGATAGTAAACATCATGCTCATCGTAGGCTCGTCAATAGCGATGTTAGGCAAGGCTTCAGGAGCATCAACATCAGCAATTGTATCACCAATTTCAAAATCTTCCAATCCTACAACAGCACACAAGTCTCCTGCGGATACTTCATCTACTTTTTTTCTGCCTAACCCATCAAAAACCAATAATTCTTTAATTTTTGACTTCACTACAGCCCCATTGCGATTAACAAGCGAAACCGTATCAGTAGCATTAAGTGCACCACGGTGCAATCTTCCGATCGCAATGCGCCCAGTAAAAGAAGAAAAGTCTAAAGACGTTATCAGCATTTGGGTGTTTCCTTCTGTGATTTTGGGTGATGGAATATGTTCAACAACAGCATCTAACAGTGGTGCAACAGAATCCGTTTGATTTTTCCAATCTTCAGACATCCAATTGTTTTTAGCCGATCCGTATAATACTGGAAAATCTAATTGCCATTCTTCTGCTCCGAGTTCGAACATCAGGTCAAAAACAGCCTCATATACTTCTTCGGGAGTACAGTTTTCTTTGTCTACTTTATTGACAACTACAATGGGCTTTAACTTAAGGTTAATCGCTTTTTGCAACACAAAGCGTGTTTGCGGCATGGGCCCTTCAAAAGCATCTACCAACAGCAGAACGCCGTCGGCCATATTCAATACACGCTCCACCTCTCCCCCAAAATCGGCGTGCCCAGGCGTGTCAATGATATTAATTTTGGTGTCTTTGTATTGAACAGAAACGTTTTTAGATAAGATGGTAATACCACGCTCGCGCTCCAAATCGTTGTTGTCTAGAATGAGTTCGCCTTTGGTTTCATTTTCGCGAAACAATTGGCAGTGATGAAGTATCTTGTCTACTAGTGTTGTTTTGCCGTGATCAACGTGAGCGATAATGGCAATATTTCGAATATTTTGCATAGCTTTTTTTGGCGGCACAAATGTACATTATTTTCCAATGGAGTTGATTGTGTATTACTTACCTATAATCCCTATTTTTGTAGGATGAAGACATTTACCGCGCGTCGAGCGCAATCCAATTCGTTTTTCTTACTTGCAGGGCCTTGTGCTATCGAAGGAGAGGACATGGCATTGCGCATAGCTGAGCAGATCGTCAAGGTCACAGACAAACTGCATATTCCACTGGTTTTTAAGGGGAGTTTCAAAAAAGCCAATAGGAGTCGTGTCGATAGCTTTACGGGTATTGGTGATGATAAAGCCCTTAAAATTCTCCAAAAAGTAGGTAAAACCTTTTATGTACCTACCGTAACGGACATACACGAAGTTTCAGATGCTGATAAGGCAGCCCAATATGTAGATGTATTGCAGATTCCGGCTTTTTTGGTAAGACAAACAGACTTGGTTGTAGCAGCAGCGAAAACGGGCAAGTACGTCAACTTAAAGAAAGGACAATTTATGAGTCCCGAAAGCATGGAGCATGCTGTAAGTAAAGTCACCGACTCAGGAAATGACAACGTATGGATAACAGATCGAGGTACCATGTTTGGATATCAAGATATGGTAGTAGACTTTAGGGGGATACCTGTGATGAAACAATTTGCACCTACCATACTGGATGTGACACATTCTTTGCAGCAACCCAATCAAGCTAGTGGAGTTACAGGTGGACGTCCAGAACTTATTGAAACCATAGCACGTGCAGGGATTGCAGCCGGCGTTGATGGCCTCTTTATGGAAACGCATTTCGACACAAGTGTTGCCAAGAGCGATGGAGCTAATATGCTTCCACTACATCTTCTTGAAGGTTTACTCGAGCGACTAGCGACTCTTCGATCTGCAGTGAATCAAATTTCTTAAAAATAGCATATCTTTGCATTCCCTTTTGGGGTTTCTTTGAAAGCATGGGGTCGACTGGTATTGACAGCGAGATTCATGACAGTGTAAGCAAGTCGAGCGCTGGTCTACAGCTCGTAAATCTCATAGTACCACCATTTTAAATGGCGAGAATAACTACGCTCTTGCAGCCTAATTGACTGAATTATAGTAAGTCCAGGCCCTAGTCCCGCAAGGCGGGAAGGCAAGATGTCTTTGGGAAGCCCTTGTTGACGGCGTCCCACCAAAAGGCACCATCAAAGTCAACATAGAGAACGTGGCGCTTCGACGTGTTCTCAAAATAAAGAAGCTAAGTTAGCTGTGGGCGGTTTTCGGTCAGCCGCTATTCGAAAATCAAACGAAAACTATACTTGTAGAAAGCATTGAATTGACTTGTTTGGACGAGGGTTCGATTCCCTCCGACTCCACAGCATTATTCCCAAGAATAATTTTTATACTTGGGAATAAATTTTAGTTTTTGACAACCTTCCCTGTTACAATGATCTTCCCTTGATTATCCTCTAATTTAATCATATATATGTTATTTGGTAAGTTAGAAAGATCTAATTGGTTGCTTGTGGATTTTAGCAATTCACGTCCAAAAATATCATAGATTCTCACTTTATTAAACTCACCCCCAATGAATATATTTGATGATGTCGGATTTGGGTAGAGAGTTATATTATTATTATTTTTTGCACTTTCAATGTAAAGTGTAGTTCCTACATAACTAATAGTATTTCCTTCAATAGTGTAATATGCAACATATGTTTCCTGACCTTCATTGCCATTAGGATCTGTCACATCTAATTTAATTTCAACATACCCGTCTTGTAAGCTAGATAGGTCTAAATCTGCAATATTGAATTCTTCTGAAGAAATGTCTCCCGTGAAAATCAGGGGTTCAGACGAATTCAAGGGTTGAAAGGGAAATGAATTAGGACTATTGGACGTAGACGAATCTACATTTTTCACAGCCGCACTATAAGTGCCTCCAACATCTTGGCTTTCTACAACTACAGCAATAAGAAAATCATCTAAACTTGATGTCCCATCATTTTGAAGATTTGACCGAGTGTAATACGCTTTTGGGTATACCACGTCTTTTGTATAGGCAGTTGTTTTTGTAGCTACCAGCTTATCTTCTGCATCTTTCAATTGAACTGTTAGATTCACCTCTCCGTCAAGTATGCCCGCGGTATTCATATTTTCAATAATAACCTCGTCACCAGTCAAAGTGCCTTCGTTTCTAACTACAACACCTCCTCCATACCTGGAATAAATTGTTGCTACATAGTTTAAGCCACTACAGGGGACGCAAGACATCTTAACTTTTATAGAATCGACGTTACCAGCATTAATTACCTTATCCAAAATTTCAATTTCTAATGGAGTATCGAGGGTTATATCCGATTCTATAGTGTCAAACCTGACATACTCTACAAAATTGTAACTTTTGGTATTTCCAACTTTATCTTGAATAATAATATCCGATATTCCCCAAACTCCTGGGGCTGATCCTTGAGGAAGTACCAAATCAAATCTGTAGTTTTTCCAATCCGAGTTTCGAGTGGGATCTGTATCTCCTAAATCTAAATCAGGGTGGTTCATGGTCGCATTACCCGTTTGAAAACCAAATTGTTTTCCTTGAGGGTCGCGTAAAACCAGTGACACACTCCTAATCCCTGACTCATGTCCGGGAAAATCAGAGAGATCTCTTGCGTTAAAGTTTATATCTACCCTTGTCTCTCCATTTGGTGCTTCAGGATTTGTTGGTTCTGCAACTACAGTTATATTGTTTATATCTATCTCTGGCTTAACAATATCAGGGAATTCAGTTTCGATGTAAATGCTATCTCTAACTGCAACAAACGTTTTAATATTATCAGCGTATGGATAGTCATCAACGTCATTAACAAACTGAACCCATGAACCATTTCCAGCTTCATCTCCGATATAGCCTTGAACAAAGCCGTAATAACCAGATGGGAAATATTCTTCAATAAATAGATATCTTTCCATTTCTTTAATATTTTGACTTTGATCTTTAGCAACCAATCCAAGTTCCACATAATATGTTTCAGATTGATCAGGATTAGGAAAATCTATCCTCATGTTGTTAGTTCCTACATTTAAAGGTTCCTCCCATTTTGAGGTTACCTTTAATGCCTGCCCTGTAGTGCCATTTTCACTCAAAACAGCATTATGAAGATTATCAACATCAAAAGTGCCCTCAACTTTTTCAGAAGAATACTCTAAAAATTTGGGAGGAGTTATGTCCTCTAAAGGGCTTTCAATCCATAGCTTCGCACCAACTGTTGATGTGTTTTCATAACGTTGATTTCTTACTTGGTCATAAATTGCAGCAGATCCCATATTCCAATATCCAGATTTTGAATATTTACTTAATGTTGCTGATCCTACTAGTATTGAATCAATAGAACCATTTTGAGGATGTAGTCTTATATCAAAAATAGTCCCAATAGATGAAGAAAATCTTGTATACACTTCAACCGCGCCGTCAATAGCTGGGTCTTCAGAATCAAGTATTACTTTCATTGTTACTGTCTTGTCTTCGTCTGGCCCACCTGTAACATCTAAATCAAGCTCAATGATTTTTCCTGGAAACACGTAATCTGGATATAGATTATACACCGTAAATGTTAAGTCTTCCCTTATTTGTGCCACATATCGAGTGCCATGCATAATTCTGTCTCGAATAAATTCATATTTAGCTTGAGAAACATTTATTAATCTGTCAGGATTTGTAAGGTATATGGCTATTGACTCGGCTAAGTCCTCATTTGGGTTTTTTGCATGTGCATATGCGGAGACAAACTCTGTCGTGCCGCTTGTTGACCACCCAGAAGCTGATGTAGGATCTTCAAACCAATCGCCAAGTACAATCCAATCATCCTTAGTAATATCATCGAAAGTGTAAGCCCACAAAAAATGTGCTTTTTCATGTAAAATCAATCGCCTAGTATCACTCAAATTTCCACCAACAAACGCTTTACTCATAAATTCAATAGTTTCCATTCCAGTCCATGCAATGGCTGCTGCCTCTTTGTACGCCGGTAGTGGATGATCCTGCCCATCAATCCGTCGAACCAAATACTTAAGTCCTTCCTGTTTATGGAATCCCTCTGGTAATTCTTCGAACATTGCAAGTATTTCCAACTTTTCAGAATTATAAAACTCTTGGAAGTTAGAGCTATCCTCATTCATCAAAGTTTCTAATTCATCGCCTGGATTTAAAAATCTGATGCCAAAACTATCCATCGCCAAATTATTGAGCGCTTGAACGTCTTGGGCAAAGTTTGTTACAAAATTCACAACTGCGTGGTATAAACGCTTGGAAAAAAACTTCCCGCGAATTCCGTCCAATTTTACAATTTGCGGCTCTGCATATGTAAAGGCACTTTGACTTACCGTAGCATATCGAATTCCATCAATTTCTTGAATTGATATATCTTCATAAATTTGATCTTCTGATAAATAAAATACGCCTCTTACATTCTCGCCAGAAGAATAATCAACTTTGGTGCCCTCTCCATAGGGGTTATCAGGTAGGTTTGAGAACATTTTATATATCCTGTAGGCGTCCTCATTAGACCATGGTTCAATATCGTCAGAAAGAATCACGCCATACTCTGTTCGTAACTTGATGGATGAAAAATTGGTTGGTACAGAGACCGTATTGTTTATTACGACTATTTCAGTTGGCTCAGCTACATATGATTGTGTGCATGCCCAGCTGCTGAGCCATCATCGCGCCAATTATATGAATAGTTGCCGTCTGTGGCTTCAGTTAAACCAAATGTAATAGCTGTATCATTAGGTATACTAACTACTTGTTGAGATGGGTACGTATAACCTGTAGCATCTAACTTCACTGCCCAACTACCCTCACTGAGCGAAAAAACAGCGGCAGTTGGTGAATCACTAGCATTAATCCATTTTTTTAGAAGAGCTTCAGATGATTTTTGCACAATAACCCTGACAGAATCTCCTTGCTTAATGTTGTTAACGGTGACGGTAAAATCGTTTTGTGCATTAGCTAAAGGAAAAAAATTAAAAATAAAGTAAAGTGAATAGATAATTTTTTTCATATTGCAAAACTAGCAAAATTAATTTTGTAATACTTTAAAAGATGCAAATCCTCCCCAAAATAGTTCGACTTTACTCCCTTCTGCTCCACCAAACGGGACAAACTCATATTTTTTGAGATTTGTCCTTTTTTATTTTCAGGTAACTCCTTGTCTATCTGCAAGATATATCTCAAAATGGAATAACTAATGATTATCTAATTATCATTAGTTAAAGAAAAGGGTTTGGATGAAATAGAATTCCCAAAGTCCTTATTTGGTGTGGCATCCATTTTAAAATATAAGGTACCTCCCTTTTGAATTTCATTATAGTCAATCCATGTATTGTTGTATGTGGTATTATTTAGCCTCATTGATTGAATAAAATGATTCTTATCCTTATTATTATCTGCTTCAATTGTAAATGTATTTCCATTTTGTAAATGCATTGTTACTTTATCAAATAGTGGGCTGCCTATCACATATTCTGGAACTCCAGGCGTTACAGGATAAAAGCCTAAAGCACTAAATACATACCAAGCTGAGGTCTGTCCGTTATCTTCATCTCCACAATAACCATCAGGGGTAGCGGCGTATAGTTTATCCATAACCATTCTTACCTTTTCTTGTGCTTTCCAGGGTTGATTTGCGTAATTATACAGATAAATCATGTGTTGTATTGGCTGATTTCCGTGAGCATAATTTCCCATATTTACAATCTGCATTTCTCTAATTTCATGAATTGTAAATCCATAATAGGAATCGTCAAACTTTGGAGGCATTGTAAATACGTTATCTAACATTTTGGTAAAGTCATCATTTCCTCCCATTAGGTTTATAAGACCTTGGATGTCATGAAAAACTGACCATGAATAATGCAGGCTATTTCCTTCCGTAAATGCATCGCCCCATTTTAAGGGGTTAAAAGGAGATTGAAAGGTCCCATCCTCGTTTTTTCCTCTCATCCATTTTGTTTCTGGATCAAAAAGGTTTTCATAATTTTTTGATTGTTTGTAGAACCGTTTCGATAGTTCCGGTTTGTTTAGCTTTTCTGCCATTGCTGCTATTGTAAAATCAGCGTATGCGTATTCTAGGGTGCGCGCGGCATTTTCATTAATTCCAACATCATAGGGAACATAACCTAGCTTATTGTAATAATCAACCCCTTCTCTTCCTACTGATTTCACTGGTCGTCCCTCGTTTACATTGGCATTTTTTAATACAGCCTCCAGTAGTGTAGCTACATCTTTTTCATTCACATTTCCTTTCAGAAAGGCGTCTGCAATAATTGGAGCTGAATTTGAGCCAATCATACAATCGCGGTGACCAGGGCTTGCCCATTCCGGCAACCATCCAGATTCTTTATAGGTGTTTGCTAACCCTTCCATTATTTGTTTGTTCAACTCTGGATACATTAAATTAAAAAATGGAAATACAGCCCTAAAGGTGTCCCAAAAGCCGTTATCTGTAAACATATACCCTGGAAGCACTTGCCCATTGTAAGGACTGTAATGAACAATTTCTTCGTTCTTGTCTATTTCATAAAATTTTCTTGGAAACAATAAAAGACGATAAAGGCAGGAATAAAAGGTTCGAATGTTATCAATATTGTCGTCCTCAACGATCAATCTTTGAAATTCATTTTCCCAAGATGCTTTAGCTTCTTTCTTAACCGTATCAAAGGATTTAGTTCCTATTTCACGTGAAAGATTAAGTTCTGCCTGTTCTAAACTAATAAAAGATGATGCGACCTTAACGTGAACTTCTTCTCCCAATTCAGTTTCGAAACCAATGATAGCCCCTACATGATCTCCTTCGCTGTAAGGTGAGTTTTCTTTTAGTTTCCAATTGTCTTTCCAAGTATGTTTCCATTTAAAATCTTTATCAAAAACCACCACAAAATAGTTGTGGAAGTTTTCTGGGACGCCATCATTATTATTTCTACAATAACCAATAATTTTTCTTTCCTCTGGTATAATTTTTACCATTGAACCCATATTAAAAGCATCTAAAATAATGTATGAAGATTTATTTTCTGGGAAAGTAAATTTAAATACGGATGCTCTTTCAGTTGGCGTAATTTCTGCAGTTACATCATAGTCTGCTAAGTAAGTTTCATAATGATACGGTTTAGCATCCTCTGCCTTGTGGGAAAACCAAGAAGCTCTTTCTTCTTCGTTATATTTTAGATCCCCCGTAACCGCCATAAGAGAGAAAGAGGCATAGTCGTTTATCCAAGGACTAGGTTGATGGGTCTGTTTAATTCCTCTTATTTTATTGTCATCGTATTTATAAGCCCATCCATCTCCCATTTCTGCAGTTTGGGGAGTCCAGAAATTCATCCCCCAGGGAGTAGCTATAGCCGGGTAAGTGTTTCCGTTTGAAAGACTGAATTTAGAGTCTGTACCCATTAAAGGATTAACCAAATCAACTAAGCTTGAAGTTTGTGCATTCGTAGCTATGGTAACTAATATAAATACTGAAGTTATAATTATTTTATTTATTGTCATTGTTTTGATTTTGAATGAATCCATTTTAAGAAATTCGGTTCGGCGAATGCATTATTCCAACTGTCATGACCAACATTTTCATATAAAGTCATTTTGGGGCTACCACCCGATGCTATAATGGCCTTTGCCATTTTTAAAGAATGCTTTGGCTGAACCACTTTATCATCAGAACCATGAAAAATCCATAAGGATACTTTATTTGCATATCGTTTTGCATATGCCGCAATTCCATTTCCACAAATAGGAGTAGCAGCGGCAAACATGTTCGGCCTTCTATACAATATTTCAAAAGTTCCCATTCCTCCCATAGACAGTCCACTGACATAAACTTTCTGTTTATTGACTTGTTTTTTTTTAATAAACCTATCCATTAGCTCAATAACAAGCTTAAGACTTTTATTTGGGCTGGTTGTTTTATTTTCAAAATTATTATTCCATTCATTATCTGAAGATAATCTTGGCCACCGGTCATTGGTTGGGCATTGAGGTAAAATTACCCATGATTTATAATGTTCTCTATTTTCTTTTTTTAGAAAAAGACGATCTACATAAGTTAATTGAGAGGAATTATCAGAACCTCTTTCACCAGCACCATGCAAAAATAAATGGACAGGGTATTGCTTATTTGGATCGTAATCTAAAGGTATAAGCAATCTATAGTTAAGTGTATCCGTTTCACTTACAAAAATCAGTTCCTCAAATAAATTCAGATCTTGAGTATATAGATTACTTGTTAATTGTATGAAAATTAAAAATGTGATTTTCTTCATTTATGTAGTATTCCCTCAGTGGTTTCATTTTATAATACTTAACAAAAAAACAAAACTCTTAGTTTTTGGCTACAACGTGTACGTTTTATTACGAAAATGGGCTTTTTTAAACGTTGTGGTTTAATACAATTTTGATTTTGGGCGGTATATATCTTCCTTTCCAAAATCTTTATTCGGATTGGGGCCCATTTTAAATTCGATTTCTCCTCCCTTGATTATATCTTTATGAGTAATGTATGCGTTTTTGTAATCAACCCCATTAAGTTTTACACTTTGGATATAAATATTCTTCTGAGAATTGTTCACAGTTTTTACAGTAAATGATTTATTGTTACCCAAATCTATCTTTACGTTATCAAAAACGGGGCTTCCAAAAACATACACGCCATTTGAGGGGTTCACTGGATAAAAACCAAGGCTCGATAATATATACCAGGAAGACATTTGACCACAATCTTCATTTCCAGATAAGCCATTTGGCTTATCTGTATATAGCTCGTTGATGATGTACCTAACATTTTCAGGTATTTTATATTGGGCGCCGGCATAAGCATACATATATGTTGTATGGTGGCTTGGTTCATTTCCATGAGCATATTGCCCAATTAATCCGGTTATATCCATTGAAGAACCCTCTTCTAGATCAGATGACATGCTAAATAGTCTGTCTAACTTATTAATGAACGGTTTATCTCCACCTAACAAATCAATTAAACCCTCGGGGTCTTGAGGAACTAACCACAAATATTGCCAAGCGTTTCCTTCACAATAATCATTTATCCTGTGCTGAGCTGAAACTGGATCAAAGGGAGTCCTCCAACTGCCATCTAAAAACTTACCTCTCATAAAACCTGTTTCACTGTCAAAATAACTTTTATAAGCTTTAGATCTATCCATGAAATAATGATAGTCATCCATCTTGTTTAATTTTTTAGCCAGTTGTGCTATTGCCCAATCACTAATAGCATATTCCATCGAACTAGCAATAGACTCAACCATTAAATCTGAGGGTATGTATCCATACTTCATCAGTTCTTTTACCCCAGGCTCAAAATCCCCTGTTGCACTAATTTTTGCAGCCTCATAGACCTTTTCAACGTCACCTTTATATATTCCTTTCAGGACCGCATCAACTACAACAGGTACAGCACTATAACCAGGCATAGTATTAGTTTCATTTCCTCTTAAATGCCAAACGGGTAGTTTGCCTTGGTGTTCATATATCTTAACCATTGATTCTACCATATCACTAACCCTATCGCTATGGACAAGGGTGTATAAAGGGTGAGCAGCCCTATATGTATCCCAAAGTGAAAACAATGTGTAGTTTGTAAAAGAAGTGTCATTATAAACTTTCTTGTCTGTTCCACGATAATCTCCGTTGACATCGTTGTAAATATTAGGTGCAATCATACTATGATACATTGCTGTGTAGAATATTTTTTTCTTTTTTGGGTCTGTTGTTTGAATTTTAATTTTAGATAGCTCATTATTCCACTTAGCTATTGCGCTTTGATGAACCTTATCAAAATCCCAATCGGGTATCTCATGTAGTAGGTTTTCTAAACCATTTTTCATGCTCACATTTGAAACACCCATCTTAACATAAACCGTTTCGCCTTTAACGGTAGAAAACTCTAAAAATCCTTTTACATATTTGCCTTTGGTCTCATTTTTTTTAATTTTTCTACCCCCATCATATAAAATAAATTCTTTTACTGGTTTAGAAATAATTAAGGAAAAAAATTCTCGTTGGTCAGAAGCCCATCCTTTTGAAAATCTGTAACCCTCAAATAAAGTGTCATTAACTTTTCTTAAATACGTTTCCGTAGGACGATCTGCACTCCCTTCTCCTAAATCAATAATAACCCTAGATCTTTCAGATTTAGGGAATGAATATTTATGTAAGCCCGATCTTTCTGTAGCAGTTAGGTCTACCGTTATTCCATATCGATCAAGGAAAACACTGTAAAATCCGGGAGATACTTTTTCTTTGTCTTTGGAGTATAAAGAGGAATACCCTTTCATGTGATTGTTTTGTGTTCCTGCATTAATTTTTAATTCTCCGTTTGCAGGCATTATAGTTAATTCTCCCAAATCAGACATCCCTGTGCCGCTTACATTTAAATGACAAAATCCTTTTACAATACTATCAGAGTAATGATAAGATGAGGACCAATCCCATCCTTTGTTAAAATTAGTTGGCCCAACTTGAACACCACCAAAAGGGACATTTGCGCCAACAAATACGTGTCCATGACCTCCTGAGCCAATAAAAGGATCAACAAATCTTACTAAGTTTTGCTTTTTATCAATTTGAATTTTAAACCCAATTAGAAGTAAACTAATAAGTGTTAAATAGATGAATAATTTATATTTTTTCATTTTTGATTGTGCTTAGTTTGAAATTTTTGTTTTTATGTTAATAGATTCATCATCAATCTTTTGATTGAAAATAATTTTTCCGCCATTAGATATTTCTTCTAAATCGATCCAATTACTAAAGTGTTTTAAATTATTAATACTAATTGATTTTACATAAGCAAACTCATTTTTACTCTTTAAAATTTCCAAAGTATTATCTTGTAATACTATTTTGATTTTATCAAATTGTGGAAGATTCATTGTAAAACCTCCGACTCCAGGGATAAATGGATAAAGGCCAATAGATGCAAATACATACCATGCGCCCATGGCACCTAAATCGTCATTTCCAGGCAATCCCGAAGACGAACTATTGTACATCGTATCTAAAATTCTGTTAACTGTTAATGAGGTCTTTTTTGGTGCGTTTGTCCAGTTATAGACCCATGGCACATGAAAATCAGGTTCATTCCCACTTGCAAACCATTTGTCCTCATATCTTGCATCTAACCTTTCAAACAAACTATCTAGTCGTTTTTCAGCAAAATCTTTACCTCCGATAGTTTGGATAAGACCATCAATATCAAACGGTACCATCCAAAAATAATTCACATAAGTTCCCTCTCTCCAATCGTGATTGATATCTTTCCATACACCATTCGGATATCTCGAGTTCAGCCATTTTATTTTTGAATTATAAATATTTTTCCAATTAAAAGATCTTAATAAAAATGTTTTATAATCATTCTCAAAACCTAATGCATTTTTTGAAAACATTGCAATCGCAAAATCTGAGGCGTTGTATTCTAATGACATTGAAGCAAAAGTATGTCCATCTCTAAGGTACTCATATAAGTAAGGTCTTATCTCTTGATTTTGAGATCTCAAGCGAGGTATTGTAGCACCTAACTTCATATATTTATATGCTTTTTTATGATCAAAATCCTTTGCGCCAAATGCAAATGAACTTGAAATTAATATCGGAGTAGGGTCACCCTGCATTATTCCAGTTTCAATATTCGCTAGAATCCATCTGCCATATCCGCCTGCTTGATCTGCAAAATCAACTAGAGATTGCATCATATCACTACTTATTTTGGGATATAACCAAGCTAATAGCTGCCCTTGTGTTCTGTATGTATCCCATACACTAAAAGAACTGTAATGTTCAATATCAGAGTTATATACTTTAAAGTCAGCACCCATATAATCTCCATTTACATCACTAACAATATTAGGATGAATTAGACTTCTGTAAAAACTTGAGTAAAATTGTGTTAATCTGTCTTTATCTTTAGATTTAATCTGAATTATACTTAACTTTTTATTCCACTCATTTTGATTATTTTCAAGACATGATTTAAAATCAAAGCCACTTCTATCAGAGATCATATTTAGTTTTGCATTCTCAATTGACACATAGGAAATAGATATTTTATAATTCACTTCTTTATTAAATTCAGTGTTAAATACAAAAAGTGAACCTGAGTTTTTGCCATCAGTTTTAGAATTATTACTAATTTTATTAGACTTCCAAGTTTTTTGATAAATAGATGGTCTATCAAATTCAATTACAAAATAAATTGTATAATCTGTCTGTGTACCACAAAAATCTCCTCCTTTTGCAAAACCCTCTGCTGTTTTATTTGAGGTTATTTTTACATACGAGTCTTTAACTTCAGTTGAGTTTATCCCCGAGCCAATTAATACAGACCCTTTTTTAGATGAATTATCAAATATAAAATTTGCAATACCAGTTCTTTTTAATGTAGTTAGGTTAACTATTGTATTATCATTCATTTCAACGGAGAGAAACCCAGCTTCGGATTTTATAACTCTATCATACTTTTGGTAGCTGTCCATTTTATTAGGAGAATTTATTACTTCCTTAGAAATAGGTAGAACAGGAAAATTTCCCATGTTTGCGCATCCAGCACCATTTAGCTGAGTTATTACAAAACCTTTATTTGGTGAAAAAAAACTTGGAGTAAATTGAACCATACCAAACGGATATGTGGATCCAATAAAAGTATAACCACTTTCAAGACCATTGTCCTTTGATCCAATCTTTGTATCAACAAGGCTATAAAGCTCTTGCCCCAATGTTACATTCGCTATTAATAAAGAAAAAACGTAGATGAACTTTTTTTTCAATAGATAGATTTTTAATTATTTAATGCCCCATTTCCTGAAAAAGAAAGTTCTATAAATTGACATCCGCTCCCTGCCACGGTTTTTTTGTAGCGTATTTTATAATACCTTAATAATTCATTTGTTTCAATATTCATTTCATGTGATTGTAAACTAGCACCATTTAAATTTTCAGTTTTGAGTAATTTCCAGCCTGCCTGAGCCAGACTTTCAGAGCTAGTTGGTTCAGAAATAACATTATTTCCAGATGATAAGAACTTGGGTAAGATTTCAGCATCATTTAGGTTGGACCGCCCCCATATTTCAATTTCAGTCGGATTATTTCCAGAATAATTATTAGGATCTCTAAAGTTCATCTTCATCTTTCTAAGTTGTGTTAAAACTCCTAAATCGATAGTAAAATGTCCTGGTACTGCATTTTCTCCAGAGTGATAACCATAAATGTCATTTCCAGACCACAAAGAGTTTCCATCAAATAGGTATCGTTGCGGCTGTGCCCCATAAAAATTTCCTGGGTTATCGCTTTGCATGGGAATAATTGAGTATTGGGACCTGTCATGAGTTATCGGCTCATTGTCTTGACCATAAAAAGTAAAATCTGTTAATTGCGAGCTTATATTTTCTACAGTAGATTTAACTCTGTATCTAATATAACGGACTTTCCTGCTTGAGGGTTGAACAATAAAATTATCACTACTTAAATTTTCACCATCAATATTTTCTTCATGTAATAATTCCCAACCAGCATTTATAAAATCAGCTTCACTACTTGAATTGGTTTCGGCATTACTTAAATCTCCTCTTCCCCAAATTTGAACACTTGTAACATTGTTTTTATTAAATAATGTGTGATCAGGCATATCTATTTTTACCTTTCTTAACGTTGTTTTTACACCAAGATCAATAGTGAAATGGTGAGGAAGTTGTCCGGGGCTAGATAAAAATGTTTTTTCATTATCACCATACCAATTTGAATCTCCATCAAAAAGAAATTTATTTGGGTTTGCAGATTTATATTCTCCAACAATATCACTTGGCATTTGAACTATTTGAATGATATCCTTTGATAATTGACTGTAAGGTAAGTTAGGTAAAGTGTAGCTAACTTCATTTAGAGGAATTGTGTCTATCCCGCTTAATCCAGACTGGATGTATGATTTAGTTGTTATTGAACCTAATGGTTTGAAATCAATTAATTTAATTCTGTTTTGTTCAAAAAAAATAGTATCGTTGAAAGTATCTCCGTTTTCTTGTTCGTAAACTAGTGTTGTGAAAATTACATATTGAGAGTCCGAATTTCCTAAAAAGTTGGCAAAAGTTCCTTCTTTAGTATTTGTAAAATCAATTAATTTCCTTGGATCTTGATCAGAAACAAAAATATCTCCAATAGCGAATCCTGCTACTTTTTGTTTTATTGAAAAATTTCCGTTTTTATCTTGAGATTGTACATTAAATTCATAAGAGCTTTCATCCAAATTTTCAATAATCATTGACATTATTTCTCCTTCATCTCCTGTTATAAGAAATTCTTCAGATTTATCCTCAAATTGAATAATGACTTTATTGGAATTGCCTAAGAATTTTGTGTAACCGTCTATTTGGGCTCTTTTATATCCAGGTCTAACATTTAGTGTATCTAATTTTCCTGAATAAATAATTTCTCCATTTAAATATTCACGGTGAATAGAATCCATTTCATCACATGAGTAAAATAGTAAAATAGATAAACCTATAAAAAATGATATTTTAATTCTAAATGTATTCATAACTTATTCACTCTACTCCGCCCCAAAATGATAATTCTCCAATAACCGTAACCATTTGATTGTTCCATGACTCATCATTAATAAATCTTATATATCTAATATTTTTTTGTCTCGAGTTCAACCCAAAAACAAAATCCTCACCATTATCTTGAAATAAATAATCTTCTTCTGTATTAGACCCTGGAGGTAAACCAGATGGTTTGAATGACTCAAATTCGCCTAAAAAAATCCAACCATCACCGGGGTTATTTGGATCATAAATTGGAAGGTTATCTAAATTTTCCCTGCCAAAAATTCTAAACTTTTTAGGATTTCCGTGTTTATAGAGTTCGCTTCCCCCTCTTTGATACAACTTAAACCTATTTAATTTTACTGTTTGTCCAAGATCCATTGTTAGTTGATGGGGTAGAGGTAAAAATTTTGTGTGCCCACAATTCCATTGATTACTCCACGAACCATCCCATATTTGATTTGCAGAAAATCCATATTCGCTAAAACTTTCATCGCCTGGCATTGAAACAATAGAGAAAAACTCTTTTTCTAAAAATTTATCTTCAAGTGGTGTGATTTCAAAAGTTCTACGTTCAGTTTGATTTTCCCACCTATCTTCAACATATATTATAAATTTAGTTGGTATTGCATCATAGCCTCTGAAGCTATAAGAACTTTCCTTTTGACTAGTATAAAAAGATTCTTTAAAAACAATATCTCCGCTACTATTTTCAATTGACATATTGAGTGATACTTTGCTCTTGTTGGGTTTTTATACTTGATATTTATTCCGCCAAAATCTTGTTCAGCTTCAAAAGACTCTAATATTGCGTGTATTGGAGACTCCAGTGGAGAAATTGTTACATTCTCAGCCTCTGATTCGTTATTGCCTTGGTCATATGCGGAAACTTTAACTAGAAAATTGCCTGTTCCCCCAAATCCATCAATATTTAAACTGTCAATATATCCGGACACAATTACTTCTTTTAGAATGTCTTTTTCATTTTTGTATTTACCACTTATATATAGTAAGTCTTGGTCAGTGGGAGCAGTAAATTTTATAACTGCCCCTCCAGGCTTGTTTACAATAGAGTTAATAATAACTTTGCCTGGAGGTATTCCGTCAGAGCCATATGCCTCATGGCTTTCTTCTTTGCAAGATGTAAATACTAAAAGTATTAAACATATATAATTTTTATACTTATTCATATTATTTATATTATCACCAGCCTGGATTCTGTACTAAATTTGGGTTCCGCAATAACTCATTTTGACTTATTGGCCACAAATAATCTTTGATCAAAAAATTCCTGTAAAATATATTTTCAACTTTGTAAAAACTTTCAACATCTGATTTAAAAATATCCCATCCTTGAATTGGCTTACTAAAATATTCATCAGCTAGCTTCCATCTTCGTAAATCCCAATATCTGTGTCCCTCTAAAGCGAGTTCAATCATTCTTTCTTGGTGTATTATTTTTCTCATTCCTTCCTTATTCAATGGTTTTGAGGGATTATTAGAAAATGTACTCCATGTGTTAACCAAATCACCGTCTTTGTCTAAGCCTGCTCTTTTTCTAACTTTTTGAATATGTTCATATACTTCACCATCTGGAGAACTTTTTATTTCATTTAATGCCTCAGAATACATCAAATACAAGTCGGATAGTCTTATGATAGGAAATGAATAACCTTGTATTGTTGATCCTTCGACAGATATAATATTTTCATAATGCACCAATTTTTTAGCAAAATATCCAGTAATTGAATAGATCTCGAAACCCTCCTTTCCTGACAATGCCCCAGCTTTAGCATTAAGATGTGGTATGAAATTGATATTTTCAGTTTCTAGTGAAAACCATTTGCCTCCATCAAATCCAATTGTTGAATAAAATCTTGGTTCTCTATATGTATGAAGTTTTGATGTAAAGTAATTGTCTTCTATATAAAATTCATGATAATTGCTGTTTGAACTATCTAATAATGGAGTTTGAATAACATCATACTTATTATCATATCCCCATAATTTATCTTCATCAATTGGAACACCATTACTAGAATAAAAAGTTTCGACCATGTTTAACGTAGGAGCATGTGATTTTTTAGTGTATCCAAACAATGCTGAATGATCCGCTGTCCACCTGGGCTGACACCACATTTGAAGATCGCCAGTCCATTCTGGGCCATATGCCCAAATAATTTCTGAATTAAAGGGCTCTGTTATGGCAGCTCTCAAGCTTAATTCTCTTGTAATTTCTTCATTTACTCCTCCTAATATGGGTAGTTGCTTGTTGAAATTATAAAGTTTATGTCCATTTGATTCAGCACTTTCAATTGCTTCTTTTAAAGCTTGACTTGCCAAAACCCATTTATTAGGGTCATAACTTTGATTTACTAAATAGTTACCATCACTATCAACAAGTTCACTAAAATCAGTATTTCCATTGAAAATTGGGCTAGCAGATAAAACCAAAATTTTAGCTTTTAAAGCTTTAGCCACTGGCATAGTTATTCTGCCTGATTCAGTATAAATGTAGTTGATTATTCCAGGTAAATTTTCATCATTTATTACTTCATCCAATAGTCCTGTAATATAAGATACAATGTCATCTACAGAGTCCCTTTTTACGTACGTGTTTTCAGAACTATTTCCAACATCAATGTTATCTGATACAATTGGAATTGGTCCATACATTTGCATCAGCCAAAAATGATAAAATGCTTTTAACACTTTAGCTTCATCAATCCATCTAAGCCGCTCTTCTTCATCTAGGCCGGGAACATTATTAAGATTTTTAATAAAAATATTACAATCTCTCAAAGCAACAAATAGACTATGTGGCGCACCTCTTCCACCATCCCAGTAATTTAGATATGGATCAGAAGAGTTTTGCATCCCTTTTGCAAGACGAAAACTTGTTTCGTTATTCATGTAAAAATCATTTTCTGCGTAATACCAAACTTCATCACCAGCCAACAAAGAGAAATTTTGAATAACATTTGCGTGTTCTGGTATATATGTATAACATGTAGCAAGAAAATTTTCAGCACTTGATCTAGTATTAAATGCAAGTTCAATTGTAGCAATGTTATCAGGTACTACATCTAAATAATCTTCTTCACAAGAGCTTATTATGAACACTAAAAGCAATATAAATTTTTTCATGATCTAATAATTAAAAATTCAGATTAATGCCAAAGTTAATCCCAAGTTGTATGGGATATCCCAACCCATTTCCTCCCATTTCTACATCCCAAATCTTAAATTTACTAAACGTTAGCAAGTTTGTCCCAGTAAAATAGAACCTTGCATTGCTCAGCTTTAAATTAGATGTTAAATTATTATCCATAGAATATCCAATTTCAAGAGATTTCAATCTTAAGAAAGTTCCATCTCTGAGCCACCAAGTACTATTTCTATTATTGTTGTCAATTAATTGATCCGATAGTCTTGGCCACGCAGCATATAAATTCCTGTTATTTTCAGACCAATGATCGCTTGCCCAAGCTTTTAAAAGAGCATTATTCCCAATTGCACCTCCATAAGTATCAATGAAAGGAGACGAATTATATGCATCTATGAAAAATGATGATTGTGCTGAGCCTTGAAAGAAAAAAGAGAAATCAATTTTTTTAAAGGAAGCTGAAAAACCAAACCCATAAATAATTTTTGGTGTTGTGGGATATCCAATTGGAACCTCATCATTTATATCAATAATACCATCTTTGTTAATGTCTTTATACTTGATGTCTCCTGGCATATAATCTCCAAAAGTTTGTAGTGGTGAGTTTGCAATATCGGCTTCATCAATAAACAGTCTTTCAGCAATGTATCCAAATGGTTGTGATAGATTCAACCCAATTCTAGATCTCCATGGTAATTTAGCAGTAATATAATCAAGTTCCTCATAAACTTCATACTTACTATCAGCATATGAAAAATTAGCTCTTAGTCCAATAAACAAATCATTGCTAATACTATTACTATAATCAACTGTAAACTCATATCCATTTGAAGAGGCTTCTCCAACATTTGCTCTTACAGGGGCCTGAAGACCCATTGTAGATGGTATCTGAGCTCTATCCATAAGTATATTGGTCCTCTTTTCTGTGAAATAATCTGCCTGAATGTTTATGCTATTAAACAAGCTAATCTCTAGACCAAGGTTTAACATTTTTGCTTTTTCCCAGGTTATCTGATCATTAGCATATCTATTAATGCTAACTCCATTTATGTAATTTCCAAACTCAATTCCGAATGGGGCTCCTAATGAACCATCATTTAAATTAACCTGTGATATATAAAAAAACCTATCATTTGAACTTCCAATTTGATCATTGCCAACTAATCCATAGGTTGCCTTTAGTTTTAACTTAGAAATGTAATTTTCGTATTTCTTCATAAACTGTTCATTTGAGACAAGCCAGCCCAATCCAAAAGAAGGAAAAAATCCAAATCTCTCAGACTTAGCAAATCTTTCTGATCCATTGTACCCAAAATTAAATTCTGTAAAATATTTTTCATCAAAAGCATATGTAAACCTACCAGAAACGCCAAGGTTTCTAAATGGAAGAGAGCTTTGTAAGTTACCCGCATTTGCATTTTTAAGTTCTCTCATAATACCAATAATCATTCCAGAAATTTCATGCTTTTCATTTAGGATCTTATTATAGTTTATTGCTCCCTCAAAATATGTAGAGTTATTGATGATTTTATTCCCCTCACTATATTCAAGGTACTCAGTTCCTTGGTTTGGGTTTAATGCAATTAATGTGTATGTATCACTTTGAAAATCATAATTACCCAATGAATAATAAAATGGATTATATTTTCTCTCAAGGTTATAAAACGAATACCTGGATGTATTCCCAAGAAATCTTAATTTTAGGCCATCTGCGATAAAGTTTAAATATTGTTTTATTTCAACTGTGGCTAAAAAGTTATTATAACTCTCATCTTTATATCCCCTCATAAGGTCAGCATAGGGGTTTAAGTAGTCCCCAAATTGCCCGAAATTTCCGTAAAGTGCATGAGTCGAGTTTTGAAATTGACTATCTGGCTCGTATATTTTAGGGTATAAAACAGGATTTGCTTTCATTGCTTTTTCATAAACCTGCCTACCGCCATCTAGTGGGCCAATATAATCATCAAAATTTCCATTAAACTTTAAAGCTACTTCTGTTGTTTCAGTAAGATTTACGTTTATGTTTGATCTAAGTGAAACTCGATTGAACCTAATATTATTATTAAAGTTATTTCTCGGATCAACTTTTAAATTACCGTTATCAGTATTAATTGTGCTTGCCAAATAATATCTGGCAATTTTACCACCTCCACTAAGATTAAAATTAAAACGACTATTGAGTGCATATTCATCTAATAATTCATCAAACCAATTTACAGTTGGATATGCCATTACGTTTCTATTAGGGTCTTGTGAGATTAATATTTTTTCTTGTGAATAAATTCTACCACTTAATGGATTTCTAGTTGTGAGAGCTTCATTATGTAACCTCATGTATGTGATAGGGTCTGCTATTTGCAATGATTTTGTTGGGGCAGAGTATGATTTTTCATAGCGAACATTTATTTTCACAACACCCTCGATACCTTCTTTAGTAGTAACCAGGATGACCCCGTTAGCTCCTCTAGCTCCATATAATGATGTGGCAGTAGCATCCTTCATTATTGAAAAACTAGCAATATCATCTGGTTGTAGCCTCGCAAGATCAGTTGATGTAGTTTCAATACCGTCAATAAGAATAAGAGGAGATCTAGCATAGCCAAAAGTACTTACACCTCTAATAAAAAATTCAGCATTATCTCTTCCTGGTTCGCCACTTCTTTGATAGGCAATTACACCTGCAATTCTACCTGCAAGTGATGTTGTTAAATTACTTGTGGGAACACGTAATTCCTCAGGATTAATAGAAGTTACAGCTGCAATAACACTAGACTTTTTTTGCTGCCCATAGGCTACAATTGTAACCTCTTCAAGCGTATTTAAATTTTCAACTAGCCTTATTTCTAAAAATTTGTCATTTTTAATTGTAATTAATTCATTTTTTAGACCAATGTAACTAACCTCTAAAGTTGATCCAATAGCTGTAGTAATAGAAAATTTTCCGTCAAAATCGGAAATTGTTCCATTGGTTGTACTATTCTTTTCAATGATATTAGCTCCAACAACTGGCACGTTTTCATTGTCTAAAACAATTCCATTAACTATTAATTTTTGAGAAAAACAATGGAATCCAATTAATATTAAGATATAGTTTAGCCTATAGATCAAAATGAAAAAGTTTATGTGTTTTATATAATCAATAAAATTAGCTATATATTTCTAATTTATTCTATATTTTGCTTTTTTTTTATATATTTACTGAAATGACCTATACATTACATATACAAATTAAATAAATAGGCTAACTTTTAAAGATCAAATATGAATAGATTTTTTACTATACTTTTTTTAATCCCTTGTGCAATTTTTGCTCAGGAAAACATTTCAGTACTTACTGTTGGCTCTAGTGGCTCTATCACAGTTAAATCTGAAGCTAATATTAACCTTGCTGGACTAGAACTTTCTCCAAGCTCTGATCTCGTTATTTCTGAAACAGACTTAACTAGATCATCAGCTCCTATTGTTTCAGAATATGATGACAGTTCTGTGAGTCGTGTTTATTCCTCAACTAGTTTAATTTCAAACTTTGTTGGATCTATAACTTTCAATTATAATGATGATGAACTTAACAACCTTATTGAAAGTGTTTTAGTTTTGGAAGTCAAAAATAATGATGATTCTTGGACTCCATACTATGGTGTAGTTGATCCCAG
The DNA here is from genome assembly GCA_038143535.1 of Bacteroidota bacterium. GTDB lineage: Bacteria > Bacteroidota > Bacteroidia > Flavobacteriales > Flavobacteriaceae > UBA7446. The sequence goes on from JAYQMD010000001.1 coordinate 1,031,125, forward strand.
TAATAACACTGTTACTGTCAATTTTAACAGTCCATTATCATTTAATTCAATTACTGCAAGTCAATCAGGTAAAACATTAACAATTGTAAACGTAAACTTAGTGGGTGGAATTTTAATTTATCCTAACCCTACTGCAAATCAAATTTTCATTCAATATGATAATGACTTCAGTGCCCAGCTATTTGATGTGGTTGGTAAAAGGATTTTATCTACTAATAAAAAAACCATTGATATGAATTCTTTCAAATCAGGCACTTATATACTAAAATTAACGAATGAACAAAACGAGAATCATTCATTTAAAATCATTAAAAATTAAAAACAACAACAATTATGAAATATTTTACTCTAACAATAATAGCCACATTTGCTTTATCAATTTCAAATGTATATGGTCAACCTGCCGACCAGGACAAAAAGCCAGCACTAATATTTGTAGAAAATGGTAATGGCGATGCATTCAACGGACAAACATATATTTCAAGTCTTCGTGGTGCTGGACGCAATGGAAATGGAAACTCAAACGGTGCCTTTGGAAATATTGCTGACTGGTCTGTAGATATGGTAGTTTCTGAAAAATCACCTGAACAAGCTGCTAATGATTTTGGTGGTTTTCGAGATAACCAACACCCACTTTACCAAGGATCAGATGCACTGACCCAGAACTCAACTGGTCTTGGAGCTCTTGGCTGGGCCTCTTTTGGTGCTAACGCATACAATAGAGCTTCAGGTGTAGGTTCAGCGGTATTTGGTTTTAACAATATAGCCGGTAGACAAGATGCTGAGTCACGTGGTATAACTGGTGATGATATTGGCCAAGGGGTTTTTGGATATGCTTCAAGAGCCACAGGAAATGTTTCATTTGCAACTGGGCGTAGAAGTACGGCAGCTGGTTCAATGTCAGTTTCTATGGGTAACTTTAACTATGCTACTGGAGACTCAACTATTGCTCTTGGAAAAGAAAACTGGGCTGAAGGTGCTAGTACTATTGCAATAGGTTTTAAAAACCATGCAGCAGGTGGTGGATCAGTAGCCCTTGGACAAGAGAATATAGCCTGGGGTACAACAAACTTTACAGCGGGTTACCAAAATACAGCTGGAGATATAAACTCAGATAAAGGAACTGGTGGTAGTGCTACAGCTATGGGTAAGTATAATACAGCTTCAGCTGATGCTGCAATGGCGCTAAATAGAGGTACAACAGCTTCAAATCAAGCAGCCACTTCTATGGGTCTTGGAACTACAGCTGATAATGTAGCAATGTTAGCAATTGGAGTGAATAACGTAGCTGGTGGTGGAGACACAACAGCTAATCAATACTATTATGCTGATGGCCAATATACAGGTGCACCTGCTGGAATAGCTTTTGTAATTGGAAATGGGGATGTAAATTCATCTAATGGTTTAGCAGGTGATAATTCTTCGAATGCATTCGTAGTTAAATATGATGGATCTGCAACATTAGCTGGTGATCTAACTGTAAATTCTGATGCTAGATTAAAATCAAATATTATTTCATTAGGAAGTACACTTGCAAAACTTATGCAAATAGATGGTAAGAGCTATACAATGAAGTCAAACGAGCGAGAAAGTAAAATTGGATTGCTAGCACAGGACGTGGCTAAAGTACTTCCAGAGCTTGTTAAGAAGTCTGACGATAGTGACGGTACATTGTCTGTTAACTACCAAGGCTTAATACCTGTTTTAATTAATGCAATTAAAGAACAGCAAAAACAAATTGATGAACTCAAAGAATTACTAAATAACTAATTTTTAGAATACATAAAATAGTTTAACCCCACTTTCTTAAAAGTGGGGTTATTATTTTGAACTAATAATTTCAACAAATGAATAAAAACATATGTTTCAGTGCTTTATTAATAACTCTTGTATCATTTAATTTTACGACAGCACAAATTAGATTTAATACAATCCCTATTAATAAGCAGCTTATTCCTAGAAATTTATCTGATAATTTGGGAACAATTAAAATTATTGGTTCAGCAAGTACAGTGGGAACAGTAGATTTAGATTATGAGTCGTGGAACACTGGCGAGCCAAATAACAATCCTTCACCTGAAGATGTTGTTGAGATAATTAATTCCTCAGGGAAATGGAACGACGATAACAGGGCTAAAAAACAAGCGTCCTATGTTGAATATGATGGTTTAATAAACTCACTTTCAAACTTTACTTACTTAGGCCAATATAACGGCCATTCATATTTTAAAAATTCGCAGAGTTTAAGTTGGGATGAAGCGAAAACTGCTGCTGAAAATGCAGGTGGATACCTATCCTCTCACCAAACATTAGATGAAAATTTAGCAGTTGCATCCTTTAACTATTTTAGAGGTTGGATTGGTCTTTTTCAAGACACAAACTCAATAAATTATTCAGAACCAAATAGTGGATGGCGTTGGGTGTCAGGTGGAGATGAATCATACGATGAAATAGATAATCTTAAAGTAGAATTTTATAAAAATGAAATTCTTACCGAAACTCTTATTGAAAATTTAGTTTATGAAAATAATTCATCGCCTTTTGAATTTAATATTTCAGCAAATTCTGAGCTATCAAAATATGGCATAAAAATATACTCAACTGTAAATAATGATGAAAACTTAATTAGATCTATTGAAGATATTGTAATTGGTGATGTTTTTGTTATACAAGGTCAGTCTAATGCAGCTGCTCTAGCATACAATGGTAGTTCTAACTCGTATAGGAGCGATTTCATTAGAGTTTTTTCCGGAGGACATAGATCTTCGGGTGGAGTTTTATCTGATTCCGAGTGGCATTATGGTCAGGGAGACGGGAATGAGGACTCAAAAGGAAACACTGGACAATGGGGTCTAGTTTTGGCAAAAAAATTGGTGGATCAGTTAGAAATTCCTATTGCTATTATTAATGGCGCTGATGGCGGGAAGCCAGTATCATTTTTTCAAGCTCCCTCAGATTATAAATCTTCAACTAACTCTAATTATGGAAGGCTTTACTATAGATTAAATAAAATGGGATTAAAAGATGCTGTTCGTGCTGTTTTATGGTCGCAGGGGGAGGCAGATTCATTTCAAAATGGCCTTACTACAAATGCATATAAAATATCTTTTAACAGTTTGAAAAACTCTTGGTTAACAGATTATCAAAACATTGAAAAAATTTATATTTTTCAAACTAGGGATTGTGATTGTGGAACAGTTTTAAGCGGAAGACTAAAAATTAAAGAAGCCCAAAGGCAGTTAGCAGATGAGTATGAAAAAATTTACATCATGGGTACTTCTGGTATTAAAGTGCACTCAGATAATTGCCATTTTCCATTTTCTTCAGGATACGAAAGCTTTGGACAAAGAATTTTCAAGCCTTTGATGTCACATATTTATGGATATAGTTATGAACAAGAAATTAACCCTCCACATATAGTATCGGCAAGTCTCATAGATAAACAAACATTAAAAATCGAGACTAATCAAAATTTGTTTTCAAATACGAATAATACCAATAATTTACTGAGTAAAATTCGAAATGATTTTGTTCTAGCTGATGCAAATGGAGCTACTGTTACCTCTTTCAATATTGAAAATAAATCATTGATTTTAGGTCTTAGCGCAAATCCAGGTGCGAATCCAAAAATTTCATTTAATGGAAAATATTCAGGTGTTGAAAACAACATAACTAACTCAGTTGGACTTGAAATGGTTTGTTTTAGTTATTTTCCAATAACAGGCGGTAGTGTAGATACTGGTGGTAATGTTTCAGACGACAAAGACAAAAAACCAGCATTAGTATTTGTAGAAAATGGTAATGGCGATGCATTCAACGGACAAACATATATTTCAAGTCTTCGTGGTGCTGGACGCAATGGAAATGGAAACTCAAACGGTGCCTTTGGAAATATTGCTGACTGGTCTGTAGATATGGTAGTTTCTGAAAAATCACCTGAACAAGCTGCTAATGATTTTGGGGGTTTTCGAGATAACCAACACCCACTTTACCACGGATCAGATGCACTGACCCAGAACTCAACTGGTCTTGGAGCTCTTGGCTGGGCCTCTTTTGGTGCTAACGCATACAATAGAGCTTCAGGTGTAGGTTCAGCGGTATTTGGTTTTAACAATATAGCCGGTAGACAAGATGCTGAGTCACGTGGTATAACTGGTGATGATATTGGCCAAGGGGTTTTTGGATATGCTTCAAGAGCCACAGGAAATGTTTCATTTGCAACTGGGCGTAGAAGTACGGCAGCTGGTTCAATGTCAGTTTCTATGGGTAACTTTAACTATGCTACTGGAGACTCAACTATTGCTCTTGGAAAAGAAAACTGGGCTGAAGGTGCTAGTACTATTGCAATAGGTTTTAAAAACCATGCAGCAGGTGGTGGATCAGTAGCCCTTGGACAAGAGAATATAGCCTGGGGTACAACAAACTTTACAGCGGGTTACCAAAATACAGCTGGAGATATAAACTCAGATAAAGGAACTGGTGGTAGTGCTACAGCTATGGGCTCCAATACGACAGCGTCTGGAAGAAGCTCTTTTACTGGAAATAAATATACGAGTGCTTTAAATCAAGCTTCTGCAGCACTTGGGTTATCAACTGTTTCTGACAACTTTGGAATGTTAGCAATAGGCGTTAATAATATTTCTGGTTTGGGTGATACTAGAATTGATCCCGATAACTATGGTGGCTATTATTACGCTGATGGACAGTATACAGGAACTCCAGCAGGGGTAGCTTTTGTAATTGGAAATGGGGATGTAAATTCATCTAATGGTTTAGCAGGTGATAATTCTTCGAATGCATTCGTAGTTAAATATGATGGATCTGCAACATTAGCTGGTGATCTTGCTTTAGTTTCAGATGCTAGATTAAAATCAAATATTATTTCATTAGGAAGTACACTTGCAAAACTTATGCAAATAGATGGTAAGAGCTATACAATGAAGTCTAACGAGCGAGAAAGTAAAATTGGATTGCTAGCACAGGACGTGGCTAAAGTGCTTCCAGAGCTTGTTAAGATGTCTGACGATAGTGACGGGACATTGTCTGTTAACTATCAAGGGTTAATACCTGTTTTAATTAATGCAATTAAAGAACAGCAAAAAGAAATAAAGGCAATTAGAAACCGTATTAATGGAAAGGGTTAAAACATTAACATTAGTTTTTTTATTTTTCTCACTAAGCTTTTTAAATAGCCAGCATAATCCCAAGGCAAATAAATTAACTTATGAAGAGCGTGCTGATGAAATAATTTCAAAAATGACTTTGGAGGAGAAAGCTTCTCAAATGTTAAATGCCTCAATTGCTCTATACGATCATGGTCTCGATGAATATAATTGGTGGAATGAATCTTTACATGGTGTAGCAAGAGCAGGAAAGGCAACTGTATTTCCTCAGGCTATAGCCCTAGCAGCAACATTTGATGCTGATCTTATTGAAAATGTAGCATCTGCAATTTCAGATGAGGCAAGAGCCATGTACAATATTTCTCAAAAGAGAGGAATGAAAGGTCAATATTCCGGCTTGACATTTTGGTCGCCAAATGTTAATATTTTTAGAGATCCAAGGTGGGGAAGGGGGCAAGAAACCTATGGGGAAGATCCTTTTTTGAGTGGATTAATAGGGAGTGCTTTTGTTAGAGGCTTACAGGGGAATGATCCAAATTATTTGAAAGTAGCAGCCTGTGCTAAACATTTTGCAGTTCATTCAGGTCCAGAAGCTGATAGGCATCATTTTAATGCAGTTGTAAGCAAACAAGACTTATACGAAACCTATCTGCCTGCATTTAAAACACTTGTTGATTCAAATGTTGAAATTGTAATGTGTGCTTACAATAGACTTAATGATGAGCCATGTTGTGGAAGTGATGATTTACTTTCAGGGATATTAAGAAAAGATTGGGGCTTTAAAGGTCATGTGGTTTCAGATTGCGGTGCTATTAATGATATTAAATCAAACCATAAATTCACAATATCAGACGAAGAAAGTGTTGCTTACGCAATTAAGGGAGGTGTTGATTTAAACTGCGGCAACCTGTATAGAAAAATACCAACTGCAGTAAAAAAGGGTCTATTGAGCGAAAATGACGTAGATAAATCATTGAAACGTCTTCTCATCACTCGTTATAAGCTAGGTATGGTTGAAGAGAAAGGTTCTGGCCCATACGATCACCTCGGTTCTGAACATATTAATACCCTAGAAAATAAAAAATTAGCTTACAAAGCCGCTTCAAAATCTATTGTGCTATTAAAGAATGCTAATAACGTTTTACCACTCAGCAAAAAACTCAATAGAATTTTTGTGACTGGTCCAAATGCTGCAAATATTGTTATGTCTATTGGTAATTATAATGGATTAAGTTCTGAAATTATTACTCCCTTAGAGGGGATTGTTTCAAAAGTTGATCACGGCGTTAGTGTAAGATACAGCCTTGGAGTTGAATTAAACAACCCAAGGTTAAAGACTTCATTTTCAATGATGCATCTTGCTTCATCTAGTGACGTGTCTATTGCGTTTATGGGGATTTCTCCTTTAATTGAAGGAGAGGAGGGGACCGCCATATTATCTTCTGCAAATGGTGACAGAGTTGAAATAAAATTACCAAAAAATCAAATTAATTACATTAAAGCTTTAAGGAAAAAGTCACCTGATAAACCACTTATTTTAGTTATTTCTTCAGGCTCTGCAATTGAGTTAAGTGACGTTTCAGATTTGGTGGATGCAATTGTATATTGTTGGTACCCTGGAGAACAGGGAGGTAAAGCAATTGCAGAAATTCTTTTTGGAGATGTCAACCCTTCTGGCAAACTACCTGTGACAATACCAATTTCTATAAATCAACTCCCTGATTATGCTGACTATAGTATGGACAACAGAACTTATAAATTTTTGAGAGATAAGCCAATGTATCCTTTTGGTTATGGGCTTAGCTATTCTAAAATTAAATATTCTGAAATATCGATGTCTAGTACAATCTTTACAGATGATAAAGAAAACATAGCTGAAGTCACTATTACCAATATGAGTGATTATAAAACTGAGGAGGTTGTGCAATTATATGTAAGCGATTTGGATGCAAACTTTAGAGTACCCAACTCAAGTTTAAAAGGTGTAAAAAGAATTAAACTTAATCCAAGAGAAATAAAAAAAGTAACATTTAAGATTAGTAAAGAAATGTTGCAATTAGTTGATTACGAGGGTAACTCGGTTTTTGACCCTGGTTTATTTGAAATTAGTATTGGAAACTCTTCTCCAGGCTTAAGAAGTTTAGAGTTGGGTGCGAACATCCGTAAATTGAATTTTACTGTGAATTAGATAACACAGATTTAAATTATTGTAATTTCAATTTCTTTGGAAATATTTCTAGATCCATTGCCTACATAAATGATATAATTGCCCTTTTCGATTTCCCACGAAGCACTTTTTTCATCGTAATAAGAAAGCTCTTTGATGTTAATGTTAATATTCACTTCAATGGATTGATTGTTTGAGACAGAAACTTTTTTAAATCCTTTTAATTCTTTTTTTGCTCTTTTTACTTTTGAGTTCTTTTTCCCAATGTATACTTGTACTACTTCTTTACCCGCAACACCCCCTGTATTTTTAACCTCACAACTTACTTGAATACTATCATTTAAAGCATATGTTTTTTTGTCACTTTGAATATTTAACAATTCAAATGTTGTATATGAAAGCCCATGACCAAATGCATAGCTTGGTCTTATGTTTTTTGTGTCGTGCCACCTATATCCAACTAAAATATCTTCCTCGTATAATTGAGAGCCATTTTTTCCTGGATATGATTTTTCTCCAAAGTGATGCGCCCCATTATCATTTAAATTTTCTGGAAATGAAAATGGTAATTTTCCTGACGGATTAATTTTTCCGCTTAAGATTGCTGCTATTGCATTTCCAGCTTCACTTCCTAAATACCAAGTTTGAAGTATTGATTTTACATCTGATTTCCAATCTGTTTTTACCGCATTACCACTAATTAAGATTACAGCTATACTTTTATTGTACTTTGATATCTCTTTTATCAATTTTGGCTGTCCATAAGGCAATTCATATTGTTTCCTGTCTTCGGCTTCAGAATCTTGAAATTTATTTTTATTTAATCCTCCAATAAACAATACGACATCTGCATCTTTTACTATAGATATTGCTTCATTTCTTAATTCAATTGAATTTGTATTTTCAGAACTATATCCTCTGGCGTACTCTATTATGGCATCCCTAAATTCTTTTTTAATACCTGAAAGTGGTGAAATTTCTTTGTCAGTTTTTAATTCTGAAGAGCCACCCCCAACACTCATAGCTTTTTTAGCATTTTCCCCAATAACAGCAATTTTAAGTTTCTTGTGCTTATCTAGGGGTAATAATGATTCTGAATTTTTCAATAATACTATTCCTTCACTAGCTATATTATATGCTTTTTTATAATGCTCTTCATTATTTATTCTTCCGAATGTTCTTTTTTTATTTAGCGAGGTTCGAAACATTAGCCTCAATATTCTCCGGACTTTGCTGTTTAAAATTCGCTCATCTACCTCTCCATTAATTATTTTTTCTAAAAAAGGTTTGCTAAGAAAATTATTTTGGTAAGGGTATCGTATAGAAATATTTTTATCTGATGGTGTGCCCATTTCTATATCTAACCCATTATAAATGGCTTCGTTTGTACTATGTGTTCCTGCCCAATCAGAAATAACTACACCATCAAAATGCCATTCATTTTTTAAAATATTTTGTAGTAAAATCTTATTGTGACAACAATGTTGTCCCCTGAACTTATTATAAGCACCCATTATAGCCCATGCTTTTCCATCTATCACAGCTGCCTTAAAAGCAGGCAGATATATTTCATGAAGTGCTCTATCACTAACTTCCACATTTATATGTCCACGCCATTTCTCCTGATTGTTCAGTGCAAAATGTTTTACACAAGAAGCAACACCATTTTGCTGAACTCCTTTTATATAGGGCACAACCATTTTAGCAGCTAAATGTGGATCTTCACCCATGTATTCAAAATTTCTGCCATTTAAAGGCGTCCGATATATGTTCACGCCCGGACCGAGCAAGATATCTTTTTTTCGGTACCTAGCCTCTTCTCCAATACTTATTCCGTATTCAAAAGACAAGGAAGGGTTAAATGTGGCTGCCAGGCATGTTAATGCGGGAAATGCTGTGATATAATCATTGGTCCAATTTGCATAGTTCCAGTCATCCCAATTAATTTCAGCACGAATTCCATGTGGCCCGTCCGACATCCATAGTTCAGGAATTCCTAACCTCGGAACTCCGCTAGAACTAAACTTTGATTGCGCATGGCACATTGCTATTTTTTCTTCAATCGAAAGCTCTTCAATTATATTTTCAATTGTATCCATAGCTTGTGCTATAGAATAAAAAGCAACACCTAGGTTAAAATAAATAATAAATACTTTTTTTATGTATGGTGAAAAATTGCAGAAAAATGCCATTAATTAATTTATAAATCTTAGCAAAATATATGTATAATGTGAGCTTTAAGCAAAAATAGTCTCAATTATATTTTTGCATAAAACTATCTCCAAATTTTTTTTGTCTTATTAAAATATTTGGAGTCACAACCTTGCTATAATCCATTATGAAAACCTTAAGCATAATCTTTCTATTAGCTGCATAAAGTAGAGAGGTGGGGTAACTCACTTTGTTCGTTGGACCAAATGAGAGGTATTAGAACAAAGAAGCATCATTGCATTCAAAAATAAAAGCCCATTTGTCAATCAAACAGTTTCTTTTTAGATACAATTGACCTATTTTCGTAACAGAACCTTGAATTTTTAATAAAAATTTTCCCAAAAACAATAAATTATTCTTGAGTATAATCGTTTAAAATCCAGGACTTATACATTGATGATGATCTTACAAAAGAGGAGTATCAAAAAGCAAAAATGAGATGCCAAAACCTTATAGATGAGCCAAGAGAAAAAGAAAAACAGTTAGAGAAAAAACAAGAAGTTTTTCAGTTGTATAAAAATAGTCTAAAAGGACTTTAAAGTATTGAAAATCAATACATTAAAAGTGATTTAGACAACAAAAGAAGACTAATTGGTTCGATATTTCCTGAAAATTTTCAATTTGAAAATAAAAAAGTTCGAACCGCTGATATTAACCCCATTTTAGACAAAATAGCCCGTTTTAACAGCGTAAATCGAAAAAATAAAAAAGGGATAAATCTAAAAAAGAAGATTTATCCCGGAGTGTACTGAAGGCGGGACTTGAACCAACAATTACAAAGCTCAAAGATTTATCGTTTTTGACAAATCATCGCCAAAATAGTTCGATTTTACTCCTCTTTGCTCCACTTCTTAACCTGCACATTGTGTGAGGTTTTTTTATAATTTATAAAAATACAACTAAAATTAAATGCCTATTTGGCATAGTGACATTAAACAGTGTGGCGGAAAAAAAGTCAATTAGTACATACAGTTCTTCTGCTTATTGTAAAGATACACTAACGAAAATCCAAACTAAATTTATTTTTTTAATTTTAAATAAATAAATACATTGCTGTTTTATTTTATGAAGTTGTAAAGATCCTATTCTACGCATAAAAACGTATCTATAACAGCAGATTTATATAAAATTCAAACTGTTCTAAAAATAAATATGTTTATAAAACCCTAAAGCAATGAAAAAAATTATACCCGCATTAATTGTATTATTTTCCTTCTCTATTTATGGTCAAGAAATAATTGAAGAAAGCGACAGTATTAAGGTTGAAAAAATCAAACGCTTACATCTAGGGGCTAAGGCAGGCGTGCCAAATATTGCTTCATTAAATGGAGAACTAATACTACCCTTTGTTGGAAATCGAATTTCAGCATATTTTGATTATGGCGCTTTGAGTTTTCCGATTGATGAGACCGATATAGAAACTACTTACACTGAATATGGAATTAATTTTTATTTCAATGGTAAAGGAAAAGGGTTTTATTTGAGTGCTGGAAATGGAAGCCTCTCATCAGATTACACATTTAATAATTTAGATTTTGAAGATGGGGCTGGCCCAACGGGCTCAGGCTCAACTGAGTTGGATATAGATAGCGTTAATTTAAAATTGGTGGTCAAAACAGGAGGTACAATTTATTTAAGGCTTGAAGCCGGGTTTGGTTTTACTTCAATTCCTAAATCACTAACTTTCACAGCCACATCAAACAACATAACGCAAACTTTTACAGAGGAACTACCCAAAATTCCAGGAATCAGTTCTGATGGAATACTTGTTGGTAACCTTGGATTAGGTTTTTCATTCTGATAGTAGTAAACGATTGTTAATATTATATTTACCAAACTATAAACGTTTCTTGGTGCTGTCCGTCAAAATTGCACTCATAATTTAGCTTAAAAACTACTAATGTTAATTTTTTGAATATTAGCTATTTAGAAATACTTGATTTTATACTAAAAATCAGTTCGTGATTTCACTTAAAACGTTTAAATAACTGCTTATGTTCCTGCCGAGAATACTCAATTAAGGATCTAGTAGATCTTTTAAAATAAACTAAATGAACGATGGTTTATTATATTTTCAATATGATTTAAATGTAATAATTTCAATTAATTACAATTATTTAAAAAATAATAACTTGAATGTGGTACTTTTTGTGAGTGCAATTAATTTATTTCTTTTGAAATTTAAATGAAGATGTTGTTGTATCATTGGTTAACCTTAATACATAAATTCCACTGTTTAAAGATTGGATATCTATCTTTAATTGATCTTTGATCGCTGCATTTTTTGAATAATACACAAGTCTCCCCTGGAAATCAAAAATCTTAATTTGTGCTTGAAAGGTTTTGTTTGTAGAAATATTTAACTCTGATTCAACTGGGTTAGGAAAAATTTCAAGTTCGAATTCACTTAATTTAGAATTGGATAATGACAATGGTTCTAACTCAGACGTCCATAGTCCTCTACCATATGTTGAGGCGTAGAGTTTATTCATGGAAGTATTTATTTCGAGTTCGGTTATCCTCACATTTGGTAAATTATTACTAATGGAAGACCAAATTTTTCGATTTGATGAATAATTATAAAACACCCCATAGTTCATTCCTAAGACTAAATTATTACCATGAAAGGTAATTGCAGAAGCTGAAAAATCTGGTAAGTCATTGTTCAAAATTTCCCAAGTATCTCCACCATCTTGTGAATGAATAACTTTGTTTGTTCCAGAAACAGCAGCAGCAATATGTTTTTCGTCCTCGAAGTGAATTGCAATAGCGTTGATGTGTCCAGTTGAATCTGGCAATGAAATTTCTTCCCAATCACTAAGTCCCTGGTTTTCAGTTTTATACATCCGATTATTTAAAGATATATAAATCGTTTGATTGTCACTTGGAGCGATAGACATTACGTCAATATTTTCGGAAAAGGTTTGTGAAATTTTTACCCACCCATCTAAGTTAGTATTTGAAAAAACCTCGTCGTATGCCACATATATTTTATCTGAAACCTCTGGGTCTTGTTCAAAAGGGACCACCCAGTTTGCACCATTGTCACCCCCTGCCTTATCTAATGGTGCACTTATGTTATTATATGTTTGCCCTGCATCCCTTGTCAAATAAAGTTTTCCATACTGAGAAGTTCCATAAATTAAGTTAGAATCATCTTTGTCAATAAATGTTTCCATTCCATCTGCACCCAACCAATCGCTCCATACACCATTATTCAAAACAGAAGTGCCATTGTCCTGCGAGCCCCCTGTTATCATTTCTTGGTTTCCTTTCGAAACACCAATTTTATAAAATTGTCTGATTGATAGACCTGTTGAGAGATCCTGATAATAACTAGATGAAATAGTATTGGGTTGACTTGCTTTAAATACTCCACCATCAGAACCCACAAATAAATTGCCATCTACAAACTCAGTAATATCAATGTCAGCATGACAATAACCAATATTTTGATTTAAAGCATTTGCAGGTTGCCATTGAGAACTTATTTGAAAATTATTTCCGCCATCGCTGGAAAACCACGATAATATACCACTCATGTAAACAATCTTTTCATCATCTGGATTTATCGTTATATCCATATCTCTCGGAGCTTGTCCTCTGTCATCATCAGCTATTGAGGAATAACCAAAATAATTCTTCTCCCCATGATCAATTTTCACAAAGGAGTTCGCATTGTTATTTGAGGAAAATAATCCTCCAAACCTTCCATTTTTTTCTTCTAAAACATAAACCTTATCATGGTTAGCATCTGAAACGCCAATCATTTTAGCTCCAGTAGAAAAATTACCCGCCATGAGTGATTCTCTTTCCTCAAAACCTTCTTCAAAAAAAACAGTACCTGAATTATTATCATGTATTTGAACTTCATCAAGTGTTTTCCCACGGCCGTAATATGATTTTGCTAGGAAAGCTATTTGGAAAGTTGGACTATTACTAAACAAACTCGATAAATCAAATGAGTAGGAAGACCAATTCTCAGCTGCTTGTGTGATGATCTCTCCCTCTTGCCAACTATCTGACTCGCTCGTTTTCCAATACCAACTCAATTCGTCATGGTCACCTGCCCAGTTTGCATTTGAATATTGAAAAGATAAAGTAGGGTTGATCGCCGAACTTAAATCTATTTCTCTACTTATCAATAAAGCTTGGTCTCGATCGAAATTACCACTAAAGTAATATGCTAGACCCGTACCAGCGTAGGGTGTAACACTGCTATTTTGATTTTCGTAACTATAAATCCATTCATTATTTCCCTGTATAATGTCTTGCGTCCATGTAGAATTCTCAATAGTTAAATTAGGCTTGCCTCTAATTTCAAATGTTTTGCCATTGTCAATGGACTTAAAAAACGAATTTCCAGTAGCATACACTACAGTAGGATCACCTGGTTTAAACTCAACATCAAATCCATTTGTGCAGTCAGAATGAATCCTTAACCAGTTTTGACCAGAATCTTCAGATCTGAAAATCCCGTGATTTTCAACTGTCGCATACATTATATTCGTAGTCGTTGGATGGATGAGAATTTTATTCACTCTTTTGTAGGACGAACTTCCCAGCAAACTACTTTGATTAATCAATGTCCAAGTTGAACCAGCATCTAATGACTTGTATATTCTTCCCTCATTACTTCCCCAATAAAAAATATTTGAATCATCTGGACTTATTGCAAGAGACCACACGTCTATGTTTGATAGATTATCGGTTAGTGAATCCCAATTGTTTCCTGAATCATTCGTTTTCCAAATTCCTCCAGTTGGGCTTCCAACTATAAATTGGTCCTCATCAACGAATGCAAAGGAAGTGATTCTCCCAACACCAGGATTCCATCCTTGTGAATTTGAATCATTATAATAATCTGGACCTAAATTAGTCCATGTAATCGTTTGCTGAACGGCTTGTATATTTTTAAAATTTGCTTGATAATTGTATCGATGGAGCGCATCTATATAATCACGATTTGAGATAATACCTCCCTTTTCGTCTGCATCAATTTTGGCAAAATATAACCATCTCTGAAAAAGCTTATCTTCTTTGTCATTTTTTACTTTTTTAAGATATTCATTAGCCCTTTCTTCAATTACTTTTACATTGCTTTCTGTGGTGATTAGTTTTTCAATGAAGCCTTGCGCACTAATATTACAAAAAATGAATAACCAGATTATTGACAGGTACTTCTTCATTTTCAGTTTTCAAATTGATTTGTTTACCAAATTAATTATTTAATTTTGTAAACGCAATTCAGAAGTAACTTTTTGACAGAGTTATTTCGTATCAGCTGTACAAAGTCAAAAATTATATTTTGAAAATGCTGGTTTTAAATTTCTCAATAGAGAAAAAGTTAAGTTTAGGTTGATCTTTCCGAATAATCATTCGATTTCACTCCCCTCGCCCTTCACAGATTATTTCCGGAAATAATAATTTATTCTTAGGAATAAAATCGTACACTCAATTGCGCTATTTTAAAGATGATTGTCCTGTTGCGCTAGTGCCATTTCCAGTTGCTAATGAAATGGCTCCTGTAGCTTCGGAATCAATTCCCATTGATGTTGAGGCAGTACCAATTGCAGAAGTTGAACTACCCATAGCTGTTGACCGAATCCCACTTGCTTTAGTGAATAAACCCATAACAGTAGAGTGGTTTCCTATTGCTTCCGTGTATTGCCCGAATGCTGTTGCAAAATCGCCACTAGCATTTGCATCTCCACCAATAGCAGTAGAAACATCACCACTCGCTTGTGCATTTGCACCAATTGCAGTTGAATAATTGCCAATTGCCTGACTTCCAGAGCCTAATGCAGTTGAAATTTCGCCATCTGCGATTGTATTGTAACCCATAGCAAGCGACCAACGACCACTAGCTGTTGAACCATATCCCGTAGCTGTTGAATAATCACCACTTGCTGTATTTGTTGGAGATTGAATACCATCGCCACTTGTAATATTAAAGCTAAAAGGTGTATTGGTAATGGTACTATAATTTACAGTTGGCAAATTAGTAAGTCCACTACCATCTCCAACAAATGATGACGCAGTAACGCTTCCTGCTATAGTAGTAGTACCATCGAAGAGTACAGTTAGTGCATCGCTTCTGTTGTTTGCATCTGCTCCATTTCCAATTACAAAAGCTGGGTTTTCTAAAATAAAATCTGTAGCGCTGTTATTAGTGACAGTTGAACCGAGTAAATTGTATCGACCAACTACTAAAGATGAGTTATCACTAGCTATTGTATTATCCCCCATTGTAGTAGAATTATTACCACTTGCTATTGTGCCTACACCCATAGCAGTTGACCATTGTCCACTAGCTGTTGTATTATCTCCCATAGCTGTTGAACCATACGAACTTGCCGTTGTATAAAGACCTATAGCTGTTGAATAAAGTCCACTTGCGCTTAAATTTACACCTGCAGCTAATGAACCATAACCGCTTGCTGCTGCATTTGCTCCAATAGCTGTAGAATAATCTCCACTTGCTGTTGTTCCAGAACCCATTGCTGTTGAAGAAATTCCACTAGCAGTTGGCCCATTACCCATAGCTATTGAATAACTTGCTGAGGCTTTAGACTGGTATCCGGAAGCAAAAGAATAGCTGCCAGATGCTTCAGATCCATAACCCATAGCAAAAGAATAGCTGCTTGATGCTTTAGATCCGTAACCCATAGCAAAGGCATAAGCTGATGCTATTGTGCTTCCTCCTAAAGCGACTCCGCCATCGGCAGTATTTTGAAATCCAAAAGCTATGGAATATGCTCCTGTTGTAGTTGATTGGAATCCACCTGCGAGTGAATATGAGCTATTTGCACTAGAACCAAGACCCATAGCAACAGAATAGTTGTCAGCTGTATTATTACTTCCACTTTGGTCAGCTAACTGAGCATTTAGAGTAAAAATTGAAATAATACCAATAAATGTTAAGAGTAATTTCATAATTAATTTTTTATGATTTTAAAGGATTGAGTTTAGAAGTATTATTTAAAACCAAAGTTATCTTCAATTCTGCATATTAGTGTATTTGTTGTTGCTAAGAGATAGACACAAATCGTTTGCCTTTTTTTTCTTTTTTTATGTAAATCTAAATTTATGGCAATGATTTATTTCAAGAATAAAACCTAGGACCTTTAAAAAAATTAAATGCTTAATTTATAGTTGATTGAAGTTTAAATTAATGTGTTAGTCACATATTTTCTTTAAATTTATTGAAATTTAAAATTATTATGAAAAAATTATACACAATTGTATCTTTAGTAATAACAACTTTATCTGCAACTTCACAAGTAATAATAACTGAAATTGCTGATCCTAATAATACCAGTAAATCAAGGTTTATTGAGTTAACTAATATTGGCCAAAATGCATTTGATTTAAATGGTTACAACTTAATTAGATGGACTAATTCAAATACTGACCCAACCGCAAGCTCAGAAAAAGATTTGAGTTCTTATGGCTCAATTCCTCCAGGAACTATTTTAACTTTTGCTGCAAATGCTAGTGAGTTCGAAGCAACTTATGGATTTGCACCTACTGATAATTTTGGTACGGGGGGCGTTACAGATTCTAACGGAGACGATAATATTGCCCTGCGCAATGGAACCACTATTTATGATATTTTTGGTGTGCCTGGAGTTGATGGAACAAATACTGCTCATGAATTTGAAGATGGTAGAGCCGAGAGAAAAGCTTCAGTTACAGCACCAAGTTCAACTTGGGTTGCATCTGAATGGAATATAGACAATGATTCAGGCGTGGTGCACAGGATGCCCCTTCAGGGTACGACCCAGGAAGTTGGGTAGGATTTTCTGGAAACACGTCACCAAATTTGGGCATTCAGTCACCAAATAATAATGTGACCATCTACTCAAATTCTTTAAATATTTCTCTTTCAATTGAAAACTTTTCGGTTGCCAATGGTTCAGGAGATGGGCATATACACTATACCTTGGATGGTGGGTCTGTGGTAATGAAATATGATACTGATCCTATTACTCTAACAAACTTAGGTGAGGGGAATCATATATTAGTTTTTAGCTTAGTTGACAACAACCATAATGCATTGGACCCAGCTGTTGAAGCAACATTAAATTTTACTGTTGATATAAATACTCAAGTGTCCAACATTAGTGCTTTAAGGCAATCTAATTTAGGCGAAGCAATTGAGGTTGTTGGTGAAGCTGTTTTAACTTATAAACAAAGTTTTAGAAATGCTAAGGTTTTCCAAGACGATAATGCAGGTATATATGTTGATGATAGCAATGGTGTAATTACAACAACTTATGAACTAGGAGATGGTGTTACTGGTATTACGGGTACTTTATCAGATTATAATGGGTTGCTACAATTCACTCCAATTTCTGACCCTGGAGTTGCAACCAGTTCTTCCAATACTGTAAATCCCGTAACCCTAACTCTAGCTCAATTAACCGCATCTGGTGAAAATTATGAAAGTCAGCTTGTAAGAGTAGAAGACGTAACTATTTCAGGAGATAATGGCGAAACTACTTTTATTAATGGTAAAACATATAGCTTGACAAATGGAAGCGATACTTTTCCATTAAGAACAACATTTTATAATTTTAATGGTGAAGATTTACCTACATCTGCGAGTGATTTTGAAGGAATTATAAATGAACGGTCTGATGTGGGCTTACATTTAGCACCTCGAAGTTTTAATGATATTACTTTAACAGCAATCAGTTTTGATAAAATTCAACTTAATTTATATCCTAACCCAGCTCAAACAACACTTAATTTATCAGGTTTCTCATCACCTGTGAAAATATCAGTCTTTGACATGTTAGGAAAACAACACATAGAGACGGAAGTAATCAACACAATTGATGTTAGTGCTTTAAAGCCAGGTTTTTATATGGTTGAGATTAAAAACGAAACAAGATCTAAGGTTTTTAAAATTATAAAACAATAAAAGTGTTTCTTATTGATAAAAAAAGCGGAACTGTGTTCCGTTTTTTTTGTGGCTATTGTTTTTTAATAAGTAATGCGTAAACAGGAAAGTGATCACTATAACCTCCCGTGAATTTACCTCCAGCAAAACTCCGAAAAGGATAGCCTTTATAGCGTCCTTTCTTGTTGTAAAGATAACTCGGGTTAAAAATTCCCGCTTTCCAAAAATACCAACTTGTGTCGGACTCAACGAGCAAGCTTGGAGTTACATGAACTTGGTCTAAAACATTCCATTTGTCGCGGTAGCAACTTGTTCCTATTCCACGGCTGTAGAACGACGTCATGGGGTTATAGAAAGTTGTTTGGGCAGTTATTTTGTTTTTATCTCCAACCGCACCAAGCGCTTCAACGACACTTTTATCTGTAGGGTCATCATTGAAATCACCCATATTGATAATTTTAGCTGACGGATTAATTCCTCGAATAGAATCCACTGTTTTTCGATTAAGTTCTCCTGCTGCAATACGTTTAGGCTCACTTCTAACTTGCCCACCACTGCGCGATGGCCAGTGATGCACGACAACATAAAGAAGTTCATTATCTAACAATCCAGAAACAACGAGCTGGTCTCTTGTATAGTCACGATCTCCATCTGTGTCAAACAATGAAAGAAAATGTCTTTTAGCGCGGAGTAGTGTAAACTTACTTTTACGATACAACAAACACACATCAATGCCTCTTTCATCAGGCGATTCGAAGTGAGCGATACCATACTTGTAATTTGCAAGCAGCGGGTGTTCAATAAGTCGCTCAATCACGTAACGATTTTCTACCTCTGATAACCCAATAATAGCCGGTGGGCTACCTGCAATTTCAGTCCCAATGTCGGCAATAACCGTTGCAGTATTGGTGAGCTTTTTTTCGAATATCTCTTCAGTCCATTTGTCACGTCCATTTAGAGTGCGGTCGTCATCATTTGTATTGGGATCATTGTAATGATCAAATAGATTTTCAACATTGTAAAATGCTATCGTTTCGACTACATATTTTTGGCCTTGCGCACATGCACTAAACCCAAAGGATACAACACAAAAAAAAGTTAAGATATTTTTCACAATATTATTTAAATCTAAACAAAAATAAACTTAAATTCGTTTTATAAATTAAAATTTTACGGTTGCGTAGTTTTCTCATTTTCTTAATTACAATTCAATTAGCTGTAGCTCAAGAAAAAGTCTCGGGTTTAATTGTTGATACTGAGGGTAAGCCTGTTGAAAATGTCCTTATTCAAGCACCAGAACTTGGAGTTTCCACCACTTCAAATGCAAATGGTGAATTCAAATTACTTATAACCACAAAAGCACTCCTAACATTTGCTGCTGAGAGCTATGAAACCTACGTCAAAGAAGCTAATCCTGGTGAAGTATTAGCCGTGGTACTTCAAATTGATGCCAGCGATTCAGAAAATATTTCATCAAACCAACAGCTCATCATTCTATCAGACGACGAATTGAGTGAAGATGACCAAGCTTCTGGAAATATATCAGGTCTTTTGCAA
Organism: Bacteroidota bacterium; assembly: GCA_038143535.1. Lineage (GTDB taxonomy): Bacteria > Bacteroidota > Bacteroidia > Flavobacteriales > Flavobacteriaceae > UBA7446. The sequence goes on from JAYQMD010000001.1 coordinate 1,051,091, forward strand.
TCCTCTCAAGACGTTTTTTCAAGAACAGCAGCATTTGAATTTAGCTCTTCATTCTTTCGTGTTAGAGGTCTAGACACCGACTTTGGTGCCGTGCAGATGAACGGAATACCCATGAATAAGTTTTACAACGGACGTCCGCAATGGAGCAATTGGGGTGGTCTAAACGACATGATGCGTAATCAGGAATTGAGCTTAGGCGCTCAATCCTCAGATTACAATTTTGGTGGACTTATTGGTAGTACAAACATAAGTACAAAAGCCTCTGAATATAGAGTTGGAAGCCGTATTACCTATTCGTCATCGAATCGTTCGTACACAAATCGCGCTATGTTTAGCCACGCTAGTGGGTTGAACACCAAAGGTTGGGCATATGCGTTTTCTGTTGGAAATCGTTGGGGTGAGTCTGGTTTTATTGACGGAACATTTTATGACGCGCAATCGCTATTGCTTTCTGTTGAAAAAGTGATGGATAAACAAAGTCTTAATCTAACTTTAATTGCTGCTCCAAACCGCCGAGGCAAATCATCTCCAAATACCCAAGAAGTATATGACCTGATGGGCATAAAATACAATGAGTATTGGGGTAAACAAGATGGTGAACAGCGAAACTCACGTGTGAGACGTCTGGTAGAACCTATTATTATGTTGAACCACGAAGTTCAACTTTCATCAAAAACTACATTGAACACCAACCTTGCCTATCAGTTTGGTGAACTTGGAAACAGCAGACTTGATTACCCAGGAGGCGCAAATCCAAGTCCAACATACTACCAAAACTTACCCAGTTATCATCTTGCAGCTAATGACGGACCTGATTATTCTAGCGCTTATCTCGCACAAGAAAACTTACTTATAAATGGTCAAGTTGATTGGAACCGTATCTATGATGCCAACCTTACTAGTGCAAGTAGCGGACTTTCTGCCGCTTATGTGTTGTATGAAGATCGTGCAGATGATAAACAGTTTACAGCAAACGCTTCATTAAAAACATTCTTAACTGATGAAGTAAGTATTGTATTAAATGTTACACATCAAGACTTAACGTCCGAGAATTTTGCAGAAATTCAAGATTTACTTGGAGCTACCTCTTACCTTAACCGTGACTCTTTTGACGGCTATGCTTTTAATCTTGAAAATCCAGACGCAATGGCTGGTATAGGAGATCGATTCCGTTACAACTATATTTTTGATGTTGACCAAACCGAATTCTATGTCAAAACCCAATTTAATCTAAAACGCTTTGACGGATATGTTTCAACTTCTTTGAAGCAAACCAACTATCAAAGAGAAGGACTGTACAGACACGGGGCATATTCAGATAACTCGTTCGGTAAAGGGAAAAAACTCAATTTTGATGTGCTTAGCGGGAAAGTGGGGCTTACCTACAAATTAAGTGGAAAACATTTGTTTGATGTCAATGCTGCATGGATGCAACGCGCACCCCATTTACGTAATACCTATGCAAATTCTCGAGAAAATCATTACATCGTTGGAGAGCAAGCAGGTCGTAATTTGGAATTAGAAGATATTAATTCTTATGATATCAGTTATATTTTGAGAGCACCTAAATTATCTGTAAGGCTAACAGGATACTACACCACAGTTTCAAACGCTAGTGAAATATCCTTTTTCTTCGCAGAGGGGATTGGAGGCGATACCTCATCTTTTGTGCAAGAAATTTCTCAAAACATTGACAAAGAATATCAAGGTGTTGAGTTTGGTTTTGAAGCTAATGTATTGCCCGTGTTAACACTAAAGGGTGCTGCATCAGTAGGGCGTCATATATACACCAACGACCCAAGTGTATATTTAACTTCAGACGATTTTGGTTATCTGGACTTTGGTACTGCCAAAATGAAAAATATTCGCATCGCTAATGGTCCGCAAGAAGCTTATTCCTTTGGGATTGAGTTTAGACAGAATTATTGGTGGTTTGGTTTTACCACAAACTTTTTCAGAAATACATTTGTAGATGCCAGTCCAATTAACAGAACACAAAATTTCTTGTTGGATAGCGATGGCTTACCATTCAACGATTACGATCCTAAATTGGCACGCGAATTACTCCAGCAAGAAGAGTTTGAAGCTTATTTCGTATCAAATCTTGTATTGGGTAAGTCATGGCGCATCAGCTATGGGAAATATGTAGGATTCTTTCTCAGCGTAAACAACATCTTTGATAGTGTATTTAGAACAGGTGGTTTTGAGCAATCCAGGAATGCGAATTTTAGAGAGTTGCGTCAGGATTTTACTTCACCCAAAAGACAGTTTGGCCCCAAGTATTGGTATGGTCGCGGAACTAATTATTTACTAAATGTATATGTACGATTTTAAAATTAAAAGCATGAAATTTAATACTAAAATAATCCCATTTATCGTCCTATTATTTTTTGTTAGCGCCTGCCAGCAACAAGATGTTTTTGAAATACCAAACGCTGTGGGGCTTGAAGAAAATGCTTCGCTTTCAGTACTTATGTCTGAAATTGATTCTGGACAAAAAAACCTAGTATCCATAGCTTATGCAAAAGATTTAATGGTAAGTGGCGAAGCCACCGAAATTAATTCTAGTATCGTTATTAAGGGCTATGTGGTTTCTTCTGATGCAACCGGAAACTTTTACAAGGAATTTTACATACAAGACGATCCAAGTGCACCAACAGCAGCAATTCGTTTACTCATCGATATTACAGACTCGTACAATATGTTTAATATTGGAAGAGAGGTTTATGTTGATTTGAAAGGCTTGTATGTAGGCGAGTACCGAACTGGGGATGGTGTTATTACGATTGGAGAGTTAGACAGTGCCAATAACCGCATTACAAATGTTAGAGAAGAGGTAATGAAAGGACGCATACTGCGTGCTGCTACAACTATTGAAATAGAACCTTTAAACGTTAAATTTTCTCAAATCAATGACAGTCATGTGGGTATAATGGTGCAAGTAAACGATGTGAATGTATCATCTTCCAATGTTGGAGACCCCTATGTTGATCCTTATGACTCCTTCGATACCCAACGTACCTTAGAGGCTTGTGATGGTTTTTCTAAAAAAACATTTTTATTGGAAACAAGTGCCTATGCCGACTTCAAACAAGATATTCTACCATCTGGAACAGGTACCATTAAAGCAGTTGTAACAAAAACTTATGATGGCGATAATTTGGTTTTGATGTTAAATTCAACAGAGGATATTGATTTAAATGGGGCGCCTTGTGATCTACTAGAACTTTCAGATTTTGATACGGTTTTAGACGAACAATTTGACAATATTGTGGACAACTCAACTTTTGATTATACTAGTTGGGTAAATTTTGCCGAAGTTGGTGGAGAGTTGTGGACAGAGCAATTGTATAATGGTAATGGATATGTTGAGTTTAGTGGCTTCCGGACAGGTGACGATGTCAATATCGGTTGGCTTGTTACACCAGCTTTTGACTTAACAGGAGCCACAGATGCTTATATAAATTTCAAACTTGCCCAACATCACTTGGACGATGAGGAAAATAATACGCTCGAAGTATTTGTATCTACCGATTTTGATGGAACAAACGTTACAACTGCAACTTGGGAAAAACAGGATGTAGCAGTTCCTGGGGAGGATAGCTCATGGTATGCATTTCAGGATGTTGGTCTTATTGATGTTTCTAGCTATTCTGGTAATCTATATGTTGCGTTTAAATATGTTGGGTCTGGCACAGATACTTCTTTAGACGGGGGTTATTTTGTTGATGACGTACTGTTTTTAAAGAAATAGTAAATATTGAGGGTCAAATATTTTATCATCTTTTTGGCGGTTTGTATGCATGCAATAGCATCTAGTCAAATACCTACGGGATATTATAGCAGTGCTGAAAACAAGTCTGATCAATCACTTAGGTCAGCACTTCACAATATTATTGATGACCATACAGCTTACAGTTATACAAGTTTTTCAATAGACACATGGGATATTTTAAAGGAAGCGGACGCAGATCCGAATAACGCCAACAACGTTTTATTGGTTTATACACGTGAATCTGTAAATGGTACTCAAGAGTACGCCAGTGGTTCTGGTTGGAATCGAGAACATGATTGGGCAAAATCTAGAGGAGACTTCGGAACTGAGACCGGAGCAGGAACCGATGTCCATAACTTGCGCGCAAGTAATATTAATGTCAATTCGACTCGTTCAAACTTCAATTTTGATAATTGTACGAATAATAGTTGTGAAAATACATATGGAAATTACTACAGCTCTTCTTCCCTTATTTTTGAACCTCGAGATGAGGACAAAGGCGATGTGGCGCGCATCATTTTTTACATGGACGTTCGTTATGAAGGAGATAATGGTGAGTTAGATTTGGAAATGACAGAAAGCCTCTTATCAACATCCAGTAAGCTCCCGCGGCACGGAATACGTTCGACACTTCTTGAATGGCATGTGCAAGATCCAGTTGATGATTTTGAACGGAATAGAAACAACGTAATTTACGACTATCAGGGAAATCGAAATCCTTTTATAGATCACCCCGAGCTAGTAGAGTATTTATGGGGTGACAAGCAAGATCAACAATGGAGTTCTACGTTGTCTGCTCCATCCAGCAAGCAAGCTCATATTCATATTCCCAATCCTATTGTAACAGATTATTTAAATCTTGAAAGTGATATAAATTTCTCTAAAGTCGAACTATTCAATATGCAAGGAAAGACTATTCGTCAACTTTCGGGCTACGTTAATCGCATTGAAATGCCAACTTCTTCAGGTATTTATTTTCTCCAATTGCACTACGGTAACTTAGTTATACTAAAAAAACTTATTGTTTCTTCGTTTTAGTTTGTTTTACCAAAACTTTTCAATAATTGCTACTACATTCTTCATTGCTAATAAAAGATATACTCAAAAACAATAATTTATTCTTTAGGATAATCGTTATGAAAGCGGGACTTATACCAAAAATTTCAAATCATAAGATTTATCATTTTTGACAAATCTTCCCTAAAAAAGTTCGGTTTCACCCCCTTGTCCTCAACGACCAAATGCAACAGGTTTTATTTGACATTTTGCTATCAAAAGCAAATTTACTGGAGGGTGAATAGGCATTCATGGTTTCCTGATGTTTACCACTAGTTTTTTTATTTCTTCACTAGGATGCGGTGTGCAACTGCTCATCACAATAGTAACGATAAAGTTCGCGACCATTGCCACTGTTCCAAAACCTTCGGGGGAAATACCAAACCACCAGTCGGATTTTGTACCTCCTCCAAACCATCCAAATTTGAACTTAAGCATGTAGAAAAGCATGAGAGAAACACCCACGAGCATGCCACCAATCGCACCCTCTTTGTTTATGCGTTTGGAGAATATTCCAAGTAGTATGGCCGGGAAGAACGATGAAGCAGCAAGGCCAAAAGCCAAGGCTACCGTTGCCGCCACAAAACCAGGAGGATTTATTCCAAAATACCCAGCGAGGCAAACGGCTGCTGTTGCAGCGATACGTGCAGCGATAAGTTCACCTTTGTCAGAGATATCAGGCATTACCATTTTTTTGAGCAGATCGTGCGAAACCGCTGATGAAATTACCAAAAGCAAACCTGCTGCTGTGGATAAAGCAGCCGCAAGTGCACCCGCAGCCAAGAGGGCAATTACCCAGTTGGGTAAATCGGCAATTTCTGGATTGGCAAGTACCATGATATCCACATCCACATCTAATTCGTTGGTTGCAGCATCTGCCGTGTATTGTATAAGCCCATCCTCGTTTTTATCAGTAAAACCAAGCAGTCCGGTGGTTTCCCACTTTTCAAACCAATACGGCATTTGCTCATACGGTTTGTCGCTTACGGTCTCGATAAGATTCGTTCTTGAAAATACGGCGATGGCCGGTGCTGTGGTGTAGAGAATGGCAATAAACAACAGCGCCCATCCAGCAGACTTTCGTGCGTCGCTTACCTTTTTGACGGTAAAAAAGCGCACGATTACGTGTGGCAGTCCTGCGGTACCTACCATCAATGCCATGGTAATACAAAATACATCAAACATCGATTTACTGCCCGAAGTATATTCGTGAAAGCCCAACTCCTTGTGCAGACCATCTAATTTATCTAAAAGGTAAACGCCATCAGAATCTGTAGCGCCAAAGCCGAGTTGTGGTACTACGTTGCCCGTTACCAAAAACGATATGAACACCGCAGGTACCATAAAAGCAAAAATGAGTACGCAGTATTGTGCTACTTGGGTATAGGTAATCCCTTTCATACCTCCCAACACAGCATAAAACAATACAATTCCCATGCCTATAAGTACGCCTGTCACAATATCAACTTCTAGATATCTGGAAAACACAACCCCTACCCCACGCATCTGTCCAGCGATATAGGTAAAAGACACGATCAGCGCACAAAAAACAGCTACCGAACGGGCGGTGTTGGAGTAGTACCGGTCACCAATAAAGTCTGGCACCGTAAACTTGCCAAATTTTCGCAAATAAGGAGCTAAGAGCAGTGCCAATAGCACGTAGCCGCCTGTCCAGCCCATGAGGTAAACAGAGCCATCATAGCCGCTAAATGATATAATGCCCGCCATGGAAATAAACGAGGCCGCAGACATCCAATCGGCTGCAGTTGCCATACCGTTGGCTATGGGATGCACCCCACCCCCTGCTACATAAAACTCTTTTGTTGAGCCAGCACGCGACCAAATGGCTATTCCTATGTACAGTGAAAAACTCAATCCAACAGCAATCCATATCCAATATTGAAGTTCCATCTAGTTATCTTTTTTTAATTTGTTATCCAAACGATTCATAAGATAAATATAGCTAAAGATGATGATTACGAACCCAAAAATGGAGCCTTGCTGGGCAAACCAAAAGCCTAGTTTAAAACCGCCAATTTGAATGGTGTTTAACTGTTCTACAAATAAAATCCCGCAGCCAAAAGAAACAATAAACCAAATGGAGAGAAGTATGCTTATGTACTGGACATTCTTTTTCCAGTAAGTATTATTTTTCATGTGTTGAAGTTAAAATATTTTTCTAAAACTTATTTCTTAAGTCGTTGTCCCCATACGGCAAAAACAAAAATAATGGCATAACAAGGAATGAGGATGTAATAACTCTCCTTTGCTGCCAGGGCCAATGCATTTGAAGCTTCAAGCCCCGAGTCAATAAGGGTTTCTTTTCCGTTGTCTACGAGCCGTCCGTACAAGGGTGGAATGATGGCACCGCCAGATATGGCCATAATGAGCAAGGCCGCCGCGGTTTTTGTGTGTTTGCCAAGGCCATCTAAGGTAAGTGGCCATACCGCAGGCCAAACAAGCGCATTGGCAATACCCAATGCTGCAACAAAAAGAACCGAAGTAAATCCAGTAGTGCTAAGGATACAAAAGCTCAATACAAGTCCAATCACAGCACTGATTTGCAAGGCCTTCTTTTGACTTAAATATTTTGGTATGAGCACAACGCCCAATGCGTAAGTAGCCACCATCGCCATAAGTGTAAAGGTGGTAAAGAATTTGGCTTTTGATGCCGATATACCCAAGGCAAGGCCATAAGCTATAATGGTATCTCCAGCTATTACCTCAGCACCAACATAAACAAAGAGCGTAAGCATTCCAAACCAAAGGTGCGGGTATTGAAAAATGGTTTTTTTACCTCCAGATTGCGTTTCATTTTCAGCACTGGCCTCAGCTTCCACGTTAGGAAGTGGCGCACGGCGCATCAGCAATCCAAGCACAAATAAAACGGCTGCCATGACCAAGTAGGGCACAAAAACACTATCGGCCATTTGGTCCAAAAGCGTTGCTTTTTCTTCGACAGAAACTTGACTAATTACATTTTTAACCTTATCTATTCCATTTAAGAGAAGTGCACCAAAAATAACGGAACCAAGCGCGCCAGCAACCTTATTGGCTATTCCCATAATGGCAATGCGTTTGGCACCACTTTCAATAGGACCCAAAATCGTAATATAGGGATTAGCAGCCGTTTGCAATACGGTCATGCCCGCACCTTGAATAAATATTCCAGCCAAAAACATCCAATAGGTTCTGGCTTCGGCCGCAGGGATAAAGACTAAAGCACCAACAGCCATAAGAAACAGTCCAATGGACATTCCTTTTCTATAGCCTGTTTTTCGCAGTAAATAAGAGGCTGGCAGCGCCATGACGACAAACGATATATACGATGCAGAGGCTACCAAATAAGACTGGGCTTCGGTCAACTCATTGATAGTTTTCATAAACGGAATCAACGCCCCGTTCACCCAAGTGATAAAGCCGAAAATAAAAAACAACCCTGCAATAATGGCAATGGCTGTTTTGTTGGATTGTGTTGGTTTCATGTGTTATATGTAAGGCGTTGTTTTTTAGGTACTCCTTTAAAATTAAAAATTGTTAGCTGCTTGTAATTCACTATATTTTAGAACAATTCACAAAACTAATCAACAGCGTTATGAGTAAAATTAGGTATAAATATGAAAAAAACTGCAAAAAACTGCAAAAAATAAAATTAATTGGTTAAAATTGTGTGACTAAAATACAAACCAACAAACAAAAATGAGGTCTTTAATTTTTATGTCTATATCCGTATTCCTATTGGCATGTCAAAATGAATCTGCTGAAAATAACAGCAGTGGACAACTAACTTCTTATGTCAACACATTTATCGGAACTGGCGGGCACGGGCACACCTACCCTGGTGCAACATTGCCTTTTGGAATGATGCAACTTAGCCCAGACACCCGACTCGAAGGTTGGGATGGTTGCTCGGGCTACCACTTTTCAGATAACCATATTTATGGTTTTTCGCACACGCACCTTTCTGGCACAGGAATATCCGATTATGGGGATGTGCTCTTGATGCCTACAAACGAAGTAATATTTAATAACGGAGCAGATGGTGAAAACGGTTATAAATCTGCGTTTTCGCACGACAACGAAGTTGCTAGCCCTGGCTACTATGCTGTTCACCTAGACGATACAAACATCGATGTATCACTGAGCGTTTCACGGCGTAGCGGCATGCATCAGTATGTGTTTCCAAAAGGCTCTAAGCAAGTTGTTATTCTTGACCTAGTGCACCGTGACAAAGTACTTGATGCTGAGGTTTTAATTGAAGAAAATCAATTTATTTCTGGACACCGCTTTTCAAGAGCTTGGGCAACAGATCAGCGCTTATTTTTTGATATTGCCTTTTCAAGACCTTTTACCAGTGTCACCTTACTTGATGGAAAAACAACAGGTGGAAATGTGAAAGCCGCCTTTGAGTTTGACGAAAGTGTAACGAATGTTTTAGAAGTTGAAGTGGGGATCTCTGCCGTCGATAAAGCAGGTGCGCACAAAAATAGGATAGCCGAATTAAAAGATAAAACCTTTGACCAGCTTCGGAATGAAGCAGATGTCATTTGGGAAAAACAATTAAATAAGATTGTTGTAGAAACCTACAAAGAGGACGACAAATACAACTTCTACACCGCGCTTTACCACACCATGATTGCTCCCAACCTGTATCAAGATGTAGACGGGCGGTACCGCGGCATGGACATGAACATTCATCAGGATTTAGACACGAACTATTACACCGTTTTTTCGCTTTGGGATACGTACAGAGCAGCGCATCCACTCTACACCCTTATCGAACAAGAGCGCACCAACGATTTCATCAACACTTTCTTAAATAAATATGACGAAGGCGGCATAATGCCTATTTGGGATTTATCGGCAAATTACACGGGCTGTATGATTGGTTATCACGCGGTACCTGTTATTGCAGATGCTTATCTAAAAGGCATTCGTGGTTATGACATAGGCAAGGCATATGAGGCAATGAAGCACTCGGCCATTCAAGACAAACTAGGCTTACACAGCTATAAAAGCAAGGGGTATATCCCAGTGGAAATCGAGCCTGAATCCGTGTCTAAAACATTGGAATACGCCTACGACGACTGGACCATTGCCACCATGGCTAAGGCGCTTGGCAAATCAGAAGATTACAAGACGTTTATCCAACGTGCCCAACATTATAAAAATGTCTATGACCCTGAAACCAAATTTATGCGTGGGCGACTAAACAACCAATGGTTTGCGCCTTTTGATCCGTATGAAGTAAACTTCAACTATACCGAAGCCAACTCGTGGCAATACAGTTTTTACGTACCTCAAGATGTTTCAGGGCACATACAGCTCATGGGCGGAAAAGCCCAATACGAGCAAATGTTAGACGCTCTTTTTGCAGCAAAAACAGAAACTTCTGGGCGTGATCAGTCAGATATTACCGGGCTTATTGGACAATACGCACAAGGAAATGAACCCAGCCATCATATGGCGTATTTGTACAACTTTGTAAATAAGCCTGATAAAACGCAAGCCATGATTCGTAAAATTCTCGAAGAACAGTATGCAAATGCACCTGACGGTATTTCTGGAAATGAAGATTGTGGGCAAATGAGCGCTTGGTATATTTTTAGCTCGCTTGGTTTTTATCCTGTTACACCTGGAACAAACGAATACATTTTTGGCTCACCTATTGTAAAATCGGCCACCATTCATTTGGAAAACGGAAATATATTTCAAATCAATGCACCCAAAAACAAAGAAGGAAAACCCTACATAAAAGGTGTTTTGCTCAACGGAAAAGAGCATACGAAATCTTATCTCACGCATAGCGACATTATTAATGGTGGAAGCCTGACCTATGAAATGAGTAGAAGAAAAAGTGATTGGGGCGCTTCGGATGAAAACATCCCTGAAACAAAAATTGAGGATCACATGATTACTACACCTCCCTTTGTTGAAAAAGGAGACGCAGCCTTTACTAATGAAACAACAATTGTATTGAAAAGCATACAGTCCGAAGCAACAATCTATTACAGTTTAGATGAAGCCTTTGTGGAATATAAATCGCCTATTACAATAACTGATGATAGTGAAATAAGCACTTATGCTGTTTTGAATGGAAATAAAAGCGCAACCCTTAAAACAAGGTTCAGAAAAACAAACCCGGACATTAAAATCAGCTTGGCAACAACTTATTCAAATCAATACAATGCGGGCGGAGACAGAGCGCTTGTTGATGGAATTTTAGGCAGCGAGGACTTTAGGACGGGTACTTGGCAAGGCTATGTAGGAGAAGATGTAGTTGCTACTGTTGATATAAGTAAAGTACAGCAAATAGATAAGCTAGCTGTCAACTTCCTAAGCGACCAAAACTATTGGATTTTTTATCCCAAAGAAGTCTTGTTTTATGGCTCAACAGATGGTGAAAATTTCGATTCAATTGGTTCTGAAAAAATTAAAATGACTGAAATAAAGAACAATGAAATAAAAACCATTGAGATTGATAATGTAAAAAAACCCTACCGCTACATAAAAGTTGTTGCAAAAAAAATAGGCAATGTACCTGAATGGCATAAAGGTTTTGAAGACGATGGGTTAGGGTGGATTTTTATTGATGAAATACAAATTAAGTACTAAAACACAAATATGAAATTTAACTCTTTTGCACTTTTGTCATTCATGCTGTTTCTCGGTTGCAACAAAACAGAAAATCTTTCCTTAGCTGCGTTTTTTTCAGACAATATGGTTTTACAACGTAACGGAACTGTTCAGTTTTGGGGAACCGCAGCTAATAATGGTGATGTATCAATTAGCACTCCATGGGGCACACACAATACAAAGGCAGATGATTCTGGAAAATGGCAAATTGGATTTTCAACACCAAGTGAAAGCCCCTCTTTTAGTATAGATGTTTGTGATTTAAGAAATTGTATTAAGATAAACAACGTGGTCTTGGGAGAGGTTTGGTTGGCTTCTGGACAGAGCAACATGGAAATGCCACTTAAGGGGTGGCCGCCAGCTGAACCTATTATAAATTCTGCTAATGAAATTGCCCAAGCAGGCAATTACGATTTGCGCTTTTTTTCTGTTGAACGTGACTTAAGTAATCTTCCACTAGATAATGTTAGCGGAAAATGGTTAGTGAGCGATTCTATAAACGCGCCCAATTTTAGTGCAACGGCTTATTTCTTTGCGAAAGAATTATTTCAAGAACTAAATGTGCCTATTGGAATTATTGACAGCAGTTGGGGCGGCACGCCAGTCGAAGCTTGGACAGGCATTAACACACTACATGAAACAGGGCTTTATGATGATAAACTTGCTAATTTTTCAGGATTTGATGCGAAATTAGTTGACTTCGAGCAATGGCTAGCACCGCTTACATATTTTCCTATGCCTGGTGCTGATTCAACACATGAGAACTGGAAGGAATTACCTTTTAATGATATAGAATACGCCAATGAAAACTTTGATGATAGCGATTGGTTTAATATTAAATTTCCAGGGAGTTTTAATGATGTATTTGGAGAAACCGTTGTGAATGACTTTGATGGAATTGCTTGGGTCAGAAAAAGTTTCTATTTAGAAAACTTGGACGATGCTTATTTTCTTGATTTAGGACTCGTTGATGATATGGATTTCACATATATAAATGGTGTATCTGTTGGCAGTTCATTTCAAGCAGAGAGCTTTCGAGAAAAGCGATACAAAATACCTGCAGAACTTCTAAAGCAAGGCAAGAACATCATATCAATTAGACTGATAGACACCATGGGGCCTGCGCGAGTTTGGTCGCCAATTTCCATAAAAAGCAGTAACGATAACATAAACTTGGAGGGCTTTTGGAAGGCAATGCCAACTGCGGAGTTATATAAAAACAATTTTTATAGACTAGACGAAAATTATGTTAAATCAACCACTAGACCTGACTTTATTAAAGTCACTCCTTTTACTCCCACCGTACTATACAACGCAATGATTCATCCGCTGGTTCCTTACACAGTAAAAGGGGCTATCTGGTATCAAGGAGAGTCTAACGTGGGTTTTGAGGATGAATATGAAATAACTTTTCAAGGGATGATAGAAGGTTGGCGAAAACAATGGGGATATGAATTCCCGTTTTATTTTGTGCAGATTGCACCCTATGACTATGAAAATGGCATGTCTGCGGCACTGCGTAATGCACAATATAAATCCACAGCAACTTCAAATACGGGTATTGTATCTACTCTCGACCTTGGAAACGCTAAAAATATTCACCCTGCAAATAAAATGGATGTTGGTAAGCGTTTAGCTAACCTCGCCTTGGGGAATGACTATGGGGTAAGTGAAAAGCTCCGGGCTTCTAAACCTATTCGTATAGTGCAGCAAGGAAATAAGCTTATTGTAGACTTCGATTGTCAAGAAGGTGGCCGTGTTACGCTAAAGCCAAAGACCAATGAAATTGAGATTTCATCTGATAATATTACATACCATCCTGCGAAAGTTGTGGCTGACGGCTGTAGCATTCAGGTTTCATCATATAAAGTGCCTAAACCTAAATATGTCCGTCATGCGTGGAGCGATACGAGCTCAGGAAGCATCCTAAACGAACAGGGTGAGGCTATTTGTACGTTTTTAGTTACAACAGAATAATAACAAATAAAATTTTCATTGATAAGCTCTACCTTAACAAAACCTTTTTAAGAAATGACAAAAACTAATTATCGCAACGCATTTATATTTTTAACCTCCTTGTTTTTTCTTTGGGGGTTTATTACCGTCTTAGTTGATAGCTTAATTCCACGCATACGGGACTTATTTACACTTACGTATTTTCAGGCGGGACTGGTTCAGTTCGCTTTTTTTGGCGCTTATTTTATACTATCGATTCCTGCAGGTTTTCTACTTTCAAAAATTGGCTATAAAAAAGGGATTGTATTGGGACTAATTACCATGGCTATTGGCTGTAGCCTTTTTTATCCTGCGGCATCTTACCGAACTTTTTCTATCTTTCTCATAGCATACTTTATACTAGCTGGTGGAATTACCATTTTACAGGTTGCTGCCAACCCTTATGTGGCTGTGTTGGGCTCTGAAGAAGGCGCTTCAAGTAGGCTCAATTTGTCACAGGCATTTAACTCGCTAGGCACTTCCATAGCTCCTATTCTTGGGGCTTCATTTATTCTAAGTGATAAAGTAAAATCTAAAGATGAAATTGCCTCTTTAGGGCAAGTAGCAAAGGACACTTATTTATCCGCAGAAGCAGCAGCAGTACAATCCCCTTTTATCATTATAACGATTATGATTTTAGTATTAGCTGTTGTTTTTTTGAGGGTAAGACTACCTCAAATGCTTAGTGATGCTCCTAAAAATGGCTATCTGATGCTATTGAAAAACAAATCTTTAATGTTGGGGGCATTTGGTATTTTTATTTACGTGGGCGCTGAAGTTTCCATTGGCAGTTATCTCGTAAACTATTTCTACGACATGAAATTAACATCTGTAGTTAAAGAAAGTAGTATCTTATCTTCTATTTCGTCTACTTTGTTGGGAAAGAGCCTTTCTGAAATAGATGACTACGGCATTCTGGGTTCTTTTGTGACCTTCTATTGGAGTGGTGCTATGATTGGTAGGTTTATAGGTTCTTATTTAACCAATATAATTAAACCAGCCCGTGTACTATCTTTTTTTGCTTCAGGCGCTTTTATACTAATTCTTATATCTGCACAGACGACAGGCCTGATATCAATGGTTTCGATATTGGCTGTAGGTCTTTTTAACTCTATTATGTTTCCAACGATTTTTAGCTTGTCCTTGGAGGGATTGGAAGATTTAAAGCCGCAAGCCTCGGGTATCTTATGTACCATGATAGTAGGAGGCGCGATTATACCACCAATGTATGGGTATCTGACAGATTTATATGGATTTAAATGGGCATTTTCTTTACTGCTCGTTTGCTACTTATATATTTTCTTTTTTGGGAAAGTACAACTCAGTAAAAGCAAGGTGTAATACGTCATGATCGTAGAAGTTTGTGCAAATTCTTTTCAATCCGCTTTAAATGCCCAACAGGCTGGAGCAAACCGAATAGAGCTGTGCTCGGAGCTTGCAATAGGCGGCATTACACCAAGCTATGGAGTCCTCAAAAAGGTAAGGTCTGAACTCGATATTCCTGTTCATGTACTCATTCGTCCAAGAAGCGGTGACTTCACGTATAGCGAATATGAGTTTGATGTGATGAAACAAAATATAGGGCTCTGCAAACGTCTAAAATGCTCAGGCATTGTTAGCGGGGTTTTGCATCATGATATGACTTTGGATGTGGCGCGAACTAAGGAGTTAGTAGACTTGGCAAGCCCCATGCCCTTTACGTTCCACCGTGCTTTTGATTGGATTGCTGATCCCATAGCAGCAGCCGAAAAATTAGCAAAAATTGGCGTAGTAAGAATTCTAACTTCTGGACAAGCTCCCTCTGCTGTTCAGGGTTTTTCCATGCTCACGCAATTAAAAGATGCTTTTTCTGGAATTATTCTTGCAGCTGGGGGAATACATTTGGAAAATGTGCACCTTTTTAAAGAAAATGCATTTGCTGAAATTCATTTGTCTGCTTCTGTCCGAAGAAAAACAATTGAATCGCCAAAAGTGTCACTTAATTCTACAGAACACTTTGACGAAACCAGGCAAAGTGTTTCAAGTTTAGCTATATTACAACAACTTATTACTCAAATTCATGCGTAAATATTCGCCTATAATAATGGGATTAGCTGTTTTATTAACAGCTTGCCAATCCAAAAAACATGACACCTTAGTTGTGAAACTTCACGAAAATTGGACTGTTTCATCTGCACATGGCAATCAATCCTACAAAGCCACAGTGCCGGGAAATATTTTTTCAGATTTGATGCATAATAACGTTATTGAAGATCCGTTCGTTGGTGAAAATGAGCACAAGGTGCAATGGGTCTCAGACTCGGTGTGGGTTTACAACTCAACATTCACCTTACCAAATGCTGTATTAAACAAGCAACATATTACGCTCAACTTTGATGGATTGGACACTTATGCAACGGTACTATTGAATGGCGAAGCATTACTAAAAACAAACAATGCGTTCCGAAAACATATAGTTCCTGTCAATGAATTGGTCGCTCGTAATAATAAGATACAAATAGCGTTCACCCCTACTAAAATTCATGAAGAAGAAGCAAAGAACCAATTGAGCTATACCATGCCAGAGGGCAACCGAATTTACACTAGGAAAGCCCAGTTTCAATACGGCTGGGATTGGGGGCCTGTGCTAAATACGACCGGAATTTGGAAAGACATTTACATAAAGGGATGGGATGTGGCTGCCATAGACCACATTTACTTGGAGGAAAATGCATACACAGCTGAAGAAGCAAGTTTCAACGTGAACGTTACGCTTACAAACCCCGCAATTGTAGGTAGCAGCTTAGAAGTAGAAGTTGCAGGAAAAAGATTTGGAACAGCAGTAAACGAAGAACAAAACACATATACAATACCTGTTACCATAGAAAATCCGTCCTTTTGGTGGCCACACAATTTGGGAACTCCACACCTATATGCGGTGGATGTACGCTTAAAAAATGAAGAATCGGTTCTAGATGCAAAACATCTAAAGCACGGGGTTCGCACCGTGGAATTGGTTACGGAACCAGATGCATTGGGTACGTCTTTTTATTTTAAAATAAACGGAACGCCCGTTTATATGAAAGGAGCAAATTATATCCCACAAAACAGCCTACAGAATCGCGTAGTTGATGCAGATTACGACAAACTTTTAAGCAATGTAGTTGACGCCAATATGAATATGTTACGTGTTTGGGGGGGCGGCATTTATGAAGATAATTTGTTTTATGAACGCTGTGATGAAAAAGGCATATTGGTGTGGCAGGACTTTATGTATGCATGTGCCATGTACCCTGGCGACGACGCGTTTTTGGAAAACGCCAAGCAAGAAGCAACAGACCAATTGATACGTTTGCGAAACCACCCGAGTATCGTATTGTGGTGTGGGAATAACGAGAGCTCAGAGGGCTGGCACCGCTGGGGCTGGCAAAACGGAAAAACGGAGCAGCAAAAAGACAAAATTTGGGGTGATTACCTTAAACTTTTTGACAGCATCTTACCACAGCAAGTTGCTGACTACAGCAAACTTCCCTACTGGGAAAGCTCACCAAAATTTGGGCGGGGCAACCCTAGGTTTAAATATGAGGGCGATGCCCATGATTGGTGGGTGTGGCATGATGGATATCCTTTTGAGCATTTTGAAGAGCACGTGCCCCGCTTTATGAGCGAGTTTGGCTTCCAGTCTTTTCCTAGCGAGGAAGTATTGGACTATGTCATGGATGGCAAACAATTAAACTTAGGAGATGAAGCGATTAAATCGCATCAAAAGCATCACCGAGGCTTTCAGTTGATCGACAAATATATGGCTCGTGACTTTCCAGTTCCTAGCGACCCTAAAGACTATGCCTATGTAAGCCAACTGGTCCAGGCCAAGGGGATGCGTATGGGCATTGAAGCGCATAGAAGAGCAAAGCCCTACAACATGGGCACCCTATATTGGCAGTTAAACGATTGTTGGCCTGCCATATCTTGGTCAAGCATTGATTATTTTGGGCAGTGGAAAGCCTTACATTATGCTGCCAAAGAAGCTTTTGAAAATGTACTTATTTCTTTTGAGCAAGCGGATGATGTGTTGCACATATACGCGGTAAATGACCATTTACAGGGCGTTGACGAAACGCTACAACTTATTATTCGAGATTTTAGCGGGAAAATACTTTGGGAGACAGAAGAAGCGGTAGCGGTAGCGGCAAATTCAAGTCAAGTGGTTTACCGTTTGCCAATGAAAGCGCTTGAAATAGACGCCACGAGTACCTTTTTGGAAGCTACAATGGGCACAGCCAGTAGCCTTCGTTACTTTGAGCGGCCAAAAAACCTTGATTTGAAGCCGTCCGAAATATTTATGCGGATAACAAAACAAAAAGATGGTTTTACTGTTGTGCTTAAATCAGCAACGCTACAAAAATCTGTTCAACTGCTCGCTAGTAGTGCGGGTACTTTTAGTGATAACTATTTTGACCTGCTTCCCAACAAGGAGAAAGAAATTTATTTTTCTACTAAGTATACAGACGTCACTTTTCAACTTCGCAGCCTAAATCAATTCCCATAAAAAAAGGCCTGCTTTCGCAGGCCTCTTTACTAAACATATAAAAACTAATAAAATGTATGTTTATTTAGCGAACCATAATTTGGTTGTCATTTTATCAGGACCTTGAGCAGAAACAGCAGCTTGAACATTAGCCCCGTTTGAACTATAAGTACTAGTACCATATCTTAATCTATGTGCCTGCTTACCATTCATTTCACCAGCAAAACTGACTATATCGTCATTATCAGATGTTATAACACATGCAGCAGGATAGCCGGTATCTCTTACAATAGACCAGCCTTCGTATCCATTGGTGTAGTTAGCAAGCCAACGTTGCGTTGCTATTTTCTCTAGTTTTTCTTCTTTAGTTCCGGTTAATGAACCCATATCAGATGCTAAAAATTCAGCTGTCGGTGCTGTTCCCCAAATATCCATAGCTTTTTCTAAACCTATTTGGTAATACGTATTTGCATCGCCACTAGCAAGTCCTTTAACAATGGCCTCTGCTATCATAAAATGTGAATCAGCAGATGTCATTAGAACTGTTGGGAATAATGGTTTACCTTCATTTGTCTTTTGCGTTATAATGTCGGCGGGGTCAGAAAACATATGATCTGGCATATATCCTTTAATCTTTCCACTTAATCGTGAGGGCATCCCTACATAATTAGTGTTTTCTGGCATGGTGATGGTCAAATCAGTGGCTGTTTCAACCCATGTATAGTCTGTATCTTGAACAAGTCCAGAGAGATCAAGAGTACTTTTTACAAAAGCAACATGATCAGCAATTAAAGCAACTCCTTCACCTGCAACTGGCTTCGTTATTTTCATTGTCCCACCAACAGCAGGTTTAGCCATAAGAGCTAATCTTGGATCATTACTTTCTTTTAAGATATTGATCATTGCCTCAGTAGTTTTCCATTGACTACCGGCAAAATTATGCCAAACATCTCCATATGATGATGAACCGCCCCATATATTTGTCTCTTCTGCATAACCCTCAAACATAGCATCAACATTAGCTAAAACACCTGAAGTAATTGCTTCGGAAACAGCAGAATCAGAAAAATCTTCTCCAACACCACCGTGTGCTCTAAGTGCAATACGTAACTTTAAACTGTTTGCAGCTTGTTTCCAGTTTTGCATATTTCCTCCAAATATTACATCATTATCACTAAGAACACCAAATCCACTACCCGCTTCTGTTTTATCACCAATGATTCCTATTGCTTCATCTAGATCAGCAATTATACCTTTATATATAGTAAGTTGATCATCGTACTTAGGTAGTGTAATATTAGGATCAGATGCTTCACTAAATGGTATCATTCCAAAGGCTTCAGTATATAATTGGTAATAAAATCCTTTCATAATTAGACCAAGAGCATAATACATTTCATCTTCTAATGTACCTCCTTCCTTGACATTATTCAAGTATGAAGTTAAATCACTATTATAACCCGCAAGCCAATCCCAACATCCTAGATCTGTATAAAAACTGTTGTATACCCATCCTAAATCACCATTCCAGTCAGATCCAGCCCATCCATTTGCTGTTTGGCCAGAAAATTGATCAGGGTGTATTATATCACCAAACCATAGTGGAATCATGGTAGGTCTTAAAAGTTTTTGCTGAATATTAGTAACAAAAAATTTAGCACTTATGTCATCTGTGGATAGCGCATCAGGTTGTGTATTGATTTCATTGAAATCATCTGTACAAGACAGAGTTGTAGCTATTAAAAAGCTAGTACAAATTAATAAAATTCTATTTTTCATTTTGTTAAATATTTAAATTAAAAATTCAAGGTTAGATTTAGACCTAAACTTCTTAGCGTAGGCATTGCAAAATGTGACATACCCTGTACACCGATTGATGTACCTAACATGACTTCAGGGTCGATGTCCTCTGCACTTTTTGAGAAAAAGAATAAGTTTCTACCTACCAATTGAATGTTTGCGCTTTGCAATCCAATCGATGACACATTTGGTATGTTATAACCTATAGACAATTCTCTCAGTCTGATGTTATCTTGATCATAAACATAATTGCCTGAAACTTCACTCATTTGAGCCCAATATTCCTGTCCACTAATTCTTTCAGTATTAGCAGCACCAGTTCCTGTGTTAATACCACTTACAACAATTCCATCTCGGTATTGAAGACTTCTTTCTGAAACACCTACTCGGTCTAAATCAGCAGAGGTTTGTGAATAAATTTGGCCACCTATGCGGGCATCAATTAAGAAACTCATAGATAAATCTTTATACCTAATAGTATTAGACCATCCCGCTAGGAAATCAGGTTGAGCATTTCCAAGAAGTTCAGTTGGACCTGCTGAAAAGAGTGGTAAACCACTTGCATCAGTTTCGCCAGTAGCAACTCTTCCATAAAGGTCACCAATACTTCCGCCTTCTGTTGCTTTAACAGCTAAATTACCATCAGTTGTATTGTTATAAACAAAATTGTCTAATCCTTCTACTAATTTTTCAACTTTATTTTCATTTGCGGAATAAAAAAGTGAAGTGTTCCAAGAAAGATTATTTGTTTCCATTAAGGTTGCACCAAGTGCAATCTCAAGTCCTTTATTAGACACTAAACCAATATTTGATCTATTGAATAGAAATCCTGTAGATGCTGGTACTGGAACATCAAAAATTAAGTCTTTAGTTTCCATGTCATAGACAGTAACATCTAATGTTAGTTTATTACTGAGCATACTTAGTTCTAATCCAAATTCAGTAGAAGTTACCGTTTCAGGTTTTAAATCTGGATTTAATTTCACAGGAGAGTTACTTAGAGTCGTTAAGCCTAGGTAACCTTGTCCAGGGACATTATATGTTTGGGAAAGTTGATATGGATCTGTGTCATTCCCTACTTCGGCTAAACTTGCACGAACCTTAAATAGATTAAAGAAGTTTTGTTCTGGGTCGATGAACTTATTAAGTATCGCAGATAAACTAACAGAACTATACATGTATGATCTGTTATCCTCACTTAAAGTAGATGACCAATCATTACGAACAGACCCATCTAAATACAAGAAGTTGTCATACGATAGGTTAACGGACCCATACGCAGAGTTTACTTTTTTGATGGCCATTGGAGCTTCAACTGGTGATTGAATTAATTCCAAATTTGAAAGCAAAAATTTTGACGGTATTTTAAAATTAGAACCAAGTAGCATCATCCCCTCAGAAGATCTTTTGGATAAATTACCCCCTACATTGGCTATAAGGTCTATTTTATCCGTAAGTTGACGATTAGCCGTTACCAAGAATTCAGAATTTAATTCAACAAATTTACTTTCCTGAAGAATCATGGAACCGTTGGTGCTGTAGTGGTGTCCAGGTTTTAAAATGGTATTATCCCTTACATTGGTAACATCAGCACCCACACGCACAAAAGCATTAAGCCATTCTGTGAACGCATAGTTTATTTTAGTATATCCTAAAAATCTACTTCTACGAACACTGTTCTCGTCGTGTTGCGATTGCCAGAATGGATTTGCTTGACCCGGTCCATATGATATTACTTTAAATTCATCTGGAGTTCCAGGGTTTTCCATTTGATAATAACGTAAATCATCGATGGCAACATTTCTACCCATTCGGTATAAAGTACCGATCGAGCCTTGAGCTCCTGTTGTGGAAGATCTTTGTCCAACCTCCTGAGTAAAATAAGTAGCCTTTGAGTCAAAAGTCAATTTATCAGATAGATTCGCAATTGCTCTTAAATTAAAGTTATGGCTGTCTAAATCAGATCCCTCTATGATTGACTCAGATGTGTTATTTGTGTAAGAAAAACGAATTGATCCAGCTTCTGATCCTTTATCAACAGAAAGAGATGTAATTGATCTTACTCCAGATCTAAAGAAATCCTCAACATTATTAGGTTGAGCGCTGTAAGCTTTAGAAGACCCATCATAATATGGCTGTGCAGAACCGTCTAATCTACCTCCCCAAGAGGCTGCTGACCAGCTCCCAGCTGAAACATCTAAATTTGCAGCGCCTAAAGCGCCCATTCCATATTGATTTTGGAAATCCGGTAAAAACATAGGATTGTCAACGTATAAATTAGTTTTTAAGGTTACCCCTAATCTATCTGATTGCGACCCTTTTTTGGTTGTAATAAGTATTACACCATTACCTGCTCTTGAACCATATAGTGCTGATGCAGCAGGTCCTTTAAGTACAGATATTGATTCAACGTCGTCAGGATTAATGTCAGCAATACCTCCACCACCGATACTCGGCTCGTAACTTGGTTGACCACCACTATCATTAGCTCCGGACTCTCTTTGACCACCATCATTACTTAATGGTAGTGAGGAATTAATAGGCATCCCGTCAACTACAATAAGTGCTTGAGAATTCCCTCCTAAGGAATTATTGCCTCGGATTGTAATTCTAGAACCAGAACCTAAAGATCCAGCTGAAGAAATTTGTAGTCCAGCAACTTTACCGGTAAGTGAACTTGCCAGGTTATTATCTTTAATGGTATTCACATTATCACCTGCTACTTCTGTTATAGAGTATCCGAGTGATTTTTTCTCGCGAGAAATCCCCAAGGCTGTGATTACAACTTCATCTAAAAGTTGATCAGCTTGCATGACAATATTGAAATCTGTAGCATCGGCTACAAGCACTTCTTGCGTAGCAAAACCAACATACGATACAACTAATATATCTTGGTCAGAAACGCTAATTGAGAAGTTTCCGTCAAAATCTGTGGTTGTACCCTTAGCGCTGGCTTTTACAGCTACTGTTGCACCAGGAAGCGGTCCGTCAGCAGAACTAACATTTCCTGTTACTGTCTTTTGCGCAACAAGAATACTGCTTAACGAAATAAACAGTATCATAATTGAATTTTTAAACAACATAGTTTGTCTTATTAATGATTATTATTTCGTAAATATAGTAATTAAGCATTAAATTGCAACTAACAGCAAAAAAAATAAAAAAACAGCAGTAAAGTTTGAGGGATATTTATGGTTATGGCAAAGAAAAGTTTAAATCAAATTGATATATAATGACTTAAAGGGTTCAAAAAGTTTGTCTTTTGGATCCAACTCTGTAACTATTGTTGTAATAGCATTGACGTTAACACACTTATATTTCTGTTGAGAGTTGAATTTTTTGGAGATACATAACAAAGTGGTCTTTTTTGAAGATTTGATAATGGCTCTTTTTATTTGCACAACCTCCCAGTCAAATTCACTAAGTCCGTGTACAGCATCAATATAACCTGTTCCGATAAAGCTTTGATCAAAAGTAATTTGAGATAGTTCATTTATAGCGCCTGCACTAATACTCATGTGCGAAACCTTGGATACCTTACCGCCAATAAAAATTAAATCAACCCCTTCCTTGTGCACCAACTCCATAGCTATCTGTAAACTAAGCGTAAAACAAGTTATCTTTTTGTTATTTGGAATTGCTTTGGCAAGTTCCATACAAGTAGTACCACCATCGATAAAAATAGCAGAACCATCCTGTATTTGACTTACAGCTTTTCGTGCAATAAGTTGCTTTTCGTCAATGTCATAAACCTCTACAGAGTTTTTGTTCGAAGTAAAACTCAACGAGATGGCACCTCCGTGCACTTTTTTAAGAAGTTGTTTTTTGTCCAGTTCTTTCACGTCACGCCTGATCGTATCCACAGAAACGTCTAAATGTTCCGCGATATCATTTAAAAGTACTCTATTGCGAAGGGAAACTTCGTTTAATATTTTTTGATGACGCTCCTCTTTTAACATATAAGTTGGTATAAACAATTTTAAATATAAAAAATATTTTCTGTGAAATAGAATTGCAGGTTTGCAAAATATAGCATAAGTTTGAAAATAAATGCATTCTACTGCATTTTATAACAACTGAACCTAATGATGGAATTGACAAGCGGTCTCAAAAATATTGTAAAACCAGATTTTAATGTAGCCCGTGAGCGTATTGAGTACAAAATATATAACGATAGTGATATAGCTAGCAAAGCTGTATCCGATCAAATTGTTGAAAAGATTAATCATAAAACAAAAAGAGGAGAGGCTTTTGTTTTGGGGCTAGCTACAGGATCTACACCTATTAAAGTATATCGAAATCTTATTCAAGCGTATAAAAGTGGGAGCGTTAGTTTCCAAAACGTGTA
This sequence comes from Bacteroidota bacterium, assembly GCA_038143535.1. GTDB lineage: Bacteria > Bacteroidota > Bacteroidia > Flavobacteriales > Flavobacteriaceae > UBA7446. Next base: position 1,075,208 of record JAYQMD010000001.1, read on the forward strand.
CACATTCAATTTAGATGAATATTACCCTATGGACAGCAATTCCATACATTCTTACGTGAAGTTTATGCACCATAATCTTTTTGATGAAATTGATATTCCCAAAGCACAAATACACATTCCTGACGGAAGCTTACCGTCAGAAAAAATTGAGTTGTATTGTGCTGAATACGAAGAAAAAATAGCAACACTTGGTGGGATTGATTTACAACTTTTGGGCATTGGCAGAACGGGGCATATTGGCTTTAATGAGCCCGATTCTTCTTTTAATAGCAAAACTCGATTGGTGTGGCTTGACCCGCTGACCCGGAAAGATGCCTCCAGTGGTTTCTTTGGAGAAAATAATGTACCCATACAAGCAATTACTATGGGCATGAAAACAATTATGCAATCCAAAGAAATATTGCTAATGGCGTGGGGAGAGAGCAAAGTGTCTATCATTCAAAAAGTAATTGAAGGTGGTGTTACAAATCAAATACCTGCAACCCTACTTCAAAAACACGACAACTGTAAGTTTATACTCGACAAAGCAGCTGCCTCTAAACTAACAAGGGAAAAAACACCCTGGCTGATTGGTCCATGCGTTTGGGATGCCAGGCTTACTCGAAAAGCAATTATTTGGCTGTCTCACAAAAAAAATAAATCGATTTTAAAGCTTACCAAACACGATTTTATGCAAAATCATCTGGCAGGGCTGTTTTATGATCAGCATTTTGATTTAAAACTAACAACCTCAAAAGTCTACGAATCGCTTTACAGCGCTTTTACGCTATGGCGAACGAACACCGCCAACTCCAAAAACAAAAAGGCTGTTGTCTTTAGCCCACATCCAGACGATGACGTTATTTCAATGGGTGGTACGTTAATCCAACTGGTGGATAGTGGCTTTGACGTTCATGTTGCTTATCAAACTTCTGGTAATATCGCAGTCCATGACGATGATGTTTTGCGTTTTTTACAGTTTTGCATTGATACAAATCCAAATGACAAAGCGATTAAATCTGAATTCAAACAAACAAAGGCATTTTTCGAGACTAAAAAAGAAGGGCAGCCAGATTTACAAAAAATACAAGATCTAAAAGCATTTATAAGAAAAGGAGAGGCCTTGGCTGCATGTCGTATTTGTGGTGTAGATGAAGAAAAAGCGCATTTTATGAACCTTCCCTTCTACGAAACTGGCGCCGTGAAGAAAAACCCACATACGCAATCTGATATAGATCAAACGTATAGACTTTTAGAAAAAATTAAACCAGAAAAAATATTTGCCGCGGGCGATCTATCCGATCCACATGGAACACACAGGGTTTGCTTGCAAATTCTATTTGATACCATAAAACAACTCATTGAAAACAAAAAAGCTTGGGTCAACGATTGTGAAATATGGCTATACAGGGGCGCGTGGCAAGAATGGGAAGTATCGGACATTGAAATGGCAGTGCCGCTATCTCCAGCCGATTTAATAAAGAAAAGACGTGCCATTTTTAGACACCAGTCTCAAAAAGACAAGGCCATGTTTCCAGGTCCAGACGACAGAGAATTTTGGCAACGATCGGAGGAAAGAAATCGAAAAACAGCAAAAGAATACAATTTACTAGGATTGCCTGAATACGAAGCGGTTGAAGGATTTGTGCGTTATTATCCTTAGGTGTTTAATGTGCCTTGACAGGTAATTTGCGCAAGCCTTGACATAATTTGTTTAAGTCAAGCTATATTTACAACAAATAGGCACAATAAGATGCGTCTCTTAAAACTAAAATCAGGGTTTATTACAGCTCTAGTGTTGTTAAGCATGGGCACTGCTATATTGCTTATTACCAATTCCAAAAAAGGAATTATCCAACTGACATATACCATCAAAGCATTTGACACAGAAAAAGGACAGATGGAGGTTCGTATAAGTATCGATAATCAAACCACCACAGACTTTAAGCCCTCGCAGTGGTCACTCCATTGGAATCAAATCATCGGAACAGTAATTCCCGAAAGTTTACCTCCTGGTGTAGCATTTACATGGATAAATGGCAACTCCTATTTCAAATTGAATTTTGGTGACGACTGGGGCTTGAGGGCTGGAGAACAATTACATGTTGACATGATTAAAGATGGTATTATGTCGCGATTGGCCCTAGGGCCTTTTGGTGCATTTTTAGTTCAAAACGAAAGCCTTTACGAGGCAAAAACAACGGTTAAATGGGAGAGTGCAAAAGGCCTAAAAGATTTAAAACTACCTACATCAAAAACACGCTATGAAAACCTCTCAGCTGTTTCATTGATATCTAAAGAAGCGTTACCCAAAATCGTTCCGACCCCACAACAACTAACTGTGCTAACAGACGACAGACCTACTGACACGCATTGGCAAATTTATCTGTCGCCACGTTTTTTAGCTTATCGGCAAGATCTTGAGCAATTAATAGTGCAAACTACCAAAAAGATTAAATGGGTCGATGCCTTAACGGAAGCAAATCTAATCATTACACAAGCTACGGACTTAGGGGATGAAGACTATACGCTTGAAATAGGCAAACAAAAAACAATAATTAGTGCTAAAGCCTATGGCGGTATGGTGTATGCCATTCAATCGCTTATTCAACTCGACGTTGCCGCACAAATCGCATCCAACCGTTTGCCGCAACTTTCCATAAAAGACGCTCCGCGCTTTGCCTACAGGGGGTTTTTACTGGACATCTCCAGAAATTTTTATGGCTTGGAAAAGATAAAAGAAGTTGTGGACTTAATGTCGGTCTACAAACTTAATCACTTGGAATTAAAACTCACTGATGATGAGGGATGGCGCTTGGAAATTCTTGGACTTCCCGAATTGACAGAAGTTGGTGCCAAGAGAGGGTACACCAACAACGAAATGGATAGGCTCATCCCTATGTATGGCTCTGGTGCCAATGGAGGTGAAACTGGTAATGGCTTTTTGACAAGAGAAAATTATATTGAACTGCTCCGTTATGCAAAGGTGCGCAACGTGACCGTTATTCCTCAAATAAGCTTTCCGTCACATGCACGAGCTGCTGTTGTTTCCATGGAGGCTAGACGACAACGCTTTTTAGCAGCAGGAGATAACGCTGCAGCTGACAAGTTCGCATTGCGAGACCTTGAAGACAAAAGCGTTTATCTATCAGCACAGCGCTACAATGACAACGTAATAAACATTTGCCGTGAAAGTGCCTACACCTTTTTTGAGAAGGTTGTTGACGAAGTTGCGGTCATGTACGCTGATGCTAATGTAAAACTAAAACAGTTCAGTATTGGGGCAGACGAATTGCCTTACGGCGTTTGGCAAGCATCCCCGTTATGCACGGAAAAAATCTCGGACTATGGCACACTTAATGAGTTGTATGACGCAAATGTCTCGCGCCTTAAAGGTATTTTAAACAAGCGGGGGGTTGTACTTTCTGGGTGGGAGGACTTTCTTTTAGAACACTCCGAACAACAACAATCTGAAACCTTAATAAAAGAGGAACGATACAACTATGAGGTCATTCCTTATGTATGGAACAACATTTGGGGTGGCGGCAGAGAAGACATGAATTACAAGTTTGCCAACCTTGGGTTTAAAACGGTGATGAGTAATTCATCCGCTTTTTATTTTGATATGGCGGATGATCGCGACATGGAAAGTCATGGGTTGAATTGGTCTGGTTATGTGGATTATTTTGATACGTGGGCTGTAGATCCGGAATACATCTTTGCCAACAAGACGCTTAACAAAAAGCATAAATTGTCAGCGGAATATATTGCAACGAAAGTTGCACTAGATCCACATAAACGGAGTAATCTTATTGGAATACAAAGTCAGCTGTTTGGCGAAACCGTCCGAAATGAAACGATTCTAAACGAAATGTTATTGCCCAATCTACTGGTATTCGCCGAGCGTGCCTGGGCCAATCGGCCAGCATGGGTAAACCTACAAGGAGATCAACAAAAAACGCCCATGCTTGAGCAGTGGAATGTATTTGTAAATACGGTGGGGCAGCACGCCATTCCCTATTTAAACCATCGCTATAAAAATTTGAACCTGCACCTTCCAAAACCAGGTGGTGTTATTGCAAAGGACTCCTTGTTTGTTCGTATGCAATTTCCAGGGATAAAAGTGCGCTACTCTACTGATGGTTCCTTGCCCACTACAAACGATCGTGTTTATGTTGGTCCAGTTGCTGTAGCGGCTGATGCGAGGGTGATGCTTCGTGCATTTGATAACAATGAAAAAGGTGGTAAGGCTATTAAAGTAATTCGTCAAAATTTTTAGAGTAAAAAACAGTAACAACATTTAGATATTAAACATAACTAAACTATACAATTATGGACCGAAGAAGTTTTTTGATTAACAATTCAAAGGCTGCCCTTGGAATGTCGCTGATTCCTGCTGCAGCTTTTTCAATGACAGATAATATGCATTACAACAATTACAAATCAAAGCGGCCTCCTGTGCATGAAAGGACATTTAAAAGTGATGCGGTTGAGGCGCTCATAAAGGAGGTAAAGGCTTCTATAGTAGATACTGAGCTCGCTTGGATGTTTGAAAATTGTTACCCTAACACCCTAGACACAACTGTAGATTACGAAGTAATTGATGGGAAACCTGATGCTTTTGTAATCACGGGAGATATCGACGCCATGTGGCTACGCGATTCAACGGCACAAGTCTGGCCATATATGCCACTCATTGATAAAGATCCAAAAATAAAGAACCTCATTTTGGGGTTAATTAATAGACAAGTTAAATGTATTTTAACTGACCCGTATGCAAATGCCTTTTTCAAAGATCTAACAAGGATTTCCAAATGGTCAAACGATATCCCAACTCCCAAGCCTGGTGTACACGAACGGAAATGGGAAATAGACTCGCTTTGCTACTTTATAAGGCTATCTTATCACTATTTTAAAATATCTGGAGACAATAGTTTTATGGATAATAACTGGGACAAAGCAGCTAAGCTAGTTGTTGAAACCTTTAGAGTTGAGCAGCGCAAAAATGGTACTTCACCTTATTCATTCGCAAGAGAACATTCCATGACCGTTGGGTTAGCGCAATTTTATGGTAAAGGTGCGCCAACGAAATATACTGGATTAATTCATTCAAGTTTTCGACCATCTGATGACGGAACACTCCTCCCTTATCTAATACCATCAAATATATTTGCCTATGTGTCACTGGCGCAACTTTCCGAATTATATACTATTAACGGAAAAGACTCTGACTTTTCTGATGCGTGTATGTCGTTTTCAAACCAAGTAAAATTAGCGGTTGAAAAATATGCGATTAAAGAGCATCTCGATTTCGGCAAAATATATGCCTATGAAGTGGATGGTTTTGGAAATCATTTATTTATGGATGACGCAAATGTTCCTTCATTGATGTCATTGGCATATATTGGAGGACATTCTTCTAAAGACCGTATTTATAAAAACACAAGGAAGTTTTTAATTAGCGATAGCAACCCTTGGTTCCTTAGAGGAAAAGCAGCAGAAGGGAAAGCTAGTCCTCATACAGGTAGAGAAAATATCTGGCCGATGGGGATTATCCTCAGGGGGTTGACTTCAGAAGACGATAGCGAAATTTCAAAATGCTTAAAAATGCTCAAGGCAACGCATGCCGATACAGGATTTATGCACGAATCATTTCATAAAGATGATGCTGCTGATTTTAGCCGTTCTTGGTTTGCATGGGCAAATACTCTTTTTGGAGAGTTTGTCATCAAAGTATACCATGAACGCCCTTGGATTTTAAAGGATAACTTCTCTTAAGCGTAATTTTAAGTTTCTAATCCACAATAGCCTGGTAAATCAAATTTCGTAGTTTTTGGTGGTCGTCCAGAGTGATTGGGGCAACTTGTGTAAAATAAACCACAACTAGATTTTCGTAAGGGTCTACCCAATAAGAAGAGTGGTAAGCACCTCCCCAGCCGTATTCACCTTCACTACCCAACACACCTCGGTCACCAGTATCTGTAGTTACAGAAAAACCTAATCCAAAACCGACACCCCAATCCCATGGGAACTTCACGTCTTCGTAATGATCTCCATTCAAATGGTTTACGGTCATCAGTTCAACAGATTTTCTAGATAATATTCTCGTGCCGTTGTACACACCATTGTTGAGCATCATTTGAAGAAAAATGGCATAGTCTTTAGAAGTGCTTAACAAGCCTGCTCCTCCAGAAAAACTCACTCGTGGACCATTCAAATAATGCCCCTGTGTTTGATTATTTCCGGTACATTTTTCTTTGTCATCCCATTTAAATTGGGGTGCGCCATCTTCAGCAGCGCGCAAAAGCTTGTCGCCGCATTGGCTGTAAACTACGCTTAAACGTGAAGCTTTCGATGTGGGTAAATAGAAGTGCGTATCTACCATACCTAGGGGATCCAATATGCGTTTTTTCAGGAAGACGTCTAATGACTGTCCTGAAGCAAGCTCAATTACAGCGCCAAGTATATCCGTACTGTACCCATAAACATAGCGCTCTCCGGGATGTGCTTCCATGGGTAATGTTGCCATCCTTTTTACGGTTTCAAGAATTGGCTCATTTCGATGCGCAAAATACCACCCTTGGATTCCAGCTTTCTCCCATTTCTTTTTGGCTGGTCCATACCCATAACCTATTCCAGAAGTATGCGTCAATAAATCGCGAATTCGAATTTGTCGCTTTGCCTTTACAATTCTGTGGGCATTCATATTTCCCTTTTTTCGCTGGGCAGCACTTGCCAAAGCAACACTTGTATGTTCAAATTCGGGGATGTATTTTGACAGGGTGTCGGACAATAGAAGTTTTCCTTCTTCTTGCAGCATCATGATGCCAACACTTACGATTGCCTTAGTTTGGGAGGCAATCCTAAAAATATGATCCGTTTGCATGGGTTTTTTTTCTTCCATATCGCTCATGCCAATGGCTTGATGATAGACAATCTTTCCATTTCTAGCGGCTAAAACAACAGCACCCGGTAATTTTCCTTCCGCGACATAATTAGAAAAAACAGCATTAATATTTGCTAATCGCTCCGAGGACATGCCGTTGTTTTCGGGTAGATCGGGGGTTAGTTGTTGTCCAAAAACAGGGACAGTAAAAACCGCAACCAATAGAACAATAGTAAAACGCATAAAAGAGTAGCACATAGAAAAAAAAGGTTTGCACAAATATATTGATTAAACCAGAATATGATGCGCTAGATTGACCCTTAATCCCATCTATTGTTAATGAAAAACACTTATGTATTTTAATTTCACAGGGCTATCGTTTATTTAGTAATCTTTTTTACTCCTCCCTAAAACTATGTTAACTTTAGCGGGTCTAATTATTAAATCAATCAAAGTGCGAATTAAATACCTTGTTAGCCTTACTGTTTTAATATGTATCTCGTGTGACAACAATGCGTCTTCACCGCAAATTGATGAAGAAGCTACAAATTGTGCAACAGGAACTTCAACGGCCAATGTTTTGGTAGATATTGATGAAGAAATTTACAATGATGATGAGTCTGTTTTGGCACTTAGCAAGTATTCGTGGTTATCCGATGGAACAAGCAGAATATTGAACGGAAATGGCATTCCGAATCATGAGGTAGGCACTTTCCCGAATTCAAATAATCCAAACAACATTAGTGCGCAAAATATTAGCAAAAGTTTTACACTTTGTCCTTCAATAATTTATGAAAGTGGTCTTGAGGTGGTTGGTCCTGCCATGGCTATTGCATATGCGTTAAATAGTGTAAAATTTGATCCAGCTACTGCAGGTAGATGCAATGATGCTGGCGAATGTAGTTTGGCTCGTGGAGAAGGAAACTGGAATATTGAGGCTTTAGGACATGATACCTTTGATTTTGGAGATGACATGAATCACGCACATGTTCAACCCAACGGTGCCTATCATTATCATGGGATGCCTGAACTTCTTATTGATTTTTTAGGTGATAACGAGGGCATGACCCTAATTGGATGGGCATCTGATGGCTTTCCTGTTTATGCAAGGTATGGCTATGCTAATGCTGAAGATCTACAAAGTCAATTAAAAGTATTAAACACTAGCTATCGATTGAAATCTCAACCTGATGAAAATCGACCAAATACAGTAACGGCTATTCTCGGCGGACCAAATGCAACTAATAATATCAATAAGCCCATTCCAATGGGTGCATTTACCCAAGACTATGAATATGTAGAGGGGCTTGGAGACTTGGACGAATGTAACGGAAGGTTTGGCGCCACTCCCGAATTTCCTGATGGAATTTACTACTATGTTGTTTCGGATGATTTCCCCTTTTTTACACGTTGTTTAAAAGGTGGAGTTTAAAAAATGACGCCAATCAAACATCGTAGCAAAAATCACAAACAAAGGTTTGTAGTTCAGTATAGTATCTTTATACTGCTTTTTATTTCCTGCGAAAAACAACAAGTAAACTCCTCTGATGCATCAGAAAAACCAGGAAGTTCCTTACCAAACATTTTATTGGTTATTGCAGATGATATGGGGAAAGATACTTTTCCAAATTACCCTGAAGGGCAAGAAAAGCCACAATTACCAATCCTTAACAACTTAATGGCTAGTGGAATTACTTTCGATAATTTGTGGACTTATCCTGTTTGTTCTCCGACCAGAGCTTCCATATTAACCGGTAAGTTGGGGTACCACACGGGTGTAATGGAAGTAGAGCAAGATATTTCATTAAATGAGGAGTCTTTACACGACTTTTTGAAAGATCAAACAAACGGTGGCTATGATACAGCATTAATCGGCAAATGGCATTTATCAAATACAATTACTGATCCAAATTCCATGGGAGTAGATTATTACTCTGGCATTATTGGAGGAGGTGTGTCCTCATACACAAACTGGAATCGAGTCACAAATGGACAAAAAGAAAGAGTGGCCACTTATACAACAACTGAATTTTCTAATCAGGCAGTTCAATGGATTAGTCAAAGATCCAAGCCATGGTTTTTATGGCTTGCATACAATGCGCCACATACCCCTTTTCATCTTGCCCCAACGAACTTACATAATCAAGGGAATTTGTCAGAAGATGAGACTATGATAGAGACAAACCCCCTACCCTATTATTTTTCTGCAATCGAAGCCCTTGACACTGAGTTGGGTCGAATTATTGCATCAATTCCAAATGGACTTGACAACACTATCGTAATTTTCTTGGGAGACAATGGAACACCCAGTAAAGTTGTTCAATCTCCTTATCGAACTAGAAGAGCGAAGGGAAGTATTTTTCAAGGTGGCATCAATGTGCCTATGTTTATTTCTGGAGCAGGGATAACTAGAAAAGGAGAGCGAGAGGATGCTTTGATTCAATCGACAGACTTATTTACTACAATCGCACAAATGGCAGGCTCTAATATATCAGAAAAACACAACAGTAAAAGTTTCTATCAATTGCTAAGCGACACAGCTGCCCCTTCAAGAACATTTGCCTATGCAGAAAATTCAACAAACGGAAATGTGAGTTATACCGTTAGAGATTCTAAGTATAAGCTAATCGTAGATGCCGATGGAACAGAATCGGTTTATGATTTAATTAGTGACCCTTACGAAAAAAACAATTTGCTAACCAATCCATCGCCAACAATAAACGAGGTTCGGAATAATTTATTTCAAGAAGTTATACGGATTCGAGAATAAGCCTAGCACACGCTTATACAGCTGTACAATTGATCTAAAAGTTGTTTTGGATAATCGTAAAGGGGAGTCGACAGAATTCATTTTATTACTTAAATATTAAATTAAAAATCAATATTTTTAGATAGGATTTATCAATTAAAGGTGAAAAGAACAAACCCACCAATATCATGTAATAGTAAATTGCTAAAGTTTTTTAGTCTATTTCTTCTTGGTTTTGGAATTAGTTATGGCCAAATTGAATCAATAGGATCTAAATCGTATGTTCATCTTCAAAAAATTGATGGGGTTTGGTGGTTTGTGGATTCACATGGTGAAATGTTTATCTCCACTGGAATGAACCACATGCAAGCCAACATCAGATTTGCGGACTACAATAAAACGTATTGGGCAAAAGAATTTGGTGGAGACGTGCTTAAAAATGGGCGTTTCAATAGCAAAGCAACTTCTGCCATAAAAAAGTGGATGGAACAAGTAGTAAAAGACCATAAAGACTATGGTTTTAACACCATTCCTTACCACAGGCAGTTAAATATCCCAGATGAATATTTTGAAGAATTAGAGATTTTTTACTTTGGAAAAATAAAAACTGGAATCATCCATGCAAATCGAGTAAAACCCTTATCTCCTGATGGTAAATTCCCAGATGTTTTCAGTGAGGAATTTAAAGTTAGAGCCGATCGTATTGCCAAGGAATACTGCTCCAAACACAAAAACAATACATATTTTCTGGGCTACACCTATGAAGATTTACCTGCTTATGAGTTTCAGATGTATAAACAAGTTTATCTAAGAGGAAATAAAGACTTTACTTACCATCCATGGGTTACAGATATCATTAATAAAAAAGGGATGACCAACGGAAAAAAGGTTTGGCTTGAGATATTAAAGGAGAACTATGACAGCCTAGGAGCCTTGGCCGACAATTACAACATCGACTTAGACAATTGGGAAAGTGTTACATCTATTTCGACATGGCCTGAGCCAAACAACAAGGAAAAGTGGCTAGTCGACCAAGAGAAAATATGTAAAAAAATTCTCGAGAATTGGCATAAAATAAACCGTGAAAGTATTTTAAAGTATGACCCAAACCATTTGATTTTTGGAGACAAAATCTTTTGTCATGGAAAAGGACATCCAGATTGGGTATTCGAAATTGTTGGCAAGTATGTCGACGTCTTACTTATTCAAGATTATGAGATGCTTAAGCCATCACACATAAACGAATTAAAGCGCTACCACCGTCTGTCAGGTAAACCAGTATTAAATGGCGATGCTTCCTACGCGGTTACTGTCAAAGAGCAAAAGGCGTCAAAAGGATTGCAAGTAGAAAGTCATACTGCTGTGGGAGAAGAATATGCTGTATATCTAAAAGGTATCATGAATCTTCCATTTATGTTAGGCTGGCACAACTGTGGTTATCTAGAACAATGGACGGGTGGTAAGTTGGACAATACGGGTAAACAACAATCAGGTTTCTTTGATCCTTTTGGAAAACCAAGACTTGAAGCCCTCCACCACATAAAAAAAGCGAATCAAAAAGCGGTTTGGTGGCACAACGCTGCCGGTGATGATGCGTTTGAATATTCCAAACGGAAAAACAAGTGGAATAACTAGTACAATCCTATTATTTTAAAATACTTTTGATTTGATTTCAACTATAACACCAACAAAATAGTCAATTTTAGAGTGACGCAGTTCGGATTATAACGTGGATATCTTGCTTCAATAGAAATAGTACTTTTTTGCATTGTTTACCCATCCAAACTGATTTTTGTATGCTACAAAGTAAATTTTCTTGTCTGCTTGATTGGCATAATTTGTAGAAAACCAATTTCCGTTATTTTCACCGGTTTGATTTTGGTATTTCAACTTGTCGACTTTGAGGTCTACTTGATTCGGATAAGTAACCACAAAGACCCTCAAATCAGCTTGGTTAGTGTATTGTACAGCAAAAACTTTTTGGGCATAACAGCCATTGACAACAAGCAGAAAAAATCCGAACACTGAAATGATTTTGGAGTTTACCATTAAATAAATTTTTGGTTAAAGATCCCTAACAGCTCTAAAGCCTGTATGAATGCTTCCCGAATCTGGTGTGGTTTTCATACGCATGGAGTTACGATACCCAGTGCAATAGCTTTTATGACATAAAAAACTACCTCCCCTACTCACACGTTTTTGCGCATAAGGTTCGTTTGAGTCGTAAGACGTTTCTGGTCCTTTTGGGTTAACCGCTGTTTTGCTGGCTAATGTTTCGTAGTAATTTTCATGGTACCAGTCGGCACACCATTCCCATACATTTCCAGACATATCAAACAATCCATAGCCGTTTGCTGCGTAAGTGTTAACAGGAGCACTTAAATAAAACCCATCACGCGTACTGTTTTGATATGGGAAATTGCCTTCCCAGGTATTGGCTTTGGGTTTCCCTTCAAAAAGAGCTTCATCCCCCCAAGCGTATGGGTTGTCCTGCAAACCGCCCCTACTTGCATATTCCCATTCAGCTTCTGTTGGAAGTCGCTTACCAGCCCAGTTACAATACGCGACAGCATCAAACCAACTCACATGCACAACGGGGTGGTTTTCTTTACCTACAATATCACTCCCCGGACCTTCGGGTTGACGCCAATTGGCCCCTTTTTTCCAACGCCACCACTTACTCACATTATCTAGTGGTACAGGGTTCTGCGTAGCTACAAAAACCAAGGAAGCAGGCGCAAGTTGACTGTCATCAGGCTTGGGCGTACCCGGTGGTAATCCTTTTTTAATTTCGTCCCAGTCAACAGCCTTTTCAGCCGTAGTAATATAGTTGGTAGCTGCTACAAAAGCGGCAAATTGCGCATTGGTTACTTCGTGTATATCCATCCAAAAAGAGTCTATCTGAACCTGATGTTTTGGATATTCGTCGCGCCAAGCACGCGCATCATCAGCACCCATATTAAAGGTACCCCCAGGAATCAAAACCATTTCAGCTGTGGATTTATTTGGATCTTGTTGAAAGTTCTGATCTATCCCTGATGAAAATCGACTGTTTGTTGGCGTACAACTATGGCCAGCGGTTTGTTTAAGTGCTTTTGGTTTTTGCTGGCAGCTTAGAACAAACAATAAAATAAATAGATAACGAAATTTCATTCAATAAAGATATATACTTCTAATCTAATGGGAATCATCAAAACTAAGTTTGACGAGAAATCAAACAGCAGCTTTTACGATTTTTTTATTTGTTGTGCGTTCACCGTCGCTCAATTGAACAACATATACACCCGATTTTAAAGATGACATATCTATAACTCCGTAACCGAGCTTAAGGTCAAGTTTTCCTTTCTTAACTGTACGGCCAATGGTGTCTACTACGCGATAGCCCATAATTGTAATTGCTTCACGTAAGGGATTTATGTGTAAATTTTTGTAAACTGGATTTGGATACGCAGCCCAAAACGACTCCTCAGCAACATCGTCAAGATGCAAAGTATAGCAAGAGGCATCGACATGATGGGTCGATTTGATAATTTCAGACAACTTGTTGGTCGTAAAACTCTGTTGATTGGTTTGATCAAAAAAGGCATTATCAACTACGGTATCCGAAGCACCGAGGAAATCTTGCATAAGCGTAGCAAAAACCTGTCGGTAATCGTGCTGTACTGTTTTCAACTGCCAGTTGTTACTGGGAGTAGCTTCTGTCAAATCAACATTTACACCAGAAATACCACCCTGTACTGGTTTTCCAAATACAAACATAGGAGCAATTTCTCCGTGATCCGTACCATAGTTTCCGTTTTGAATGGCCTTACGACCAAACTCGGAGAATGTTAACCCAATGATATCGTCTCCGATTGAATCCGAATTAATATCAGCTACAAAGGCATCTACAGCAGTAGAAAGTTGATTCATCAGATTTGTATGACGTCCGTTTATATTTCCAGTGCCTTCGTTCTGGGCATTGTGAGTGTCAAAACCACCAATGGTTACCATATATACTTTGGTTTGAATACCACCGCGAATAAGGCGCGCTACTGTTTTTAATTGATCGGCAAGATCAGTGTCTGGATAATTGACCAAATTGGTCGCTCCAGGGGCATTAAATGAATCTTGAATAGACTTGGCATAGGTATTCGCGCTTGCGTCTGTATCTACAATATACTGCAATTCGGCGCCGTAGTGTGAGCTTTCCGGAATATGCTGCGGTGCTTGACCAGCCAAGCCATTCAATACCGTATAAAAATTTTCAGAGTTTTGCCCCTCAATATTAAGCGCCGTTCCATGCTCATGCTCGGCATGAAAGCCAAGCCATGTATTGCTTGAGCCAAGCTGAATGCCTATGGGAAAGGTTGAGGGAAATAAATCAGCGTACGCCTCTTCCATAAATCGTCCCATCCAACCGCTTTCTTTTCCATTGTCCCAGCTGTTTCCATCATTACCTGTGGCCCACAAGTCTATCGATGCAAAGTGACTTTTATTTGCCGATGGATACCCAACAGATTGCAATATGCGTAACATGCCATCTTGATACAAGCCCTTAAAACCTGAATTAATACTACCCTCTAAAAGCGCAGGGTTAAAAATTAAATCTTGATTGGTACCGGCTTTTGATACATCAACAGCCATATTGTTGTAATTGGTCACTGGAATATGAATATCAGGACGTAGTGTACCGCTATAATATCCGTAGTTATCATAGGGTATCAACGTGTTTAGACCGTCATTTCCCCCTTTGAGTTCAATCAACACAAGTTTTCGGTTCGAGATATCGCAATTCAAAGACGTATTGGCCAACTTCATAGCTGCACCTACTTCATAGGGAAGCAATCCCAGCGCTGATGCTGTAGCAGAAAGTTTAATAAATTCTCTTCTTTTCATATGCGGTGATTACATGAGTTGAAATTCGGCGGCGTTAATCATTTTTGGAAGCAAACCATCTTGGCCAGACAGCCTGTTTTTTATAAAAACAGCTGCGCTTTCTTGAGTATCTCCGCTTCCAGTCTTATACGCTGTCCAAGCGTCGTACCAAACATAATAGGGCTCATTATCATGGATTAAAAACTTAACGAAATAAGCAACTCTACTGGCATCGATATCTTCACAGTAAAACAGTTCAGCTAATTCTTGTACTATTTTTGTAGCATCAGACGGATCGGATATGCTGTTTTCAATAAAGTTGGTTGCATTAAAATCTGTCCAAATACGTGAATAATATTGACCGCCGTTTGAAGCTGTTTGAACACCCTGAATAAGGTTTTGACCGTTTCCTTTGCCATCCGTATAAGTACCACCAATAAACGAGAATATGGTTTTATAGCGAGCGATGATATTGTTTGAGTTGAACCATGCTTTGTCATAAGCGGGTGGTTGGTAATCGGCAGGGTAACCAGCTACAGTGGCAGGTG
The DNA here is from genome assembly GCA_038143535.1 of Bacteroidota bacterium. Lineage (GTDB taxonomy): Bacteria > Bacteroidota > Bacteroidia > Flavobacteriales > Flavobacteriaceae > UBA7446. The sequence goes on from JAYQMD010000001.1 coordinate 1,090,227, forward strand.
AAAAGAAGTTCATTCCACTAAAAGAGAAGAAGGTGTTGTGACAAAAATTCCACCAGAATAGATAAAATCTAAAATTCTCATTTGAATTGTCCCAACCAGACCCTTCTGCAACTTGAGGTGTATTGGGATTTGGAATAGCAACGTCTAATATCCTTATCAGCTCGTTAAAAAACTGCAGTGGACTTTTGATAATGCCACCAACATTTTCATCTTTACCATCACTATCATCCATGTCAAAAAAGTGCTTAGACTTTAAAAGCGTTTGCAATACAGTAAGCAAGTTGTAACCGTTGTTTTTGAGCTGTTGTGCCAATGGCGTAATGATGTCGTCTTCAACATCTTGCCCCCATTCACTGCGCACAAACATGCGGTACATTTTACGAACATAGTTTTTTGCCGTTTCCAATTGATCAAAAACCATATCAACAAAATCATCTAACTCTTCATTAATAGTCAAAGTTGAGTTTCCACCTGAAATGGTTTGGCTATTAAATGCCTGACTAAAAGTCTTATCACCTGTATCGTGCTTGTTCACATTGATATAGCCCATTGGAATACCATTTGTATAGTGAGGCAATTTAACCGTGTCGTTATCATAGGTATCGCGGTTATTTTTAAGTTTTATCCCAGAAAATACTTTAGCAGCCTGAACGACATCATGCTCGGTATAGTTTGTGTAATCACCATCTGCAACTTGTGGTCCCTTGCCAATGGTAAATAGTTCCAAAAATTCTCTGGCGTAGTTTTCGTTTGGGCTGTTCTTATTATTATCACCATTATCTAAATAGTAAAGCATGGCGTTGTTAAACGTGATTTTACGTGCCAAGTCTTTCACGCTTTTATCAGCGTAGAATTGCAACAAATTTAAATAGTCAAAATAGTGTGCTGATTTGCCAGAACCATCATCTTTGGAGACGGTAAACGTTGTAAACAAAAACCACGTCATTTTATCAATAAGTGAATTTTGTTTTATGGCGTTATACCACCACCAGCCTGCAACCATGCCTCTTTTGGCTGTTTGCCTACATGTGTACTTATTATTTAGCCATCCAGGAGTGCTAAGCCAATAACCGTCTTGTACTCCTGAGCAATTGGAGTTCGCATTATTAGTAACGGGATCATTAGGCCACGTCCACGAAAAAGTCTTAGGAACGTTAAGCGTTTCTAAAATTTCCGCTGCGGTCTTGCCTGTCATGGAATTAAGCTGATCTTTTGAATATTGGAAGCAAGCCCTACGTAACAAATGCTTTGTTAGCCTTTTATTGAGCGGTTGATCATATTCAATTAGTGATGCCATATTTAAACTAAGAAGTACGTAACCCCTTGATTATTTAGATTCAATCCTCTAAATTAAGAAAAATAATCTATTATTATTTTAAATAGCTAATTAAACGCATTGCAATTGATAGGATTATATATCAAAAGACAGGGCACAAAAAACACAAAAAACAGCTTGCTAAATATATAAGCATAAGCTAATAAAACAATAGTACCTAAGGAGTATTGTGAAAACCTAATCGCTTAAATGCAATGAAAAAACCTTTGTGGTTCAAAGGAATGAGAAGAAAACTACTATATTAGAGCAGTTTTATGTTGCTAGCAGATTTGCCGCGTTTGCCATCAACTTCTTCAAAAGAAACGCTGTCTCCTTCATTTAGAGACATCCCGTCTTCTAGGGCACTTATGTGAACAAAAACATCCTCACCAGCATCTGTTGTGATGAAACCAAATCCTTTTGAGTCGTTAAAAAACTTTACTTTACCAGTCATAATTTAAAAATATATGCAAGGTTACGACTAAAAATTGAACTAGCGTTATAAAAAACAAATTATTAGTCTACTTAGAATACAATTAGAAAGAAATTGAAATCCTCCAATGAAATGTGATATTCCGTTTGTATTTCAGAGTTCGGCTACAAAAAAATATCAGTTTGAGTGAACTTTACTTATTTCAATAGCAAATTCACTCGAACTGATAGAACTTAGTCAAAATGCACAACGGGTTATGCTACTATGCGTTTACAACCAAGCAACAGTACCATTTGCAAGTTGGTAAACACCACCTTTAATGGCAATTTCACCAGCAGCTTCCATTTCAGCTAAAATGGGGCTCATGCTTTTGATTTCTCCAATAGTGTGATTAACGTTTTCAGCTATAGCAGCGTTTACAAAAGCTGTGTTGGCGCTGTTGTAAGGCGCTTCCACAGTAGGTTTTACTGCATCTACAGCTGGTTGAATGTTAGATAGCAAGGAAGTGATATTCCCCAACTCAACGCCGTCACAAGCTGCTTTTACGGCTCCACAACCTTCGTGACCTAAAACCACGATAAGTTTGCTCCCTGCAACTTTACAGGCATATTCCATGCTTGCAACGATGTCTGTGTTAACAAAGTTTCCTGCAACACGTGCAACAAAAATATCGCCAAGTGCTTGATCAAAAACTTCCTCAACGACAACACGTGAGTCAATACAGGACAAAACAATAGCTTGAGGCGCTTGGCCAGAAACACTAGCAGCGCGTAGATTATTGATGTCAACAGCTGTTAGATTAGCTGCGGTGTAATTTGAATTTCCAGCCTTTAAATTAGATAAGACAGTGTCAGGCGTAAGTTGTGCCTGTGCATCTGAAGTTAAAATATTAGTTCTCATATTATAAATTTAAGTTTTGTGATTTGATGTGATTTAAAAAATCTGGGAGTTCCTCATAAACATTTGCCGCTGGAACCAGTTTCGGCAACAAACCAATACGCTCCATCATGTAGCGTGGCTGTTTTGGTAAATGAATAAAATAAATTCGCTTCTGCTGTTTACTCAAATCTACCAATAAATCTTCTAATGCATATAACCCCGATTGATCTAAATACTCCATGCGATCAAAGCGGAATAGTACTGTATTCGCTTCTTCGGAAATCTCTTTGGCTAGTTTCTGAAAGCCATCCGTAGAGCCAAAAAACAAGGGGCCATTGATGTGCTTAATGGCGATACTATCGCTCTTTAGCAATGGAATATCCTTCTCATCTTCCCAAAGCTTTTCTCTACTTCCAGTATTGACCTCAGAAGAACTTTCAGTTAGGTCTCCAATCTTTTTCATAAACATCAAAGATGCCATAATAAGACCAATACCTACTGCGTATACCAAATTCCATACTGTTGATAAAAACATGACGACAAGCATGACAATAACTTCGGAGTTGATGCCCATTTTGCCGATCTTGATGTCTCGTGGAAGTGAGGGAATAGCACGCAATCCTTTGTAATCCATCACCCCTATTCCTACTGTTATCAAAATTCCTGCAAGTACTGCAGCGGGAATCGTAGAAGCGGCTGAACTAAACAACAACAAAATCATAAGCAGTACGAGCCCGGCAATCATTCCAGAAATTCGGGTCTTACCCCCTGAGTTGATATTAACCACTGTTCTAATGGTAGCACCAGCGCCTGGAATCCCACCAAACATAGCAGAAATGCTGTTTCCAATCCCTTGACCAATTAACTCCTTATTGGGCTTGTGACGTGTCTTGGTCATGTTATCTGCTACCACACTTGTCAACAAGGAATCAATGGCTCCCAAGAGTGCTAGGGTCAACGCTGTAAAGACATAAGGTACTAATTCAGCCACACGCAACTCAGTAAAAATTTCCCATTTAGGAACAGGAAATCCTTGAGGGATAGCTGTGATTGGACGATAGCCTGGCACAAACAATATGGCAACGCCTGTCATGACAAGCAAAGCCACAAGTGTACTGGGAACAGCTGTCGTGATGCGCTTAAAACCATAAATGATGACAACGGTGCCAAGTGCTAATAAAAACTCAATCCAACTGATGTTTTGAAGTGCAGAAGGCAATACACGAACAGCACCCAAAACACCTGATGCCGATTTTGCAGCCAGCGTTTGAGACTCTTCTAGAATTTGTGCTTGCGAAATAGCAGCTCCACGACTTAGCGTTTCAGAAAAATCGTCTAAAACCAATAATCCCTCGCCGGCCTCTTCTTCAAGGATGTTGCTCAAAATAATAGCCTCTGCCTGTGGTTTAAAGGTATCAACATAAGCAGCATCTTCTTTGGCATAGTATCCCAAAACTGGAAGCAACTGAGTAATCAAAATAATAAGTCCAATGGCCGTCATAAATCCAGAAACAACTGGATAAGGTATATATCGGATGTACTTACCAAGCTTTAGAAAGCCCAATGCCACTTGCATAAGACCTGCCAGTATGAAAACTGCCAAGATGATTGGCAATGCTTTTTCAACACTACCGTCATTGGCGGCAATCAACGTACCGATAATGACCATACTCACTGCCGTCATTGGAGCAGTTGGTCCAGAGATTTGGGTGTTTGTTCCACCGAGCAATGCAGCGAAAAAACTTAAAAATATAGCGCCATAAAGCCCTGCTGTGGGACCCAGTCCTGAGGATACGCCGAATGCTAGAGCCAAGGGAAGCGCAACAATACCTGCGGTTAAACCACCGAAGAGATCGCCCTTAATATGAATGAATGTCTTTTTCATAATTTAATTATTTGTAAAAAATTAAAGTTAAAAGGAAGGGGGCAGAAAAATACTAAACTAACTCGGGTGGAGGGGAATCAAGAACTGTAACAAACTCCGTGTGGATGAGGAATTTGAAATGTGTTAATGATAATTCGTAAAGAAAAAATGCAAATACGGGAAGTTCCGTCACTAAATAGCTACTCTCTTCAATTAGGTCAATAAAAGCTTTTCCGTCTTTGGGTTTCGGCTCTTCACTTTCTTTTGTAACACTAATGTTTTCAGTACGAGTATAATCTAGCGCCGAAAAAGCAACCACAGCTAACTGGGAACAAAAAACCAAACACCACAACATGTGAATTGTTTTGTTTGAGAAAAATAGGTATTTTCCGAAGTTCAATGAGAGTGGTTTTTTCTTTTTAGCAGCTGCTAATATACAAATTTCTACTTCACTAAATCGGTCTTTTATTAAATGTCTAATCACAAAAATATAGAAAGATTGTTAATTATTTATTTAATTGCCACCACTTAATTGTCAAACCCTACATGACAAATACAATTACGCATGATTTTAAAAAAATCAATCGCTAGATGACATAACCACAGTAAAATATTTAAGTTTTAAAAATCTTTTTTACAATTACAAATTGATCAATTTCTGCGAAGAAATCTTAGCTAAGCACTCAATTATTATTTAAATAATAGCATTACTAACTGTTGCTTGTTTAATGCTTTTAAACATAATTTTTTCAAGCAAATGTTTATGTGTGCACTCCTAAATTTGTTTGTATGAATATACATGAAAGGCTAAAGATGATTATAGATGATGAAAACATATTAGTATCTAAGTTTGAACGCATAATTGGCGTGAGGAAAAACTCTGTGTCGACATGTCTTAGAAGAGAGTCTAGTATTGGACATAATGTGCTGCAAGGACTTTGTAAGTATTTTCCAAACCAGAGTATCGAGTGGATACTTTCGGGAAAAGAATCTAACAACAAAATGACAAAAAATAAAATTAAATAATTGCTTGATAAAGCAAACCATGAGCTTGAAAATATCTCTAATTAATACACTTTTTCGAAAAGTCCTCTAATTTAATCTCGCTGTTTGTTCCATCTCCCATATTTTTTAGTGAGATTACCCCTTTTTGTTGCTCATCATTTCCGTAAAACATCACCCAAGGTGCTTGAATCTGATTTGCAAATTGCATCTGCTTTATTAGCTTATGCGCTGTTGGGTAGCAATTGATACGAATACCCATGTTGCGCCATGTCGCAAGAAATGGAATAAGATCATACATGTATGCATCACCAAAATGTAACACTACAACATCTACCGGCTGTTTCAGCGCAGCAGGAAACAAATTCAATTCTTCAAGCACAATACACAATCGGTCCAATCCAAAGGAAATACCCAATCCGTGAACGTCTTTAAGGCCAAAAACAGCCGTCAAATCATCATAACGGCCTCCAGCGCCTATGGAACCCATGGCAACTGACTCAGGCGGCGCAACTTCAAAAATAATTCCTGTGTAATAATGTAAGCCTCTTGCTAGGGTCAAGTCATAGGACAGTTGGCTTACTTTAAAAGAACTTAAAAATCCTAAGGTCTGACGCAAATGCGCAATGCCTTCCAGCGCATCGGGTTGCGACACCAGTATTTCTTCCAATTGATTTAACTGGGACACAACATCTCCTGTCAAGTCAAACAAGGGACTTAGACGTTTCAAAGCCACATCATCAAATCCATTGTCGCGCAATTCGTTAAAAACGCCTTCTGGACCTATTTTATCGAGCTTATCCAGCGCAACAGTAAAAGCTACGATTCGGTCTGGAGCATCTAAATAATTGGCAATACCAGCTAATATTGCGCGGTGATTTATACGAATGGTTGCCCCTTTAAGAGACAAGGCATCAAAAACATCATCAAAAAGCTGCATGCATTCTGCCTCTAACAACGGGCTAACTGCACCAACAACATCAGCGTCACATTGGGTAAATTCCTGAAAACGTCCGCGTTGCGGCCGGTCGGCACGCCAAACCGATTGAATTTGATAACGCTTAAATGGAAAGTTAATTTCATTTTGATGCTGCACAACAAATCGAGCAAAGGGAACTGTTAGATCATACCGTAATGCTTTTTCAGAAATAGAGCTCGTAAATTGACCCAGTGCCCCGTTTTCAAGGGCATCGAGATCTGCTTTTTTTACTTTTTCGCCAGAGTTAAGGATATTAAACATCAAGCGGTCGCCTTCGTCGCCATAGTTGCCCTTAAGTGTAGATGACTTTTCCATGGCAGGTGTTTGGATAGGCAGAAAACCATAGCGCTCAAATTGGGAGCGTATTACATCTGTCACATAGTTGCGCTTCGCAACTTCTGCAGGAAGGAAATCTCGGGTACCTTTTGGAATACTAGCCTTTTGAGCCATGACATCAATTTATACAAATATCTTATTTTAAATAAAAAAAGCCGCAAAAGCGGCTTTATGTTTTGAATTTTAGCAGATTTTAATTTTCCGCTGCAGCTTTGGTAACCTCAAAATCGAGGTCTGTATACACCTCACGGTGCAAGCGGATTGATGCGGTGTGCTTTCCTAGCGTTTTAACAGAGCCTCCAGCCAATTTGATGGCCTTGCGCTCAATAGATTTACCAGCTTTGCCCAATGCAGCTTCTAAATCAATGGTTCCCACGGAACCAAATAATTTATTCCCAATACCAGCTTTGGCCTCAATCTTTATGTCCAGCTTATCCAATTCTTTGGCAAGTTTTTGTGCATCCTCTATAAGCTTTTGTTCTTTAAAAGCACGCTGCTTGAGGTTTTCAGCTAAAACTTTTCTTGCAGATGACGTAGCCATTACTGCAAGTCCTTTAGGAATTAGGAAATTTCTACCGTAGCCGTTTTTTACTTTAACGATATCGTCTTTGAACCCTAGGTTCTCTACATCTTGCTTTAAAATAAGTTCCATGGCTTGTTATTTTAATAAATCGGCTACATAAGGCATAAGCGCCAAGTGACGTGCACGCTTAATAGAAACCGATAATTTACGTTGATATTTTAGTGATGTTCCAGTAAGACGACGGGGTAAAATCTTACCCTGCTCGTTTACAAACTTTAGTAAATAGTCCGCATCCTTATAATCGATATACTTGATACCTGCCTTTTTGAAACGGCAATATTTTTTTGCTTTTGTTGTCTCTATGTCAAGGGGGGTCAAATACCTGATTTCCCCTTGTTTTCCACCTTTACTTTCTTGTTCTATTGACATTTTTAAGATTTTACAGTTAAACGATCTCTTCTTTTTTCTGCCCAAGCCTCTGCGTGCTTGTCTAGCTTAACCGTTAGGTAGCGCATAACGCGCTCGTCACGACGGAATTCAACTTCAAAAGGGATGATAGCGCTGCCGTCAATCTTGAAATCAAGTAAGTGGTAAAAACCACTTTTTTTGTTTTGAATTGGATAGGCGAACTTTTTCAAGCCCCAATCCTCTTTGGCGACAATCTCGCCACCGTTAGACGTTATAAACGTCTCATACTTTTCTACTGCTTCCTTTACCTGATCTTCAGATAAAGCGGGATTCAATATGAAAACAGTTTCGTAATGATTCATATATTGTTATTTTTTATGGGCAGCGAAAATACGGAATTTCTTGCGTTAGACAAATAGGCAAGCCACAATTATTGCGGATCTACATCAACGCTTGCACTTACTTGGCTAAATGCTCCCACCATTTCAAAGCTTTGCAACAGGTTTGAAAGTCGTTTTTTTGCAACCGATTGAGAAGTGTCAAGCGGTAGTTTAATTACTATATGAAGTATATAATAGTTGCGCACCCGCCCAACGGCCGGCGCTACAGGCCCAAGAACATGAGAAAAACGCACTAGCAGTCCCTTTTTTAACCACTCACTTGCTGTAATAAGCGTAGACATATTCTTGTGCTTCAGTACAATACGTATCATGCGCACATACGGCGGATAACCAAATTGCTCACGTTGCTTTATCTGTTTTTCGTAAAATGACACATAATCGTAGTTGCTTATAAAACTCAAAACGGGGTGTTGGGGTTGAAAGGTTTGAATTAGTACTTTACTTTTATCCCCTAGCCTACCTGCTCTTCCAGCAACCTGTGTTAACACTTGAAAGGCACGCTCATGCGCACGAAAATCGGGGAAGTGCAAAAAGTTGTCGGCGGACAATACGCCAACCAGCGTTACCAGCTTAAAGTCCAAGCCTTTTGTAATCATTTGCGTTCCGATTAAAATGTCTATTTCTTGACGTGAAAAAGCATTGATTAGTTTTTGATAGGCATGCTTTTTTCTAGTGGTATCCAAATCCATGCGTGAAATTCGAGCAGACGGAAACAAGGCCTGTACTTCTTCTTCCAACTGCTGGGTTCCCAACCCTTGGGTTTGCGGTGCAAGTGTGCCACAAGCCTTACAGGCTGGTGTATACTGCTCTTTATAACCGCAGTAATGACAACGTAACTCTTTCGAAACTTGATGATACGTAAGGCTTACATCGCAACTTGGACATTGCGGTACATGTGCACATTGACGACATTCAACAAAAGAGGCATAACCACGACGGTTTTGAAAAAGTAAAACCTGTTTGCCAGAAACCAGGGTTTCTTCAATAGCTTGAATAAGCGGCTGTGCCAAATGACCACTAACTTGTTTCTTGCTATAGGCTTCACTCAAGTCAACATAGGATATTTCTGGCATTTGCGCATCCCCATATCGAGTGGTCATACTTACCAACCCATACTTGCCCGACTTTGCGTGTGCATAACTTTCAATGGTAGGCGTTGCAGAACCCAAAATAACTTTTGCTTGGTGTATACGCGACAAAACCATGGCAGCATCTCGGGCGTGGTAGCGAGGGGAAGCTTCATATTGTTTGTAAGACATCTCGTGTGACTCATCGACTACCACCAGACCCAAGTTTTGAAAAGGTAGTAAAACAGCAGAGCGTGCCCCTAAAATCAATCGGGCTTCTTGTTTGTTTGCTAGTATTTTGTTCCAAGTTTCCGTGCGTTCTTGTGGGCTATAACGGGAATGGTAAACCGCCAAATGCTTACCAAAAAAAGTGTGTAAACGTTGCATCAACTGCGTGGTGAGGCCAATTTCAGGCACCAAAAACAACACTTGTTTTCCCTTATTCAACTGCTGGGCAATAAGATGCATATACACCTCTGTTTTTCCCGAGCCCGTTATGCCGTGAAGTAGAACATTATCTCTTGTTTTCCAGTGGGTTTCGATGGCCGATTTTGCCTCCAACTGATGGTCGGTCAATGTTGTTAAGGGGTCATCTGAAGCAAGCTTTGGTGGCAAGCGATCCATGATGCGCTGATGCGTTGCCAATACCTCGTTTTTAATAAGTGTCTTAAGCGATGAAGGGCTAACCGTATCAATTTTGGAGAATTCCGTCATGATAACTGGCGCCTTTTGCTGCAGGAATGTCAACAAGGTTTTGTATTGCTTTGGCTTTATAGCAAGTTGCTCCATAGCTGCCTTCAAGGCATCGTCTCCTTTCACGTTTGGGTGAAGTATAACTTCGGTTTGTTGCTTGGGGGTATACTTGGCATAAACCTCCTCTTTGAGCGAAACAAAACCGCCTGCTACTAATTCTTTTAGAATGAAATAGGGGTTTTTTATCGAAATTAACTGTTGTATCTGCGCTATGGAATAGATACTGTTGGTTTCCAATTGTTGAAGCAATGCGATTGCATTTTTGGAACCCGTGTAGGGAAGCTGTTCCCACTCATGTGTTACAATCTCCGTTTCACTTTCCAGCAACATCAACGAGGGCATGGCTGTCCGCAGTACTAATCCAATTGGAGATTGATAATAGTCCGCAATCCAAGACAAGAACTTCAACTGCTTTGGCTTTAGAACTGCCTCCATATCAATAATACTTTCTATTTGTTTGGGGGCATAGGTCTTTGGAGGTACTTGGTGTACTCGCCATGCAATGGCGGTGTATTTTTTACGCTTACCAAAAGGAACAATAATCCGCATACCCGGCTGAATGACTTTGGCTTCTGCCGAAGTAATCAAATAGGTAAAAGTTTCTTTGAGTGGTAACGGGAGAACAACATCTAAAAAAAACGACATACTTAGGCTTGTTTTAGCTTTGCGATGGAAGCGTTGAGCTCAAAACCCAACAATAAAACAATTGCATTGAGCCAAATGTATAGCATCAAAATCAGGATGGCGCCAATAGAACCGTAGAGCTGATTATAAGAACTAAAATTATCGATATAGACACCAAAGCCGTATGAAGTCAAGGCAAACAAACAAGTGGTAACTAGAGCTCCTGAGGAAAAAAAAGTTGAAAAGCCCCGCTGGGTGCCAAAGTAAAAGAGAATGGCACTAACAAGGTAGGCCATGCCCATAAAAAAGACGATTCGAATCCAAGAACTTAGCTCAAATCCAAAATCAAATGTTTCAGCCAGCAGCAACTCAAAAAACAAATACCCAGCAATGGAAATAAGGAATAAAATACCCAGCAACACCCCAACACCCAATGCATAGATGTACTGACGCACAAAATGTCGCGAAAGTGTTATGTGTACAGACTCGCTGAAACCCCCAAAAATGGCATTAACGCCGTTGGCCATAAAGAACATGGACAAAACAAAAGTAGTAGACAACAAACCTCCTCTTGGCTTGGATTGAATGTCGTAGAGGACGCTATTCAAAAAATCCTGCGCTTCGGAGGGTGCGATGGATAAGAAGAACGATGAAAAGGTGCTTTCCACGTTATCGATAGGCACAAACGGAATGATGTTAAGCACAAAAATTAAGAAGGGAAACAGCGATAAAAAAAAGCTAAAAGCAATACTACTGGCTCGAGTAGTCAAGGTTCCTTTTAAAACCCCAATGACATAGAGCTCCAATAATTGGTAGAGCGAAATTGACTTGGCATCCCCAAATCGTATGCTTTGAAGCCAAGCCTTAAGTTTATGTTTGCTTTTCTGTAGCATTGTGTAAATGTAGCTATTTAAACAAAATGCTTCCATGAGAATTGATACTTTAGCAATATGAAAATTCAAGTGATATGCGTGGGTAAAACGCAGCAGGCTGAGCTCAAAAGTTGGTTGCCAGATTATTGCAAGCGCTTGTCACGCTACACCACATTTGAGTGGCACGAAATAGTCTATCTTAAAAATACCAAAAACCTTCCTAAAAAGCAACAAAAAACAGAAGAGGGCAAGCTGATTCTTGCAGCCGTAAGCACTAGCGACACCCTTGTTCTTTTTGATGAAAAAGGCAGCACACATACTTCCAAAGGCTTTGCGCAGTTTCTACAAAAAAAAATGAATGCAGGGACTAAAAAATTAGTCTTTGTCATTGGTGGACCTTATGGGTTTTCACAAGAAGTATACGCAAGAGCACAAGGAAAGATAGCTCTTTCACAGATGACTTTTTCACACCAAATGGTACGTATTTTTGTCGCAGAGCAGCTCTACCGTGCCTTTAGTATTTTAAACAGTCAACCCTATCATCACGAATGAAAGAGCTCATATTTGCATCCCACAACCAGAACAAGGTAGAAGAGGTAAAAGCGGTCTTTAAAGATTATAACATTAAAAGCCTGGCCGATGTGGATTATCAAACTGAAATAGACGAGACAGCAAAAACCTTTGAAGGGAACGCATTGTTAAAAGCCAAACATATTTATGCAGTATTTAAAACACCCGTTTTTGCTGACGACAGTGGCTTGGAGGTAGCTGCACTAGATGGTGCGCCAGGAATATATTCGGCGCGCTATGCTGGAGCGGAAAAAAACCACAAAAAAAACAACGCAAAACTTTTGGATGCCTTGGCGCAAACCACAAATCGGAAGGCGCAATTCAAAACCGCTATTGCTTACGTTGATGCCAGTACGGAAATTTGCTTTGAAGGCATCGTGAGGGGTGAAATTGCAATGGCACTCAGTGGAACAGGCGGGTTTGGTTATGATCCCCTTTTTATACCAGAAGGCTACAGCAAAACATTTGGCGAACTCCCTCGAGCGATAAAATTAAAACTAAGCCACCGTAGTAGGGCCATTACCGCGTTATTTGAGTACCTAAAATCCCTAACATAATGTTAATTTTAGATAAAAACATTGCAGAGCATCGAGGAATGCATTTAGTTTGTATAAGCTTATGATCAGACTTTTTATCCAATTCTTCTTTTTAATTGGCTTTTGTACCTTTTTATATGGGCAAGAGGTGATTGGTATTGTCGAAAATGCTTCAGATCAAAAACCCATTTCAACGGAACATATAATTAACTTGAACAAGGTGACCATGTCCATAACCAACAAAGAGGGGAAATTTACCATCGATGCGGAAGTTAATGATACACTTTATTTTTCCTACTTGGGCTACAAACCCATAAAGGTCCGCGTTTCCAATGACTTGGTAAAATATCCCAACACACGCTTTCAGCTGACTGAGCTTGCATTGGCGCTTGAAGAAGTAGTGGTACGCCCTTACCAACTCACGGGATATTTGGATATAGATGCGCGAAATGTTCCCATCAACAGAACAAGAAGGTACAGTATTCCCGGACTTCCATCGGGAGGATATGAAGCGGGCAACAGAACTCCTCTTGGAGAAATTCGCATTTTACAAGCCATCTCAAATCCAGCTGATTTCTTTTATAATATTTTTGGTAAAAAGCCCAAGCAACAACGCAAACTCAAAAAAGTGAGGGCCAACAACGAGCTTAGAGATTTATTGGCGGTCAAATACGACAGAAAAACCTTGGAGCAACTCGTGCAAATTGACCGAGTAGATTTAGACGAAATACTGCGCAAATGCAACTTCTCTGATAGCTTTATCAAAGGAGCTAACGACCTGCAAATCCTGGAGGCCATCAGCAGCTGTTATGAAGAGTATAAAATTCTCAATCGCTAAAAAAGCTAAATTCGATACCTTTGCATTTTGAAAGCCTATGTTATTAAACAAATTAAGTGCAATTTCACCTGTTGACGGTCGTTACCGCCCAAAAACAAAATCCCTAAGTCCATACTTTTCAGAATTCGGATTGATCCAATACCGCGTACGGATTGAAGTGGAGTATTTTATAGCCTTGTGCGAACTTCCATTGTCTGATCTTAAAGATTTTCCTCCACCGGCCATGGAAGAATTGCGAAGCATGTACCTCCATTTTAATTTAGATCAGGCGCAAGATATTAAAAACATTGAAAAGGTTACCAACCACGACGTAAAGGCAGTTGAGTACTTTCTAAAACAAATATTTGACGACTTAAATCTGGGTAAATACAAAGAATTTATCCACTTTGGACTTACTTCACAGGACATCAACAACACGGCTATTCCGCTGTCTGTTAAAGAAGCTTATGAAAATGAATATTTACCAAAACTTCAAGAAGTAATTACAGCACTTGAAGCGCTTATGACTAGTTGTGAGGGGGTATCTATGCTGGCCCGCACACACGGACAGCCGGCCTCCCCTACCCGTTTGGACAAAGAACTCAACGTATTCAAAACACGTATTGACCAACAGCTTTCACTGATGTCGCAAATCCCAATGGCGGCCAAGTTTGGTGGCGCCACTGGAAATTACAACGCACACAAGGTGGCCTACCCCTCTGTTGATTGGCAAGCGTTTGGAAAAGCATTTGTAGAAAATACCCTTGGCCTGCATCATTCGTTCCCAACAACACAAATCGAGCACTACGATCACTATGCTGCACTATGTGATGCGCAAAAGCGCATCAACACCATACTCATTGATTTTTCCAGAGATATATGGACCTATATTTCCATGGATTATTTCAAGCAACAAATTAAAGAAGGAGAAGTTGGTTCTTCTGCCATGCCACACAAAGTCAATCCCATTGACTTTGAAAATGCGGAAGGGAACCTCGGTATTGCGAATGCATTGCTATCACACTTATCAGAAAAACTACCCATTTCCCGATTGCAACGTGACCTGACCGACAGTACGGTCTTACGAAATGCAGGTATGCCTCTAGCCCACATGTTGATTAGTTTTGAATCTTTAATTAAGGGAATTGGAAAGCTTCTGGTTAACAAAGAGGCCATACAAGGCGATTTAGACAACAACTGGGCAGTACTTGCAGAAGCCATTCAGACCATTTTGCGTCGCGAAGGATATCCAAAGCCCTACGAGGCACTAAAAGCACTCACTCGCACCAATACGGGTGTCGATGAAGCGTCTATTCGTGCGTTTATCGAAACCTTAGATGTATGTACTGAAGTTAGGGATGAGTTACATGCCTTGAGACCGGAAAATTACACTGGTATTTAGAGCATTTGGCCTATGGCCTCCACTGCATTATCAAGCGCGCCTTCACGCTCAAGTGCTTTGGCGAGTACAACCGCTTTTTCTACCTGCATTTTCCTGCCTATCAAACGTGCCAACAAAAATCCTTCATCGGTAGCGGAGCCGAAAAACACGATCTCGTCGGGGCGTTCCACGCTGCCTTCAAGAAGCAATTTTCCAGAAAATTGACGATCACTTACCACCATTAAGGGGTCAAATTGTACTCCATCAATTATCTCGCGTACTGTTTTTAACTCCTCAGGGAATTGCTCGCCATTTTCCATCGTTTTGCGAAACATCAATACATTGAGTTTTTGAAAAGAATCCAGCGCTGCTTGCTCCTCATTATTAAAGACCTCATTATTGATGCCCAAAATAGAAGTAGGAATATCAATGACAAGGAAATTGGGGTCTTCAGATTTTTCGACATAATAGGACTGAATACTTTGGGTTTTAGAGCAGCTCGCAAAGACTACTACGACTGAGAAAATCAATAGGTTTTTCATCTTATTTTTCATTTAATTTTCCCAATTGCTGGCCACCAGGAAGATTCATCTCATTGACAAGCTTGGAAATTTGGGTGAGGTCAATATCACCACTAAGGTAGAGTAAGACGGTTTCGGGCTGTCGGTCGCCAAGGTTTATATTATCCTGGTTTATTTCGCTTACGAACATAAGCAGCTTTTTAACTCTTTCATCATTTTTTGTTGATTTTACATAGAAATTAACATTTGCCCCTTTGTCTCGTACGCGCATCAGCTCATCTAAATTTTGGGATTTGATGTGTTTATCTACCCATGTTTGGATTTCTTCGGCGATGCCTTTGCTTTCGGTAGTTATGACCTTAAAGCTTTCGATTTCCTCTACCAACTTTAAGAATTTATCCGCTTCTGGGTCGTTTGTTTCTATGCTAAGTTTTGCAAGCATTTGAAACATTTTTGGACTGATCGAAAAATAACTGACACTGTCATCGTATTCATATTTTTCGAAAATGTCTTGCCCCCAGCTAAACGAAACTGTTATAAGGGCTATTATAAGGATACTCTTTTTCATATTAATCTGTCTTTATAAATCTGTTAGTTGCTTGATTGAAGGTTTCCATATGGACCAAACCTTCATGACCTTTGTTTAGTTTTTGAGACACAAAATACATGTGTACCTTAAATTCTTCAAACACAAGTTTTTCGGGGGTAGGTTGAATGGCTTGTGTGTTGTTTAGCTGTGTCATTAAAAATCCGAAAACCGCTACCGCAGCTATGGCTACAGCCCTGCGCCAATTGGTTTTGGAAAACGGTTTTGCGGGTAATTGCCCCTGATAGGTTTGCTTACGCTCACTAGCAATTGCCTCAAAATAGGGCTTGAATTGCGCAAATTTGACATCAACTACTGGCTGCGAAAAGTAGTCCATGAGGATCGCTTCTTGCTCTAGTGTCGCTTGACCCTTAAAATACAAGTCTACGTATTTATGAAGCTGTTTCAATTCCATGATTGTGTGCTTTAATGAGTTGTTCTTTGATTTTTTTTCGTGCCCGTGAAAGCGCAACGCGTACTGCGCCTTCCGATAGTTCAGTAATTCGGGCAATGGTCTCAAAATCGTATTGCTCAATATCCCGTAATTGTAAAACAAGTTGTTGTTGTTTTGAAAGATCTTTCATAAAGACCATTAGTTTTGAAACGCTGTCTCGTGCATCAATTTGCTTGTCAAGTGAAGCTGTTGCCTTATCGTGATGATAGTGCACCAATCGCAATTGTGAGGCTTGCTTTGACTTTAACCTGTCCAAACAATAGTTTTTGGTCATGGTCATGGCGTAGCCTTCAATATTCGATAATGTTGCCATCTGTGTCATGTTTGTCCACAATTTTGTTATTACTTCTTGTACCGCATCTTCAGCCTCTTGGGTGGATGTCAACAACCTCTTTGATAAGCGAAACATACTGCCTTGTACAGTCAAGATTCGTTTTAAAAAAATTTTTTCATCCATATCACAGGTTGAAGATTTACTGGGTGTTTTACAACTAACGAATTTGGCAAAACCTTGTTACAAATTAGGGAAATTTATTTTTATTAACTTGCCTTTTCGAATCTACTCAAACCTATGAAAAAATTTATTCCGCTCTTTGTTATTATTTTATCTTTAGGTTGTAAGGATGATATTGACGATATCATTGTTGTTAGCACTACAGAAAATCTAGAAGTAGAGGATTTTATCTACAAAGTGATGAATTTTGCCTACTACTGGCAAAAGGATGTTCCTAACCTTTCCGACAACAGGTTTACAGACGACAAAGAATACACCAACTTCTTGCAATCTTTTGATGGTCCATCTTATTTATTCAAAGGGTTGCAGTTTGAAGCAGACAGGTATAGCGCACTTATAGACAATTACGAGATCTTTGAAAACAGCATTAAAGGGATATCGCTGAGTAACGGGATGGTTTTTGGCTTGGTTCGCATTTCACTAGACAGCGCTGATATTTTCGGTTATGTGCAGTATGTACTACCAGGGTCAGATGCTGAAACAAAAGGCGTCGAGCGTGGAGATATTTTTGTAGAGGTCAACGGCAATCAACTCAACATTTCCAACTACAGAGAATTGTTGTTAAGTAATGCCAGCAGCTATACCATTGGTTTAGCGACTATCAACAACAATAACATAATATCAAAAACAGGCAACAGCATTAGCCTAACCAATACCGAACTAACCGAACAAAGTGTTCACTTGTCAAAAGTAATTCAACACGAAGGCAAAAAGGTGGGCTATGTGATGTATAATAGCTTTAGCACCGCTCAAGACGATGCCCTAAAAACAACTTTTGCCAATTTGGCCGCCGCAGCTATAGACGAACTTGTGGTGGATTTGCGCTACAACAGAGGTGGAGCAATATCAACAGCACAACTACTAGCAGGGCTTATTGCAGGAGAATACGCCGACAAGATATTTGGAAAACTCATATACAATGAAAAATTAAGCGCAAATAATACGGATGTTAACATCACCAATTCAAATATTAACTTGGGGTTATCGCGAGTATTTTTCTTAACAACAGAAAACTCAGCTTCAGCAAGCGAAATGACAATCAATGGATTAAAGCCCTATTTAAATGTGGTTCAAGTTGGCGATAAAACAGAAGGAAAAGACGTGGGTTCAAATCCTTTTTACGATTATATTGACAACAACAGAACCATAAACCCCAACCACAAGTACCTGATGCTACCCATCACATTTAAAAACTACAACAGCGAAGGCGTGGGCGACTATTCCGAAGGCTTAATGCCCAACATATCCATTGCAGAAACCTTATCTAATATGGGGGTGCTTGGCGATGTGGAAGAACCCATACTTAAGAAAGCACTAGAATACATAAGCGGGCAAACTTCTGGAAGCATATCAATAGATTCCAACAGCTTACCCGCATCATTCGTTGCGCTTCAAACCGAAGCCGGGAGGACAATTTATTTTCCCAAAAACTAAAAGGCATAGCGCAGGGCTATGTTTAGGTTACGTCCCAGCGTGGTAAAGCCAAATATCTCGGTGTATTCCACATCAAAAATATTGGTTACAGCTAAACTGGCTGTGGTATTTCCAATAAAATCTGGAAAGGCAATACGTACATCTACCAAGGCATAGGCATCCAATTTTTCTTGTGCAAAGGCTTGGTTTACATCATAACGTGATCCTATATAACGCCAATGCAATCCCCATTGTGTTTTGGGTGCTGCATAGTTCAGACCAAGGTTGGCTGCATGCTTGGGCAGGCGCAAAGGCGCTTGGTCCACCTTTTCGGTAAAGGTGTAGTTAGTTTTGATATTCCAATTCTTTAGGCCCCAATTGGCCGCTACCTCCACTCCACGTACTTTAAATATCCCTGGACGATTTTGATATCCCATAAAATTGGATAAAGAGACAAAATCCACAAAATTATCCTCTTCCCGTTGGAAGGCAACCACGGTAATGCGGCTGTTATCTGTCATTTTTTCTACACCCAATTCAAGGGTTTGGTTTTCTTCGGGCGTTAGCTCCGTGTTGCCATATAGACCGCTGTAGAGTTTATACTGCGATGGTGCAATAAATGATGTAGCCCAAGAACCAAAAAACTTAAGATAGCCACCAGATGAAAGCTCTGTTACATAAAACGGATTAATCGTAAAGGTTTGGTGACTGCCAAACTCGCTGTGTACGGAGTTCCGCACACTGGCGTGTAGGGCATAGCCCTTGGCGTGTTGCCACTGTCCACTAACAAAAATCGCAACATTATCATGCGCATAGGTTTCAGAATCATAGACGCTCTTAAAACCAGAATCAATGTCTTGGTAAAAAAGACCGCCTAATAGCGTCAGCTCGTCCGATGCGCGGTGACGCCAAGTGAGTTCTGTCGTAAACATAGCTGCTGTGTAATCCGACGGGAACCCGTCTGCATAAGAACGAGAGGTATCTGTCCAAGAAAACTGCGCTTGAATATTAGAGGTACCCTTAGTGTAGGAAGGCATAAAACCAATCCGTTGTTGTTTGCTCACAAATGAATAATTGGCATCGGCAAAACTGGGAAAGATGCTGTCGAAGTTGGCATCAAACACATCTCGTTGCAAATAGGCCGACCAAGCCCAAGGGCTGTTATATTGACTTTGGACACTGAACTGTATGTTTTCTTTTTCAACGGGATCGTTTTCCGTACCCGCCACAGACGACATCCCATCTGATGCTAGTCGTTGCACTGAGCCGGCTAGGGCCACATCGCCTAGTTGATGCTGCACCTCCACAAACTGCTTACTCAAGTCAGAAAGCTTGCCAAATTTTTGATCAAATGTATTTTGAGTACCCCACTCTTGGGCAACCGTAAGCTTGGTTTTTTGTGTCAGTTCCTTTTTGGTAGTGATGTCTATAACGGCGTTAGCTGCCCCGCTGCCATACAGGCTACTTGACGCCCCCTTAACCACTTCAATGGTAGCTATTTGGTCTAAAGCTAACAGACGCAAATCAAAATCCGATTCGATTTGAGAGGGGTCACTGACCACCACACCATCGATGCGGATAAGCACCTGTCGGTTATTACCTCCACGAATAAAATAGGACAGGTTTTGTCCAGGGTACAGTTGGGCACCCGATATGTATATTCCGGCGTATTGATTGAGTAATTGCGCTAGCGATATGCCCTTGTTTTTAGCTATCTCTGCTGCGCTGATGTGCACAACGGCCTTGCCGCTGTTTTTCCTAGACTTCGGAATACGCGTATCCGAAACAACTACTTCTTCCAATTGCTCTTGCGCATGGACGGTAATTATACAAAATAGCATTGCTGCTAATAAATATCGCTTGTTAAGTTGTTGTAATAATGAACCGATAGTGCTTATCCCGAGCACGCACAGCATGAATCTCCTAGGCAGGTCTCCTGGCACGTACTACTCAACAAACCTTACCATACGATGAGGCGGACAGTGGTTGAAGCATTGAGCGTTGCGGTACATACAGTTGCGGGAACAGCAAAGGCCTTACACCTTTTTCCCTTTTTCATCTTCGCATGTTGAAGAACCCAAAAGCTACTACAAAGTTAGGGTTTTAACCTTATTAATAAAGAAGGATTATTGAAAAATATGTACATTTGTATCATAACAAATTATAATGTCCTTCAACATAAAAGAACGCGTACTTATAAGCTTTATCATTGTAGCTATATTGGTGCGTTTAATCCCTCACCCCCCAATGTTGCACCCATAACGGCTGTGGCACTGTTTACCGGTACCCACTTTAGTCGCAAGCACTGGGCCATGCTAATGCCTATTTTGGCCATGTTAGTGACGGATGTCTTTTTGGGCTTTTCGATGATTACACCCATTGTTTATTTGGCTTTTGTAGGCATTACAAGCTTGGGGTTTGTGCTAAAAAAAGTGAATATTGGCACTGTAATCCTTAGCAGCCTACTGTTTTTTGCTGTTACTAACCTTGGCGTTTGGTTTTTATACTACCCACTTACCCCCGAAGGCTTTATAACTTGTTTTACGCTTGCCCTCCCATTTTTTGGATATGCTGTTGTGGGGGATTTGTTTTTTAGTGCAGCCTTACTTTTTGGCTACCGCTATGCTGCCAAACGATTCCAGTTGGCATAAAGGTTGGCTTTAATCTGGAATTACAGCAGCAATTTATAGCTGAATAAGTGTACTTAAATTTATTTTTACCACTGCTTACTCCTCCGCATCGGGGCGGTCTAGTGCCGTTACTTGGTAGTCCAAGGCGTTTTCTTCACCTGCCAAACGAATGATGTCCTTATCAATCTTTTTAAACTCCTTGGAAGATTCGTTGTAGTGATTTACGACAGTACCTATGGTTTTGCCCAAGCGGCCGTGTATGTCCTCAAAAGCGTTGAGGTGCTTGCCGAGTTTTTCTACGTTCTTCAAGATGTCCTGAATGGAGTTTTCGATTTTAAGGTTGTGGAGCGCCTTTACCGTTATTTGCAGCATCGGAAACAGGCTCATGGGCGATACAATCATAACCTTTTTTTCGTAGGCATAAGAAACCAAGTCACGGGAGTTTATCTGCAAGGTTCCTACCCTACTGTTTAGCAAGTCTTGGTATAGTCCGTCGGCAGGGATAAACATGTAAGCATAGTCGGTGGTGGCTTCGTTGGGGCGTATGTATTTGGCAGTTTCGTCTATGCGCTTTTTAATATCGCTCTTAAAACTTTGCTCCAAGGCCTTAATCGCCTCGGGTTCGCTGCTCTCCACCATTTTGTTGTAGTTGTCCAAAGAGAATTTGGCATCTACAGGAATGATAAAATCCCCCACCTTGACAATGGCATCCACCATTTCACCATTGGAAAAACAGTGTTGCATAACAAACAACTCGGGTGGTAAGACGTTAGCCAATAGGTTTTCGAGCTGTATCTCCCCCAAAATACCACGCTGCTTGGAATTGCCCAATATCTTCTCCAAAGTTTTCATTTGGTTGGCAAAACTCAACACCTGTTCGTTGGTTCCCTTAATTTCAGACAAGGCCTTGGTCACGTTGGTAATGGCTTTTTTGGATTCGGCAAACTGTTGGGTAATGGACTGGTTAGACGAGCGTTGATAGTCGCTTATGCCCTTGGTGATGTTGTCGAGCTTCTGCTCCAGCTCCACACGGGTTTCTTTGGCATTGGCATCTGTTTCTTTACGAATACCCTGAATCTCATCACGCAACTGCGCATTGAGTTGCATCAAAAATTCATTGGTAACGTCAGTAGACTGCTTCTTTTGGCTTATAAAATAAAAGACCAACAGTGCTAAGACAACAACAAGTACCGGAATCCATTCCATCAAAAAAATATTTGATTAAATATACGTGAAATTGAGCAATGAACTACTTACTCAAATACATCTTGCGACGACCATACAATTCGTAAAACTCATCGTCTTTCAGGCTGTCGATAAACAAGATGCTCTCGCCCGTACTCTTCATTTCTGGGCCCAGCGCCTTGTCAACGTTAGGGAATTTGTTAAACGAAAAGACCGGTTGCTTGATGGCAAAGCCCTCTAACTTGGGTTGAAAGTTAAAGTCCTTCACTTTTTTATCGCCCAGCATCACCTTGGTGGCATAGTTCACATAAGGCTCCTTATACGCCTTGGCGATAAAGGGAACGGTCCGCGATGCACGTGGGTTGGCCTCAATGATGTAAACGATATCATCCTTGATGGCAAACTGAATGTTAATCAGTCCGACTGTATTGAGTGATAGCGCAATTTTTCTGGTGTGATCTTTTATCTGCTGCATCACAAAGTCGCCCAAGTTAAAGGGCGGTAAGGTCGCATTGGAATCGCCCGAGTGTATACCGCAGGGTTCTATATGCTCCATGATACCGATGATATATACGTCTTCACTGTCGCAAATGGCATCTGCTTCGGCCTCAATTGCGCCGTCCAGGTAATGGTCCAACAGCAATTTATTGTTTGGTATTTTGTGCAATAAATCCACAACATGCTTAACCAGTTCTTCTTTGTTGATGACAATTTTCATTCCCTGACCGCCCAAAACATATGATGGGCGTACCAGTATGGGGAAGTTTAATTCGTCTGCCAATGCAAGTGCTTCATCGGCAGTTTCAGCCACACCAAATTCTGGGTAAGGAATGCTGTTTTTCTTGAGAAGTGTGGAGAAACTTCCACGGTCTTCTGCCAAATCCAAGGACTGGAAACTAGTGCCCATGATTTTAACACCATACCGCTCAAGCTTTTCGGCCAGCTTCAGGGCAGTTTGCCCCCCAACTGAACAATAACACCTTCCGGTTTTTCGTGTCGAATAATATCGTAGATATGCTCCCAGAAGACAGGTTCGAAGTAAAGCTTATCGGCCGTGTCAAAGTCGGTAGAAACCGTTTCCGGATTACAATTGATCATGATGGTTTCATAGCCCGCTTCCGCAGCTGCCAATACGCCATGGACGCAGCAGTAATCAAATTCAATCCCCTGACCAATTCTGTTAGGTCCAGAGCCCAATACCACCACTTTCTTTTTGTCGGTCACCATACTTTCGTTATGCACATAGGAATTGCCGTCGGCATATTCCATCGTACTCTCAAAAGTGGAGTAGTAGTAAGGGGTCTTGGCCGTAAATTCAGCAGCACAGGTATCCACCAGTTTATAGACACGGTGAATATTAAATTCGTCTCTTTTTTTATACACTTCGCTTTCCAAACAACCCAACATATGGGCAATTTGTCTGTCGCCATAGCCCTTTTGCTTGGCCTCTAACAGCAAAGGTTTTTCAATCGAGTCAATTGTAAAGTTTGAAATTTCTTTCTGCAAGTTGAACAATTCCTCATACTGTTTCAGATACCACATGTCTATCTTGGTGATTTCGTATATCTGACTTAGCGGAATGCCCATCGCAATGGCATCGTAAATCACAAATACCCTGTCCCAAGAGGCATGGGTAAGCTTGTCGATAATTTGGTTGTAATCGGTATAGCCCTTGCCGTCTGCACCCAGCCCATTTCGCTTGATCTCTAGCGATTGCGTAGCCTTGTGCAAAGCTTCTTGAAACGAACGTCCAATACCCATTACCTCACCAACGGCTTTCATCTGCAAGCCTAGGGTACGGTCAGAACCTTCAAACTTGTCGAAGTTCCAACGTGGTATTTTTACAATTACATAATCGAGTGTTGGCTCAAACAAGGCAGAAGTAGACTTGGTGATCTGGTTATATAATTCATCCAGTTTGTAGCCAATGGCGAGTTTGGTAGCCACTTTGGCAATGGGATAACCCGTTGCCTTACTTGCCAATGCCGAGGAACGCGAAACCCGTGGGTTAATCTCAATGGCAATAATATCTTCTTTATCATCTGGGCTAACGGCAAACTGCACGTTACAACCACCTGCAAAGTCACCAATGCTGCGCATCATCTTAATGGCCATATCACGCATTTTCTGAAAGGTCTTATCGGAAAGCGTCATAGCAGGCGCTACTGTGATGGAATCTCCTGTATGGATACCCATAGGATCCATGTTCTCAATAGAACATATAATTACCACATTGTCGTTGTTATCACGAAGGAGTTCCAGTTCGTATTCTTTCCACCCCATCATGGCTTTGTCAATCATGACTTCGTGTATGGGTGAGATTTCTAAACCACGTCTTAGCAGTTCTTCAAAGTCTTTTTCGTCATAGACAATGGCGGCTCCAGCACCGCCAAGCGTGTAGGAAGCCCGAATACATAGAGGAAAGCCGAATTCCTGAGCAATTTCTTTTCCTTTTAGAAATGAGGTTGCCGTGGCTTGTGGCGCCATAGGAACATCGATTTTTTCCATAAGCTCGCGAAACTTTTCACGATCCTCGGTAATGTTGATGGCATCAATGTTGACACCAATAAGTTTAACTTCGAAGTCTTTCCAAATGCCTTTTTCTTCTGCTTCAATGCACAAGTTAAGCGCAGTTTGGCCACCCATGGTAGGCAAAACGGCGTCAATATGTGGATGTTCCTTCAAAATCTGAATGATGGATTTTGTGGTGAGTGGCAATAAATAAACATGATCGGCCATAGAAGGATCGGTCATGATGGTTGCGGGATTGGAGTTGATTAGTATGGTCTCGATGCCGTCTTCTCTCAGAGAACGAAGCGATTGGGAACCGGAGTAATCAAACTCGCAGGCTTGGCCGATGATGATAGGGCCGGAGCCGATAATTAGAATGCTGTTAAGGTCTTTTGTCTTTGGCATAAATTGCAACTAAATGTTGATAAAAATCTATCGAATATATATAAAAAAAGGTGTCACTGTAAAAGTAACACCTTGAAGTTTTAAACGGTTTATTCACTTATTTTTTGTGACGTGGTTCTGAGGAGACAGATATCTTTTTACGTCCCTTTGCGCGACGTGCTGCCAATATCTTGCGCCCGGCTGCAGAAGCCATGCGCTCCATGAAGCCGTGTTTGTTACGACGCTTTCTTCTCGAAGGTTGAAATGTTCTTTTCATCAATGTTTTGTTATGACGGCGGCAAATATACAATAACTCCTTTAAGTAAAAAGAACACTACCGCAGAAATATGTAAATTTGTTGCCTAAATTGTAACTATGTTTCCAAAATTCATAAAAATTGTACTCGCTATCGCTTCTACAGGATACGCCGTTTACCAATTTATTGAAGGATATATCGGTAATGGAATTGCGATGATTTTCCTAGCTGGTATTTTTGTTTTTCTATACTACAAGAATGAATTTATCTTACTATCTTTCCTACGCCTACGCAAGCAAGACTTTGAGGGAACCCAACGCTGGTTGAACAGAATCAAAAAACCTGAATCTGCACTCACCCAAAAGCAACAAGGCTATTTTTATTTTCTACACGGTGTGATAGAAGCACAAAAAAACCTGACCAAAGCTGAGCGTCACTTCAAAAAAGCCATTTCGCTGGGGCTTAATATGAAGCACGATTTGGCTATGGCCAAACTCAGCCTCGCTGGTATCGTGATGCAGAAAAGACGCAAGCGAGAAGCCACTTTACTCCTAAACGAAGCTAAAAAATTGGATAAGCAGAATATGCTTGCCGATCAAATCAAGCTGATGCAGCAGCAGTTAAAGAAAATTTAACTAAGTCGGCGTCAAGATAATCTGCGGTAAGTGCTGATTAAACCATTGTGCGCGTGTCATGATCATGACATGTGTTCCTTTGGGGACTGGGATAAAATCCTTTAAATGCAGGGCTGGGAATACCATATCATAAGTCCCGTGAATATGTGTCACATTGGGAAGCGGCGTATCTTGACTCCAATTAAAAAGAACTTGCAACGACCAATTCAGGTATTCTGGCGATCTAACAGATAAATATTTTTTATTTAAATCCATGCGCTTTCGTACAGTAGGACCAAAAACAAAGCCCACAAAATCTTCTAAATTGTCAATCCACTGAACAGGGAAAAACTTGTAAGCACTTGTCTTGCGAGTAACGCGCATGTGAATGGGAAACTCACGCCAGGTTCGCACGCTTGAAATGATGATAACCTTCCGGCAAGGAATGATTTTAGACATCTCTTGCACCAATATACCACCAAAAGAAACTCCGATTAAAACAGGACTAGAATAAGTCACTTTTTCGCACATACGTTTGGCATAAGACGCCAAGGATTCTTGCTGGTTAGGCATAAACCAAGACAACAAATGCACCTCGAAAGGGCTGATGAGTTTTATGCGTTCGAAAATCTCATTATTAGCAGCCATACCGGGCATCATGTAGACATGAATGGCAGCGCTCTTCTTCATTGCAAACTAAATGTACATAAAATTTTGTAAATTTGCAGACTAGCATAATCATTAATGGATAAAATTAACGTCACTGACAACGCCTTTTTACGCCAGTTTGAAACAGAAGTTCAAGGTGAGCTTGCCAAAATAGAATACGCACAGCAGGAACGCAAAATCTTTCTTACCAAACTCGTGGTTCCAAAAGATAAGTTCCCGAACGACTTTAGCGATGCTTTTATAAAGGAAGTACTGTCAATCATAGCAGAGCGAAACATCAGCATGATGCCAACTAGCCCAGAGATTGTACGTTTTATCCGCAAGAACAAACGCTACAGAAGCATGCTCCCCATTGGCGTACGCATCTAATTTTACTAGGCTGTAATCGCCGTTGTTTGATCAAAATTTACCAAACCATCATCATCAATTGCAGTCAAGCGTAAACACTTGATGGTATTGCATAGCGCGGGATTCCAAAAGGCCTTTACTTTAACGTAATTGGGAGTAAATCCGTGGACAAATCCATTCTTATTTTCAGACTCAAACAACACTTCTTGTTCAGTGCCTAATTGGCTTTCATAAAAAGCACGTCGCTTTTTTTGAGACAACCCGCGCAACATCTTACTCCTTTTAGCACGTACCGCTTTAGGAACAACAGCAGGCATACCAGCTGCAAGGGTATTCTCACGCTCTGAAT
The DNA here is from genome assembly GCA_038143535.1 of Bacteroidota bacterium. Taxonomy (GTDB): domain Bacteria; phylum Bacteroidota; class Bacteroidia; order Flavobacteriales; family Flavobacteriaceae; genus UBA7446. The sequence continues at coordinate 1,117,421 of JAYQMD010000001.1, forward strand.
AAGTAAATACATGAAGATATGAAACGTCAAGTTCGTTGAGAAAATGATAGGTTTCCATAAAATGTTTGTCTGACTCTCCAGGAAACCCTACAATTACATCTACCCCAATACAAGCGTGGGGCATACGGGCTTTTATCTGCGCCACACGCTTACCATATAGCTCGCACTGATACCTCCTGCGCATAGCAGCCAAAATCTCATTGCTGCCACTTTGTAGCGGCATGTGAAAATGTGGCACAAAACGCTTGGAATCGGCTACAAATTCAATGGTCTCTTGACGCAATAAATTGGGCTCTATAGAAGAAATACGTATGCGTTCCAATCCAGAAACCTCGTCCAAAGCGCTTACCAAATCAAAAAACGTATGGTCGTGTTTTTTTGCGCCAAATTCGCCCTTGCCAAAGTCACCAATATTAACTCCCGTCAACACCACCTCTTTGATGTCTTGCGCAGCAATTTTATTTGCCTGCCTAAGAATATTATCAAGTGTATCGCTACGCGAAAAACCACGCGCCAAGGGAATGGTACAGTAGGTGCATTTGTAGTCGCAACCATCTTGAACCTTTAAAAATGCACGTGTGCGTTCGCCAATGGCATAACTCCCAATATACTGCTCCACGTCATCAATAGAGCAAGCGTGAACAGCAGTTTCAGAACCCGTTTTACTCTCAACAAAATCCACCACATTAAACTTTTCGTTGGCGCCTAAGACCAAATCTACCCCGTCCAATGCAGCCAAGGCTTCAGGTTTAAGCTGTGCATAACAGCCTATGGCAACCAGAAAACCATCTGGGTTTTGCTTAAGTGCTTGCTTGACTATGGTTTTGAATTTTTTGTCTGCATTTTCTGTAACCGAGCACGTGTTGATAACGTATACATCTGCAGGTGTATCAAAAGCGGTTTCTACGTAGCCTGCTGCCTTAAAAGAACGGGCAATAGACGATGTTTCTGAAAAATTCAGCTTACATCCCAAAGTGTAAAAAGCTACCGAACCTGTAGAAGACATCTTGTTGTTTTTGCAAATATAATCCTATATGATTGAGGGGCAACCTGCCTAGTGGCGGAATTCCTTGGTGGTAGCAAACAAATGCGTCAAAATAGCTTTGTCATCAGCAGACATATCTTGACCACGCCGGGCCATAACCACAGCAGCCGTATTCAGCATCTTGTCCAAATTGTTTTCGGTCATGCCCTGAGAACCACCTCGAGAAAAACTGGGAATAAACGTCCGTGGAAAACCTATACTAAAAATACTGCAACCAACACCTACAACAGTAGCTGTATTCAGTGGTGTTTGAATAGCCGTTTTGGAGTGGTCGCCCATAATAAGCCCACAAAACTGCAAACCAGTGGATATAAATTTTTGTTGGGTGTAGTTCCAAGCACGGGTGTTACCGTAATCGTTTTTAAGGTTTGACGCATCGGTAGCAGCGCCCAAATTACACCACTCCCCTATTACGGCATTACCCAAAAAGCCATCGTGTGCTTTGTTGCTATTGCCAAACATCACCACGTTATTGAGCTCGCCGCCTGCCTTACAATGGGGTCCAAGACTGGTGCCACCATAGATTTTAGCACCCATTTTAATAACACTGTTTTTGCCAATATAAATAGGTCCGCTAAGCAAAGTGCCTTCCATAACGGTTGCGCCATCATCAATGATAATGGGCCCGTCTTGTGTGTTGTATACTGCTGCAAACGAAGTGACATTTGCGCCAACCAACACTGGACAGTTACCGTGCTGTTGGTTTGTTTCGTTTAGTTTGTTGTTGTGTGTACCACTAAAAAAAGAAGCATCTTCAATCAGGACCTCCGCATTTTTGGAGAACAAATCCCATGGATAGCGAACAAGGCGTATTTTAGCGTCGATGCCAATGGCTTCAAATGTTTCCAATGCCGTATCCGTACTGGATTCAGCACCACAAAAAGCAATCATGGTACTGTTGTGCATCAGTTTCTGTCCGTCTTTTAAATCGTTGATTGCAGATAGAAGTTCTTGGTTGGGAAGGCATCCCGCCATTACTGCAAGGTCAAAAGAAGGGGTTGATTCTTGAAGGTACGTTTCTGTTTCAACGACAACCTCAGCATCTAGTGCAAGGGACCATCGCTTGGCTAGCGTCATGCCGCCGAGCAACAAATCAGCAACAGGTCTGGTGTAGACCAAAGGCAGTAGATCAGAACGGTTTGGACCGTCATATAAGCAAATACGCATGTATCAAAGATAGGTGTAAATAAAAAAACCTCCATAAGGAGGTTTTAAATTTGATTCCAATTCAAAATTATTTTTTGAATTTGGCGTATTTGTTCTTGAACTTGTCAATACGTCCAGCCGTGTCTACAAGTTTGGATTTACCTGTATAAAATGGGTGTGAGGTACGTGAAATTTCAAGTTTAACTAACGGATACTCAACACCTTCTACTTCGAGTTTCTCCTTAGCATTGGCAGTTGACTTTGTTATAAAAAGTCCTCATTAGACATGTCCTTGAATGCTACCAAGCGATAATTGTCGGGGTGTATACCTTGTTTCATAATGCGTTGCCTTAATTAGGAATGCAAATTTAATTATTTTATCTAAATTTTCCATTCACTTTACACTTAAAAAACATCATATGGAAACTTCACCAAAATTAGGATCTTATAATTATCGCCATGGTGCCATGGCTGGCGGCATTGGAATCGTATTCAGTGTCATGCTTTTCTTCATGGACATGACCTATGATCAATCCCCTGTGATTACAGCAATCAATATCTTGATACCTGCTTCAATGGCCGTAATGGCAATACTAACATTTAAAAAAAATAATACGGGGCTACTATCACTAAAACAAGCCATCAAACTAGGAGTTGGAGTGTTTTTAGTAGCTGCAATTATTGGATTAGCATACTTTACTGTCTTTATCAATTTTGTTGAACCCGAGTTTATTTCGAATACTGCTGCTATGCAAGCCGATGCACTGCGTGAAGCACAACCAACTATGGATGAAGATATTATCGAAATGCAACAAACCAATACCGAAAAGTATTTCTACATAAGCTATCCTGTCATTTTAATTATAAACTTATTCATCGGGTTTATAGTTGGATTGGTAACCGGCTTATTCACAAAAAATAGTTAATTGACCAAACATCCAAACTTATCAATTGTCATTCCCTTTTTAGATGAGGAAGCATCGCTTCCGGAACTTTACGCATGGATTGTTCGTGTTTTAGACAAGGCTGAGCTCAGTTTTGAAATTATTTTTATTGATGACGGCAGCACCGACAAGGCTTGGGACTGGGTCTCAGCCACTATTGCGCAAGACAAACGTATTCGCGGTATTCGGTTTTTGCGCAACTACGGCAAGTCGCAAGCGTTGCATGCGGGCTTTTTAGCTTGCACAGGAGAAGTTGTTTGCACCATGGATGCCGATTTACAGGACTCGCCAGAGGAACTTCCCGAACTCTATAAATTAATCGTAGAGGAGAATTACGACATGATATCAGGGTGGAAAAAGAAAAGGTACGACTCCTACCTTTTTAAAAACCTACCGTCCAAAATATTTAACTGGGCTGCAAGATTAGTGTCAGGCATTAAGCTTCACGATTTTAATTGTGGCCTAAAAGCCTACCGAAGTGATGTTGTGAAAACCATTGAAGTGTATGGCGAAATGCACCGCTATATCCCCGTATTGGCCAAGCAAGCTGGTTTTAGAAAAATCGGAGAGAAAGTAGTACAACACCAAAAACGCAAGTTTGGTCATTCTAAATTTGGAGCCGACCGATTTATCAAGGGTTTTTTAGATTTAATTACCTTGTGGTTTCTGCATCGCTTTGGCAGAAGACCTATGTATTTTTTTGGGCTAATTGGCAGCATTATGCTGATTATGGGCTTTGGTTTCTCTCTGTATCTTGGTGTAGACAAACTATTTGTTAACCCTACCGGAAGAATGATTGCCCAAAGACCCCAATTCTATGTGGCGCTTACAACCATGATACTCGGAAGCCAGTTCTTTTTAGCTGGATTTTTGGGTGAAATTGTGATTAGAAACAGAGACAACAAAACCATGTATAAAATAAAAGAACACTTACCCCATAACTCTCAAGGGAATATTTAAATTTGTGGCCTAATTATTACCCATGAGTACATCTTTTTTAGCACGCGTCGCTGCCTGGGAACTCCCCCCATTTGACTATGAAATAAAACAGGCTGTGGCCGAATTAAAAAATAACCCCACTGCACTAGAAGATGCATTCTACAAGGATTTGGCCTTTGGAACAGGCGGCATGCGAGGTATTATGGGCGTAGGTACCAACCGTGTAAACAAGTATACCTTTGGTAAAACAACACAGGGATTAAGTGATTACATAAAGTCGCAATTTCCAAATGAAACACCTAGCGTGGTAATTGGCTATGATTGCAGACACAACAGCAAGGAACTCGCACAAACCGTGGCTGCTGTTTTTTCAGCAAACGACATCAAGGTCTATTTATTCACAGATTTACGGGCCACACCCGAGGTTTCTTTTGCCGTACGTCACCTCAACTGTCACTGTGGTATCGTACTTACGGCATCCCATAACCCGCCAGAATACAATGGCTATAAGGTCTATTGGCAAGATGGTGGGCAAATTGTTCCTCCGCAAGACAACGGCATCATATCGGCCATCAACAATACGGCCTATGAAGCTATTTTGTTTGATGCTAAACCTGCACTTATTACGCCCATCGACCACGCAACAGACGAAGCCTTTCAAGATGCTTCTGTTGCAGTTGGTCGTATTGGAAATGGGAATCGCCAAAAGGTCAAGGTGGTATTTACTCCATTACACGGCACCTCCGTAACGGCCATTCCACAGGTTCTTGAAAAAGCAGGATATAAGCATGTCTCGATAATTAAACAACAGGCCAAACCAGACGGTGACTTCCCTACCGTTAAATCGCCAAACCCAGAAGAACCCGAAGCCCTACAAATGGCGATGGAAAAAGCCAATGCCATCGGCGCTGATATTGTGATTGGAACCGATCCCGATGCAGACCGCCTGGGGATAGCTGTAAGAAACGAAAACAACGAACTCGAACTTCTAAACGGCAACCAAGCGATGGTGGCCATGACGGATTTCATCTTGAGCAAAGGCAACTACACCGCAGAAGAAAACCCATTTGTGGGCTCAACTATTGTTTCTACCCCCATGATGAGCGTCTTGGCAAATCACTATGGTGTTGAATGTAAGCTTGGACTTACAGGCTTTAAGTGGATTGCTCAAATGATCGAACACTACCCCAATCAGAAATGCCTTGGTGGTGGTGAAGAAAGTTTCGGATATATGGTTGGCGACTTTGTTCGTGACAAAGATGCCGTAACAGCGGCACTACTGGCGTGTGAATTAGTTACCGAGGCCAAATCAAATGGCAGTTCTTTCTTTAATGTGCTTTTGGAATCCTATGAAAAATTGGGTTGCTTTCAAGAGCGCTTGGTTTCGTTGGTCAAAAAAGGAAAATCGGGTGCTGAGGAAATTGAAAGCATCATGGATCGCTTTAGAAAAGACCCTCCTAAAGATATTGACGGCAGTCCAATTCGTTTTATTGAAGACTATGCTACAGCTGTTAGAACATTCGTAAATACGCAAGAAAAAGAAATGATACCTTTGCCGAAAGCAAATGTGTTGATTTTTACAGCTGAAGATGGTACTCGAGTAGCTGCCAGACCCAGCGGCACAGAACCTAAAATAAAGTTTTACGTGAGTGTAAATACAAACCTTAATTCCACTCGTGACTATAGAAAGACCAAAAATCAACTCGATCAAAAGATGGATCGCATTTTGGCTGAATTAGGGATTTAAGATGAGTCCAATTAGATACATAATGCGTTACGCGCTTCCGTACAAGGGGTATATTGCACTTAATATTGTGTTCAACATACTGTATGCGCTGTTCAATGCAGCCTCTTTTTTGGCTTTGATGCCTATGCTAGAAGTACTTTTTAGAAACAACGAGGCACCAATGGCAATGCCTACCCGAGAAAGTGGCAATTTCTACCAAGAATATCTCTTTGACTCTTTTAGATTTCAAATTGCTGATTATGCCAAAGGCGATGCCACAAAAGCATTGATTTTGGTGATTGGCGTGATTTTAATCACCTTTTTACTGAAAAATCTCTTTAACTATTTAGCCATTTTTTTTATTACCTACATGCGTAATGGCGTGGTGAAAGACTTACAGCGCAACATCTATAAAAAACTAATTTCATTTCCTGCAAGTTTCCATGCCAACAACAAAAAAGGAGATACAATATCTCGTGTAACTTCTGATGTTACGGAAGTACAACGCTCTTTTTTGAGTGTGTTTGAAATGCTTATTCGGGAACCGCTGACCATTCTATTTGCACTGATTACCATGTTTGCTTTAAGCGCTAAACTCACGCTGTTTGTTTTGGTATTTATTCCCATAGCAGGCTGGCTCATTTCAATTGTAGGAAAGAGCCTAAAGTCGCGCTCGGAAAGGGTACAAAAACAACAAGGAGAGCTACTTTCCTATTTGGAGGAATCCCTTTCGGGCATACCCATCATTCAAATTTTTACCGCAGAACATATTTTTAATAAAAAATTTGCTGCTGTTACCAAGCGGCTTTTTAATTTTTCAAACAAGCTTATTCACAGAGAGAGCCTCGCCAGTCCGATAAGTGAATTTTTGGGTGTAGCGGTTATTGGCACCATCTTGTACATAGGCGGTCGGCTTGTATTGGTCGAACAATCCATGAGCGGTGAAGAATTTATTACCTATATGACCTTGGCCTATGGTGTACTAACGCCGGCCAAATCCATGAGTAGAGCCGTGTATAGCATTAGAAAAGGCAATGCTGCCGCGCAACGCATTATGGAATACCTCTTCCACAAATCAGAAATTCAATCACCTGCAAACCCAGCAGCATTACCCAAGTTTTCGTCTGAAATTAGTTTTGAAAACATACAGTTTAAGTATGAAGACGAAACGGTAATTGATGGGTTTAATTTAAAAATACCCAAAGGAAATTCTGTAGCGCTTGTGGGCGCATCGGGAAGTGGAAAAACCACCATAGCCAACCTGTTGACGCGTTTTTATGACCCACAACAGGGAACTATTAGTATAGACAACACACCCATTGATTCCGTTGACCTAAATGAACTGCGAAGCATGTTTGCCTATGTTACGCAGGACGCCATACTGTTTCATGATTCGGTCAAGGAAAACCTACTTATAGCAAAGCCAAACGCATCGGCAAAAGAGCTAGAAACAGCATTGCATATTGCAAATGCATATGATTTTATCACCCAACTACCACAGGGCATTCAAACCGTAATTGGCGATGCCGGAAACAAACTCTCAGGAGGTCAAAAACAACGTTTAGCCATTGCAAGAGCTGTACTCAAAAATCCCCCTGTAATGATTCTAGATGAAGCCACCTCGGCTTTGGACACCGAGTCTGAAAAACTGGTTCAAGATGCGCTTCATAAAATGATGCAAAACCGAACCTCATTGGCCATTGCACACCGCCTATCTACAATAAAAAGTGCAGATGAAATTATTGTTCTCGACAAAGGAAAGGTAGTAGAAAGAGGCACGCACAAAGCACTGTTGGCTCAAGATGGTGTGTATAAAAAACTAATTGAGCTACAATCATTTGACTAACATGATGCGTTTACACAAAAATTTAGTTCTGGCAGTGCTTAACGGACTGCAACAGATATTTAATGAAGAGAAATATGCAGACAAGGTTGTGGCGCAAGTCCTCAAAAGCGACAAACGCTGGGGAAGTCGTGACCGAGGCTTTATTGCAGAAACCACTTACGAGATTGTGCGTTGGAAGCGTCTTTATGCTGCTATTGCAAACGTTCAAGAACCTCTAAATCGCCAAGATTTTTGGCGCATTTTCGCTGTTTGGGCTACCCTCAGAGGCTATGTGTTGCCAGATTGGAAACCACTTGAAGGAACCCCCACACGACGTATTAAGGGGAAATTTGAAGAACTGCGCCAAGAACGCAAATACCGTGAGTCTATCCCCGATTGGATGGATGCATTGGGATGCAAAGCCTTGGGTGAAAAAAAGTGGACAGTTGAGATGGAAGCACTCAACACAATGGCGCCAGTTGTGCTACGTGCCAATGCACTAAAAACACTTCCTAAGCTGTTGCGCAACGCGCTGCTTGAAGAAAAAATTAAAACGCAAACCCTCGCAAAATATCCTGATGCCTTGGTGCTTGACAAACGTGCCAATATGTTCAGCACGGAAACCTTCAAGCGAGGTTGGTTTGAAGTACAAGATGCTTCATCTCAATCTGTAGCACCTTTTACACAGGTTGCCCCAGGAATGCGTGTAATAGACGCTTGTGCCGGTGCTGGAGGAAAGGCACTGCACTTGGCAGCAATGATGAAAAATAAGGGACAGTTGATCGCGCTAGATATTCACAACTTTAAACTGCGCGAACTCAAAAGACGTGCAAAACGTGCAGGTGCTCACAACATCGAAACCCGACACATTGACAACAATAAGGTTATCAAAAAACTACACGGCTCTGCCGATAGGGTTTTGTTAGATGCACCCTGTAGTGGTTTAGGAGTTTTACGAAGGAATCCCGATGCGAAATGGAAGCTAAATCCAGAATTTATTGATCGCGTTGTACTGGAACAACAACAGATAGTAACGCAATACGCAAATATGGTTAAGCCAGGGGGTAAGTTGGTATACGTAACCTGTTCCATACTGCCACAAGAAAACGAGGAGCAAATTGCAGCCTTCATAGAAACCGAAATTGGCAAAGAATTTACGCTAGAAAAAGAACAGCACTTGTGGCCAGCAGTAAACGGATTTGACGGCTTTTATATGGCCCGACTGCTGCGAAAAGCCTAAGTTGTTGATAAATTGATGTGTTTCGTTTACTTTTTGGGGGAATAAACCCGTGCTCTTCAACACTACTATGCTTATTTTTGTGACTTAATCATAATCTATGATTTGTTTCTTTGGCGATCCCAATAAACACATTTACGTTGTTCAGAAAGAACTTCCAATAGCTGAAGAAGACCAGCAAAAATTACAATGGCTTTTTGGCGGTTATCCCTTGCTGCGCAAGTCCTTTGTTCAAGCAGATCTTATCGGACCTCGTCTTTCGATGATTACCCCTTGGAGTACTAATGCGGTAGAGATTTGCCACAACATGGGGCTAACAGACATCATCCGTATTGAACAATTTTGGGCAAAAGACAACATCGTTTTTGATCCCATGATTCACCAGCGTTTTAAGGAGTTGGATCAGCATATTTATGAAAACAAGAAAAAGCCAGAAACCATACAAGAGATTGATGATATTGCTGCGTATAACCAACAAGAAGGCCTATCGTTGAGCGAGGACGAGGTTGCTTACTTGGAAGGCTTGGCAGAACGCCTTGAGCGCCCATTAACCGATTCAGAAGTGTTTGGATTTTCGCAAGTCAATTCCGAGCACTGTCGTCATAAGATTTTTAACGGTGAATTTATCATAGACGGCAAGGCCAAAAAGCAATCGCTTTTTGAGCTTATTAAAAAAACATCCAAGAAGAATGGCGCCAATTTGGTCTCTGCCTACAAAGACAATGTCGCATTTATCAAGGGCCCTACCCTAACCCAGTTTGCGCCACAGCGGGCTAACGAACCTAGTCCGTACGTCAAAAAATCTTTTCGCTCGGTGCTTTCGCTAAAAGCAGAAACGCACAACTTCCCCACAACCGTAGAACCCTTTAATGGTGCCGCTACAGGTTCGGGTGGTGAAATAAGAGACCGTTTGGCTGGAGGTCAAGGGTCAATTCCAATGGCAGGAACAGCAGTCTATATGACCGCATATCCCCGAACGGAGCCCAACAGACCTTGGGAGCGATGTGCACCGCGGCCTTGGCTGTATCAAAACCCAGAAGACATTCTCATCAAAGCTTCAAACGGTGCTTCTGATTTCGGTAATAAATTTGGGCAACCCCTTATTGCGGGTTCACTTCTGACATTTGAGCACAACGAAAACAGCAAAACCATTGGTTTTGATAAGGTCATCATGCTTGCAGGAGGCATTGGCTATGGAAAATTGCAACAAAGCCTAAAACAAACACCCAAAAAGGGCGACAAGATTGTTGTTATGGGAGGTGACAATTACCGCATTGGAATGGGAGGAGCTGCTGTATCTTCAGCAGATACGGGTGTCTTTGACTCGGGCATTGAATTGAATGCCGTGCAACGTTCCAATCCCGAAATGCAAAAGCGTGTTGCCAACACTGTTAGAGCAGCAGTTGAAGCAGACATCAACCCCATTATTTCGATACACGACCACGGAGCAGGTGGGCATCTAAACTGTCTCTCTGAACTCATTGAGGAGGTTGGTGGGAATATCGCCTTAGACAAGCTTCCGGTTGGAGACCAAACGCTTTCAGCAAAAGAGCTTATTGGAAATGAATCCCAAGAGCGGATGGGACTGATTACCGATGCCAAAGGATTGGCACAACTCAAAGATATTGCAGAAAGAGAGCGTGCGCCTATTTTTGAAGTCGGAGAGGTAACTGAAAATCACAAGTTCCAAATTCAGGATGAAACAACCAAGCTTTCGCCAATTGACTTGGACTTATCGGATTTCTTTGGCAAAACGCCCAAGACTGTCATGCAGGATAGCACACAGGCCACAAAATATGCTGCTGTACCAGCGACTAAAGCTTTTGAGGAACACGTAGCCTGGTTATTGCAGCTAGAGGCAGTAGCGTGTAAAGATTGGCTTACGAACAAGGTAGATCGTTGTGTGACCGGTCGTGTGGCACAACAGCAATGTGTGGGACCACACCAATTGCCTTTGGCCAATTGTGGGGTAATGGCACTAGATTTTGACGGCGTTCACGGGATGGCTACAGCTGTGGGACATGCACCCTTGGTTGGTCTTATTGATGCTGGCTTGGGAAGTAAAAATGCCATCGCAAAAGCACTTACCAATATCATTTGGGCACCCATTTCGGACGGTCTTAGCAACGTGAGTCTTTCGGCAAACTGGATGTGGGCATGTAATAACCCTGGAGAAGATGCACGTCTTTACGAAGCCGTTGCGGCATGTGCTGACTATGCCATCAAATTGGGCATTAGTATCCCAACAGGCAAGGATTCGCTCTCCATGAAACAAAAATACCAAAACGAAGAAGTACTTGCGCCTGGTACTGTTATCATTTCTGCCTCTGGGCACTGTGATGCCGTTGACAAAGTAGTAACCCCAGAACTTAAAGCGGATGGTGGAGCGGTATATTTAATAGACCTATCAGATGGCAATGCTGCTTTAGGTGGATCTGCCTATGCACAACTGCAACAAAGCATTGGAACAGCAGCACCCGATGTTGCTAAGGCAACATACGTTAAGAAGGTTTTTAATCAAGTTCAAAAAGAAATTAAAAAAGGAAATATTGCTGCTGGACATGATATCGCTGCTGGCGGCCTTATCACTTCCTTACTAGAAATGTGTTTTGCAGCTGATGGGTTGGGCATGACAATTACCCCGCCCAAAAACGAAAAAGGCGCAGCACAAATACTGCTTTCCGAACAAGTAGGTATTTTGGTACAAGCAGCACCCGAAGTTGCAGAACGATTTAGGAAAAAAGGGGTTGGCATTGTCAAAATAGGCACACCAAGCAATACGAATAGGCTAGATATCAAAGGGAACGGCGAGGCATATACCTTAGATATTACAACCTACAGAAAATATTGGTATAAGAGTTCTTATCTTCTTGACCGCAAACAAAGTGGCGAACAAAAAGCCAAAGAACGCTTTGATTCTTTTGACAAAACCCCTTTGCAATACACCTTTCCCAAAAACTTTGAAGGGATAATAAAACCACAACCTAGCCGTAAAATAAAAGCTGCCGTGATTAGAGAAAAAGGCAGTAATTCTGAACGTGAAATGGCCTATATGATGCACTTGGCAGGCTTTGAAGTCAAAGATGTTCACATGACGGATTTAACTTCGGGCAGAGAAGATTTGAGCGAAGTGCAATTACTGGTAGCAGTCGGTGGTTTTTCAAATTCCGACGTACTGGGTTCTGCAAAAGGATGGGCAGGCACCATCAAATACAACGAAAAAGCAAAACAAGCCATTGAGCAATTTTTTGCTAGACCCGACACCTTGAGTTTGGGCGTATGTAACGGTTGTCAGCTTTTCATAGAATTGGGCTTGTTGCATCCTAAGGCTAGTGAAAAACCAAGAATGGAACACAACGACTCGGGTAAATTTGAATGTATTTTTACAGATGTAGTCATAGAAGAGAGTCCAGCCATCATGCTCAATCGCTTGCAAGGAAGCAGGTTAGGCATTTGGGCAGCTCATGGAGAAGGCAAGTTTGTATTCCCCGAAGGCAAAAACAAGTATGCAATCGCTGGAAAATACGCCTATGACACATACCCGTCAAATCCAAACGGATCAGACCACAATACTGCCATGCTCAGTAGTGACGATGGCCGCCATTTAGTGATGATGCCACACCATGAGCGTGCCATATTCCCTTGGAACTGGGGAAGCTATCCTGACACGCGTAACGATGAAGTGAGTCCGTGGATAATGGCCTTTGAAGATGCCTACAACTGGATTTTGAGTAGGTAAAATCAAAAAAATATCGTTTTTTTGAATATTAGCAATTAGACACAAATATACCTTCAGTTATGAGAACACCTAAAAGACTTTTTGATTTTATTGATATAATGGCAACTAACAAACCGTTGGAAAATGCCGTTAATTCAAAAACTACAGGTGAGTGGGTGGGCCTATCCACACCCGAAGTAAGTGAACTCGGAAACAAATTGAGTGCGAAACTTCTTTCAATGGGGGTTGCAGCAGGCGATAAAATAGCCATGATTTCGTCTACCAACAGAACAGAATGGGTACTTACCGACTATGCTATGACACAAATTGGTGCAATAAATGTGCCCATATACCCAACCATTTCTTCAGATGATTATGCCTATATCATGAACCACGCAGAAGTAAAATACAGTTTTGTTTCAGATTCAGAGGTATTTAATAAGGTGCGTGAAATTCTGTCCAGTTGTCCAACTATAGAAAACGTATTTAGCTTTGATACTATTGATGGCTGTGATACATTCGAATCGCTTTTGAGCGAAAAACCAACAAAAGCACAACTTCAAGAAATTGAAGCCCGTAAAAAAGCCATTGATGAAGCGGACTTGGCAACCATAATCTATACTTCTGGAACTACTGGAAGACCAAAGGGCGTGATGCTAAGCCATCAAAATATTGTAAGCAATGTGATTGCAAGTCAAAAGCGTTTGCCACTGACATATGGAAACGCAAAAGCCTTGAGCTTTTTGCCCTTGTGTCATATCTATGAGCGTATGCTACTCTATCTCTACATTTATTCTGGTACAAAAATCTATTTTGCGGAATCGCTGGAAACAATCGGAGACAACCTTAAAGAAATTCAACCTAGCGTGATGACTGCCGTACCACGACTTTTAGAAAAGCTGTATGACAAAATTTACGCTAAGGGCGCAGACTTATCTGGCATCAAGAAAAAATTGTTTTACTGGGCCGTTGATTTAGGACTGCAATACGAACCCTATGGCCAAAACGGCTGGTGGTATGAGCAGAAATTAAAGATTGCACGTAAGCTTATTTTTAGCAAATGGAAAGAAGCCCTTGGCGGAAATCTAGACCTAATCGCATCCGGTAGTGCGGCACTGCAACCGAGGTTAGCGCGTATATTCACAGCAGCAGGCATGACGGTAGCTGAAGGCTATGGCCTTACGGAAACCTCACCTGTGGTTTCTGTAAATGACATGCGCAACGGAAAAATGCGTATTGGTAGCGTTGGACCAATTATTGACAAGGTTGAGGTTAAAGTAGCCGAAGCCGGCGAAATCTTATGTAAAGGACCCAACATCATGATAGGCTATTACAAAGACGAAGAAAAAACCAACGAGGTGCTTAAGAATGGATACTTCCACACGGGCGATATTGGTCACATTGACCCAGACGGGTTTTTAAAAATCACAGATCGAAAAAAAGCAATGTTTAAGACTTCGGGTGGAAAATACATCGCACCGCAAGTCATTGAAAATGCCATGAAACAATCTTTATTTATTGAGCAAATCATAGTGGTAGGAGAAAACCAAAAATTTCCTGCGGCGCTCATTCAACTAAACTTTGATGCAGTAGAAGCATGGGCTAAAGAAAAGCAACTAAGTCTAACTGCTGACCGAGCGTCATGGTGCGAAAACACAGACGTCCAAAACAAAGTTATGGATGAAGTGAACAATATCAACGAACGTTTTGGTCAATGGGAAAAAGTAAAAGAAATACGCCTTACACCAGACGTTTGGTCTGTAGATAATGGACAGCTTACGCCTACCATGAAGCTAAAGCGAAAAGTCCTCAAGGAAAAATACAATTCACTAATAGAAAATATGTATAGTGCATAAAATACTATGCGTGCATAGTATTTTTTTGTATGTTTGGGGTATGCAAGTGATCACTTCGTACCCAACCATTGATGCACTATACCGAGCAGCATGGCAAGCCATTGCCAAAATGTACAATGAAGAAGCTGCTAAGTACGACACCTCAATGGCAACAGGTTTGGCGTTGTTATCAATAGACCCTGTTCACGGAACGCCCTCAACGGCGATTGCGCCAAAGATGGGTATGGAGGCCACCAGCCTTTCAAGAACACTAAAGACACTTGAAAACAAGGGATTGATTGTTCGTGAACCTAATCCTGATGACGGCAGGAGCGTACTGCTTAAACTCACCACGGCGGGGCTAGAAAAAAGGGATTTGTCAAAATCCTTTGTTGTGAAATTTAATGAACATATAACACAAAACATCGATGCTAAAAAGCTAGAGGCCTTTAGGGAGGTATCCGAAACCATCATCGAACTCATACAATCAAAAAACATTTACAAATAACCTACCTATGAACAGACGAATAAAAAAAGTAGCCGTATTAGGGTCAGGAATCATGGGTGCTGGAATAGCTTGCCACTTTGCCAACATTGGTGTTGAGGTATTGCTTTTGGACATCGTACCCAAAGAACCCAACGATCTTGAAAAGAAAAAAGGTTTAGACACCATACACCCAGCGGTGCGTAACCGCATTGTTACGACCAACCTAATGGCGGCCATCAAAAGCAAACCTGCGCCGCTCTATCATCCAAACTTTAAGGAGCGCATCCAAACAGGTAATTTTGAAGACGATATGTCCAAGCTTTCTGGTGTGGATTGGATTATTGAAGTCGTAGTAGAACGATTGGACATTAAGAAAATCGTATTTGAGCAAGTAGAACAACACAGAACGCCCGGAACACTGGTTAGCTCTAACACTTCTGGTATTCCCATTAAGTTTATGAACGAGGAGAGGTCTAAAGACTTTCAAGAACATTTTACCGTTACCCACTTTTTCAACCCTCCACGCTACCTCAAGTTATTTGAAGTGATACCTGGACCCAATTGCAAGCCCGAGGTTGTTGACTTTCTTATGGACTACGGCACCCGCTTTTTGGGTAAGTCGGCTGTGCTGGCCAAAGACACACCCGCCTTTATAGGTAACCGCATTGGCATCTTCTGTATTCAGAGTTTATTCCACCAAATGAAACCCATGGGACTGACTGTGGAGGAAGTAGATAAGCTAACCGGTCCTGTGATGGGACGACCCAAATCTGCCACATTTAGAACGGTAGATGTTGTGGGGCTAGACACCCTAGTGCATGTAGCCAAAGGCTTGCACGAAAACTGCCCAGATGATGAACGTCGTGACCGTTTTGTATTGCCAGATTTTATCCAAAAAATGATGGATGAGCAGTGGCTCGGAAGTAAATCGGGACAAGGGTTTTACAAAAAAATCAAAGACAAAGATGGAACGTCTGAAATACAAGTATTGGACTTGGATACCATGACGTATAGCTCCAAAAAGAAAGTATCTTTTGCTACGCTTGAAAAAACAAAAGCTGTTGAACGTGTTGCTGATCGTTTTCCTATTTTGATAAGTGGGATAGATAAGGCAGCACAATTCTACCGTGCTGTTTTGGGCGAAACCTTTGCTTATGTACAGTACCGCATTCCCGAAATATCTGATGCCCTTTACCAAATAGATGAAGCCATGAAGGCTGGTTTTGGCTGGGAACACGGCCCTTTCGAATTGTGGGACGCTGTTGGGCTAACAGAAGGGATTGCGCTTATCAAGGAAGCTGGGCACCAAGTTGCCCCATGGATAGAAACATTGGCCGCCACTGGCGCTACAGGCTTTTATCAGCTTAACGAAAACAAGCCGCACTATTACAATATTGAGAAAGAGAAATTTGTGTCCGTTCCCGGACAAGAGGCCTTTATTATTTTGGATCACGTCCGAGAGAACAAGACCATCTGGCAAAACAAGGAATGCTCGGTAATAGACCTGGGTGATGGGATTTTAAATATAGAGTTTCGCTCAAAAATGAATACCATCGGTGCGTGTGACATGCAGGGCAATAATAAGGGCATTGACCTTGCCGAACTAGGCTATGAAGGGGTTGTGGTAGGCAATAACGGCGCCAACTTCTCGGCAGGCGCCAACTTGGGCATGATATTCATGCTTGCAGTAGAACAGGAGTACGATGAACTGAATATGGCCATTAAGTACTTCCAAGATACCATGATGCGGATGCGCTATTCGAGTGTACCCACAGTTGCTGCACCACATGGACTAACGCTTGGTGGGGGCTGCGAACTGTCCATGCATGCCGATAAAGTAGTGGCTGCTGCGGAAACCTACATCGGATTGGTAGAATTTGGCGTTGGGGTCATTCCTGGCGGTGGTGGTTCTAAGGAAATGACCTTGCGTGCGTCTGACATGTTCCGCAAAAATGACGTAGAGCTTAATGTGTTGCAAGAGCATTTCTTGGCCATAGGTATGGCAAAAGTGGCTACCTCGGCCTATGAAGCCTATGACTTTAGCATTTTACAGAAAGGGAAAGACATAGTTGTAGTCAACGGCAAACAGCAGCTGAGCATTGCCAAGCAGGAGGCCCTGCTTATGGCGCAGCGCGGCTACACGCAACCCAAACAACGCACAGACATAAAAGTACTTGGAAAACAAGCTTTGGGCATGTTTTTGGTAGGTACAGATAGTATGGAAGCGGGACACTACATTTCGGAGCACGATCAAAAAATTGCCAACAAACTTGCCTATGTAATGGCAGGAGGTGATCTGTCGCAAGCGACGCGAGTAAGCGAACGCTATTTGCTGGACATCGAGCGGGAGGCTTTTTTATCGCTATGTGCCGAACGAAAAACATTGGAACGCATTCAACATATGCTCAAAACTGGCAAACCTTTACGCAACTAATTATGAAAACAGCTTATATCGTACGGGCATATCGCACCGCCGTTGGAAAAGCCCCGCGGGGACTTTTCCGCTTTAAGCGTCCAGATGAACTGGCCGCAGAAACGGTTGCCCACCTCATGGATAGCATCCCTGAATTGGATAAAAAACGCATCGACGACGTCATTGTTGGGAATGCAATGCCCGAAGCAGAGCAAGGGCTTAACATGGCACGACTCATTTCGCTAATGGGACTGGAAACCGATACGGTTCCGGGCGTTACCATTAACCGCTACTGCGCCTCGGGATTGGAAACCATTGCCGTGGCTACTGCCAAGATTCAATCTGGTATGGCGGAATGCATCATCGCTGGTGGATCGGAAAGCATGAGTTATATCCCTTTTGGTGGATACAAACCGGTTCCCGATTATGAATTGGTAAAAAATGGAAAAGAAGATTATTATTGGGGTATGGGGCTAACGGCAGAGGCTGTAGCCAAAGAGTACAACATCTCACGAGAAGACCAAGACACATTTTCCTATGACTCACACCAAAAAGCACTTGCGGCACTTAAAAGTGATGCCTTTAAAGAACAGATTGTACCCATCCATATTGAAGAAACCTATGTGGAAGGAAATACCAAGAAAACACGCAACTATGTAGTGGACACAGACGAAGGTCCTCGTGCCGACACGGCTATTGATAAACTGGCTAAACTTCGTCCCGTATTTTCAGCTGGTGGCTCCGTAACTGCGGGTAATGCCTCACAAACCAGCGATGGTGCAGCCATGGTATTAGTCATGAGCGAGGATATGGTCAAAGAACTTGGGGTTACTCCTATTGCGCGTATGGTTAGTTATGCAACAGCAGGCGTACCGCCACGTATAATGGGGATTGGTCCTGTAGCAGCCATTCCAAAAGCGCTGAAGCAAGCTGGAATGAAACAAGAAGATATTGAATTGATAGAACTAAACGAAGCCTTTGCTTCACAGTCGTTGGCAGTGATACGAACTTTGGGATTAAACTCCGATATCATAAACGTTAACGGAGGTGCCATAGCCCTTGGACATCCACTTGGATGCACGGGCGCAAAGCTTTCGGTGCAGCTATTTGACGAAATGAAAAAGCGAAATAACAAATACGGTATGGTGACCATGTGTGGGAACAGGACAGGGCGCAGCCGGAATTTTTGAACGATTATAACACCAACTAATGGAAACAGCAGAACGTAAACTTACCCGTGGTGGTGCCTTTATACTAGAGGACACCAAAGCACAAGACATCTTCACTCCAGAAGAATTTAACGAAGAGCAGCGCATGATGCGTGAAGCGATACAGGAATTTGTTGACCGTGAAGTTTGGCCTGCTCGCGAACGTTTTGACAACAAAGATTACGATTACACCTTTGAGCTGATGCGTAAAATTGGCGAGATGGGCTTTTTGGGCGTTAGCGTACCCGAGGCTTATGGTGGCATGGGTATGGGTTTTGTTGACACCATGCTGGTATGTGAATATATTTCGGGGGCTTCCGGTTCGCTTTCCACTGCATTTGGTGCACACACTGGAATAGGCACCATGCCAATTGTACTCTACGGAAATGAAGAACAAAAGAAAAAGTATGTGCCTAAACTAGCCAGTGGCGAATGGATTGGTTGTTATTGTCTTACTGAACCCACAGCGGGTTCCGATGCCAATAGCGGTAAGACCAAAGCAGAGCTTTCTGATGATGGCTCGCACTACCTTATTTCGGGTCAAAAAATATGGATTTCTAACGCGGGCTATGCCGATTTGATGATTGTCTTTGCTCGAATAGAAGATGATAAAAATATCACTGGCTTTATTATTCCAAATGACCCAGAAAATGGAATTTCCATGGGTGAGGAAGAAAAAAAATTAGGTATCAATGCATCTTCAACCCGACAGGTCTTTTTTAGCGACACCAAGGTACCGGTTGAGAATATGTTATCGGAGCGTGGCAATGGGTTTAAGATTGCCATGAATGCCCTTAACGTTGGGCGTATCAAGCTTGCAGTAGCCACCCTAGACGGTCAAAGACGTATACTCAATGAAGCCATTAGTTTTGCTAACCAACGGGTGCAGTTCAAAACACCGATTGCACAGTTTGGTGCCATCAAACAAAAGCTTGCCAATATGGCGACGT
This sequence comes from Bacteroidota bacterium, assembly GCA_038143535.1. Taxonomy (GTDB): domain Bacteria; phylum Bacteroidota; class Bacteroidia; order Flavobacteriales; family Flavobacteriaceae; genus UBA7446. The sequence goes on from JAYQMD010000001.1 coordinate 1,136,894, forward strand.
TCTTATATGCTGGTGAAGCAGCTTGCTACAGAGCAGCAAAAGATATTGAAGATCGCATTGCACTACTTGATGCTGCTGGAAACAGTCATCAAGAAGCAGAGCTTAAAGGAGTAGAAGAATACGTTATTGAGTGTTCTATCCTTAAAGTTGCTTGCTCGGAGCACACCCAAATCACTGCAGATGAAGGGATCCAAATTATGGGAGGCATGGGCTACTCAGCTGAAACGCCAATGCAAACGGCTTGGCGCGATACCCGAATTGCTCGAATCTACGAAGGAACCAACGAAATCAACAGAATGCTATCGGTGGGTATGCTCATCAAAAAAGCCATGAAAGGACAACTGGATTTGATTGGTCCTGCCACAGCAGTGGGCGAAGAGCTTTTGGGCATTCCTGACTTTGCCATCCCTGATTTTAGCGAACCTTTAAGCCAAGAAAAGCACATCCTTAAAAACCTAAAGAAGGTCTTTTTGATGATTGCAGGTGCAGGGGTACAGAAATACGGTACCGAACTTGAGGAACATCAACAACTGTTATTGGCTGTTGCCGATATTTTGATTGAAGTTTATATGGCAGAATCTGCCGTGTTACGGGCTGAAAAGAATATAGGCGTTTATGGTCTAGAAGCGCAAGAACATCAAGTGGCGCTTAGTCAGTTGTACCTCTATCAAGCGGTTGAAAAAATCAGCACCAAAGGTCGTGAAGCTATTTTGGGATTTGCCGAGGGCGATGAACAAAAAGCCTTGCTTATGGGACTCAAGCGTTTTACCAAATACATGGAATATCCGAATGTAATTGCATTGCGCAACAAAGTGGCTGAAAAGCTAACGGCAGAAAACGTATATTGCTTCTGATATGTATCGCTTTTGCTTCTTGTTTTTTACCATTAGTCTTGCCTTTGGGCAACACGATGAGCGGATGTATGAAATTATTGAAGCAGTGTCCGCCAATCGCATCATAACAGATGTGGAGACCTTGGCCAACTTTGGTACCCGACATACCTTAAGCGATACACTTTCAGAAACAAGAGGCATCGGCGCAGCCAGAAGATGGATCAAAAAATCTTTTACACAAATAAGCGCTGACTGCGGAAACTGTCTTGAAGTTTTCGAACAGAAAAATATGTTTAAAGCCGATGGGCGGCGCCTTACGCGCGACGTTTGGATCAACAATATCGTTGCCATTCAACGTGGTAGTGTTCATCCAAATAGGTTTGTCATCATGAGTGGGGATATCGACTCTAGAGTCAGTGACCCTAATAACTTTACATCTGATTCGCCAGGTGCCAACGACAATGCCACGGGGATGGCAGGCGCGATTGAATTAGCAAGGGTCTTATCGAAATATCGTTTTGCCAACAGTATTGTTTATGTGGGTCTTTCTGGAGAGGAACAAGGTCTGTATGGCGGTAAGGGGCTAGCACAATATGCCTTGGATAACAATTGGGAAATTATTGGCGTACTTAACAATGATATGATTGGTAATATTGAGGGGGTAGCGTCATTGACAACCGCAGTTTTCGTATTTTCTCTGAACCAACACCCGTTACCGAAACCGAACATGCCCGTAAGCAACGCCGATTTTATGGAGGCGAGGTAGATGGCATTTCACGACAACTGGCACGCTACGTATACAAAACGACCCAAACCTATATGCCGGAGATGAACCCCATGCTGATTTATCGCTTAGACCGATTTGGACGTGGTGGCCATCATCGCCCATTTAACGATGTTGGTTTTGCGGGTATTCGCATCATGGAAGCACATGAAAACTACAACCGTCAACACCAAGACATCCGCAACGAAAACGGTATTGCTTATGGCGATGTCTTGTCTGGCGTAAACGCGGCCTATGCAGCCAAGCTTACGGCTGTAAATGCCATATCGCTGGCGGCTTTGGCTTGGGCACCCCCTGCACCAAAGGAAGTTGCCATAGGTGGTGTAGTAGCCCCCAGCACTCGATTGGAGTGGGTGGCTTCAGAAAGTCCTAACACAGCAGGCTATGTGGTGTATTGGCGCGATACCACCTCCCCAACCTGGCAGTACAGCAAATATGTGGGTAATAAAACCCAAACCATCCTTGATGGGATTGTGCTAGACAACTATTTGTTTGGCGTGGCTGCAGTGGGCACCGATGGACACCAAAGTACCGTGGTGTTTCCTTCCAAGGTGCTGCGCTAATCCAATTATTTTTCTAATTTAGTAGTGAATAAAACCCAAATCTGTTTTTCCTTTTTTTAAACGATTTCGTAGAGCATTTATTTGGTGTTCATTGTTGCCGCAGTAGTGGCAACTCAAACTTTAACCTTTAAATCTCTTATTATGAATTCAGAATTAAAATTAACCTCAATAGGAATCAGTTATCTAAACCAAGCGAGAAAGTGGACCTATTTTCTTTCTATCTTGGGTTTTATATTTACAGCACTAATCGCCATTTTCGTCTTATTTTTTGGTAGCGTTTTAGCGTCATTTGGTCAGTTGGGTGGTGATATGGAACAAGCAATGGGCATCACGGGATCGGGATTTATCACTGTTCTTTAACTGATTATTGCGCTTCTTTATTTTTTCTTATCCCTTTATCTATACCGCTTTTCGGTACGTGCCAAAGCCGCTATTCACGGACACGATAGCGTTCAACTAGAAGGCGGATTTGAAAGCATTAAAAACTATTGGAAGCTGACCGGAATCATCGTGTTTGTTACCATGGCTTTTTACGTGCTGGCCTTGTTAATTGTGCTTATTGGAGGAGCAGCCGCTTTTGCTGGCATATAAAAACCCCTTTTCCTGCATCCAGTCGTCGTTGTACATCTTGCCGACATAACGACTACCCGAATCGTGTAACAGCACTACCACCACATCGTCGGGGCCAAAGTGCTTTTTAAGTTGCAATACTCCTTTGACAGCCGCACCACAGGAGTTACCGGCAAAGATGCCTTCCTCGCGAGCAAGCTTGCGTGTATACACAGCAGCGTCTTTGTCGGTGACTTTTTCAAAGCCATCAATAATCTCAAAGTCCACATTTTCGGGTAATATATCTTCGCCTATGCCTTCAGTAATGTAGGGATATATTTCCTTTTCATCAAAAATACCCGTTTCGTGGTATTTCTTAAAGACAGAGCCATAAGTATCTATTCCCCATATTTTAATGTCGGGGTTTTGCTCTTTTAGGTATTTGCCCACACCCGAAATGGTACCACCCGTACCAACACCCACCACAAAGTGTGTGATTTTTCCTCCCGTTTGTTTCCATATTTCAGGGCCCGTTTGCTCGTAATGCGCCACCGTATTAGAGGGATTGTCGTATTGGTTTACATACCAAGCGTTTGGCGTTTCCTCCCCTATACGTTTAGAGGTTGAATAATAAGATCTTGGGTCATCGGGCGCAACATCTGTTGGACACACGATTACCTCCGCACCAACAGCACGCAGTATATCAAACTTTTCTTTGGACTGCTTGTCCGTAGACACACAAATCAGTTTATAGCCCTTAATAATCGCTGCGAGTGCCAATCCCATGCCCGTGTTTCCTGAAGTACCCTCAACTATGGTTCCGCCAGGTTTAAGACGGCCATCTGCCTCGGCATCTTCAACCATTTTTAAGGCCATACGATCTTTGACAGAATTTCCAGGGTTGAAAAACTCCACTTTTGCCAATACCAAAGCATCTACTTCAGCAGTAATTTTATTAAGCTTAATAAGCGGTGTGTTTCCAATAGCACCTAAGATATTATCTATGTATTGCATCTGGCAAAGGTACGTAATGGAGATGCGCTAACCAATGCCTAAGGGTTGATTTTGAGCACTTGCGTTGGAGGTATCCTTGAAATAATAAAAGAAGGCAAGACTAGAAGCGCCATGCATACAGCCAGTGTGAGACCGTTGAGCCATAGCACAGTGGTAACATCCATGTAGACGGGCACTTCTTTTACGTAATAGGTATTGGGGTCAAGGGAAATAAATCCTGTCTGATGCTGTATGAATAACAAACCCAAACCAATCAAGTTACCCCAAATAAGTCCAACACCAATCAAATAAGCACCTTGTATAAGGAAGAGTTGCTGCAACGAACCCACCTTAGCCCCCAATACACGAGTTATACCAATGAGTTGCGTTTGCTCCAAAATAAGCACCAATAGCGCAGTAATCATGTTGACTCCACCTACGATTATCATGATGATGATTATCAGGGATATGTTTGTGCCAAACAATCTAATCCAATTAAAAATTTCTGGAAACTGGGCTTCGACATGCTGCACATCTACAATGGCATCTATACTGTCGTAAATGGCGTTGGTGTCCAAGTCTAAGTTGGTGTCATCGCTGAGGAAAATCTCAAAAGCACCTACTTGGTTTTCATCCCAGCCATACAATGAACGGACGATATCCAAATGCCCTAAAACATAGTTGTTGTCGTAGTCAGCAAAACCCGTCTCAAACAAACCTACAATGGTACAACTCCTGCGCTTGGGCATTGTTGTCTGCGAGGAAGCAAAGTAAAGCGGCACCCTATCTCCTACTGTTATAGATAGTTTTTTTGCCAGTTCTCCCGATATCCAAATGTCATTTTTGGTCGGTACGGCTATGGTGTCAGACACTCCAAAAAAAGAAAAGAAATCGAAGTTAAAACTTTCATCAATGCCTTTAAAAACGATGCCATCAAATGCGGTATTGTTTAGGACAACACCTGGCACATAGGCAACTGGCTGAACCGCAAGTGTATTGGGTAATTGTTGCAGTTGGCTTTGATAGAGAATTGCATTACCAAGTGGTTTTGGGGTTTCTTGATGCTGGCTATTTCCGAGGGCAGTTACACGGACGTGACCGCTAAAGGCGGCTACTTTATCTCCGATTTTATTTTTAAGTCCAACACCTGTACCTAAGGCAATAAGCATGGTGATCACACCCAAGGCAATGGCGATGATTCCAATGGAAATTATGGGTCCGGAAACACTGCGTTTGTGCTTACGGTTTCCAATGATGCGCTTTGCGATAAACCAAGTAAAACTCACTACCTCTAAATAAGGGTTAAATGTACTACTTATTGTGGCAAAGAAACTTTCAGTCGTTCTACCATGGAGTAGACCGCTGGACATACCGCCACGTTCTTTGCTGTTATTTGGGTTATTTGATGAAATTTTGCCCTGTTGGTGTGGGGAAACTCACGACAGGCTTTGGGTCGGTCTTCGTAGATACCGCAATAATTATCTGCGCCTAAGAATGGGCAAGGAAGTTGTTGCAACACCTTATCACCATCTTCGTCAACGCGCAGGTATTGTGTTTCGAATTCGGTTGGACGCATCTTTAAGCGCTTACTGATAAGCTTGATATCGGATGGGATAAATAAGGGACCCGTGGTTTTGCAGCAGTTGGCACAAGACAAACAGTCTATTTCTTGAAAAGCTTCTTCGTGCAATTTCCCCATGACGTTGTCAAGTTGTTTGGGCTTGCGTGTCCTTAACTTTTTAAAATATTTGGCATTTACCGAAGCAAACTTTGCCGCATGTTCGGGAAGCTTTTCTGGATCTATCACTATGGGATTTTTAGGTATTTATGCGTTTGCAAAGACGCCATCCATTGCGGATTTTCCAGTACATGCGAAACGATTAGCGGAATGGCCGTCTCTCTCCTACTCCACTCGGGCTGTAGGTATAACTTGCAGGTATCAGCAACGCCTAACGCTTGTTTTTCGGCAAACTGCAAGTCGTCTTTAATGTATACAATCACTTTCAACTCATCAGCTTCCTTATATATTGCTGGTTTTGGCAGCATGCGTTTCTTTGGAGACAGGCAAATCCAATCCCAATTCCCAGACAACGGATAGGCACCAGAAGTTTCGATATGGGTTTTCATACCCGCAGCTTGCAAAGCCTCTGTAAGGGGATTCATGTCCCACATAAGGGGTTCTCCACCCGTAACCACTACGGTATCGGCATACGACTTGGCTTGCGCCACAATTTCTTCAATATAGGTAGGAGGATGCATATTGGCATCCCAACTTTCCTTAACATCACACCAGTGACAACCCACATCACAACCGCCTATGCGAATAAAAAAAGCAGCGCTGCCTTTGTGATAGCCCTCTCCTTGAATGGTGTAGAATGCTTCCATCAAAGGAAGTGCGAGGCCAGTATCAACAGCTTTTTTAAGTTCGGGATGCATTAATCTTGATTGCGTTGGTAGGCCAACATGGTGTTTTGCAACAGCATGGCTATTGTCATGGGACCTACACCACCTGGTACGGGTGTGATATAGCTGGCTTTTTCCTTGACTTGATCATAGTGAACATCGCCAACAATGACGTAACCTTTTGGATGGTCGGCATCTGGAACGCGTGTGATGCCAACATCAATGATGATGGCTCCGTCCTTAACCATATCGGCCGTTAGAAAATTGGGTACGCCCAAAGCAGAAACAACAATATCTGCTTCCCTGGTAATATCAGCTAGGTTTTGGGTTCTGCTGTGTGTGAGTGTGACGGTAGCATTTCCAGGATTTCTTTTTTCCGAAAGCAAAATACTCATTGGTCTGCCCACAATATGACTGCGACCAATGACCACGGCATGTTTTCCGCTGATATCTAATTTGTAGCGCTTAAGCAGTTCCATGATACCAAAAGGCGTAGCGGGGATAAAGGTTTGCATGCCCAATGCCATTTTACCAAAATTGGTTGGGTGAAATCCGTCTACATCTTTATTTGGGTTGATGGCATGAAGCACCACTTCCTCATCAATGTGCTTGGGTAAAGGCAATTGTACAATAAAGCCATCGAGCAAGGGATCGTTGTTTAGTTTTTCAATGGTATCGAGGAGTGCTTCTTGGGAAATGTCATCATCAAGTTTTATTAAGGTTGAGTCGTAGCCGATACGCTCACAAGATCGGACCTTGCTGCCGACATAGGTAAGGCTTGCGCCATCGTTACCTACAAGTACGGCTGCCAAATGAGGCGGACGCTTTCCAGCATCTTTAATTTGTTTTACCTGTATTGTCAGCTCTTCCTTAATCTGATTTGAGGTGGCCTTTCCATCTAAAATTATACTCATTTTCCAAACATTTGCATCAGCTTGGAAGATTTACCTCCGCGCAACATTTTCATCATCTTACTCATTTGCTCAAACTGTTTCACCAGCTTATTAATATCGTCCATTTGCAGTCCTGCGCCTTTGGCAATGCGCCTTTTGCGACTGTAATTCAACAGCTTGGGCTGTTGGCGTTCTTTGGGTGTCATAGATTGTATTAAGGCTTCAACCCCTTTGAAGGCATCATCGTCAATCTCAGCACCATTTAATGCCTTACTAGCACCTGGAATCATCCCTACCAAATCTTTCATAGAACCCATGCGCTGCACTTGCTTGAGCTGACTTAAAAAGTCGTCATAACCAAATTGGTTCTTCGCAATTTTCTTCTCAATGCGCTTGGCTTCTTCTTCGTCGACTTGTTCTTGTGCGCGTTCCACTAGGGATACCACATCGCCCATGCCCAAGATACGGTCGGCCATCCTGTTGGGATGAAATACATCTAGGGCAGCTACTTTTTCTCCGGTACCAATAAATTTTATGGGTTTATCTACCACCGATTTAATTGATAGCGCAGCACCACCACGAGTGTCACCATCCATTTTGGTTAGCACTACCCCATCAAATTGGAGTAAGTCGTGAAATGCTTTAGCGGTGTTTACAGCATCTTGCCCCATCATGGCATCTACCACAAATAGGGTTTCGGTGGGTTTGACAGCCTTGTGGATATTCTCAATCTCCTGCATGAGTTCCTCGTCAATTGCCAAGCGACCCGCGGTATCGACAATTACAACATTGTATTGATTTGCTTTGGCGTGTTGCAGCGCTTTTTTAGAAATTTCAACAGGGTTTTTATTTTCGGGCTCTGCAAATACAGCAACTTCTATTTGCTCTCCTAAAATCTTTAATTGATCAATAGCAGCAGGCCGGTATATGTCACAAGCAACCAATAGCACACGCTTGGATTGTTTTTCTTTGAGGTGTTTGGCGAGTTTGGCTGAACATGTTGTTTTACCAGAGCCCTGCAAACCACTCATTAAAATAACAGCAGGTTTTCCGGTAACGGAGATATCTTGCTGTTGCCCGCCAAGTAGGTTGGTCAACTCGTCTTGTACAATTTTGACAAGCAACTGACCAGGATGCAAATCCGATAACACCTTCTGGCCAATGGCTTTTTCTTTAACCCGTTGGGTGAAAGATTTGGCGATTTTGAAATTGACATCGGCATCTAGCAGTGCACGCCGAATTTCTTTCATGGTTTCGGCTACGTTAATTTCTGTAATGCGCCCATGCCCTTTGAGGGTTTTTAAGGCGGCATCTAAGCGTTTACTAAACTGTTCAAACATGGATTGAGCTAAAAGGCTAAATTAAGAAATATCCTTCTTATGCATAAAATATATAACAATAACATGTGGAATGGTAATGGCAGCTAAAAAGGCAAAGAATAATGAAGTTATTGAGATGGTTTCATTATCGACAAATAAAACAGCAGTTGTAAGTCCTATTAAGGACAGTAACCAATACGGAAGGGCGGATTTAACATAAGAAAGAATGGGGCTAGAATCATGTGGATGCAATACTACTGCTTGTTCTTTGAGCGATGGCAAACTGTGCCACAAAACGAAATAAACTGAAAAAGACCATAATAATGAGGTTCGTGAGAAAAGAAGTATGAGAACCAATAAAGAGATGGCCTGAGCCAATAGCTGTGGTTTAAGCCTTTTACCAACAACAAATAGAAAAAACACAAATAGGGTAGAGGAAAAAAGTAAAAAGCGTGCAAAAAAATAATCCGGTGTACGCATGCTGGTTATTTCAAAAACAATATCTGCTGTTTCGGATTTATGAGTGAAAAAAAGTAATGCAAAAAGCATAAAACCAAAAGCAGCATAAAAAAAGTAAAGCCTTGGCGAAATAATGGTTGATTTTTGAAACCACTGCTGTTCTCCAAAATGAAATGAACTGATAAATACGAACAATAATAAAGACCAAAGCGGAAAGCGATAGAGTGCAAGAACCATGACAAAAACAAACAAAACGTAAATGATAAATAAGTAACTAAAGTGTTGTTTTGTTGTCGTTATTTTAATTTTCGATGCAATATATAAATCATTTGCACCATGAATAATGCCAATTGTTAACACATTAACAGCGGCTAAAAAGTTCAAAAAGCTATCAGGCATCAGAACTCCTAACACTGTACAAATCAGTGTTATAAGAATTTTCTGGGTATTGAAATACTTAATTGTTAACATGAATTATTGACAATTTGATAAAATATTTGTCCAAATATATACAGTTTGTTTAATTTTTTTTAACTTGCGATCAACAAAATATAATTAAAAAATTATGACACTTACTAATTTTATTTCATTTATTGGAAATGCGGATCTTAGCGATCCTGTAAACTTTACTTTCTTTTTAGGTACGATGGCGATGACAGCTGCTTCAGCTTTTTTCTTCCTATCACTACCTCAATTTGATAGTAAATGGAGAACCTCAATTCTGGTTTCTGGTTTAATTACCTTTATTGCGGCAGTACACTACTACTACATGAGAGAGGCTGCTACTTCTGGAGGCGTTACTACAGAAATCCGCTACATCGACTGGATACTAACAGTACCACTGATGTGTGTTGAGTTTTATTTAATCCTTAAGGCTGCTGGTGCAACAACCAAACACCTTAAGACATTAATTTGGGCTTCACTTGTGATGCTTGTTACAGGTTACTTCGGAGAAGTTGCTGACGGCAGCACTGCAATGCCTGCACTTTGGGGTCTTGCTTCTGGTATAGCTTATTTCTACATTGCATACCTAATCAAATATGGTGAGCTAGCTAAGCTTGCTGCATCTGCGGGTGGAGCGGTTGAAAAAGCACACAAAACATTAACACTTTTTGTACTTATTGGATGGGCAATTTACCCATTAGGTTATATGTTAGGTACAGCTGATGGTCAATGGTATTCTTTCATATCTGCTATTAATTTAGACATGGATGTTGTATATAACATTGGTGATGCTATCAACAAAATTGGTTTTGGTTTAGTAGTTTATGCTGCGGCGGTTGCCTCTAAAAAATAAACAAAATCTAAATAGTATTAAAAAGCCTCGAAAATCGAGGCTTTTTTTTTACATTCTTTCTGGAGCATCAATACCCAAAAGACGAAGGGCTTTTGCAATAACGTCCGCTACTGCACCGCACAAAGACACCCTGAAAGATTGCTGCGTCTTATCCGTAACAAGTATAGGTACTTCTTGATAGTATGAGTTAAACTGCTTAACCAACTCATATAGATAGTTGGCTACCAAAGCCGGACTGTATTGCTTAGCAGAAGCTTCAATAGTATCAGGAAATTGAAGTAAGGTTTTCAATACCGACTTTTCTTTATCGTGCAGCGAAGCTACGTCTGCAATATCAAAATCACCTACCGAAGATTTGCGTAAAATAGATTGAATACGCGCATGGGTATATTGTATAAATGGCCCCGTATTTCCAGCAAAATCTACAGAAGCCTTGGGGTCAAATAAGATGCGTTTCTTTGGATCAACTTTTAGGATATAGTACTTTAAGGCACCCATACCAATAGTGTGGTAAAGCGATTCTTTTTCCACCTCAGACATACCTTCTAGCTTACCCAACTCTTGTGAAATCTGCTTGGCAGTATCCTGCATTTGGGTCATAAGCGCATCTGCATCAACTACCGTTCCCTCACGACTCTTCATCTTTCCGCTTGGCAAGTCAACCATACCATAACTCAGGTGATGCAACTGATCTGCCCAAGTATAGCCCAATTTCTTCAACACAAGGAACAAAACCTTGAAATGATAATCTTGTTCATTTCCGACCGTGTAAACCATACCCTTCATATCAGGATGATCGTTATAGCGCAATCGTGCTGTTCCAAGGTCTTGTGTCATATAAACAGAAGTACCGTCAGAACGAAGCAACAGTTTTTCATCGAGACCCTCGTCAGTCAAATCTATCCAAACAGAACCGTCGTCTTTTTTGAAAAATACGCCTTTGTCAAGTCCCTCAGTAACAATTTCTTTACCTAAGACATAGGTGTTGCTTTCATAGTAATAAGAATCGAAGTAAACACCCATACGCTTATAGGTTTCGTCAAAACCTTCATATACCCAAGCATTCATTTTTTTCCATAAAGCAAAGACCGAAGCATCTTTTTTCTCCCAACGAATCAGCATGTCTTTTGCACGCAACATAATTGGAGCCGTGTTTTTAGCGGTTTCCTCATCAGCTCCAGCAGCTATCAAATCAGCCATTTCCTTTTTGTACTGCTGGTCAAAAAGAACGTAGTATTTACCTACCAATGCGTCGCCCTTTAGTTTGGCAGTTACTGGCGTTTCCCCATTTCCAAACTGCTCCCATGCCACCATGGACTTACATATATGAATGCCTCTGTCGTTAATGATTTGAGTGGTGTGTACGTTTTGGCCGTTGGCAGACAATATGTTGGCCACTGAAGCACCTAATAAATTATTTCTAATGTGACCCAGGTGCAATGGCTTGTTGGTGTTTGGTGAAGAATATTCAACGAGAATTTTATCAGCAGCTGCATCAACAGTTTTTATGCCAAAATGTGCATCGGCACGAATATCTTTCAATGCCTGGATATAATATGCTGTTGATATCTCAATATTTAAAAAACCTTGCACCACATTATAAGAAGCAATTTCTGCAACTTCAGCTTGGAGATAGTCTCCCAACTCTGCTGCCAAATCAGCTGGTTTTTTGGAAGCCAACTTCAACAGCGGAAAAACAATCACAGTCAAATCACCCTCAAATTGTGGCTTGGTGGGTTGAATTTCAACACGCTCCAGTATTTTGCCGTAGTTTGCGGCAAAGTATGTAACCAGTTGTTTTTTAATGAAATGATCCATCCGAAAATATCGAATACAAAGATAAGTGATTCCAACAGGTTACAACGCATTTATCCTATCTTTGTAAAATGCTAGCAAATGTATCGTATAACAACAAAGCTCAGCGCGAATCCATAGATAAGCTGGTTGGCAAGCCCTTTACCCTTATGAACCGACTTAAATTAGGCGGTGTGGGTTCACCCAAACTGCATGTGGTTTCGACTAGCAAAGAAATTGACTCCCTCTTTGTTTTAGACCACAATGACAACACCTGTAATATCGAATTGCGTCCAAATGGCATCATTCTACGTTTTAGATCGTTGCTAGAAACTTACGGCTTGATTATTCCATACTACAAGCTTACCATATTTAAAGGGACGGGAGAGGCCTATAGCATTCACATGGAGCACCACAAGGTTGGCATCTCAGCGAAATCTAAAAATGTACGTGACTTTTTTAAAAAGATTCAGCAACAAAAAGCACGCATTTCAGACAACTACCTTTAATATACTTCTGCTAGCATACAGCGTACGCTACCGCCGCCCAAGTCTTCAATGGTTGGGATGGGACTGTGAACTAGCTTGACATACTGCTGCAACTGTACCATCTGCTTGGAGCTAAGCGCATTATAAGCACGCGTGCTCATCGCCAAAAGTGCTTTACCGTCTGTGGCCGTAAGCGCCAACATATTACCTGCAAATTGAGCAAGCTGCTGCTCTGTCAAAGGGATAACTACTTTTCCAGAAAAGGTAAGACTGTCTTGTAGCGATGCACGCTCCTTTGAATCATCAACAGCGTCTAAGCAAACAAGTGCAAAATCAGGAGCTACCACCATCATAACATTGGTGTGATAGATCAGCAAACGGGTGGTATCTACTGTTTGATAAGCATGGAAAACAACAGGCTTAAAAGAAAAGGCTTCGCAAAATAGGTTAAATAGCTGCGCGTCAGCACGTGCCGAAAGTGCACAGTATGCAATGCTGTTTTGATGATCGAGTACCATACTGCCTGTACCTTCTAAAAACTGTTGTTTTTGTTCATATTCGGAATAGTCAACGGTATGGGTTACGTCATATCCTTCCTTGCTAAGCGCCTCGAAGATGCGGTTAGAGCGTTCAGCTCTTCTGTTTTCGGCAAACATGGGGAATAAAACCAATTGGCCCGTACCCAATAGAGCAAACCAATTGTTTGGAAAAAGGGCATCAGGGGTGTCGGGTGTGCACGTATCTTGAACAACCGTAACCTTTATATTGTTCATGCGCAAGCAAGAAACCAGCGCATCGAATTCCGATTGGGCCCGCATCAACGACTGAGCAGCAGTAAGGACGGTTTGCTTTTGATAATAATTGTTTGGTGCGGTTTGCTCATTGGCACGAAAGCTAGCAGGGCGCACCATGAGGACGTGATGCGTAGGTTTCATGGGATACGGTATAACGGTAGGGTAACACAACGAAACAAACCGCCTTGTTTTCCTATTTCACTAAAATCGACTTCTTCGACTGTAATGCCACGTTGGAGTAGCCAAGCATTTAGACGCGTAAAGGAAGGGTCTGAAATAACTACGTTTGGGCTTATGGAAACGACATTACACATCATCTGGCTCATTTCTACAGCTGACACTTCGAATATTTTATCGCTACCAAAATGGGCAACAAGCCAATTATAGGCATCCAAGTCGGCAAAGCCCTCAGAGCAAATCAATGCAGCGTCTTTTCCCACTAGCTGAAAACAACAGTCCAAGTGCAATGCGTTTTCGTGTGGAATCGTATTCGATTTTTTTAACTCAAATGCTTTCACTTTTTTATGAGGAAACGCCTGCTGTAAGGCCGCAACTGCGGCCTTATTAGTTCTGGCTGTAAGTAATTTTGCATAATCAGGACGCGTTGATATGCCCACATAAATATAATCGTTGTGAACAATAACATCTCCGCCTTCGACATGTACCTTATTTGGGAACACCAGTTGCTTTGAAGCGGGGATTTGGGCTAATAAAGAAGCTAAGCCTACCAATTCTTTTTCTCGATATGGAATGATGTTGGAACGCACAAAAATATCATCTACAACAAACCCCAAATCACGAGCAAATATTTGGTTGCAATCCGCTATATTTTCTGGACGAAGCACAGATACGCCGTAGCGCAAAAAAACCTGCTCAAGGTCAGTTAACGCTTGTTGTAAGGCTTCTTTTTTAGGAAAGGTACCAGCAAGCAAATGCTTTTTGGAAGAGGGATCGTATACGTCTTGGATATTGGGCGGAGCACCCATAGCAGCTGCTGTACCCAACAATACATGGGTAAGTGTTTGCGTCTCTGAATGTATACAGAGTTTTATCCCATCACTTATCTTTTATTCAATGGCACGAATGGTCTTTGGTTTTTCCCTACATATATCTGTCTTGGACGGCCAATAGGCTCTTTGTTTAGTCGCATTTCACGCCATTGAGCAATCCATCCGGGCAAACGTCCAAGTGCAAACATAACCGTAAAGGTTTCGGTTGAAATTCCCATTGCACGGTATATAATACCCGAGTAAAAATCAACATTTGGGTAAAGTTTGCGTTCTACAAAATAAGGGTCGCTTAAAGCAGCTTCCTCCAGTTTTTTAGCAATATCCAATACAGGATCAACGATACCTAGGTCTTCAAGTACCTCATTGGCTGATTTTTTGATTATACGTGCACGTGGATCAAAGTTTTTATACACCCTATGTCCAAAGCCCATCAATCGGAAAGGATCGCTTTTGTCTTTGGCCTTGTTCATGTATTTATCAATATCTCCTCCGTCTTGGCGTATATCTTCGAGCATTTCAACAACAGCTTGGTTTGCACCCCCATGCAATGGGCCCCAAAGAGCCGATATACCAGCAGCTACAGATGCAAAAAGACCAGCGTGTGACGATCCAACAACACGTACTGTTGAAGTGGAGCAATTTTGTTCGTGTTCGGCGTGTAAAATTAAAAGCTTATTCAGCGCTTGATCTACAATAGGGTTGGCAACGTATTCTTTGTTGGGCTTACGAAACATCATACGTGCGATATTTTCAACGTAACCCAATGCATAGTCACCGTACTTAAGTGGAAGCCCCGATTTCTTTCTGTAAACCCAAGCAACCAATACGGGAAGTTTGCCCATGATACGGACAATTGCACGATATACCTGCTCTTCGTCTTCTATTTCTACCGTTTTAGGGTTAAACGCAGTGAGTCCGCTTGTTAGGGAAGAAAGAACGCCCATGGGATGCGCAGAGCTAGGAAAGCTTTCCAAAATTTTCTTTAAGTCTTCATCTATAAAGGACTCTTCTTTGATGTCAACCAAAAACTTATCAAGTTGTTCTTGCGTTGGCAATTCTCCAAAAATTAGCAAATAAGCTACTTCCAAAAAATCGGCGTTGTTTGCTAAATCTTCAATATCATATCCACGGTAGCGTAGCACACCTTTTTCGCCATCTAAAAAAGTGATGGCACTTTGGCAAGAACCGGTATTCTTAAAACCAGGGTCAAGGGTTATAAGGTTGGTAGCTGCACGCAGGGTTTTAATATCAATTCCTAGTTCGTTTTCTGTTCCCTCAACTAAAGGGAATTCAACCGACTTCCCGTCATAGGATAATTTTGCAAGTTTTGCCATTTTTTAATTTCGATAATATAGTATATTAAATTAAAACTTCACTTTAAAGGCTTTATCCTGTGGATAAAACGCGATTCTTCCTAACTCTTCTTCAATACGCAACAACTGGTTGTATTTTGCCATACGGTCACTACGTGATAGCGAACCTGTTTTAATTTGACCCGTGTTTAGGGCGACGGCTAAATCCGCAATCGTGTTATCCTCTGTTTCACCAGAGCGGTGCGACATCACACAAGTATACCCTGCGTTTTGTGCCATTTGAACTGCCGCAATGGTTTCAGATAACGAACCAATTTGGTTTACCTTAATCAAAATAGAGTTTGCAATATTTTCTTCAATACCACGACTCAAGCGGTTTACGTTGGTAACAAACAAATCATCCCCAACCAATTGAGCTTTATCGCCAATTTTTTCGGTCAAGTATTTCCACCCTTCCCAGTCGTTTTCGTCCATACCGTCTTCAATAGAAACAATAGGATATTTTTCAGCTAATGAGGCGAGGTAGTCAGCTTGCTCTTGAGAAGAACGCACTTTTCCGCTTTCGCCTTCAAATTTTGAATAGTCGTACTTACCGTCTACATAAAATTCAGCAGCGGCACAGTCCAATGCAATCATCACCTCTTCTGCTGGCTTGTAACCAGATTTCTCAATAGCCAATAAAATGGTATCCAATGCATCTTCGGTTCCGCCTAATGTAGGTGCAAATCCTCCTTCGTCACCAACAGCCGTACTTAAATTTCTTCCTTTAAGTACTTTCTTAAGATTATGGAAGATTTCAGTTCCCATTTGCAGTGCATGTGAAAGCGAAACAGCCTTTACGGGCATGATCATAAATTCTTGAAATGCAATAGGCGCATCAGAGTGTGAACCCCCATTGATGATATTCATCATGGGTACTGGAAGGGTAATGGCACGCGTACCACCAATATAGCGGTATAGCGGAAGGCCCAATTCGTTTGCAGCTGCTTTAGCAACGGCTAGTGAAACGCCTAAAATAGCATTTGCACCTAGCTTAGACTTGTTAGGTGAACCATCCAAGTCAATCATGATTTGGTCAATCTCCTCTTGCTCAAACACAGAAGCACCTAAGAGCTCGGGAGAAATGATTTGATTTACATTTTTAACTGCTTGTAGAACACCTTTACCCATATAGGCATCTCCTCCGTCGCGTAATTCAACGGCTTCGTGTTCTCCAGTTGACGCACCAGAAGGTACAGCCGCACGGCCCATGGCTCCCGTATCCGTGATTACATCAACCTCTACGGTTGGATTACCTCTGGAATCAAAGATTTGACGTGCATGTACATTTAAAATGATACTCATGATGCTTGTTTTTTGTGGGTGTTGATTTGTGAAATAAATTGGTCAAATAAATACGATGAATCGTGGGGTCCAGGGCTAGCCTCTGGGTGATATTGCACAGAGAAGCAAGGCTTGCCTTCAATGCGGATACCTGCAACGGTGTCGTCGTTAAGATGCTTGTGTGTGATTACAACATCCTTATGTGTTTCTGTTTCGGCTCTGTTGATAGCAAAACCGTGGTTTTGTGAGGTGATTTCGCCTTTGCCTGTCTCAATATTCAGGACAGGGTGGTTAATGCCACGGTGTCCGTTGCGCATTTTATAGGTTGAAATACCTTGAGAAAGCGCAATAATTTGATGTCCCAAACAAATGCCAAAAAGGGGAAGTCCTTTAGCAATGATCTCGGCCGCGATGGCTTGTGCATCATGTAAAGGTTCTGGATCACCCGGTCCATTGGACAAGAAGTAACCGTCAGGATTCCACTCACTCATGGTTTCAAAAGTGGTATCTAATGGAAAAACCTTGACATACACCCCTCTACTGGCGAGATTGCGCAAGATGTTTTTCTTGATACCCAAGTCCAAAGCCGCAACCTTCAAAGGTGCAGCTGCATCACCCATAAAATAGGGTTCTTTTGTGGAAACTTTAGGTGCAAGTGCCAATCCTTTCATGGAAGGTACACCGGCAAGTTGTTTTTTTAATGCATCCAAGTCGTCCGTCTGCGTTGAGATTATGGCATTCATAGCACCGTTGTCACGGATGTAACTCACAAGAGCGCGCGTATCAACGTCAGAAATGGCAACTAGTTGTTGCTTTTCGAAAAAATCAAACAAAGAACTGTCTGCGGCTTCGCGTGAAAATCCAGTATTGAAGTTTTTACATATAAGCCCTGATATCTGAATAGCATCAGATTCGGACTCGGCATTTAAAACGCCATAGTTTCCAATGTGTGCATTGGTAGTAACCATAAGCTGCCCATAATAGGATGGGTCTGTAAAAATCTCTTGATAGCCCGTCATGCCCGTGTTAAAGCACAACTCGCCAAAAGCTTGGCCTTCAATTCCAATGGATTTGCCGTGAAATACCGTTCCGTCTTCTAGCAAGATAAGTGCTTTACTACGAGAGAGGTATTGGCTCATTTTGGTTAAATGTATTTGTGCAAAATTAACACAAAAAAAAGGATAAACCCACTGGTTTATCCTTTGATTTATTAAAAGGCTATTAAAACCGTATTATGCCTTGTTTTCTTCTTCTGAAGATGATGCCTCTTCAGCTTCTTCTGCAGTGGTTTCAGCAGCGGGTGCAGCTTCGGTAGCAGGTGCTTCAGTGGCGGCTTCAGGAGCAGCTTCTTCGGCTTCAGGCGCATCAGCAGCTACTTCTGCTACTTCAGCGGGAGCTGCTTTTTTAGCACCTCTACGTCTAGACTTTTTCTTCTTTGGCTTATCGGTCTGATATACTTCATTAAAGTCTACCAGCTCGATTAATGCCATATCAGCATTGTCTCCTAGCCTGTTTCCAAGTTTGATGATACGGGTGTAACCACCTGGGCGATTGCCAACCTTCTCAGAAACAGTACGAAACAATTCAGTTACGGCATACTTATTACGCAAAGCGCTAAAAACAACACGGCGGTTGTGTGTGGTGTCTTCTTTTGAACGCGTAACAAGCGGCTCAACAAACTGCTTCAAGGCTTTGGCCTTGGCTACTGTCGTATTGATACGTTTGTGCTCAATTAGCGAAGATGCCATATTGGCAAGCATCGCTTTTCTGTGGGTATTTGTACGCCCCAAGTGGGCAACTTTCTTTCCGTGTCTCATAATGAATAGCTATTGCGACATTAGTCTTTATCCAGTTTGTATTTAGCCAAGTCCATTCCAAAGTTAAGGCCCTTGGCAACTACCAATTCCTCAAGTTCAGTAAGTGATTTTTTACCGAAGTTTCTAAACTTCATCAAATCGCTTTTGTTAAAGGAAACCAAATCGCCAAGTGTGTCTACTTCAGCTGCTTTTAGGCAGTTCAATGCACGAACAGACAAATCCATATCGATAAGTTTTGTCTTAAGCAGTTGACGCATGTGTAATGACTCTTCGTCATAGGTTTCTGTTTCAGCAATTTCATCGGCCTCTAGTGTTATGCGCTCATCAGAGAACAGCATAAAGTGATGAATCAATGTCTTTGCAGCTTTAGTCAATGCATCTTTTGGATGAATAGAACCGTCTGTTATGATTTCGAAAATCAACTTTTCGTAGTCTGTTTTTTGCTCTACACGGAAGTTTTCAATCGTGTATTTCACGTTTTTTATCGGCGTGTAAATCGAGTCAATAGCAATAGTTCCAATAGGCGCAGTTGCTTTTTTGTTTTCTTCTGCAGGAACGTAACCACGTCCTTTTTCAATGGTAAACTCAAAGTTAAGCTGAACGCTTTCGTCCATATTACATAAAACCAATTCTGGGTTAAGTACTTGGAAACCAGAGATAAACTTCTGTAAATCACCAGCTGTCAGTTGCTTTTGCCCTGATATAGCTACACTAACTGATTCGCTATCAACAGAGTCGATTTGTTGTTTGAAACGAACTTGCTTAAAGTTCAAAATCATTTCTGTTACGTCTTCCACTACACCAGGGAGCGTTGAGAATTCGTGATCAACCTTGTCGATGCGAACAGAAGTGATAGCGAAACCTTCGAGAGATGCAAGCATCACACGACGTAGTGCATTTCCAACCGTTAGCCCATACCCAGGCTCTAGTGGACGAAATTCGAATTTACCTTGGAATTCGTCTGAATCAATCATGATTACCTTATCTGGTTTTTGAAAATTAAATAGTGCCATAGGATTATTTTGAATACAATTCGACAATTAGTTGCTCCTTTATGTTTTCTGTGATTTGCTCACGGGTAGGAACTGAAACCAGTGTGCCTTCAAGCGTTGCATCGTTCCATGACAACCACTCTAAATCGTGACTGGCAACAGAAAGAGAACGCTCTATTACTTCAAGCGATTTGGATTTTTCACGAACGCCAATCACATCACCAACTTTTACGTGACACGAAGGAATGTTCATGATTTCTCCATTTAAAGTTATGTGGCGGTGACCCACAAGTTGGCGGGCAGCGCTTCTAGTTGGTGCAATACCTAAACGGTATACCAAGTTATCTAAGCGTGACTCACAAAGTTGAAGCAACACTTCACCCGTTACGTCCTTACTAGCATTAGCTTTAAGAAAAAGATTGCGAAACTGACGCTCTAAAATACCATAGGTAAATTTTGCTTTTTGCTTTTCCATTAATTGGATTGCATATTCCGATTTTTTGGGTCTACGTCGGTTATTTCCGTGCTGTCCAGGAGGGTAATTACGCTTTTCGAACGACTTGTCTTCGCCGAATATAGCTTCGCCAAACTTTCGGGCGATTTTTGTCTTAGGACCAGTATATCTTGCCATATTATTAAAATTAAGTGCTGGGAATTAAGGTCAATCCTTCGCCAGCGGGGTTAGTATTAAACTCTACGTCTTTTTGGTGGACGACATCCGTTGTGCGGTATAGGCGTCACGTCAACTATTTCGGTGACTTCAATGCCGCCATTGTGAAGGGTTCTGATCGCTGACTCGCGTCCATTACCGGGTCCCTTTACAAATACTTTTACCTTTCTAAGGCCTGCTTCCTGAGCTACTTTAGCAGCATCTTCAGCTGCAAGTTGTGCAGCATAAGGTGTGTTTTTCTTTGAGCCTCTAAAGCCCATCTTACCTGCGGAAGACCATGAAATCACCTCGCCTTTGTTGTTGGTTAGGGATACAATGATATTATTAAACGATGCGTTAATGTGGGCTTCGCCAAAGGCTTCCACCACAACTTTACGCTTTTTTGAACTTGATTTTGCCATATGTTGACTACTTTATTTAGTTACTTTCTTTTTGTTAGCAACTGTCTTGCGTTTTCCTTTACGTGTTCTCGAGTTATTCTTAGTGCGTTGACCACGAAGTGGTAAACCGACACGGTGACGAATACCTCTAAAAGAACCAATGTCCATCAATCGCTTAATGTTCAATTGGGTTTCCGAGCGAAGTTCACCTTCAATCTTAAATGAAGCAACAGCATCACGGATACGACCAATTTCGTCGTCATTCCATTCGTTTACTTTTTTGCTTTCGTCAACACCAGCAATAGCCAAAATTTCTTTAGCACGGCTGCGTCCAATCCCATATATATAGGTTAGCGAAATAACGCCTCTTTTTTGTTTAGGAATATCTACTCCAGAAATTCTAGCCATAATTATCCTTGTCTTTGTTTAAACCTAGGGTTCTTTTTGTTAATTACGTATAAGCGTCCATTGCGACGTACTATCTTGCAGTCGGCGCTTCTTTTTTTGAGTGATGCTCTTACTTTCATATCTTAATATCTAAATGTGATGCGTGCCTTTGTTAAATCATAAGGCGACATCTCTAACTTTACTTTATCACCAGGAAGGAGCTTTATATAGTGCATGCGCATCTTTCCAGAGATATGTGCCGTTACCACGTGGCCGTTTTCCAACTCCACGCGAAACATCGCGTTGGAAAGCGCCTCAATGATTTGACCATCTTGTTCTATAGCTGCTTGCTTTGCCATTAGTTTCCTGCTGTTTTATTTCGTTTTCTACCTGTTTTCATTAAGCCATCATAATGACGGTTCAACAAATACGCATTGATTTGCTGAATGGTATCAATCGCCACACCTACCATAATAAGAAGAGAAGTTCCTCCGTAGAATAACGCCCATCCTTGTTGCATTCCAAACAAGTGGTACACCACTGCTGGTAACACTGCCACGGCTGCCAAAAACAGCGAGCCTGGAAAGGTAATTTGTGACATAATTCGATCTAAGAAGTCTGCCGTTTCTGTACCTGGACGAACACCAGGAACAAAACCTCCACTTCGCTTTAAGTCATCAGCCATCTTGTTGGTCGGAACCGTAATAGCTGTATAGAAATAGGTAAATACAATAATCAAGACGGCAAACAATATGTTGTACCAAAGTCCGAATATATCTGAAAAAGAAGCTTGTAACCATTGTCCTATACCACTATCAGAACCCAAAAGGCTTCCCATTGATGAAGGGACAAACATCAATGCTTGTGCAAATATGATAGGCATTACACCAGAAGCGTTTAACTTAAGTGGTATGTACTGACGTGCTCCAATTTGGTTTTTGTCAATGCCGCCAGAAGCAGTTCTACGTGCATACTGTACAGGGATCTGACGTACCGCCATTACCAATAGGATACAAATGGCATTTATTCCAATCCATACCATGGTTTCTATTACGATAACAATAGGACCTCCGTTGTTTTCGGTAACTCTTGAAATAAATTCTTGTGCAAAAGACATGGGTAATGTAGCTACAATACCTACAGTGATCAATAGTGAAATACCGTTTCCAATACCTTTGTCGGTTATCTTCTCACCCAGCCACATCGCAAAGATGGTTCCGGTAACAAGTATGATAACAGAAGGGACCATAAAACCAAGGCCTTTTCCAAGTACAAAAGCAGACTCAGGAACACCAAGTGCGCCTAGCGAGTATAAATAAGCAGGCGCTTGGAAAACACAAATACCAATTGTTAACCATCGTGTGATTTGATTGATTCTACGGCGACCGCTTTCACCTTCTTTTTGGAGTTTTTGCAGATAAGGAACAGCAATTCCCATGAGCTGTACAACAATAGAAGCAGAAATATAAGGCATGATACCCAACGCAAAAACAGATGCATTGGCAAAGGCACCGCCTGTAAACATGTTTAACACCCCAAGCAGTCCACCTCCACTGGTTTTGCTAGTTAATTGAGAAAGTTGAACAGGGTCAATTCCAGGCAATACTATCTGAGCACCGATACGGTAAACTACAAGAAATCCAAGGGTAATCAAGATACGGTTCTTGAGTTCCTCTATTTTCCAAATATTCGCTAAGACCTCTATTAATCTTTTCATTTATTAAATAGTAATGGCTTCTCCTCCAGCTGCTTCTATAGCTGCCTTTGCAGTTGCAGTAAATTTGTGGGCGCTCACTTTGAGCTTGGCAGATAATGAACCACGACCTAAAATTTTAATCAAATCGTTTTTGCTAACCAAACGCAATTGGATCATTATTTCTTGGTCAACCTTCGTTTTGATTTTTTTAGCATCGGCTAATTCTTGGAGTTTGTCTAAGTTAATACCTGCATATTCTTTTCTGTTGATGTTGGTAAAACCAAACTTAGGCACACGGCGCTGTAGGGGCATTTGTCCTCCTTCAAAACCAATTTTCTTGGAATAACCAGAACGAGATTTCGCTCCTTTGTGACCACGTGAAGCGGTACCACCAGTACCAGAACCTTGACCTCTACCTAGACGTTTACTTGCGCCTTTAACCGAACCTTTAGCAGGCCTTAAATTTCCTAATTCCATATTAAACGTTTTGGACAGTTACCAAATGTTTTATTTTATTAACCATACCCATGATGGTGGATGTATCTTCATGTTCAACAACCTGACCAATCTTTTTTAAACCAAGAGCAGCAAGTGTGCGTTTCTGATCCTCAGGACGCTTAATGTTGCTCTTTACTTGTGTAACTTTAATCTTTGCCATGCTTATCCATTAAAAACTTTATCAAGTGAAATACCACGTTGCTTTGCAACAGTGTTGGCATCGCGTAATTGTAACAATGCATCAAAAGTAGCCTTCACCACGTTGTGAGGGTTTGAAGAGCCTTGAGATTTTGACAATACATTGTGAACACCCACAGCCTCTAGTACGGCACGAACTGCACCCCCTGCAATAACTCCAGTACCATCAGATGCTGGTTGAAGATATACACGGGCTCCGCCGTATTTCCCTTTTTGCTGGTGTGGAAGTGTTCCCTTGTTAATAGGGATACGCACCAAATTCTTTTTGGCATCTTCAACAGCTTTGGAAATGGCTTCAGCAACTTCTTTCGATTTTCCTAAACCTTGTCCAACAACACCGTTTTCGTCACCTACAACAACAATTGCAGAAAAGCCAAAGGCACGTCCTCCTTTTGTTACTTTAGTAACTCGTTGTACACCAACCAAACGATCTTTGAGATCTAGTCCACCTGGTTTTACAAATTCTACATTTTTATAATCTTGATACATACTTAAAATTTTAGTCCTGCTTCTCTTGCACCGTCAGCCAGTGACTTTACACGTCCATGATATAAATATCCTCCACGGTCAAAACGAATGGAAGAGATACCAGCAGCTAAAGCTTTTTGGCCAATCAGCTTTCCTACTTCTTGCGCGAGTTCAATTTTTGTTCCACTATGCTTTTCAAGTTCATTATCGCGAGATGAAGCAGCCGCGAGGGTTACTCCGGTTTCATCGTTAACGATTTGCGCATAAATTTCTTTATTGCTTCTAAACACAGACATACGCGGCATAACTGCTGTACCAAGAACAGTGTCTCGGAAGCGCTTCTGAATGCGTAGTCTACGTTGTGTTTTTGTCATTTTCATATCCCTAATACTTATGCAGATTTACCTGCTTTTCTTCTGATTTGTTCTCCTACAAACTTCACACCTTTTCCTTTGTATGGTTCTGGCTTACGGAAACCGCGAATTTTCGCTGCAATCGATCCAACCAATTGGTTGTCATATGAACTGAGTTTGATGATGGGGTTTTTACCTTTTTCCGATATCGTCTCAACCTTAACTTCGTTTGGAATTTCAAACACAATATTGTGGGAAAAACCAAGTGCGAGATCAAGTTTTTGACCTTGGTTACTGGCACGATACCCTACACCGACCAATTCTAGTTCTTTAACAAATCCAACAGAAACTCCGGTAACCATATTGGCAACAAGCGCACGATACAAACCGTGCTTGGCTCTATGGGGCTTACTGTCCGAAGGACGTGAAACCAATAATTGACCATCTTCATGCGCAATGCTAACATCGCTGTAAGTTTGTGTCAATTCACCTAGTTTACCTTTAACGGTAATTACACCAGTTTGAATGTCAACTGTGACGCCTTCTGGAATTTCTATAGGATTATTACCAATTCTTGACATAATTCAAATTTTTATTAGTGAACGTAACAAATTACCTCACCACCTACGTTTTCTTTTTTTGCTTGCTTTCCAGTCATTACTCCATGCGATGTAGATACGATAGCAGTGCCCAAACCATTTAGGACACGGGGAATATCTCCAGAAGAAGCATATTGACGCAAACCAGGTGTACTGATTCGCTGTAATTTTTTGATTACAGGTTCTTTGGTAAGACGGTCGTATTTCAAAGCAATTTTGATGCTTTTTTGGACGGTATCGTCTTCCACCTTATAACTAAGGATATAGCCTTGGTCAAATAAAATCTTTGTGATTTCTAGCTTCAGTTTTGAAGCGGGAATCGAAACCACGTGGTGACCGGCGCTGTTTGCGTTACGGACGCGTGTTAAATAATCTGCAATTGGATCTGTATTCATAATTCTTTTTGTTTACCAGCTCGCTTTTTTAACTCCCGGGATTAAACCTTTATTCGCCATTTCTCTAAACATAACACGAGAGAGACCAAATTGACGAATATATCCTTTCGGACGTCCCGTAAGCTTACAACGGTTGTGGCCGCGTACAGGAGATGCATTTTTAGGTAATTTTTGCAGCGCTTCATAGTCGCCAGCTGCTTTTAAGGCTGTACGCTTATCAGCATATTTAGCGGCTAATTTTGCTCTTTTGACCTCACGGGCCTTCATAGATTCTTTTGCCATACTAGTTTTTCTTAAAGGGCATGCCCAATTCGTTTAACAATGATTTAGCTTCTTTATCGGTATTAGCGGATGTTACGAAGGTAATATCCATACCTGCAATTTTGTGTACCTTATCGATGTCGATTTCAGGAAAGATAATTTGTTCTTGGATACCCAAGTTATAGTTGCCACGGCCATCAAAACCATCAGCTTTCACGCCTTGGAAGTCACGCACACGTGGAAGTGCCGCCGTAACCAAGCGATCAAAAAATTCATACATCTTATCTCCACGTAGGGTAACTTTTGCACCAATGGGCATTCCTTTACGGAGTTTGAATGATGCAACATCTTTCTTAGAAAGGGTTGACAATGCTTTTTGACCTGAAATCATGGTGAGTTCATCCACTGCATGATCTACAAGTTTTTTGTCGGCGACGGCTGCCCCAACACCACGGCTCAGCACTATCTTTTCAAGTTTAGGGACTTGCATGATGTTGCTGTAGCCGAACTCTTCGGTTAGTCGTGTTGTAATACGGTCTTTGTATTCCGATTTAAGTCTAGGTATATAACTCATGTTAAATAGCTTCATTAGTTTTAAGTGATACACGTACTTTCTTACCGTCTTCCATGCGATATCCAATTCGAGTGGTCTGCCCTTCTGCCGTTAACAAGGAGAGGTTAGAAATAGCGATAGGTGCTTCCTTTTCTATGATTCCCCCTTGTGGGTTTTGTGCATTGGGTTTGGTGTGACGTTTTACAATATTCACGCCCGAAACAATCGCTTTGTTTTTTTCGCGGATTAGCGCAACTATTTCGCCTTCCGTCCCCTTGTGGTCTCCCGCAATGACACGAACTTTATCTCCATTTTTTAATTTTATCTTACTCATAATTATAATACTTCAGGAGCTAATGAGATTATTTTCATAAACTGTCGATCACGTAGCTCACGAGCGACAGGGCCAAAAACACGCGTACCGCGCATTTCGCCTTGTGCATCTAGTAAGACGCATGCGTTTTCATCAAATCGGATATATGACCCATCTGGACGGCGAATTTCTTTTTTGGTACGCACAACAACCGCAGTAGATACCTGTCCTTTTTTGACGGATCCATTGGGTGTTGCTTCCTTGACCGTAACGACTATTTTATCGCCAATTGAAGCGTAACGACGCTTTGTACCTCCCAACACACGGATGGTGAGTACTTCTTTGGCCCCAGTGTTGTCGGCTACTTTAAGTCTTGATTCTTGTTGTAACATTATTTAGCTCTTTCAATAATTTCAACCAAACGCCAGCACTTAGATGTGCTCATGGGGCGTGTTTCCATAATTTTTACCGTATCTCCGATGTTGCAATCGTTGGTTTCATCGTGAGCGACGTATTTCTTTGTCTTTAAAACAAATTTCCCATACATCGGGTGCTTCACGCGTTTTACTTCAGAAACAACAATAGACTTCTGCATTTTGTTGCTCGTTACAACGCCAATACGTTCTTTACGTAAATTTCTAGTTTCCATACTATGTTTACTCTAAAGTTCTTTTTGTGAGTTCTGTTTTGATTCGTGCAATGGTTCTACGCTGCTTACGTAAAGAAAGTGGATTCTCTAGTGGCGATAATACATGTGCAGAACGTGCACTTTCATAGCTTTTTTCAAAAGATGCTAGCTTTTCGTTAAGCTCCTCAACCGATGACTCATTAATTTCTGTTTGTTTCATAACTACTTCTTATGCTTCGTAATCGCGAGCAATAATAAATTTTGTTTTAACTGGTAATTTTTGAGCTGCTAATCGCAATGCTTCTTTAGCAACCTCAATGGGCACTCCGGAAATCTCAAACATGATACGTCCGGGCTTGACAACAGCCACATAGTGATCTAATGCTCCTTTACCTTTACCCATACGAACCTCAAGCGGTTTTTTAGTAATAGGCTTATCTGGAAAAATCTTAATCCATAATTGTCCTTCACGCTTCATATAACGTGTAGCGGCAATACGTGCAGCCTCGATTTGGCGTGACGTGATAAACATGGAATCAAGTGCCTTGATACCATACATGCCATTGGATAATACGTGTCCGCGGTGCGATAGGCCTTTCATACGGCCTTTCTGCATTTTACGGTGTTTTGTTCTTTTTGGTTGTAACATGACCTAAAGTTTATTTTCTACGGCGTGGACCACGTCCACCGCGCTTATCGTTTTTACCTTTGGCTGCATTCAAGCTCATTCCTACCAGGGGAGACAACTCGCGCTTGCCATATACTTCACCTTTCATAATCCATACTTTGATGCCCAATCTACCGTAAGTAGTATGTGCTTCAACCTGAGCGTAATCAATGTCTGCACGGAACGTAGACAAAGGAATACGACCGTCTTTATAGCTTTCAGAACGTGCCATCTCAGCACCGTTCAAACGACCCGAAATTTGCACTTTAATACCTTCTGCATTCATGCGCATTGCCGCAGCAATTGCCATTTTGATGGCACGACGGTAAGAGATACGACTCTCTATCTGACGCGCAATACTTGCGCCTACCAGTTGTGCTTCTAACTCAGGACGCTTGATTTCAAAAATGTTCAACTGTACTTCTTTGCTTGTGATTTTTTTAAGCTCTTCTTTAAGTTTGTCAACTTCTTGTCCACCCTTACCAATGATGATACCCGGACGGGCGGTGGTAATTGTAATGGTAACCAGCTTAAGCGTACGTTCAATGATTACACGAGAGACGCTTGCCTTAGCAAGACGGGCGTGAACATAGCGGCGAATTTTATCATCCTCAGCTAGCTTATCTCCGTAGTCGTTTCCACCATACCAGTTGGATTCCCATCCACGTATGATACCTAGTCTATTGCCAATTGGATTTGTCTTTTGTCCCATATTCGGTTTTAGCTTTGTGCGTTATCTTGTGCTCCCAACACCATGGTAACATGGTTAGAACGTTTTCTAATTCGGTGACCTCTTCCTTGTGGTGCTGGACGCAAACGCTTAAGCATTGCTCCGCTATCCACACGGATTTCTTTGATGTAAAGACCTGCTTTTTCAATGTCAGCGTCTTCATTTTTTGCTTGCCAATTTGCAATCGCAGACAACAAGAGTTTTTCAAGTCTTTTGGACGATTCCTTAGTACTAAAACGCAGCACAGACAATGCTTTTTCTACTTCGTTTCCACGGATTAAATCTGCCATGAGGCGCATTTTTCTTGGTGATGTAGGACAGTCGTTGAGTTTTGCAAATGCAAGATGCTTTCGATTTTCTTTCAATTGTGCTGCCATTTCCTTTTTACGAACTCCCATAGCTTATTTTTTTCCTTTGTTTTTAGCTCCTGCATGGCCTCGGAATGAACGAGTAGGTGAAAATTCACCAAGCTTATGCCCTACCATATTTTCAGTAATATACACAGGAACAAACTGACGACCGTTGTGTACGGCAATAGTTTGTCCAACAAAATCGGGAACAATCATCGAGGCGCGAGACCACGTTTTAATTACAGATTTTTTTCCTGAATCTACGTTAGCTTGAACTTTTTTCATCAAGCTGTAATGTACGTAAGGTCCTTTTTTTAGAGATCGAGCCATCGTTTATTTTTTTCTACGTTCAATTATATACTTATTTGACGCCTTGTTCTTGTCACGCGTTCTGTATCCTTTTGCAGGAATACCATTGCGTGAGCGTGGGTGACCTCCAGAGGCGCGCCCTTCACCACCACCCATGGGGTGATCGACCGGGTTCATCGCTACTGGACGTGTTCTTGGACGACGTCCTAGCCAACGGCTACGACCCGCCTTACCAGAAACAACCAATTGGTGATCTGAATTGGAAACCGTACCGATAGTAGCCATACATGTGCTTAGTATCATACGTGTTTCACCAGATGGTAATTTGATGGTTGCAAAACTGCCTTCACGTGCCATTAACTGTGCAAAAGCACCTGCACTACGGGCAATGGTTGCACCTTGACCGGGGCGAAGCTCGATACAAGAAATGATGGTACCTAAAGGAATGCTTTCCAAAGGCATGGCATTTCCGATTTCGGGTTGCGCCTTTTGAGCAGAAACCACCTTTTGACCAACTTTAAGACCGCTTTGCGCAATGATGTATCGCTTCTCGCCGTCCTCGAACTGAGTCAAGGCAATAAATGCAGATCGGTTTGGATCATATTCGATAGTTTTCACCTCTGCAGGTGCATCAAAACGATCGCGTTTAAAATCGATTATACGGTAGCGTTTTTTGTGTCCACCTCCGATGTAGCGTGACGTCATGCGTCCGCTGTTGTTACGACCGCCTGAACGTTTTTTCGGAGCAAGCAAGCTTTTCTCAGGCTTATCAGTGGTGATGGCGTCGTTTCCATTTACCACTCTACCGCGTTGTCCAGGTGTTATAGGTTTTAGTTTTCTAACTGACATATCCTTTTTTATAAATTACTATAAAAATCAATATTTTCCCCCGCTGCTACTTCCACAACTGCGCGTTTGGTAGCGTTGGTTTTCGAATGCTGTATACCACTTTTGGTATAACGTGAGCGTCTTTCAGGACCGTAATTAAGCGTGCGTACTTTTTCGACGGTAACGCCGTAAGTTTCCTCAACTGCGTTTTTGATTTCAACCTTGTTGGCTTTTGGATCAACCAAAAAAGTATAACGGTTTCTCAACTCACTCTCGCGAGTTGCCTTTTCGGTAATAACAGGTTTTAATAAAATACGCATAGTTTGTTATTTGATCAGGTTAGCTTCAATGGCAGCAACGGCACTTTCTGCAAGTACCAAATGCTGTGCATTCATTATTTTATATGTGTTCAACTCATCGTTTGTAAGCACCTCTGTTTTGACAAGGTTACGTCCAGACAAAAACACATTTTTATTGCTTTCACCCAATACCCAAAGTGATTTTTTGTCGTTAATACCAAGTGCACTAAGTGCTGCTTGAAACGATTTTGTTTTCGGTGCATCGAACTGAAAGTCTTCAACAACCGTAATGTTTTTTTGCTGTGCCTTGAGGCTGAAAGCAGATTTTCGAGCCAAACGCTTAACGTTTTTGTTCACTTTCTGGTTGTATGAGCGAACTCTAGGTCCAAATACACGCCCACCACCACGGAACAACGGGTTTTTGATACTGCCCGCACGAGCAGTACCAGTACCTTTTTGTTTCTTGATCTTACGCGTACTACCCACAATCTCTGCACGTTCTTTAGATTTGTGCGTTCCTTGGCGTTGGTGTGCCAGGTATTGTTTTACATCTAAATACAAAGCGTGTTCGTTTGGTTCAATACCAAAAATAGCTTTGTCTAGGGCAACAGTGCGACCTGTTTCTTTTCCGTTAATATCAACTATAGCTACTTTCATTACTTACGAATTAAGATAAACGCGTTCTTATGGCCAGGCACACAACCTTTAACCACTAATAAATTTTTTTCAGGAACAACTTTAAGAACACGTAGGTTTTGTACGGTTACTTTTTCATTGCCCATTTGGCCAGCCATGCGCATTCCTTTGAATACACGCGCTGGATATGAAGCTGCACCAATAGAGCCAGGAGCTCTTAAACGGTTGTGTTGTCCATGTGTGGCTTGACCTACACCAGCAAAACCGTGACGTTTTACAACCCCTTGAAATCCTTTTCCTTTAGAAGTTCCAGTGATATCAACAAATTCGCCAGCAGTAAAGTGATCAACTGTAATGGTATCACCAAGGTTGTGATCTTCGTTGAAGCCTTGGAACTCAACAAGCTTACGCTTAGGTGGAGTGCTTGCTTTTTTAAAGTGTCCGCTAGCGGCTTTGGTTACTTTACGTTCAGGCTTTTCATCAAAACCAAGTTGTAAAGCATCGTAGCCATCAACGTCCTTGGATCTCACTTGTGTAACGACACAAGGACCTGCTTCAATAACGGTACAGGGAAGGTTCTTCCCATTCTCGTCAAAGATGCTCGTCATACCAATTTTTCTTCCTATTAAACCAGACATAATCTGAATATTTACTCCCTAAAAGGGTGTTATACTTTAATTTCTACTTCAACGCCACTAGGTAACTCAAGTTTCATCAAGGCG
Organism: Bacteroidota bacterium; assembly: GCA_038143535.1. Lineage (GTDB taxonomy): Bacteria > Bacteroidota > Bacteroidia > Flavobacteriales > Flavobacteriaceae > UBA7446. The sequence goes on from JAYQMD010000001.1 coordinate 1,168,458, forward strand.
TCAATGGTCTTTGATGAAGAGCTGTAAATATCCAATAAGCGCTTGTAAGAGCTTAATTGGAATTGTTCACGTGATTTTTTGTTTACGTGGGGGAACGCAAAACGGTGAAAAGCTTTTTGTGTGTTGGTAACGGAATAGGCCCTGTTACTACCGCACCCGTCGACTTTACTGTTTTGACGATCTTCTCAGCAGAGCGGTCTACCAAGTTGTGGTCGTACGATTTAAGTTTTATTCTAATTTTCTGACTCATCGTTTATATTTTAGCTCTGACCTGTTGCTGCCGCAATTACTTCAGATGAAATATTTTGTGGTGTTTGTTCGTAATGTGAAAATTCCATGGTAGAAGTTGCACGTCCAGATGAAAGTGTACGTAACGAGGTTACGTAACCAAACATTTCGGAAAGCGGTACATTCGCCTTCACAACCTTAGATCCTGCGCGATCGTCCATGCTGTTTACCTGACCGCGACGACGGTTTAAGTCACCAACGATATCACCCATGTTTTCTTCAGGAGTTAGAACCTCTAGTTTCATGATGGGCTCCATAATTACAGCACCAGCAGCTTTTGCAGCGACTTTGTACCCAAGCTTTGCAGCTAATTCAAAAGATAACGAATCTGAATCCACGGGGTGGAAAGATCCGTCCTTTAGCGTAACCTTCATGGCATCTACTTCAAATCCAGCTAATGGACCATTCGCCATGGCTTGCTTGAAACCTTTCTCAACAGATGGAATATATTCTTTCGGTACATTACCTCCCTTAATTTGATTGACAAACTCAAGACCTGATTTACCTTCTTCGGCTGGCTCAAGTGTAAATACGATATCGGCAAACTTACCACGTCCACCCGACTGCTTCTTGTACACCTCACGGTGATCTGTAGCTGCTGTAATTGCTTCTTTGTATTCAACTTGTGGTTGTCCTTGGTTTACATCAACCTTAAATTCACGTCTTAAGCGGTCGACAATAATATCAAGGTGAAGCTCACCCATTCCAGAAATAATAGTCTGGCCAGAAGCCTCGTCCGTTTTTACTTGGAATGTAGGATCTTCTTCCGCAAGTTTGGCCAACGACATACCTAATTTGTCCACATCTGCTTTGGTTTTAGGCTCTACCGCAATACCAATTACGGGATCGGGGAAGTCCATGCTTTCCAAAACAATTGGTGACTTTTCAGCAGAAAGCGTATCACCTGTTTTGATGTCTTTAAATCCAACAGCTGCACCAATATCGCCTGCTTCAATATGATCGATAGAGTTTTGTTTGTTGGCGTGCATCTGATAAATACGTGAAATACGCTCTTTGTTGCCAGAGCGATTGTTCAATACATAAGAACCTGCATCCAAACGACCAGAATAAGCACGGAAAAATGCCAAACGACCTACAAAAGGATCGGTTGCAATTTTAAAAGCTAAGGCTGAAAACGGATCGTTTACAGATGGCTTACGTGAGATTTGCTCTCCGTTATCAGGATTAGTGCCTATGATGGCTTCTTTGTCTTCTGGTGAAGGCAAGTATCGACAAACGGCATCTAACAAGAATTGAACCCCTTTGTTTTTAAAGGCAGAACCACAAATCATGGGGATTATACTCATGTCTTGTGTTGCTGCACGAAGGGCGTTGTGCACTTCGTCTTCAGAAATACTATCAGGGTCTTCAAAATATTTTTCCAAAAGGTTGTCGTCATATTCTGCAACAGCTTCAATAAGCTCACCACGGAATTTCTCAACGTCTTCCTTCATGTCTTCAGGGATGTCAACAACATCGAAAGTTGCGCCCATGTTTTCCTCATGCCAAATAATCGCACGATTCTTAACTAAGTCAACACATCCTCTAAAGTTATCTTCATCACCAATAGGCAATACAATAGGTACTGCATTTGACTTTAACATCTCACGAACCTGGTTACAAACGTTCAAGAAGTTTGATCCTTGACGGTCCATCTTATTCACAAAGCCCATACGTGGCACTTTGTAGTTGTCAGCCAAACGCCAGTTTGTTTCCGATTGTGGCTCAACACCATCAACAGCCGAAAACAAGAATACCAACCCATCTAGCACACGTAATGAACGGTTTACCTCAACAGTAAAGTCAACGTGTCCGGGAGTGTCAATAATATTAAATTGATACGGTTTTGCTCCGTCAAGCGGCTTGCCTTGATCGGTAGGGAATGTCCACTCACAAGTGGTCGCGGCAGAAGTGATGGTAATACCACGCTCTTGCTCTTGTTCCATCCAGTCCATTGTGGCGGCACCATCATGCACCTCTCCAATTTTGTGGCTAACACCCGTATAGTATAGAATACGTTCGGTGGTAGTGGTTTTTCCAGCGTCAATGTGAGCTGCAATCCCAATGTTACGTGTATATTTTAAATCTCTTGCCATAATTAAATATGCTCTGTTTGTTAGAATCTAAAGTGAGAAAATGCTTTGTTTGCTTCTGCCATCTTATGGGTATCTGTACGTTTCTTAACGGCAGCACCTTCTTCTTTTTCAGCAGCTAGTATCTCGGCAGCTAACTTTTGCGCCATAGATTTTTCATTGCGTTTACGTGCATAACTAATCAACCACTTCATAGCCATTGAAATTTTTCTATCAGGACGTATCTGCATTGGAATTTGGAAGGTAGCACCTCCTACACGACGACTGCGAACTTCAACGTGAGGCATCACATTTGATAAGGCATCCTTCCAGTATTGAAGGGCTTCTTTTTCTTCGTCTTGTTTTTTTGAATTTACGATGTCAATCGCATCATAAAATATCTTGAACGCAACAGATTTTTTCCCATTCCACATCAGGTTGTTAACAAAACGGGTGACCAGTTGGTCATTAAATCGTGGGTCGGGAAGTAACGGGCGTTTTTTCGCCTTTCTTTTTCTCATATTCTGGGTTTGAGTGGTTCAAGCAAGCTTGAACGTCATGTTTTCCTATCGGGTCTAAACTATTTTTTTGGTCGTTTAGCACCATATTTCGAACGACGCTGTAAGCGGCCTTCTACACCAGCGGTGTCAAGTGCTCCGCGAACAATGTGGTAGCGAACACCAGGTAAATCTTTAACACGACCTCCGCGCACAAGCACAATAGAGTGCTCTTGCAGGTTGTGTCCCTCGCCTGGAATGTAGGCATTTACCTCATTTCCATTGGTCAGGCGTACCCTTGCCACTTTCCTCATAGCAGAATTAGGCTTCTTAGGTGTAGTGGTGTACACACGGGTACACACGCCTCTTCGCTGTGGACATGAATCCAAAGCTGCGGATTTACTCTTCTTAATAAGATCTTTACGACCTTTCCGAACTAGTTGCGATATGGTTGGCATACGTTATACTTGCTTTAATCCTTTATTTAAAGGGCTGCAAATGTAGTATAATTTTCGTCTCTTTCAAATAAATTTTTAGCTGTTTTTATTTCTTCGTTAAACTGCCGTGCAGAAGAAGGGATAATTATTCTAAAAAATCAGAATGTTGAAAGGATGTGCTAAAATTCAATTTACTGTATGTAATTTTGCGCCTGCAGGAATGAAAATCGAAAACGACTTTTACGAATTGTTTACACATCTAAGCGTTGCCAACCGCCCTTTTGTGCTCTATCGCTTGCCCAAGACCAAGACGCTTATTTGTGTCCAGCAAGAGAATGACCGTCACCATTTAACCACAACGCTCAAAGAAGAGGGTTTTGTGTTTGCACCCTTTAGCTGTGCAAATCAATTTACTTACATACCAAACTATCACGTCGCACAGCTTGATATTCCTAAACCAAAAACCAGAACAAACACGCCAACGGCAACCGACACAACAGAACAAAAAACATATTACAATGACTTGGTAGCGTCTGCCATTAGAGCCATAGGAAAAGGAGTCATTCAAAAGGTGGTGGTGTCACGGCTTCACAAGCAAACATTCAAACATAACATAGCGGAGTCTTTTGTCCGTGTACTAAATGCCTATCCGGATGCCATGGTATATTATTGGTCGCACCCACAAACAGGTACATGGATGGGCGCCACTCCCGAAACACTATTAAACCTTACTGGTGGCAAATGCAAAACCATGGCGCTAGCAGGAACGGTGGCCTATAATGTTAACAAGTACCCAAAATGGTCTTCTAAAGAAGTTGAAGAACAGCAGATGGTCACCGATTTTATCAAGCAGCAACTTGAAGCCTTGTATCCAAACGAAGCCATCAAGCCCTCTAAAGTTTATACTAAAAGAGCTGGAAATCTGTTACACCGCTGTGCTGATTTTGAATTTAACATCAACGAAGTGGCCTTGGTCGATCTTGTAAAATCCCTACACCCTACGCCTGCTGTTTCAGGTGTACCTGTATCCAAAAGCTTGGAATTCATAAAGGGGCATGAAACACATGAGCGAAAATACTACGCTGGCTTTCTGGGCCCAATTAATAAAGAAGCTGCACACATATACGTCAATTTGCGCTGCGCAGCAGTAGAAAAATCACAACTTACCATCTATGTGGGTGGTGGCATAACGTCCGAAAGCAACATTGCAGCAGAGTGGGAAGAAAGCCAACGCAAGGCCGAAACACTGCTCAACGTTATATAGTGTATAAACGTTAGTACACTCACATGCGGTTTTGTACTTTTGCAGAGCTATGAAGTTCAATTCCCAATCACAGCATCTACGCTATACAGAAATTCCGCTGCCACAAGCAGTGGTATTTTATTGTGAGGAATACGGAATTAAGCACATTGTCATTTCTGCAGGTTCACGCAACGCACCATTGACAAACGGCTTTGCTGAAAATCCGTTTTTTAAGACATATAGTATAATTGACGAGCGCGCTGCTGCATTTTTTGCATTGGGCATGGCGCAACAACTCGACCGCCCTGTGGCAATTGTATGTACCTCCGGATCGGCGCTGTTGAACTACTACCCTGCCGTAGCAGAAGCCTATTACAGTGGCATACCACTTGTTATTCTATCGGCAGATCGCATGCCGCACCGCATTGGAATTGGGGATGGACAGACCATTGAACAACAAGGTGTTTTTGGACCGCACTTGTTAAGCTCCGCTAATTTACTCCCTGATGTTTCACATGCTACCGAAACCCTACTAAAAAGCAATAGGCAGCTTTTTTTTAACGGAAAGCCCAGCCAAAAAGAAGTGGCTAGCCTGCAAGAAAAGCATCAAGCACACAACATTACAGAGTTGCAACGCGTGTTTGCATTGGCAAATCAGAGCAAGGGGCCGGTGCATTTAAACATACCCATGGAAGAACCCTTACACGAGATGACCACCACACCCTTAGCCTTCCCAAAACTTAAAGCACAAACGAGCATCAATCAAAAGGCAGACATCTCAACCCTGCAAACACTTTGGAGCAAGGCAAAAAGAAAAATGATTTTAGTGGGTGTATCAAAACCTGATTTCGAACTAGCTTTGGTGCTTTCCACATTACTGAAAGACCCGTCCGTAGTGGTACTGACGAAAAGACCTCAAACTTTTCTCACCCAAAAGCCATTGGCGCTATTGACTGCCTTGTGGCCCCCCTCGAGATGGAGCCCAAAAACCAAGCAGACCTACAACCCGACTTGCTGATTACTACTGGCGGTATGGTAGTGTCAAAAAAAATCAAATTTTTCCTACGTGAACACAAGGCAAAACACCACTTTCACTTAGGCAACACGGCAGCAAATGACACCTTCTTTTACTTAACTGAACACATAGATGCGTCGGCAGCAGCTGTTTTGAGCAGCCTTGCTACTGGAGGCAATAGCAACTACCAATCAATTGTGTTGTCACATTACAATAGATACCTACAAACAACGGTTGGCTATTTGAAAAAGATTCCCTTTTCAGATTTGCATGTTTTTGACATGATCACTGCTGCCTTGCCCAAAAATAGGCATCTACAAATTGCTAACAGTTCACCAGTTCGCTACATTCAATTATTTGACTTACCAAGAGGTACAGAAGTGTTCTGCAATAGAGGAACCGCAGGCATAGATGGCAGTACAGCAACGGCCATGGGAGCCGCCCAAATCAACCCCAAGCAAACAATATTAATTACTGGGGACTTAAGCTTTTTTTATGACGTGAATGGCTTGTGGAACAATTATATCCCAAAAGACGCACGTATCCTAGTAATCAACAATCAGGGGGTGGAATTTTTAGAATTCTTCCGGGCGAAAAAGACACACCTAAATACGACACCTATTTTGAAACCGTCCACAACCGCAGCGCCCGAAATGTGGCCAAAAGCTTTGGACTGGGTTACAAGCGTGTTAAGAACAAGTGGGCATTAAAGCAAGCATTAAAATCATTTTTTAAGCCTAGTACAAAAGCGAAAATTTTGGAAATTTGTACACCCAGAAAAATAAACAATGTGGTCCTTTTAGATTACTTTAAGGCCATGGTTAAAAACGAATTAAATCAATAAATATGAGAACATGGGAAACCATCAAGAGTTATAGCGACATCCGTTTCGAGTTTTACAAGGGAATAGCAAAAATCACCATTGACAGAGAAAGCGTATACAACGCATTTAGACCCGAGACCAACAACCAAATGTTGGAAGCTATGGATATATGCCGCGAACGTGAGGACATTGATGTGGTGGTGTTTACTGGGGCTGGAAAGAAGGCATTTTGCAGTGGCGGCGACCAAAATGTGAAGGGCGTTGGGGGCTATGTAGGCGAAGATGGTGTTCCGCGTTTGAATGTCTTGGACTTACACAAAAAAATTCGCGAGATTCCCAAGCCCGTTATTGCTATGGTAAATGGCTATGCGATTGGGGGCGGTCATGTACTGCATGTGGTTTGCGATTTAACCATTGCAAGTGAAAATGCCATTTTTGGGCAAACGGGCCCCAAGGTAGGCAGCTTTGATGGCGGCTTTGGATCATCATATTTGGCGCGCCACGTAGGCCAGAAAAAGGCACGTGAAATTTGGTTTTTATGCCAGCAATACTCCGCACAAGAGGCACTAGACATGGGTATGGTCAACAAGGTGGTTCCATTAGATAAATTGGAAGACACCGTAGTGGATTGGTGCAAAATCATGCAGCAGCGCAGCCCTCTGGCATTACGTATGATTAAACGCTGTATGAATGCTGAGTTAGACGGGCAGCACGGCCTGATGCAACTTGCAGGCGATGCGACGCTCATGTACTACTTGATGGACGAAGCACAAGAGGGTAAAAACGCCTTTTTAGAAAAGCGAAAACCTAACTTTAAACAATATCCTAAGTTCCCATAGTGTCAAAAAAATCCTTGTTTATGGTTTGGGTAGCTGCAGCACGACTGCGCACGTTGCCCCTTTCGCTAGCGGGGATTGTGGCGGGCAATGCATTAGCCATCAGAAACGATGCGTTTTGCCCTTACGTTTTTGGGGGTACTCTGCTTACAGCTGTTGTGTTTCAAATACTGTCCAATTTTGCCAACGACTACGGCGACGGACTTAAAGGAACCGATAACCACGATCGCATAGGACCCAAACGTGTTTTGCAACAGAATTTATTGTCGGCAAAAACCCTTTTTAGGGGCATCGTGAGTACTGCGGTTATTGGATTTCTATTGGCAGCGGGTACCATTGCCATTGCTTTTGAAGTGGGCGAGCTAAAAAGTATTCTGGCGTTTTTAGCATTGTCCGTGGTTGCTATCCTAGCTGCTTACAAATACACGGCTGGCAAAGGGGCCTATGGCTATCATGCCTTTGGTGACGTATTTGTATTTGCTTTTTTTGGGCTGTTGGCTGTTGGTGGGTCGTATTACCTACAAACCAAACAGTTAGACTATACTATGTGGTGGTTCGCCATTGCCATTGGTGGGTTTAGCACTGGGGTTTTGAACCTAAACAATATGCGAGATATGCATAATGACAGTGCAGTCGGAAAAAAAACCGTGGCCGCACTTTTGGGGCTCCATAAAGCAAAAATTTATCACAGCATACTGATACTAGGCAGTATCACAGCATTGAACGTAGGGCTGTTGCAGCATTTTAATGGATGGATGGGATCTACTCCCGCACTAGTGGTTATTCCTTTGGTGGCCCAATTGGCATCAACACATAAAGTAAAAGCACACGAAGACTTTGACGCACTGCTTAAGCCGTTGGCGCTAACAACATTTGGCTGCAGTATTTTAGTATTTCTAACGCAACTTTTATTGGCATGAACGTAAGCTACCGTAAATATGTTCTAGACTTTAAGCAGCCCAGCGGGACTTCACGGGGGTGCTGAAGCAAAAAGAGACGTACTTTATTGAGATTCGCAACGGAGCGCAATACGGCATTGGCGAATGTGGTTTGTTTCGTGGGCTTAGCTATGACGATGTGCCCCATTTTGAGGAACAGCTTGCAAAGGTTTGCGCTGCTTTAGAAAGTGGCGTGGATGCTACGGCACTCTATGTCGATTTCCCAGCCATAAGGATGGGTGTGGAAATGGCTTTAAAGTCTTTTGCCGCTGATGCGCCATTTCATTTATTTGACACGCATTTTAGCAATGGAGAACAACCCATTTCCATAAACGGACTTGTGTGGATGGGAAGTATTGATTTTATGCGTCAGCAGATTTTTGCCAAAATTAAAGAGGGGTACGACTGTATCAAACTCAAAATTGGAGCATTGGACTTTGATTTAGAATGTCGGTTGTTGGCTGAAATACGAGCGCGCTATTCGTCGGCAGAAGTTACCCTAAGAGTGGATGCCAACGGGGCATTTAGCCCAGAGGAAGCTCTAGAAAAAGGAGAGCGGCTTTCCGAATTTGATGTACACAGCATAGAGCAGCCCATAGCTGCCGGTCAGTTGGGGGCCATGAGAAAGCTGTGCAAACAAACCCCCATACCCATTGCTCTTGACGAAGAGCTCATAGGCTTATTAGATGCAGCAGACAAAGCCGCATTACTGGATGAAATTGAGCCGCAATACATTATTTTAAAACCAAGCCTCTTGGGAGGCTTTACGGCTGCTGAAGCGTGGATAGCGCTGGCCGAAGCCCGGAATATAGGTTGGTGGGTTACCAGTGCACTTGAAAGCAACATAGGCCTAAACGCCATTGCCCAATGGACTGCAACACAAAACACTTTCATGTCACAAGGATTGGGAACCGGCGGATTGTTTACCAACAATATTGATAGCCCTTTGGTGGCGGAAAAGGGTGTACTTCGATACAATAATGCGCTGAGTTGGGATACAAAATACATACGTTAATGTTGGTTCATGCTTCATTTCGACTCAATGGAAAGGCGTATGAGCGTAATGCCTTGGATTTGACTGCACAGCAATGGGCCGTCAATGCAAATGAAGAGCAGCAAGCATTGGGGCACTTTCTAATGAATTGGCTAAGCGACGATGAACATATTGTCTTGCACACTTCAGGTTCAACGGGTAAACCAAAAGAAATTCAGATGCCAAAAACGGCCATGTATGCCTCGGCGGTTCGAACGGCTGCCTTTTTTAATTTATCGGATTGCGATTCAGCCCTGCTGTGCTTGCCGATACGCTATATTGCGGGTAAAATGATGCTGGTGCGGGCCTTGGTATTGGGGTTACATTTGGACATCATACCGCCCAAAACTACACTTAACATTGAAAAGGACTATACTTTTGCCGCTATGATTCCCTTGCAGGCAAATGCCTCCTTTGATGTATTGGGGCGGTTTAAAACCGTATTGATTGGTGGTGCGCCCATACCCACTGACCTCCGCAAGCGCATCAGTAAAAAATACAAGCATTGCATTGAGACCTTTGGCATGACAGAAACGCTTACGCATGTGGCCACGCGCGTTGTAAGCGATGTGGCCATGCCCTTTAAAGCAATGCCAGGGATTGGGATTTCCACAGATGAAAATGACTGTTTGGTGCTTGACGTACCTGATGTACCGCTGTCGCCCCTTGTTACACAAGACGTGGTAAGGCTTGAAGGGAGAGACAGCTTTAGGCTTTTAGGTAGACGAGATTGGGTAATCAATTCTGGTGGCATTAAGATTTTTCCAGAGGCTTTAGAGGAAGTCTTGACGCCCTTTATCAAATTTCCATTCTTTTTTACGGCACTTCCTGATGCGAACTTTGGCGAACAACTGGTGTTACTGGTTGAAGCACCCGCCAATGAAGAAACATCAATGATGGCAATTACCCAGCGACATTTGGGTGCCAACAAACACCACATTCCCAAGCAAGTCATTTGTATGGATGCTTTTATGCATGCGCGCTCGGGCAAACTGGACCGAAAGGCTACAATTAAGAGTCTAAATATGTAACCCTGTTAGTTTTGACACTGCGCTTATACAACCATTTCATTAACTTGTCCTTAACATAAAAAAAGCTCAGTAAAATAGTAACTAAATTTTTATGCGAAATCGTCAAAAATTAGCTTTTATAAGATTTTTGCAGCATAATAGGACGCTAATGCTTTGGGGATATTAATTAAAAATCATTAGTCCATGTATCATAACCCCGCCACTTTGGCGGGGTTTTTGTTATTTTTGGCCATGTGAAAAAGAAAATCTTGTTATTGATAGGGTTGTTGCTGGTGGTTTCCTGTGTTACTTCTACATCGGTAAACGACAATACAAAAGCGCAAGACGACAAGGCCCTACAAAAGCAAGCATTAAAGGAGCGTATTCAACGCAGGATGGCGGCGCAAAACCGCATCATTGACAGCCTTATCAGGGTCAAAGACCCCAGACTAAAAAAAGATAAAGACGGAAACTTCATCAGACCCAATGGTATTTCACCAAGCGGCAAACCACTTTATTACGAATTCTATCACGGACGCTCACACCGAAAAGCCATCAAAGCGGATGTCGTGGGAACAGGAGGTCGCGCAGGCTATAACCTCAATGGTGCTGGGATACATATCGGAGTTTGGGATGCAGGGCATATTTTTGCAGCACATGATGAGTTTACGGGGGGGGCATACGCTTTGGGGCCAAGCTTAAGCATTGAAATTTCAGACGCAGACGAAGCAGATATTTGGAATAGCCACCCTACTTCAGTAACCTCCATAATGGTGGCTAAGGGACTTTTTCATCAGGACAACTACGACATGACAGGCATAGCGCCTGGGGCAGCCAAAATATACAGCTATGACTGGGACAATGACCTGTTTGAAATTCTTGAGCAATTGCAATTACGTGCAAATCCAGACTTCATTTTATCTAATCACTCATATGGGTATCCCCTAGTGGATGACACTAATGAAATTATTCCAAATCAATACATTGGCGATTACAGCGACTGGAGTGCTCTGTTGGATGAAATCGCTTACCTCTACCCCACTTATTTACACGTCTTGGCTGCGGGTAACGATGGGCGTGAATCCTACCCCGAGCAGCAAGTAACAGGGTTGGATCAACTAACAGGTTCCACGACGGCTAAAAACGTATTAACTGTTGGGAGTTTTTCCATGAACGACACGGGGACAAGTAAAGGGGCAACGGATTTTAGCAGTGCAGGGCCTACTAACGATTTTCGCATCAAACCCGAAGTTTGCGGCCCAGGTGAAAACCTAGGAGTTGCTTCTTGGGCTGGAGATGAACCATCAGCTACAGATCGATACCATGCAAGTAGCGGTACTTCGTTTGCATCACCAGCTGTTGCAGGAGGTGTGGCCCTATTACAACAATTACATAAAAGAATTTTTAATTCCTACATGGACGGTGCAGCCGTCAAGGCATTGCTTTGCCACACAGCAGATGATATTTCCAACTGGGAGGGTCAAGACCTCACGGGACCAGATGTAAAAACAGGCTACGGCGCAGTCAATTTAGAAAAAGCAGCACAACTTATTGAGAAAGACAAAAAAGAAACGCTCACCATTCATAGCTTTGAACTAGACCAAGGCGAGACAGAAACCCTGTATTTTCAAACTACAGCTGTTGGGGAGTTATTGACAGCAACACTTAGTTGGTATGACCCGCCAGCATTATTTAACACAACTAATGCACTTGTTAACGATCTTGACCTTCGCATTACTCAAAAAAATAAAACTTATTTACCCTGGGCGTTACCAACAAATGTGCAACAGCCTGTGGCCGTTTTAGGTGATAACACAAGGGACAACTTAGAAAAAGTAGTAGTGTCAGAAGCGTTAGGGGGGCGCTATAAAATTACCATATCGCACAAGGGTAAATTAAGGCGCTATAACAAAAATGGTGAATATGAAAACAGTAAACAAAAAGGGGCTTTAATTGTTACTGGGCCAGGTATTTTTTCAAAATCAGAAGAAGAGTTAAATAAGTTTTCTTTAATAAATAACTTTTTAGTGGCCCCTATTCCAGCTATTGACAATTTTACGGTCAGTGCGCTAAGCAATAACATTACTTTTAAAAACTTAAAAATTTTTAGCATTTACGGAAAAGAAATATTTATTGTAGAAAAAAATAAATTTTCGTTAGCTAGTACCAGTGTTGATGTTTCAGAGTTTGCTAATGGTACCTATATTTTAGGAATTGAAACAGAATTAGGATACGTTTTTAAACAAATATTTATTAAGACTTAATGGTCAAATTTTAAAGGATAATTTATAATTGTTTTAGGGCAAATCGTATTTTAAGCTTTAAATGTTTGTGTATTTAACAATTAATTAACATCTTTGACTTTACTAACATACAATTTAATTATGAAAACTAAATTTATCACGTTTTTAACATTATCTTTTTTGATGGTGTTTCAGGCTGTTTTAGCCCAACAAGTTGTTCAAGGTACGGTCACAGACCAAAATGGTCAGCCCATACCTGGTGCCACAATTGTTGTTAAGGGAACTTCAACAGCTACTTCTGCTGATTTTGATGGAAATTATGCAATATCTGCTGCTAACGGGGATGTGCTCGTTGCTAGCTATGTAGGGTTTACTGCATCAGAAGCCGCTGTTAGCGGTTTAACATTAAACTTCACTTTATCAAGTTCAACTGAACTAGATGAGGTGATTGTAACTGGTTTTGGTGAAGTATCCAAGACAACCTTTGCTGGATCTGCCAAAACAGTTACCGGTGAGGTATTGCAGCAAAAATCATACACAAACGTATCACAAGCCTTGGCTGGTGAAGCACCGGGTGTTGCTGTATTTAATACTTCTGGTCAACCTGGTACTTCCTCTACAATAAGAATTAGAGGTTTCGGATCTGTTAATGGATCTAGGACTCCACTATTGATTGTGGATAACGCTCCATTTTCAGGCAGTTATAACGACATCAATCCAAATGATATAAAGTCAGTTACGGTGTTAAAAGACGCTTCTGCAACTACTCCTTATGGTGCAAGAGGTGCAAACGGAGTAATAGTGATTACTACTAAAAGGGGTAGTGATTCATCCAAGTCAGGATTAAGCGTTGAGCTCAAAACGGGTACAAACTACCAAGGTATTGATCGTTACGAGACTTTAAAAAGTCCAGAAGAATACATTGGAATTTCTTGGGAAGCAGCATACCAAAGAGGCATGTTGCAAAATAATGGAGATACTGCTGCTGCGATTGCCTATGCAAATGACAATTTGTTTGAATCAACTACAAATGATGATTTTACTGATATTTCACAGGTATATAACATGTGGAATGTAGACTCTGTTTCTGATCTTATAGATCCAAATACAGCTAGCGTGCGACCTGGTGTTACAAGAAGATATTCGCCAGAGAATTGGGAAAATGAATCTATTCAAGCGGCTGAGAGAAATGAAGCACTTGTCACATTTTCTAACTCTGGAAATAATTCTTCAGTTTATACTTCATTTGGTTTTATTGATGACAAGGGATATGCGATCAACACTGATTACCAACGTTTAAATGGTAGAATAGCTATTACACAGAAATTTGCTGATAAAATATCTTTAAATTCTACGTTAAATTACACACAAAGTGAGTCAAATAACAATGGAACTGGATCATCTTCTTCAAGCCAGTTTTGGTGGTTAGACAATATTCCATCAATTTATCCACTCTTTCAGCGAGACGCTTCAGGTAACAAAATCCCTGATCCAATTTACGGTGGTTACCTTTATGATTATGGCCTAGAAGATGGCCGTGGTTTTGGTTTTGCTACAAATGGTGTTGCTGACTCCTATAATAATGTTAGCAGGGGTAAAAATAATTCTGTTAACTTTAATAATAATATAAGCTATCAAATTACAGATGATCTTAAATTGGATCATAATTTGGGATACCAATATTTTATGGGTGAGGGTATAACACTAGATGAGCCCTTCTACAGTCCTGCAAAGGGCCAAGGTGGTCAGGTAACACGTTCAAGAAGCGAGACGAAAAACATGACTACAAGAACAACATTAAAGTATGATAAGTCATTTGATGATGTCAATGTTTCTGCTTTTGCGTCACACGTTGCAAGAACTTATGACTTTAACTACTTGTATGCTGAAAGAACTAATCTAGTTCTGCCGCAGGGAACTGATATTGCTAATGGTGTTGTTAATGCACCTGGTGCTGGTTACACGGACGAGTTAAGAGACGAGAGCTATATTTTTAGTACTAATATTGGAATAAAGGATAAATATTTCATAACTGGTACATATAACAGAGATGCTTCCTCAAGATTTATAAACGAAAAATGGGGAGATTTTTTCGGCTTTGGTTTAGCATGGGTTATTTCTGAAGAGGATTATTTCGGTTCTGATATTTTCGACTTTTTGAAAGTAAAAGCAAGTTACGGACAAATTGGAAACTCTGGTGGTGTTGGTTTATACCCAGGTTATAATTTATATTCCGTCAATAACTTGAACGATAATATATCATTGGCATTTACCACAAAAGGTAACAAAGACTTAACTTGGGAAACTTCAAACCAATTTAATTTTGGTGTTGAATTCCAAATTGGTGATTTGGTTGATGGAAGTATTGAGGCATATAATAAGCTCACAACAGACATGTTCTTTAATAGGAGTACTGGTCCATCAGTAGGATATGCTTCTATTACAGTTAATGATGGTGAATTAGTGAATCAAGGTCTAGAATTCGATTTAAATTTCAAACTGATTGATGATTCTAAATTCAAGTTAGACTTTGGTATTAATGGTGAATCGTTTAAAAACGAGCTTACTGCTATGCCAATTGATCCAGCAACTGGACTTCAACAAAATTTAGATATTTCAGGAAGATTTGGTCGTGCTAAGGGTCGTTCTTTATATGAATTTTATATCCCTGTTTACAAAGGTGTTGATTCAGATACTGGAGCAGCTCAATGGGAAAGAATATTTAATGATTTAGACAATAGTGGTGATTTTAGCACTGGTGACGAAATAGTTAGATCTCTTGCCCAATACGAATACGACAACCCTGACGCAACACTCGTTAGAGATATGACAGATATTTATGCAGATGCTGCAGATCAGTTTACTGGCTATGAAGCTATTCCTGATTTACGTGGTGCATTTAGGATTAATGCTACTTACGGAGACTTCAGCTTAACAGCTCAATTTAATTATCAAGTTGGTGGTTATGCTTATGATTTTTCATATGCGCAACTAATGGACAACGATTTCCTTGGTGTAAACAACTTCCACACAGATATAAGAAATCGTTGGAAAAACCCTGGAGATATAACAGATATTCCACGTCAAGATGGTAGATTTCAACTTGATCAAGCTGGAACTTCTACAAGATTCTTAACAGAAGCTGACTATTTAGCTTTGAATAACATTCGAATTGGTTATAAAATACCAAAAAGTACCACTGATTTTATTGGCATAGAAACAGCTAATATTTATGTAACTGGTGATAACCTTTGGTTAAGCTCAAAAAGAAAAGGATTTAACCCAGCTACGGCTGTTGTTGGTACTTCAGACTGGTACCGATATAATCCACTTTCAACATTAGTCTTTGGACTTAAACTAACACTTTAATATAAATTATGAAACTTAATAAATTAATATACGTACTATCCATTCTTTTCATTACAATCTCATGTGATGAGGAATTTTTGGAAACCTACCCTACTGATAGTTTATCCCAAGAACAAGTAGGTGAAGCTCTAGCTGTAAATCCAGCTGCCGCAGAAGGTACACTGTTTGGAATATATGAGCAGTTTTATCGTCTTGGTAGTGGTGGTGGTCAAGGTCAAGAAGATTTTGGTTTAAAGATTATTGACATAAACACTGATATTTTATCAGGAGACATGGCCCACACTGGAAAAAGTTATAATCGACAAGCATCAATTTCAGAACTTACAGAAACGGTAAGTCCTGATAACAGATTTAATTACATGCACTGGAGAATGCTTTATCGATTGATAAATCTTTCTAACCTAGTAATTGATGGTCTTGGTGGTGCTGATGCTACAGGTGTCCTTGGTGATTTGGATACAGATGGAAAAAGACAGACAATGGGGCAGGCGTTAGGAGCGAGAGCTTACGCATACTACTTGCTTTGTCACCTTTATGTTGATGATATTTCAGATACATCTAAGGAAGTTTTACCCCTCTATACAAGTGCCGATCAGTCTGAGCTAGGAAAAAGTAGTCTTAGTTCTGTAATGAATTTAGTTATTTCTGACCTTACAGAAGCCGAAACGTTATTAGACGGCTTTGTTAGAAAAACTAAAATTGAAATCAATCAAGATCTGGTGCGTGCATTTTTAGCTTATGCATATGGAGCTCTTAACGATTGGGGTAAATGCGAAGAATATGCAGCAAAAGTTGTAGGTGCAGGATACCCAATTATGACAAATGATGAAGTATTAGGTGGCTTTAATAGAGTTAATGATCACCCTGGGATAATGTGGGGAATTGATATTACTACTAGTCAAGAATTGGCATCTTTATTTACATGGTGGGGATTCATGGATGTATACAGCTACGCATATGCTGCCGTTGGTAATAGAAAATCAATTGATAGAGGTCTCTACGATCAAATACGAGCAGATGATATTCGTCTTGATCAGTTCCCATTTGCAATATATGGAGATTCGTGGTTAGTTCCTGCTGGTAAATTCTACTATGAGGGAATTCCTGAAAGTTGGGTAGGAGATATTGGAAAAAGATTCTCTGGACCTCAGGTAAATGTTACTTCTGATGCCCATTATATGAGAATTGCTGAAATGTATCTATTACATGCAGAAGCATCTTATGAAAACGGGAAAGAAGAACAAGCAAAACAAAGCTTAAAAGCTGTTGCTGATCTTAGAATCGAAGATACATCTTACATTGACGCGCTTTCTGGAGCTGATCTTAAAAATGAAATTGATGTTCAGACCCGAATAGAGTTTTTTGCTGAAGGTAAATCGTATTTCTTGATGAAACGCCAAAGAAAAACAATTACAAGAGGCTCTAACTGGCTGGATTTCACTGGTGAATCATTTAACCATAATGATGACAAATTAACATTTGAAATCCCGGAAAATGAAATATTGTTTAATCCTAATATTTCAGGTCAAAACTAATATTTTATATATTTTAAATACAACCCCGCTTTTGCGGGGTTTTTTTATTTAATAAGTTGTAAATTTAAATTACTAAATTGTTTAATATGAAATACTTAATAATTTTTTTATTATTAACTCTTTCAACTATTGCACAATCTTTATTTTCGCGTGGATGTGGTAACGAGATAATAAACCCTGAAAATAAACTACAAATTGCTTTACTAAAAAATTATAAAATTTAAAAAATGAACTATATAAAATTTATTTTATTGTTACCAATATTTATATGTGCTCAAGATATTCAGTCTCCTATTTGTGGTAATGAAGTAATTGAACTTGAAAATGATTTTCAAATATCTATGATGGAGGATTTGAAAAAAAACTTGGAATTCATTAACTCAATTGAACAAAACCAAGGCATTAATCACAAAAATTATTTAACTAAACCAAAAGAAAATCAAATATCAGGTTTAGATTTAGTTTCAGATAAATTCAATTTTTACAATGATATTATTGACACAGATCAAAAATATATAATTCCAGTAGTTGTTCATATTTTACACGAAGGTGGAATAGTTGGAACTGGGTTAAATATTAAAGAGGACTTTGTTTTTGATGCAATTACATATTTGAATAATTCATGGAGTAATAGCCCTACTTCACCAAGAAATGGCGATGGGGTTAGCATGAATATTCAATTTAAACTTGCTGAATTTGATGAAAATGGAAACCCAACAAACGGAATTAATAGGGTTGATATGAGTGGAGTTCAAGATTATATAAATTATGGTTTGAATATTGATGGCCCTGAAGAAAATGGAATAGTTGAATATAATAGCGACTCAGAAATAAATTCAATGAGGGAATATGCTTCATGGGATACAACCAAGTACTATAATATTTACGTGATTAACTCCATAAACGGAAGTAGCTGCTCTAGTGGTGGTGTTCAGGGGTTCGCCAGGTATCCAATTGCTCATGGTAATATTTTGGATGGTTTTGTTATATTAAATTGTCAATTTGTCGAATTAGAAGCAAATTGGGTTATTGCCCACGAAATTGGGCATGGCTTTGGTCTAGCTCATACATTTAATGGCGACTTAAGAATTGAAGATAATATTCAAACATACGGATGTGGCGATGATGGAATTGAGGATACTGCAAAACATAAGAGAAGCACCGCTAATGGTGTTCAAGTACCTTGTAATAGCTCTGAAATTAATTTTTGCGATCCAACTTTTAACAAAGTAATGTCACCAACAAAAACTGGAAATGGGACAGAACAAGATATTGTTAAAAATTATATGAATTATGGATCTTGCTTAAATGAATTCACTTTTGGACAAAAAAGAGTTGTGAATAATAACTTATTTAACTACCGAGCATCTTATTTAAATTCTCACTTTACAGGAACTAATTATCAGAAACCTGACTTAAGTTTTACAGATAACGTAACTGAAGGAACATTAGAATGGATAAATTACAATGACCCCATATCAAATTCTATCTATTTGTTTACTGGGTTTGGTTCATCAATGAACTTCATTAATGGAGCAACAACTGAATCAGAAAACGCAATCGTCTTAGAATATATGAGACAAGGAATGAAACATGATCTTGTAGTTACTGCCAATTACGAAAATGATATTAAAAGATTATCCAAAATTACTGTAAGAACTAAAATTACTGAAGAATATTTTGATGACTTTGAAGATACTTCAAAAATAGGTGATTGGATTGTTTTAAATGGAGGAGATTCTCGTACATCGAGAACCCAAACTAATTTAACAAGTGGAGAAACAATTGAAGGAGCATGGCATATTTTATATAACGCCACAACAGCTCATGACGATTACTTAATTTCACCAATTATAGAAGTAAAAAACGGACTAACAGATGGAATATCATTCAATGCTAAAAATGAAAGCATGACATATATGGAGGATGTTGATTTATACGTAATTGATGAGAATTACGAAAATATTATAGGAACCTTGCAGGAAAACCTTACGCCACCTGAAGAGTATTTAAATTATAAATTTGATTTAAGTGATTATGAGGGTCGAAACATTAGAATTGGGTTTCACTCAACAACACTTGATCAATATATTTTTTATATGGATGATTTTAAAGTAGGTAACTACAATACGCTATCACTCAATAAAATAATAAATGATGAAATAATTATTTATCCGAATCCTGTTAATTCTATTTTAAAAATAGATGGAACATTTAAAACCGCTAAAATTTATGATCTCAAGGGTAAACTCATGATTGAATCGAGTGAGAGTATTATTGATGTTACACAATTTCCACAATCAATTTATATCGTTAAAATAATTACTGGAGAAGAATCAGCAGATAGGACTCTAAAACTAATTAAAGAATAAATACGTCATCTAGATCTTTTTTATTGTTTATTTTAAAAATAAATTTTTTACTTTTTTATGCAGAACAGAATTTTATTTGGAATCAACTCAGTAAGAGAGGTCATTCAAAATCCTTCAATAGTTCAGAAAGTATTAATTCAAAATAAAATAAGTAGCCCTGCAGCTACACACCTTAAGGAACAAATAATTCGTTCTGGTATTTCCTATTCATTTGTTCCCGAGCAAAAACTGTACAAGCAAACCAAAGAAAATCACCAAGGTTTTGTGGCACTAATTGGGCAAATTCAATTTACTGATTTAGAAAGTATTATTGATCTAGAAAAACAACAACTCTTTATACTGCTCGACGGCATAACTGATGTGCGAAACTTTGGAGCCATCATCCGATCCGCAGTGGGTTTAGGAGCTAGTGGTATTATCATTGGTCAAACAGGAAATGCGCCACTAAATGAAGTAGCAATACAGGCTTCAGCAGGAGGAGCGTTTCACATACCCATTGTACGCGTGAGCCACCTAAAAGATGCCATGTATCTGCTACAATCCCATGAAATAGCATTGGTGGGCTGTACAGAAAAAGCAGCTTCATTTGTTTCAGACATTAACCTCAAACGTTCGTTGGGCGTTGTGATGGGAAATGAGCACAAGGGCATTAGTAAGGGCATCCTAAATCTCTGTGACGAGCAGATTAAAATTCCCATAAACGAACTGTTGGACTCTTATAATGTTTCCGTTGCAGCTTCACTTATACTGTACGAATACCACAGGCAAAACAGCTAAAGCAGAAAAGTCAGCTCATCAAGCTGTTCAATTTCTTTGTAGTGTGTTGGGTTTTTGCGTTCCAAGGGCACAAAATGAACGGCATGCATCCCCACGTTTAGCGCACCTTGGACATCAGCCTCTAGGCTATCCCCTATCATCACAGCTTGCCCAGGACTGACACCACCCACTTTGAGCGCGTGATTGAAAATTTCGGGATCGGGCTTTTTCTTACCCACAGAAGACGAATCAGTAACCGTTTCAAAATAAGGCAATAAGCCTGAATTTTTCATTTTAAAATGCTGCACATCTTTGAACCCATTGGTTATCATATGCAAGGCATAGTGTGGTTTGAGGGCGTCTAAAATAGCAATGGCACCAGGGAACAAGCTGTTGTATTCAGGTAGTGTTTGAATATAAGCATCAGCCATATCATAAATCAAGGCATCAGAAGTCTGATAATGCAAGCGATCAAAAACGGTTTTTAGGCGTTCATACCGCAATTTTTCTTTGTCAATTTTACCTTCACGGTATAAGCGCCAGTAATCCGTGTTGTTAGGTATATAAACTTCCAGGAACGCATCTAGTTTTAGTCCTATTTCATATTGCTTAAAAAGCGTTTTAAACGCCTTTGCAGAGTTTTCTTCAAAATCCCAAAGGGTGTGGTCCAAATCAAAGTATAACGCCTTGATAGCAGATTTATTCATGAGGCAACAGTTTTTTTAGTGTGGCTAAAAATGTGGCGTTTTTGGAGCGGTTATTAAAGGTTTCGTTAGTAAGTGCCACCAGCATTGGTGCATTGAGCTTTTGCAAGCGAGATTGATACTCGATAAAAAGCTGGCGCATTTTTCTAGCATATTGCTGTGCACGAATATGAGATTCGCTTAAACAAATGGGGTGAATGGTCAATGGGGTTTGTTGTTCCTCACCTAAATCAAAGAAAGGAAATGGATGGGCAGTGCTGGCCCGAAAACCGGGTGAATCAGGGTATTGCATCGAATAATCGTGTTTGATGCCCGAGGAAGAAAAGGCGCGATAGGTATCCGGAAATCGCAAAACCAACTTGTGTTGACGAATGGCTTTAATGGGTCTGTGGATTAAGCCCGAAAAACGATTAATATCTTGATTGAGCGTTTGGCTTTTTTGAGTAGACTCAAATGAAGCAAGCGGCGCAGTAGGCGCATAGTCCGATAAGCTTTTGAGCTCTTGTTGGTGCTTTTTACTAAATACACTCAAGCTTTTATCGTGAACGCCAAGTGCTGTATAGAGCGCAAAAAAACGAAAGGAAACCGCCGTAGACCGAAAAGCCTCCATGTGCTCAATTAAACCAATAAGTGGATCCTCGCGAAAGCGCAACACCACCATCAATCGATCAAAAGTCCTGGTAAATTTTAGACGTCCAAAATCATACAGTCCCTCAAAGAAAGATCGGAAAAGGGTTTTGTACTTGTATGCATACAATTGTGGGATTTCAACCACCAACTCAGTAGTGTTAACAGGCGGCTTAAATGGTGGCAATTCAAAAAAATCAGTCCATGCCGCTACAAAACGATCAAACCACATATCTATCAGCGGTAAATCCAAAAAATTATGTTTAAACGACAAAGACTGCTCGGGCGTAAACCTACCCAAATCATCAGGTGCATAAGGCATGTATTCCTCATACCTGCTCATCAAATAAAAGGATGCGGCGAAAAAATCAAAAGGCAATTGACTTTTTGTAGAAGTAGCAAAAAAGGCGGGCATTCCCTCCCAATCAAATACCGAAATATCCACCGGATTCACGCCCTGCTCTGTTAGCAATCCATTGGCTGCCATAAAAAACTCATTCCCCAAAGGAACATCGCCATAAGACATCTTAGGTCCGCTATGTGCTACAAAAGCACTCACATCGGATGTAAACGAAACTTCTTGACCTAGCCTGTAGAAAAAAAAATGCCTGAAAATATAAATGATACGAGGCTTGACTATGGGGGTGTGAATCAAAATCATGATTCGCTTACTTAAAGTTATTTTGAATCCATCTTGTCAGTGGGTCGTATGCCAAGAGGTTTTCCTCCATCTCCTCATTTTCATGAATAACGGATGTTAGTTTTTCAATATAATGTCGCGCAAAAGACTTTGGGTAGCGATCGCCCCCATTAAAATGAAAGACATAGTGTTCAAAAAAACACAGGGCCTTGGTAATGTCCTTCTGCAAATAAAAACTCAATACGCCCATAACATAATAGGCATCATTAGAAACTTCTGGTGTGCTGCATACATCCACTTCATTAACAGCGTTTAAATAAGCAACCAATGCTTCTTTGTTCTTTTTAGTCGTCCTGTAGTAATAACCTGCTGCCAAAAAGCCCTCAATGGTAGACAACGATTGAACGGCACTAAGCGCTTTTTTGGCCTTTTTATTGCTCCCACCCAACACCCACGGCAATTCGGTATACAACTCCAATAAAACCAATTGAATGGTAAGCGAGTCTGGTGCTATACGTGCAGCCTGTTCAAAAGCCGTTTTCATGGTTCTTACATAGGGCAACGATTTTACCTGCGACACTTCTGAAGCTAAAATTCCAGCTATACCACCCAGCATAAATTGATAATCATAGTTTTCTGGATCCTCCTCTGCTAGGGAAGATAAAATATCAAAAGATTGCTCAAAGGCACGTGTACTGGCGTAGAGCAGTGCAAGTTCGTGTTGTTGCTCAACTGACTTGTCCGCTAAAGAATCTAATGCATCGATGCGAGACTGTTGTTCGGAAGTGATAACAATGGGCTCAAAAAGAGCGACAGGAATACGTTGACTATAGGAAAAACCTACACAAAAAATGATGAAGATTAGTCGTTGAGTAATTGCCATAATTTGTCTTTCAATACGGGAATACCCTGTTGTGAAACGGACGAAAACAAAACAAAAGGTATTTGATCAAAAGCAGCCTTACATTCATCTTCAATAGCTGCATACAGCTCTTCATCTAAAATATCAGATTTTGAAATACCGATTAAAAAATTCTTATCCAACAACTCGGGATTGTACTGTGTCAATTCACTGTTCAAAATAGTAAATTGTTTTTTAATATCGTCTGCATCAGCTGGAATAACATAAAGCAGCACACTATTGCGTTCAATATGTCGCAAGAAATAATGCCCCAATCCTTTTCCTTCAGCTGCTCCTTCAATAATGCCGGGTATATCTGCCATTACGAAAGATGTATAGTCACGGTTTTCAACAATACCAAGGTTGGGTTTTAGCGTTGTAAAGGGATAATCTGCAATTTTAGGTTTTGCAGAAGTCAATGCTGCCAACAAAGTGGACTTACCAGCATTTGGAAATCCTACCAAACCTACATCGGCAAGGACTTTTAGTTCTAGCGTGATGTGAAGTTCAGTACCTGCTATCCCAGGCTGTGCATAGCGCGGCGCTTGACTGGTGGGGCTTCTAAAATGCCAATTGCCACGTCCACCCATACCACCAGGAACCACAATCACATCTGCTTCAGAAGTAATCTCCGCAATTTGCTCGCCCGTTTCGGTGTCTTTGACAATGGTCCCCAAAGGAACGGGTATTATCAAGTCTGTTCCATCTGCTCCTGTACTTCTACTCTTGCTCCCATGTCCGCCGTGGTCTGCCTTAAAATGACGTTTATACTTAAAGTTAACCAGTGTCCACAGGTTTTTGTCGCCCCGAACAATGACGTGTCCGCCACGTCCGCCATCGCCACCGTCTGGGCCGCCTTTAGTGATGTATTTTTCCCTGTGAAAATGCGTAGATCCCTTGCCTCCGTTTCCAGAAGTAAGGTGTATTTTAACATAATCTACAAAGTTACCTTCTGTCATTATAGTTGATCAACAATACGTGTTAGGTGTTCGGCTATCGCTTCAATAGATCTTGATCCGTCTACGGCGTGAAACTTTTCTTGAGCCGTGTAATATGCGATTAGCGGAGCTGTTTTTGCGTTGTATTCAGCAAAGCGATTTCGAATCTTTTCCTCGTCCTGGTCATCTGCACGACCACTGTCTTTTCCACGAGATAACAAACGGCTTACCAATATATCCTCGTCAACGTCTAGCGCCAAAGTAGCGGCTATCGACATTTGCTTTTTAGACAAAAAGCCGTCGAGGGCTTCGGCCTGCGAGATAGTTCGCGGAAAACCATCAAAAATAAAACCGGCAGCATCAGGCTTTTTATCAACTTCACGCTCCAGCATTTGGATGGTAACCTCATCTGGTACCAAATCACCATTGTCCATATACTGCTTGGCCATAATACCAAGGGGTGTCTGGTTTTTGATGTTGTATCTAAAGACATCTCCTGTAGAGATGTGAATCAAATTAAAATGGTCTCTTAAAAAAACAGCTTGGGTTCCTTTTCCAGCTCCGGGTTTGCCAAACAAAATAATGTTCTTCATGGTTGTTATTTTCCATGCAAAGATATTCTATTTTAATCAGGAAGACTACCGATGTGCAACATTGTGGAATATCCTTACCTTTGTGCCGATAATGCAAAAGTATATATCTTCCAATTTATCCATAGGCATCTTAGGTGGCGGACAGCTAGGGAAAATGCTAACCGATGTGACGCGTAAATGGGATATCCGTACCCATATTCTTGACGCCAACGCTGGTGCACCCGCAAAAAACAGCTGTTACCGATTTGTTCAAGGCGACTTGATGGACTATGAGACAGTCCTTAACTTTGGTAGAGAAGTTGACGTACTCACCATTGAAATAGAGCACGTTAATATTGATGCCCTCTATGAATTGGAGAAGGCTGGTGTTTTGGTTTATCCAAAACCGGCAACACTTGACATCATTCAAAACAAACAAACACAAAAAGCGTTTTTTGTAGCACAAAAACTACCAACTGCCCCTTTTATTTCTTGCGAAAACAAAAAAGAACTGCTGGCGCATGTTTCAAACGGCAGCTTTACCTTTCCCTTTATTTGGAAAGCTGCACGCTTTGGCTACGACGGATTTGGTGTGAAAAAAATTGATGATAAGGCAGCTATTGATGCTTTGCCAGATAACCCATGTATTATCGAGGCGCTGATTCCCATCGAGCAAGAAATAGCCATTATCGCTGCCCGAAGTCCTGAAGGTGAAATTGCACTTTACCCCCCTGTGGGGATGGCTTTTCATCCAGCGGCTAATCAAGTAGAATATGTCTACTTCCCTGCCGACATAAGTAAAGAAATGGCCAAAAAGGCCCATGAGATTACGCATAAGTTGGTACATGCATGGGGGCATATTGGCTTATTGGCAGTGGAGTTTTTTGTTGATAATGAAGATAACCTGCTCATAAACGAAGTGGCGCCACGGCCGCACAACAGTGGTCACCTAACCATAGAAGGTGCCAATACCTCACAATTTGAGCAGCACATACGTGCCATACTTAATGCACCTCTTGGTAAAACACGTTTTGATCAACCTGCCATCATGGCCAATGTGGTTGGTCCACAAGAGCTTATTGGCACATTTGTATATGAGGGCGTAGATCACATTCTCAACACACCAAAAGCTGCGCTACACATCTATGGAAAGAAAACGACCAAACCGCAACGAAAAATGGGACATATTACGCTTACAGGTGCGGATTTAAATGTTATTTTTAAAGAAATTAAAGACCTAAAAGCAAAACTTAAACTTAAAGCCAATTAACATGAAAGTAGCCGTTATCATGGGAAGCAAAAGCGACCTCCCCGTAATGCAAGACGCCATTGACACCTTGGCCCTTTTTGAAATCGAAACACATGTTGATATAGTATCCGCACACAGAACTGCCGATAAGATGATGGCGTTTGGAAAAACGGCCCACGAAAACGGCACAGACGTAATCATTGCCGGCGCCGGAGGCGCAGCGCATTTGCCGGGAATGGTGGCTTCAATTAGCCCATTGCCCGTCATTGGTGTGCCTGTTAAATCTTCCAATTCAATTGACGGATGGGATTCTGTTTTATCCATACTGCAAATGCCGGGCGGCGTGCCTGTTGCTACCGTAGCATTAAACGGTGCAAAAAATGCTGCTTTATTGGCCTGCCAAATACTAGGTGTAAAAAATCCAGCTCTGCGCGAAGCCATGATTGCCTATAAAGCTTCTTTGGGCGAGAAAGTACATCAAAGCGCAAAAGACATCAACAAAAAGTAACGGTCAAATAGCTTAAAGTCAACCACAACAACGGTAACGCCTCAACCAATAAGGAAGTAATGTATTTTGGCTGAGGTGTTTTTACTTTAAAAATAAGTACTACTAACAAAACCAGCATTCCCATTTCAATCCAAGCTAACGGGATTGAAGTTGAAGTCTTAAAGGCCAAAATGATAGCTATCAAAATCAACACATACGACAGCAGCTTCACCGCTCTAACACCCAAAACTTGTGGTAGTGTTTTTAATCTTGGCGCATCTCTTTTAAGATCATGAATTTCCAGGGGTACAATCATGGCCAATACCCAGAGAATGGCTTTTGAGGCAACCAGAGCAAAAGGAACTGATGCCAAGTTATACAAACCAAAAGTAGCAAGGGTTGACCAGCACAAGGCCACAATAAATATCTTGAGTGTAGGTACATAGCGCAAACCCATATGGGCGCCGAAAGGAAGTGCGTATAAGCTTGTTAGCATCCCTACAAAAACAAAAATCAGCCAGACGGTAGTTGTTTGCATAATAAGACCAAAAAAACCAATTGCTAGTGCGCATAGTAGTGTGATGGCTTGGGACAAATTAATCCTTTGTTTTTCCACCAAGGCAGGCACAATGAAATGGAAATATTGATATGAAAACCAGCCAAATCCAAAAATAGCATACTGCAATGATGTGGGTAAATGAAATCCTTGTTGTATGGCAAACACACAGCAAAAAGACCATAGCGACAAGGCTACATGCAAGCTGGATTTAATGTAGGTGCGGAAGTTGATATGCTTCATAAAGAATTACAAAACTACCAAATGTGTTAATAAGGTTGCTGTTTATGGTTAACAACTTTAGGCTGAAATGGTTAGGTTTCGTTTTTTTGATTTTAATCAAAAAATTACCTTTGAGAGGGTATTAAAACTGGTGTTCATGGATACGCAAAACTTTACACTTCGTCACTTAGGTCCAAACGAAAAGGAGTTGGACAAAATGCTTTCGCTTATTGAAGCATCATCTCTTGAAGAATTGGTTACGCAGACCGTTCCTGAAGCCATCAGGCTTCATGCGCCCATGTCCCTTCCAGAAGCCATGAGCGAACATAGCTTTTCGAAACACATTGCTGCCCTAGGGAAACACAACAAGTTATTTACCTCCTTTATTGGCTTGGGATATCACGAGGCCATATTACCGGGCGTAATCCAGCGAAACATATTGGAAAACCCGGGTTGGTATACGGCATACACTCCTTACCAAGCCGAAATTGCCCAAGGACGCATGGAGGCGCTGCTCAACTACCAAACCATGGTTGTGGAGCTCACAGGAATGGAACTTGCCAATGCTTCTCTTTTGGATGAATCCACAGCTGCAGCCGAAGCGATGAGCCTACTGTTTGGTCAGCGCACAAGAACACAGAAAAAAGAACTTGCAAAACTGTTTTTTGTTGATGAAAATACGTTACCGCAGACCAAATCCGTGCTAGAAACAAGATCAATTCCCGTAGGCATTAAACTTGTTTACGGCAGTTGTGATGATTTTATACCCACAGCCGACTATTTTGGCGCTTTGGTGCAGTACCCAGGTGCTAATGGCGATATACCAAGCCTTAAAACTTTTATTGACAACGCTGCCCAAGCAGAAGTTAAGACAGCTGTTGCTGCTGATCTTATGAGTTTGGTGCTTTTGGAAGCGCCAGGAAGTTTGGGTGCTGATGTTGTAGTGGGAAGCACGCAGCGCTTTGGTATCCCACTAGGTTACGGGGGCCACACGCAGCATACTTTGCAACTAAAACTGCCTACAAACGCAGTGTGCCGGGAAGAATTATTGGAGTTACGCAAGACAAATCTGGTAATAGAGCCTTGCGAATGGCCTTGCAAACACGCGAACAGCACATCAAAAGAGATAGGGCTACATCGAATATTTGTACTGCACAAGTACTCTTAGCTGTTATGGCAGGAATGTATGCTGTATACCACGGCCCCGAAGGATTAAAATCAATTGCGACACGCATCCACCGCCGTGCTTGCCAACTCAATCTAGCGTTGGAACAATTGGGTATACCCCAAAAAAACAAAGCTTTCTTTGACACACTTCACATTGAAGGGCCTGCCCAAGAAATACTGCGCTTGGCAGCTGCCAAAGGAATCAATCTGCGTCAGATCAACGCTAGTGAATTAAGCATCTCCTTTCATGAAGCGACAGAAGACCACCACATTCAAACCTTTATTGACATACTAGCAGAGGCAACAAAACAATCGGCTGTTGATGTCAGTTTGATTGAAACAGACTGCCTGCCTGTTTCGCATAAACGATCAACCTCATTTTTAACAAACGAAGTATTTCACAGTTACCATACCGAAACCAGCATGATGCGTTATATCAAATCCCTGGAGCGTAAAGACTTGGCGCTAAATCATTCCATGATCGCACTGGGTTCGTGCACCATGAAGCTCAATGCTGCTACGGAAATGTTCGCATTAAGCGATCCGCAGTGGAACAACATACATCCATTTGCACCCGTAGACCAAGCGGCTGGTTATAGGCGCGTATTGCATGACCTAGCTGACTATCTAACTGAAATCACAGGCTTTGGCGGCACCTCTTTGCAACCTAATTCTGGCGCACAAGGTGAATTTGCAGGGCTGATGGTCATCAGAGCTTATCATCTTGCCAACGACGATGCACATCGCAACATCTGTCTTATTCCAGCTTCTGCACATGGTACCAACCCAGCTTCTGCAGTAATGGCTGGCATGCAAGTCATTGTATTAGGGACTGACGAAAAAGGGAATATCGACCTTGACGACCTAAAGACCAAAGCAAATGAGCATGCCGATAATTTGGCAGCACTGATGATTACCTACCCATCTACGCATGGCGTTTTTGAGTCGTCCATTAAAGAGATAACCGCTTATGTTCATAGCAAAGGAGGGCAAATATATATGGATGGTGCAAATATGAATGCGCAGGTTGGCTTGACCAATCCGGCGGTTATTGGCGCAGACGTTTGTCACTTGAACCTCCACAAAACTTTTGCCATACCACACGGAGGCGGTGGTCCGGGTGTAGGTCCAATTTGTGTTGCCAAACACTTGGTGCCGTTTCTGCCTAATCACGCCATAATTCCAACAAGCGGCGAACAAGGAATAGCAGCACTTTCTGCAGCACCCTATGGTTCAGCACTCGCTTGTCTAATTTCTTATGCCTACATACGCTTACTGGGGGCAGCAGGGCTAAAGAAAACCACAGAAGTAGCCATATTAAATGCCAATTACATTAAGGAACGCATTGCCAAGCACTACCCTGTTTTGTATAGCGGCGACAACAACCGAGCAGCACACGAGTTTATCATTGATTGCCGTTCCTTCAAAGACAAAGGCATAGAAGTAATGGATATTGCCAAGCGTTTAATTGATTATGGTTTTCATGCACCAACGGTATCGTTTCCCGTTCCAGGCACCATGATGATTGAACCCACTGAAAGTGAAAACTTGGCTGAATTAGATCGTTTCTGTGAAGCATTTATTTCTATTCGCTATGAAATTGAGGCCAGTACAAAAGAACAAACCAACAACTTATTGCGCAATGCACCGCATACCTT
The DNA here is from genome assembly GCA_038143535.1 of Bacteroidota bacterium. GTDB lineage: Bacteria > Bacteroidota > Bacteroidia > Flavobacteriales > Flavobacteriaceae > UBA7446. The sequence goes on from JAYQMD010000001.1 coordinate 1,198,646, forward strand.
GACGCAGTTGACAACACACGAATGGGAACTGCCCTACACGAGAGAAGAGGCAGCATATCCCTTGCAGTTTGTACGTGAAAATAAGTTTTGGCCAAGCGTTCAACGCGTCGACGAAGCTTATGGAGACAGAAACCTTATGTGTACCTGTGCACCCATTGAAATGTATGCAGAAAAGCAGTTTACGGAAATCCAATAATTTGCAGTAGGTAGCATTTATAAACACATCTTTTTTCTTCTAACCATATAGATTTCTATATTTGAACATCAGAACACGACCACTACATTAATCGAACATGGCAATTCACATCACAGGCGTTGGAAGTTACATACCTTCACACAAAGAAAAAAACCAAGATTTTTTAGCACACACATTTTTAGACGATAGCGGCAAACCGTTTGGTACTGATAATGGAGATATTATTGAAAAATTTAAGGCCATAACAGGCATTGAAGAACGCCGTTATGCCAAACCACATCAAACCGCATCTGACCTTGCATTTTTGGCTGCTGAAAGGGCCATTGAAGACGCATCACTTGATCCTGAAACCTTAGACTACATAATTGTAGCTCATAATTTTGGCGACATTCAACACGGTTGTATACAAACTGATATATTACCCTCCTTGGCCACAAGAGTAAAACATAACCTTCAGATAAAAAATCCCAATTGTGTTGCGTATGATTTGATTTTTGGTTGCCCAGGCTGGGTGGAAGGTGTTATTCAAGCAAAAGCATTTATCAAATCTGGCATCGCAAAACGTTGCTTGGTAATTGGGGCAGATACTTTATCACGAATTGCCGATCAAAACGACAGAGATGCCATGATTTTTGCCGATGGTGCCGGAGCCACCATCATTGAAGAAACCAAAGAAGCCGGCGGCGTATTGAGCCATAGCTCGCAGACCTATAGCACGGAAGAGGCGTTTTACCTCTTTTCTGGAAATTCAAACGACCCAAATGCTAAACCTGAGAACAAGTACATTAAAATGCTCGGCAGAAAAGTTTATGAATTTGCCATTAGCCATGTACCTCAAGCCATGAAAGACTGTTTTGACCAAAGCGGAGAAGAACTTGGTTCTTTAAAGAAAATTTTTCTGCATCAAGCCAATGAAAAAATGGACGAAGCTATCGTCAAGAGGTTTTACCGTCTCTATCGTCAATCCATACCAGCAGACATACTGCCCATCAGCATTCATAAATTGGGCAATAGCTCGGTTGCTACCGTCCCTACCCTATTGGATTTGGTGAAGCGAAATGAGCTTGATGGCCATCAAATAAACAAAGGAGATGTTGCCCTTTTTGCCAGTGTGGGTGCTGGTATGAACATCAATGCGTTTACATATAGATTTTAGCGGCTTTTCAATGCCGCTCCAATGGGGGATCCGATAACACCTGTTGGATTGCTTACTTCTAACAACGCGCATATTGTTGGTGCGATATCCGAAATTTTTGTCCTTTTAAACGTACTCCCTTTTTGAATACCATTTCCATAAAGCAACAGCGGAACATGGGTGTCATAGATAAAGGCTGAGCCATGTGTGGTGCCATAAGCACGATTGGCTATATAAGCTGGCAATAGCATGTACATTATATCACCAGAACGTTTGGGATTATATCCTTTTTGCAAGCGTTCCACAATTGGGTTGTCAGCATCCATTTGAATAAGATTTGATGAGGCATAAGCAGCGGCAATACCATCTTGTTGCTGTATAAACGCAGTAGCAAAACGACTTATCACGTCAACATCTAGTCTTGCGGCAGAAATACGGTCATGGTCAAAATAAATTTCATTGTTCGACACATCAAGCACGATGTCTCGCACTCCAAAGGCATCAAACACCGCTTCCTTAAGCGCTTTCACAAAAGGCTTGTTGCTGAAATATCCTGCTGGTATTTTGTTGTCGATTAGATAATTAGGCACAGGAGCCACGCCGTGATCTGAAGTCAGGAAAACGGAATATGCGCCCTTACCCACTTGGGCGTCAAGAGCCTCAAAAAGTCTAGCAAGTTCTAAGTCCAAACGGATATAGGTGTCCTGTAATTCCTTGGCATTGGTGCCAAAAGCATGTCCTACATGGTCTGTTGATGAATACGAAATCATGAATACGTCTGCGTGGTCATCTATGCCTAAGTCCTCCCCTTTCATAGCTGCCAATGCGAAATCTGTAACTAAGCTATTACCAAAAGGAGTGGCTTTCAGTATCTCGTATCCGCCATTATTAGGCGATAGGGCAGCCAAATCATAAGGGAATGTAGGCGTGTCCTTTCCTTTAGGTCGCTTTTCGTAGGGACTGTCATCTGGTCCTGTTTCCACATATTGAGAGATGGGATAATAGGTGTCCCAAGTGGTGAGGTACGCATCAATTTTTCTAGAAGCATTAAAGTCTATTACCCATGAGGGTAGTGCATCCATATAAAAAGTACTGCTGATAAAGTTGCCCTCGTCTCCGCCTGAGAACCAATAGGCGCCATTGGCAGTATGGCCAATAGAGAGGATGGCACTACGGTCTTTTAAAGAAACGCTAACGGCCTTGCCATGCATTTGGGTTGCCAATCTATTCTCGTCTGCAAATGTGGAAACCAAAAGTGCAGTAGGTGCCTTACCCCTAGTCTTTGCTGTTCCCAAGGACAAAAAGTTCTGGTCGTCTACACAGTAGCGCTCTTTTCGGCGTTGTTTGTCAAACCAATCATTACCAATAATGCCATTAATGGCAGGAGGGGTTCCTGTGGCTATACTCGCATGTCCAGGACCTGTTTTGGTTTGCTTGAAGTCGAAATGGTGGTTTTTTGCCACAAAACCTTCGTTGTAAAAACGTTTGAATCCTTGTTCGCCGAAGTGCGATTGGAATCGGTATATGTAGTCCATGCGCATTTGATCGACCACAATACCTACCACGAGCTTGGTATTGGCGCTGTCTTGTTTTGATGTACAGCCTATAAATAGGAAACCTAGTATAAAATAAAGAGATTTGGTATTCATATGTAATGTTTTTACAAATGTTAATTTTTATTTTAAGACTTAGGTTATAGTAACATTATTTTTTACATTCGTTTGAGTGAAAATACTGCATCACATCGGTGAATACATTTTAATGCTTAGGTTGGTTTTTATAAAGCCCACCAAGGGAAAAGTGATGCGAAAACTTATTTTTAAAGATATACAGGATCTAATTATCGGATCTTTAGGTATCGTAGCCTTTCTATCCTTTTTTGTAGGGGGTGTTGTGTCCATACAAACGGCGCTTAACATTGAAAGCCCACTTATACCAAAAAGTTTGGTTGGCTTTGCCACGCGTCAATCTGTTATACTGGAGTTTGCACCAACGTTTATGAGCATCATCTTGGCTGGGAAAGTAGGTTCGTTTATTACCTCAAGTATTGGTACCATGCGCGTGACCGAACAAATTGATGCATTAGAAGTTATGGGAATTAACTCAGTAAATTACCTGGTATTTCCAAAGATAATTTCCATGCTTTTGCTACCTATTGTGATAAATTTTTCCATGTTTTTAGGTATTCTTGGCGGTTATGCAGCTACCATATACGGTGGGCTTTCAAGTAGTGCTGATTTTATCGAAGGCATACAACTCGACTTTAGGCCCTACCATGTGGTATATGCCTTTATAAAAACGTTGGTGTTTGCCATGGTTCTGGCTACCATTCCCTCCTATCACGGATACTATATGAAGGGCGGCGCTTTGGAAGTAGGAAAAGCAGCAACGGTTGCCTTTGTATGGACATCGGTAGTCATCATCGTTCTTAATTATTTCATCACTCAATTATTACTTGCTTGATGATAACGCTAAACAATATCACGAAATCATTCGACGGCACGGAAGTGCTCAAAGGGATTAGCATGGCTTTTGAACCGGGAAAAACCAATCTTATCATCGGGCAAAGTGGTTCTGGAAAAACGGTGTTGCTTAAATGTCTGTTGGGTCTACACCAAATAGATAGCGGAAAGATGCATTTTAACGATCAAGCCTTTGGCGAAATGGACGAGGAAGGAAGGCGAACATTACACAGGGAAATGGGTATGGTTTTTCAAGGAAGTGCACTATTCGACTCCATGACAGTTTTGGAAAACGTTATGTTTCCTATGCAAATGCTAACTGACAAAAATCAAGCTGAAATAAAAAGTGTTGCCGAAGCAGTTATTGAACGGGTAAACCTTGAAAATGCCAATAACAAGCTTCCGGCAGAACTGTCTGGTGGTATGCAAAAACGGGTTGCCATTGCCCGCGCTGTAGTCATGAAGCCTAAATACCTTTTTTGCGATGAGCCCAACTCGGGGTTAGACCCCAAAACAGCTATTGTAATTGACAACCTCATTAGAGAAATTACACAAGAAAATAACATCACGACTGTCATTAATTCCCACGATATGAATTCTGTTATGGAAATTGGAGATGCCATTTTATTTTTAAAAGACGGTGTAAAGGCTTGGGAAGGCAGCAAAGACTTGATATTCAATACAGATAATGAAGCTGTTAACGACTTTGTATATTCTTCAAACCTCATGAAGAAAATAAAACAAGTGCATTGCTAAAATGACACTTAGTCTTTAGAAAATATAATCAGCTTTGTATCCTTAAGTTTATCATAAGCTAATAATTCCTGCTCCAACACACGCATCGTAGTAGAGTCTATTTGAACCAGCCCTAATGGATTAATAAGCAGTTGGCTTTCCGCCTTTCTGTTGTACTGAATTGTTGCTGATGACACTAGATAATCGCCGTAAGACAATGACGAGACATGGGTGTCAAAATAGGCATTTGCTTGTTTTCTAAAAGCATTTTCCCCCAAAGCATAGACAAAAGTAATCCCAGCAGGTATCATTACCAACACAGCAAAAAAGCTTACTACACGAACCACAAACCGACGTCTTTTGGAATCGGCATAATGAATCATGGGAAAGCGCAACAGTTTTACAACTACAAAAGAAGCAAAGGCTATAAAAGTAGCGTTAATTAAAAAGAGATATAACGCACCAAGTGCATAGCTAAGATTACCCACAGCTATACCATAGCCGATGGTACACAAGGGAGGCATAAGTGCCGTAGCAATTGCAACACCAAAAATAACAGAAGCTATGGTTCCCTTTTTAGTACGTGCAATGGCCAGTGCCGCACCGCCAAAAAAGGCAATAAAAACATCTCGTATATCGGGCCGGGTACGTGCCAAAAGTTCTGATGATTCTTGCTGTAGCGGAAAAAACAAGAAAAACACCGTAGCGGTCACGGCGCTAAGCAGCACCATAACAATAAAATTTTGTGTGGCTGATTTGATCATGTCCAAATCATTAATGGCTAATCCAACACCAGTGCCCAGCACGGGGCCCATAAGTGGTGCAATAAGCATGGCACCTATAACGACAGCAGTAGCGTCCGTATTCAAACCAATACAAGCAATAAAAATTGAACAAATCAATACCCAAGCAGTGGCACCTCTAAAGGGAATGTCTTGGCGCACGGCTTCTAAGGTTGCGGCATAGTCTGTATCCTTACTGATATCAAAAAGCTGTACCAAATAGCCAAGTCTAAACGTTAAGCCTTGCTTTTTTGGCGCATCTTGAGGATTATCGGAAAAATCAAATTTTGACTCCATTATAACGGACTTACTTCAACAAATGGTGGAAACAGGTACTGCTTCTTTGTTTTGACACACGTACAAACAAATCGGGTTCTGCGTTTGGCATCTTTGCTAAAAACACGCCCGTCTTGCGCATTAAAAAGTGTGCCCTGCTCCAATTCAAAAATACATTTTTTATTGTTGGGTGGGTCAAATGCTCTAAGCGCCATCGAAAGATTGGCATCAGCAGCAAAGGTTGCCCTAGCATTTTGCATGTGTTTTTTAAGTGGTTTTAACAGCGATTCTGGAAAGATATCCCCTTCCAAAAAAGGAGCTACCATTTGTTGGAATGCTGATTTCCACTCCTTTCCGTGTGGTTTCTTTCTAAATGTATAGGAGGTGAATACCTTATAATGTGCCCATTCATGTAAAAAGGTAAGGAGAAACCGATATGGATTTTCCATGGCATTAATAGTAATGGAAACAGGTCTTTTGGGCTGTACCCTAAAATCGCCATGCTTGGTTTTACGATTGCGAACGACATGAATCACAACCTTATGTCCGGCTATAAGCGAAGTACATTTTGCAATGGCTCTCTCGGGTAAATATGAATAAAAATCAGTTGACATTAGGGTGTTGTGTTCGACACAGGTAGAACTTTTCCGTTGTAGAAAAGATGTGCGTCAAGCGCAAATTGGGCAATATAGTCGGCCATCATGGCTGCGGTCATGGGCACTTCAAGCCCTGGGAAAGCATCAGAAAGCATTTCTGTTTGCACAGCACCAAGCGCCAATGCATTTACGGAAGGGCCCGTTTCTTTGAGTTCTTCGGCCAGCAACTCTGTAAGGATGGAAACGGCTCCTTTACTGCTGCTATAGGCGGCCAAACCTGGAAATTTCGATGTACCGCCAATTCCTCCCATACTGCTGATATTGACCACATGCCCTGTTGGCTGTAGCCTTTTTAATAAGGCACGCGTGACATTGGCAAGCCCAAAAATATTAACCTTAAATACGGCTTCAAAATCGGATTGTGTGGTTTCGGCAAAGGGTTTGTTAACCAGCTTTCCTGCGTTATTAATCAAGGTATCAATAGTGTCAGGTGCCTCATTTTGCGACCATGATACTACGGCATCTTCATCTGTTATATCAAGTGCGTTGACTGTGACGTTGGGCAAGTTTAGCTGCGTTATAGGTGTCGTGTTGCGGGAGAGTGCCCACACCTTGTGATGGTTCGCTGAAAACCATTTAACCAGTGCTAGACCAATACCACGGCTAGCTCCAGTTATCACAATGTTTTTCGAAGTATCCAAAACAACTAGACGACTAATCGAATGGGATTTTCGATATACTCTTTAAGGGTTTGTAAAAACAGCGCTCCAGTTGCGCCGTCCACTGTTCTGTGGTCACAAGCTAGGGTAAGCTTCATTGTATTGCCCACAACAATTTCTCCTTCTTTTACTACAGGTTTTTGCACGATGGCACCTAAAGAAAGAATCGCGGAATTGGGTTGATTGATAATGGATGTGAACTCATCAATTCCGAACATACCTAGGTTGGAAACAGTAAAGGTACTGCCATCCATTTCTTGTGGCGTAAGCTTTTTACTCCTTGCTCTACCGGCAAAATCTCTCACTTGTGAACCAATTTGTGGGAGGTTCATTTCGTTAGCAAACTTCAACACAGGAACAACAAGACCATCTTCAACGGCAACGGCTACACCTACATGCACGTGGTGATTGAGCACCATTTTATCGTCAAACCATTGAGAATTTACCTGTGGGTGTGCTTTTAGGGATAGTGCCACTGCTTTTACCACAATATCATTAAATGATATTTTGGTGTCTGGGATGGAGTTGTATTGTTTTCTAAAGGCAATTGCTGCATCCATATCAAACTCCACGGACAAATAGTAGTGGGGTGCGCTGAATTTTGATGCCCCAAGACGTTTTGCAATGGTTTTACGCATTTGCGAATTGGGAATTTCTTCTTGCTTTTCTTGACCCGCAGGAACAAAGACTGCGGCTTGCACAGGCGCAGCTGCTGCAGTTGCTGGAGTAAATTGCTCAACATCGCGTTTTACAATTCTTCCAGACTCTCCAGTTCCAGTCACAAGGTTTAGGTCAATACCTTTTTCCTTGGCAATTTTTTTAGCTAATGGAGATGCCATTTTTCTTCCACTACTTGTTTTAACGGCTTGGGGGGGTGCAACTGCAGGAGTTTCGACAGGGATTTCCGTTTGTACGGGTGCTGCAACAGGCGTTGGCTCTGGAGTAGCTGCTTTTGGTGCAGCAGCAGGAGCAGCAAGAATGGCGGCAACGTCTGTGCCCTCAGGGCCAATAATGGCAAGTAACGTATCCACTGCGGCGGTTTCACCTACTTGAATACCAATGTGCAGTAGAACTCCTGAAAAGAACGATTCAAATTCCATGGTGGCTTTGTCCGTTTCGATTTCGGCTAGTATGTCGCCTTCTTCAACGGTATCGCCAACTTGTTTAAGCCATGAAGCTACGGTTCCTTCTTCCATGGTGTCACTCAGGCGCGGCATGTTGATGATTTCAATACCTTCGGGGATAGCTGCAGCTTCCGTTTCAGCGGGAGGCGCTGCAGCTGGCGCTTCCTCAGTTTTTGCTTCTTCAGCAGGTGCAGTTGCATTGAGGAGTGCTGAAACATCTTCGCCTTCTTCACCTATGATGGCCAACAAAACATCTACGGGAGCGGTTTCACCAGCTTGAACGCCTATGTGTAAAAGTGTGCCCTCGTGAAAAGATTCAAATTCCATGGTGGCCTTATCGGTTTCGATTTCGGCAAGAATATCACCTTCTTCAATTTTGTCACCTACTTGTTTTAGCCACGAAGCTACGGTTCCTTCTTCCATGGTATCGCTAAGGCGCGGCATATTGATGATTGTAGCCATATTATAGTTTGTGAGAGATAAATGGATAATCTTCTTGTTCGTAAACTGCGTCGTACATTACATTCTTTTCAGGGAATGGCGATGACTCTGCAAAGTCTTCGCACTCCTTTACACGAGCTTTTACATCCACAAGTACTTCAGCCAGTTCTTCTTCAGTAGCGTAGTTTTCCGCTAGGATAATATCTTTTATCTGAGTGATGGGATCAATCTTACGATATTCCTCCACTTCATCTTTAGTACGATAATGTTGTGCATCAGACATGGAGTGGCCACGGTAACGATAGGTCTTGGCCTCCAAAAATGTAGGGCCATCGCCACGTCGTGCACGCTGAATGGCTTCGTCTATACCTTCAGCAACAGCAACAGGGTTCATCCCGTCAAGAGGGCCACAGGGCATTTCGTAGCCTAGTCCAAGTTTCCAAATATCTGTGTGGTTGGCTGTACGTTCTACTGAAGTACCCATGGCGTATCCGTTGTTTTCGACAATAAATACTACAGGCAGCTTCCAGAGCATGGCCAAATTAAGTGTTTCGTGTAGTGAACCTTGACGCACAGCACCATCCCCCATAAAACAAAGTGTTACGGCATCGCTTCCATGGTATTTATCTCCAAAGGCCATTCCAGCACCAAGAGGTATTTGACCTCCTACAATGCCGTGACCTCCGTGAAAACGGTGTTCTTTTGAGAAAATATGCATCGAACCACCCAGTCCATTTGATGTTCCTGTAGCCTTTCCATATAGCTCAGCCATCACTTTTTTGGGGTCAACGCCCATTCCTATTGGCTGTACGTGATTACGGTATGCGGTAATCATGCGATCTTTAGTAAGGTCCATGGCGTGTAGCGAACCTGCTAAAATGGCTTCTTGTCCATTGTAAAGATGTAGAAACCCACGTACTTTTTGTTGTATGTAAACCGAAGCAAGTTTGTCTTCAAACTTGCGCCAGAACATCATGTTTTTGTACCAATCGAGATATGTGTCACGTGTGACTTCTTTCATAAGGAGTATATATTATGAGAATAGCAAAGATAAGGCAACTTACTCTGGCAAAAAAACGAAAACTAAGGCTTAATATCGCTCTGCCCCAAAATTGAATGTCAAGGAGAACCTCAAGGTGTTTTCTAGTGGGTTTACAACTCTGTCAGCAGATATTAAATAGGACAAATCAACATCGATAACATTATATTTGAATCCAGCACCAAGGGTAAAGAATTTTCTAGCCCCTTTCAGTTCGTTCTCATTAAAGTATCCTGCACGCAATGCAAATGATTCATCATACATGAATTCAGCACCAAGCGACCACGTAAATTCTTTTAATTCCTCGCTGAAACCGTCGGGCGCATCTCCAAACGACTTAAAGATACCAGACAAAACACCCACGTCGTCAGGCTGGCTGTAACTTCCATTAGTACCAAGAACACTAGGCGAAGGCACCAAAAGCTTGTTGATTTCCAAGCTTACGGCAAGTTTGTTATAGGAATCAAATATAAAATCAAAACCACCACCTAGCTTTAAGTTAGTGGGTAAAAAATCCGATTGCCCTTCGTCTTCATATTTTAATTTAGGACCCATATTCGAAATATTGAAACCTGCACGCCACATACCAGAAAAGTTAGAGTAAGGTACTTCATAGGACTGGTAAAAACCTGAGATACCAACAGCCACAGTGCTCGCAGAAGTACTGTCGTTTGTTGTAGATGATCTTAATTTTAGGTCCGAAGTCAAAAACGATCCTTGAATAGCCATGGAGAATTTATCGCTTAACTTTAATGCATAAGAAGCATCAAAAACATATTCGTTAGGTCTTTCTATAAGTGGGTTTATAAAATCCGCAGGTGTTTCACCAATCTGGATTTCACCAAGGCTGAAATAACGCAGACCAACCGCCCAAGCAGAACGGTCGTCTATGGCCCTGTAGTATGTTACATCAGCTAAAAAAATATCGTTAACCAGCTTGCTCAAATAAGGCGTATAACTGATCGCAGCGCCCGTGTCGTTTCCTATAAAAGCATATTTAGCTGGATTCCAATGGTTGGCAAATGCATCTGAAGAGGTTGCCACACCTTGATCTCCTAAAGCAGCAGCGCGCGCATCAGGGGCAATGGATAAAAAGGGCACAGCAGTGGTTACCACGCGAATGTTATTTTGAGAAAAAGTGAGTTGGGCTGCTAATAAAAGCAGTGTAAGTAATATTATTTTTTTCATAAATAGTTTACAATTAGTTTTCCAGAATACATATCGCTTGAGTTTGATAACGTTGAAATTAGTTCAATCGTGTATACATATGTTCCATTATTTACTTTTTGACCGCTGTAGGTTGTTGCATCCCACGTTAAGCTATCGATCAGGTAGCTTGATGAGAACACTTCTTGGCTGTTATCCCAGATGAGTTTCCCATCGACGGTAAATATAGAAATTTTCACATCAAGCAACTCTCTGGGTCTGTTGTGTTGCACAAAAAATGTGGTTTGATTTGTAACAGGGTTGGGCGAGTTAAATACATTTTCAATTTGAATTACGCTGCTATCAACCACGGTAAAACCAATGGTTTTACTACTTGGATTGTTATGGGTGTCCCATGCGCGGAGCGTAAGGGTGTGAAATCCCAATTCCAAATTGTTTAACGGATACGTAAGCGTTCCTTTGGTGAAATCATCCAACGCTGTGGAATAAAAAGCATTTAACACATATGGGCTCGCTTGATTGTTGTCTAGCGTAGCGATGATATCGTGTCCCAATCCGCCAGACGAATTGATGCCATTTTCATCTTCAAAATCAACGATAAGCATTGGGCTATTATAGACTTTTCCACCATCGACAAAACTTCTGTTTTCTAAAAATACATCTATTGTGGGGCCTTGCGTATCGCTTGCAGCAGCCATGTTTATTCCTCCTATGTCGAACTGATTTGAATAACCACCCACAGACTCGGTCTTATCCTGATTAAGGGCAATAAAACTGATTCTAGCAGCATCTACATCGAGATCGATGTCTTTTGGAATAACAAAAGTAGACGAAAATAGGCCATTGCTAACCGTAGCAAGCCCTTCGAAAACCTGCGCGCCAAGTGTTTGAAAGTTCATTGTTTTGGCTTGGTCATTGCCCAGTGTTGAGCGTTCCACTTCTTTGTCAAAAATCTGTAGGCTTACTGTCCCATTAAAATCTTGTTGAAGCACTCCTGAAGGGCCCAATATTTCGCCATCCAAAGTGATCTTATCAAGTGCTTTAAATTGCCGCGCTGCAACAGGAACCTCATCAATAGGAACGCCATTTATGTGCGATATGGCAATTTCTCGCTTGGGAATGTGAAGTTTAAGGGCTGGATCACCGATATAAAACAGCACTCGTTTTTGGTTTGCATCTGTAAATTCATTTTTAGCACGGCGTAAGGCTTCAGCAATACTAGTGTAATCTTCACTTCCATATGCAAATAAGTACTTAGATAAAATTTTATTGTAATCAACTCCTCTGTTAATGAAAATCTGTCGTGTAGTTGAAACCATACCAATGGCACCGCCTGTTGGATTTTGATAAAGCATTTCACCAGCTGTGGGTCTTGTGTGGTTGTCAAATCGGGAAAACTCGCAAGTAACCGTGATAAAAAGCGGGTATTTACCTGGATGAAACAAGGTTGAGGCCATGTCTTTATCCACAATAAATTCTTGAGCTAAACCATCTTCTCCTCCGTGTCCAAAATAATTGACTACCAAAGTCCCTTGTGATAACCTATGCGCTAAAGCAATCTCCACGTCTGGGTAGCGGTCTCCCCCCGCTGAGGCAACTTGCTTATAAGCATCTGAGTGAATCTTGGTAATGTTCATCAGCGGTTTCTGACGTACAATTTCATCACCCAAATCATCAAGGGTAACTTGAAGTGAAAAGTCATCTTTATTTTTTCCTACATCTGCATCATCGGAAAGAATTGTAAAACTGTTGTTCCAGCTACCCTTATTTGTTGGGCTTTCGTAATCGATAACTTTATTTACCAAAACACGCGCTTGAGAAGCATCGGAAAAAAGCATTCGGCCTACGGCGACATCCATACTGTCAAAAGAAGTTAGCATTCCTTCATTTTCGTCCAACATGACGAAAAAATCATCTGACATAAAGGAATTCGTTAATGAAAAACTATTTAACGCATGGAAAGTCGGTACCACCATATCGTTAGCAGCAGTTCTTTTTTTATAGTCATAACTCGTGTCCCCAAACAAGCACAAGTATTTGAGTTTTTTGTTCTGAGAAAAATATAGGTAGCGCACAAAGTTTCGAATTGCAGCAATATCTTGTTGCCCTGTTGAAAAGGCCTCATAAATTTCCTCAACTGTTACGACTTGAGCCGACAATCCCGCCACATTTTTGCGATGACTCACCAATAGTTCTGCCTCTTTCCGAAATGCTTCTGATGTAATCAACAAATACGTTGTGGGCGGCAATGCCATTAAGTTCTTTAAAAACGAAGTGGGGTTCAATACACGTGTACTGCGTCTATAGGTTGGTGTTTTATAGGCTGTTGACAAATAGAATCTACTGTCTTTGTCTACAATGACATCACAGCCAAATGTAGTTGCGCCAGCAGGCGGCATGTGGACAACATCACCATCCAGTTCCCACACACAGGTTTCGGCCGAAGCAGCAGCTACCGCCAGCTGTTGCGCGGCGTCTTGGGTCGCCAATGAGAACATAAAACTACCCCCAGCGCCGTCCAAGTTTCTTTGGTATTGCGCCATAATAAAATCTAAATATCCATTGGCAGACAAATCGCCATTGGAATTGTATAGTAGTTTTGCTGTAATGCTTTCTGCGGCATTTTGCGGCAAATGAATCATGCCTCTAAGCTTATTGAAACTTGTGTTAGGCGCTGAACCAACTATCGTTTTACTGGTACCGCTGATGGATTTAGCATCTGCATCATCGCCGATGGTTAATCTAAATGAGGTGGTGTTTGAGCCGTCTGAAGCAACTCTTGCCGCTACATCAATTTGAGTGCCCGAGGCAACATTAGGCGTTTCAAGTGTGAATGATTCTTCCTGATCATTAGAAAAACGCCTGCCAAACCATTGTCTCCCAAGCGATCCTATATTATATTTATCCTCCTCTAAAAAAGCAGTGTAAACAGCATCGGTTACTGCAGCTGTTTCTGGACTATCTGTACCTTCCATAACCAAGGCACGTTTTCCAAAAGAAGTGCCATACGTTATATAATATTGCGCGGTGTCGTGATAGAGGTTTAGATAGGTTTCACTTTCTTTGTTCCATGTGTCATTGGCATAACCCATAAAAAGAATGTAATCCGCATCGTCAAAGCTACCGTCTTCCTCTCCCTTTACTATGAGTGCATTCTCGTACAAGGTTTCTACCGCATTGCCCAGTTTCAATGGTAGCATTTGACCCCCACGCCCAAAAATTCGAATAGTCCTGGGGTCTATTTTCTGAACGGGAAGGTCGAGTTTGCTCAAAAAATCTTTGGTAATTTTATGAACACCCGTTTCTTTAACGCTAAATTGACGCCACGAAACCATACTTTCGTCTAAAAAAGGATGCGTATTCAAGTTTTGTGCAGAAATGAGATTCCATCCACAAATGAAGAAGAAAAAAGCTAATAATTTATTACACATGTATAGTTATAACGATAATGAATATGTATTCGTATAGTGTGTATTACATACTAATTTACACTTGACTTCGTTTTGTAAGTACACAAACGCACTATTTATTCGTATATTGCACCTTTGATATGAATCGAAAATTAACAATGAAAAATTACACAAATCTATTCATTTCCGCTTTAATAATTGCACTTCTTGCAAGTTGCAGTTCAAGCAATCGCCGTTCAAATGTTTCGCAAGGAACGGGATTAGACATAAATTCTTCACGTGGTGGTTTCCAATATGAAATAAACTACAAAGGACAAGAGACAGGCCCTGGGTTGGTATTTATACCTGGAGGAACATTTGTCAAAGGCAAGGTTCAAGACGACGTCATGCGCGATTGGAACAATACTCCTGTGCGTGTACAGGTCCGCTCATTTTACATGGACGAAACAGAAGTCACAAACTTGATGTATAACGAATATTTGGATTGGTTAGAACGAGTATACAAAAACCAAGGTGGTGCCTACTCAGATGTATATGAAGCTGCACTCCCCGATACGATGGTTTGGCGAAGTCCACTTGGATTTAACGAAGACATGGTGAACAACTACATGCGTCACCCTTCTTTCCAAGACTACCCCGTTGTTGGTGTTTCTTGGCAACAAGCTACCAACTATGCCAAATGGCGCACCGAGCGTGTTAACGAAAGCTTGTTGGAGCGAGAAGGTTACATCGAAAAAGGAGTAAGCTTACAAATTGACAGTATTTCACCTGGAAACGAATTCAACACACAAACATATTTACGCGTACCAGACAAAGTATACGGTGGTAATATTGCCGATGTGGCTGGAAGAAACGCACAACCTCGTGGCAGAGAGACAGACTCAACTACGCTCACTTTTGTCAAACGTGAAAAGGGGTTGTTGTTACCCGAATATCGTTTACCAACAGAAGTGGAATGGGAATATGCAGCACTTGGGCTATCTGAACTCAGAGAATACAACAGCTATCGTGGTAAAAAGAAATACCCTTGGTCAGGTGACTCTACAAGATCAACGAAACGAAGGAATGAAGGAGACCAATTGGCCAACTTCAAACAAGGAAAAGGAGATTATAGTGGCGTCGCAGGGTGGTCTTCTGACAATTCAGATATCACGGCTCCAGTTCGTGCGTTCCCTCCAAACAACTTCGGCTTGTACGGTATGGCTGGAAATGTGGCAGAATGGGTAGCTGATGTATATCGGCCTATCATCAATAGTGATGTTTCTGATATGAGTTACTATAGAGGAAACCTTTATACCAAACCCGCTATAGGCGAAGACGGAAAAACTGTTGTGGTAGACGAGATAGAAATTGATATTACTCCCAACAACAAGTTTGAAGTTAAGGCGCTGCCAGGACAGGTTAAATTTACTGAAATCGACGAATCAGACGCACAATTTAGACCAAACTTTAATCGCGCATACAACACAAACTATTTGGATGGAGACGAAAAATCAATCCCGAATCCAGACGAAACAGAGATGTATAAATTTGCCATAGATAAAGACGGCAACCCGATCCAAAACCAAGATGACGTAAAATCACTGGTGTCTGACCAAACACGTGTTGTCAAGGGTGGTTCTTGGAAAGATCGCGCATACTGGCTAGACCCCGCACAAAGACGCTATTTGCCCGAGTTTATGGCGGCAGATTACATAGGCTTCCGTTGTGCTATGTCCTATTTAGGTGAAAGCAGTAAAAAGAAACGTCCGCGCGACTAAACGCATGACTTCGCTACAAGAAGTATATCAATTATTCTTAAAATCTTCGGGAGTTCAAACCGATAGCAGGAAGGTAAAATCCAACCAACTTTTTTTTGCCCTTAAGGGCCCTAACTTTGATGCAAACGCATTTGCGCATCAAACCATTGAAAAGGGCGCATTGGCGGCCATAGTTGACAACAAAACCACAGCTGACGCAAACCAAGCTTGTTATTTGGTTGATGATGTCCTAGAAACACTACAAGCACTTGCCCATCACCACAGAAAGCAATTTAACATTCCCGTACTTGCATTAACCGGAAGCAATGGCAAAACCACGACTAAAGCGCTAATAGACGCGGTTCTAAGCACCATCCATACGGTATTGGCTACTGAAGGGAACCTAAACAACCACATAGGCGTGCCGCTAACATTATTACGCCTCACGGCAGTACACAGCCATGCCATTATTGAAATGGGGGCCAATCACCTTAAAGAAATTGCATTTTTATGTGAGATAGCCCAACCTAATTACGGCCTAATAACCAACGTTGGCAAAGCCCATTTAGAAGGATTTGGCTCTGAGGAAGGCGTTTTGCAAGGGAAAACAGAATTGTATCGGCATCTTGAAAAAACAAATGGACTTGTCTTTGTCGACAAAGAAAATCCGAAATTGATTTCAGCCTTAGGCAAAAATCATTGTGTTACATATAACTCAAGGTCTATTGAAATTGTTGAAGAAGAACCAACCTTAACTGTTTGTATGGAACAACTGACAATTAAAACCAAACTTGCGGGCAGTTACAATTATGCTAATATAGCGGCAGCATATTGCGTTGGAATGCACTTTGGAGTAGCGCCAAAAGATGCTGCCTGTGCCATAAGTAATTACGCACCAAACAACAGTCGCTCTCAGTTAATAAAACATCATGGAAAAACGCTGAGCTTTGATGCCTATAATGCGAACCCAACAAGCATGCAAGCTGCGATTCGTGCATTTAGCAAACGTCAAGGAAAAAAAGCAGTAATTCTTGGGCATATGGCAGAGCTGGGAACTTACGAATCAGCTGAACACCAATCTTTGGTTGATTTGGTTGCGAACCATGAGTTTGATGCATGTTATTGGGTAGGCAAGCCCTATGAATCAATTGTAGCTACAAATTACTTTTCAAACGTAGACGAACTCAATGTGTTTTTAAAAAACAATCCCGTTGAGGCTGATCAGGTACTTATAAAAGGTTCGCGGAGTGCTACTTTAGAAAAGGTACTGTCCTATTTATGACGCTTGGCTTATTGTCCGATTAGGGTAATGAAAATTTTTCTCGAACCTGCATGATTGCGATGCTCACATAAATAAACCCCCTGCCAAGTCCCTAACTTGGGTACTCCATCTTGTATGGGAAAGCTCACAGCAGATCCCAAAATACTACTTTTGATGTGCGAGGTCATGTCATCAGGACCCTCAAGAGTATGCGTGTAATGCGTATCAGCTTCCGAAACCATTTTATTAAAGTGTGTTTCAAAATCCACCCGAACGCTAGGGTCTGCATTTTCGTTAATGGTTAGGCTCGCAGAAGTATGCTTGATAAACACATGAACGATGCCGCTTTTTTTGGGCAATTCATCTAAAACGTAAGAAGTGATTAAATGAAACCCCCTTGAGTAAGGTGGAAGACTTATTTCTTTTTGAAAAATCATGCTTTGTGGGTCATATTGGATTCGAACCAATGACTTCCGCCCTGTCAAGGCGACACTCTGAACCAACTGAGTTAATGACCCGGAGTCACAAAAGTAACTAAATTCAACTTATTGCATAAGTTTGCATCAAAAGCGTTATGATACATTATTCACGTACCGACATTGACCAGATGGATAAAATCTTTCGGTTAAACCTCATCAACAGTTGCACAGGCTTTAAGTCGGCAAATTTATTGGGAACTAAATCGCTAAATGACGTGAGCAATGTGGCTGTTTTTAGCAGCATTACACATCTTGGGAGTAATCCGCCATTGATTGGCTTTATTCTCCGCCCTACTACAGTACCACGTGATACCTACAGAAATATTAAAGACACCGGCGTGTTTACAGTAAACCACATCTACAGCGATATCATTGAAGATGCACATCACACTTCCGCAAAATATCCAGATGAAGTTTCGGAATTTACCAAAACAGATTTGGAAGAAGAATTCCTTGGTAACTTCCCTGCCCCTTTTGTGAAAGGAACAAAAATACGGTTGGGGTGTCGCTTTTTAAATGAATATGAAATTAAAGAAAACAACACCTTGCTTTTAGTTAGTTCTGTTGAGCACGTTTTTATTGCCGATCAAGACATACAACAAGAGGATGGGTGGCTAAAGCTTGAAAATGCCAATACCGTAACCATAAACGGCTTAGACGGCTACGCCACTACAAGCCTGTTAGACCGCTACGCATACGCAAGACCCAAAAAAACATGAATTTTTTAGATCACAATTTAGAAACATATGTAGCAGAACACTCCGAGCAAGAGCCCAAATTGCTGCAAGAGCTGGCACGCGAAACCCACCTTAAAATTTTACAACCAAGGATGCTTAGTGGTGCCTACCAAGGTCGATTACTCGCTTTACTCTCCAAACTAATTGCACCCAAACACATCTTGGAAATCGGAACCTATACAGGCTATTCGGCCCTGTGTTTGGCAGAAGGGCTGCAAGCAAATGGGCAAATTGACACCATTGACATAAATGAGGAACTTACGGATATGCAACGAAAATATTTTGATGTGTCCGGTTATGGGAAACACATCGTGCAGCATTTGGGAAATGCCGCCGAAATTATTCCTGCGATTGAAGGAACTTTTGACTTTGTTTTTATCGATGCCGATAAAGAGCAGTACCCACTCTATTTTGATTTGATTGTTGACCGGGTGCGTTCAGGAGGACTGATTATTGCTGACAATGTATTGTGGTCTGGGAAAGTTTTGGAGCCTGCCACCGATCAGGCTACAGAATCACTTCAAAGTTTTAATAAAAAAGTAGCGAAAGACAGTCGCGTTGAAACCGTAATACTTGCTGTACGGGATGGGTTAACGCTCTTGCGTAAGATTTAGCGCTTACGTTTGACCGTACCCGTAATGTCGTTAAATTCTTTTTTAATGTCGTTTACCTCCTTTTGAAGCTCTTTGGTGTCTAAGCCCTGAGCTTCTGCAGATTTTTCAATTTCTTCACGAAAATCGCGACTGGCGGTTTTTACCTGTTGAATACCCTTGGCAAGTGTGCGTGCAATGTCTGGAACACGATTGGCACCAAAGACCAAAAGCACTACAATAAATATAAATACGATTTCAACACCGCTTATAAAATAAACAACCATATCGCAAAGATAAGTTAAAACAAAAAAGTAGCTGTTTTTATGAATTTATAAACTTTAAAAAAACCAGCCCTAAGGCTGGTTTTCGTTTTAGTTCTGTTGCTTTTTAAACTTCTCAAAATCGTTTTCTTCCAGTGTCTTGGGCCAAGCGTTGTTATCCTTGTTGATATCTGCAGTGGCGTTGTCAGGGTCAACCAGCACACCGACGATTTCCTTGTCTGTAGCAATGTACTTGCTTACTTCACGATCACTTTTACGCCACACTTGCGCAGGATAGGTCTTGCGCTCTTTGGTGCCATCAGCATAGGCGTACTCGACAATAAGCGGCATTGGAATACCGCCTGGTTTTTCAAAAGTTACCTTGTAAAATTTCTTAGGCTCCTTGCGGTTCTTGAACGCATCGGGTGTTAAATTCCGTAAACTGTTGGTAAAATAACGCGAGAAATAACGCATATCATCATCAAATTTTTTGATGTCTTTAACGCCCGTTACACCCATATCCACAACATCTGTGGTAAAAAACCATCCGCGCCAAAACCAGTCCAAATCAAAAGCTGAAGCGTCTTCCATAGTACGAAAGAAATCTTCTGGGGTTGGGTGTTTAAACATCCAGCGCTGTGAAAAGGTCTTAAAGGCATGATCGAACAATTCACGCCCCATAACCGTTTCTCTAAGAATGTTTAGGGCGGTTGCTGGTTTGCTGTACGCATTTGGCCCAAGTTGATATACGTTCTCAGGATTGGCCATAATCGGTGCAATAAAATCTTGATCGCCTGACATATACGGCACTATGTTTTGCGGATCCATATCGTCGGAGGGATAATGATCCATTCCTGGTATTGCATCAGGGTGTGCCTTTCCAAAATCCTGCTCGGCAATAATCTGCACAAAAGAATTTAAGCCCTCATCCATCCAACCCCATTGGCGTTCGTCTGAATTCACAATCATAGGAAAGAAATTGTGACCCACCTCATGAATAATAACGCCAATCATACCAAACTTGGTGCGGTCGCTGTACTTGCCGTTTTCGTCTGGGCGTCCAAAGTTGAAACAAATCATTGGATACTCCATGCCTACATCATCGGCGTGTACAGATACCGCTTTGTGGTACGGGTAGTCAAAGGTCATTTTCGAATACGACTTTAATGCACTCGCCACGGTCTTGGTAGACCATTGTTCCCACAGTGGGTTTCCTTCTTTTGGGTAAACAGAAACCGCCATCACATCAGTTCCATTCACATCGACATTCATCATGTCAACAATAAACTTGCGCGAAGAAGCAAAAGCAAAATCTCGTACATTTTTTGCCGTAAAATGCCATGTCTTGGTGCCTGTTGGTGTGCTTTTTTCGTTAGCCTCAGCTTCGTCTTGCGTTACAATAAACACAGGTTCGTCGTATGATTTTTTAGCTTCCCGAAAGCGCTTCATCATGGTTGATGAATAGACCGCCTTACGGTTTTCCAACACACCTGTAGACTCCACGATATGATCATCAGGAACGGTAATTTTTACATCGTAGTTGCCGAAAGGGAGTGCAAACTCACCATTGCCCCAAAACTGTTGGTTTTGCCAGCCTTCAACATCGTTGTAGACCGCCATACGTGGGAAAAACTGCGCTATAAAATAAGCGTAGTTGTCGTCTTTAATAAAGTATTCGTAACCAGAACGCGCATCCCAAAACTGACGGTTGGGAATATTGTAGTGCCATTTAAGACGGAACGAAATAGCCGTTCCAGACGCCAATGGTGTTGGCAAGTCGATGCGCATCATGGTCTGATGCACTGTATATGGCAACTCCACACCATTCGAATCTTGCAGCAAATCTATTTTAAAACCGCCATCAAATTTTTCCTCCAAGAGATATTCATTGACAAATCCAGGACCTACAGCACGCTGGGTTCCATAGTAGTCGTTTCCATTATCAAGTCGGTCAAAAGATTGGCCATCACGGGCACGAACATTCTGATCGAGCTGGAGCCACAAATAAGAAAGCGTTTCCGGTGAATTGTTGGTGTAGGTAATCGTCTGATCGCCAAACAATTCTTGAGTGTCATCATTTAGCATGAGCTCCATAACATAATCTGCCTGCTGCTGATAGTACGCAGGACCCGGTGCTCCCGAGGCTGTTCTGTAAGCGTTTGGCGTAGCCAATTCGTTATACAGCTGTCGAAACTTATTTTGGTTGGTATGTCCCTGTGGTGTGGCTGTTTCTTGTGCAATGGCAACGGCAAAAGATAGGGTTAAGATTGAGGTGAATATTGAAGTAAATTTCATTTTAAATGGATTTTATAAAAATATACTGGGTTGTGGGAAAATTAAAAACTGTGTTTAGCAAAAATGCGGTCTTTGGTGTGCAAAAAACTTTTCTTTGCTGCTGATGTCGAAAGCGTTACGATATTTTTTTGATCGGGAAAGACGTCCATCAGAAAAGTGTTGGACCACTCCAATTGAGTCATTTCTGGAATCACGTCAAAAGAGGCATATAAGATGGTCTGATCTTGCTTATACGCCCAACCAACAAATGAAAAAACGGCTGGTTCATTGGGAGATTTGAGCTGAAAGTGCTGTTGGAAATAGGCAGACATATGCCCCGAAATAACGGTTTCTGAAAGTTGGTCTGGATCGAGTTTTATTTCAGTGGAAGTGAAACGAGAAAGCGCAGCGGTAAAGTCATCGGTAAAAACCCGTACGACCAGCTGTATTTGATTTTGCTTGGGCTTAAAAAACATATCCGTAGTGCTCACATAGTACTTGTGCGTAAAAGCAGAAAAAAGGGGCAATAGGCACACAAAAAATAAAAAACGCATCAATTGTTTTTATTAAACTTTTCACTTGTTTTGACCAAGAAATCCATGATTTCAAAATCAGATTTCTCTTTGAGCAGTTCTTTGGTTTTGACCTCGTCGTCACAATACAACAAAAACAACCCTATATTGTCTTTTTCTATATTCAGTTGCTCTTTAAAGAAGCTATCATCATAGAGCTGGCGTATGACCTCACTTGGCTTTAGTGCGTAGGTCTTGTCTTTTGCTTTGTCTTTGTTTTCGACCATGCGGTAAAGCGCCTTAAAAACACTGACGAAGTTTACGCCATTTGTAAGTTGGTTTTTATTCATCAACTCGTTTTCCAATCGTGTGGAGCGGTCACGCTCATAGTCAAACTTCTTAAATTCTTCCGATCGTAGGTCTAAAAATTTCTGCCGCTGTTCTGGCGTAACCACCACCTCTTCGAGCTCAGTTATTTTTTCATTTACATCAATTAGGAGACGGCCGCGCTGTAGAATCTCTTTTGTTATTTTGACTACGCGAATTTGGTATTGCAAGGAAGTAAAAACCAACTCGTCGCCCATCATCACTTGAATGGCAAAGTCGCCATTGTTGTCTGAAATTGTAGCCTCCTTGGTGGTTGTGTTGACCACATTGGCAGCAATCACATTTTGATTTTGGTATAGAATCTTACCCCTCAGCCAAGTACGGTAATCGGTTTGGGCCGTGAGCATTGGCGCAAAAAGCAAAAAAACAAAAAGCTGTCGCATATAAAATTACTATGGGTTGGCTACGGCAAGAAACATTTCTATCAGAAATTACATCAAATTAGAATTCCATTCGTAACAAATATACGCTATTCGCCCAAACGCTTGACGAAGTGAAAACCAAGGTGTTCAAAGCCTTCACGGACATAGAGTCGGTGTGAGGCAACATTTTCTTTGTATGCATTTAATTCCAACGCTTCATAACCCGCTTTTTGGAGTTTGCTCCCAATCCAATCGATAAAACGAGCACCCAAGCCCTGCCCTTGATATGCGGGCTTTATGTATAGGTGGTCTAACTCACAGCTTTTTCCTGAATAGTGTCGGGTTTGATACCAGAGTCCGCAAAGACCAATCAAATGATCATTGTCATAAAAACCAATGCAGTCATATTCGTGTTGGAACATGGCAACAAATCGGCTGCTATGCGTGGCATTGGAATATTTATGATCGGTAAAATCTTGCATCAGCGGCAAAATTTCGGGTATATTCCCTACATTTAAATATCTAAAATCAATTTCCATAACTGCAGTTGCAAAAGCATACAAACATACAATTTAAACAAATTAACGCAACAGATACTTATGCCGTGCGTCATCCTGTGCTGCGCAACGGACTGCCGCTTAAAAGTTGTGCTTTTGACCGAGACGAAGACAGCAAAACCATACATTTGGGTGCATATCTCGAAAATAAAACCGTTGGTGTATTGACACTGCTACCAAACAGCAAAGACGTACAGCTGAGAGGCATGGCGGTGCTGTCGCATCATCAGGGAGAGGGCATAGGCAGGCAACTGCTTGCCAAAGCCGAAGCAATGGTAATAGATTTAGACCTCAACAGCATTTGGATGAATGCCCGATTAATAGCCATCCCCTTTTACGCATCTTGCGGCTACACAAAACAAGGCAACGCATTTGAATTGCCCTATGGCGGAACCCACTTCAAAATGACTAAAAACCTATGCGACAACTAGTTCTTTTATTGTTCTTGTCCCACTGGTCTACTGCCCAAGTGAATATTGTGCAACTGATCGGCATAGAAAACAGTCATCTAAGCACATTTGAAACACATAAACTAACACCCAAAACGGCAGCAGCTTTTAGTGCCATGCAAGCGGACGCCTTAAAAGATGGTATTGACATCCAATTGGTATCGGCATATAGGTCGTTTGAAAGGCAGCAGTATATATGGGAAGACAAATTCGTGCGCTACACCGCTGAAGGCCTGTTGTCCGAAGCGGCCATTGCGCGCATCCTAAAATACTCCACCATTCCAGGTACCTCCCGCCACCACTGGGGAACAGACATAGACATCACGGATGGAAATATTAAAAATGAAACGCGGCTACTGGTACCCAGTAAATTTCACAACAACGGCCCTTTTGTACCGCTACATCAATGGATGCAAGCCAACGCCCACCGTTATGGATTCTATCTGGTATACACCAACGATGCTGCACGCACGGGCTTTTCATACGAACCCTGGCATTACAGTTATTTGCCCGAGGCAAAAGCCTTTCTCAACTGGTATAATTCACGCATGGCCTTTGCCTATTTTAAGTCTGTTGGGGTTAAGGGAAGTGAGCATATTGATCGTGATTTTTGGGATGAATACTACCGCACTTATATTAAAGGAATAAACACCGAATTAACAGTAGAATAGACCGCTATTGGCATAGCTTTTGCCGATTTAGAGCAATGAAACACCTACTTTTTTACCTTTTTCTATTTCCTTTTTTTACAAGCCGCATCCCGTTGAGCTTTGCGCCCAACATCAAAAGGGATAAGGTTAAACTGGCCAAGCGTTTTAAGCGTGATTTGCCCAAGCAGTACGGGTTTATTTTTGAAGACCCCAAAGAGGCGGATGAATTCTATACGTTCATCAATACCAAATACCAGCTGCCGGAAATGGATCGCAAAATTCCCTTGTGGATTGACAAAAAACCGTTTATTATGAATGTTTATGAGCGCAGACGAACCAGGAGCACCATTAACTTTGTGCCTTTTGTTTTAGACCTTGTATTGTCTAATGAAGGTGTCGAAAGCCATGGTTTTTTCAATGGTTTTTAAAGCAGTTGGTGGGAGAAGTAGTTTGTGATCATTACGCTAACCGATTTAAAATGGCAGGATGCACTTGTCCCAGACCACGACAAACGCAAGGCCAACCTGCATTATTTACGCAACCTCCAAAAAGAGTATTTGAATACCGCTAATTATTATGGAAGCTTATTTTAGATTAAAAGACTAACAAAGGATGGGGTTAATTCCTTTGAAGATTGTTTTACAGGAATTCCCCTTTACAGTATCTTTGCAACATAACGTAGACCCATGAGCAAACGCGTACTTTTAATGATTTTAGACGGTTGGGGCATCTCTCCAGACCCAACGGTTTCGGCAGTAGCCCAAGCCAACACCCCTTTTGTGGACAGCCTTTCCCAAGATGCCGTCTGTAATGTCCTCCATACCGACGGCATGCACGTTGGGCTGCCCCAAGGACAAATGGGCAATAGCGAAGTAGGACACGTTAACCTTGGCGCTGGTCGGGTGGTCTATCAAGATTTGGCTAAAATCAATATGGCGGTAGAGCAAAATACCCTAAAAGACGAAGTGGTGCTTAATGACGCATTTGCCTATGCCAAAACAAACAACAAGGCGGTACATTTCTTAGGACTGGTTTCGGATGGTGGTGTACACGCACACATCAATCACCTAGAAGGACTTTTGAAAGCCGCACAAGCAGCAGACGTACCCAAAAGCTATGTGCATGCCTTTACCGATGGCCGTGATGTAGATCCAAAATCTGGATTAGGATTTTTAAGCCAAGTGCAAGAGATATGTGCCAACACCAATGCGCATTTAGCCAGTGTGGTCGGGCGTTATTTTGCCATGGACCGAGACAAACGCTGGGAGCGGGTCAAAAAAGCCTATGACCTCTTGGTAAACGGTTCCGGCACACCAACCCAAAACCTTGCTGAGGCCATGCAAGCCAGTTACGATGCAGGCATCACAGACGAGTTTATCGAACCCATTGCCCTTGGCACCCAAGAAGAAACTACTGCCGGACGTATTCAGCCAGACGATGTGGTGATTTTCTTTAATTTTAGAACCGATCGCGGACGACAACTATCGCAAGCACTCAGCCAAGAGCCTTTTCCCGAGCAAGGCATGAAGCCCCTTCCCTTGTACTATGTCACGCTGACCAACTACGACGAATCCTTTAAAGGCGTCAAGGTGGTCTACGACAAAGAGAACATTGAGCAAACGCTGGGCGAAGTCTTACAACAAGCGAATAAAAAGCAAATCCGTATTGCAGAAACAGAAAAGTATCCACACGTTACCTTTTTCTTTAACGGGGGACGAGAAGTACCTTTTGAAGGAGAGGAGCGCATTTTATGCCCGTCGCCCAAAGTAGCTACCTATGACCTACGGCCTGAAATGAGCGCTTTTGATGTTCGTGATGCCATAGTGCCCAAGCTAAAAGCACAAGCAGCAGATTTTGTGTGCCTCAACTTTGCTAACCCCGATATGGTAGGGCATACGGGGGATATGCAAGCAGCCATAAAGGCTTGTGAGACTGTTGATGGTTGCACCGCCGATGTGGTGGCAGCAGCCAAAGAAGGCGGGTATTCCGTTATCATCATTGCCGACCACGGCAACTGCGACACCATGATCAATCCCGATGGCAGTCCCAATACCGCACACACCACCAATCTTGTGCCCGTTTATCTGATTGATGGAGATGCGCAACGCATTAATAAAGGAGCGCTTTGCAATATTGCCCCCACCGTTTTAGACCTTATGGGGATACCACAACCCGAAGCCATGACAGCAAAATCATTACTTTAGTAGCATGAAACGCTTGTTATTTTTGGGCTTACTGGTGTGTATGTGTTTTGCATATGGCCAAGATATTATTGGTCCAATTGCACTTGAAGACTTAAAAAAAGAACCGTTTGACGAATGGTTTAATACGGAGTACGAAAACTACGCCCCCTTTGGCAAAACCATAGCACAGCTCGAAGGCCTGCAAAAGGATATAGCCATTACTGTTTTTATGGGTACTTGGTGTTCTGATAGCCAAATGCATGTCCCTGCCTTTTTTCGTATCCTAGACGCATTGGCATTTTCGGGTGAAGTGCAAATTATTGGCGTGAATAGAGATAAAAAAACACCTACTGGCAGCGCTACAAAAAATAGCATCACCAATGTTCCGACCTTTATTTTTTACAAAGACGGCAAAGAAGTCCATCGCATTGTGGAGTCGCCCGTTGAATTTTTGGAAGATGATATGCTGGCTATTTTAAGTGGGGCAGCTTACAAACACACGTACGAAAACTAATGTCGCTTCAAAAAACAACTGAAGAAATTGAACTCATTCGCAGCAGTGCCTTGTTGGTATCCAAAACCTTGGGTATGCTCGCAGCCGAGATTAATCCTGGAGTAACCACACTAGAGCTCGACAAAAAAGCAGAGACGTTTATTAGAGACCACAACGCCATCCCTGGATTTCTAGGGCTATACGATTTTCCCAACACCCTTTGCATGAGCCCCAATGCGCAGGTGGTCCACGGCATACCAAACAACACCCCATTGCAAGCGGGCGATATCATCTCCATAGACTGCGGAGTCTTGCAAAACGGATACTACGGCGACCACGCCTATACCTTTGCGGTTGGTGAAATAAACCCCGAAACCGAAAAACTCCTTGAGCGAACAAAAGCATCGCTATACAAAGGGATTGAGGCCTTTTGCATAGGCAACAGGGTTGGTGATGTGGGCTATGCCATTCAGCAGTATGTCGAGCAGTTTGGATATGGCGTCGTGCGTGAATTGGTTGGGCATGGATTGGGAACCACCATGCACGAAAAACCCGAAATGCCCAATTACGGAAAAAGAGGTCGTGGAAAAGCTTTTTTAGAGGGTATGGTAGTGGCGATTGAACCCATGATTAATCAAGGAACCCACCGCATCAAACAACTAAAAGACGGCTGGACTATACTCACTGCAGATGGCGCCCCCAGCGCACACTTTGAGCATAATGTGGCCATTGTTAACGGAAAACCCGAATTGCTTTCTACCTTCAAATATGTAAACGAAGCATTGGGTATCGTAACAGATGAGGAAGCGCCTTTTAGAGCAGTTCCCTTGGAGATATGAAAAGCTTCGCCCGATGGATACTTGGCAGATTTCCAAGAACTTGGTTGCAACGTCTTGCCAACCTTCTTTTGCCTTTTTTAGATTTTTATTACCGCGGCAATCGCTATACAGATCCCATTAACGGCAAGTCCTATCGAAGCTTTCTTCCTTATGGCTATGTGAAAATAAGACCTAATGTACTTAGTCCCGGTACGCTATCACTTGAACGTCACAGGCTTATTTGGCTCTATTTACAACGAGAAACAGACTTTTTTAAAACGTCTGCAAAAGTATTGCATATGGCACCCGAAAAGGCGTTTATGACAAGCCTTAGCAAAATGAATCACCTTGACTATACCACTTGTGATTTGGAATCGCCTTTGGCAGAAGTCAAAGCCGATATTTGCGATTTGCCTTTTGCCGATGCTTCTTTTGACTGGATACTATGCAATCACGTATTGGAGCATATTCCCAACGACACCAAGGCCATGCAAGAACTCTATCGTGTGCTTAAACCTGGCGGCAAAGCCTTGTTGCAAGTGCCTTTAGACAGTAGTCGCGCAGAAACCTTTGAAGACAACAGCATCACCGACAAGGCAGAACGCACCAAAGTTTTCGGTCAGTACGATCATGTGCGTGTTTACGGAAAAGATTATTTTAACAAGTTGCGCCAAACGGGATTTGAGCTAAGCGAAATACAGTTTGGAAAATCACTTTCCGAAGCCGAAAGGTTGCGCTATGCAGTGACAAAAGACGAATACATTCCCCTTTGTATACGCCCTACTCAAGATCGTAAGTAAAACCAGGCGTAGCGACCACTTGCACGCTGTCATTTACCGCCAACACCCACATGGCTTCAATAGTTGATAGATTTGAAATGAGTGTTTCCCCTTGTTCGTATGGCATGGCCATAAGTGCTGTTGCATAGGCATCGGCCAGCATGGTGGAAGGTGCCAAAACCGATGTGCTTAGTACATTGCTTTGAACGGTTTCCCCTGTTTTTGGATTTACGGTATGGACATACCGTTTGCCCGATTCATCCGTTCTAAATTTTCGATAATTACCCGATGAAGCCAGGCCTTGGTTTTGCAACGGAAGCGTTGCGATAAAGGTGCGGTTGGCATCTTGTTTGGGATGGTCAATGGCTACACGCCACGGCTTTTCTCTTTCAGGATGTAGGCCAGAAGCAAACAATTCACCCCCTACTTCCACAAGAAATTGCGTATACCCCAACGACTGAAGCATGCTTGCCAGTGCGTCAACGGCATAGCCTTTGGCAATGGCATTAAAGTCGAGATAGGTATTTTTATATGCTTTCTTAATGGTTCCGTCGGACAACAGCGAGACCTTATCAAAACCCGTAATAATGAGCAGGCTGTCTATTGTTGCTTGGTCTATTTCTTTCAAAGACTTAGCTGGACCAAAACCATAGGCATTGACCAATGCACCTACCGTTGGGTCAAAATAGCCATCGGTTTGCTCCCAAATAACTTTGGCCGTTTGGAATACCTTTTTAAAGTCTGCATCTGTGGTTACTGCCTCATCTCGGTTTACTTTTGAAATAATGGCATTTGGCCAATAGGTTGACATGGATTGATTCATACGTAAAAAAACAGCATCTATAGAATCGGAAATCATTTGGTTTGGCACTATGTCAAAGTAGCGTACGTTGTATGAAGTACCAAGAGCATCCCCTTGGAAGCGCTGCATCTTGTCTTGAGTTTGGCAAGAAATGATGGCAAGTAAAAGCAGAAGGAAACTATATTTCTTTGATCCCGTTAAAATTGATGGCATAGGGTTCGTTTTTAGAGAGTGGTTTGTCATAATCTGAAGCATGGGCAAAGCCAACGCCAGCATAATAGGTTTTGGCCTTAAACTTTATTGCATGCTCCTTCACTTGGTTCATAAGTTCGCTGTCAAATTCATTTGGATTTTGCGGGTATCGCACATGACGTACAACTACAAAATGCAAGGTTTTGTTTTTGGTACACACAAATTGTGGATCTTTTTTGGGCGCACTGTTCACAGCCAAAAATTCATAGCCATCGGCTTCTAAAGACTGACCTACCGTAGTCATGGCCAGTTGGTGTAATTCGTCTTCTGATAATTGACTCATAGCGCAAATGTAAAATAAAAAAGAGGCCGAAGCCTCTTTATCTGTTATCCACCGAAATCGTCGAAACGAACATTCTCGTCTGGGACACCAAAATCTTCAGCCATTTTTTCAACTGCTTGATTCATAAGTGGAGGTCCACAGAAATATACTTCAATGTCTTCAGGGGATTCATGGTAATTCAGGTAATTATCAATCACCACTTGGTGAACAAACCCAATAAAGCCATCCCCTTCGCCATCAAGTCCGTCTTTCACTTTCCAGTTGTCTTCCTCAGAAGGCTCAGAAAGCGCAACGTAAAACTTAAAGTTAGGGAAGTCACGCTCTAACGATCGGAAATGCTCTGTGTAGAACAACTCACGCTTGGAACGACCGCCATACCAAAACGTAACCTTACGGCCTGTTTTTAGGGTACGGAAGAGGTGATATAAGTGCGAACGCATGGGCGCCATTCCAGCACCACCACCCACATAGAGCATTTCAGCTTCGGAGTGATTGATAAAGAATTCACCATAAGGACCCGAAATGGTTACAGGGTCGCCTTCTTTAAGCGAGAAAATATAGGATGACGCAACGCCTGGATTTACATCTGCCCAACCGTTTTTTGCACGGTCAAAGGGTGGAGTAGCAATACGCACATTCAGCATGATTTCTTTTCCCTCTGCTGGGAAGGAAGCCATGGAATAAGCACGTTCGACCAGTTCTGGGTTTTTCATCTTTAAGTCCCATAACTTAAATTTATCCCATTCCAGTTTAAATTTGTTTACGTCGTCTGGATGCTCTTCTGGATGCGCTGAAATATCAATATCTTTAAAGTCTACCTCACAGGCAGGAACTTCAATTTGGATATACCCCCCAGCTTCGTAGTGCATGTCTTCAGGGATTTCTACGACAAACTCCTTAATAAACGAGGCTACGTTCCAGTTTCGAACAACTTTGGCTGCAAATTTCTTTATCCCAAATACTTCTTCAGGAACTTCGATAACCATATCTTCTTTCACCTTGACTTGGCAGCCCAAACGCCAGCCTTCGGCAATTTCTTTTCTGGAGAAGTGTGGTTTTTCTGTTGGAAGAATTTCACCTCCACCGTCTTTAACGATACACTTACACTGGATACAGGTACCACCGCCTCCACAGGCCGATGGCAAGAATATTTTGTTATCTCCAAGGGTAGATAACAGTGTGCTTCCTGATGAAACCTCAACGTCTGTTTCGCCATTAATAAATAGTTTCACGGGGCCTGAGGGCATCAAACGCGCCTTGACTCCTAGAAGCATTCCCACCAAAACAAAGGTGATAGCTAAGAAAACAACAATACTTGCAATAATGACAGTAATATCCATATGCCTATAATTTAATTCCCATAAAACTCATAAATCCAATAGCCATAAGGCCCGTAATAATAAAGGTAATGCCCAGTCCACGCAATGGTGCAGGAACGTTGGAATACGCAATTTTTTCACGAATGGCGGCAATGGCCAAAATAGCCAACAACCAACCAATTCCAGAACCAAAGCCATAAACAGCAGATTCCCCTATTGAGGCAAAACTCTTTTGCTGCATAAATAATGATCCACCTAAAATGGCACAATTTACCGCGATAAGCGGCAAGAAAATACCCAAGGCACCGTAAAGTGCAGGGGCAAATTTTTCAACGATCATTTCCACCAACTGAACCATGGATGCGATAACGGCAATAAACATGATAAAGCTCAAAAAGCTGAGGTCTAATGCAGCATAATCTTCACCCAGCCACGACATGGCGCCAGGCTTGAGCAGATAGTTATCCAATAAATAATTTATGGGTACCGTTATGGAGAGCACAAAAATAACAGCAAAACCAAGACCAACGGCTGTTTTTACGGTTTTTGATACGGCCAAATAAGAACACATGCCTAAAAAATAGGCGAATATCATGTTCTCAATAAAAATACTTTTAACAAAAAGGTTTACGAAATCCATGGCCTAGTTTTTTTCAATGAGTTTACGGTTACGTGCGCGTTGCACCCAGATGATAATACCCAATGTAATCAAGGCCATTGGCGACAACAGCATCAAGCCGTTGTTTTCGTAGCCCATTTCATAAATGGAATCGGGAATTACTTGATAGCCATACAATTTTCCTGAACCGAACAGCTCTCTGAAAAAGGCGACGAGTATAAGCATAAATCCATATCCAGCAGCATTACCAACACCGTCTAAAAAGGATTTCCAAACGCCGTTGCCTAAGGCAAAAGCTTCCAAGCGTCCCATTACAATACAATTGGTAATAATCAGTCCGATAAAGATGGAAAGCTGTTTACTAACGTCATAGGCATAAGCACGCAATACTTGATCAACCAAGATTACCATGGAGGCAACCACAACGAGTTGAACAATAATACGGATGCGGTTTGGAATGGCATTTCGCAAAAGGGAAACAATAACATTACTGGCTGCCATTACAGCAATTACGGACAATGTCATCACAACGGCGGGCTTTAGCTGCACGGTAATGGCCAAGGCCGAACAAATACCCAATACTTGAACCGTAATGGGGTTGTTGTCGTCTAGCGGATCTTTTAATAAACCGCGATTTTTCTTTGAAAAAAGCGATTCACGCTCACTGGCAACAAAGAAAATTGCGGGTTTTTTATTTGATTTTGGTTTGGACATAATTAGTTGTTATACGCAAGGTCTGCGGGTGTTGCTTTTAGGTATGGCAAATAGTGTTGTAAACGCTCGGTAATCATATCGGAAACACCATCGCCCGTAATGGTTGCGCCAGAAATGGCATCAACTTCGTGGTCGTCTTTGTCTGTGTCATTGGGATCGTTATTGGTTTTGGAAACCGAAATCCCAACCAAATCTCCAGATGTGTCAAATATTTTTTCGCCAACAAAGCGATCCATAAACCACTGTTGTGTGATTTCTGCACCCAGCCCTGCTGTTTCTCCTTTGTGATCAAACACCGCACCCTTAATAGTATTGCGATCTTCGTCAAGGGCAATGTATCCCCAGATAGCATCCCATAATCCGGAACCGCGCAGCGGTACTATATAATACGTTGCCTCATCAACAGATGCGACATAGAGTGGAAAGCGTTGCGATTCAGCATCTTTCTTGATTTCTATGGCCAGTTTAATATCCGAGAACGCATCCACCGTTTCATCAACTGTGCCGTCGTTGCGAAGCGCAAGCTGCTCTGTGACGTAATCGTTAAATAATTTTTCAGCACCCTCTCTATCGGTTTCAATGCCGATGGTAGAAAGGATATTTTGCATTTTCTCTTTGCGGACATTTTCCGACTGAAGGTCTTTCAATGAGCTAGCGGTAAATGCCAGTACAGATGCTACAACCAAAACCATGGCAGCAGCAAAACCAAAAGTATAAGTGTTCGAATCTCTGTTCATGTTGCAGGTGTTAATGTTGCGTTGAGACGCTTTTTGCGTCGTTTAATATTGCCTTCAACCACATAGTGATCAATGGTTGGTGCAAATACGTTCATTAGTAAAATAGCCAACATCACCCCCTCTGGATATGCTGGATTAAATACCCGGATAAGGATACAGAAGACGCCAACGAGCAGGCCGTATATCCATTTTCCTTTGGTTGTTTGAGCTGCTGAAACGGGGTCAGTCGCCATAAACACCACACCAAAAGCAAAACCACCAACAATGAGTTGATTTGTCCAGTTAAAGGACATAAGGGCATTGGCACCCCAAAGGTTAAATAAGAAAGCGGTAGCAGCTGCACCAAGTACACCACCTACCATTATACGCCAACTCCCAACCCCTGTAAGTATCAGTATGGCTGCGCCTACCAACACCATAAGTGTTGAGGTCTCGGCTATTGATCCAGGAATAGCACCAACAAACATATCGAACATGGAGTAGCTAACGTCATTACCAGCGGCAAGACTACCCAAAACTGTTTCACCAGAAATTCCATCGACATTACTTGCTTCCGAAACCCATACTTTATTGCCCGACATGTAGGTTGGATAAGCAAAGAAAGCGAAGGCACGTGCTGTAAGTGCAGGATTAAGAATATTCATTCCTGTTCCACCAAAAGCTTCTTTTGCAATAAATACCGCAAAAGCTACAGACAGACCCACCATCCAAAGTGGAATGTCTACTGGCATAATCATGGGAACCAAAAGTCCTGTCACCAAATAGCCTTCGTTTACTTCGTGTCCACGATAGACGGCAAAAGCGAATTCGATGGCTAAGCCTACTCCGTAGGATACAGCAACCATAGGCATGATTTTCAGCGCACCATGCAGCATGGCATCCCAAAAAGTAAAGGCAAGTCCAGATTGGATAAAGTATTGGTAACCGGTGTTGTACACTCCATAAACAAATGCAGGCAACAAGGCAATAATAACCGTTACCATGGTACGTTTCAAATCAACACCATCGCGGATATGCGCACCCTTTTGGGTGGTATGGTTTGGAACAAATAAAAAGGTATCAAATGCATTCACTGCGGGGGCAAAACGCTCCCACTTTTGGCCTTTACCAAAAGGTTTTTTTATTACATCTATGCGTTCGCGTATAAAATTCATATGTCTAGTTTAACCTACTTCTTTTATCATTAAATCAAGTGCCTCACGAATAATCGCTTGGGCTTCAATTTTGGAGGTACTGGCATAATCCACCAATGCAAAATCTTCTGGCGCAACTTCATAAATACCAAGACCCTCCATTTTTTCTATGTTCTGTACCATACATGCTTTAATGAGTTGCATGGGAAATATGTCCATGGGCAACACTTGCTCCATTTCACCAGTAACAACCAGCGCGCGTTCTTCGCCATTCATATTGGTGTCCAATGCGTATGTACGCTTGGGCAACAACCAAGAAAGGGAAGTGCGAGACATGCTAAATATCTTACTGCCAGCAAAAGGCAACCAACCAAACATGCGGTAGCGGTTTCCTTCAGCCAACACGGTAAGTGTGTTGTTGTAATAGCCAAGGTTGCCATCGGCATGCGTTGCTGTGCCAGAAAGCGAATCGCCATTGATAACCCGTATCTGAACAGCTGCGTTGATACCAGCTTGCTTTAGAAGTGGGGTAACTGATGCGCCAATACGAGATTTGAAATACGAAGGGGACTTCACCACTGGACCAACTACGGCAACCATTTGGGAAGCATCAAAAATACCTGTTGAAAAGAAAGCGCCTATGCGGGCCACATCTGCTGGCCCAACAACCCAAACGGTTTCGCCTGCATTGACGGGGTCAATGTGGTGAATTTGGACACCTACATTACCAGCAGGATGCTGCCCTTTTATGCGGTGTATTACTGCATTAGAAACTTCAGTCATAAAAGAAGCTGAAGAAGCATCCACAGATAGGTGAACTTTCGGCGCCAGCTTTGCAAGTGCGTTTATACCGTTTTGGAAATCTTCCTTTTGTGAACTGAGAATGAAAGGAACGTCAGCAGCAAGTGGTGCAGTACTGAATCCAGATATAAAAATGGCTTTTGGCGTACTGTCAGGATCTGCGATCACATCATAAGGGCGTTGCTTTACAAAAGGCCAACAACCCGATTCGAACAAGTGTTTTTTAACATCTGCTGCTTCGAGTTTGTCGAGCTTTTCTAGGTTGTGGGTAACAGCTTCGTATTTTCCATCAGACGCAATAGACAAAGACATGATACGTCTTTTGGCGCCGCGCTCAATTTTAGTTAGCGTCCCACTAACTGGGGAAACAAATTTTATTTCAGGGTTGGCTTTTGAGTAAAAAATCGGCTGTCCTTGCAACACGGTCTCACCCTCTCTCAAAAGCATCTTTGGCACAACACCATGAAAGTCATGAGGATAAATAACAAAGTTGTCAACAGAATCAGTGGATGAAATGTTAAGATTGGCAGTTCCGCTCATGGGAATTGTCAGGCCTTTACGCAGGGTTATGTCAGCGGACATGTGTGGTTGTTTTTGCATTGCAAATGTAATATAAGGTACTTAAAAAATGAAGTCTTATACCCTATAATTACACAAATTTATTAACCGTAAAATAGTTTGTTTAACTTTGGCCTATTAGCAATAAAAACAGCGCGCTGGCTTCTTATCTATAAACAAGCCAAAAAAACCTTTAAGCACTAAAATAATGATTAAACAAAAGCTTCTTTTTCTACTAGGTTGTCAACTCATTTTTGGGCAAGGATTAGGTGTTTTTGCGCCACCCGAACACATCAAATCGGTTCTTTTTTACGTGAACGAACAAAATACGTCGCTACCTATTGTTGGATTGAACGAAAAAATCACGCTAAAGTTTGATGATTTAAATGCGGACGACAGCACCTATTACTACACCATTGATCGCTTTGATGCCCATTGGAACAAGACCGATTTGTTCCAAACAGATTATATGGATGGCTATGATAACATTCGCATACAAAACATATCCTATGCCGTCGGAACCTTGCAGTCATACATTCACTACACCCTTACCCTTCCCAATGCCCAAACACGTTTAAAAAAAAGCGGGAATTATATGCTGAATATATGGGATGATAGTAGAAACTTGGTGTTGCAAAAAAGGTTTTTGGTTAGCCAACAAGCATCGGTAGTTGGGGTGCGTATGCAACGATCGCAACGCAATGAAGACATTCAAACGCATCAAAGCGTACAATTTGTAGTGAACCTAGATGGCCTAAACTTGCGGCTCCCTGAAAATCAAATAAAGCCGTTTATCGTACAAAACCAACGCTGGCAAACATGGCGGGAGGCAGGTAAGCCCACCTATAACATTGGTAATCAACTGCAATTCAACTACAAGCCCGAAACAACGTTTGCTGCTGGTAATGAATATCACTTTTTTGATACACAAGACATTCGCAGTGGAGGCGGCAATGTAGCCCGTGTGTTCCGTGAAGACTTATTTATCTCTGTCTTAAACTCGCAATGGGTGCGCTCTGGCAGGCCTTATACCTATGCACCCGACATAAACGGCGACTTCCGCATCAACACTTTTGAAGGCAGCAATCCAAATACCGAATCGGACTATAGCCGGGTAGTATTTTCGCTTTTTGCGGAAGATTTCTTATTTGACGGAACGCATTTTGTGGTTGGAGATTTTAACCAACACATCATGGGTGATGAAAACAAACTGACCTACAACCCTGATTCTGGTCGCTTTGAGGCTGCGTTATTACTAAAGCAAGGTATTTACAACTATAAGTTTGCAAGTCAAGACAGCGACGGAACGCCTTACTACAATCTTATTTCGGGCAATTATTGGCCTACAGAAAACGAATACTCTGTGCTAATTTACTACAGACCCATAGGTGCACGCTGCGATGAATTGATTGGCGTTGGAAATGCAAACGCAAAAGACATTAGCTTATAGAAAAATGTTTATCTTTATAATATGATTCAGCGAGTTACACAAGGTATACGTATTTCAGTAAATGCATTTTTTGAAGGGACCTACTTCAAAAACTACCGATTGCACCATTCATTTGGCTATCGCATATCTATATCCAATCAAGGAAAAGACACGGTTCAGCTTCAATCTAGACATTGGAAAATTTTTGACTCCCTAAAGCCCACGGCTTTTGTTGATGGAGAAGGTGTCGTAGGAAAAAAGCCCGTTATTAAGCCTGGTCAGGTTTACAGTTATCAATCGGGCTGCTTGCTAAGCTCGCCTATTGGCGCCATGCAAGGACACTACGAGATGATCAATTTAGCATCGGCTAAAAAGTTTCGTGCCTATATTCCTAAATTTGAACTGAGCCCTGCGTTTGCACTCAACTAACCATTAAAATTATTTTTATGAAAAACGGTTTTTTCTCAGTTCCAATACCAGTAAATGAGCCTGTTTTCGATTATAAAAAAAACAGCCTGGAACGGAAAGAAGTATTAGAAACATACGCATCCTTGTACAATAGTACTATTGACGTCCCCCTTTACATAGGCAGTAAAAAAATTGTGACCAAAGAACGTGCAAAAATGGCGCCGCCGCACGACCACAAACATACACTTGGTAGCTTTAGCATGGCTGAAGCTTCGCACGCAACCCAAGCCATTGACGCTGCATTGGCGGCTAGCCCTGATTGGGAAAACACTTCTTTTGAGCATCGCGCAGCTGTATTTCTTAAAGCAGCCGAGCTGATTGCAGGACCCTATCGAGCTAGGATTAATGCCTCGACCATGTTGGCGCAATCCAAAAATAT
Organism: Bacteroidota bacterium; assembly: GCA_038143535.1. GTDB lineage: Bacteria > Bacteroidota > Bacteroidia > Flavobacteriales > Flavobacteriaceae > UBA7446. The sequence continues at coordinate 1,236,755 of JAYQMD010000001.1, forward strand.
CTTTCAAGCAGAAATTGACGCTGCGTGCGAATTTGCCGATTTTTTAAGGTTTAACGTTGCTTTTGCATCGGACATTTACGCGCAACAGCCCATCCAAGGAGATGGTGTTATCAATCGGCTAGAATACAGACCACTTGAAGGCTTTGTCTATGCCGTGACCCCTTTTAATTTCACCGCCATTGCAGGCAATTTGTGTGCTGCCCCCGCCCTTATGGGTAACGTTGTGGTTTGGAAGCCAAGCGATCATCAAATGTTTTCTGCCAAAATCATCATGGATATATTTGAGGAAGCGGGTGTACCCCCAGGCGTGATCAACCTCATTTCAGGAGATCCAGTTATGATCTCCAATATGGTACTGGACCACCCACAGTTTGCAGGATTGCATTTCACAGGATCCACAGAGGTTTTTAAACATTTATGGCAACAGATTGGAAACAAGCTTACGCATTATCGCAATTATCCCAGAATTGTTGGCGAAACAGGAGGTAAGGATTTTATTTTTGCCCACCATACTGCCGACATCCAAACTGTGGTGACTGCCATCACAAGAGGTGGATATGAATTTCAAGGTCAAAAATGTTCAGCTGCCTCGCGCATATACCTTCCCGCTTCCATTGCCGATGAAATACTTGCCGGCGTAGTTGAAAACATCAAGAGCTTTTCAATTGGATCTCCTGAAGACATGAACAACTTTATAACAGCTGTCATACACGAAAATTCTTATGACAAGCTCGTACGCTATATTGAGCAGGCAAAAGCCGACAAAGAAGTCGAAATACTCGCCGGTGGAACCTATGACAAAAGCAAGGGCTATTTTGTACATCCCACCTTACTCAAAACAACCAACCCACACTACACCACCATGGAAACAGAACTGTTTGGGCCTGTTGTAACGGTATATGTTTATGAAGACAACGAATGGGAAAGTACCTTAGAATTGGTAAACAACACTTCTGACTACGGGCTAACGGGTGCCATTATTGCACAAGACCGCCATTTTATTGAATACGCATCTGGTAAGTTGCGCCATGCCGCCGGTAATTTCTACATCAACGACAAACCCAGTGGTGCTGTTGTTGGGCAACAACCCTTTGGAGGAAGCCGTGCATCAGGAACCAATGACAAAGCTGGTTCAGCGCTAAATCTATTGCGTTGGGTATCGGCAAGGTTGATAAAGGAAACGCTTGTTCCTGCCAAAGATTATCGTTATCCGTGCATGGATTAAAGTGGCAAATGGACTACTTTTTTTGTGTCAAAAAAATCTTCGTTAAAGTGCGCAGCCAAATCATGGGTTTTTGATTTGGGAAAAGGTTTTAATTCTTCTTTAAGGTCACCCCCTTTGAGGTAGAGAATTCCGTTTGAAAGTGCGTGTTTGCTTTTAGCTTTGATTTTGTGTTGTACCCAAGGTACAAAACGCTCCATACGTGTAACAGCTCTGCTGACCACAAAATCAAATGTCCCCGTAAAATCTTCGGCGCGTTTGTGGTATGCTTTGACATTGTCAAGTGCTAAGGCGTCTGCAACGGCTTGCAGTACTTTAATTTTTTTTCCAACAGAATCGACTAGCGTAAATTGTGTCTCCGGAAACATAATAGCAAGTGGAATTCCTGGAAAACCACCGCCCGTACCGACGTCCAATACGCTGGATTGAGGCTTAAATGTCAGCACTGTGGCAATACCTAACGAATGGAGTACGTGACGGATATAGAAATGAGTCATGTCGGCGCGTGAAATCACATTTATTTGTTGATTCCACGAGTCGTAAAGCGGCTTGAGTTGTGCAAACTGATTTAACTGTTTTTCGCTTAGCTCAGGAAAATAGGTTTTGATTGTTGTATCCATAATTTTTACAAAAATAAGGAAGCTGTTAATTAAAATGTTGTGCTTGTTGTTTGATAGCGATTATCTTTGACAAAAAATTTAATATGAGTCAAGCATTATCCGAACGCATTAAGAGTTTACCCGCATCAGCTACATTGGCTATGGCAGCCAAAGCACGTGAGCTAAAAAACGAAGGTAAAGATATCATTGGACTGAGTTTGGGGGAGCCTGATTTCAATACGCCCGATTTTATCAAAGAGGCAGCTATTGAAGCCATCAATGCCGATTACAACAGCTACACGCCCGTTGACGGATATGCAGAACTCAAAGAAGCTATCTGTGAAAAATTTAAACGCGATAATGGCCTTAGCTATGCACCAAACCAAATTGTAGTATCAACAGGGGCAAAGCAATCTATTGCCAATGCGGTTCAAGTGCTCATCAACCCAGGTGATGACGTACTTTTGGTAGCCCCCTATTGGGTAAGCTACTCAGCTATTGTCATTCTTGCTGAAGGAAATCCAATAGAGATTCGTTCTGATATCGAAACCGATTTTAAAATAACACCCGCCCAACTGGAAGCAGCCATCACGCCCAAAACCAAATTGGTGATGCTCAACTCGCCCAACAACCCGAGTGGATCGATGTACACCAAGAAAGAATACGAGGAGTTGGCTGAAGTATTGTTAAAACACCCCGACATCTACGTGCTTTCTGATGAAATTTACGAACACATCAACTATGACAATGCAACCCCGTTTAGCTTTGCTGCCATTCCGAGCATGTTCGACAGAACCATCACGGTCAACGGCTTGGCGAAAGCTTTTGCCATGACAGGATGGAGAATAGGCTATTTGGGTGGTCCTGCATGGTTGGCTAAAGCCTGTACTAAAATGCAAGGGCAGGTAACTAGTGGCACAAACTGTATTGCACAGCGCGCTGCCATTACGGCTGTTCGTGCTTCTGTAGGTAAAATCAAATACATGATCGATGAGTTTGATTTTCGACGTAAGCGCATCATAGAACTCGTTGAGGACATTGAAGGGTTTAACGTAAATGTGCCAAAAGGTGCTTTTTATATTTTCCCTGATATTTCTTCATTTTTTGGGAAAAAATTAAACGGTACCATGATTGAAAACGCTTCTGACTTTGCCATGTATCTTTTGGAAGAAGCCCATGTAGCAACCGTTACTGGCGATGCCTTTGGGTGCCCAAACAACATTCGCATATCCTATGCTGCCTCTGTTGAAGAAATTGAAGAAGCTATCAGACGTATTAAGGTAGCGGTATCCTAATGATTGCGCCAGTAGTAGGGCGTAAAGAGTATTAAAACAGTAAACAATTCGAGCCTTCCCAGAAGCATAAGCAAGGAGCACCAATACTTCCCAAAATTGGGTAGTGAAGAAAACGTACTTGCAGGGCCGACATCACCCAAGCCTGGCCCAACGTTACCCAGCGAACTTGCGGCAGCTCCAATGGCAGTAGTGAAATCCAAACCAAGGGTACTTAGCACACCTGCTCCGATGATAAAAAGAATCATGTAGAGAATGAAGAATGCCAATACATTGTAAACAATAGACTGTTCAATAGTAACCTTATTCATCCTAACCATCAAGATGGCATTGGGGTGTAGCGCACGTTTGAACTCCAAGAAACCATTTTTGAGGAGTATCAAGTGACGCATGACTTTTACCCCACCAGATGTCGATCCTGTCGATCCACCTAAAAACATCAATCCAAAAAACAACATTGTCACAAAGGGTGTCCATGTAGTGAAATCTGCCGTCACCAGTCCTGTAGTGGTAATTACGGCAACTACTTGAAAAAGGGCATGGCGGAAGGATTGCTCCCATACTGCAAACATACTGGCGTCAGCAGTAACGTAAAATCCTTGACGCAGTATAGACGCCATCACGATAAAGGCAAAGACCGCAATAAAGCCCGTGTACCAGCAAAACTCCGTATCAGCAAAAACACGTCTAAATTTTCCTTTAATAGCGTAGTAAAGCAACACAAAGTTGCTTCCCGCCAAAATCATAAAAAAAATGGTTATGTATTGAATTTGCGGCATGTAATTCCAATGTCCAATACTCGCATTTTTAGTGGAAAATCCTCCAGATGCCATGGTACTCATGGCGTGATTTATGGCGTCAAAAAGCGGCATCCCAGAAACGAAAAGCAACAAAGCATTGGTCAGCGTTAGGCCTACGTAAATCAACCATAAACGCTTGGCCGTATCACTGATTCGCGGATGAAGTTTATCTCCTCCCAAAACAGGAGCTTCGGCACTGAAAAGCTGCATGCCACCAAAACCAAGTAACGGCAGTATGGCAATGGCTAAAACGATGATACCCATACCCCCCATCCAATGGGTTAGGGAGCGCCAAAGCATGATACTTCTTGGCAAAGCTTCAATATTGTCTAGAATGGTAGCGCCCGTTGCCGTATATCCGGACATGGTTTCAAAAAAGGCGTCTGTACCAGAACCAATTGTGGCTGTAAACAAATAGGGAAACATACCAAAAGCGACCATGGTTAGCCATCCAAAAGCAACAATGACATATCCTTCACGTTTTTTAATTTCCTTACGGTGATGTAATGTGAGACAAAGCGCCAAACCGCCGACAATAACATTGAGCGCTAAAGCCTTGAGCAGTCCAGTTGTGATGCCGTCATTTTGCAGATAACTGTATAGCGTGGTTATCCCAATAAAAATGGCATTGAACAGCAAAAGTAGTCCGAGAATATGTACGATAAGCTTAAGGTTGAATCCCTTCATGAATTACAAGAAAAGTTGTTCTACCCGTCTGATGGATTTCGGCAAACAGCAAACCAAAACAAGGTCACTTTCTTCAATAACAAAGTCGCCAAGTGCAATGACACCTGCACCATTGCGGATCACACCTCCAATAGTAGCCGTTTTTGGGAATTCTAAATCTTTAATCGCCTTGCCAATAACCTTGGCGGTTGGTTTTACCTTAAATTCCACAATTTCGGCATCCATATTATTGAGCTTATCCAAATCGACAACCTCTCCCCTTCTGACGTATCGAAAAATTGTATTTGCTGTTAACATTTTTTTATTGACAAGCGTATCCACTCCAATGGATTTGGTCAAGTCAAAATAGTCCATGTTTTCAATGAGTGCGATGATTTTCGGCACTTGCTTGGATTTGGCCATCAAACAAGACATGATGTTGGTTTCAGCATCGTTTGTTACCCCTAAAAAGGCATCCATTTTATCTAAATTTTCTTCGAGTAGTAGCTCAACATTACGTCCATCTCCGTGGATGATGAGCGTATCGGGTAGTCGCTCAGCCATGTCAATGGCGCGTTCTTTATCAAGTTCAATAAGTTTTACGTTAATTCCTCGATTACAGAGGTCTTCAGCAGTTTTCAAACCTACACGACCTCCGCCTAAGATCATCACATTTTTGATTTTATTTTTGACTTCGCCCGTCAGGCTATACAATTCTGATACCCCTTCCGGCAAAGTTGTAAAATATACTTGATCTCCTTTTTCAAAATAGGTATCTCCTCTTGGAATTATGGTACTATGCGACTCAATGCGCTTTATAGCTATTGGCATAAAGTGAACGCCAGGAAATACGGTAGCGGCCTCACGAACCGTCTTACCAACAAACGGCGCATCATCTTCTAATGTAGTACCCATCATGGTGAGTGCACCATCTTCAAATTCATGGCTGTTTTTAAAAGCGGATTGATGGATAAGCAATTGTATTTCTTCAGCTGCTAATTCTTCAGGAGAGACCAATTCGTCTATCCCTAAAGATTTAAAATCAACGTCGTTCTTATATTTTTCAAAATCAATATCTGTAACACGGGCTATGGTTTGCTTGCAACCCAACTGTTTCGCCAACAAACAACACATAAGGTTGGTGGTTTCTGAAGAGGTAACGGCAATCATCATGTCTGCTTGGTCAACACCAGCAAATTTGAGTGTTGCCAATGCGGAAGGATCTCCCTTAACTGCACGGAGGTCTAGGTTGTTGTCGGCATAGTTTAGTAATTCCTTATCGGCATCAATAAGGGTAATATCCTGTGCCTCAAACGAAAGTAATTTGGCTAAGTGAAATCCAATATCGCTAGCGCCAGCGATGGCAATATTCATCTTTGAAAGAAATTATATTTGCAAATATAGGAAGTTTCTGTTCGGTATGGTTAAAACAGCTTCTTTAGATAATAGCTACATTTGCCAAATATGATTAAAAATGTGACTCCCTACGGCGATTCTGATCTTTCAAAAAAGGAGCAAGTGACCCTGATGTTTGACCGCATTGCACGAAATTACGACAACCTGAATCGCGTGCTTTCCCTTGGTCTAGATAAGGGCTGGCGCAAGCGGCTTATCAAGCTTGTTCGCGAGCAAAAAGCAGTAGATGTATTGGATGTTGCCACAGGTACAGGCGATGTTGCCATAGCCTTGAGTAAAATTCCTAACGTAATGATTGATGCGGCTGACCTTTCTACACAAATGCTCGCGGTGCAAGACAAGCAGCTTGAAAAGCTCCAACTCAAAGACCGCATAAAACTTCACGTTGCCGATGCAGAAAAATTGCCTTTTGACACCCAATTTGATGCGGTAACGGTAGCTTTTGGGATTCGAAACTTTGCCAATTTGGAAAAAGGTTTGGGGGAAATGTATCGTGTACTTAGACCTGAGGGGTGTCTGTATATTTTAGAAACTTCGAAGCCAAAAAAATTCCCAATGCGTCAAGCGCATTATATCATGTCTAGAATACTGATTCCATTGATGGGCAAACTTTTTGCCGAAGACAAGGGCGCTTATGCTTATTTAGGTGAATCTGCAGCCCACTTTCCAGATGGCTATGAGATGTGCAATATATTACGAGAAATTGGGTTTTCTAAAGTAATTAACAGGCCTTTAACAGGTGGGGTAGTTACTTTATACAACGCACAAAAATGAACCTACGACATACATTTTTTGTTTTTGCTATTTCGATTTGTTGGGTAGTTCCGCTACAAGCGCAACTAGATAAGATAGAAAACCTAAAAGAAGACGACTCGAAAAGAATCCGCTTTGGCTATTTTTTGGGTCTAAACGCAGTTGGTGCAAAAATGGAATACAGACCAACCTATGTAAGCACCCCTTTTCGTATTTCTGTAAAACCAAAACCAAGTTTTGATGTAGGGCTTATAGCAGATTATAGAATTAATGAATTTTTAAATATTCGTTTTCATCCGAGCGTAGCTTTTGTTGAACGCGAAATTACGTTTCCTTTTTCTGAAAACGACTCTCGATTTACCAAAGCATTGATCGAACGTCTTGTGAAGTCCAATTATGTGCGTTTTCCAGTCGGCATCAAATTAAAAACGCGTCGCATTCGCAATGCACGTCCTTTTGTAATGGGCAGTATTTCATACAACATGAATATCACGAGCGAGGAAACAAATTTAGAGGATAACAGCTCGGGGACCTTTAGAATGAAACGAGATGTATATGCTTGGGAGTTTGCGATCGGCACTGATGTTTACTTGCCATATTTTAAATTCACCACTTCTGTACATGGCTTTTTTGCAATCAGTGATGAGTTAGTCCCAGATGAAAATTTAAATAGCGTTTACACCCGACACATTGCGAGCATGAAAAGTCGGGGTGTGTTTTTGCGGTTTACTTTTGAGTAGATCAGCCTCTCCTACTAAATTCAGCTAATACAATTCCCGTTGCCATGGCAACATTTAGGCTTCCAGCTGCTGGATTGCCATAAGCAGGTATGCTTATGTTTTCGCTAATTTCAGCACTAATGGCTTCAGAAATGCCTTGCCCTTCATTTCCCATCACCAATACCGCGTTTTGAGGAATTACTGCTTCATACATGTTTGTCCCCTTGGAATCTGTACCCACTGCCAGCAAACCGTGTGTTTCAAATGCTTCTAAAAGATCTACATAATGGACTTGTACACGGGCTAAGGAGCCCATACTTGCTTGTACCACCTTGGGATTAAAACAGTCTACTGTGTCTGATGAACAAAGCAAATGGGCAATGCCAAACCAATCGCACAAACGAATGATGGTCCCAAGGTTACCCGGATTTCGGATGCCGTCTAAAGCAATATTGATGTTTTGGGAGGCAAAATCGGTTGGATTTGGAAGCAAAAAGGCCGCCCAGACGTTGGGAGGAGTACTTAAATTGCTCAGCTTTTTCATGTCAGAAGTGCTGATTGTAGTAGCAGTAACACCTCCAATTTGTGCGGTTTCGAGTGAAAAACAGTAGCGTATCTCAAATCCATTTTGATGGAATGTTGCTATGGCTTTTTTGCCCTCAACAGGGAACATCCTACGCTGTTCGCGGAATTTTTTTTGCCCCAACTGAGCTAACTGTTTTAGTTCGTTTTTGCTAACCATGTATTTGGTGTATTTTTGACTTTTACAACTTTCTATTGACCACAAGATTTTCAAAAATACTAGGTTTTGGTGTGCTTTTGGGCATAACAGTAGGATGTTCTGCTGTTCGCAACTTGCCTGAGGTTAGCGTCTTGTTGCGTCAAAACACGGTAATTGTAGACGATCAAGCGGCAGTTGACACAGTTGCAAACATTGTTCAACCCAAGCCTAATAATCGTTTTTTGGGCATTCCCTTCGGGATGTTGCTTTATCAATCTGCAAAAGACAGCACAGATGTTGCTTTCGACAATTGGCTTAATAAAAAACCAGGGCGTAAAAAAAGAATGAACGCCATATGGTCCGAAAAGCAAGTAAAAAAAATGAAGGCCTACAAAAGCAGTTTTCAAGCATGGAAAAGAAAAACGGGTGAAGCGCCCGTGCTTTCAGATTCAATTTCTACGGCAATAAATGCACAAAAGTTAAAAGCCTTTTTTTCAAATGAAGGCTATTTTAATGCTGTGGTCAAAACAACGGCTTCGACTAAAAAACGAAATGCTGCTGTAAATTATAATGTCAGTACCAATACACCCTACTTTATAGATAGCATACAAGCCAACATCCAAAGTCCCGTTTTAGATTCTATTTATATGGCTAACAAAGTGAATAGCAAACTCAAGCAAGGAGACCGTTTTCGCACAACAGCATTTGAGCAAGAGCGAAACAGGCTTTCAGCACTGTTTAGGAATGCGGGTGTTTATCCATTTCAGCTTAACTCCATTGACTTTAGCGTTGGTGTAGATTCAACGGGAACAGACTATCGCTTACCGGTACAACTCAACATACGAAACTATATCGAAAATCAAGAGGGAAACCCTGTACCAAAACATTACAAAATTTCAAAAATGAATACCGTTGCCGTTTTTTTAGGCAAAGCGGGCAACACTGGAAATGAAGCTTACGATTCTATTGGTGTTTTTGAGGGAATGAATATTTTTAGTCAGGGCAAAATGAAGTACAGAAGCAAATTGTTGCGAGAGTCCATTGATTTTAAAACAAATGAGTCTTACAGTGACACTTCACGAACTACTACACTAAAACAACTCAACAGGCTGCAAAGTTTTGATTATCCAACCATTAGGTTTCAATATGCGAATGAAGACGAAACACTTTTAGACGCCTCCATTTTTTTAATGCCAAAAAAAAGGTACTCCTTAGACTTTGCGTTGGACGTGACCCAATCCAATATTTTAAAACGAGGTATAGCCTTTAGTTCTGGCTTAAGCATTTTAAATGTTTTTAAAGGGGCTGAAACCTTGGAGTTGGGCGCTAGGGGTTCGTTTGGTCGCTCTGCCGACGTTGCTATTTCCGAGTATGGCTTTGACATTCAGCTGCGCGCACCCCAATTTCTATTGCCCTTTAGCAGTAAAATAAATAAACAGAAACTTGCGCCACTCACCATTTTAAGAGTTGGTGTGGGTTCTCAGGAAAATATAGGTTTGGACAAGCAGAGTTTGACTGGAAGCATTCAATACCAATGGAACCCAAGGGAAAAACGCAGATGGACCTTTTCTTTGATGGACGTGGAGTTTGTAAACAATAAAAACAAAGCAAATTACTTTGGAGTTTACACCAATGCTTACAGAGAATTAAATCAAATTGCAGGAAACACCAATACAAATCCAAACTATCTACTAAATGATAGGCTCATCATTCCCCAAGGAGCGGATGCTTTTATTGGTGATGTTTTGGGTGGCAGCACCAGTATTTTAGCTAACGACGCAAGCTATCAAAGGGTACAACGCATTGAGGAACGCCGAAGAAGACTTACGCAAAACAACCTAATTATAAGTTCAGGTATAAATTTTTTCAGCTCTTCAAAACAAGGGATTTTTGATAGGACGTTTTCGCAGTTTAGGGCCAACCTCAGTTGGTCTGGAAATCTACTAGAAGGGTTGGCAAAAGCATTGGATTGGAAACAAGAGAATGGGCAGTACCTTTTGTTTGAGGTGCCGTTCAGTCAATTCATAAAATTAGAGACGGATTTGGTCAAGCACTGGTCTGTTAGCGACAACCAAGTAGTAGCCATTAGGGCTTTTGCTGGGGCTGCTATTCCCTATGGCAATGCGGACAACATCCCTTTTAACCGATCTTTTTTTGGCGGTGGAGCCTATGACAACAGGGCTTGGGAAGTATATCGATTAGGGCCTGGGTCTAGTGATACTGGAAATGAATTTAACGAGGCAAACCTCAAAATGTCTTTCAATGTTGAATACCGTTTTGACCTCCTTGGCGCCTTTAAGGGAGCGCTTTTTGTTGATGCTGGAAACATTTGGAATGTAACCGACAACGTCGATGAGCCCGCTCGAAGGTTTGATGGTTTCCGCGATTTAGATGAACTGGCGGTGGGCACAGGTTTTGGGCTTAGATATGATTTTGGGCTGTTCCTGTTAAGGCTAGATATGGGCTTTAAAACACACAATCCTGTGTTGCCGAGAGGGAGCCGTTGGAATTGGAATTATCAGCTAAAAAATGCAAATCCCACACTTGGGATAAATTATCCTTTCTAAGCCCACAATAGTTTGCTACTTTTGCCCCAACCAAAAAAAATAAAATCAACATGTCGCATTCCGTAAAGCCAGGCGTAGCCACTGGAAATGAAGTTCAAGAAATTTTTGCTTTGGCAAAAGCCAAGCAATTTGCACTCCCCGCAGTAAATGTAATTGGTTCAGACACCATTAATGCTGTTTTAGAAACTGCTGCAAAGCTAAACGCACCCGTAATCATTCAGTTCTCAAACGGGGGAGCGCAGTTTAACGCGGGTAAGGGCTTGTCTAACGAAAACCAACAGGCTGCTATTGCTGGTGCTATTGCTGGTGCCAAGCACGTACATCAAATGGCCGAGCTATATGGTGTCAGTGTTATTCTACACACAGACCACGCTGCTAAAAAACTACTTCCTTGGATTGATGGACTACTCGATGCAAGTGAAAAGCATTTCGAAGAAACAGGAAAATCACTTTTTAGCTCTCACATGATTGACCTTTCGGAGGAGCCCATTGAAGAAAATATTGAAATCTGCAAAAACTATTTAAAGCGCATGGCCAAAATGGACATGACACTTGAAATTGAATTGGGGGTTACAGGTGGTGAAGAAGATGGCGTTGACAATACAGACATTGACAGCTCGAAATTATACACGCAGCCAAAAGAAGTAGCATTTGCTTTTGAAGAATTATCACAAGTAAGTCCACGCTTTACCATTGCTGCTGCATTTGGTAATGTACACGGCGTATACAAGCCAGGAAACGTGGTACTAACGCCAAAAATCCTAAAAAACTCACAAGCATTTGTAAGTGAGAAATACGGGGTTGGACCTAACACCATTGACTTTGTATTTCACGGAGGATCGGGGTCAACGGTTGAAGAAATTAGAGAAGGTATCAGTTATGGAGTTATTAAAATGAACATCGATACCGATATGCAATATGCCTTTATGACGGGTGTACGCGACTATATGCAGGAAAAGTCGGCTTATTTGCAAAAACAAATTGGAAACCCTGAAGGGGACGATGTGCCTAATAAAAAACACTACGATCCACGTGTTTGGTTGCGTGAAGGTGAAAAGGCATTTGTAACGCGACTAGAGCAAGCCTTTGAAGACCTAAACAACGTAGATACGCTGTAATTCATAAGGTTTTATATATTTGATAAAATTCTTAACCTATGGCGTGGTTTAAACGTACCGAAAAAGGAATTCAAACCCAAACCAGTGAAAAGAAAGACACACCTCAAGGATTGTGGTATAAGTCTCCCACTGGAAAAATTGTTGACACAGAACAACTAGCGGAAAACTTCTATGTATCTCCAGAAGACGGCTATCACGTACGGATTGGGAGTAATGAGTATTTTGAAATTTTGTTTGACAACAACAGCTTTAGAGAACTCGATAAAAAGCTAAAATCCAAAGATCCGCTCAAGTTCGAGGATACCAAGACGTATAAAGATCGTGTTAAGGCGGCACAGAAAAAAACCAAACTCAGTGATGCGGTAAGAACTGCTATTGGACGATCAAACGGAAACGAGCTGGTGGTTGCTTGCATGGACTTTTCATTTATTGGAGGTTCTATGGGCTCTGTTGTTGGCGAAAAAATATACCGTGCTGCTGACTACGCACTAAAAAAGAAGGTTCCATTTGTGATGATATCTAAATCTGGTGGCGCACGCATGATGGAAGCGGCGCTGTCTTTAATGCAAATGGCAAAAACTGCTGCAAAACTCGCACAACTTGCCGACGCCAAAATCCCTTATGTATCGCTTTGTACAGATCCAACTACAGGAGGAACTACGGCTTCTTTTGCTATGTTAGGTGATATTAATATTTCTGAACCCGGTGCGCTAATTGGGTTTGCCGGACCAAGGGTTGTAAAAGATACCACAGGCCAAGAGCTGCCAGAAGGCTTCCAAACTGCGGAATTCCTTCAAGAGCATGGTTTTTTAGACTTTATTACACACCGAAAAGACTTAAAGAAGAACATCAATCTTTACCTCGATTTAATATTAAATCGACCGCTTTCAGCTCAGCTGTAATTTCAATCAATTATTATGTTATATTTGCAGCCTTCGAGATAAACTCGAAGTTGCATAATAATCATTTACAATAATATTGGCATGTTAAACAAAGAAGAAAAAGCAGCAATTTTCAAAAAGTACGGAAAGTCTGAAAAAAACACCGGAAGTACAGAAGGACAAATCGCGCTGTTCACGAAACGTATCAACGACCTAACAGGACACCTGAAAGACAATCATAAAGATTATAACACAGAGCGATCATTGGTTATGTTAGTTGGTAAGCGAAGAAGTCTTTTAGATTATTTAAAAGACAAAGACATCGAGCGCTATCGTTCCTTGATTAAGGAATTGGGCATTCGCAAGTAAGCACTTAAAAGCATCCGCATCATCGGTTTTTCAGGGATATCTACGACCACAACACAACATCACAGATCCTAATTTAAATTGAAAACAAATGATACCCAATGTACATGCATCGACTATTGACTTAGGCGATGGTCGGACTATTATCCTAGAAACAGGCAAGCTTGCTAAGCAAGCAGACGGTTCTGTCGTTATTAGAAGCGGCAACTGTATGCTATTAGCTACTGTTGTTTCTGCACGACAGGCCTCACCTGTTGACTTTCTACCTTTAACGGTAGATTATCGTGAAAAATTTGCAGCCGCAGGACGATTCCCTGGTGGCTTCTTCAAGCGTGAGGCAAGACCCAGCAACGAAGAAATTCTTACCATGCGTTTAGTTGACCGCGTGTTGCGTCCCCTTTTCCCTAAAGACTATCACGCAGAAACACAATTGATGATTCAATTGATGTCACATGACGAAAACGTTATGCCTGATGCACTTGCAGGCCTTGCTGCCTCTACCGTTATTCAACTATCTGATATTCCTTTTGAATGTCCTATTTCTGAAGTTCGCGTAGCACAGATTGATGGCAGGTTTATCATCAACCCAAGTAAATCACAGCTTAAAGAATCTAACATTGACATCATGATTGGTGCCAGTGCAGATTCTGTGACCATGGTTGAAGGAGAATTTGACGAAGTTTCCGAAGAAGTAATGGCGGACGCCATTCGCTTTGGACACGAAGCCATCAAACTTCAAATTGCTGCTCAAGTTAAGTTGGCAGAAGCAGTAGGTAAAAAAGAAACACGTGAATACGAAACTGAGGACAGCGATGAGGCATTGCAACAGAAAATTCACGATTTCGCTTACCAAAAATGTTATGACATTGCCAAAAAAGGCAGCGCTAAACAAGACCGCAGCATTGCATTTGCTGAAGTAAAAGAATCCTTATTAGCAACTTTTTCTGAGGAAGAACTCGAAGAAAATGAAAAGCTAATTGGCAAATACTTTAGCAAAGCGCAAAAAGAAGCGGTTCGAGAATTGGTGTTAAGTGAGGGTATACGTCTTGACGGTCGTAAAACAACAGATATCAGACCCATATGGTGTGAGGTAGATTACCTACCCTCAACACACGGTTCATCTATATTTACTCGTGGCGAAACACAAGCACTTGCAACGGTAACACTTGGAACCTCTAGAGAGGCTAACATAATTGATTTACCAACGGCACAAGGAGAGGAAACATTCTACCTCCACTACAACTTCCCACCGTTTTGTACTGGTGAAGCACGTCCGTTAAGAGGTACGTCTCGACGCGAAATAGGACACGGGAACCTAGCGCAACGTGCGCTCAAAAAGGTAATGCCCAATGATTGTCCGTATACTGTTCGTGTGGTTTCAGAAGTTTTGGAATCTAATGGTTCCTCATCAATGGCTACTGTTTGTGCTGGTACTATGGCACTTATGGATGCTGGAGTTCAAATCGCAAATCCAGTTTCTGGAATTGCCATGGGACTGATTTCTGACGGAGAACGTTTTGCCGTTTTATCTGATATTCTGGGAGATGAAGATCACCTTGGAGACATGGACTTTAAAGTTACTGGAACTGAAAACGGCATTACTGCTTGTCAAATGGACATTAAAATTAAAGGACTTCCCTATGATATTTTAATCCAAGCATTAAAGCAAGCTCGAGATGGACGTATGCACATTTTAGATAAGCTGAATGAAACCATTGAGGCGCCAGCAGCAGATGTAAAAGAACATGCACCCAAGATGGTAATGCGTACAATTCCTAATGAATATATTGGAGCCATTATCGGCCCCGGAGGTAAGGTAATCCAAGAACTTCAAAAGGAAACCAATACCACTATCGTTATTAATGAAGATCCTGATACAGGTGAAGGCATCATAGAAATTTTAGGTACTGGCCCAGAAGGAATTGATCAAGTACTTGCCCGCGTAGACGCACTGACATTCAAGCCTGAAGTTGGTGAAACTTATGAGGTTCAAGTAATCAAAATTCTTGACTTTGGAGCAGTGGTTGAATATACAGATGCACCTGGAAACGAAGTGTTACTTCACGTTAGTGAATTGGCATGGGAACGCACAGAAAATGTTACAGATGTGGTAAACATGGGTGATGTATTTGATGTGAAATATTTCGGTATCGATTCACGGACACGCAAAGAAAAGGTTTCAAGAAAAGTACTTTTAGAAAAGCCTGAAGGTTATGTAGAGCGCAAGCCTAGACCGTCAGGAGGTAACGAACGAAGAAGAAACGGCGGAAACGACCGTAAATCTAGAAGAAACTAAACACCTCTTCAACAACATTTTATATCCGCTAAGATTACTTTTAGCGGATTTTTTTGTTTTTTTATGTAACCTTACTACACATTCATACGTATAACACACAGCATCATACAATACAAAGCAATGAGACAGTTAAAAATTACAAAGCAGGTTACTAATCGTGAAACGGCTTCCCTAGATAAATATCTTCAAGAAATAGGTAAAGTTGATCTGATCACTGCAGAGATGGAAGTTGAACTAGCGCAACGCATCAAGGCTGGTGATCAAATTGCACTCGAGAAACTTACAAAAGCAAACTTGCGTTTTGTTGTGTCTGTTGCCAAACAATATCAAAATCAGGGCTTAACCCTACCCGATCTTATAAATGAAGGAAACTTAGGGCTTATTAAGGCTGCAAAACGCTTTGATGAAACGCGTGGATTTAAATTTATCTCCTACGCCGTTTGGTGGATTCGTCAATCTATACTGCAAGCTCTTGCGGAACAATCTCGTATTGTAAGATTGCCACTCAATAAGATTGGGTCCATAAATAAAATAAACAAAACATACGCCTTTTTAGAGCAAGCGCACGAGCGTGTTCCCTCTGCAGAAGAGATTGCCAAGGAGCTCGACATGACGGTTTCTGATGTGAAGGAATCCATGAAAAATTCCGGCCGTCATGTATCTATGGATGCGCCACTTGTTGAAGGGGAAGATTCAAATCTATACGACGTACTGCGAAGTGGTGAGTCTCCAAACCCCGACAGAGAGCTCATGCACGAATCGCTGCGTACAGAAATTGAGCGAGCACTCGAGACCCTTACGCCCAGAGAAGCCGACGTTGTTCGTCTTTATTTCGGCTTAGGAAACCAACATCCCATGACGTTGGAAGAAATTGGAGAAACATTTGACCTAACGCGCGAGCGTGTTCGTCAGATTAAGGAAAAGTCCATCAGAAGGTTAAAGCATACTTCAAGAAGTAAAATCCTAAAAACTTACCTTGGTTAATGGGCTCAATTAAAATTGCACCGTCAATGTTGGCAGCCGACTTTGCCAATTTAGAACGCGACATCCAAATGATAAACCACAGTGAAGCAGACTGGTTTCATTTAGATATCATGGACGGCGTTTTTGTTCCCAACATTTCATTTGGAATGCCTGTGCTTAAAGCTATGGCGCAACACACTGAAAAAATATTGGATGTGCACTTAATGATTGTAGATCCAGATCGCTATATCGAGACTTTCGCTCAGATTGGTGCTGATGTTTTAACCGTACACGCTGAAGCGTGCACGCACCTACACAGAACAATTCAAGCCATCAAAAATGCGGGTATGCAAGCTGGAGTTGCGCTCAATCCACATACACCACTAAGCGCACTGGAAGACGTAATCGCTGATATTGATGTGGTGTGCGTAATGAGTGTAAACCCAGGATTTGGGGGGCAAGAATTTATCCAAAATACCTATGCTAAAGTGCGGAAGTTGCGAACCATGATAGCGACGCACAAATCAGCAACCCTAATTGAAATTGACGGCGGTGTGAATGCTACCAATTGTACCGATTTGGTTGAAGCTGGCGCCGATGTGTTGGTTGCTGGGAGTTTTATTTTTTCATCAAAGAATCCAAATGAAACCATCAAAAATTTAAGGCAAGTTGCCAATGCCTAATCCTTTTCAAAGATTTTATTTCTTATTTTTATGTCATCAAATCTTTTAAATGAAACCCTCCAAATTACTGCTTCCGCTTTTTTTTCTTCTTGCTATTGCTACAGCATGTAAAACAAATACCATAACGGGGAAAAAAACACTTAACTTTTTTGGTGACAACAAGCCGCTTTTTGCCATGTCACTTAAACAATATGAAACATTTCTAAGCGAACATGAAGTAGTTCGCGGCACTGAAGATGCCAGACTTGTATCGAGTATTGGAAAAGATATTGCCAAAGCAGCACAAACCTATTTCAGCTACAAAGGGCAGCCCAACCTCCTCGATGAATACGACTGGGAGTATCATCTGGTAAAAAGTGATCAAGTGAATGCTTGGTGTATGCCAGGCGGGAAAATTGTTTTTTACACAGGTATCATGGGCATTGTAGACAACCCTGACGGCATTGCAACCATCATGGGTCACGAGGTAGCCCACGCACTTGCTGACCACGGAGCGCAACGCATGTCCATGGGAATTCTTCAGCAGGCAGGCGGCATGATCACAGCTGAAGTAAGTAAGAACCAAGACGAACGCAAAAGAGAACGAATTATGATGGCCTATGGCATAGGCACCACTGTTAGCGGGATGCTTCCTTTTAGCAGAAAACACGAGACTGAAGCCGATAAAATTGGTTTGGAGCTTATGACCATTGCTGGATATAAACCCGAAGAAGCACCCAAGCTTTGGGAACGTGTGAAAGCCCAATCAAAAGGCGGACAACCCGAATTTTTAAGTACACACCCTAGTGAAGAAAGGCGTATTGCAAACCTAAGGGAATGGATACCTCACGCCAAAGCACTGGCAGGGGAAATAAAAATGACAACAAACATTAACTAATTTAAAATAAATTCAATCGTTATGAGAACTTATATATTACTACTTATTACTACAGTCCTGTTTTCTGGCTGTACTACTCCTTCACCAACAGCGCAACTGCAAGAGCTGATGCAAACGTATCACGAGGAAACACTTAAAATGAATCCGATTGGCGCGACTTATCAGGGGGATACGCGATACAACGATTATTTACCAAATTATCTGTCAGATGATGTCATGCGTAAGCACAAGACTTTTTATAAAGACATATTGCAAGAACTAAACAACATAGCGGACAACAGCCTAAGTGAAGAAGATCAATTGAGTAAAGAAATACTAAAGTGGGAATGTGAAACCAACTTGATGGGAATGGAGTTCCCTAAGGAATTGCTCCCTATTGATCAAATGTGGACCTTACAACTTACCATGGGTCAATTGGCCACAGGAACGGGCGCACAGCCATTTAAGACGGTTAAAGACTACGAAAATTGGATCTCAAGAGTGGACGATTATGTAGCTTGGTTGTCAAGTGCGAAGACGCGTATGGCAGAAGGTATAGAACAAGGAGTGGTATTGCCAAAATCACTTATTCGTAAGGTAGTGCCTCAGTTGGAATCTATTACAGAAGTCGATCTAGAAAAAAATATTTTCTACATGCCTGCACGCAATTTTCCAGAAGATTTTACAACGGAGCAAAAAGAAAAGCTTTTGAAGGCTTATGCCAATATGGTAACCAATAAAATCATACCTGCCTACCAGCGTTTGGTTGCGTTTATGGCGAGTGATTATTTAGCGGCAGGACGTAACAGTAGCGGTTTTGATGCCTATTCATTCGGGGATGATTACTACAATTACGCCATCAGACTGTACACTACTACAGATATGACGGCCGACGAAATCCATCAACTTGGATTGTCTGAGGTTGCACGTTTACGCAGTGAAATGGAGCGCATCAAAAAACAAGTGGGTTTTAAAGGGGATCTAAATGCTTTTTTTGATCATGTGCGTACCAAAAAATCACTTATGCCTTTTGATGATCCACAACAGGTTATTAACAATTTCAACGACATTCATGACAAGATGAAAGCCAAGGTAGATGCCTTGTTTGAACTACAGCCCAAAACTGCTTTTGAAGTACGTCGGGTTGAGGCGTTCAGAGAAAAATCGGCTAGTGCCCACTATAACCCAGGATCATTAGATGGCACCAGACCTGGTGTATTTTATGTACCCATTCCAAACGTAAAGGAATACAATGTTTTTTCTGACGAAGATTTGTTTTTACACGAGGCCATTCCTGGTCATCACTTCCAAATCTCTTTGCAACAAGAAAACACAGAACTACCCGACTTTAGAAAAACGCTCTGGTACAGCTCTTACGGCGAGGGCTGGGCACTTTACTGTGAATCGCTTGGTCAAGAACTTGGTCTATACGACGACCCGTATCAATATTTTGGTATGTTAAGTGCCGAAATGCACCGTGCCATTCGACTGGTTGTTGACACGGGGCTACATACCAAAGGCTGGACTAGAGAACAAGCCATTGCTTATTCTTTGGCTAACGAAGCAGAACCTGAATATGCCATTACTTCAGAGATAGAACGCTACATGGCAAATCCTGGACAAGCATTGTCCTACAAGATTGGTCAGTTAAAAATTATGGCATTGCGTGCCAAGGCTGAGGAGGCACTTGGCGATGATTTTGATATTAGAGCATTTCACCGTGTGGTATTAGAATCGGGCTGTATTCCATTAGCGCTGTTGTCAAATAAGGTAAATGCTTGGATCGCATCTGAGAAAAAAAGTTAGGATGAATTACATACTTTTGTAATTCAAAACAAACACATGATTTTAGTCACAGGTGGGTTGGGTTTTATAGGATCTCACACCGTAGTATCACTACAAGAAAAGGGACATGAAGTACTTATTGTAGATGACTTATCCAATGCTACTATCGAGGTTTTAGATGGTATTGATGCCGCGAGCGGCACGCGTCCAAAATTAGAAGTGTTAAACCTACAAGATAGTGTAGGCATTTCAGAAATCTTTCAAGCTTACAACATCACTGGAATCATTCATTTAGCTGCTGCAAAGGCTGTGGGTGAAAGCGTTCAAAAACCCATTGCTTACTACCAAAATAACCTAGGGTCGTTACTGAATTTATTGGCTGAGATCGAAAAGTCACACAAACCAATGTCCTTTATTTTCAGTTCTTCGTGCACGGTTTACGGGGAGGCCGAAACACTTCCTATTACGGAACGTGCTCCCATACAGCCAGCCATGTCGCCTTACGGTAATACCAAGCAAGTGGGGGAAGAAATCTTGGCAGATACCGTTAATGCACTTGAGGGCTTTCGGGTAATTTCACTACGCTACTTTAACCCTATTGGCGCACACCCCTCAAATGCAATTGGAGAGCTGCCACTAGGCAAACCACAAAATTTGGTGCCTTTTATCACCCAAACTGCGTCTGGGCTTTATCCAAAACTTACCGTTTTTGGAAACGATTACCCTACTCCTGATGGCACTAATATTAGAGATTATATTCACGTAGTGGATTTGGCAGAAGCACATGTGGTGGCACTTGAGCGTATCACATCAAATGAAACGTCTGAAGCCTATGAAGTCTTTAATTTAGGCACAGGTAAAGGAAGTAGCGTTATTGAAGTAATCCAAAGCTTCGAACGTGTTTCGGGCTTAAAACTAAACTATGAGATTGGTGACAGACGGGCTGGAGATGTGGTCGCTGCTTATGCCGACACCAAAAAAGCTAACGAAGTCTTGGGCTGGAAAACCCAACGCAGCTTAGACGAGGCTATCGCATCCGCTTGGGCTTGGGAAAAGAAGCTTAGAGGGCTGTAGCCACTTCTCGTAGCTAACTGCAACAATTATAACCACTGCTGAAGTTCATATCATTTGACAAGCATGATACATCCCTGAGTTTTTTTAAAATGTCAAATACTGGTGTTTATGATTGGCGTTATTTTACAGAAAACTGAAACCATGTTTCGCTTGTAAATGTTTCACCAGGATTTAATATGGTTGTGGGGAAATTGGGCTGATTAGGTGCATCAGGGAAATGTTGTGTTTCCAAGCAAAATCCTGTTTGTGGTCCATATGTTCCACCGTTTTTTGCAGTAAGCGTATTGTCTAAAAAATTACCTGTATAAAGCTGGACACCTGGCTGGTCAGTAAAGATCTTCATCACACGTCCGCTTTTGGGGTGCTGTACTACCGCAGCTTCAACCATAATCGTTTCCGAAGGGTTGATAACGAAACAATGATCATAGCCGTTTCCTATTTCGAGCTGTTTGTTCTCAGTATTAAAATCTTTACCTATGGTTTTAAATGAAGAAAAATCGAATGGCGTTTGTGCCACAGCTGTATGGGCTCCCGTAGGAATCTGATTTTCATCAACAGACAAAAACGCATCAGCGTTTATCATGAGTTCGTGATCTAAAATTTGTGAAGCAAAATTCCCAGACAAGTTGAAGTAACTATGCTGGGTCAAATTTATTATTGTTTTTTGGTCTGTCGAGGCCTCGTAATACACTTTTAAAATATCATCGTTTGTAAGCGTATATGTTACAGTGACGAATAGGTTTCCGGGAAAACCCTCTTCCATATGCTTGGATAGGTAATGCAACACTACACCAGATGCATTTTTACCACTAAAACTCTTTGCATCCCAAAACACCTTGTCAAAACCTTTGATACCTCCGTGCAAATGATTGGACCCATTATTAACAGCGAGTTGGTAATCTTTGTTATCAAGCGAAAATGAGCCTCCTGCTATCCTGTTACCAAAACGACCAATAATAGCACCGAAATAAGGGTGACTTTGAAGGTATTTTTTTGGGTCATCAAAGCCCAAGGCAATGTCTGCTATTTTTCCGCTGCTATCAGGTGTTTTGATGGAAGTGATAATACCGCCTAAATTGAGTAACTCAACGACAATACCATTGCTGTTTTCAAGTTTGTATTTTTCAATATTTCGATCTTTCATAGAGGTAGCTATCACCATTTTATGAACCTTGGGTTTGTCATTTTTGTTGCATGAAGCGACCAAAATAAATAGCATTTGTAAAACAAAAAGTCTTAAAAAACATGTTAGTGCCCAATGGTTTCGTTCTATTTTAAATGGTATGATATGCCCCTTCAATTTATTGGTCAAATGGTATTAATGCATCTTTTTCCTAGCCCTAAAACTAATAATTAATCCTCCAATAACTTATACTGGCTTAATTATTTTTTTACTTTAAAAACAATGCAGGACTCATAAACGATTATATAAATTTAAAAAGCTGCTAAGACTATTTCAATATTATGTCAATAGTTGTAAGAAATATACACCCTTAATGCGCTTGCTACAATCTGTGCAATTATATAGTTTATGCTACTTCAAAATAAATTAAAAATCAAACATGCTAAATTATTATTCAAGTTGTTATTTTTACAACTATGAGACTATGCTATGCGACTTATTGTTTAAATGCTCTTTTTTGTTTTTTTTCAATTTTATCTTTTGGTCAATCACCTCCAAATATTCTCATTATTCATGCTGATGACTTAGGGTACCATGATCTGAGCATTCATGGCTCTAAAATATATCAAACTCCAAATATTGATATGCTTGCAAGGCAATCAGTCTCATTTACAAAAGCATATTCAAACTACCCAAGATGCGTACCCTCCAGATATTCTATGATGACCGGGAATTATCCAATACAAAATGGAAGTGTTCCAGATGATGGATTTAAAATTAGTAATATAGCCACAAACAAAAGCTTCATTAAAACATTCAATAAAATAGGTTATCAAACGGCTTATTTTGGTAAATGGCATTTAGGAGATGAACAAAGCTTACATGACTTTGGATTTCAATTTAGCTTTGGTGCTGGAAAAGCTGGTTCGCCAATTAGTTATGTTTATCCATTTAATGTTTTCAAAGGAAAAGGAAAGAACAAAAAGAATCCCATTCCAGATGTTGATGCAGTAAGTACTAAAGGGGATTACCTTACTGATGTCATGACAAATCAAGCAATTAAGTACTTAAAGCAGCATGACCCATCGAAGCCATTTATGCTTATGCTTTCATATTATGCTGTCCATCAGCCTATTGAAGCAAAAATTAATGATATTGAGCATAACCGTAGAGAAATAGATACCACTGATTTTGGCAATCAGCCCAGATATATTGAAGAAGGCACAGGTCGAACAAAAATGCGTCAGGATAATCCCGCTTATGCTGCTATGGTAGAAAACTTAGACTCCAACATTGGTAAACTTTTAACCCATTTAAAATCGATTGGCATAATGGAAAATACTGTACTTGTTTTTTCTTCTGACCATGGAGGTCTATCTAATGATGGCTATAACAAAAGGAGATTGGCTACTTCAAATTTTCCGTTGCGCGCTGGAAAAGGGTGGTTGTATGACGGAGGGATAAAAGTTCCTTTATTTATTAAATGGCAAGATGAATTTAAACCACGGATTGAAGATAATTCAATTGTAACGCTCATGGACATTTTTCCAACACTTTTAGATGCAACTGCCAACATTGATTTGGGAGTGGACGGAAAAAGCATGATGCCCATACTTTATTCAAAAAAGAAATGGAAAAACCGAACCGTTTATTGGCATTCTGAAAAAGCAAGACCTAAAAGTACAGGAGATACAAAATCATCTGCCATACGAAAAGGGAAATACAAGCTCATTCATTGGTTTGAATCCAATAGGATTGAGCTCTACAATATGGAAAAAGATCCTCACGAAAAATATGATTTAAGCAATGAAAAACCAAAAATACGAGCAGCACTTTTGGCTAGTTTAAATGATTGGAAATCTAAGATAAGGTAAAATTGAGCAATTGGGATTGAATGAAGGTACCTTCGTTATAATTACAGCTGATTATTATACCGGGCAACCTGTCTTTTCTATGGTATGTGATGTTGCAGTTGAAGATGGCATAGGAAAAAGAGATTAAATCGTCATTCGATTAATATTTTACATAGTCCCAATTGTTCAGTAGCGTTATTTTGAACAACTAGAACATACATTCCTTTTTGTTTGGGAGCACTAATGTTGAGTAGGTTATTTTTCTGCAGTATGCCATTTGCAATTAGCTGTCCTGAAAGCAAATACAATTTGTAGCTATACGCATCATTGGTAGGAAGGTCAATTTTAATACGCTCTTTTACGGGGTTTTGGCGCAAGCTTATTTGCAAAAGCTGTGGACTATCATTACTGAGAATAGCCTCTTGATTTCCATAAATTTTAAACGAGCCGGGGGGGAGTGTAATTCTTTGGTTTGTACTACTTACGCTGATGGTAGTTTCATCCATAAGTTCATGCCAAGTGCCAGTATAGGGAAAATCTGCAGTAACGTATTGCGTGGTTGTATCGAAATTGGCTAGTATCACTACATTTTTAAGACCGCTCAACGAATTGTCATATACATACACACGCTGAACTAGATTATTCGAACTCAATGGACTGATGCTAGAGTCGCCTCTAAACACGGGATTACTTTGCTTAAGATCGTTCATGCGGCTCCAATCGTCGTATATTTTTTTGCGCTGCGTATTGGCAAGCCAATTATTCACCCATTGTGGTTGGGGTTTGGTATCAAGTTTACAATCCCCTACAGTCCCGTTAGTACAAGTATTAATGGAATTCTCCATGCCTAATTCACCAAAGTGCCATATCATTTTTGGCCCTGGAATCAATAGGCTGACAGCACCAATTGTCGACATTCGACTAAGCGCAACGTTAAGGTTTTTGACATTGTGCCCCGATTGGGTTGTATTTCCATATTGGAGGTTTTTGTACATCAACCGTTCTTCGTCATGACTTTCGGCATAACCAACTAAATGCTTTCTACTAAACCCACGACTTTCAGCACGCATTCGCTCGATGCTATTATTGCTGTTGTGCCCCATGCTCAGTTGATTGTAAGGTTCCGTCATTTTACCCCAAAGCATGATGCCTTTGCCTTCACTTAATTTATAATCCGCCCATTCTTTTTCTTCAGCATCCCCACCCAGGTGCTCAAAAATCACATAATGATCGTCATCCAACGACCACGAATAATCGGCATATTCTTTGAGTATAGCAACCCTGTCGATTTGATAATTCCCTGTACAACCTTCATCATTCGCCGTGCAGTTTTGGGTAAATCCTTTAGTTAAATCCCAGCGGAATCCATCAATCTTATATTCCTCTATCCAATGCTTAATTACACGTTTGGTAAAGTTTTTTGTCATGGTAGATTGATGGTTAAAGTCGCTGCCTACATTGTAGCTATGTTTCGGCTCTTCGTTAAAATAAGGGTTCTCACTTGAAGGCTCACCCCAGCCGTTGCCGTCTAGGTCATCCATCCACATGCGAACACCTGGTGCGCGGCCAAAAGCATGATTAATGGCCAAGTCCAAAATAACGGCAATTCCATTTTGGTGAAACGTATCGACCAACTCTTTAAATTTTTCAGGAGTTCCATAAAACTTATCTAGTGCCATGTGAAAGGCGGTATTGTATCCCCAACTTTCATTCCCCTCAAACTCCATAACAGGCATTAGTTGAATTGCGTTGATGTTTAGATTTTTAAAGTACGCCACACGGTCAATAAGATCTTGGAAGGAGCGGTTTACATCAAAATCACGAACAAGGACTTCGTAAATAACCAAATCTTCTTTTGGCGGTTTTTGAAAGTTAGGTACTTGCCAATTATAGGCCGTTTGTGCGGTTTGTAACACGGTTACCTCGCGTTCTTGCCCGCTGGGATATGTGGGTAGGTTTGGATAGGAAGCTACTGGAATATGTGGGTCGTCGAATGGGGACAAAACCAATGTGGAATACGGATCAGCTGTTTTAACAATGGCAGGACTATTTGTTGCAGGCGTAGTGTCATACACCCAATACTGATAGTGATAGATTTCTCCTGGTGATAAGCCTGTTAATTCCAACCAAAATAAGTCCGAATTCGGGTCTTTTTTCATCAAATAGTTATTGCTGATGGCGTAGTTGTTAAAACTACCTGCCACATAGACAAAGTTTTTGTTTGGCGCATTGAGCACAAGAGTGGCTTTAGTCGTGTCGGAATGGTAATTGATGCCATCCTGCAGTCCTGCTGGAATGGCTTGCTCAGTTACTTTTGGGGCGACTAATACCTCAAACGTAAATTCTCCTTTATCTGTTTCACCAAATGGCCTTCCTTTAACTTTTATCTCACCACTTTCTGTGATATTGGTTAGTGTTGTCGTATAGTATGGGTAACCTTGACCGCTATCTTTAAGCTCATCATTGAAGTAAACCCAAATATCACCAACTTTTAACTCTCCTGCCATTAATGAACTTGCAGAAACAGTTACATTACCTCCAGATTCAATTGCAACCGGAGTAGACTCGGGTTTTGTAATATTGACCTGTACTTTTCCTACATAGAAAAAGTTATCTGATGTTTTTTTATCCCCAGAGCCATCTTTTGCTTTTGCTAAAAATCCAACTTTACTTATGTTACTATCTCCAAAAAAAATATTCGGAGTTAATATATATCTATATCTTCCGTCATTATTTTTTGTGAATTTTAATTCTTCATTAGAATTATTCCAATCTCCATTCCCAATTGTTGGGCCACCTATTTCAATATTGTTTTTAAAATACCATGCCCAGAGATAAATTTCTTCAACTTGCCATATTTCAGGATTAACTCCAGTTACTGTTAAAACGATTTCTTCATTTTCTTCAAAAGTATTTGGAGAAATTGAAAAATTACCTGGTTGAAGCTGGGCTATGGTTAAAGTTGAAAAACTAAAGAAAAATAAAATTAAGTAATGCATAAAAAAAGCTGCGTAGTAAGATACGCAGCCTTTCAAATTTTTAAAATTCATCTATAATTTCTGCATGGTGTATGAATTGTTGGTTATATCCAGAGTGATATTGTAAGTCCCTGCCGTTACAGCTATATTATCTCCGCCAGCATCCAATATGCCATCACCACCTGAATCACCTAAGTTTACACCCCAGTCATCGTCTTGTCGGAATTTAATTTCCCCGTCTCTAAGTTTTATCCCCTTGAGTATGAACGTACCTTCATTGCAAGGATCCGGAGTGAATTTGGTGTCTTTTGCACCACCGCCCCATTCGGCAATATCACCAGATCCATCGTCTTTTTGGAGTGTAACCCCACTTCCAACGATTCCCCAAACATCAGTAAAAGTACTCTCCACAGAGTATGTATTGTTGTTTAGGTCCAGAATAACGGCATATGTTCCCGCGGAAATAGATATATTATCTCCACCAGCATCTAATGTTCCATCGGCACCAGTGTCACCAAAGTTTACACCCCAATCTGCATCTTGACGGAACTTAAATTGACCATCCAAAAAGGTTGCGTATGCTACATATACTCCGCTACCATCAGTCAATAGTTCAATGTCATTTGTAGCAAATCCACGGCTAATTCCACCCCATCCATTAACAGCATCGCCAACTAATCCCCAATTACTTGCAACGAGTTCCTCACAAACACCCGTTTCAATCATTTCGATAGTCATTGTAAATACCTCAGAAGTAGAACTTACAGCAGCATTAGCTCCTGATGAACCTGCATAGGCAGTAATTCTTCCATAAACATCCCCTGATTCCCCAGGCTCTATACCCTTAGCTTCAGCCATATCAAGAAGATCATCAACATAAAGTTCAATGAAATTCTCAGAAATATCTCCAGAACTTAAATCAATTGTAGAAAAGTCACCGTTTAATGACATTTCTGCAACATAAACATTTGGTGTTGGAGCACCAAAATCAGGTTCACTCCAAATGATTCTTTCAGCAAGATTAGATGCTGTTTGTTCTGATACAAGATACGATGTTTGTATGTTCATTGAAAGAGTAACAGAATCAGAAGGTTCCTGAGCCGTAAATACTAAGTAATCTTCATTTTCACATGAAGTAAACATTGCAATAATAAAAGCAACACAAAAAATTGAAATTTTATTTAAAGTTTTCATAATTAATAGTTAGGATTTTGTTTAATATTTGGATTAACTAAAAGAACGTCTTCTGGAATTGGGAACAACTTTAAGTGATCACTTACACCTGTTCCATTTGCTGCACCCCCTTTAAAAGGCCATACATACATGTTTGAAACAAACTTATTTGACCTTATCAAATCAGGTCTTCTTAAACCTTCCCAGTAAAGTTCTCTTGATCGCTCATCCATAACCATATCTGTG
Organism: Bacteroidota bacterium; assembly: GCA_038143535.1. Lineage (GTDB taxonomy): Bacteria > Bacteroidota > Bacteroidia > Flavobacteriales > Flavobacteriaceae > UBA7446. The sequence continues at coordinate 1,264,905 of JAYQMD010000001.1, forward strand.
TTAAGTTGAGCAGACGATATAGCAGAAGCACCAGCTCTTAGACGTAACTCATTGATAAGTTGAGTTGCTGTATCCATACTTCCACCACCGCCTCTAGTTACAGCTTCAGCATAATTCAGATAAATTTCAGCTAAACGAATAATAGGAACATCCATGTCTGGGTGATCTCCAGACGAATCGCTTCCTGGATTTCCGTTTACATCAACATTTTTAAATTTTCGAACAGCATATCCACTTTTAAATGTTGACATTTTTTCAGTCTCATACGTTTGACCATCGGTGTGAAACATCGCTCGAGAATCACTCCACGCAATTGGGTGTCCGTCTCCATCAGATTGCGTAACTGCGTAATCAAATTTTTCAACAAGACCTTTAGTAGTTCGAAGTCCACCCCATCCTCCGTTTACACCGAAGTCGTCTGGGTTCATTGTTCCACCAATAGGAGCATGGACTAAAAATGTAGCCCCACCCCAAGTTTGTGTATTAATACCATCGTATAGCAGCGCAAAAATAAATTCATTTTGAGCACCATTAGAATTATTATCAGCTAAAAATAATTCGTCATAAGCTGACCCATTGTTATTGCCGTCATTGGTATTGATTGAATAACTACTAGAAAATACTTTTTCAGAATGTGTTATTACATCTGCGTATTTAGATTGTCCAATGTATACCTCAGCGTTAAGGTATAGTCTTGTTAACAAAGCAGAAGCTGCAATTTGATCAACATGCCCGTATTCACTAATTCCAGGCGCGGGTAAAACATCGGCTAAATCTATTAGTTCAGTTTCAATAAATGAAAATATTTCCGATCTAGGTGCTTGCGTTGGTAAAACTGCACTTACTTGTGTAACAAGTGGAACTGAGCCAAACATGTCTATCAACTGTGAATAACAGTAAGCTCGAAGAAATCTAGCTTCATTTATGTAGTCCTGAACTTCAGTGTGTGATGCGGCCAAATCTGTCGCATTTTCAATAAAAGAATTTGCATATGAAATGTTTTGCGCTAAACGGTAGTACATTCCTTTAGTCCATGGATTATTTGCTTCCAAGTTTAACTGATTGATATCGGGAACCCCTGGATTACTAACCCAGCTAATGATTCCGGTATCTGTAGTAGCTTCATTAAGGTTCCACAGAATTCTTGTAAAAGATGAAAATCCTTCATCAATAATACTTCCATCAATGTCTGATTGTCCAGCAGGTCCCTGTTGTCCAGTTACTGCTAAACCAGAATAAACTTTGGCAAGCGCGCCTAGCGCTTGTTGTGGAGTTTTGTACACATCTACTTCCGTAAATAAATCTGGATCAGTAGGATTTTGATTTAAATCATCACTACACGAAACAATCATTAAAGCACATATCGTTAATGATACTTGTAAAAAAATATTGTTTTTCATTTTATCAATAATTTAGAAGTTAAAGTTTAATCCTATGGCAAGAACTCTTGATCTTGGGTAGAAATTACTGTCAATTCCACCCGTTATTTCTGGATCAATACCATCATATTCTGTTACAACCAACACATTATCAGCTGCAATATAAAGCCTTATGGGGTTATTGTTGATGAAGTTATCTACAGTGTATCCAACAGATATATTATCAATCTTGAAGAATGATGCATTTTGGATATAATAATCACTTCGATCACTTATTCCTGAATTCCCTACAAAATCTGAATTTAAAAATTCATCACTGATGTTTGATAACCTACCTAGATTTGTCATTAAGCTAGATTTTGCAGTAGCATGAGCAGCATTATAACTATAATTTCCAATGCTAGCTCTCGTTGTCATGTTTAAATCAAAGTTTTTATAGGTTGCATTTAACGAAAAACCCATCAAAATATCAGCATATGGATCTTTATAAAAATAACGATCCTCTCCATTTATAATTCCATCGTTATTCAAATCAGCAAAAGCACCTTCAATAGGCTTTCCATTGCTGTCGTAAATTTGCTTATATACAAAATAGGCAAAAGGAGCCATGCCTTCTGTATGTCTTTGAATAGTACTTCCAAAACCAATACCTCCGACGTTTTGATCATTTTCTAAACGCAGTATTTTATTCTCGTTGTACGATATGTTGTAGTTAAAAGCGAAGGAGAAATTTTTATTTTCTACAAGTGTACCACCAAATTCAAATTCTACTCCTTTGTTTTCCATATCCCCAATATTAGCATCAATAGTAGTTCCAAAATTGGTAAATGGATCAATTACGGCAGTTGCAATTAAATCATTGGTTTCTTTTATATAAAAGTTAACAGAACCTCCTAAGTCAATTCCTTTAAGACTAAAATCTATCCCCGCATTTAAAGTAGTACCAATCTCCCATCGAAGATTTTTGTTAATTGGTGCAGGACGATAGGTTGTATAAAAGGAATCACCAAATCCATAACGTGCAGAATTTGTACTTGATTGATAACGTGTTAAGAAGTTATAGTCTGCCAAACCATTAACATTTCCAACTTCACCATAACCTAAACGTAATTTGAATTTATCAAATGTTTTAATGTTATCTGCCCCGATAGTTTCATGCACGTTCCAGGCTAGGGCAAATGACTCGAACTGACCCCAGCGATCACTTTCAGGCAGCTTAGATGACGCATCTGCTCTTAGAGTGGCGGTAAACAATAACACATCTTTATAATTGATGTTTGCTCTTCCAAAATAAGATAAAAGCACATTTTTAGAAGAATCGACAAAAGACTGATTTATTGAAGATGTGTTGTTAACTGAACCATCTGGGTTTAGATATTCGGTATAGTTAGTAGAACGATTTTCATATTCAAAGCTTTGATAGGAATATCCAGCTGTCATATTTAAATCAAAATCTTTAAATGAATTGCTATAATTTAAATATGAGTCCAGCAAAATATTTGTCGATTTATTAGCGTACGTACTCGTACTACCATTAAAACCAGCAGCATCAACAGGCATTCTGGGATCAGTTATTGTATTCCCAATTCCTTCTGAGCCATCATAACCAAAATTAACAGTAGCTATCAAATTTTCGATTGGAGTATCCCAATCTGCTTTAACGTTTGCTATAATTCTATCAACTGATGATGTGTCTTCTCTTAGGTTTAATAATGCTAATGGATTAGTTTCTGAAAGTGCAAGTTTTGATCCATCTGTATCTAGCCAAGTGTAATAACCACCAAATGAAGGATTCATAGAATAGATAGGTTTTGTTGGGTCAAATCTTAATGCATTTCCAATAGCATCTCTATTCGCAAAGTCATTTTCTGTACCCATAAAACGCACATTAACACCCATCCGCAAGCTTTGATCAAAAAAGCTAGGGTTTATGTTAACTGAGGCGGTAATACGCTCAAAAGAATCGTCTTTTAAAATTCCTCCTTGTGAAGTAGAACCTATTGATAATCGTAGCGGTGTATTAAAGACTCCTCCAGACATTGAAAAATTATAATCACGTGCAAAGGCTGTTTTATAAATTACATCTTGCCAATCAGTATTTTCAATACCAAGTTTAGAAATATAATCTGCATCTCCTGTTGCATTGATTATATTTCTAAACTCATCACCATTTAAGACATCAACTTTATCTGTAGGAGTATACTTTGACATCCTAGTGTTAAAGTTATACGTAAAGTCTCCTGATACTCCTTTTTTGGTAGAAATTAACACAACACCATTAGCAGCTCTAGATCCATAAATTGTAGTTGCTGATGCATCCTTAAGAATGCTTATAGATTCTATATCATTCGGATTGATAATGTTGAGAGGATTACGTGAACCACCAACGCCACCAGAATCTAATGGAATTCCGTTAACAACATATAGTGGATTCGAGTTTAGATTTATTGAACCTATACCTCTGATAAGCACATTTGCACCATCTCCAGGAGCACCACCATTATTTACAATGGAAACACCTGCAACTTTGCCTTGTATAAGTTGTTGTGGTGAGAAAACGGTTCCTTGGTTAAAACTCTCATCAGTTACCAGGTTGACAGCTCCGGTAAGATCTTTTTTGAGAGAGGTTCCGTATCCAATTAGCACTACCTCATCAAGCTTTGATGCTTTTGCTACAAGTGTAACATTTAAAGTAGCACCTGCTATGTTTGCTTCTTGTGTTTCAAACCCAATAGATGAAAACACCAAAACCTGACCACTAGTGGCGGTAATAGTATAATTTCCATCAAAGTCAGTGGAAACACCATTTGATGTTCCTTTGATTACTACGTTGACGGCAGGAAGCGGACTTCCCGAATCGTCCGTAACAATTCCGCTAACCGTTTGCTGTGCATAAAGCCCCAATGAGGTCAAAAACAACAAGCAAAAGACTGCGTTTTGTATCTGTTTTTTCATATAGTTTATTTTGGTTAATAATTAAACTAACACACTTCTTCATCAACGAATGTATGTAAAGTTTGTGTTAAATTAAAGTTGATCGGATAGTTTTATTAGCCTACAACGTTTTCGTATGTTTCGAAAACGTTGTAGTGTTAATAACTTTTGTTTTATTAATATTTTGCAATCAAAATTACGATATTCGTATTTTGAATCAAAAAAATTAGCTTTTGTGAAAAAAAAGATGACATTAAAGCAGCTGGCAAAAGAGCTGGGTGTTTCCGTTTCAACTGTTTCTAAGTCGCTTAACAATAGCTCCGAAATTAGTCAAGATACTCGTGAACGTGTTCAGGCATATGCAAAACTGTATAATTATCGCCCAAACAATATTGCTTTAAGTCTTAAAAATAAAAAGACCAAGACCATAGGGGTTATTATCCCTGAAGTAGTGCATCATTTTTTTGCGCTTGTGGTGCGTGGTGTTGAGCAAGTTGCAGTAGAGCGTGGGTATAATGTGCTAATATCACTTTCAAATGAGTCCTTTGAAAAAGAGGTTATCAATATGGAAACCTTTGCAGATAGCCTTATTGGGGGGTTTATTCTTTCGCTTTCTAAAGAGACCCTAAAAAAACAAGACTATCATCACATTCACCAGACCATTGAGCAGGGGATGCCTGTAGTCCTTTTTGACCGCACAGCTCCGGAAATTAACTGCGACCAAGTAGTGGTTAACGACGAACAAGGAGCGATGTTAGCTACACAGCACCTTTTGGAGCAAAGACGTAAAAATATTTTACTTGTTACCACAGAGGATTATATTAGTGTTGGCAGATTGAGAACGCATGGCTATGTAAAGGCATTACGGAACGCTGGAATACCCCTTGACAATTCCCTGATAATCAAAACTAAAGACAGCAAACGTTCCGATATTATTCTCCCTGCATTAGAAGAGGAATTGAAAAGTGCCTTAAAAAATAACCCTGAAATTGACGCCATTTTTGCTGTAAATGAAATTTATGCAGCAGCAGCCATGCGAGTGATTCGTACCCTAGGATTACACATTCCAAATGATATTGCGGTGATTTGTTTTACTGATGGAGTGATATCAAAATACGCAACACCTGCACTGACTACGGTAAAACAACACGGTACCCAAATAGGAATTGAAGCCGCCAACTTATTAATTGACAGGCTAGAACTAGAAAATATGGAAGAAACGTCAATCACCAAAATACTTCCTTGTGAAATTGTTCGCCGTGATTCAACATAAATTTTTATATTAGCCCAATCAAAACAAACATACTTCTTCAATTTTGTTTTGGTAAGTTTAGCTTATCATAATTTTTAAATAACAAAATTATGAAAAAGCCTCTCTTAAAGTTCTGGGATATCTGGAACATGAGCTTCGGTTTTTTAGGAATTCAATTCGGTTTTGCCCTTCAGGGTGGATTCATGTCGCGTATTTTTCAGACCCTTGGGGCTGCAAAAGATGACATCCCCTTGCTGTGGATTGCCGCTCCACTAACTGGTTTAATTGTCCAGCCAATAGTTGGCTATCTAAGCGACAACACCTGGCATCCAAGGTGGGGCCGTCGTAGACCTTTTTTTCTCATCGGAGCTGTACTGAGTTCTATTACACTGTTCTTTGTGCCACACTCGCCCTTCCTTTGGGTTGCTGTGGGTTGTCTGTGGATTTTAGATGCATCCATCAACATTAGCATGGAACCCTTTAGGGCGTTAGTAGCTGATAAACTCCCAGACCAACAAAGGTCCTATGGATTTGTGATTCAAACCCTAATTATTGGTATCGGAACATGGGTAGCCAGTAATTTACCATGGATGGTTTCCGTGCTTGGCGTGAGTGATGCTGCTGCTCCTGGTGTTATTCCTATGAGTGTGAAAGTTGCATTTTCTATTGGTGCATTTGTCTTTCTAACAAGTATACTTCACACCGTTTTTACCACTAATGAATATCCTCCTGAAGATTTAGCAGCATTTAAAAAGAAAAAAGATGAAGGCAGCCTATTTGTTGAGTTATTTGAATATATCAGAAGTATGCCCAAGACCATGATTAATCTCGGTGTGATTCAATTTTTTAGCTGGTTTGCTTTTTTTGCGATGTGGAGTTTGGCTAACCCAGCCCTTACAGAACATGTCTACCAGTCCCCTGCTCCAATTGAGGCAAATTTCGACTTAACAAACCCCAATGAAGAAGCCGCATTTCAAACCCAAAATACTGCTTTTCAAAAGGCATCTAACCTAGTGGGTTCTAACATGGGTGTATACGGGCTTTCATCTATGGCTTTTGCCTTGCTTTTAAGTTTTTATACTGCTAAGCGAACCATTAATAGGCGTATGATTCATATGGTTTCCCTTTTTATTGGTGGATTTGGATTTATTGCCATGTATTGGTTTCCTGACCCAAGCCTTTTAAAATATTGGTTTGCATGCGTGGGCATTGCCTGGGGTAGTATTCTTTCCATGCCTTATGCCATGCTTTCCAGCGTAGTTGATTCTAAAAAAATGGGTGTCAGCATGGGAGTATTTAATATGTTTATTGTTTTACCACAAATAGTCGCAGCCCTAAACGGAGTCAATTTTGCAGCAAGCCTTTTTGGTGACGCAGCTATTTTTGCATTGGTCGCAGCCGGAACCTCCTTATTTATATCGGGGTTTTGTAATCTTTTAATCACAGAAAAAAATGCTGTCAGATACCATGCATAATATTCAAGCAGTCATTTTTGACCTCGATGGGGTGATCGTAGACACGGCTCAATTCCATTATGACGCATGGAAAACGCTTGCGTCGGAATGGGATTATGCCCTCAAACAAGAAGACAACGAACAATTAAAGGGTGTAAGTCGCATGGATTCTGTAAACAAAATCGCGCGATGGGCAAATGTCCACGAAAGCCCTGAAAAACTGATTGATGTAGCCCATCGAAAGAATGAAATCTATTTAAATTCTTGTAATCAATTAACACCCGAACATGTTTTGCCTGGAATTTTAGTATTGATTGATTCACTCATAGCAAGTGGCGTATTGGTAGCCCTAGGCTCTGCCAGTAAAAATGCCCGTTTTGTCCTTAACAAACTTGAGCTTTTGGATGTTTTTGATGTTATTGTGGACGGTAATGATGTTTCAAAATCCAAACCCAACCCTGAAGTTTTTTTAAAGGCCGCACAACAAATGGGTGTAGCGCCACAACATTGCGTGGTCTTAGAAGATGCCCCAGCTGGAGTGGAGGCTGCTTTAACTGCCAATATGAAAGTAATTGGATTGGGCGATGCCAGCAAACTAAAGAAAGCTCACTTAGTACTAGACAACGCAAAAAACTTATCGTTGGGACAATTAAATCAAATTAAAATTAAGGGGGTAGCATGAGAGTAAATCACATCGTCACAGACCCATGGAAAATCAAAGAAGATTCGTTTCATGCAGATCATGTTGAAGCGGCTGAAAGTATTTTTAGCCTCGGCAACGGTGCCATGGGGCATCGCGCTAATTTTGAAGAGCAATATACAGGCCCAAGTTTTCAAGGAAGTTATGTTGCAGGCGTTTATTATCCAGACAAAACTAAAGTGGGCTGGTGGAAAAACGGCTATCCAGAGTATTTTGCCAAAGTCCTTAATGCACCCAACTGGTTAGGAATAGATGTGCTTGTTAATGGTGAGGTTCTTGACCTTAATACAGCTACGGTACATGATTTCAGCAGAACACTTGATATGCAAAGCGGATTGTACACACGTAAAGTTGTACTAACAACACCCAACGGAGTTAAGCTTATAATCAATTCCGCCCGTTTTCTAGCCATGTTCCAAGAAGAATTGGGTTGTATTAAATACAGCATCCAGCTTTACGATCAAGCTGCTCTCATAACAGTTAGTCCTTACATTGATGGAAATATCAAGAACAAAGACAGCAATTGGGATGATCCTTTTTGGGCTTACATGGGCCAAAGCAGGGATGCAAATTTTGCAGCACTTCATACCAAAACAAACAAATCTAATTTTGACGTTTGTACGTATCAAGCGGTATCATTTCAAGTTGATGACGATGAGTTAAGCGCATTTAGGTGCCATGAAGAAAAAGGCCGCATTGCATTTGCGTGTCAAGCCAACTTAAAGGCAGGTCAAAAAATAAGTGTTCAAAAAATGGGCGGATATTGCTCTTCGCTAGAGCAACCCCAAGAAACCCACCAAAGCCATGTGAAACAAATTGCCCAAAACGCTCTTAACAAAGGCTTCGATGCCTTACTCGATTTACAAAAAAAACACTGGGATGGCATTTGGAAAATGGCTGACATCTCCATTGACGGAGATGTGAAAGCACAGCAAGGAATACGATTCAATATCTTCCAACTGAATCAAACCTATACCGGTAAAAACACATTGCTCAATATAGGCCCCAAAGGATTTACAGGCGAAAAATATGGCGGCAGTACCTATTGGGATACCGAAGCCTATTGCTTCCCTTTTTATATGGCAACCAAAAATGAATCTGTAGCAGAAAACCTTTTAAACTACAGGTACAAGCACCTAGAAAAGGCTATTGAAAATGCTAATAAATTAGGGTTTAATACAGGAGCAGCCCTTTATCCAATGGTAACCATGAACGGGGAAGAATGTCATAACGAATGGGAAATCACCTTTGAAGAAATCCATCGAAATGCTGCCATAGCTTATGCAATCTATGCTTATGAGCGCTACACTGGCAAAACGAGCTATGTCGAAACTAAAGGAATTGATGTATTAGTTGGCATTGCTCGATTTTGGGCGCAGCGTATGAGCTTTTCTGAAGATAAAAACCAGTACGTCATTTTAGGTGTAACAGGACCAAACGAGTATGAAAACAACGTCAACAACAATTGGTACACCAATTATGCGGGCAAATGGTGCTTGGAATATGCGGGCAATAGACTTGAAAAAATCGCCAAAGAAAAACCAAAATTACACCAAACCATTTGCGATAGACTTGGCCTAAGCCAATCAGAAGTATTGGATTGGAAAGAAAAAACACGTGGAATTTACCTGCCTTACGATGCCAAGCACGACATATTCTTGCAGCAAGAAGGCTTTTTAGACAAGGACTTAAAAGAGACCTCGCTCATTCCTATTGAAGAAAGACCTATAAATCAACATTGGTCATGGGATCGGATTTTGCGTTCTCCTTATATAAAGCAGGCAGATGTATTGCAAGGCTTTTATTTTTTTGAGGATCATTTTTCTAAAAAACAACTAGAGAAAAATTTTGACTTTTATGAACCATTTACGGTTCACGAATCCTCACTTTCGGCATCAATACATGCAGTTCTTGCTGCAGCAATGGGAAGAGTAGAGCAATCCTATGAATTTTATTTACGCACATCACGTCTTGACTTAAACGACTACAATTCAGAAGTTAACGAAGGATTACATATCACTTCGATGGCAGGAACTTGGTTGAGTGTAGTTGAAGGTTTTGGAGGTATGCGTATTAAAAACGATGCGGTCTGTTTTTCGCCACAACTACCCAAAGCGTGGACTTCCTTCTCTTTTAAAATCAATTTTAGAGGCGCTATCCTTGAACTTTTTGCTTCTAAATCCGAGTCACGAGTAACCCTTATTGAAGGAGAACCTTGTGCTGTATTTTTGAATGGAAATAGGGTTTCATTAACGCCTAAAGCTGTCCTATCATAATTATTATATGAAAAAATTAGTACTCCTTTTTGTTTGCTTAAACCTCGGTGCACAAGTCAGTAAAGTTGAACCCCCTATGTGGTGGTCGGGTATGCAAAATACCAATTTGATGCTAACCCTATATGGAGATGACTTAGCTGAATATGAGGTTGTTTCAAATAAGCTAACAATAACTGATGTGGTACGTTTGGAAAGCAATAATTATTTGTTTGTTTACTTAGACCTTACCGCTGCCAAGCCAGGGAGTTATCAATTGGTTTTGGAGCATTCTCAAAAGGAGTTAATTCGAATTCCTTATGAACTCATGGAAAGACGTGAAGGTTCTGCCGAACGTAAGGGATATGACAGCTCTGATTTTATTTACCTAATTATGCCCGATCGTTTTGCCAATGGCGACCCTTATAATGATGCGCATCCTGAACTTTTGGACAAGCCCAACAGAAAAGACCCCTGGGCCCGACACGGTGGCGATTTGCAAGGCATCATCGACCATTTAGATTATATAGAGGAATTGGGTGTTACAGCCATTTGGAATACGCCTGTTGTCGAAGATAACGATCCTGAAGGTTCATATCATATGTATGCCGCAAGCAATGTCTATCAGATCGATAGACGCTTTGGTTCCAATGATTTATATAAGAAGTTGTCTGCTGAGATGAAGAGTAGAAACATGAAACTCATCATGGATTATGTGGTAAACCATTGGAGTCTTGAGCATTATATGATAAAAGATTTGCCTGCTGCTGATTGGATAAACCAATGGAACACCTATACAGAAACAAGTCACTTAAAGGAAATTTTTACAGATCCGTATGCTGCAGATGTTGATCTAAAACATATGGTTGAGGGTTGGTTTGTACCAACTATGGCTGACCTTAATCAAAAGCAGCCTCAGTTGCTGAGCTACCTTACACAAAATGCAATCTGGTGGGTTGAGTATGCAGACCTCTCTGGTTATAGGGTAGATACGTACCCTTATAATAATAGAGATGAAATAACGCAATGGACAAAAGCCATCATGGATGAATATCCTAACTTTAGCATAGTAGCCGAAAGTTGGGTGATCAATCCAATTCACCTTTCTTATTGGCAAAAGGATAGTCCCATTGCAGCCATGAGTAGTTTTAACTCGCAAGTGACCCACGTGAAAGACTTTGCTTTGTTTGCAGCTGTACAGGACTTATATCAAGGGGATACGCCGTGGTGGGATCAAAAAATGAATAAAATATACAAGGTGTTTCAAAACGATTTTGTCTATGCCAGTACTAATGACTTGATGGTTTTTTTAGAAAATCATGATTCAACTCGTATTAATGAGATAGCATCCGAATTTCATCAATATAAACTGATAACTACTATGCTTGCAACGGTTAGGGGTGTACCACAAACCTACTACGGTACGGAAATTAATATGCGGGGTGCCAAAGAAAAAGGGGATGCGGATTTACGTAGGGACTTTCCTGGTGGATGGCCCAGCGATACGCGATCTGCTTTTAACAAAGTAGGCAGAACTGAAATTGAAAACAACTATTTTGATTTTACCGCTCAGTTGTTCAATTGGAGAAAAAACGAACCCGTCATTCATTTTGGTAAAACCATGCACTATGCGCCTCAAAACGAAGTCTATGTGTATTTTAGGTACACAGACACCAAATCGATTATGGTGATTCTTAATGCTAATGACGAAGACCAAATACTGAATATGCAACGTTTTAACCAACGAATTGGCAGTGCTCAAACTGGCAAAGACGTGTTTAGCAAAGCAGTCATTCCTTTGACAGGACAACTGCCAATAGCTGCAAATAGCACCAAAATAATTTCTTTTAAAACCGAATAGTTATGCGTACCCTAATTGCCATTTTTATATCCGTACTAATCTTTACCGCATGTAATTCCTCTAAAGAAACCAAGACCAATACTCCGGTTTTTTCAGATGAATTTTTGTCTGAAGCAGTCATCTATGAGGTTAATGTTAGACAATATACCCAAGAAGGAACCTTTAATGCTTTTGCAACACATCTACCCAAGCTCAAAGAGCTAGGCGTTGATATTTTATGGTTTATGCCCATACACCCCATCGGGGAGCTAAAACGAAAAGGAACTTTGGGAAGCTATTATTCTATTAGCGATTATAGAGAAATCAACCCTGAGTTTGGCACACTTGACGACTTTAAATCACTGGTTGATGCAGCACATGATTTGGAAATGCTAGTCATGATTGATTTAGTAGCAGGGCATACCGCTTGGGACCACCAGTGGATTGCTGCGCATCCAGAATGGTATCTTAAAGGAGATCAGGGGAATATTATCCCCCAAACCCAGAGTGGACTGATGTTGCTGGACTGAACTTTGAAAACCAAGATATGCTTAAAGCGCTGGAAGACGATATGGCATATTGGGTAGCGGAAGTGGGCATTGACGGATATCGCTGTGATGCCGCTTATAATATTTCCATTCACTTTTGGAAAAAGGCTATTGCCAGACTAAACAGTATCAAGCCTGTGGTGATGCTTGCCGAATCGGACGGAAACCACAAGGGCGGGTATCCACTTATTGCGCTTTTTCAATTGTCATACGATTGGCCTGGGCATGCAATCCTTAATAATATTGCCAAGGGAGAACAAAAAGCTAAAGATTTAGAAAACCACCTTAAAAGCGTACAGCAAAATTATAACTCAGAGCATGCAGTCATGTCGTTTACGACCAACCATGATGAAAACTCATGGAATGGAACTGTGACTGAACGATTGGGTGATGCAGGAGAAATCATGACGGTATTGACCTATGTCATGCCGGGCACGCCTCTCATATATTCTGGCCAGGAATATGGTTTAAATAAACGGCTAGCATTTTTTGAAAAGGATTTTATACCGAAAAAAGAGTCGTCCTACATGGCGCTCTTTAAAAAACTCAACACACTAAAAAAGACTTCGAATGCATTAGATGTTGGCAAGGATGTAGCCAGCATCAACTTTCTTGTAAATGCGAATGCTGATGTGATCGCTTTCAATAGAAAAAAAGGAGATGATACGCTTGTTTTTGTCGGCAATTTATCCAATGTGCCACAGCAAGTTTCTCTTGCAGATGACAGCACATATCAAGATGTTTTTACAAATGAAGAGGTCCAAATAAACAACCTAAATTTAGGCCCTTGGAGTTATAGACTGGTCAGAAATTAAATACTAAAAATCAATAGTTACCCATGCGTTTATTTAAACTTATTTTAGGGATTATATTTATCGTACAACCTGTTTTAGGACAGCGTTGTCTTTCACCAAACAAGGAAATTTTGGTTGCGTTTTCTGTGAACAAAAAAGGTGCTCCGACATACCAAATTCAATACAAGCAAAAGCCAGTAATATTAGAAAGCAGTATGGGGTTTGAGCTTGTTAAGGATGATGATTTAATGGAGGATTTTAAGATACTGGATGTTAGCTACGACACCAAAAACAAGCTTTGGAGTCCTGTTTGGGGTGAAGAGGGTGAGATACGAAATCACTACAATGAAATGCTCCTCAAACTGGAGCAGAAAAAAACTAATAGAAAAATGAATATTCGCTTCCGAGTTTTTGATCAAGGAATTGGCTTCCGATACGAGTTTCCACTACAAGCAGATTTTGGACATTTTATCATAAAGCAAGAACGCACAGCTTTTGCCATGACTGACGACCATACAGCACATTGGATTCCCGGTGATTACGACACCCAAGAGTACGACTATACTACTTCTAAAATATCCGAAATAGAAGCTCTTTTTGATGTAGCCCTAACCGGGAATGCCTCTCAAGAACAGTTTTCGAAAACAGGTGTACAAACTTCGTTAATGCTAAAATCTGATGACGGACTTTATATAAATATTCACGAAGCGGCTTTGTTGGATTATCCAGCTATGCATCTAAATTTGATTCCAAAGACATTGACTTTTGAGTCTTGGTTGACGCCCGATGGATTAGGTAATATGGCATACATGATTGTACCGCACAACACACCATGGAGAACCATCATGGTTAGTGATGACGCACGTGATATTTTATCTTCCAGAATAACGTATAACTTAAACGAGCCTTGCGCAATTGAAGACACGTCTTGGATTAAACCCATGAAGTACATTGGCGTATGGTGGGAAATGATAACTGGGAAAAGCTCTTGGAGTTATAGCGATGATTTATCAGCAATTAAAATGGGGCAGACAGATTACAGCGTGATGTCTCCTAACGCTACGCACGCGGCAAATAACGAAAATGTTAAGCGATATATTGATTTTGCTGCCAAGCATGGATTTGACGGCATACTGGTGGAAGGATGGAATGAAGGATGGGAAGATTGGTTTGGAAAATCCAAGGACTTTGTATTTGACTTTGTTACTCCTTACCCAGACTTTGATGTAAAAGTGCTAAATGCCTATGCCAAATCAAAAGGCGTTGAGCTTATCATGCACCACGAAACTTCGTCTTCGGTTCGCAACTATGAGCGGCATATGGATAAGGCCTACCAGTTTATGAAAGACAATGGTTACAATGCGGTAAAAAGCGGCTATGTTGGTGACATTATCCCTAGAGGCGAACACCATTACAGCCAATTTATCGTTAACCATTACAACTATGCCATAAAAAAGGCTGCGGAGTATCAAATCATGGTAAATGCACACGAGGCAGTGCGGCCAACAGGCATTGGACGTACTTATCCAAATCTTTTGGCAAACGAATCTGCACGAGGAACCGAATTTCAAGCTTTTGGCGGTTCCAAGCCCAATCATACTACCATACTTCCCTTTACTAGACTTATCGGGGGACCTATGGACTATACGCCTGGAGTTTTTGAAATGGACGTCAGCAAACTAAATCCAAATAACAATTCGCATGTAAATACTACGCTTGCTAACCAGTTAGGGCTATACGTTGTGATGTATTCGCCATTACAAATGGCTGCGGATCTTCCTGAAAACTATGAGCGGTTCATGGATGCATTTCAATTCATTAAAGACGTAGCAATTGATTGGGAAAGGTCTGTGTATTTAGAGGCAGAACCCAGTGAATTTATTACTATTGCACGAAAAGCCAAAGACAGTCAAGATTGGTTTGTTGGAAATAGTAATGGCTATAAAAAACGTAAAGCCGTTGTAGATTTATCTTTTTTAGATAAGGGTAAAAAGTACATAGCAACTATTTATCGTGACCACAAGAATGCAGACTATAAAACCAATCCACAGGCATATGTAATTGAATCAAAAAAGGTTACTTCTCAGACTGTTTTAAAATTACTTACCGTTCCAGCTGGCGGTTTTGGCATCAAAATAACACCACAAGAATAACTATAAAAAAGCCCCATAAAGAGGGAATAATTTAATAGTCGTAATCTGGATGCCACAAAAAAGAGAAGTATAACAACTTAAATACTTAGGGATTATGTTATTTGTGTGTCTTTTAAATTGTTATGCTTTTAATTAAGGGCTTTAATACTAACTGCAACTCCTCCTCCAGGAGCGAGTTTTAACCGCAGCTTGTCGCGCTTTTCTAATGTTGCTTCTTCAATAGTCAAGGCCAATGGATTGTGCTCCCAATGTGCATCGTTAGCATCTCTGTAGATAGTTGCCACATATTTTTTATCCTCATCTAAAAAGTCAAGCGGAATGGAAAAATCTCTGGATTTCTCGTTCGTAATTGATCCCAAATACCAATCCTCACTGTTACTGTCTTTCCGTGCGATGGTCACATATTCGCCGATCTCACCATTAATAACTTCGGTAGTTTGCCAGTCTACAGGTACTTCCTTAATAAATGCAAAGGCAGGTTGATTTTCATAATTTTCAATAAAATCAGAAGCCATCTGCATAGGACTATAGAGTACTAAATAATAGGCAAGCTGCTTGGCTAAAGTAGTATTGACACGTTGTGTTTTTCCAAATACATTGGTGCCAATGGATTCTATATCCTTTTTAGATGCGGTGAAACCTGCTTTAGTGTCAAAACCTTGATTGGGAATCCTAATGCTAACATCCCCCGAAATTTTACCATCTGACGAAATGTTTATTTTTCTGTTTTTTAGGTCTAATAAACTTGGTAACCAAACATCATTATCATCAGTTAATACGTCGTGTGCGCTAATTCCCCATTCCCATTCTCCGGGTTTCATCATCTCGGTAATAGACCAAACAGCAGCGGCATTATCGGCACTATTCTTGAGTATCATGGGTTTGGTTTGCCAAAATGACTCCCCACATTTGTAACGGATATTGGAGTAGCCATTGCCTTCATCGATAAATGTAATTTTTACCGGAATTTCATTCTCTGTTTCTATATCCATTTTTTGGAAAAGCAAATCAAAAATTCCAGGTGTGAAATCCATTGGAGCTTCCAACATTCTAGTAAATGGAAGTATGGTAGTATGACTTACGGGGTTGCCACCATTTCCCCAAGCGTTGTATTCCATTCCCTTCGCACCTTCTCTAGTTAACATATTAGGATATGTCCGCCGTTCTCCTGTGTCTTTTATTGGCTCATGAAAGTTTACCCCTACCTTGTATTGAGCTGCTTTCTCCAATACTTTTCTGTAGTAGTTCACACCATGTTGACCGTAGTGATATTCTACCTTATCCATCATTTGACCAACATGGCCAATTTTTGCCTTTTGCATGCCTATCTGATTCATTAGCGAAAAAGCATCGTCAATTTGAGCCATGTAATTACGTGTACTTGCGCTTGTTTCATGGTATGCTTGCAAGGAAACTCCTTTAGACTTGGCATATTGTTGCACTTCAATCAAATCAAAATCTGGCGTAGTTTTGGTGTAGTTTGTTGTTACGGTATCTCCTGGAAACAAACCCGTAAATCCAGCAGAAGCCCCTTCAATCAATACCTCATCAAAGCCATGTTTTGCTGCAAAATCAATATATTTTTTTCCTCGCTCGTTTGTTGCTCCGTGTCTAAAGCCTTCGCCCCATGTCCACTTTCCTACTATCATGCCCCACCAAATACCTATGTATTTAGAAGGCTTAATCCACGACACATCATCCAATTTGTTTGGCGGGTTACAATTTAGCGTGAGGTGCGAAGCAATTAAATCACGTGCCGTATCTGTAATTTTGATGGTGCGCCAAGGGGTTTTAAAAGGTATGGCTAGGCGCACTTTATCTCCGTTGGACCAAGGCGCCAAATCGCAATGAAGACTTGTTGATTGACGCTTTGCAATTTGCATAGAAGAATAATTGGTTAAATCAGCTTCGTGAATACTTAGGTGTATCCCGTTTTTAAAACGCATCGTTAACGGGGTATGAACCGTGTCAATTTCCGATATTGGCGTTGTGATATAAAGCTGCTCGTATCGGTTTGGTCCATATGCTTTTATCCACCACGATTGCGCATCCTCAGGTATGTTAAACTCGGTTATCTCATCGGAAATAACCACTTTTTCCATTACACCTAATTTTTTAACATGGTACCTAAATGCAACACCATCGTCATAAGCACGCACGATAATATCAAGTTGGTGATCAATATTTTCTTTGGATCGAAGTGAAACCGTACAAGCACGGTATTTATTTCTAATCAACTTTTCCTCTCCCCAAGGTTGTTCCCAAGTTTCATCTATATTATTGAAATCAACAGTTGCAACCTCAAAATCGTCCAACAGCGACTGACCATTTTTAAATTTAAATCCAAGTTGAGACAGGGCAACAACCCTTTTATTGCCGTGATTTACTCGATAAAATAATTGACCCTCATCCACCGTCAGGTGCAGTGTATTTATCTCAGAGGGGGAAGATATGGTAATATAGTCCCGATTATCAGAACATCCGATGATAGAAGTGGTAGTTAAATAAATCAAAAAGAGATTTTGAACTGTTTTAAATTTATCAATAATCCTTTCTGTTAATTTTTTCATAACTGCCGTTCTTATTTATGTATTTGTCTTGTGATTTATAATCTTGTTTGATCCCTCCATAAGGAAAGCCTGCTGTATTGTCTCTTTCATTTTTAAATATTTCATCATACAGTTGGACAATTGCCGGTTGGTCAGCTGCGATATATTGGGATTCTGACTCGTCTGTGCTAAGGTCATATAGCTCAATATCTGGGACGCTTTGTTTTTTCTGGCTGACATGCATAGAAAAATATTAGTAGTAAAGACAGTAAACAGAAATTAATTTTTTGGATTTTCATCATGAGAGTTTTAACATTAATACATGCTTCTAAAAGACGAGGCAGGCAGTCCTTCTTTGTTAAATAGGTTTATTTCAAAATAGTTTTTCCATCCCAATCTCACACTCTTTGGCTGCGGAACATTGTTAGACCAAACCATTACTTCTTTTCCAATAATTCTGGTTTTTGCGGGGAAATACTTTCCATCCGGGCCAGCAATTTCAAAATGTTTAATTTCGTTGTCTGGACAATAGAGCCCCGAACCTACGTGGTCAAAAGAAACCACAGCTTTCCCATTGCTGAAACGCACAGATTTGTAGATTGGACCAGTATGTACCAAATCGGAATAACCGTAATCCTTATTTAAAGCCCAACGTGCCAAACGTTCTCCAACCTCTTTCTTCTTTGGGGGATGTATCAATTTGGCATCGCCAACGTCTGTTGTAATTGCCATTCCAACATTTGATTTTGAAAGAGTGAGCATTTGACTCTCACGTAATTCTGCAGAGGTTATCCTTTCTGGCATATTCGAATCTGATTCATAGCCTGCATAAGGGGCAATTTGTACATAATAGAATGGTAATGATGGGTTGTTCCATTGTGCACGCCAGCTGTCGATTACAGCAGGAAATAGGGTTTTATATTCTTGTGCCCTTCTTTGGTTTGACTCTCCTTGATACCAAATAAATCCTTTTAATGAATAAGGTGCCAAAGGAGCAATCATACCGTTATTTAGAGTGGTAGGTGCGTTAGATTGATGTGGCATTCTGTCCACTGAAGGAAGTACAATTTCCTCATCATTACTTTGTAGTATGTAAAAATCTCCACCCGTGAGATAGCAAACCCTATTTAATTTCCAATTCTCTTTTAGAGGTATTATTTTTTTGTCTTCAATGTAAATACCCCTATTTCGATCTACATCTAAACCGCCCTCACCCCAAACATCAATAAAGCGAATGGCTATGGTATTTTGTCCTTTTTTGAGTACATCGCTACTGAAAGTATATCGATCGGAGGCGACGCCCCAATACTCTTTTCTTCCAATCATTTCACCATTTATAAAAATAGTGTATAAATCATCCGTATCGCCCAAATCAAAGATCAAGTCGTCTTGTGGTAGGCTTTCTATGTTTAGCTGTTGTCTAATCCATCCAATTCCATTAAAATCATCTTTTTCGAAAGCTTCTCCAATGCTAGCAACAGTTGCGTCTTGCCAGGCTTCATCATTATAATCGCTAGCCAGAAATTCTTTGTGGGCATCATTAACCCATTTAAAATTATCTACTTCAATTAGGCTATCCCATTTAACTGAAGTGTGCTTGGCCACCCATTTATTGTAAAGCGTATTGGGATCATTTGCTATTTCTAATCGTCTTGAGGTGTTTTCAAAACCTTTTATTTTTTCAATAAAGTCGAGACTTGCCCAACTTTCTGCAGGACTGCCTCCCCAACTGGAGTGAATCAAACCAATAGGAACGTTCAACTCTTTATGTAATTTTTTTCCAAAATAATAGGCGACAGCCGAAAACGCTCCAAGCGTTTCTGGCGAGCAAACAGCCCAGTTACCTTCCGTGTTTTTTTGTGGTTCAAATGCAATGGTTCTTTTGACCGTAAACATTCTTATTTCAGGGTAGTTCGCGTTGGCAATCTCCTCCTCAGCACCCTCAACCAGCTCATGAACTTTGGCGTACTTAAACCCTTTCATGGGCATTTCCATATTGGATTGTCCTGAAGCCAACCATACCTCACCCATGACGACATCCTCGATCTCAATAGTATTTTTTTTGGACTTTACAGTTACTGTATGTGATTTGTTATCGGCTTTTGGCGTATTGAGCTGAATCATCCAGTTTCCTTTTTCGTCGGCAACCGTTGTGGCATGTGCTCCCCAACTGCTTTGTAGGCTTACTTTGATTCCTTTTGTTGCTTGTCCCCAAAAGCTAACCAAAGTGTTTTGTTGCAACACCATATGGTCATTAAAAAGATTGTTTAAGATTAGTTTCGTAGGGCTGTTGGTTTGACATCCAATCAGAAACAATACCATTACTAGCGTTATTTTTTTCGTTGTGGTCATTTTAAGCAATTATTTAACGCGTCTTTTATAATTTCTTTCCATAAATCATAGCCTGCCTCACTCAGGTGTAGGCTATCCTTAACAAAATACTTGCCCCAAGGAATCCCTCGCTTATTAAAAAATTTATTTCTCGTGGATATAAAATTTAAATTAACCTGCTTCTCGGTAAACTCCTGGATAAGATCGTTTGCCATTGATATTTGATCCCAAACATGCCATCGGCTGGGAGTTGGCGTGGTTTCTATGACAAAAATGGGAGTCTCGTGGCCAAGATGTTTATGAATCTTTTTTACAATTGCCTTGAATAGAGTTTTTACTTCTCTCGGCGTCAGATCTTGATGTGTTTTGTCCCAGTCATTTGGACCCGTGATATCATTGGCAACAAAAATAATTACAGCTTTGGCGGCTGATTTGTTTTTAATCAAACGATCTACATAATGAATTAAATCGTAGTAGTGTGCACCACCATAACCCCGTTTAAGAACAGGATAGGGCGCCATGTCCTGCTCTATATTTTCCCATAATCTGATACTTGAGCTGCCAATAAACAATAAATAATCTTCTTTTTCTTCAAAATCTCTTAACTGTTCTAGCGCTTGAATGTCTTGCTCAAAAGTATTTTTAAAGGCGTTGTATTTTTGTTCTAATGAACAACCCACGGTCAGAAAAAAGAGCAGTAAAATTAGAAGGTATTGAACTTTCATACTTAGAAATCAGTTTCGTGTTACAAGGAGTGTGCCCTCAGCCGCTAACCAATCATCTAAGAGCTTCCTGCCTTTTTTCAGCGTATCGTTATAAGCTTGGTTGTTACGCAGATTTTCAGACTCTAAAGGGTCGTTTTTTAAATCATATAGCACTTCATAGGTTACCCCATAAACAATACTGCGCACGTACTTAAAGTGATCAAAGCGCACCATTCTGCCAAATTGATTTTGGCTAAAAAGCACATCAAAGTTTGTTTCTGTTGTTTCAGGTGAGATTACCTCAGGTTTAAAACTTCGCCCATCTAAGCCTTCAGGAACTGCTATACCTGCTAAGTCTAGAAGGGTCGGCATGATATCAATGGTTCCCACCAAGGCCCTTTCGTTGATTGATTTTGGCTTTATCAATTTAGGGTATTTGATGATAACAGGTGTCTTAGCAGACTCTTCATAGAAAGTGGTTTTGGCTATTAGCTTGTGGCTTCCAGCCATTTCCCCGTGATCTGTGGTAAATAAAATAATGGTATTATCATCTATACCCTGTGCCTCAACAGCTGCCAACAACTGACCTATTAATCTGTCTGTATTTTCAATAAGCAATTGGTAAGTGGCAATTAATCGCTTCCATTCGTCTTCGTTGAGCCCAAAGACTTCTTTATACATAAAGTCCTCGTGAAGAATCATCCCTTTTTCAAAGGTAACATTATGGTTCTCTGGCAGGTCTGGACGAGGTTGAAAACGTAAATAAGGCTCATCGTCTGTTCTTGCAAAATGTATGGCATCGGCAAAGGTTGCTCCCTGTACTTTACCACCCAAAACCCTACAGATGTCGTGTGGGTTAATGAGTGATAGTGTCATAAAGAAAGGCTTATCCCCTTTTTGATTTGATACATAACCAACAGCATCTTCCGTGAAAATGGGGTCATAAGCAGAACCTTCTGCCAGCATACCTCCATCTGAATGTGTCATGGAACCAAATTCACTGACACTTGCATAGCCATAACCGCCTGCGTGTTCTTTTCCGAAATAAGCAACATTATAGCCTGCCTCCCTAAACGATTTGCCTAAGGTTGTAAATGCCGCTACTTGGTCCAAAATAGAATCTCTAGATAGATTAAAACCAACATCATTATTATGCGAATAAAGCCCCGTGAAAAGACTGGCTCTGGCAGGGGTACACAACGGATAAGTGGAATAGGATTGTGTAAACCTTATACCCGATGCTGCCAAATGGTCTATCGCTGGTGTTTGAATGCCATTGGCATAATTTCCAGAACCATCAGCAACTTTTATAGACCATTGGTCAGAAATAATCAGTATGACATTTGGTGGTTGTTCTGATGCCCCTTTATCGCTACAAGAAGTAACGAGGAGCAAACAACATAAAGCAACTATTCTATAAATCGTTTTCATTGTAATTCATTTAGCGTTTCACAAAACCCTTATAACTTATCCAATCAAAATCGGCAAATGCATTTGTCTTTTGTCCGTTTGAAGTCGCATACACACCTACATTGGCGCCTGTATACATCATACCAATTAAAATATTGTCTGCTGTCTCGCCTAACTTTTCATAAGAAGCGCCGCCATCTAACGAATAGTGATATAGATATTTTCCGTTTTTAGAAGCTATCTTTAACAGTATTTCGCCTTTATAATTTGGCAGTGCTTTTGACTTGTAGGCGTTGACATTGCTTCCGGCAATAGTTTCAGAATTGGATAAATTCTTTTTTTGACGATTCCTTTTCTCGCTAACGCTTAGTTTAAGATAATGTTGCTTTCCAATTCTTTGAACCGTTAAATTAATATAATTCAAATCTTTTTGGTAAACCGTAATACCCGCTTCTTCAAGATTCTTTTTTGGCGAAAAAATCATTTTTGCCGCAAGTTCAAATTGACTTTCTTTTTGGGTGATACCCACGGCACTATACCGGCCTCTCATTGAAAATGTTTCAGGTTTCAGGTATAATCTCAAATGGCCCTTATTTGCAGAAAGTGAATAGGTATTGGGTTGTGGCACTCTTCTAAATACCCAATCTGGTCTAAGGTCAGCTGCATCAAAATTATCTAGAAATGTATCGTTATAAAATTGTTGCCTACCCGCAAAGGGCAGTGGATTAATGCGTTCTACCTTCCCTGTTTCGGGTGCAACTACTGGGAACTGGTTATATACGGGCTCCCATTTGGTTTCGCTGACTTGCTCCCAACGCACAATTTGTGGTTCCCAAATAATGGGCATCAAATGCGTTTCTCTACCCATATTGGAATGTCCGTCTCGATCATTTCTTTTGCCAAGGGCAACCATAAACCACCTGCCGTCTTCTAATTCAACAATATCGGCGTGTCCTGTTCTGTGAACCCAATTGTTTCTTGAGAGATGTCTAGATGTGAGTATAGGATTTCGCAATCCGCTTAAATAAGGTCCAAAAACATGGTCGCTTGATGCCATCATTACAGCGTGGTGGTGCCCTGTTCCGCCTTCCGCTACCAATAAGAAATACTGGCCATCCTTTTTATAGATATGTGGCCCTTCTGTATGTTTTTTATCACAGGCACCTTCCCAAAGGGAGTGGCGTTCTCCTACCAGTTTCCATTTTTCGAGGTCTAATTCTTGCGCCCAAATGGCTCCTATGCCACTAGAGTTAACATCTCCAGGTTTGTGTGTGCCAACAAAATACACCTTACCGTCATCGTCAAAGAACAAATCAGGATCAATACCGGGTGCATTCTCAATCACGTAAGGCTCAGACCATGGTCCTGAAGGGTGCTCTGCTGTGATTATAAAATTAGTATTTTGTTTTGTATCATTTGGATTGTCAGGATCTGGTTGTGAATACATATTCGTGGTTACAATATAGAAAGTACCGTTGTTGTAACGAATCGTTGGGGCGTGGATGCCGCCATTTTCTTGAACATCTACAAGGTTTACTGCACCGGAGGCTTGGCTTGGACGGTGCAGTCCGTTTCCGATTAATTCCCAGTTCACCAAGTCTTTACTGTGATGGATGGGAAGCCCAGGAAAATATTCAAAAGAAGAATTGACGATATAAAAATCGTCTCCTACCCTACAAATTGAAGGATCGGGATATCCCCCTGGAATAATGGGATTTGTAAATGTGTTTTGGCCAATGATGGATTGGCTAAGAATGAATATTGTTGTTAGAAGATATAAGTAACGCATCATTAAAAATATAAATTTTTAAAAGGAAATGCTAAAGCATTGATTATTGATCCAGATTTTATTTAACTAACCAATGAAGTTTATCAAAATTAATCCCAAAAAATAGGTTAAATGTTTTACTTTATACTTAAATTGTTAAAGTTAAATTTTCTATACGGTACTTGCATGGCTATTTTTTTTATTTTCAACTTGTTCCAATGGTAACTTTACATAAACATAATTACATATAAATGAAATCAATTATTTTTATTACTCTAATATCATTTTTCAGTTTTTCTCAAACAAATTATGTCACACCGACATCAGCTAATCCAGCAGACTGGGGTGGTTATATGACTTGGTATGGGGAAGGAGGAAATGGTGATAACTGGGGCGTTAGTGATTTAAAATCTACTATTTCTAGTTCCTCTGTTACGTTACAGCCTAATTTTAGCATTTATACAAATGAGTTGAATAATAGCTATTGGTTTGATGAAAATGGAGAATGTAATTTTGAAAGTCTTGAAGCAAGTACGTTTATAACGGATAATTCTCTTCAAGGAAATGATTTAGTATTTAATGGATATATCTCAACCTATACAATTTCTAGCCTATACACTGTAAGTGCTTTTATAAAGGTTTTTGACACAAGTTGGAATACTGTTTTTGAAAACGTAGTAGCCATATCTAAAACTGGAAACTTTTCTGTTCAGGCCTCCTCTTCAAATTTAAGCCTAGGCGCTAATATCCAGTACGGATTTATAGTTCGTGGTCCTGCTGCAAACCCAAGTGATGAAAATACGTTGGGAGCCGTTGTTGCCTCCGATCAGCCGAGCCAATCTGAATTAAATGTAATTACCCCTTTAAGTGCAGATCAAAGCGATTGGGCAGGTTATATGACATGGAACGGAGTAGGAGGAAATGGTGATAATTGGGGCGTTAGTGATTTAAAATCAACTGTTTCTAGTTCCTCTCTAACGTTACAGCCTAATTTTAGTATTTATGCAAATGAGTTAAATAATAGCTATTGGTTCAATCAGGATGGTGAGTTTAATTTTGAAAATCTTGAAGCGAGTACTTTCGTGACAGATAATTCTCTTAAAGGAAAAAATTTAGAATTTAACGGTACTGTAGAATCCTTCACAATTGATAGTCAATATTATGTTGAGGCATTTGTTAAAGCTTTTAACCTATCATGGGATGTTGTTTACGCTAAGTCATATGAACTAACCCAAGCAGGATCTTTTACGATAGAAGTATCCGCAAGTGACTTAGATCTCGGCACTTACATTCAATATGGGTTTATGGTACGCGGCCCCGCAGGTAACCCCCAAAATGAAAGTCAATTAGGAAATGTAGTGATTTCTGAAACTACTGCTTCTGTAAAAAATGAAAATGAATTATCAGTTATTTTCTATCCAAATCCAGCTACTAGCATTATTCGAATAAATAATAATGCTGAACAAATTAATGTTTATTCTCTAACAGGTGCAATCGTGAAATCGGTTAAGGATGCAAACAGCATAGATGTCTCTAGTATTAGCAAAGGTGTCTATTTATTAGAAACAATATTAAGTGGTAATAAATTTGTTCATCGGATTATCATTGAATAAATTTCGTATATCCCCAATTTGATAAATTACGTTTTATTTAACCACTTTTAAATTTTGCTATTATTGATTTTCTTTTGACTCAATGAAGTTGAACTGTGATTACAAATCGACGTTTAATGCTCAAATAGATACTAAATAACTTTTGTTTCAAGAGTTGCAAGCCAAAATTGAAAATACATCACTTAGAATATTTAACACCAAAAGTGAACACTATTTTGGCTCAATTTCGATTTTATCTAAAGAAATTTCAAACATAAAAAAAGGAGAACCAATTCCTGTGAATCAATTCTCCGTTTGCGTGACCCAAACATACAGTGGTTCAAACTTGATTCATTTTTTAGAACGAATAGTAGATGAATAATTTTTGTAAATCATAATAAATTTTAATGTAACCAATTCAAATTATTCTTTCATTTGCAAAAATTTTTTTTAAATGAATTCGAAAGTTATAATTGGTTCTGAGGAGTGGATTTCATTAAGTGATTTGAACATACCCCACATCAAGGCACGTATTGATAGTGGAGCTAAAACTTCGAGCTTACATGCTTTAAATATTCAGCCTTATCAAAAAGAAGGTCAAACTTGGGTGAGTTTTGATGTATATCCTATTCAAAATGATGGTAAGCGAAGGGTAAAATGTAATGCATTAGTAATAGATAAGAGAATTGTAAAAAGCTCAACTGGTAATAGAGAGCAAAGATTTGTTATTCAAACATTCATGACTATTGGTGCTAATACTTGGGATATAGAAATAACACTGACCAATAGGGATACGATGGGGGTTAGGATGTTGTTAGGTCGGGAGGCAATGAAAGGAAGACTAATAGTTGATCCTGAAAAAAGTTTTTCTCTAGGGAATATTAGTGACAATACTGTCTTGGGATTTTATGAGAAATTTAGAAATACTACAACAGGACTTAGAATAGGCTTATTGGCTTCTAATCAAGAACTGTATAGCAATAGAAGAATTATAGAAGCTGCAGAACAAAGAGGACATCAAATAGAATTTTATAATATCCGCCAATGTTTTATGAAACTAGATGCTTCAACTCCACAAATTTACTATCGTGGAGGCGAAACTATTGAAAATATAGATGCCGTTATACCCAGAATTAGACCTACACAAACATTTTACGCCTGTGCCCTTTTACGTCTTTTTGAAAGCATGGGTGTATTTTGCTTAAATACATCAGAATCAATTATTCAATCTAGAGATAAATTATTTTCACTTCAATTGTTACTAAGCAAAGGAGTCAAAATACCAACCACAGGATTTGCAAGCTCGCCATTAGACACAAAAGACTTGATAGAAATGGTAGGTGGATCACCATTGATTGTAAAGCTCTTGGAGGGAACTCAAGGAAAAGGGGTCGTATTAGCCGAAACGAAAAAAGCAGCTGAGAGTGTTATTAATGCTTTTAAAAGTTTGAAGGCTAATATTTTAGTGCAAGAGTTTATCAAAGAGGCCAATGGAAAGGATATTCGATGCTTTGTAATTGACGGAAAGGTTGTTGCCTCGATGCAACGAACTGCTCCTCCAGGTGAGTTTCGTGCAAATGTTCATTTAGGCGGTACTACAGCTTTAATTAAAGCCACCACTGAGGAACGTAAACTTGCGATTAAAGCAACTAAAGCGATGGGGTTAAGTGTTGCAGGAGTAGATCTGATTCGATCATCAAGTGGCCCATTAGTTCTTGAGGTTAACTCATCACCTGGTTTAGAAGGGATTGAAGCCTCAACACAAAAAGACATTGCACAAATGATGATTAAATCAATCGAGAAAAAGTGCAATTATATTGCGATGTGAGCAAAAGCATATTCCTTGAAATAAAAAATTATTTTTGGGAATAATCTGTGACTCAGGGAGGATTACGTTGTGATCCTCCATAGCTCCGCTTTGAAAATCAAAACCTCTCAAAATCAAAAAAGCAAGCTTTATGATTTTGCTTGCTTTTGATTTATTCGTGACCCAGGGAGGATTCGAACCCCCAACCCTCAGAGCCGAAATCTGATATTCTATCCAGTTGAACTACTGGGCCAGTGATTAACAAAAATACGTTTTTGAATATTGCTATGATAGCTTTTGGCGCACTATTGAAGATATGGTCTTGCCGTCTGCCTTTCCAGCCATCTCTTTGGAAGCTATGCCCATTACCTTGCCCATGTCTTGCATACCAGCTGCGCCGGTCTTAGTAATAATCCCAACGACTATTTCACTGATCGCAGCCTCATCTAGCTGTTCAGGTAAAAACTGCTCAATAATCTTAATTTGCGCCTCTTCTGGTTCCGCCAAATCTACACGCCCTTGCTGAAGGAAAATCGCTGCACTGTCTTTACGCTGTTTGACCAACTTTTGTACAAGTTTAATCTCATCGTCTGAACTAAGCTCTTTTGCGCCTGCTTGGGTTTGTGTCATCATAATAGCTGTCTTTATGGCGCGTAACGATTCCAAGGCTACCGTATCCTTTGCTTTCATCGCAGCCTTAAGCTGCTCATTGACATTTTCTTGTAAACTCATATTAATCTACGTTATCGTGTAAAAATGAATTGTTGGTTCTTATCTGGAATTGGTTTTGGCTATCTACGCTCAGCGAAGTGCGTGATGCTAACCCGCCGTTCTCGGGATCACTTAATTCAACTTCTTGACGCTTATAAGCCGGCTCGCGCTCCAAGTCCTCTACTCTACTGTTTTGGTTGAAACGATAGTTAAACTGTTTTAACTTTTCCTTACGCTCCTCAGTTCTATTTGCCAATCCTTCGGCTATGGTACCATCTATAGGTGAAAAGGGTTTTTCTTCTGATGCCGGTTTTTCTTTTGGTGCTGTTTCAGGCTTGCACATCTCAGGAGCGGCTGCTGGCTCCTCATCCATTTCCAAGACAAAACGCGTAACTTCTTCCTCAGCTTTTGCTGTTGGTGGTACCTGCTTTGCTTGAGGTGTTGACGCTTCTGCATCCAAATGAAACAAAACAGCAGGTTCATTTTCTTCTTCTGAAGGTCTTTTTTCTAAAGGTTGGTCAATTGGAGAGACTACTGCAGGCTCAGGGACAACCTCTTCGGCATCAACCACCTCAATGTCGTTGACCACGGGCGTAACATCATGAATAGTAAACGTGGTTAGCTGCGACGCAACATCTTTAACATGTCCTATTACTTCTTCAAACGAAACGTCCAAATCCCGTAACAAATCTGTTGTTGGGATAATACTCTCAACCGCTTCGGTAGCTGCTGGTGTTTCATGAACACGTGGCGCTACCTCTGTTTCAAATAATGGAATTTGACCTACCGACAAATCGTGGGTTACTTTCTGCTCATCGTCAAGCGAATGAATTATTTTCTGTGGATCAGCATGAACAATTTCCTGTTGCATGTCTGGCGCAAAACCTGTAGCTATGATGGTAACCGAAATGGCATTATCAAGTTTTTCATCCTCACCTATACCCATAATAATATTGGTACTGTTGCCCGCCTCTTTTTGAATGTATTCATTTATGGCGCTAATCTCATCAATGGTGACTTCATCACTGCCAGAGACAATAAGGAGCAATACATTTTTAGCTCCCAATATTTTATTATCGTTGAGCAGCGGTGAGTCCAATGCTTGCACAATAGCTTCGTTTGCACGCTGACTGCCAGAAGCCACACCAGATCCCATAATAGCTGTTCCACTACTGGCTAAAACAGTCTTGGCATCTCTTAAGTCAATATTTTGAGTGTAGTGATTAGTGATTACTTCAGCAATACCTCTAGATGCATTTGCCAGCACCTCATCTGCTTTTGCAAAGCCTTGCTTAAAACCCAAATCGCCATATACCTCGCGGAGTTTGTTATTGTTGATTACAATAAGTGAGTCGACGTGTTTACGTAGGTTATTCAGCCCTTGTTGGGCTTGCTCGTTTCGCAGCTTACCTTCAAATTGGAAAGGCATGGTTACGATACCAACGGTTAATATGCCCATCTCTTGGGCCAACTTTGCAATTACAGGGGCTGCACCAGTACCCGTGCCACCACCCATTCCAGCAGTGATAAAAATCATCTTGGTATTCACGCTAAGCATGTCCGATATTTGATCCAGGTTTTCAACTGCTGACTGTGCTCCTACTTCGGGATCGGCGCCTGCGCCAAGACCTTCGGTTAATGAAACACCTAGCTGAACCTTGTTGGGAATTAGGCTATTTTCAAGTGCTTGAGCATCGGTATTACACACCACAAAATCAACGCCGTTGATCCCTTGCTTGTACATGTAGTTAAGGGCATTGCTGCCTCCGCCGCCAATGCCGATTACTTTGATGACATTGCTCTTGTTCTTGGGCATATCGAATGTTATGTTGTCAAATGTTTCCATAGATAAAAGTTTATTCTGCGCTTTCTAAAAATATTTTTAATCTCTCTGTAAATCGGTCAATAACGGACGTCCGCTTTAGGGGTTTCGCAGGTGGATTTTCATCGCCACCATCCGTTTCGTCTGTTGGTGCCATTGGTTCCGCGTCTAGCGGTGCCAATTGGGTTTCTGCAGCATTCATAACCAATCCAACTGCTGTTGCAAAAAGTGGACTTGCAGAGGCTTTGTCTGTATCGCCAGCCAAATGTTCGTTGGGATATCCAATACGTGTGTCCATTCCAGTGATATATTCCACCAATTGCTTTAGGTGTTTGAGTTGGCTTCCGCCACCAGTCAACACAATACCAGCTATCAGTTTTTTCTTCTGCTCTTCGTGTCCATAATTCTTGATTTCTGCATAGACCTGCTCGATAATTTCTGTAACCCGTGCGTGTATAATTTTAGACAGGTTTTTGAGCGTGATTTCCTTGGGGTCTCTGCCACGTAGTCCGGGGATAGAAACAATCTCGTTGTCTTTGTTTTCGCCCGGCCATGCAGACCCAAACTTAATCTTGAGTAACTCGGCTTGTTTTTCAATAATAGAGCACCCCTCTTTTATATCTTCCGTAATGACATTTCCGCCAAATGGAATTACAGCAGTATGCCGAATAATGCCGTCTTTAAATATGGCCAAATCGGTAGTACCACCTCCGATATCAATCAAGGCAACACCGGCCTCTTTTTCTTCTTGGCTTAATACTGCATCTGCCGAAGCCAAGGGTTCCAATGTGATACCGCCAAAGTCAAGTCCGGCAGACTTTACACAGCGGGCAATGTTGCGAATGGAGGACACTTGACCCACCACAACGTGGAAGTTGGCCTCTAACCTACCGCCATACATACCAATAGGTTCCTTGATTTCGGCTTGCCCATCTACCTTATATTCTTGAGGAAGCACATGAATAATCTCCTCGCCTGGAAGCATAACAAGTTTAAACACCTGATTCTTTAGGCGTTCAATATCTGCCTCATCAATGACCTCATCTGCATTGGTACGGGTGATGTAATCGCTGTGATGCAAACTGCGAATATGCTGACCCGCAATTCCAACTACCACACTGGTGATTTTCTTGCTAGAAATGGCTTCTGCTTCTTGCGTAGCCACCTGTATTGACTGAATAGTCTGGGTTATGTTATTTACGACACCTCGGTGTACGCCTTGACTTTTAGATTTTCCAACGCCAACGATCTCGAGTTTTCCATACTCGTTTTTGGTACCCAACATGGCGACTATCTTGGTGGTTCCAATATCTAATCCAACTGCTAATTGTTCTTGTTCCATATCATGTTATTTTGAACAAACTACTTGTCCGTGAAACGAAAGATTTACTGTTTTATAGGTATTTAATACGGTGCTGTCTTGCATTTTTGCATAGAAAGCCTTGTAGTTTTTAATTTTGTCGTACAGCTGATCGGGCGCGCCAATAACAATGGAATAGTCTTGGTGGCGGGGCTCAATAATCAAGCCATCAGACGTCCACTCATAAGCAACAATGTGGTCAGACATAAAAGCGTCTTTAGATATTTGCTCAACCACATCAATTAGTGTGTGACGCTGCTCTGCATTTAGATTGCCATAGACAAACGGAACTTGAACCGACTTAAAAGGAGACAATGGGAACGGCTCGCCATGATTATCTACATAATAATTGCTATCACTCTGTATACGCACTACTGGTATTTTGGTTGTAACGTGAACACCTATACCTCCATCAATGGAAACGTAACTCTGGGCATCTTCGACCCAGGCGTTTTGGTTAAGTGTTTGTTCAATGTTTCTCAAATTTAGACCACTTTTAAAAGCATATACACTATCACTCAAAGCAAGTGTCAACAATTTATTAACGGAGTCTTTTGGCATCCAAACTGGACGGTTATCTTCCCATGTTACGTGCTCTAAGGTCACTGACCTTTTTTGATTACGCTGCTGCATAACCACCCCAAGAACTATAGTAAGCAAAAACAACAAAATGGAAGTAATCATCTTATGCATACTGTTGATTTCTAAGGGTTTGTATGACTGCTGGGACTTCAAAAGCAATGTCTCCAGCACCCATAATAGCCACAACCGTAGCTGTAGATTTTGCTATCATTTCGGATAGCATATGCTTGTCTATCAATTGCGTGGCAGTATGGGATTCATCTACCAATAATGCGCTAGTAATGCCCTCCATTGGGAGCTCACGGGCTGGGTAAATGTCCAAAAGCAATACTTCATCAAAGCGAGCAAGGGCTTGTTTAAACCCAGTTACAAAATCGCGTGTGCGCGAAAACAAATGCGGCTGAAATACACCCAGTTTGATTTGGTTGGGATAAAAGGCTTCCAAAGCATCGGCAACGGCATTGATTTCTGTTGGGTGATGCGCATAATCATCAATCAGCACTTTAGGTACGGTAAGCCTGATGCTAAACCTGCGATCTACTCCCTTAAATGTTGTCAATCCTGCTTTGAGTTGCTCAGTTTCGCAACCCGCTTCCAAAGCTAGTGCCAATGCAGCAGCTGCGTTCATAACATTGTGCTCCCCTGGATAGGGTAAGGCAACATTGGAAATACGTAACGTTGGTGTGACAAAATCGAATACATAGCTGCCTTCTGTTATGCGCAAATTATGTACCCTATGCGTTCCCGCTTCGATACCAAAAGTATTGCCATCAACTCCCAAACCGTTGGCAATAAATCGTTTTTCAGCTGATACTTTCTGAGCAAAATCTTTAAAGGTATTGGTCAACTCATTTGCAGTACCATAAATATCTAAATGATCCGCATCCATAGAAGTTAGGGCTATGGCTGTGGGTTTTAGATACATAAAAGACCTATCAAATTCGTCGGCTTCCACTACCATACAATCATTGCCCTCAAGCAAGAAATTGCTGTCAATATCAGCTGCTATACCCCCTAAAAATGCGGTAATTTTTTTTCCACTTGTGCGAAGCAAATGCGTGAGCAATGCAGATGTTGTTGTTTTGCCATGCGTGCCTGCCACTGCCAAGCAAGGCATGGTATGGCTTATCTCCCCAATGACTGCAGCCCGTTTGGCTAGTTTAAAACCATTGTCCTTGAAATATGTGAGTAGTGGTGATTTGGCTGGCACGGCTGGGGTGTAAATAACCTTGGTGTTTTTCGGGTCTCTAAACAATGTTGGAATAGCAGTCGGTGCATCGACATCGCTGATTTGAGCCCCCAAAGACGCTAGCTTTTGCGTTAGTGGTGTAAGGACACGGTCATAGCCGGCAACAGCATGTCCCTGTGACAAGAAATACTGCGCAAGCCCGGACATTCCTATGCCGCCTATACCCACAAAAAATACTGCTGCTTTATTCATGGGTTAAGAGTTTGATTAGCCTATTCAAAATTTCTTTGGTTGCAGTTGGATGTGCAAAGCCTTTGATGTTTTCACCAAGCTTGGTGCGTAATGACGCATCTGTGATCAACAAATCAAGTGTTGTCCAAAACTGTTCATCTGCATCACGCTCTGCGACCAACAACGCTGCTTCTTTATCGGCCAGCGCTTGAGCATTTTTTTCCTGGTGGTTTTCAGCCACATTGGGCGAAGGGATAAAGAGGGTTGGTTTGCCCATCAAACAGAGTTCCGAAATAGCCAAAGCCCCTGCCCTAGACACCACCACATCTGCCAAGGCATAGGCCGCTGGCATATCATCAATAAATGGCATCACGTGAATGTTTGCCGACGAATAGGGCGTATAATCGTCTGCATATAAATTTCCACACTGCCAAATAAGCTGAATGTCGTGTTGTTGCACATCATCCAAATGTTGACGGATGAGTTGATTTATTTTTTTGGCACCCAAACTACCACCCAAAACCAAAAGGGTTTGTTTGTCTGCAGCAACGCCCAAGATTTCGGCAGCAACGGATTTACTGATGTTTTTATTTAAGGCCGCCCTTGTGGGGTTACCTGTTACCACAATTTTATGCTTTGGGAAAAACGCACTTGCAGCCTCACTACCCAAACAAATGGCATCAACGCGTGAAGCGAGGCGTTTGTTGGTAACGCCTGGAAATGCATTTTGCTCTTGAATTAGCGAAGGCGTTTTAAACAAGGACGCCACAAAAAGCAATGGTCCACTGGCAAAGCCTCCCGTACCCACTACAGCAGATGGGCGGAAACGCAGAACAATCGCCATAGACTGAAGTAAGCTCCAACCAAGCTTGATAGGGAATAAGATATTCCGCAGCATATTTTGTCTGTCAAATCCAGCTATCCACAAGCCTTTTATTTTATAACCAGCCTTGGGAACCCGCTGCATTTCCATTCGGTTGCTTGCCCCTACGAATAGTACCGATGCTTCTGGGTACTGCTCCTTAAAAGCATCTGCAATAGCCAAGGCTGGGAAAATATGCCCCCCAGTTCCCCCTCCAGATATAATCAATCTAGGCTTCATGGCTTAATTCGGCTAAAGGGTTAGACATATGATCATTTGCAGTAGAAGGCTGATTTGCACTGACACTTAACACAACGCCAAGCGCCAAAAACGTCATCCACAGCGAAGTACCACCACTACTGATAAGTGGCAATGGCTGTCCCGTTACGGGGAGTAGTGCTACGGCTACGCCCATATTGATAAAAGCTTGGGTGACGATGGGCAATCCCATGGCCAAGATGAGCAGCTTACCAAAAAAGCTTTCAGATTTGTTGGCGTTTATCAGAATCCGGAACAAGAGTAACATAAACAAAAGCAACAAGGATATGGCGCCAAGCAAGCCGTACTCCTCAGCAATGATGGCATAGATAAAATCGGAGGTACTCTGTGGCAATACATTCTTCATCATGCTCTTTCCTGCGCCTATGCCCACATAACCACCAACAGCTACCGCTGCCTTGGCACGTTCAATTTGGTAATCGGTATTGTCGTCCCCTTTACCCGTGAAACTCTCCACACGACTCATCCACGTATCTACCCTATTTGGGAAAGCGTCGGGATAGGCTTTTGCAAGAAGGATGAATAGTGTCAAGAAAAGGACAGCAGCTCCAAGCAATGCAGTTAAATATTTTAAAGGATAGCCCCCAGAAAGGCAACAACCGTTACCATAAACAATATCAATAAGGATGTGGAGAGATTTGCGGGTAAAATCAATCCAACAACCAGTAGGACCGGAATCCAAAAAGGCAAAAGGCTTTCGGCGAATCGAATTTTATCCTCTTTTTTATTGGCAAAAAAATCAGCTGCATAGGCCAATAATACGACCATGGCCAAGGTAGACGTCTGGAACGACATGCCTATAACCGGAATGTTAAGCCAACGGCTAGCGTTAGCGCCGTCTATGATTGTGCCTTGAAAGGCAGTGAACAATAATAAAATGACTACAACAGGTATCCCCAATTTGGCCAAGCCTGAGAAATACTTGAATGGAATGAGGTGAACGGCATACATGATGACCCAGCCCACGCAAACAATGGCAACATGCTTTAATAAATGTCCAAATACAGAGCCAGAACCCACCACATAAACCAAGTTTGAGCTTGCGCTATACACAGGAAGAAAGGAGAAAATGGATAGCAAAACCACTATTCCCCAAATAGATTTATCTCCCAATAAGTACTGACTAATTTTCACCCTTATAATTTTCTTACCGCTGCTTTAAATTGATCTCCTCTGTCTTCATAATTTTCAAACAAGTCAAAGCTTGCACAGGCAGGCGACAACAATACGGCATCTCCCTGTGAAGACAAATCGTAAGATGCCTTAACGGCATCATCCATATTTTTTACCTCGACCAACACATTGACCACAGACGAAAAAATATCTATTATTTTACTGTTGTCTACGCCCAAACAAACAATGGCTTTAACTTTTTCATGTACCAAGGGCAGTAGGCCCAAATAGTCATTGCCCTTGTCTACACCCCCAACAATCCAGATAGTGGGTTTGGACATGCTTTCAAGCGCATAAAAAGTGGCATTGACATTAGTTGCTTTTGAATCATTGATATAAGCTACTTTGAGGATGTTGACCACATGCTCTAGCCGATGGGCAGCGCCTTGAAAGGTTTGCAAACTGGCCTGAATATCTTGATCGCTCAATTTAAATAACTGCGCAATGGTCGCGGCAGCCATGGCATTTTTGGCGTTGTGTCGCCCAAGTAAAGAGGGATTGTTAACTTTAAACATAGCGTTTTTGTTAGTGTTATTATAGGGATGCTGCTGGGCTTTGATATTAAATTGTGCGACACCCGCAGTAATGTTATCATCGTCAGCCTCATAGAGAAAATGATCTTCTTCTGTTTGGTTTTTGGTGATGTTAAACTTGGTAGTGCAATAAGCTTTAAATGAGTTGTCATAGCGATCCAAATGGTCTGGGCTAAGATTTGTTATGACCGCAATATGTGGGTGGAATTTCTTGATGTGCTCAAGTTGAAAGCTGCT
Organism: Bacteroidota bacterium; assembly: GCA_038143535.1. Taxonomy (GTDB): domain Bacteria; phylum Bacteroidota; class Bacteroidia; order Flavobacteriales; family Flavobacteriaceae; genus UBA7446. The sequence continues at coordinate 1,301,351 of JAYQMD010000001.1, forward strand.
GATTTCCAATACGTATACATCGTGTTTGTCTTGCAAAAGTGCTTGGGCAAAACTGTTGCCAATATTTCCAGCCAAGCCTGCATCAATCCCACCATCAGAAAGCAAGTGATGCGTAAGCATTGCAGTGGTTGTTTTGCCATTGCTACCCGTAATGCCAATAAGGGTGGCATCGGTATAATTACTTGCAAATTCAATCTCAGAATCCATAGCGATTTCGGCTGCCTCAATATCCTTAATTACAGCAACTGTATTGGGAATACCTGGGCTTTTAACCACAAGTTCGGCTTTAAGAATTTCTTTCATGGTGTGGCCGCCTTCTTCATAGCGCACGCCAATGGTTTCAAATGCTTTTTTGGCCGCAGCAGTAAGCATCCCAGCATCAGAAACAAAAACATCCCAGTTGTTGTGTTTTGCCAAGGTTGCAGCCCCTATTCCACTCTCTCCACCACCAAGTACGACTAGCTTTTTCATTATCTTATTTTTAGGGTTACAAGGCTAATAATGGCCAACATGATGGCAATAATCCAAAAGCGACTCACGATTTTACTTTCGTGATATCCCAGTTTTTGATAGTGATGGTGCAGCGGAGCCATTTTAAAAATACGCTTGCCAGCACCTTGTCTTTTTTTAGTGAACTTGAAATAAGATACTTGAAGAATCACAGAAAGATTTTCGACAAGAAAGACCCCACACAACACAGGAATGAGCAATTCTTTACGAACAATAAGTGCTAGTACGGCGATAATACCCCCTATGGTTAAACTGCCCGTATCACCCATAAATACTTGAGCGGGGAATGCGTTATACCACAAAAAACCAACGAGCGCTCCAACAAAAGCTGCCACAAAAACAACCACCTCACTTACCTGGGGAATGTACATGACATTGAGGTAGTCAGCAAAAATGATATTGCCCGAAACCCAAGCAAATAGCCCAAGCGTGAGCACCGCAATGGAAGCTGTTCCAGCTGCAAGGCCATCTACACCATCCGTAAGGTTAGCCCCATTGGATACAGCGGTAACTATAAAGATGACTGCCGGTATAAAAATCAACCAAGCGTAGTCTCTTGCGCCCGCTCCTGCCCATGCTATAATATCTCCGTAGTCAAACTCGTTATTTTTCAGTAACGGAATCGTCGTTTTTACCGACTTCTCTTCTTGTAAAAAGCTTTCGCCATCAATGGCCTTTTGCTTTATGGTTACACCAGGGTGAAAATATAACGTAGCACCTACAATCACTCCAAGGGTGATTTGCCCAACAATCTTAAAACGTCCTTTAAGACCTTCTTTGTCTTTTCGTTTGATCTTAAGGTAGTCATCAGCAAACCCAATTATACCCATCCAAACAGTGGTGACTATTAGCAGTATGATATAGATATTGTCCAGTTTTGTGAGCAGTAAAACAGGAATTAGTGTCCCAAAAATGATCATCAAACCACCCATGGTGGGCGTTCCTGCCTTTTCTTTTTGACCCTCTAGACCCAAGTCGCGAATGCTTTCACCCATTTGGTAGTGTCGCAGCATTGCAATGATGCGTTTTCCAAGCACAGCCGTTACCAACAAAGAAAAAATAATGGCTACCGCCGATCTAAAAGTCAAATATGAAAATAATGATGCTCCTGGTAACTGATATGCACGCTCTAAATATTCAAACAAATAGTACAACATTATCTTTTGGATTTAAGGTTTTGTGTTAGCTCTTGCATATCATCAACTGGAAGGCGTTCTCCATGCTGATCTTGATAGCTTTCGTGTCCCTTACCGGCGACTAAAATGATGTCTTGATCTTGTGCCATGGTACAGGCTGTTTTAATGGCTTGAGCACGGTTCAAGACAGTTAGATGTTTTTGATTTGACTCCATCGGAACACCCGCAAGCATCTCATTGATGATCAGGCTTGGATCTTCGTTTCGGGGGTTATCGGAAGTAAAAATGGTCAGGTCGCTTTTGGCTACAGCGGCCTTGGCCATAAGTGGTCTTTTGGCTTTGTCTCTGTTACCACCACAGCCCACAACCGTGATTAGCTTTTCGTTTCGCGTACGCAATGCAGTTATGGTGTCCAGCACTTGCACCAATGCATCGGGCGTATGGGCATAATCCACAATGGCCGTAACTTGTCTGTCGGTATGCACCATTTGAAACCTTCCGGGGGCGCCTTTTATGGTACTTAAGACAGGTAGAAAATCGCTCTGCTCAATATCGAGGAGTTCGGCCATGGCATAAACACTGATAAAATTGGATGCATTGAATGTGCCAACCAAGGGGGTCCACACTTCGTTGTGCTGCAACTTCAACAACATACCCGAAAAGTCTTTTTCCAATACTTTGACATGAAAATCAGCAACTGACTTTAAACCAAAATAATGTTTAGAAGCCTTGGTGTTTTGCAACATATAACGTCCGTTTTTGTCATCGGCGTTGGCAAGCGCAAAAGCAGTAGAAGCAAGTCCGTCAAAGAATATTTTTTTAGTGTCTCGGTAGGATTTAAAATCGTTATGATAATCCAAATGGTCGTGCGAAAGATTGGTGAATACACCCCCAGAAAAGTGAAGTTCTGCTATTCGGTCTTGGTCTATGCCGTGGGAAGACACTTCCATAAAACAGTGCGTTACTCCTGCGGCTACCATTTCGCTTAAATGCTTATTGATGGTCAATGGATCGGGTGTCGTGTGGCTACTAGGCACGATTTTTTTATTGATTATAACCTCAACCGTAGACAGCAAGCCAGTTGCAAATCCCATCTTATCAAAAAGCTGATAAGCCATGGTTGCCACGGAGGTTTTACCGTTGGTTCCCGTTATACCAATCAGTATTAATGCCTTGCTTGGTGTGTCGTACCACTGCGAAGCTACTGTCGCCAAGGAGCGGCGGGTATTCTCGCACAAAACATAGACAACCTTATCCGCCAAAACATCTGGAAACTGCTCACATAAAACAGCAACTGCACCATGCTCAACAGCATCATTTATGTGCGCATGACCATCGTGGTGCGTGCCTTTGATGGCTACAAAAAGAGATTGATGGGTTACGGCTCTGGAGTCGAAAGTAACCCCACTAATTTGAACAGCCGTGCTTCCCGAAACGGTTTTCAGGGGCACACCAAACAATATATCTTTTAGCTGCTTCATGATAGTGTTAGTATTACTTTTTTTGTTTTGCTAAGAGCTGCACCCGGTCGTTGAGATTGTCGCTTTACCTTGCCCTTACCTTTTAGCATTACTTCTATACCCAAGCTTTCGAGAACGGTCACTGCATCCATGGCTGGCCATCCACGGAGGTCAGGCATTTTTTCTAGATGATATGCATCGGTAATGTCTGGCTTTGGTGCTGCTAAGTCAGCAACTTTGTTTAAGTCGAGTGTGGTGTATTCTGGTATGTCGTGGATAACTGCCTGTGCAATTTGTTTCACCACTGGTGCAGCAACCACGTTGCCGTAATAACCAATTTTCTTGTTAGGCTTGTGCACCACAACGATGCAGGAATAGGTAGGATTATGTGCAGGAAAATACCCCACAAAGCTAGCAACGTACTTGACGTCATCTGTGGTATAGTCAATTTGACAGGTTCCCGTTTTGCCAGCAATAGATAGCTTTTCATCATAAATATTATGAGCGGTTCCCCATTTGTTTTTTACCACTCCTTCCATAAGGTGTTGCAGTTTGCCCAGGGTTTCTTGCGAGCAAATAGCGGGGTTTATCACTTTTTTGGGATACGATTTTACATTTTTACCGTCTAGTGTTTTTACTGCCGAAACAAATCGCGGCATTACCAATTCGCCATTGTTGGCAACTGCATTGTAGTAGCTCAAGGTTTGAAGCGGTGTAAGCATTACACCATAGCCAAACGCCATCCACGGCAGGTCTAAACCGTCCCAGTCGGCATCCTTGGGATGTGGTATTTTGGGCAGCCCCTCACCTGAAATAGCTACACCCAAAGGTTTGTCCAACCCCATGGCCAGCAGCCGGTCTGTGAACTGTGAAGGGTTCTCTTTGTAGTTTTCGTAAATCAGTTTAACAACCCCAGTATTGGACGAGCTTTCAAAAACCTTACTTGCTGGAATAATACCATAACCACCACGCTTGGAATCTCTAACGTGATACTTTCCGTAAAACGTAAGCTTTCCTTTTTCGGTATCTACCATGGTCATGGTGTCTATTACCGTGTCTTCAAAGGCAGCCATCATGGAAAACAACTTAAAAGTAGAGCCTGGCTCATGTGCCTCGCCAACTGCGTAATTTAATTTTTCATAATACTTGTCCCCGTCCGTTCTACCAAGGTTTGCAATGGCTTTTACTGCACCCGTTTTGGTTTCCATTACCACAACTGTTCCATGCTCTGCTTCGTATTTTTCTAAAGAAGCTAGCAAGGCATGATGGGCAACATCTTGTAAGTTAGTATCAATCGTGGACCAAACATCCAACCCATCGATGGGTTCTTGTTGATATTCGTTTGTTAGGGGTTTCCATTGTTGTTTGGCAATGCGCTGTCGCAATTGACGTCCAGGCTGACCGCGCAAGGTGGTTCCATAAGCACCTTCAAGTCCTACTTTAATATAAGTACCGTCTGGTTTTTTCTGTTCATAGCCCAAGGTGCGTTCAGCAATTTTGCCAAGCGGAAGGTCACGTACAAATTTGCGCTCTACTATCAAACCTCCGCGAATGCCACCCAATCGGAACATGGGAAATGACTTGATGCGCTGATAGTCATCAAATGGTAGGCGACGCCCTATAAGCTGGTATCTGTTTTTGTTTTTACGCGCTTTCACCAACAAGTTGCGGTAATACCGCTTTGGCTTTTCAAATAATGCAGCAAGCGAGTCGCTCAAGGCATCTACGTTGTTGTCAAACACACGCTTACTTACAGTAACCGCATCAAAGTGTATGGAAAATTTTGAAACGGATGTCGCCAATAGACTGCCGTCATCGGCATAAATATTCCCTCGTACAGGGACAATTTCAAAGTTTTGAATACTGCGTTTTTCTGCCAATTCACGGTACTTGTCTCCTTGATTTAGCTGTAATGATACCAGTCGATACCCCACGCTTAAACCAAGTGCGAAAAGCACAAAAACAACCAAGTAGCTGCGAGACATCATGTTCCTCTGCTTACTCATCTGATTGAATTGTAATTTTTATAGGTGCCTTGTCTGGCGGGAAAACCCCTTGGTTTTTTAAGGCGTTTGCTAACTGAGTTTCCATCCTTTTATGCATCGCCTTTTCACGAACCGAAACAAACTCGCTGCGAATAGCTTGAAGCTCTTTATTTGCTTGTGCAATTTGCACTACTTTTTGATCTACTTGGTGGGAGGCAGTAATCATCAGTCCTGCAAGAAAAAAGACAAACAGGATAAACCGCCAGTTTTTTGATGCGCCCTCTTGCACCAAAAAAGTTCCTTTAAGCAGATTTAAGATTCCTGTTTTCATAAGCGTTGCGCTATCCGCAATTTTGCACTTCGTGCTCTGTTGTTTTGTTTAATTTCTTCTTTATCAGGAACCACCAAACCACCGCATTTTTTAAAATACAACGTGGGGTTTCCAAAATCATCCTTCGCTGGTTCGCTATCAAAATTTCCATTTTGAATATACCTTTTGACCATTCTGTCTTCTAGTGAGTGGTAACTGATTACGCTCAACCGGCCACCCGATTTTAAGACGTCTTTGGATTGGGTTAAAAAGGATTGCAATACGTCAATTTCTTTATTGACTTCCATCCGTAGGGACTGGTAAATCTTGGCCAGTACCTTGTGCTCGTTTCCTTTGGGTAATACCTTACGTAACACCCCGTTGAGTTGCACGGTGGTTGCGATTTCGTCTGGTCTGTGTTGCACAATTAGACTGGCTATTTTTTTTGCGTTGCGCAGTTCTCCGTAGGCAAATAGCAAATCTGCCAGTACTGACTCACTATAGGTATTGACGATTTCTTTTGCTGTGAGCGCTTGTTGCTGATTCATGCGCATGTCTAACGGCCCATCAAAACGAATGGAAAAACCACGATCTGGTGTGTCGAACTGATATGAAGACACACCTAAGTCAGCAAGAATGCCATCTACTTTTTCAATTTTATGAAATTTCATAAAGCGTTTTAAATAGCCAAAGTTTTGGGGAATAAGTGTAAAGCGACTGTCATCTATGGCATTGCGCTTCGCATCCTCGTCTTGGTCAAAAGCAAACAGTTTGCTCTGGCTGTCCATATTGTCTAAGATTTCTTGGGAGTGACCACCGCCACCGAAAGTTGCATCTACGTAAACCGAATCAGGACGAATGTTCAATCCTGAGACAGACGCAGCAAGCAAAACCGGGCTATGATACATCGTCTCCATCGTCTCCCATTACGTCTTCTGCCAAGGCAGCAAAATCAACAGCTGCTTCATCAATTGCTTTTTCATAGCGCTCTTTGTCCCATATTTCTATGATATTGACTGCCGCAGAAAGCACCACGGCTTTCTCTATTCCGGCAAACAATGCTAAATCACGGGGAACAAGCAGTCTGTCTGTGGCATCGAGTTCAACAACCTTAACACCAGCAGTGAAGCGCCGTATGAAATCGTTATTTTTTTTCTTAAACCTGTTGAGCTTGTTCACCTTGGCCATCAATGCATTCCATTCTTGTAGTGAGTACAGCTCTAGGCATGGCTGAAAAACAGCCCGCTTGACCACAAAAGCCTCCTGACGGGCACCAGCCAACTGCTTGGAAAGGGCAGTAGGAATTTTAACCCGCCCCTTGGGGTCTGCTTTACACTGATATGTTCCAATTAAATGCGACAAGGCTTATGATTTTTACCATTAGGTATGAGTCAAAATTACATATAATTTCCCACATTTTACCACATTTTACCACTTTGTTAATAAGTTCTTCCACAATGACTTAAAGCGCTTATAATTGTCTTAAAATCAATTTTTTAAAATTGACTGTTCATGCTAAAACCGTAAAAATTAAACAACATATAATTTTACAAACAGCTAGCTTAATGTAATTTGCTTGGGGTTTATTTACCTATATTTGTCTCTGATTTGACAATATGCACAATTCTCTAAAAGTATCTGGGCGCTACTCCTACTACGAAAAAGGCGAGGGAGCTCCGCTTGTTATTCTTCATGGTTTAATGGGAGGCTTGAGCAATTTTGACGGCGTTGCGGCGCATTTCTCAACTGCCGGCTACAAAGTTCTTATACCTGAGCTGCCATTATATGATTTGCCGTTGTTAAAGACCAACGTGAAGCAATTTGCAATATACCTTCGTGATTTTATCACGCACTTGGGTGAAGAAAAAGTAATTTTAATTGGAAATTCATTGGGTGGTCATATTGGTCTATTACACACCAACCTCTTTCCAGAAAAAGTCAAAGGACTTGTTATTACGGGAAGCTCTGGGCTGTATGAAAACGCCATGGGAGAAAGCTATCCAAAACGCGAAAATTACGAATACATTAAGAAAAAAACACAAGATGTTTTTTACGATCCAATCATTGCCTCTAAAGAAGTTGTGGATGATGTATTTGAGACCGTTAATGACAGAAAAAAACTTATCAAAATCTTAACCATTGCCAAAAGTGCTATTCGCCACAACATGGCCAAAGATTTGCCAAATATCAAAGTGCCTGCCGGTATTATTTGGGGCAAGCAAGATGCTGTTACCCCACCAAGCGTTGGAGAAGAGTTCCATAGGCTTCTTCCCGATTCTACTTTATATTGGATTGACAAATGTGGACATGCACCCATGATGGAACATCCAGATACGTTTAACAATATTCTTTCAGGCTGGCTAAGCGAAAATAATTTGTAATTATGCGTGTCAAAAGCGCGTCTTTTGTGATCAGTAACGCTAAGGTATCCGATTGCCCAAAGTCGTCATTGCCCGAATTTGCTTTTATAGGCAGGTCAAACGTTGGCAAATCGTCTTTAATCAATATGCTAACAGGTCGCAAGCAGCTTGCCAAAACATCTGGAAAGCCTGGAAAAACCCAACTCATCAATCACTTTTTAATAAATAAAAATTGGTACCTTGTTGATTTACCCGGGTACGGCTATGCCCGTGTTTCTAAAAAAACTAAAAAAGAATTTCAAAGCTATATTACCTCTTATTTCTTAGAGCGCAAGCAACTCGTAAATGCTTTTGTTTTGATTGACATCCGACACGAGCCGCAAGCCATAGATTTGGCGTTTATGGAATGGATGGGAACCCAACAGATTCCTTTTTCCATCATTTTTACAAAAGCCGATAAATTATCTGATAGTAACATTGACCCAACGGTTAGCGCCTATTTAAACTTCATGCTGGAAGGGGTTTGGGCAGAAACACCCCCGCATTTTATCACTTCCGCTACTACAAGCAAAGGCAAAGAAGAAGTGTTGGCGTGTGTGGGATCAATGCTTTAATTTCCCTTTTTAACATCCTTGAGGTTTCGCTCACTTGCGAAAAAATCACAAAATTGCTGCATGGCTTCTCCCATCTGTGCATCTTCAGTTGCTTTTAGGTAAGAGGCGCGAATTCCAACCAATGTTTGATGAACAAAAACCTGCATTTGATCTACCGGCATTTCTTTTGACCACAAGTCAATCCGTGCACTTTCTTGGGCATCCTTATCCCATGTGCTTAGGAAAAAAGCTTCCATAGACTGTGCTTTCACGCCGCCATCTGGCGCAGACCACTCCATGGCTTCGGGGGTATTGTTCTCGTCTAAGGTAACCGCCAAGGTAATTTGTGTTTTTCGTTTCATCTTAAGGATTGTATTTTGATTTTTTTAAAATTTCTTGAGGTGAAGCAGCAATTATTTCTTGCAAGGACTCTCCAGTTCGTTTTTGGTATTTTTTTAGCATTTGATAGCCAATCCACTGCCCTATCCTTCCGGGGGAATCTACATCCAGATAAGAATAAAATTTGCTGTATGGACTAGAAAGTAAAAAGCGAAACGGTAAATTATCGTCTGTGGAAAACAAGAGTTCGTTATCGATAAAATAGCGCCAAACTTCGGCTTGGTGTGTGATTGCCCACTCCCATTGTGCTGTTGTGTATTGGATGTGCTGGTGGTCTTCCATTGCGGGTGCCAAATAATCGTGAAGCAACAGCCGCTTGCCGTGATGTACCATTTGATCCAAAAAGGTTCTGCCGCTTGGTGCTGGAATAAATCTTGGCGCAAGTGCATCGACGATTTCAGCCTCTAAATGGTTTAGTGTCAGTTTGTTTTTGATGTACGTTGGAATACCTCCATACAAAGGGTGGTCTACACCTAAATAGGTGTCAATTGAAATCAACAACAGCTTGTCTGCATCCACAGCTCTAAGTGAATAGTCAACATCTGTTAGCAAGGAAATAGCCGTTTGGGGCAGCTTTTCTTCTGGAAAATAGTAGTTGGCATACTGAAATACACGCGTAACACGAGACTTCAAGTTGTTTTTTGGAATTGATTTGGTTGCGTCAAACAGCAGTTGCTGCAACGAATCACTGCGCTTTTCGAGCCATACCACATCAGGTATATTGCTTGGAAAAAAGAATGGGAATTGGGCTTTAATATATTCTAAGGGAACATCTAAATCTCCGAAAAAAAGCGTTTCAAATGAAACGAAATCTAGGGGAATTTCTTCAAGATCGGCAGGCTTGGGGTGAGTTGATGTGTTACAGGAAACCATAAAAAAAACAACCACAACGAAGAACCTTTTCAAGTGCCGAAAAAATGATTTAATTTTACAATGACAATTTATGGGCATAATGGGCATAAAGATACAAATGCTATGAAGAACAAAGAAGTAATTAATCACATTGTAAGTTGGCTTAAAAACTATGCACAAGACAACAAGATGAAGGGGTTTGTTGTGGGTGTTTCTGGCGGAATTGATTCTGCCCTAACATCAACTTTGTGTGCCAGAACTGGACTCCCAACATTATGCTTGGAGATGCCCATAAAACAACAACAAAATCAGGTTGATCGTGCGCAGGAGCACATCAATTGGTTGCGCAAACAGCACGCCAATTTAACGGACAATGTTGTCGTACTAGACCCTGTTTTTGATGCTTTATCCAAAGCCGTTGAGGCCGATGAGCAAAAAAATGAAGAACTATTATCCCTTGCCAATACACGGTCTAGGCTACGTATGGTAACACTCTATTATTATGCCGCATGTAAACGCTATTTGGTTGCGGGTACAGGAAATAAAGTGGAGGATTTCGGTGTCGGTTTTTATACCAAATACGGCGATGGCGGCGTTGATTTAAGCCCCATTGCAGACCTATCAAAAACACAAGTGCGTGCATTGGCAGGTACTCTGGGGATTGACAAAACAATTTTAACCGCGCCTCCAACAGATGGACTTTGGGATGATGACAGAAATGACGAGGAACAATTAGGCGCCACCTATAAACAATTAGAGTGGGCAATGGCGCAGCATGCAGCAGGAAAATCTCCAGCAGATTTTGTAGGAGAAAACGCACGTATTTTAGCGGTGTTTTTGTCACATCATAACGCCAACAAACACAAAATGCAACCCATCCCCGTTTGCAGTATTCCGGAGTATCTACTTTAGCCGCCCAACAACCGTTTTTAGCAAAAATTATTTTTATATCTATTAAAGTTGATTTTTTGCTACTTTTATAATCAATTAGTAATTCATGATCCGCGTATTTGTTGCTGATGCACACCCTATAGTTCACAAAGGTCTAAAAGCCGTATTTCGCAATTCGAACGAAATCCGTATTGTAGGAAAAGGTCTTCATTACCGCGATTTGATTGATTATCTACGTTCTAAAAAAGTGGATATCGTAGTCCTTGAAATTGAACTTCCTGGATTTGAGGAAATACGTACACTTCGCAGACTAAAAGATCAGTACACGAAAGTACGCTTCTTGGTATTTACTGCGCTAAACGAAGAGATTTATGCCATAAGTGCGCTCAAGTATGGCGCATCGGGGTATTTGTGCAAAGACAATCCTTTGAATAAAATCAAAGACGCCATCTTGAAAATAAGTACTGGAGGAGTTTTCATCACCAACGAGCTGGCGGAACACATGGCCTTTAATGAAACAGGTGCCAATCCACGTGCGTTGATCAACCAGCTATCTGAGCGAGAAATTCAAGTGCTTCGTCTTTTAGTCAATGGAAAGCGCAATAAGGAAATTGCCATATCATTGACTATCAGCGACAAAACAGTAAGTACATATCGCTCAAGGCTGATGAAAAAACTTAAAGTCAAAAATCTTGTCGAGATGCTAAACAAGCTCCAGAAAATAGATTTAGACATGTACTAAACCACTCGATTTAAACGACTGCTTAATACCGCTCTGAGTCTGTGATACTGTACGATTTCCTCTAAAAGATCTACGTGATGACTGTCAATATCGTCGGCAGTATCGATTTGTAATGCTGCCACTTTTTCATCAATAAGCTGGCATCTAAATCGCAAAATAACTTCGTGAACCCATCTCGCCAAGTTGGCTTTTTTATTTTTTATGTAGATGTTTTTTCGTTCCCAATCATGAAGGGTATGCAGTTCATCTTCAAGTAATAAGTCTGAAACTTCTAACGCCAGATTTGGGTCTAAATTAGCCACAAAAGTATCCATTTGAATTACCGCTTTTTCGTTTAAAGCAGCCAGTACTTTGGGATACAATCCTTTAAACACAGTGGTAGAAAAGGCAATTTCGTCTTGCTGCAAATCCAAATATATTTTTTCAAAAACCCGTGTCTTAATTTTTGAAGTGACCAACGAAAGTTCACCAGATTTTTCATCGTTTTTTAAAATCGGTTCTTCAAATTCTACTTCTTCATGCCCGTGCTTCAATAAGATTTTGATGATGTCTTTCTCCAGTTCAAAGCGGGTGTTGACGGTAGCAATTTTTTGCTCTTTCGGGACTACAGACATGGGCTGACTATGGGCTTGTCTTAGTGGTTTGGATGCCTTTTTTTGAGATACTTGCGCCAAGGTTGCAAACAAAACCTCCTCGCTGATTTCCATAAGGGAAGCACATGATTTAACGTATACCTCTTGTTTGATTCGGTCTGGAATTTTCGCAATACTATGCACCATCTCACGTATGGTTTCAGCCTTTTTAAGCGGGTCTTGCGCAGCCTCATCAACCAGTAGTGCAGCCTTAAACTGAATAAAGTCCTTAGAGTTGTTGGTTAGAAAATCACGCACCTCTTCAAAGCTGTTCTCACGAGCAAAGCTGTCTGGATCTTCTCCTTCTGGAAACATACAAACACGCACATTCATACCCGCCACTAAAATCAAATCGATACCTCGAAGTGACGCACGAAGCCCCGCGGGATCGCCATCGAACAATACCGTGATGTTTTTGGTAAGCCTTCCTATAAGGCGAATTTGCTCGGGCGTTAGGGCGGTACCTGACGATGAAACCACATTCTTAACACCGCGTTGATACATTTGGATAACATCGGTATAGCCTTCAACCAAATAGCAATTGTCTTCTTTGGCTATGGTTTGCTTTGCTTGGTGCAAGCCATAAAGCACCTTGCTTTTATTGTAAATCTCGCTTTCTGGCGAGTTCATGTATTTGGCTGCCTTTTTGTCTTGGGTTAGTATGCGTCCGCCAAAGCCCAACACACGACCCGACATACTGTGAATGGGAAACATAACACGTCCCTTGAAGCGATCAAATTTTTTGTCGCCCTTGACAATACTAAGACCGGTTTTCTCTAGAAAATCAAGCTGATAGCCAGCTTTTTGCGCTGCATCTGTAAGCGCACTCCACGTATCAGGCGAATAGCCCAGCTGAAAAAAGCGAATGGTTTCCTCGTTAAAACCACGCTCTTTGAAATAACTCAAGCCAATGGCTTTTCCCTGTGTGGTCTCCCACATGGACGCTTCGAAGAAACCTACAGCATAGGTGCTCACCAAATACATGCTTTCACGTGCACTGGCAGCCGCTTTTTGCTCGTCATTCTGCTCAGTTTCCTCAACGTCAATGCTATATTTTTTAGCCAAGTATCGTATGGCCTCTGGATAAGAAAAATGTTCATGCTCCATCAAGAAGGCAACTACATTACCTCCCTTCCCGCTGGAAAAGTCTTTCCAGATTTGCTTTACAGGCGATACCATAAAACTCGGAGAACGCTCGTCGGTAAACGGACTTAAGCCTTTGAAATTAGCGCCCGACTTTTTAAGCTGCACAAAATCACTAATAACCTCCTCTAATCGGGCAGTATCAAAAACAGCGTCAATGGTAGATTTATGTATCACAGAATAAAATAAGCCCTAAAATACATAATTTGACAATGTTATTTCTTACGATCAATCACATAAAGCACCATTTCTTCTAGTGCATCGCGAAATTCGTTTTTTGGGAAGCCGTGAAGTTGCGCCAATGCCTTGTCTTTATAAGCGTGCATTTGTGCGGTCGCATAGTCCAATCCGCCTTGTTCTTTGACAAAGGCAATGATACGCTTAACGCGCTTTTTGTCTTTGTTGTGATGTCTAACAGAATTAATTAACCACTTTTTTTGCTTTTTATCCAACTTGTTAATAACATGAATAAGCGGAAGGGTCATTTTTTTCTCACGGATATCAATTCCCGTAGGCTTTCCAATTTTGGTCTCGCCGTAATCAAAGAGGTCGTCTTTTATTTGAAAAGCGATACCGATATCCTCACCAAACTTACGCAATTGCTCGACGGTTTCAGCACTGGCATGAACCGATGCGGCGCCAAGTGCACAGCAAGAAGCGATCAATGTAGCCGTTTTTTGACGTATGATTTCCATATAAATGGACTCGTCTATATCCAATCTTCGAGTTTTCTCAATTTGCAACAACTCCCCCTCACTCATTTCACGAACGGCAACCGATATTATTTCCAATAAGTCAAAATCTTTATTATCGATACAGAGCAGCAAGCCTTTTGAAAGCAAGTAGTCGCCCACCAATACAGCGATTTTATTTTTCCACAATGCATTGATAGAAAAGAATCCGCGGCGCTGGTAGCTTTCGTCAACAACATCGTCGTGAACAAGTGTGGCGGTATGAATAAGTTCTATTACAGAAGCAGCACGGTAGCAGCGTTCGTTAACCTCTTTTTCTTCTAACATTCTGGCCACCATAAAAACAAACATCGGGCGCATTTGCTTTCCCTTGCGATTGACGATATAGTATGTTATGCGATTAAGGAGTGCCACGTGCGAGCGCATAGATAAGGAAAACTTCTCCTCAAATAGCTCCATCTCTTTGGCAATGGGTTTTTTAAGCTGGTCTACAATTTTCATTGGGGCGTAAATATACAATATAGTGTTTTAGCAATTTGCTAAGCAACTGATTTTGAATGTCGAACTAGGATTTATTGGCCAATTGCCCACAAGCTGCATCAATATCTTTGCCGCGCGAGCGTCTTGTGGTTACCGGAATATGACTTTTTTCAAGTGCGCTAAAATACTGATTAATGGCATCGTCATTGGCTTGGTTAAACCGTTCGTTTCCCACGGGATTGTATTCGATCAAATTAACCTTTGACGGGGTCTTTTTACAAAACCTTACCAATGCATCGATTTCAGCTGCATTGTCGTTAATATCTTTCCAAACCACGTACTCGTAAGTAACACGTTCCTTGGTTTTGCTAAACCAGTATTGTATGGAATCTTGCAAGTCAGTAAGTGGGAAAGAAGTACTGAACGGCATGATTTCGTTTCGGGTTTCTTCAATGGCGCTGTGCAGGGAAACCGCCAACTTAAAGCGCGGATGTTCGTCGGCCATTTTGATGATCATCTTGGGAATCCCCGAAGTGGAAACGGTAATACGTCTTGGAGACATGCCCATTCCCTCTTTGCTTGTGATTTTAGCAATAGCCTTAATCACATTACGATAATTCATCATGGGCTCGCCCATACCCATAAAAACAATATTAGAAAGCGGACGATCAAAGTGTTCTATGCTTTGTTTGTTGAGCATGACCACTTGATCAAAAATCTCGTCAGGATTGAGGTTACGCATCCTTTTGAGTTGGGCAGTGGCACAAAAAGTACAATCAAGACTACATCCCACCTGGCTGGAAACACAAGCCGTAGAACGGGTCTTGGCAGGAATCAAAACAGATTCCACCACCTTGTCGTCATAAAGGCGTACCGCATTTTTGATAGTACCATCTTCGCTAATTTGCACTTTGGCAATATTGGTGTGGTTGATTTTAAAGTGCTGGTCGAGCAAAGCACGGTGTGCTTTGGAAAGGTTGGTCATTTGATCGAAATCAATTGCTGCCTTTTTCCACAACCATTCATAAACTTGATTGCCGTGAAAAGATGGTGAGTTGTGTGAGACAAAAAAAGAGCATATTTCTTCCTTTGTGCAACTACGTATATCTCTTTTAACCTCGTTCATGAGGTGTTAGAGAATAAGCATCGCATCTCCGTATGAGTAAAAGCGATATTTACGGCTTATGGCTTCATCATAAGCTCTTTTGATGAAATCGTGTCCAGCAAACGCCGATACCATCATCAACAAGGTTGATTTTGGCAAGTGGAAGTTGGTAACCATGGCGTCTCCTATTTTAAAGTCATAAGGAGGAAATATAAATTTATGCGTCCATCCTTGGTAGGGATTCAAGGTGCCGCTAGAAGAAACCGAAGATTCTAGTGCGCGCATGGAAGTTGTTCCAACAGCACAAATGCGATGACCTGCGGCTTTGGCCCTGTTCACCATTTCAGCAGAACTTGCATCAATGGTCAATTCTTCAGAATCCATTTTGTGTTTGGAAAGATCTTCAACCTCAACAGGGTTAAACGTACCCAAACCAACGTGAAGTGTAAGTTCAGCCAAGTCAACCCCCTTGATCTCCAAACGCTTCAATACGTGCTTGGAAAAATGAAGTCCTGCTGTGGGCGCAGCTACTGCCCCTTCATGCTTAGCGTATATGGTCTGGTAGCGCTCACGGTCATAATCTTCTTCTGCACGTTTGATGTATTTGGGCAGTGGTGTTTGGCCAAGCTCTTTTAACTTAACACGAAACTCATCATAACTACCGTCAAACAAAAAGCGCAGAGTTCTACCCCGTGATGTGGTATTGTCAATGACCTCTGCCACCAACGATTCGTCTTCACCAAAATAAAGCTTATTACCTATACGGATTTTTCTCGCTGGATCAACCAACACATCCCAAAGGCGTTGTTCTTTATTTAACTCTCTTAACAAGAACACCTCAATCTTGGCTCCTGTTTTTTCTTTATTACCCATCAAGCGTGCCGGGAATACCTTGGTATTATTGAGCGCCATTACATCACCTTCGTTGAAATATTCGGTGATGTCTTTAAAGGTTTTGTGCTCAATGGTTTGCGTTTCACGTTGCAAAACCATGAGTTTAGACTCATCACGGTGTTCGGCTGGGTGTTCGGCTAATAGATCTTTGGGAAGATCAAAGTTAAAGTGAGAGAGTTTCATGTCAATTTTTTCAAGGCGCTAATATACTGCACCAGCATAGGGGTTGTCAAGGATTTAGTCAATTATTTATCGGAATCAATGAAAAAACCTAATGAGATCAGGTCATCCCAAAAGCTTGGGTAGGATTTGGTTACCACATCAGCGTCGTTTATAATGATGGGGACACTTAGACCCAAGGGCGCAAAAGCCATGGCCATTCGGTGGTCGTAGTAGGTATCTATGGCAACATCAGCAACAATATCGCCTTTTCGAGCATCGAGATAAAGGCTGTCTTCCGTAATGCGAATGTTTGCTCCCAGTTTGGTCAATTCGTTTTGCAACGCCACCAATCGATCGGTTTCTTTGATTTTTAGGGTGTGTAGCCCCGTCAAATCACAGGAAACACCCAGGCCGTAGCACGTAACTGCAATGGTTTGTGCAATATCGGGTGCTTTTATTAAATCTAGCGCAATATGCGATTGTACCTTGTCGGATTTTGTCAGTTGCAGTTTGTGACCGTCAAACGTTGCGATCACGCCCAATTGGGTATAAATATCAACCAACACACTATCGCCTTGCAGGCTGTTGGGCACATAGCTGTTGATGGAAACATCCGCTGATTGCGACAAGGCAACCATGCTAAAATGATAGGATGCAGAACTCCAGTCAGACTCCACCGTAAGGGTTTTGGCTTCAATACGCTGTTGTGGTAAAACGTGAATGCTTTGACCTTTGAAAGTGGCATCTATACCCACGCGTTGCAAAAGTGCGCAGGTCATGTTGATATAAGGTACAGAAGTGATCTCTCCTTCCAAGATGATCTCTAATCCGTTGGGCAGCTTGGGTGCGACCAACATTAACGAGGTTATGTACTGGCTACTCACATGAGCAGCTAAGGAAACCCTAGTGGTACTTATGGCCTTGCCCGAAATACGCAATGGTGGGTAGCCTTCATTTTTTACATAGTCAACGGCTGCTCCAATGGAACGCAATGCATTCACCAATAGTTTGATGGGACGTTCTTGCATCCGCTTCGAGCCGGTGAGCACTTTTACCACGCCCGGAGTTGTAGCAAAATAGGAAGTCAAAAAGCGCATGGTGGTTCCTGCGTGTCCAATATCAATCGTCTGGTCTTTGGAAGTAAGTCCACGTTGCATGGCTTGCGTGTCATCTGAATTGGACAAGTTTTCCAACTTAAGTTCTGGGTATAGTGCTTGAAGAATTAACAGGCGATTGGATTCACTTTTAGAACCCGTTATTTGGCAATTGCCTTTAAGCGCTTGTGAAGCGTGTGTGAGTCTATGCTGCTCATGAACGTAGCTTGGGGTTGTTGTGGTGACGGTCGTGGTCACGAGATGCCTTTAGGGCTAGTTTTTTATCAAATGCTGCTTGCAAATCGGTATCGGTTTGATTGGCCAGACAAAGCAATACAAAAAGCACATCGGCCAATTCTTCGCCCAAGTCCTTGCCCTTGTCGCTTTCCTTTTCAGATTGCTCGCCATATCTGCGTGCAATAATACGGGCTACTTCCCCTACCTCTTCGGTGAGTTGCGCCATATTGGTCAGCTCATTAAAGTAACGGACGCCGTGTTTCTCAATCCATACATCAACGGCTTTTTGGGCATCTTGAATATTCATAAGTCTTTGTTTTTTGAATCGATGATAATCGTTACAGGACCATCGTTTGTCAAATCGATTTGCATATCAGCACCAAAAATACCGCTCTGTACGGGTTTTCCCATAAGCTGAGTCGCTTTTTGTAAAAAATGCTCGTAAAGCGGAACGGCTATTTCATGACCTGCTGCCCGAATATAAGAAGGTCTGTTTCCTTTTTTGGTTTGCGCATAAAGCGTAAACTGACTAACGACCAACAATTCGCCAGCAACATCCAGCACACTCTTGTTCATAACGGCGGCTTGGTCGTTGAAAATACGCATATTGATGATTTTATTGAGTAGCCAATCCAGATCTTCAGTTGTATCGGACTGCATAATACCCAACAACACCAGCAAACCGTGCCCAATGCTTGCCTCATGGGTTTTGTTAGCTGTTACTTTGGCTAACGATACACGTTGTAGTACGGCTCTCATGAATCCCAAAAATCAGTTCGGTAATGCTGCTCATCGCCTTCAATCATCTGCACATAACTTTTGTAGCGCGATGCGGCTATTTCTCCTGTCTCAAGTGCAGCCTTGATGGCACATTTAGGCTCTTCAAGATGTAAGCAGTTGTTAAACTTACATGCGTCTTTCATGGAAAAAAATTCACGGAAGTAGTCACCCATTTCTTCCTTTCCCATGTGAACGACGCCAAACCCACGAATTCCAGGTGTATCGATGATACGTGCCCCAAAGTCCAAGTCATGCATTTCGGCAAATGTAGTGGTGTGTTGACCTTGTTGGTGCTGGGCAGAAATGTCTGCAGTCTTTATATTTAGTCCGGGTGCCAAAGCATTGACCAAAGTAGACTTGCCTACTCCACTGTGCCCAGAAAGCATACAGGTTTTGTCCTGCATCATTGTTTTTACTTTATCTAGATTTGTTTTGTGCAAAGCAGAAATTTCAAGACAAGAGTAGCCTATACTACGGTACAGTTTCATCAAAGATTGCATTTGCTCTGTTTGAGCAGTTGTATAGCTGTCTTCTTTATTAAACAAAAGCACAGTATTAATTTCGTAGGCTTCAGCGGTTGCTAAAAAACGATCGATAAAGGCTGGATAAGTAGGCGGATTGTTAATGGTAACCAACAAAAAAGCAGCGTCGATATTAGCCGCGATTATGTGAATTTGCTTTGACAGATTCACCGACTTGCGCACGATGTAATTTTTACGGGCTTGGATGTCGGTAATAACACCCTCTTGCCCGACTTGAGTCTCTTTTAAATCAACCGCAACCACATCTCCAACAGCGACGGGATTGGTGCTGGTTATTCCTTTTATTCGAAATTTACCCTTGATACGACAGGGGATAAGATTCCCCTGAGCATCTTTTACGTGATACCAGCTTCCCGTTGATTTGTATACGACACCTGTCATGGAGCCAAATTAACGGATTTTTGGTTTACAGCCATTAACCGTTGATAATCTCTTCTTGGTGATTGATAGATTCTTGATGGATGGCCTTAAAAATGCGAAGGATAAATTCCTCGCTTAAGCCTTTTTCGTCTCCATCCAAAATCATCTTGCCCAAGATCTCATTCCATCGCTTAGATTGCAAAACCGCCACATTATGCGATTTTTTGAGTGCGCCGATTTCATTGGCAACTTTCATACGCTTGCTAAGGCTCTCCAACAAGTTGGCGTCTATGACATCAATTTGCGTGCGCATGGTATTGAGCTTGTTTTTGTATTCGGCATCGTCGTCTGTTTCTTTACGAATTTTAAGATCTGACATCATC
The DNA here is from genome assembly GCA_038143535.1 of Bacteroidota bacterium. GTDB lineage: Bacteria > Bacteroidota > Bacteroidia > Flavobacteriales > Flavobacteriaceae > UBA7446. The sequence goes on from JAYQMD010000001.1 coordinate 1,321,093, forward strand.
TGCACAAGGGTGTCGGGTGTGATTTGCTGGGCGGCATCACTCCATGCGTTGTCTGGATCCCAGTGGGACTCGACCATCAACCCATCGAAATTTAAATCCAGTGCGGTTTGGCAAATGTCTTGCAATATATCCCGGCGTCCAGCAATGTGTGAAGGATCACAAATCAGCGGCAGGTCAGGAAATCTATTTTGCAATTCAACAGCGATTTGCCACTCTGGATTGTTCCTGTACTTTGTTTTTTCATAAGTAGAAAATCCACGGTGAATTACCCCTAAGTTTTTGATGTTGGCTGTGTACAAACGCTCAATACCACCAAGCCACAAAGACAAGTCTGGATTAACAGGGTTTTTGACCAATACTATCTTTTCTGTTCCCTCTAGCGCATCCGCTATTTCCTGAACAATAAAAGGGCTAACGGTTGAGCGCGCACCAATCCACAAAATATCAATATCGTGCTCCAAAGCCAATTGAACATGGGCGCGATTGGCTACTTCTGTACAGGTCATTAAACCTGTTTCCTCTTTTACACGCTGCAACCATTTTAGTCCAATAACGCCAACGCCTTCAAAATTTCCTGGGCGTGTACGGGGCTTCCATATTCCTGCTCGATAGGCAGTAACATCGGTATCCTTGAGTTGATGAGCGATTTTAAGCACTTGTTCTTCGGTTTCAGCACTGCAAGGTCCTGCTATAACGAGTGGGTGGTCGAGCTCAAAATTATTGAGCCATTGACGCATGTTTGGATTGTTTTCCATGGTTAACTTATTTGTGTTCTAAAATTGTTTTTATTTTGTTTATTTCCTTCATTTCGGCCAGCAATTCCTCGTGAGCATCGGCAGCCAGTTTTTCTTTGAAAGCGTTCATATTCCTGATGTACTCATCTAGTGTTTCCAAAACGTTTTGTTTGTTTTGGGCAAAAATGGGCATCCACATTTCTGGTGAACTCTTGGCCAAGCGTACCGTGGAGGCGAATCCACTACCGGCCATATCAAAGATGTTTTGTTCGTCGGTTTCTTTCTCCAACACGGTTTTGCCAAGCATAAAAGAGGTGATGTGCGACAGGTGCGACACATAAGCAATGTGTTTGTCGTGCTCCACAGGATCCATCCTACGGATGATCATTCCCAACTGACCGAATAGCTTTTCCGCCTTGTCTAGGAGAGCATCACGGGTGAGTGCGGTCTCGCACAGCATAATAGTTTTTCCTTTGTATAGCTCGGATACAGCAGCATCGGGGCCCGAGTGTTCGGTTCCTGCGATTGGGTGTGCAGCCAAAAACTGATCGCGTTTTGGATGGTTTTTTACCGCTTGACAAATTGCCGATTTCGTAGAGCCAAAATCAATTACTAAGGTTTTTTCGCCCACAGCGTCTAAAATTTGGGGTAACAAATGCGTAATAGCTTCTACAGGTATAGAAACAAAAACCCAATCGGCATCTTGCAACTTGTGTAGATCGCCTGTTTGGTGAATCAATCCCAAATCAAGCGCACAGCTTAAGGTGGCCTCTTTTCGGCTGATTCCTTGCATGACCGCATCGGGATATAGACTTTGCAAATCTAGCGACAAAGAGCCGTTCATCAATCCAATGCCTACAAAGCTTACCTTCATGATGTTATGCGCTTTAGTGCTTCAACAATTCGTTCTTCTGACACGCATAGTGAAAAGCGGACATAGCCCTCCCCTGCGGTTCCAAAAATGGTTCCGGGAGCAATAAAAATATGGTGTTCCTCCAGCAAAGCGTCTATGTAGGCTTCGCTATCCAATGCGCCTCCGGGCAGTTTTGCCCAAACAAACATACCTGCCGTATCACGTTCAAAAGTGGTGCCCAACGCGTGGGCAAGTTGCCAAATAAGTTCTCTCCTGCTGCGGTAGGTAGCGTTAAGCTCCGAAAACCAAGCTGTACCTTGTGCAAGGGCAGCCATGGCGCCTTGTTGCAAACCAAAGAACATACCCGAGTCCATATTGCTTTTTACCTTTAAAATATCTTGAATGTGGGCTACACTTCCGCATACCATGCCCACACGCCAGCCGGCCATGTTGTACGCCTTACTCAAGGATTGCAGTTCTAGAGATACGTCCTTGGCACCGGGTAGTTGAAGCAAGCTCATGGGCACATCGTTTAGGATATTGGCATAGGGGTTGTCGTTGATGATAAGCAAGTCGTAGGTTTTAGCAAAGGCCACCAATTCGGCTAAAAATGCCGCATCGGCTTTGGCGCCAGTTGGCATGTGCGGATAGTTGACCCACATCAGCTTTACGCCTGTCAAGTCTTGTTTTGCAAGTGCCTCCAAATTCGGCAGCCAATGTGTAGCAGCGCTCAGGGTATATGGAAGGGCTTGCGCACCCACCAATTCGGTTACTGAGGCATAGGTTGGGTAGCCAGGATTGGGAATCAGTACGCCATCACCCTTGTTAAGGAATGCCATGGAAATGTGCATGATGCCTTCTTTGGAACCCATAAGCGGCAGCACCTCATTTTCAGGATTTAGTGCTACGTCAAAAGCATCTTGATAGTAGGTAGCTATGGTTTGGCGCAAAGCAGGGGTACCTTGGTAGCTTTGGTATTTGTGTGCCGTAGGCTGCGAGAGGCTTTCCGTTAGGGCCGATAGGGCGGCTGTGGGTGGTGGCAAGTCTGGACTGCCAATACCCATATTGATGACGTCTTGGCCGCTACCCATGCGTTGACTCACCTCACGCAGCTTGCGTGAAAAGTAGTATTCTTGGACGCTATTTAGTCTGTCGGCAGGTCTCATGCTTCTAACTGATTTTTATAGGTTCCCAATACTTTTAGCGATTCGGTCATGATTTCGAGCAGATGAATGGTCTTAGTGTAAAAGGCCACTTCATCGAAAGTTACGTCCACAAAAAAGGAGTACTTCCACGGGGTTTCCACCACGGGTATGGACTGTATCTTGGTCAGGTTTAGTTTGCAATCGCTGAGTACGTTAAGTACGGCTGCCAGACTGCCACGTTTGTGGTCTAGCACAAATTTCATTGATGCCTTATTGATGTCTTCAGAGCTGTTGGGCGTGGTTTTGACCACAACAAAACGAGTAGCATTGTTGGCAATGCTGTGGATGTTGGATGCTACAATTTTAAGTCCGTAAAGAGTGGCAGCCGTTTTGGAGGCAATGGCGCCAAGGCCGCGGATTTTTTTTTCGGCAATGCGTTGTGCCACTTCTGCGGTATCGGCATCTTCAATGAGTTTGATGTGCGGTTGGGTAGCAAAGAAATCTTTACACTGCAACAGCGCCATGGGATGGGAAGCCACTTCTGTGATATCTGCAACTTCCGTTCCGGGCAATGCCATCAGCTGGTGCTCAATGCGTATGTAGGCCTCGTCCACAATATGCAGGTTGTGTTTGTCTATAAGGGCGTAGTTGGGAATAATGGAGCCTGCAATGGAATTTTCCAAGGCCATAAGCCCGTGGCTAACAACACCCGAAGTAACCGCAACAACCAGGGCATCGAACGACAGGCACTCGTCCAGTGCCGTGTTGGCACCAAAAAGCTGGGCTACTACCTCGTGGTGGTACGAGCCTCTGATTCCTTGTATCGCAATTTTTGGTTCCATTGTTTCTGTTTATTCATGCACCATGGGCACATAAAAAAACCCCGAACGCTAGCTCAGGGTTTTAAATTCGTTTGTCAAAACTATTATACACCCAACTAGCTCCCATTATAGAAGTAGTAAAAAGATGAATAATATCTGTTTATTTTCATTACAGGGCAAATGTACATGCAAAATCTAAATAAACAAATTTTTTTGTAGTTTTAAAATTGAATTGATTCCCAAATCATTTCTACAATCATGAAAAAACTGCGGCTTAGATTTGATTTTTTTTAAACGCTAGCCTTGCTAAAAGCTTGAGGTATTGTGCTGCGCTTTTTATTAGGGAATTGATAGGTATTAATGGCAAGAGGAAATAAATGCAATGTGAGGATATACACGAGAACCATTCATCTATAGGAATTGCAAAAAATTAGAACTAAAATATAAAAACTACACACCACAATGGCTATAGTTAATTGCTTGCCTGCCAGTAGGCAGTCAGGGGCAGGGCTATGTCTCGCGCTAAATAAATTAACCCTAAAACCCAAAATCATGAATCCAGAAAACGAAAAAACTGGAGGTTAGAAATAGGGGAGTGCTATACTCTCCGTGTTGGGTTTGCGCCGTTTGCGTACGAACGTTATTGGTTTTAAAAATTTTTGGGCTCATATAGGGTGTCGTTTACAATTACAGAAAAGCTTACCTTAGCAGTAGCTGCCAGTGTTAGGGAAACTGAACAATACTTTGTAAATGACAACTCTGCTGCACGGTATATTTTTTCGGGTTTTACATCTCCGTTTACGCTTACCCTTGCATGTATTTTTGTAAAGAGTGATGGTGCAGGTTTGTCTACACGTTCGCCATCAACATCAATTTCCAGGCTGTCAAAAACTACTTTTTGCTTGTTTAAAATTGAGATAATATCAATACTAGAACATCCAGCCACTCCCACAAGCAGCAATTCCATTGGGCTTGCGCTCTTGGGATTTTCTACAGACTTATTATCAATAGCTATTTTATAACCGCTATTGTTTTCAATTGTGGCGTAAAAGCCAGACTGGTGGGTGAGTTTTACATTCATACGTGTTCATGGATTGGGGTGAATACTTCTTTTAATAGGTTTGTTAGTTGGTCGTGTTCAATCAAAAAGGCATCGTGTCCGTGAATAGATTTGATGGTCTTAAAAAATACATTGGGCTTTACATTCAACAGTCGGCGGTAGGTTTCTCTATTGTCTTCGTGAGTAAAAAACAAGTCCGTATCAATGGATATAATAAAAATATTACCCGTTGTTTTTTCTACCAATTCTTCAAACGAATCGCGTTCGTGGCAAATATCAACGCTGCCCAACAAATGATTCATCGACTTATAGGCGCTGATATCAAACCGGTTGGCCAATTTATCGCCATGATACAGCAGCCATGTTTCGACATTAAATTTATTTTGTTCCTTGTTAATGGTGCGGTCAAATCTAAATTTTAAAGATTGAGGCGTTCGATAACACAACATCGCGTGAATGCGCGCATCCTCAATTGGGTTTTGAGAATTATGTAGCAATCGGTCTTGGAGCAAGACATTTGCTAAAATCCAATCGGAAGCCTCCCAATGGCAAGCAATAGGGATAACGTTACGAATAAAATGCGGGTGTGATACCGCCATTTCCCAAGCCAATGCACCACCAATGGAACCGCCAATAGCAGCAAAGAGCTCGGAAACGCCAAGCTCTTCTAGAGCTATTTTAAAAGCTTCAGAGACATCACGTAATATCCAACCTTTGTAGGAAGACAAAAAGTCATCGTCAAAGCCATTGCCAGGAAAATTAAAGGCAATAACGCTGTACACTTCAGTATCTATCAATTTCTTTGGACCGATAATATCGCTCCACCATCCTTCTTCACCCGACACATTAGAATTACCTGTTAGTGAATGATTCACCAACACAACAGGTGCTTCGTGCAGCGCTTTACCAAATACTTGGTAGGATAAGGTCAAAGAAATGACCTTGCCACTGTGCAGCTTGAAGGAAGGGATGCTATGTTTCTGAAGTGACGACATATTGCCTTTTATTCTTTTACAATTTAAGTGTATCAAAAGCAGCTTGTAAGTCCGCTTTTAAATCTTCAACATCTTCTAGTCCAACAGACAAACGGATAAGGTCATTTGTAACCCCAGTGTCTTCTTGTTGCTCTGGCGTAAGTTGTTGGTGCGTTGTACTCGCATTGTGAATGATGAGCGATTTTGAATCGCCAAAGTTGGCCAGCAAAGAGAAAATCTTGGTATTATCGCAATTTTCTTGGCTGCTTCAAATCCACCCTTAACACCAAAAGTAACCACACCACTTTGGCCGTCTTTTAGGTATTTTTTTGCAAGGCCGTTGTATTTACTGGATGCTAAACCTGGATAGTTTACCCAAGCTACAGAGTCGTTTTTGCTTAGCCATGTTGCCAGTTCAAGTGCATTTTCGCTGTGTCGTTGCATTCTGACCGAAAGGGTTTCTATTCCTTGAATGATTTGGAATGCATTGAAAGGGCTTATTGCAGCTCCCAAATCACGAAGCCCCTCTATCCTGATTCTTGCGATATAAGCCGCAGGGCCTAAGGCTTCGTGGTAGTTTAGTCCGTGGTATGAAGGGGATGGAGAAGTGAATTCTGGAAATTTACCACTCGACCAATCAAAAGTGCCTGCGTCAATAATAACACCACCCATTGAAGTACCGTTACCGTTTAGGTATTTGGTTAGTGAGTGAATAACAATGTTTACGCCGTGCTCAATAGGCTTTAGCAATGCAGGCGTAGCAACCGTGTTGTCCACCATAAAAGGTACCTTGTGTTTCTTGGCAACTTTAGAAATAGCTGCCAAATCAAGAACATCTAGTTTTGGATTCCCCAAAGATTCTGCAAAAATAAGGCGGGTATTGTCTTGGACTGCAGCTTCAAAATTGGCATCGTCGTTCGGATCAACAAAAGTTGTGGTGATACCAAAGCGTGGCAACATTGAATTTAACATGTTGTACGACCCACCGTATAAACTGTTTGAAGAAACAATATGGTCTCCCGCTTTTAAGAATGTAAGGATTCCTGTAGATAGCGCTGCAGTTCCAGAGCAAGTGGCAACAGCGGCGATTCCACCCTCAAGTGCTGCCATGCGCTGTTCCAGCACATCGTTAGTTGGGTTGTTTAGTCGGGTATAAATATATCCGGGTTCTGCAAGAGCAAAAAGGTTAGCGGCATGCTCAGCATTGTCGAACACATAAGAAGTAGACTGATATAAGGGTACTGCTCTGGTGCCCTGCGTTTTGGTGACATCATGACCTACATGAAGTGCGTTAGTAGAAAATTTTTGATTACTCATTTGAAATAAAATTTAGAATTGATTTTTAAAGGTTTGAACTAGATCAAGCTTTTCCCAGGTGAATAACTCCACCTCACAGTCAATACGACCGTTATAGGGTGACTTGAATGTTTTTGTTACAGTTTCAGGGGTTCGGCCCATATGTCCATAAGCTGCAGTTTCTTCATAGATTGGATTACGGAGTTTGAGACGTTGCTCAATTCCAAAGGGTGATAAGTCTACGAGTGTGGCAATCTTTTCTGCTATCTTAGTATCTGAATATTTACTTTTTGATGTCCCGTACGTGTTGATAAATATGGAAGTTGGCGCTGCAACACCAATGGCATAACTCAATTGCACCAATACCTCATCACAAACCGCGGCTGCCACCAAGTTTTTAGCAATATGTCTAGCGGCATAGGCAGCACTTCTATCCACTTTGGAAGGGTCTTTACCACTAAAGGCACCTCCGCCATGTGTGCCTTTTCCGCCATAGGTATCTACAATAATCTTACGTCCCGTAAGACCAGTATCTCCGTGAGGACCACCAATTACAAATTTTCCTGTTGGGTTTATATGATAAACAATATCATCGCCAAAAAGCGCCTGAATATGTGCTGGATATTCGGCAATAACGGCAGGAATAACCAATGCAATTAAATCTTTTCTAATTTTAGCCAACATATCTTCGTCTTTGTCAAAATCGTCGTGTTGGGTTGAAATTACAATAGTGTCAACACGCAGTGGCTTGTGATTGTCTGCATATTCAAGTGTCACTTGTGACTTAGAATCAGGACGCAGATAAGGTATTTGTGTTTTTTCTCGTCTAAATTCAGCCAATACACGCATGATTTTATGGGAAATATCAAGCGCCAAAGGGATATAGTTATCGGTTTCGTTAGTAGCATACCCAAACATAATGCCTTGATCTCCTGCGCCTTGTTCGGCTGCTTCGTCCCTATCAACGCCTTGATTGATATCGGGTGACTGTTCGTGAATGAGTGAAATTACCCCACAGGAATCGCCAGAAAATTGATAGGCGTCTTTGTTGTATCCAATGCGGTTAATGGTATTTCTTGTAATGGCTTGTACGTCTAGATATGTGTTGCTTTTTACCTCACCAGCTACAACGGCTTGACCTGTAGTGACGAGTGTCTCACACCCTACCTTGCTGCTAGGGTCAAATGCAATAAAGTGATCCAAAAGTGCATCGCTAATTTGATCTGATACCTTATCTGGGTGTCCTTCGCCTACTGACTCTGATGTAAAAAAGTATGACATAATCTTGCTTTTGGGAAGTACATAGACTGATTGCAGTAATCAAAAGCAAGCTGTTTTAGCAGTTTTTTTGAGAGGTTGCAATCAGTCAAATCCTTCCTCTGTGGGCACAAATATACAACAAGATGAAATTTTACAAAAAAATTTTATCGAAAACTTACAGAGACACCTGCATTTAGAGTATTGAATTCCTGAAGTGAGTAATTAGCAAAGATTTTTAAAAATAACAAATTGACTCTAGCACCAATCATGGCATGGGTTCCTGTGTATGAACTCTCTGACCCTAAAGGATTGGAAAGCGTTTTTGAAGTTCCATCAGCAAGAGAAATGGTATAATCGCCAAGCATATCAAATGCCACATCTCCTTTACCATAACCAAAACCACCAACAATACTAATGACTGGAAAATCTAGTGAGCCAAGTGCCTGTATGGTAAACGTATCCACGTCATAGTCAACCATTTGGCTGGGATTAGTGGTGCTAAGCTGATATTCTAAATTCATTTTAGAATAAGAAGCTAGGGCAGAAATATTAAGCGGGAGTTTATCCATAACTCCAAAATACCGCATCAGGTTATGCTTAAAGCCAATGCCAAATAAGCCGAATATAGCACCTTGACTTTCTATTTTAGGCGCATGGCGTACAATTAAATCGGTTTCAAAAAACAAGCCCAAACCAACTTGGGCATAGGGTGCTGGAAGTGAATTCATGACCAAGTCATCCTCTATACCACCCGGCATTTCTATAGACTGAGAAATACTTGTACCTGGTAAGGTATAGGTAAACATTGTACCGTTCCTAGCACCAAAAACTGTACTAGCCGATGTCGCAGTAGATGTTAACTGTTCTAATTTAAGCGCACTAATTGAAAATGACTTTGCTGCGTCCGAAACACTAGTCGAAGTAACACCAATAGTTATATCAAAACCAAACTTTTTATGTGTCTTGGCAGACAATGCCCAGCCTGCATTTAAGCTATAAGTCAATGATTGTCCTAATGGTGCGACATAGGCGTCTGCCAAAAGTTGTGCATCTTCAGTTGTTGCAGCCAGTATTTTTTCTAAATCATCAAATAATTGCGCAGATGAAAAGGTTGTGGTAAGCGAAATAATGAGTATGATGAAATTTTTCATGTTCAGATTTTAAGGTTTACAACTTGGAAAATACATCAAATAAAATACTTAAGCGTAAAATAAATAAAACGGGGTTGAATCATGTACAGGGTTGTGGTTTGTGTAATCCCAGAGAAATTATCTCTATTTATACTGCTGTTGCCCAACACATTTTTAGCCTGAATACCAAACTCCCATTTGCTGTCTTTTTTGTTGTAGAGCAGTGACGCGGATAAGTCGTCATATTTGTTAAGAGAAGTACTCCCCAAGCGATAATCATAGAAGCTGTAATCGGCTATAAAGATAAATCCGTTCAAAAAAGCAGCATCCACACCAACAAAAGGACGCTCTGTAATAAAGTAACTAACGTTGTCCTCATCTTTTGTGCGGTTGTTGTTGTAACTATAACCCACTTGTAGATTGGGTGCAGCCTTGAAATTGGTGGACAAGGTTGCGCTGGCAAACTGAGTAAAGTAGTTGAACTGACGCAAATCTCCATTAACAATATTGTAGGACTTGTTTTTATTGGCACGAAGCGTAAAGCTTGTTTTTAGGTTATTAAACCTTTTTTGAAGCCGTGCATTTATATTGATTCGTTCTTCTGCTTTTGGGGAATTAAACGGGGAAGACTCGCGATTGATCCCTGACACAACATTTACCGTTTTAAAATTATCAAACTGTTTTCGATAGTCCATACGAATAAAGATATTCGTAAAGTTGAACATATTGAAATTAAAATAGTTTAAACTGAAATTATGGAAATAGGCAGGTTTTAATGAACTGTTTCCAAGAAACAATCTGTTGTAGTTGCTAAAGGTATAGCCATCTCCAAGTCTACTCACATCGGAATATTGCAGTTGTGCTCGATAAGTAAAGCGCAGCGATTCTGACTTGCGGAACTGATAACGAATCCAAACATCTGGCAAAATCCTTGTCTCTTTGCTCGAAGTGGGGTTCAGCTGAAGGGTTTTAATATCGTAGTTATGCAACGTAAAACCTGGATTGATTAGAAACTTACCCAGCTTCACGCGGTAACGAACAGCAGTGTATATATCGGAGAAATCATAGTTAACGTCGTTGATCAAATTTGGCTGGTCAAAAACTGTGAGCATACCATCAACCGTATTTCCCATACTGGAGTTGTAATCTTGTCTTACCTGCGTGGTACCTATCGTAAAATTTAAACTTGCCGTATCATTCAGCATATGGTAGTACTCCAAACGACCGTCGAGCTTATTGGTTTTTGTAAAACGATTCTGTTGAAGCAAATATCCTTCGGGCTGATAGCTTAAAGGGAGCACTTGTGGAAATATGATCCGTTCTTTTTGTAGTTCAAAAAATGGGTTTTCCTCTTGCAGTGTATGCTGCAACTCGAGGGCAAAAATATGCTTTTCGTTGAGGGTGAAATAGGCATTTAAGTTCTGGCTCAACTGCTTAGGTGTTTGTTTGCGTAGTGAGCTGATGTCCTCTACCCTTGTGGCGGTAGAAGTCAAATCGCTGTATTCCGACTCATCGGCGTTTCGGTAGAAAATATCATACTCAAACTGAAAGTCAGGGTTTGCATTGTAAAGCGTGCTAAACTTATACAGTTCTGATGTGTTTGACTGATCAAAATCATTGTCTGTTACTTCTTTAACTCCAGTAGAAGTAAAGGTGCGTTCGCGAATAGATTTGATTAGGGTGTTGTTTTTTGAAAGTATCGCAAAACCGGAAAAGGTTAATCCCTCTTTGGGTTGATGCGAAAAGTTAGTTGCTGCAAAATCGTTTTCGATGGAAGCTGCATTGTTGTTTTGAAGATTTGAAAGCCCAACGTCGTCGGTTTGAATTTGAATGGAAGAGCCACTTTGGTTGCTTTGGTTTCTAAATCCACCTGTGAATCGAAAATAATCACGTCTTGTAAATGGGTTTTCGCCAAGGTTATTTCTATTTCCAAGAACGTTAATGCTGGTTTTTGGGCTGTAATAAAACACTTTTGGGTTTAGTAATATGCGGTCTTTTTCGCCTCCGCCAGCACCTAATTCACCAAACCAAAAGCGATCTTTTCCTTCTTTTAATTTGATGTTGATGGCTATGTTATCATCGTTATTGGTGACGCCACTCAATTGTGATATTTCATTAAAATTTTTCAACACTTGAACCTTGTCAACGGCATTTGCGGGGATGTTCTCTGTGGCAATTTTTGAGTCGCCATCAAAGAAATCTTTCCCTTCGACCATGACCTTTGTCACCTGACGTCCTTCAACTTCAATCTGCCCGTCAGCATTGATTTCAACACCTGGCAAGTTTTCCAACACATCTTTTAACTTGCGTTCTGAACCTGTGTTAAAGGAGTCGGCGTTATAGACAATAGTATCGCCTTGAATGGATACGGGCATTTCATAGGTAACCTCTACGCCTTCAAGCTGCTCTGCCTGCTCATACATCACTATTATCTCGCTGAGGTCAGTGCTTGATTTACGCGATAGGGCTACGGGTTTATATCCCAAATATGAAACCTTTATGCTGTAGGGAACATCTTTTTTAATTCCAATAGAAAATTTACCATCCAAATCGGATATGGCAAAATTGTCCATTCGATTTGTTTCTTGATTAGTAGCTACAATGTTTGCGGTGGATATGGCCACGCCAAGACTGTCTAATACAACTCCTTCAAACCTGACGTTTTGGCTACAAACACTTGCTGAGACAGCAAATACGAGCAATACCCCTATTTTTCTTACGTTCATTTATTATCCTCTAATCATTATGCGATTTCCGTTGCCTCTGTTTCCATTGTTTTGAAAACGTTCTCGCATTTCCTCTGCCTTTTTTTCTCTAATTTTTGAAAATTCTTCTTGGGTAACTGCCTGCCCTTTTCTAGGTGCTTCAAGCTTAATTTTATCTTTGATATTCATCTGCACTTCTGTACAAACCAAAACCCTATTGTCGTCTTGTGCCATGAGCACCAAGCCTGGAAGACCAAAATAGTTTGCTGGTCCAGCAGAAATGGGAATGTCAGGAGTAAACCAAACAGAGACTGTGACAGGGACTTTTTCGGGTGCTTCCTCTTCTTTTTCCTCATCTTTAGCGCGGTTCCCGAATGACATCCTAAAACTTGTTGGTGCTTTCATATAAACATAAGTGGCTTCATAAGCGGTGTATTGCCCAATTTGCTTGGACGCACCCGTAAAATTCCATTTGCGTTGTTTCATGTTTTTTGACACCAAAAACATCTTGCCAAATAGTTCTTGTTGGCTTGTTTGCTTGCGGTTAGCAAGGTCGGTATGGGTAATACTGCCAGCACCTCCGCCGAAGCGCATCGACATGACTCCACTTCTTCCTTGTGGACTGTCTAGCTTTTCCTCTTTTTTGTATAGAGATTGTGTTTGGTCAAAAAACAACTGAAAGTTTTGGGGTTCGGACATGCGTTTTTTAATACGCTCCACTACATTTTTTGGAATATTGGGGTTGTTTGTAAAGTCCATATTCATGCTTACTTTCATGGTGTATGTCGCCTTTGCAAGCTGTGCACTTGAAAAGGATGCGGATAAAATCAATAGGGGTATGAGAATTCTATACATATTGTTAATAATTGTTAGACCCAATAAATCTTAAAAAGTTTTAAATAAAATTATAGCAGTTAAAGGCATATTTTTTTTTGTAAAGATACTTATATTGTGGCTAAATTATACTTATGCATATTGCCATAGCTGGAAATATAGGAGCTGGAAAAACATCGCTCACAGAACTACTACACAAACACTACGGTTGGGAAGCACATTATGAAGATGTTGTTGAGAACCCATACCACGATGATTTTTATGCCGAAATGGAACGTTGGTCATTTAACCTTCAAATCTATTTCCTCAATAGTAGGTTTAGGCAAATCTTAGAGATTCAAAAAAACGGTAATGACGTGGTGCAGGATCGCTCCATTTATGAGGATGCGCATATTTTTGCACCCAACCTCAATGCAATGGGACTCATGACCCATCGTGATTTTAAAAATTACCAAGCGGTCTTTGAGCTTATGGAGTCCTTAGTCAAAGGTCCAGACCTGATGATATATTTAAGAAGTTCGATTTCAAATCTTGTTTCTCAAATTCATAATCGCGGACGCGATTATGAAAATTCCATTAGTATTGAGTATTTAAGCAGGCTTAATGAGCGTTATGAAGCATGGGTACATAACTACGACAAAGGTAAAATCCTTATCATTGATGTGGACAACCTAAACTTTGTAGACAACAAAGAAGATCTTAGCATTGTAATTGAAAAAATTGACGCGGAATTAAGCGGACTTTTTACTACTTCGTGACGCCAAGCTCGCCTTCAGCAGTAATAATGGCTTCTTGTACTTCGGCAGCCGTACCTTCGAATACCTTTATTTGTTCCACTTCCTGACCATCTTGATTAGTAACAACGGTTAGGGTGCCTTTGGCCATCCCTTCATCGGAGCGCTCCATTTGCACTTCTACGTGAAGTACATCAGAACTGTGGCCATCACCCAATAGCGGCGCCATCACTAGACCGATCAAACAAGTAAGCTTAATCAAAATATTCATCGAAGGACCTGAAGTGTCCTTAAATGGATCTCCAACCGTATCGCCAGTTACCGCAGATTTGTGTGCTTCACTACCTTTATAGGTCATCTCACCATCAATCTCCACACCTGCTTCAAATGATTTTTTTGCGTTGTCCCACGCGCCACCAGCATTATTTTGGAAAATAGCCCACATAACACCAGATACACATACACCCGCCATATAGCCACCGAGTGGTTCAGCACCAAACAATAAACCTATAAAAATTGGTGTGATAATGGTAATCAAGCCTGGCAATAACATTTCCTTAAGGGCAGCTTTGGTAGAAATATCCACACATTTGGCATACTCAGGCTTCCCTTTTCCTTCAAGAATTCCAGGAATTTCTTTAAACTGACGACGAACCTCTTGTACCATTTCCATAGCAGCCTTGCCAACAGATTGCATTGCAAGAGCAGAAAATACAACTGGAATCATACCGCCTACAAATAACATGGCCAATACGTCAGCCTTGAAGATGTTGATCCCATCAATGCCCGTAAAGGTTACATAGGCAGCAAAAAGCGCCAAGGCAGTAAGTGCAGCAGAAGCAATGGCAAATCCTTTACCCACCGCAGCAGTTGTGTTTCCAACAGAATCCAAGATGTCTGTTCGCTCACGTACTTGTGGCTCAAGCTCACTCATCTCAGCAACACCTCCAGCGTTGTCGGCTATAGGACCAAATGCATCAATGGCCAACTGCATGGCTGTAGTAGCCATCATGGCAGAAGCGGCAAGTGCAACGCCGTAGAAACCAGCTAAGGCATAAGAACCATAGATAGCAGCTGCAAATAAAACGACAGATGAAAAAGTAGATTTCATACCAACAGCAAGTCCAGCGATAATATTGGTAGCAGCACCGGTTGAACTGTTTTGAACGATGTCCATTACAGGTTTCTTTCCTAGTGAGGTATAATATGCGGTTACCATAGAAATTAAGGCGCCAACTGCCAATCCTATGCAGGCAGCAAAAAATATATTTATTGCTGGAACAGCTAACACACCTTTTCCAAAGAAAGTCATGCTGATGGTATCTTCCAGCATCCAGTCAATTAAAAACCAGCTCGCAACCAATGTCAACAGGATTGCAGCCCAGTTTCCAGTGTCTAATGCTTTTTGTACTTGTGGCTCCCGTGCATCGTTAGATTTGATACGTACAAAAAAGGTTCCAATGATTGATGCCAAAACACCAACACCAGCAATGACTAAGGGCAACAGGATAGGTCCCATTCCGCTAAAAGCAGTAAGCTCAATACCGGCATCGAGCATGTCTTTTACAACATAATTACCCAGTACCATGGCAGCCAAAACAGTGGCCACATAAGAACCGAACAAGTCAGCGCCCATTCCAGCAACATCTCCTACATTGTCACCAACGTTATCTGCGATTGTCGCAGGGTTACGAGGATCATCTTCTGGGATACCCGCTTCAACTTTCCCAACTAGGTCAGCACCTACATCCGCAGCCTTGGTATAAATACCTCCGCCCACACGTGCAAACAATGCAATTGACTCCGCTCCTAATGAAAAGCCTGCTAGGGTTTCCAAAACTACGGTCATGTTGGCATAAAAACTTCCTTCATGGCCCATAAACTGACCAATAAAAAACAAAAACAACAAGCTCAATCCGAGTACAGCAAGTCCGGCAACACCAAGGCCCATAACCGTACCTCCATTAAATGAAACGTTCAATGCCTTGGGTAAACTCGTTTTTGCAGCTTCAGCAGTGCGTGCATTGGCGTCGGTAGCAATACGCATTCCGATATTTCCTGCAAATGCACTGAAAAACGCACCAAGAATAAATGCAGGTACTATCATCCAGTGTGTGGATTCAACTAACGTTGACACTATAAACAAGGCAACAGATGCGCCAAAAACAAAAAAGGATAGGAGTCTGTATTCGGCACCTAAAAATGCCAGTGCGCCTTCTTTAATAGCACTGGATATTTCAATCATTTTTGCATCGCCTGCGGCTTGTTTGCGCACCTGCTGGGCTTTGAAAATCATAACTATAAGACCAAGAATGGCAAGCACTATTGGAAGGTAAAAAACAAATTCATTCATATTGAGAGTAGTCAATGGTTTAATTCATAACTTTTTTTACAGCGCGCACAACATCCTCGTGGTTGGGTAACCATTCCTGTAAGAGTACAGGAGAATAAGGTGCGGGTGTGTCGGCCGTATTGATTTTCTGAACAGGAGCGTCCAAATAATCAAAAGCCTGGCTTTGTACCTGATACGTGATTTCAGTAGATATATTTCCAAACGGCCATGATTCTTCTAAAATAACCAAGCGATTGGTTTTTTTAACGGAATCAAGGATGGTGTTCATATCTAGTGGACGTATGGTTCTCAAGTCGATAAGCTCACAAGAGATATTTTCTTTTGCTAACGCATCGACGGCTTTTCGAGCCTCTTTTAAGATTTTTCCAAAAGAAACAATAGTAACATCATCTCCTTGTTGTTTTACTTCTGCAACACCAATAGGCAATACATATTCCCCTTCAGGTACTTCACCCTTGTCGCCATACATTTGTTCTGACTCCATAAAAATAACTGGATCATTATCTCTAATGGCTGCCTTTAACAAGCCTTTGGCATCGTATGGGTTTGCAGGTACGATTACTTTAAGCCCTGGACAGTTGGCATACCAACTTTCAAAAGCTTGTGAGTGGGTTGCGGCTAACTGACCGGCCGAACCCGTTGGACCACGAAATACAATCGGACATGGGAACTGTCCGCCAGACATTTGACGGATTTTTGCAGCGTTGTTTATGATTTGATCAATACCAACGAGTGCAAAGTTAAAAGTCATAAATTCGATGATGGGTCTGTTGCCAGTCATGGTAGAACCAACGCCAATACCTGCAAATCCAAGTTCGGAAATTGGGGTGTCGATTACTCGTTTTTCACCAAACTCATCCAACATACCTTTTGAAGCCTTGTAAGCACCGTTGTACTCAGCAACTTCTTCACCCATTAAATATATGGTTTCGTCGAGACGCATTTCCTCCGACATCGCTTCACAAATTGCTTCTCTAAATTGAATGGTCCTCATAGATATTTTAAGAGGCGCAAAAGTAGCAATAAAATACCTTAAAGCAAAAGACTTCTATTTATTATGCGTGCATAGTATTTTTTTATACATTTGAACTAAATTGTAAATCTATGAACATACTCGTTTGCATTAGCCATGTTCCAGACACTACGTCGAAAATTAACTTCGTTGAAAACGATACACATTTTGATACCAATGGTGTGCAGTTTGTCATCAATCCCAACGATGAATTTGGTCTCACCCGTGCCATTTGGTTTAAAGAAAAACAAGGTGCACAAGTTCATGTCATTCATGTGGGCACGGCAACAGCAGAACCTACGCTTCGCAAGTGTTTGGCCATAGGAGCCGACAAAGCTTTTCGAATAGATACTCCCGCAACAGACGGCATGGTCGTAGCCAAAGAATTGGCCGCATTTGTAACTGATAATCCCTATGGCCTTATCATCGCTGGACGCGAATCTATTGACTACAATGGCGCCATGGTACCCGGCATGCTCGCTGCACTGCTCAATATTGCCTTCGTACCCAACTGTGTTGGTTTGGAAGTTGATGGTAGCAACGCTGTTGCTGAACGAGAAATTGATGGCGGACGTGAAAAACTTAAGGGGAACCTGCCGATGGTTATTGCCGGACAAAAAGGCCTTGTTGAAGAGTCAGACCTCAAAATTCCCAACATGCGTGGCATAATGCAAGCACGACAAAAACCCTTTGAAGTGCTTAGTCCAAAAGGCTCAGAAAACACCACCAAAGATGTGCTGTTTGAAAAACCAGCACCAAAAGCTGATGTCAAATTAGTTCCTGCTGATGACATCGACCAATTGATTGAATTGTTACACAAAGAAGCTAACGTTATTTAACCCAATATTATGTCTATCCTTCTATTTGCCGAATCTGAAAACAACAAACTCAAACGCAATGCAGCCGAAATTGCATCCTACGGAGCTGCCTTGGCTGGCAAGCTCAATAAAGACTGTGTAGCGGTTAGCTTTAATGCCGATAATGCCCAAGAATTGGGGCAGTTTGGGGTTTCAAAAGTGTTCATTGTTACCAATGTACCGCTGCAGTTTGATGCACATGTATACGCTAATGTCTTGACACATTATATTAAAAGCCTTGGGGCCACACAAATTATTCTAGGCAGCAGTGCTGATGCCAAGTTCTTAGCGCCCCTGGTTGCCGCAAACACAAACGCTGCTTATGTGCCCAATGTAGTGGCGCTGCCACACGAACAACAGCCCTTAACGGTTAGAAGAACCGTATTTACCAACAAGGCCTTTGCAAATACCACATTAACGGCCGAAGTTAACATCATTGGTGTTGGAAACAACGCCTTTGGTACACTTGAGCATGCGGTTGATTGTGCTGTTGAGAATGCAACTGTCGAGCATGCGGCTTCGCATGTAGAGCAGTTATCCATAAGCAAGGAAACAGGCAAGGCCACTATAGCCGACGCCGACGTAGTTGTTTCTGGAGGCAGGGGCCTGAAAGGGCCTGAACACTGGCACTTAGTCGAAGATCTAGCAGAAGTATTGGATGCTGCCACAGCATGCTCCAAGCCAGTATCAGATATGGGCTGGCGTACACACGACGAGCACGTAGGACAAACGGGTAAGCCCGTTTCGACTAACCTCTATATTGCCATTGGCATATCGGGTGCCATTCAGCATTTGGCAGGTGTAAACGCTTCAAAAGTAAAGGTCGTTATCAATAATGATCCAGAAGCGCCTTTCTTTAAAGCTGCTGACTACGGGATTGTGGGAGATGCGTTTGAAGTGGTTCCTGTACTGACACAAAAACTTAAAGCATTTAAAGCACAATCGTAATACCCAATTTTGTATTTTAGGGCACATAAAGAACTTGCTTAATCATGAGCCTTATTCAACTTCGAGTAAACCGCATTACATACAGCCAAAATCAAAGTGGTGCTTATGCCATGATATTGGATGAAGTTGACGGCAATCGCAAGCTCCCCGTAGTCATTGGAGAGTTTGAGGCTCAATCCATTGCTGTCAATTTGGATAAAGACATAAAGCCGCAACGGCCCTTTACTCACGATCTTTTTAAAAATTTTGCGTATCAATTTGATATTGCCATCAAAAGGGTAATAATCACCAAATTGGTGGATGGCGTTTTTTACTCCAGTCTTATATGTGAGCGTGATAAAATTGAAGAGATTATCGATTCTAGAACTTCTGATGCCGTGTCTTTGGCATTGCGATTTAAGGCACCCATTTACACCCACGAAAATGTTTTGGAAAAAGCTGGCGTTGTCTTTGAAAAAGGAGAACTACCCGCCCAAGGAACTATTGACGATGAATTGTCTGGTGAAATAAATTACACTGATCTTTCTAGCCAAGAACTTGAGAACGCCATTAAAAAAGCGGTCAAAAAAGAAGATTATGAATTAGCAGCCCGATTGAGGGATGAAATTTCAAAACGTTCAAACAAAGCTAAAAAATGACATTGTCGCATTTAGCCCAGCAGCCCATTGCAGCGCATGAAGGCATGACATTAGTGGGGGTCACCCAAGCTTTAGGCGGGATAGTAGCACTGCTGCTGATTGCATATGTGTGCAGTTCCAATCGAAAGGCTATCAATTGGAAAACCGTGGGTTTTGGTTTGTTGCTGCAATTTGTGTTGGCATTGAGCATCCTCAAATTAAATTGGGTGCAAAGCATCTTTACTGCGATTGGGAAAATATTCGTTAGTATTTTGGACTTTACCGCTGCAGGCAGCGTGTTTCTATTTGGCGATTTGATGAATGCAGACACTTACGGTTTCATATTTGTATTCCAAATATTGCCTACCATCATCTTTTTTGCTGCACTCACCTCGTTGTTGTTTTACCTTGGTGTATTGCAATTTTTAGTTAAAATATTAGCCAAGGGAACGGCAAAGCTCCTCAATATTTCAGGGGCAGAAAGCCTCTCCGTAATTGGGAATATATTTTTAGGGCAAACAGAGGCACCGCTGCTCATAAAGGCTTATCTGCCTAAGATGAATCGATCCGAAATGCTGTTGGTTATGGTGGGCGGAATGGCCACAGTAGCTGGGGGCGTTTTAGCGGCCTACATCGGTTTTTTGGGTGGCGACGATCCTGAATTACGTCTGGCGTTTGCCAAACACCTGCTCGCAGCTTCGGTTATGGCTGCACCCGGTGCCATTGTTGTTGCAAAAATGCTCTTCCCCCAAACAGCATCTATTGACAAAGACACAAAAGTATCCACGCAAGAGGTAGGCAGCAATATGCTAGATGCCATTGCAAACGGTACTATAGAGGGTGTTAAGCTCGCTGCCAATATTGGTGGTATGCTACTGGTTTTTGTCGCCCTAATTGCTATGGCAAATGGAATACTTTTCGAAATTGGAGAATTTACGAAACTCAACGAGTGGGTTGCAAATTGGTCTTCTTATGATGCGCTTTCCATAGAAGCCATCTTGGGTACTTTATTTGCGCCAATCATGTGGCTTATTGGTGTGCCTTGGGACGATTTATTGCCTATGGGACAACTGTTGGGCATCAAGCTCGCGGCAAGTGAATTTGTTGGGTATATTCAGTTAGCTGAATTAAAAAATGCGGCCAATGAAATTCATTTTAGCAGTCAAAAATCTATTGTCATGGCAACCTATATGTTATGTGGGTTTGCCAATTTTGCATCAATTGGTATTCAAATTGGAGGAATTGGCGGACTAGCGCCTAACCAGCGAAAAGTCCTTTCTGAGTTTGGTTTTCGTGCTGTTTTGGGTGGAACTATTGCTTCATTACTATCTGCTTCGCTTGTGGGCGCACTGTTGGGATAATGGTTGAAAACCTTTTGAAAAACTATTTGTTATAATGCTAGATATTTTGATCTAGCTTTTAATTTTACAGAAAAGAAACAATGCAGCAGTATTTAGATTTGGTTCGACGTGCCCGCAACGACGGAGCTGTTAAAGGAGACAGAACAGGAACAGGTACAAGAAGTGTTTTTGGTCATCAAATGCGCTTTGACTTATCAGAAGGCTTCCCTCTTGTTACAACCAAAAAAATACACCTAAAATCCGTTATCCACGAGCTGCTTTGGTTTATCAAAGGAGACACCAACACAGCCTATCTCACTGAAAACGGCGTGCGCATTTGGAACGAATGGGCTGACAAAAATGGCGACTTAGGTCCCGTATTCGGTCACCAGTGGCGCAACTGGAATAGCGAAAATATCGATCAACTCAAACTAGTTATCGAAACGCTAAAAACAAACCCCAACAGCCGACGTATGTTGGTTTCTGCCTGGAACCCCAGTGTACTGCCAGATACCTCAAAAAGTTTTTCCGAAAATGTTGCCAATGGAAAGGCTGCTCTACCGCCCTGCCACGCTTTTTTTCAGTTTTATGTAGCAGACGGCAAGCTGTCTTGCCAGCTGTACCAACGAAGCGCTGATATTTTCTTAGGCGTTCCATTTAACATCGCATGCTATGCCCTACTCACTGAGATGATGGCGCAAGTTTGTGGGCTTGAAGCAGGAGAATTTATCCATACGCTTGGCGATGCACATATATACACCAATCACTTTGACCAAGTTGAACTCCAACTAAGCAGAGATCCCAAACCGCTACCCACCCTAAAACTTAACCCAAACATCAGCGATCTTTTTGATTTTAAATACGAAGACATAGAGGTCTTGAATTACGATCCGCACCCAGGGATTAAGGGCGCTGTCGCTGTTTAATTTTTATCTTATGTTTCAAAAAAAAAGAAAACCTTCAGCAGCCATAGACCCACAACAGCTCTCGCTGGTTGAGTATGCGCAAGAACGCATTGCCCAAAAAACGTGGTTTCACAGACATTTACTGGCTTCGTTGTTTCTCATTTTTTTCGCATTAATAGCCAACTTGGCTTTTGAGTATAAGGTCGATTTTATGCCCTTCAACACCAAATGGTCCTTTGCCTTAGCCACCCTTTTGGGTGTGCTGCTGGTCATTCACTTTTTGCGTGTTTATGTGTTTCATTCTTTTATGGGCAAAGCATGGGAAACAAAACAAATGGAATTTCTGCTAGAAAAGCAGGCACTTATAGTCGAAAAATTAAAACGCAATATGGATAAAGAAGCTGCACTTAAAGCAAGTGCTGAGTGGGAGCGTGAAAACCTGAAAACGAACATCACCATGATTGCTGCTGCCGCAGAAAACAATGCGCTTGGGAAAGATAACAAACTCATCTGGCATCTGTCTGACGACCTAAAACATTTTAAAAATTTAACCAAAGGACACCATGTGATCATGGGCAGAAAGACCTTCGAGTCCATGCCCAAAGCACTGCCTAACCGCACCAATGTGGTAATCACCCGACAAAAAGATTACGCAGCCGACGACGCAGCTGTTGTGCACTCCTTGGAAGCTGCTTTGGCACTTGCGCAAGAAGACGAGCAACCCTTTATTATTGGTGGTGGTGAGATTTACAGACAAGGGCTGGCTTATGCAGACAGCATTGAACTCACTCGGGTTCATGCCGACTTTGAAGCCGATACCTTTTTCCCCGAAATAGACCCTACCAAATGGCGTGAGGTGTGGCGCAAAAACCGCGATGCAGATGAAAAGCATCAATACGCTTTTTCTTTTATCCGTTACGAAAAAATTAAAGCATGAATGTAGCAATGTTCCCTGGGCAAGGCGCCCAATTTGTTGGGATGGGCAAAGACCTATTCGACCAACACTCATTAGCACAAGATAGATTCAACAGCGCAAATGCACTTTTGGGCTTTTCGATTACAGACATTATGTTTGATGGTGATGCGGAGGCATTAAAAGAAACCAAGGTAACCCAACCTGCCATTTTTCTGCATTCCGTCATAAGCTATGAACTGGCAAAAAAAGCAAGTCCCGATATGGCAGCAGGCCATTCTTTGGGCGAATTTTCTGCCCTTACCGCTTGCGGAGCTTTGTCTTTTGAAGACGGACTTTCGCTCGTGTCTAAACGGGCGCAAGCCATGCAAGCAGCTTGTGATGTTACCAAAGGCACCATGGCAGCCGTATTGGCATTGGCAGACGATGTGGTGGAGCACGTGTGTCAAGACATGGACGGCATTGTAGTGGCAGCCAATTATAACTGCCCCGGGCAATTGGTTATTTCGGGTGCTTTTCCTGCCGTAGAGGCTGCTTGTGAAGTACTAAAAGAAAAAGGTGCCAAACGCGCCCTGCTACTTCCTGTGGGTGGTGCTTTCCACTCACCGCTTATGGAACCCGCACAAGAAGAATTGGCAAAAGCCATTTTGGAAACTCACTTTAACACGCCAAGCTGTCCCATTTACCAAAATGTAACGGCTGCGCCTACACAAGACGCTGGTCAAATTAAAGAAAATTTAATCGCACAACTTACGGGTCCCGTAAAGTGGACACAAACCATTCAGCAAATGCGTCAAGACGGTGCTGTGCTGTTTACCGAATACGGTCCGGGTAAGGTGCTGCAGGGATTGGTCAAAAAAATAGATCGCGAAGCCGAAGTACAGTCCGCTGTATTAGATTAATCCAAAAATGCCATTATGGTTTTGCAGATAAACTGTATTTGATCCTCGTCCAACTCGCTATGCATGGGCAGGGAAATGACCTCATCTATCAGCTGGTTGGTGACTGTAAAATCTTCTTCTTTATAACGTGTATCCACATAAGCTTTTTGCAAGTGTAAAGGAATCGGATAATACACCCCACAAGGTATATCATTTTGCTGTAAATGCTGCACCAATGCATCTCGGTCTGCTCCGACTATTTTGAGTGTGTATTGGTGATACACATGCGAATCGCAATTGCCTGAGGTGACGGGCGTTTCAATTTTTGGGTGATCTTTCAGCAATTGTGAATAACGGATAGCAGCCCATTTACGCCGTTCGTTATAAAAATCCAACAGCCTTAGTTTTTTGTTTAGCACCACTGCTTGAAGGCTGTCCAATCGCGAGTTTACACCAACCACATCATGGTGGTAACGTTTATACATGCCGTGATTGACAATTCCATGAATGGTATGTGCCAAATCATCGTCGTTGGTGAAAATGGCACCGCCATCGCCATAGCAGCCTAAATTTTTTGAGGGGAAAAACGAAGTAGAGCCCACATGACCAATACCGCCCGTTTTCACTTTGATTCCTGCGGCATCGGTATGGGTAGCGCCTATGCCTTGTGCGTTGTCTTCGATTACAAATAAATTGTGCTTTTGCGCAATAGCCATGATGCGATCCATATCGGCTACTTGCCCGAAAAGGTGTACCGGCACGATGGCTTTGGTATTGGACGTTATGGCTTTTTCAATGGCACCCGGATCAATATTGAAGGTGTCGGGTAACACATCTACCAATACGGGCGTGAGTCCCAACAGGGCAATAACCTCCACAGTGGCAGCAAAGGTAAAGTCGGCCGTGATAACCTCATCGCCAGGTTTAAGCCCCAATCCCATCATAGCAACCTGGAGTGCATCGGTTCCATTGGCACATGGAATTACGTGCTTCACGTCGAGATAGGTTTCAAGATTTGCTTGGAAATTCCTAACGGCAGGGCCGTTTATAAATTGAGCAGAAGAGAGTACTTCCTGCATACCTGCATCAACTTGGGGTTTAATAAATTGGTACTGGGTCTGCAAATCGACCATTTGGATTTTTCGCATTGCAATTTTTTAGTGCTACAAAATTACAAAAAATGAACGCCTATTTTCGAAATAAGTATCTTTGAACCATGCCTTTTTTATATACCCTTGCAGTGGCTGTAGCCAAAGCCATGACACCAGTGGTTG
The DNA here is from genome assembly GCA_038143535.1 of Bacteroidota bacterium. Lineage (GTDB taxonomy): Bacteria > Bacteroidota > Bacteroidia > Flavobacteriales > Flavobacteriaceae > UBA7446. Next base: position 1,345,739 of record JAYQMD010000001.1, read on the forward strand.
CCAAGTCTGCTAAAACCAAGGCTTTTGTAGCTGGGCGCAAGGCATTATGGACACAACTCAAAGGCATTCCGCAAAACAAAAAAGTGGTGTGGATGCACTGCGCCTCGCTAGGCGAATACGAACAAGGACTGCCCGTGTTGAGTGCATTAAAAAACAACCACCCAGAACATTTCTATTTGGTTACTTTTTTCTCGCCTTCGGGTTATGAGGTGCGTAAAAATCATGGCATTGCAGACCTTGTTACCTACTTGCCTTGGGACACAAGAGCGGATGTCAAACGTTTTGTTGCGTTGGTTAATCCAGTCATGGCTTTGCTGGTTAAGTATGAATTTTGGCCAAATCTTATTCGAGAACTTCAGCGTAAAGAAGTGCATCTGTACTTAATCGCGGGCTTGTTTCGTCAAAACCAACGCTTTTTTAAGCCATGGGGCAACAGCCATCGAAAACTACTGCATGGGTTCACTCATTTATTTGTGCAAAACAAAGCTTCCGAAAAGTTATTGCAAAGCATTGGCGTACAACAAGTGAGTGTGTCGGGTGACACCCGATTTGACCGTGTGGGCGCATCCAAAGAACCGCTTGCGTTTATGGACACTTATGTAGGTGATCGCAAATGCATTATAGCCGGTAGCACTTGGCCCGAAGATGAAGCGGTATTGGCAGAGGCGATTAGGCAAACTCCAAAAGATTGGTGTTGGTTGATTGCCCCACACGAAATGCACGAAGTAAAACTTGATAATCTAATGAAGCAACTCCCAAAAGGAAGTCTGCGCTATACACAAAACGAAGAAGCTGCATTTGAAGCCTGCCCGGTATTAGTGTTGGATACGGTAGGTATGCTGGGACGCTCCTATCCCTATGCGTCACTTGCCTATGTGGGTGGTGGTATGGGCACTGCCGGGCTACACAATATTTTGGAACCCGCTGCTGCGGGGGTGCCGATTGTCATTGGAAAAAATTATGACAGGTTTCCTGAGGCTAAAGATTTGATCGCCTTGGGTGGCGTAACTTCTATTTCTACTGCTAATGAGTGTGCCCAACAGCTTTCAGGATTTATGCAAAACAAGGCGTTACGACAAGAAAAAGGCAACATTAACCGCACTTTTGTAACCCAAAACCAAGGAGCTACCCAACACACCTTTACTCTTTTAAAACAACACTTATGATTTGTATCCCTGCTGAAATTCCCGATGAGCTTTGTGCGATAGACGATGAGTTAAAAGCCATTTACCACAGCAAAGACAGCGTGTGTATTTGGGTGTTTAAGACCCGAGAAGACCGCAACCGTTTTATGGACAAGACTGCCGGTATTGACAAAGATACCCGTGTGGCGTATTATGCGGAGTATTTTGGGGAAGATTAAATCTTACCATAATTTTCAAAATACAAACCACCGTCCCATTTCCTGAAATATAGGCTTATTGGATTGATACTTAAATATAACCAATGTGACTTCACAAATATAAAATAGGTTCAAAACAATCACAGGGATTGTAACGGAAGATGAGAGGAATAAAAAAAGCCCTTAACAGGGCTTTTATCTACACAATCATTTAAGTTTACTCAAATACATAAGCGCCCTTGGCCTGGTACCATGTGATTAATTTGCCATCAACAAATTGATACCACTCAATATAGGTAGCGTCTGGAGAAGTAAACTGAGCATTTACCCATTGTCCTTTCTGATTGGCAGCCTCGGTGTCTTTTGCGCCATCAGGATAAGCGGCAAAGGCATAATCTGTTTTCCATCCCCAATCTTCGTTATTTGCAATTGCGTTTTGATAATCTTCTTCAATTTTAGCAACAAATGCCTCGCCGGTTGTTACAGAGGTGCCATCTTCAAAGTTAAACGTACCTCCATCCATAATCATGGATTTCATTGTTTCGTAATCACGAGCAACCCATGCAGCGTCTAGTTTTTTAAATGTATCTACATATTCTTGATCGCCTAAAAACACAGACTGTCCTTCATAAGGGCCAAATCCATTAGTGGCAGGTGCCATAGGAGTTGAGCTTGTACAAGCAGTGGTTGCAAAAACCAACATAACTAAATAAAAAATTTGTTTCATAATGTTTAAATTAAAATTTATCTAATTTAAAAAAAGAGTGCACATAATCTAAACATAAGAACATAAAAAACCCCAACAATTGTTGAGGTTTTGTGCGGGTGAAGGGACTCGAACCCCCACGCCGTGAAGCACTAGATCCTAAATCTAGCGTGTCTACCAATTTCACCACACCCGCAATAGGACGGCAAATATAAGGATGTTTCCCTAATTCAAAACCACTTTCTTATCGCACAAGTATTTTATACCTTAGTTGCTTATTCAAATCTCTATGTCAAATTTTTTAACATACGTCCAAGAACACCAAAGTCGCTTCTTAGAAGAATTGTTTTCGCTAATTCGTATCCCTTCCATTAGCGCAGATTCTGCCTACATCCCAGAGATGCAAAAAGCGGCCACGGCCGTGCAAGAAGCCCTCGCAAAAGCTGGCTGCACACATACCGAGCTCTGCCCCACAGAAGGCTTTCCCATTGTTTATGGCGAAAAAATAATTGATGCTTCCCTACCTACCGTACTGGTTTATGGGCATTATGACGTACAACCCCCAGACCCATTAGACCTTTGGGACAACGATCCCTTTGACCCGATTATTAAAAAAACAGCCCTTCACCCCGATGGAGCTATATTTGCACGTGGTGCCTGTGACGACAAAGGCCAGATGTTTATGCACATCAAGGCATTAGAAGTCATGGAGGAAAATGGCGGACTCCCCTGCAACATCAAGTTTATGATAGAAGGCGAAGAAGAAGTGGGCAGCGATAACCTAGAACACTTTGTGCGCGCCAATCCCAAAAAGCTAGCCAATGACGTTATTTTGATATCCGATACGGGAATGCTAGCAAACGACTTGCCATCCATCACAACCGGACTGCGTGGCATGAGCTATGTGGAAGTGGAAGTAACAGGACCTAATCGCGATCTGCATTCCGGTTTATATGGCGGTGCTGTGGCCAATCCCATAAACATCCTGGCCCAAATGATTGCCTCCCTTCACGACGAAAATAACCACATTACCATACCTGGTTTTTACGATAAGGTAGCTGAGCTTAGCGCGGCCGAACGCGAAGAAATGGGAAAAATTCCCTTTTCCCTTGAAGCCTATAAAGAAGCGTTGAATATAGCAGCAGTACATGGCGAAAAAGACTATACCACCAACGAACGAAAATCTATTCGCCCAGCATTAGATGTCAATGGTATATGGGGAGGCTACACGGGCGAAGGTGCAAAAACCGTAATTGCTAGCAAAGCCTATGCAAAAATTTCCATGCGATTGGTACCCAATCAACGTTCTGAAGAAATCACCGCACTCTTTATAGAGCATTTTACCGCATTAGCACCAGAAGGCGTTAAGGTAACGATAACACCACATCACGGCGGCGAGGCATACGTGATGCATGCTGATGGAATGGAATTTCAAGCAGCAAGCAAAGCTTATGTTGAAACCTTTGGCAAAGCACCACTACCCGTTCGAGATGGCGGTAGCATTCCAATTGTGGCACTGTTCGAAGAAACACTTGACAGCAAGACCATACTGATGGGGTTTGGCTTAGATAGCGATGCCATTCACTCGCCAAACGAGCATTTTGGGGTGTTTAATTTCTTAAAAGGAATTGAGACGATTCCGCACTTTTACCATCACTTTACTAAACTTTTTCAAGCAAATCAATAAGGAATAAATCGGCGGCAATGCCGTCGGCAACAAAAGCGCCTTTGGGCGTTGCCTTGAGGCAGTTGTCTTCGATATGCAGCAATCCTGTGTTGATAAAATGAGCTGACTGATGCTCTAGGTGGTTGCGGTAGCGTATCCCCAACTGTGTTTCTAGCTGTTCTAACGAAACGCCCCAAGAAGCACGAAGACCTATCATGATGGCTTCGTTGAATTTATCAATAACACTTAGTTTTTCAATGGTTTGTGGCATTTCACCCACTGTGACTTTTTTCATGTAAGCAGCATTATTACTCACATTCCAATAGCGGTTTTCTCCATCAAAACCGTGTGCAGAGGGGCCAATACCCAAATAGGGCTTACCCTGCCAATAAGCGGTATTGTTACGAGAATGGAAGCCCGGTTTTCCAAAGCTAGACAATTCATAATGTTCATAGCCTGCTTGAGTTAAGCTATCTACCAAATGTAGGAATTGGGCTTCAACATCTGCATCATCCAATAAGGAAACTATGCCTTTGGAAACAAAATGTTCAAGTGCTGTTTTAGGTTCTAGGGTAAGGGCATAAGAAGATATATGCGGTACATCAAGCTTTAAAGCCGTTTCTAAGTTTTCTTGCCAATCAGCAAAAGTGGTGTGTGGTGTTCCAAACAAAAGGTCAATGGATATATTTTCAAATAGTTCTTGTGCCCAAATCACCGCCTGTACGGCTTGTTTGCCATTGTGAGCACGGTTCATCAAGGTCAGTTCTTTGTCATGAAAAGATTGTATACCAATAGACAATCGATTGATTCCTGCTTCTTTGAGGGCTTTTAAATATGCAAGGCTTAGATCGTCAGGATTGGCTTCAAGCGTAATCTCGGGTGATGCAGCCACGGAAAATTGTGCATAGACCTCCGCTATAAGTAAGCTTATTTGAGCTGCCGTGAGCATGGAGGGCGTTCCACCGCCAAAATAAATGGTTTCAATGGGCGCTTGGGCTTCTTCCTTACGAAGCGCTATTTCTTTTTTGAGCGCAGCAACCATTTCATTGATATAATTGGCCGATGTTGAGAAATGGAAATTACAATAGTGACACGCCTTTCTGCAAAAAGGAATATGGAGATAAATACCCGACATACTTATTTTTTTATGCGGTGCGACTCTTTTTGAACAAAGGATGCCCAACCAGAATAGCTTTTTTCGTTTTTCTGTTGCGGATTAAAATAGTGACATACGGCAGCTGCAAGTCCATCGGTTGTATCTAGGTTTTTGGGAAGTGACTTAAGCTTTAGTAGCTGTTGCAACATCTTGGCTACTTGCTCCTTGGAGGCATTACCGCTTCCAGTAATGGCCATTTTAATCTTGCGTGGAGAATACTCAAAAACAGCCAAATCGTGTGCAATCCCTGCAGCAATAGCCACCCCTTGGGCACGTCCCAGCTTAAGCATGGATTGTACATTTTTACCAAAAAAGGGCGCTTCAAGCGCCATCTCGTCTGGCTTAAAGGTTTCGATAAGCTCAGTAGTTCGGGCGTAGATACGCCCCAAGCGTTCGTAGTGACTTTTATACTGGCTTAGCTTTAGCTCGTTTAAGTGCAAGCAAGTCAAGGTGTTTCCTTCCACTTTGATGATACCAAAACCCATGATAGTGGTTCCAGGATCAACGCCCAAAATAATCCGCGAATCAGCCATGCGTAAAAATAGGGAATAAAAGCTATTTGGAGATAGCGATAGGAAGTGTCCATTGTACTTCTACAGCAACCTCCAAATTTGTTTTAAAAGCAGGTTGGAATAAAGGAAGGGAAGCAACCACCGTTTCAAGCGAGGTGAGAACTTCAGTAGAGCTTTGAAATTGCGCGCCGTTTTTAAAATTCATCACAGATAGTTGACCAAGCGTATCCACCTTTAGGGTAACATAAAGGGTGTCGGTTGTATCATCAAAGGGAAGCTTATCTGCAACCCATTTTACATCTAACTTTTTTTGAAGCGTTTTGGCAAAACAATCCCAGTTTAATTTGACATTGTCTTGTGGGCAATCGGGATAAAGAGGCGGTTCGTCTACTGGGGTCCAATTGATGTTAGGAGCTTGTGGTTTGGGGTTGGAATTGGAGCATGCAAAAAACAGCAACGAGAAGGTCAAGAAAAGTCCCCAAATTTTCATTGCATAAATGTAAAAAATTAAGTACTCTTTATGAGTAGACCGCCAAATATTTTGTAAATTAGAGTTATGGATATAGTACTTTTAATTCTGGGCGGCCTACTTATTATGCTGGGGATGGCAGGTAGTTTTCTACCTATTATACCCGGGCCACTGACCAGTTGGTTTGGCCTACTTTCTTTACACTATACCAGCAAGGTGGAACAGGACTGGCATTTTCTTGGCTGGACACTTGCCATTGCCTTAATCGTTATGGCATTGGATTATCTCATACCCATATGGGGCACCAAAACTTTTGGCGGCACTAAAGCAGGGGCTATTGGCTCTACTGTGGGATTGGTGGTAGGCTTATTTTTTCCGCCATTTGGAATTATTTTTGGCCCTTTCATAGGGGCGCTTGCTGGTGAATTAAGTAAGAACGTAGACCGTAAAGTAGCACTCAAAGCTGCTCTAGGCTCTTTCTTGGGTTTCCTTTCTGGAGTTTTGCTAAAGTTTATTGTTTCCTTTATCTACCTGCTGATTTTCGCTTCAACAGCATGGAAGGCTTTTGATAGTTGGTTTTAAGAACCAGGAGCAAAAGGAAGTCTATTTATATTCAAATCACAATACTATACTTACTAAATAGAATTAGCGTAAATTTGATGATCATGTAAATCTTTTCTTACACCATGTGAGAAAATGTCTAGTAGAAGAGGTGTCGATTATCAACAATCGTATATTTTTTCTTTAATGCAGCTGTAAGTTCTTGCTGCGCGTTTTGTTCTGCATTGTTCAGCAAAGACGACTTATACCCTGCGTAGCTGGGTAAAGCTGCAGCAGGCGTTGTTGATGTTGCCTTAACTACATAAACGCCAGTATTTCCCGCAATTGGTTCCGATAGCGCTCCAGAAGGCATGCTAAAGGCAGCACCGATAACCTTAGGCTCTTTTGATGCGCCAGCCAACATAGCCGTAAATCTGTTCATAGCCTTGGCCGTACTTGGTGTTTGTCCAAATTGGTTGGCAACTTCTTCTAAAGAAGCGTAGTCTTGAATTTGATCAACTATATATGCTTTCTTTTTTTCGTTTAGAACCAATGGTGTTACAGCGGCTGCGACATCTGCTGCTAAGGCCAGACCTTCAGTCTTGGATGATGTTACCTGAACAATAAGAAAACTGTCTGTATTGTATGAAAAGCGTTTTACATCAGAAACCTTCCGATCTTCTTCAAAAGCCCATTGTACAACCTGACGTTGGTTGCCTAACCCAGGAAATGATTCGTCCAAAATTTTAAGATCGTTAACCTCACGAATAGCCAAGCTTTTTTGTTTGGCTAAATCTTCAAAGTCTGTTTCTTTTAGATCAAACTCAAATTGAGACGCTTCTGTATACACTCGGTTTGCCGTAGCATCAGAAGGAATGAGTTTTTTGGAAATTGTGGCCAGTTTAACCACGTCTTTTTTGTCCAAAACTTCAATGACATGATATCCAAATTCCGTTTCTACAACCCCTTTGGCACCCTTGCGGTTTCTAAACACAAAATCACTGAACGGCGCGACCATCTCATCTTTGGTGAATTCTGGCAGATCACCTTCATTAGGTCCAGAAGGCCCATCTGAATTTTCGCGAGCAAGTTGTGCAAAATCACTTCCGCTGCGTATTTTTCGTAACAAATCATACGCTTTTTTTCTGGCTTGGGATTTTGATCTGCTAATACTTTCCTGGGCACGTGCCGCACCTTTAAAAGCAACTAAAATATGACGTGCTTTCGCCTTACCATTCTTTTTCTTGGCAATCATTTTGGTCAAATTGCTGTAGCCATTGTCTTCATATGGCCCAAAGACTGCGCCTTTTGAAAGCATAAATAGCGTACTTGCATAGTTACCAGAAAGCTCAGTTTCGCTAACAAAAGCATCGTTGTAAGGAACTTCAGAGTATTCACTTACATATGAGGCTATGGCTGTATCGGATACATTGGCAAGCGAAGGAATGATTTCATCCTGCTTGGAAACTTCGTTAAATATAGATCTGTCAGTTAATAGATTACGCAATTCATTTTCAACACGTAACTTATCATCAGGTGTGGCAACCACATCAAATTGTACGTAACGAACACTTCTTGAGGCATCCTGCTCGTAGCTTGCACTGTTTTCATTTATATAAGTTTTAATGTCTTTTTCTGTAACCGCAAATAAGCTGTCGGCTACTGAGGTCAAAGGAATGCGGACATATTCAATATCTACAAGGTCGTTTTGTAATGCGTAGTCTTGTTGCGCCTCAAAGCTTGTTACGTTGATTCCTGCATTAACCATGTCTTGGTAGTTTTTTACCCTGATGTTATTTTTAATGGAAGCTTCTTGCGCTTTCCACTGCTCAAAGCCCTGTGGGTTGTTTTGACGTAGATCTATGATAAAGTCGGTGAAGCGTTGTGGGTCAAATGCGCCGTTTTCGTCGACAAACTGGGGGTCTGATGAAAAATTAGGGTCTGATTTCAGAAACAATTCTATATGTTTTTTCCCTACCTCAAGTCCCAGTTCTTCAAATGTTTGCTCGAAGACTTTGGCATTGGTGCTTTGCTCAAAAGCAAAGTTAACGGCTTGCATGGAAGTCATGCGGTAGCTGCGCTCAGCAAAATCTACTTGACGACTGAATTCATCAATGGCAACTTCAGCGTCACCAACAATGAGTACCGGTTCTTGACTTTGGGTGCTGTTGCCGTCAAAAACGCCTGTGAAAACAAACGCCAGCAACGCCATTCCAATAATGAAAATTAAAAAAATTGAACGCTCTCTGATTTTACCTAAAATAGCCATGGTTATTATTTTTGGACTGCTTGCGAAAATACAATTAAAAAGGTGAATTTAAAATGCTATTCTGGGTATATACGCACCAAATCTATTTTTGTGTTAGAAACCTCTAACATTTCGAAGGTAAAACCTTCGATAGAAACACGTTCTCCCTCAGTAGGTATATCGGCTGTATGGTGCACAATTAGCCCTCCTAATGTCTCGTAGGATTCAGAAACAGGCAGTTCAATGTTGTGGTCCGTATTGATTTCATCTATTTCTAAACGAGCAGAAAATGTAAAAGAGCCGTCATCGTGTGTAATAGAAATATTGTTAACGGTGTCGTGTTCGTCTTCAATTTCACCAAACAATTCCTCCACAATATCTTCTAGGGTTAGCATTCCAGCCGTACCGCCAAATTCATCCAAAACCACAGCAACACTTCTTCGCTTCTTAACCAATTGATTAAAGACATCTTGAATGCGCATGGTTTCGGGAATCCATTCCACTGCTTTAATGATGGCATGAAGTGATTTCGGTTTTTTAAACATATCAAACGCATGAACATATCCAATGATGTTGTCCATACTTTGTGCATAAATCAAAATTTTAGAAAATCCCGTAGACGAAAAAATATCCAACAATTCTTTTGGCTTTTCATAGCGGTCTACAGCAACCATCTCGGCCCTAGGCACCATGACTTCTCGGGCTTTTAAATTGGTAAAAGAAAGTGCGTTGTGAAACAATTGCAATTCGGTATCTTGATTTTCATCACTTGTTGTCTCGATCTGTTCAGATACAAAATCGCCCAACTCAACCTTACTAAAGGCGATGGGGTCTTCCTGAGTTTGCAATCGAAAAAAGCGTTGTAGCACAACGTCTGAAAACCGCATCACCACCCAGCTGAGTGGTTTCATCAACTGGTAAAAAACAAAAGCGGGAAGCGCAAATACGCTTAAAAATCTGTTGGCGTAGATTTGAAAAAACACCTTCGGTAAAAATTCTGCTGTAATAAGAATAACGGCCGTTGATATCAGTGTCTGGTAAAATATAATATAAAGCGGAAGTGAGGCATAGCTTTTATAAACAGGAAATAATTCTTGCACAATGAGCTCCCCAGCGTAAATGCCATAAACCACTAAAGCTATGTTGTTCCCAACCAACATGGAAACAATAAAGCGCGAAGGGCTTTTTGTAATGCTTTTTAGCAGTGAACCAAAACTTTTCGCTTGTGTTTTTTGAATTTCAAGCCTGATTTTGTTCGAAGACACAAAGGCAATTTCCATTCCCGAAAAAAACGCCGACAACAAAAGACTGGCTACTAAAACGCTGATCTCTACTGTCATATGTATTATTGATCCTTACGCTGCTCAAGCTTTTTGCGATAACGCCTTCTAATGAAGTACATAAACACAGCAACACCCGTGATGGCAATATCTATGTTTGTACGTGCGTTTTCTGTTCCATAATAGTTAATGGCGCGAAACAAAAATAATCCTCCAAAAACCAGGTATATAATTTCGGATATGCGGTAAAATTTTATCATAATTCTTCTTCTTCAACTATTACATTCCCAACAAGTGGGCCTGTGGTTATTTTATCAAACGATCTGCTGGCATCTAGAACGTTAGCAGCAATGTCATAATCTTCATTTTTAAAGGTAAAGTATTCTTCTGTAAAAACCCACTCCTTGTTTATATCCCAATACAGTTGGGAGGTATTTAGCACAGCACCCTCGGGCGTAATTATAAAAACATTGCCGCGCAGGTCTACAAGATCTGTTCTTGAATACATAATACCATAATCTGCTTTTACATGTGTTTCATTATTGTTTTCGTCATATAAAACAACTTGAACCCCATTGGGAAATTCAGAATAAGGGAAAGGCTGATTGGTGTAGTCTATGTTCTTTGGTGCCGTCAATACAGCTATGGTTTTTGCAAGCTCGGTGTAGACTACGCGTATCGTATCCGCTTCGCCAATAGGAAGTGCATCAAACTGACTAATGGTTTTGAGTTGTGCAAAATTATCTTTGCACGAAAAACTAACCAATGCTACAAACACCGCAATAAACTTTAAAACGTGTACGGGTTGCTTCATCTACAATTGGGGAACCGTTACGCTACTGTTGATCCAACATGAAAAGCTTATGGTTTCTCCTGCTCTGCCTTCCGTAAAAATATCTGTTTTACTAGGTGCTCTGCCTTCGTAACTAGCCGCTAATTTAAGTGCCGTTTTCTTTACACCAGAATCTACCGTAGCAGCCTTCCGTGCCGTTTTTGCAGCCAACCAATAAACCGCACGTTTCTCAAACTGGGTATTGCCACAATCGTTTGCACTGGCAGCATACAAACTTGCGATAAGCATATAAGCTTTCCCCATAGAGGGACGGTTTTTTAGTGCTTTTCTAGCATAAGATCTAGACATACTCTTCAAGTTTCTTTTCTTAAATTTAACAGCAATCTTATAGAGAATATCTGCCTTGCGATACTGGTCTTGCTCCAATGTCAAGGATTCTTCATAATAAGCCAATGCGGCTTTACTTTCACCCGCTTTATCTTTTAATATACCCAAGTAATAAGCCGAGTTCGCTGATGGGTTAATGGCGTGTAGCGCCTCCACCAATTCTACAAACAGCGGATCGTCTGCGCATTCTTTGGCGTCCATACGGCTTGCCGCACGGTTTAGCCATACACTGTTTGATCTGTTGGCTTCAAAGTTTTTGCGGTATAGTGGAATGAGGTTCTCACAACTAGACTCTTTTGAGATCATGGCATCAAGATTGCCCGCATAAGTTGAAAATGCAAACGTATTGGTCTCATAAACACGTTTGTTGCGTTGTTCTCTAGAAGTTAATGCTTCTCCAGTCTCCAGCTTCTTTAAAATTACATCTAGCTTTTTAGCTAAATTGGTTTGCTCTAGCGCAAATTTTTCTGAAACCTCCTCGTACTTATCAAAAAGCAATTCTGCGGTCTTATCGCCTTGTTTATAAAGCTGATAAGCCGTTTTAAAATATGTGTATAGGCGCTTTGGGCTTGTAAAGCTATTAGGATCCTGCGTGAACGCCTGATCAAATATTTCATAAGCTTCACGCTTGGTACCTAGCTTGTTTTCTACCATAACTTGTGCTTTTGAAGAAAGGATTTTCCCCACTTCACTGGCACCTCTTTTAGTATTGGGAAAATACGTTAACCAGTCATCGTATAACGACATCAGTGAGGCCTGAAGTGCGGCCTTATCGTCTGTTGCTTTCTTGATTTTGTGGTTGAGTATGCGCTCGCCATATATAAAGGTTGCCACATTAAGTTCTGGGCAATTGTTACGCACCTCAAGCCAAGGCTGATAAGCCGAATCGAAATTTTTAACCTTTGCAAACTCGGCAAAAATTGACAAATTGGAGGGGCAAGAACTTTTATCAAACTGAGCCTTCGCAATCAGACCACTAGCCATCATTAAAAGAAGTATTTTATTTTTCATATCCGTTATTAATCGTATTTACGTTTTATAAACCAAATATCGCTCAAAGAAAAGCCAAGCATAATATTGGCATAATTCTCTTTAACTAAACCGTCATCAAGCGTTCCTAGTTGTCCTAGCTCAACTCCAATATTAATCTTTGATAAACCTCCTACTGGAAAACCTAATCCAAAGGTCATGCCAAAATCTTCAATGGTTTGGTTATTTAGCACTAGGCCCGTATTTTCAAAACGAGCACCGACTCGATATGTCATCATGCTAACATAACTTGTGAACGAATTGTATTTTGGAATATAAAATCCACCAACAGACAACCTTGAGGTTGCTTCATATTTGACGTTGGTATTCGCTTCCAATGGGTTTTTGATTCCTTTTGAGGTATTCATGTAGTTGATGCCAACAAACCATTTGTGTGCAACGCCAAAACCTGCTCCTAAATTTGTTTCAGATGAAAATTTATTCGATGTGTTGGCCAAACTGCCCAAGTCTATGGTTTCTTGTGAGCCAAAACCCCCGGTTGTTGAAACCGAAGAAACAGTTCTTGTGTTCATGCTTTCCAAAGAAGTTTCTGGCGTGTAGGTAGCTGAAAGCTGTAAAATGTATTTTGATTTAATACGCCTTTGATAATGCGCCCCGAACACATAGTTAAGACCACTCAGTTCAGAGCGAGTTAGAATCTGTGTGTCAAATTGTACGCCAGAAATATTATGAGTGAAGGCTTTCTCGGTGAAACCAAAATTATAGTTTGCCATAATTCCCAAGCTCAAATTTTTAAATGGAGATAAAGCTACCCCCAAAAAAGTTGTATTTACACCACCCGAGCCTTTGTAAAAAGTTGTTGTATCAAGGTTATCCAACTGGCCTGTTACACTCATTCTGTAGCCCAAACTGGTCTTTGGTTTTAATCCAAAGCTGAATGCAAAAAACTTTGTTGGCACACTTAACGAGAGGTAATTGAGTGACGCTGCTGAAGTATGAGCCGTTCCGCTACTGGATGTTTGCTCAACAGAACTGTATCTTGCACCTACGCGATACTGGACATAATTTAATTTTTTAAGTGTCGCTGGGTTGTCTAGACTAAAATGTGTGCTGTCGGCATATACCGTGATACCGCCCATCATATTGTTCTCAGCCGTATTGGCAGTTGCAGGTTGTCCAAATCCATAAAACGAATAGGGAGATAAGGTTGCATTTTGACCATATGAAAATGCAGCAATTGCAACAACAAAAAAACTCAGAAATCTATTTTTCATGAAATGTATTGAACGTCAGTAGGTTCTGAAGGCCGATTAATATTAATTCAGCATCCGCAAATATGGTGTATTTTATGTTTTTAATCAAAAAATTAGCATCTCCACCTGTTAAAATTATGGTAAAATCTCCGAATTTTTTGTTAAATGCATCGATATGGGCATGAACCTCAGAGATAACTCCAGCCTCAACACCCATAGACATGCTTGAGGAAGTGGATATTCCTATTGCTGGTACCTCATCTGTTGGGTCTAGCAAAGGGAGATTTGCCGTAAACATATGTAAGGCGCCGTAGCGCATGGCTCTTCCAGGTGAAATAGCTCCTCCAGCGTGATGGCCGTTTGCATCCATAAAATCATAGGTAATACAACTCCCGGCATCAATTACTAGTACAGGAGTGTTAGGATGTGTAGCCATAGCACCAGACAAAGCAGCCCTACGGTCAATTCCCAAGGCATTGATATTATCATAGGCAGTTGTGAAAGGGTATTTTGTAGTGTCGTCTATAAAAGCAAAATCACATGACTGCGGCAATAATGATAGTATTTGCTTTGTTGATGCCCCCACGCTGCCTACTAAAACGGTTGTAAATGGTGCTTTTTGGTGAAATAAAGCCCATTCGTGCATAGACCAATCGGAACATTTACCACTTTCTTTTAGTGCGTTTGCTTCAAAGTAACCGTATTTGGTATGGGTGTTGCCAATGTCCAGTACCAAATGCTGCTGCTTACTCATGGGGTAAAAGTAGAAGTTTTTTTCCAAGCGGCTTGCCAATTCTTGGAAAGCAAGTATATTTGTCCCTGCAAATTTTGCATGGTACCTTAGCTCAGTTGGTAGAGCAAAGGACTGAAAATCCTTGTGTCCCTGGTTCGATTCCTGGAGGTACCACTTGACCCTAATTATTTGATATTCAATTAGTTAGGGTCTTTTTATTTTGATGATTTTGAATAGGAATTACAACATCTTTAACTGCTGTACCTCTGTCTGCGATAAATGACGCCAGTGTCCACGGGGTAAATCTTTCTTTGTAAGCCCCGCAAACAAAACGCGGTCTAGGGTTTTTACCTCATAGCCTAAATGCTCAAAAATGCGTCTCACGATTCGATTACGTCCCGAATGGAGGGCAATACCCACCTCGCATTTGGAGGCACCCTGTACATAACTCACTTCATCGGCTTTGATAGTTCCATCATCAAGATTAATACCCTCCTTTATGCTTTGCAAGTGATGCCCATTTACGTTTTTGTCTAGCACAACGTGATAGAGTTTTTTTACGCCTGTGCTTGGGTGTGTGAGTTTTTTAGCCAAATCTCCATCATTGGTAAACAACAACAGCCCAGTTGTGGGGCGATCTAACCTGCCCACAGGCACGATGCGCGCCTTGGTAGCATTGGCCACCAAATCCATCACGGTTTTTCGACCTTTTTCGTCCCGTGTTGTAGCAAGAAATCCTTTTGGCTTGTTCAGCAATACATAGGTAGGTTTTTCGGCCTTTAAGCGCTGTCCATCAAATTGGACTTCATCTGTCGGCTTAACCTTATAACCCATTTCGGTGATGACCTTGTTGTTCACTTTTACAGAACCTATCTTGATATGCATGTCCGCTTCTCGACGTGAACAAATACCCGCATGGGCAATGAACTTATTCAATCGAATCCCTTCGCTGGGTTTTTGTGGTTTTTTCTTATTCATGGCCGTGGTTATGCCTTGCAAAAGTAAGAAGCTTAAACGTTAAGGCGTAGTAAAGGCAGACTTATTATACCAAATAAAATAATTAGTCGTGTTAATTGGAGTAATAATCCCATATGCCGGGTACTAGAAAGTCGCCACAACAACAACAACAACAGCAGCAACAACACAAAAGCAGACACAAAATAATAAATCATGGCATTGAGTGAAAAAAATGTATACAACAGCACAATCACGAGTAAAGCACATGCTATCAAAATACTAATGAGTTTTTTGGTTCGTTTTTCGCCCCAAACCACTGGAAAGGTTTGGTAGTTCTGTGCCAAATCTCCTTTGAGGTTATACAAGTCCTTTACAAATTCACGAATACTGACCAGCGTATACAGATAGGCTGCATGGGTAAAAATTTCCAATGAAAAATTGTTATAATAAACCGTAATAGCAAAGAAGGGCAATAAGGTCAGGAGGGTACTTGTTAGGGTGCCAAACCACAAATCGCGTTTAAGAAGCGAGGAATACATAAACATGGCCACCATATAGCATGTGAAAAACAGCACCGCGCGAAACGACACATAGCTGGCGACCAAAAGGGCCATCAATGAGCAAATGAAATACATGGCCAATTTAGCTTTGGCAGAAATATGACGCTCTAGTATGGTTTTTTGAGGACGATTAATAAGGTCTTTCTCCTCGTCAAAAAAAGCGTTAAAAATATACCCCCCAGAAACACTAAACCCTGTAGATAGCACTATCAACCATAGTTCAACATTCTTTAGGGTTGGTATGATGTCTATTTTAGAAAAAATAAATACTGCGGTGAGTACTTGGGCTAACATAAGGACACTAACGTTGACAACTCTTACTAAAGAGAACAGACCAATTGCCTGTAAAAACAATTGCTTTGATGAAGATGGGGCACGCATCTTAAAATGTGTATACGACCTCTAATTGATGGTCTGCAAGTATGGATTTTGCTTTGGGCAGGTCTTGGGTAAAGCCAAGAATATAGCCTCCGCCACCAGAGCCGCAGAGTTTTAGGTAATACGCATTGGTGTCAATTCCCTTTTTCCAAACAGCACGAAAACGCTTTGGAATCATGGGGCTAAAGTGCTCTAGCACAACAGAAGAAAGTTTTTTCACATCCGAAAATAAATCCGAAATATTACCACTCAAAAAGTGCTCAATACAGCGATCCGATATGGCGATAAATTCGTGTTTCATCATCTTGCGAAAGGCAGGCGTTTCAAGGTTGTCTAAGAAAATAGACACCAAAGGAGCTGTTTCGCTAGTCATGCCACTGTCCAAAAGAAAAACCGCTGCTTTACCTTTTTGTGATTGAGATGGAATTCCCGTTGGTTCAATTTTCGATTTGGAATGGATGAGAATGGGCAAACTCAAAAAGCTGTTGAGCGGATCTAAGCCTGATGATTTTCCGTGAAAAAAAGATTCCATAGCAGAAAAAATACCTTTAAGCTTGGTAAGCTTTTGACGCGTAAGATTCTCTAAAACAGTGATTTTTTCAAACGCGTAACGGTCGTATATAGCTGCCACCAAGGCACCACTACTCCCCACGCCATAACCCTGTGGAATACTACTGTCAAAGTACATCCCCTTGTTCAAGTCGGAGGTTAAGCGCTTGTGATCAAACGTTACCATTACGCTGTTTATGGTGGTTAGGTATTTGGCAAATGCTTTGAGCTTGGCATTAGAAGAAACCGCTGCTTCGGAAGTATTGTTATCCATGCGTAAAGCACCCTTGTGATAGTTGTAAGGGATGGATAGCGCCTTGGCATTTTCTATTACGCCATACTCACCAAAGAGTAAAATTTTTGCATAAAATAACGGTCCCTTCATAGTAACAAATCTAGCACTTTTTTATTCCTGTACCAACCGCATCGTGTACACATTGGCGGTTTTGGCAAAATTGCAATAAATCTGTCGCTATAAACGCCTTAACTCTTGCTGAAACATTGCTAGGATAAAGCAAGTGAACATTAGCGCCTGCATCTAGCGTAAAGCTAAGAGGAATTTTTGTTTCAGATCTGAACTGCCAGACTGCATTAATAATATATAATGTGTTGGGTTGCATCAAAATAAAATAGGGATCAGAAGTCATCATCATAGCATGCAAATCCAAGGCTTCTTTTTCAACTATGGCCATAAAAGCGTCTAGGTTTCCATCTTTAAGCACCGGCAACAAAGCTGCCAGTTGCGAATTGGCTTGTGCAAATCGTTGGGCGGCATAAGGGTGGTTGTGCATTATTTTATGTCCCAAAGTACTGCTTACCTTCTTCTGCCCTTTATCTACCAACAAAATGGTATCGCGATAGGTTGTAAAAATAGGATGGATATCGTTTACGGGTACTGCCATCAAGTCTGAGGAAACTACAACTGAAGGGTGTGTGCCCCAGGCCATCGTTGGGCCTTGCACGCTACGGCAGGCACTCCCAGATCCAAGACGTGCTAAAAAAGATATTTTTTCGAGCTTACGTTTTTCATCCATGGGCGACAATTGAGATTCTAAATCTACCAAGCAAGCGGACAGTGCAGCCATAGACGAGGCAGAAGAGGCAATGCCACTACTGTGTGGAAAAGTATTATGAGAGCTAATGGCAACATCATAGTGCAACAAAAAAGGCTGATAGGCAACAATGTGATCAAAAAAGGTTTGGAGCTTTGGTCTAAAGCTCGGCTTTTCTTCCCCTTCAAAAAGGATGCTAAAAGAGACTTTTTTGGTGGCGGCGCCCAACGGCGTAAAGCGTACTTCTGTTTGCGTCTGTGCATCGGAAAGGGTAAAACTTAAAGATGCGTTTTTGGGTAATTGCGGAGGCGTTTTCCCCCAATATTTTACAAGGGCTATATTGCTTGGTGCTTGCCATTTGGTTTGATAAGCATCTTGTTGAGGTTGGGCGTTACTAGCTATAAAGCGCTGTTCCATACGCTACAAATATACATGCTTAATTAGTGTTGTAAGGGTCAAAACACGGCTTAATTTAAATTTTATATTTTTGAAGCATACTTAACTAAACTTAACTTTATGTTTTCTAAATCTATTATCTGGTCAACCGTAGTAACCTTTTTGTTTTTCTATTTTGTACCTGCTGTTTTTTATGCCTCAACTACTAGTTGCTTCGAAAAATATGTGTTAATCGACATCATGCGGACGGACATTATGTCTGGCATATTAGCTGTTGGTGTACTGTTACTGTCTTTTGCTTTTGTACATATTTTCCAGAAATGGTCGGGTGGGGTCTTCAGTAATAAAAATGGTTTTATTTTCGGATTGTGGATAGCCCTTTTAGAAATTATTTCTATTGGCTTTATACGTTATTCAACTTCCGATGCTTATGAAGCTACTTTCTATGCACTAGATGGCATTTACTGGATTGCTATGTATACAATAGGGGGTGTTTTAGTGGCTTTTGTTTCCAGAAAAACAAGCTGATATAAAAAAGAGCTGCATCAAAAAATAAGAAGCCTCCAATTTGGGGGCTTTTTTATGCTTAGTCTACACTGACCACCTCTTTGATTTCTGGAGCGTATTTTTTTACTGTGAGCTCAACGCCTTGCTTTAGGGTCATCTGATTTACAGAACAACCCACACAGGCGCCCAAAAGTTGGACTTTAACCGTATTATTTTCAATGCCTACAAGTTCAATATCTCCCCCATCGGATTTTAAGAAGGGGCGGATTTCCTCAAGAGCTTGTTCGATACGTTGGTTTAAATCTGACATGGTTTATTTTTTTGTTACAGCAGCACAACCTGCCATTGTGGTTATTTTAATCGCCTCGGTAGGCGGAAGTTGATAGTTTCGTAGTACCACTTCTGACACTACAGCACGCGTGACCTCCATAAAGGCATCTGCAACAACTGTTTTTTCTTGCATGGCAGCAGGACGTCCTATATCGCCGGCTTCTCTAATACTTTGTACCAATGGTAATGCTCCTAAAAATGGAATGCTTAAATCCGCTGCCAAATACTTAGCGCCTTCTTTTCCAAAAATAAAATATTTATTATCAGGCAATTCCTCAGGGGTGAAATACGCCATATTCTCAACGATGCCCAATACCGGCACTTGAATGTTTTTTTGCTGGAACATGGCAACGCCTTTCTTCGCATCGGCTAGTGCCACGGCCTGTGGTGTGCTTATAACCACTGCCCCTGTTATGGGCAACGATTGCATGATACTCAAATGAATATCCCCTGTCCCAGGGGGTAGGTCAATTAATAAAAAATCTAATTCGCCCCAAGCGGCATCAAAAATCATTTGGTTCAGCGCCTTGGCTGCCATAGGACCGCGCCAGATGACTGCTTGAGCTGGTTTGGTGAAAAATCCAATAGACAACAGCTTAACACCAAAATTTGTTACAGGAACCATTTTGGAAACGCCATCAATATTTTTTGCTAAAGGGCGTTCATTGGCGACGTCAAACATGATGGGTATAGAAGGGCCATAAATATCTGCATCTAGCACACCCACCTTAAAGCCCATTTTGGAAAGAGAAACCGCAAAATTTGCCGTAACCGTAGATTTGCCTACACCGCCTTTTCCTGAAGCAACCGCAATAATGTGCTGAATGCCTTCAATAGGCTTGCCTTTAATCAAATTAGCGTGCTTTTTATCAACCGCCTTGACCGAAATGTTCACCTTTACTTTGGCCTTTTCATTTACCTGGTCATGGATGGTCTTCATGATAGATACCTCGGTTTTCTTTTTGGCCTGTAATGCTGGGTTATCCATCTCTACATCAACCACCACCTCATCACCAAAAACATGGATGTTCTTAACCGCATTGGCTTCCATAATGTTTATACCTGCACCAGGTAAACTTATACTGGTTAATGCTTGTTCAATTGCAGGGCGTGTTATTTTCATTCAGTCTAAATAAGTTTACAAATATAACATATCGCGTTAAGACTGCAGCTATGCATTTGGTTTCCAAAAAACAGCATCGAACTGCTGAATTTGATCGTCAACAATCACATGCCCCTCAGCTTCTAACAATTGCTGCATGGTATTGATTCCTCCAAAATGATGTTTCCCAGAGAGTAATCCAATACGATTCACCACTCGATGCGCTGGAACATCAGGTTTGGCATGTGCGGCATTCATGGCATAACCGACCGTTCGTGCACTTTTAGCAGCACCTAAATATTTTGCGATACTCCCATAAGTAGTAACCTTACCAAAAGGAATTTGTCGTACTACTTCGTATACGCGTTCAAAAAAGTCATTTTGCTGTTGCATCAGTAGGAAAGGAGAATTTAAGATAAGTGATGGGAATGCCTTTTGCAAGGTATTGTTGCTCATAAAAAGTTTGAATACCAGTAACGTCAGCTGGGGCATGCACATATCCGTAGATGTCGTGATGTGCCATCTTTGGTTTTATGTCCCATCCGTCTAAAACACCAAGTGTATAGCCGTGCAAAAAAGCTGCATCTGTTTTGAGGTGTACAACCCCATCGGATCGGAGTATTTGTTGGTAGCTACGCAAAAATGTTGGATTTGTCAATCGGTGATGTTTGCGCCTAAATTTGTACTGGGGATCTGGAAAAGTAATCCAAATCTCGGCAACTTCTCCTTTAGCAAAAACCGCTTCAATGAGTTCAATTTGTGTGCGCACAAATGCTACATTTTGCAGCCCTTCTTGAAGGGCTGTTTTGGCGCCACGCCAAAAGCGCGCACCTTTGATATCAATGCCTATATAATTTATTTTGGGATATTTTCGCGCTAGACCCACGGTATACTCACCCTTACCACAACCCAATTCAACAACTATGGGATTATCATTTTTAAAAAAGGCCGACCAAGCACCCTTGTGCGTAAAAGGTTTAGAAAGTAAATCCGCTCTACTGGGCTGAATCACATTTTCAAATGATTCGTTTTCTTTAAATCGTTTTAACTTATTCTTACTTCCCAAAATATTTTTTTAAGCAACTTCAATCTGGTGTGCTTTCTCTAAAGTAAATGAAAATTCAGAACCAATTTCTGCTTGGCTTTCAATAAAAATTTGTTCTTTATGTGCTTCGATGATGTGCTTAACTATCGCCAAGCCCAAACCAGATCCACCCCTGCGGCGATTACCACTTTTATCGACACGATAGAAACGCTCGAATAAGCGTGGCAAATGCTCTTCTTCAATGCCCTCTCCGTTATCACGCACGCGAACAATGATTTTTTTCTCAAAAATAGGCTGAACACTTACTTCTGTGGTGCCTTTCGTTTTTCCGTACTTAATGGAATTCATGATAAGGTTGGTCAAAACTTGTTGCACCCGCTCTCTATCGGCATATACCGTTATGGCTTTGTCGTATTTCTGGTCAAACTCAAGTTGAATATTGGATTTTGAAGCTTCCATTTCAAGCAATTCAAATACGCTTTGAATTAATTCGAGGATGTCAAATTCTTCCATTTCAAGTTGGGTGTCCTCCTTTTCTAACTTGGTCAGCAAATCCAAATCTTTTACAATATATGTTAGTCGCTCTACCCCCTTATTGGCACGTTCCAAATACTTTTTATTAACTGAGGCGTCTTTAAGTGCGCCATCCAAAAGCGTGAGTATATAACCCTGAACAGTAAATAATGGCGTTTTAAGTTCATGAGCAACATTTCCCAAGAACTCACGGCGGAAAGATGCTTGGTCTTTTAGGCTGTCCAATTCGACGCTTCGCTTAAGCGCCAATTCTTTAACATTTTCAAGTAGCGAGTCCATGTTATCGGTAATAAGGATATCGTTTAGCTCACCCCTGAACTCAGGCTCTAAATCTTGGTACAACTGTTTTATTTCCTTGTACATGAATTTTTCAATTCTAAAATTAAGTACTAAAAATACGGCTATAAAAATGACAAAGCCGCAACTAATAAGCGCAATTAGTTTTGTGGCACTAAAAATAAAAATATCGGTAAAAAAAACAGTAAACACTACGGTCAGTAACAAGAAAAGAACCGTTATCAATAACGACGAAATCAGTGAAAATCGATAGGATTTTAACGGTCTTTTGGCCATGCTAATCCACGTATTTGTAACCTACTCCTTTAATCGTTTTGAAGTGTTTATCTCCTATTTTTTCACGTAGTTTACGAATGTGCACGTCAATGGTTCTACCTCCGACAACAACCTCATTGCCCCATATCCTATCTAAAATTTCCCCGCGCTCAAATACTTTCTGAGGTTTGGATGCTAGTAAAGACAACAGCTCAAATTCCTTGCGAGGCAAACTGAGTTCTTTGCCTTTATAAGTTACCATATATTCTTCTCTGTTTACGACTAGGTCGCCCACTTCGAAATAATGCTTTGAATTGTCGTCTTTGAATCGACGTAGGATTGCTTTGATTTTGCTCAAAAGCACTTTTGGCTTGATCGGTTTTGTTATATAGTCATCTGCGCCTGCCTCAAGACCTGCCACCTGAGAATAGTCTTCACTTCGCGCCGTTAAAAACACAATGACCAATTCAGAAAGGTTGGGATTTTTACGTAGTTGTTCACAAGTTTCAATACCATCCAATTCAGGCATCATCACGTCAAGTAATACTAAATGAGGCTTCCATTCGCTAGCTTTCGCTAAGGCCTCTACCCCATTTCTTGCTCTTTTAACCTGATATCCCTGACTCGAAATATTATATTCTAATATCTCTAAGATGTCTGGCTCGTCATCAACTAATAGAATGCGTGTATCTTTTTTTTTCATGTTAAGCTGTTCAGTTCAAATATAAAAAATTATGGTACGCTAGGGGATTAAGAATTTAAAAAATCATCAATACATTTGACTATTATGAATTTGTTTGAAAAAGAAGCCTTGACGTTATTTGCTCATCAGTTTGAGCACAATCCTGTATATCGCTCTTTTTGTGACCTAACCAATGTGAGTCCGTCTGATGTAAAAACTACGCTTCAGATTCCCTTTTTACCTATCACTTTTTTTAAAACCCACCGTTTAAGTTGTAAAAATGATGACGCATTTGTATTTGAAAGTTCGGGCACAGGGGGGTTACAAGTAAACATCACGTGGCGTCGTTAGCGCAATACGAAGACAGTTTTCGAAAATGCTTTGCACAATTTTATGGCCAGCCAGAAGCGTACCACATTCTAGCACTACTCCCAGGATATATTGAAAGACCTAATGCTTCTTTGTTGTATATGTGCCGTGACTTAATCGGAAGGGCAAAAAAGGAGTTCAGTGGATTCTACCTCAACCAATTTGAAGTGCTTTATGAGGCCTTAAAATCCCTAGATGCACAACAAAAACCAACGCTTCTGATTGGCGTGAGTTTTGCACTGCTGGATTTTTGCGAACAGTACCCAATACAGCTTCAGCATACCACCATAATGGAAACGGGCGGCATGAAAGGAAGAAGGAAAGAGCTCGTGCGTGAAGACTTACACGAATTGCTTCAAAAAGGTTTTGGGGTTCCTAACATTCACAGTGAATACGGCATGACCGAAATGCTGTCGCAAGCATATTCCAAAGGGAAGGGTTTGTTTCGTCCTTCGTCAAGTATGCAAGTACTGATACGAGATGTTCACGAACCAAATAAGGTGTCTAAAACAGGCTCGGGAGGAATTAATATTATTGACTTGTCTAACAAAGATTCTTGTGCGTTTTTAGCCACGCAAGACCTTGGTAAATGCCATGATGATGGCACTTTTGAAGTGTTGGGTAGATTTGATGCCTCAGATGTTAGAGGTTGCTCGCTTATGACGGCTTGACAACGAGTAAAAAGTAATTTTTTTTCCCGCGTTGTAGCAATACATAATTACCACAAATAAGGTCAGCGGAAGTGATGTGTTTTGCCGCTGTTACCTTTTCTTTATTTACAGAAATCGAGTTTTCTTTTAGTGCCCTACGTGCTTCTCCATTGGATTTTAGAAAGCCTGTTTCAGTGCCTAATGCATCTGTAATAGAAAGTCCATCGGCTGCTAATTTTTCAGCTGATACATCTGCTTGAGGAACCCCTTCAAAAATATCCAACAGCGTTTGGGCGTCTAATGCTTTCAGGGCAGCTGTAGTTGCCTTGGCAAATAAAATTTGAGCGGCTTGCTCCACACGTACTACATCCCCAGCGGAGTGAACCATGGTAGTGACCTCTTGAGCCAACTTTCGCTGAAGCTGTCTTTGGTGTGGCATTTCACGATGCGCAGCTGTTAGTGTGTCTATTTCATCTTTGGTTAGAAAAGTAAAAATCTTGATATACTTTTCAGCATCTTCGTCGGAAGCATTCAGCCAATATTGATAAAACTTGTAAGGCGATGTTTTTTCTGGATCTAGCCAAACATTGCCTCCTTCTGTTTTTCCAAATTTAGTACCGTCAGATTTTGTAATTAGCGGACAGGTTAGGGCATAGGCCTTGCCAGAAAGCTTACGGCGAATAAGTTCGGTTCCTGTCGTAATATTTCCCCATTGATCGCTACCGCCCATTTGAAGTAAACAGTTGTGATGCTCATACAAATGAAAAAAATCATATCCTTGAATAAGTTGGTACGTGAACTCAGTAAAAGACATGCCTTCCTTGGCTTCTGCGCCAAGACGCTTTTTGACAGAGTCCTTGGCCATCATATAGTTTACTGTAAGGTGTTTGCCAATATCACGGGCAAAATCAATAAGTTTAAATGAGGCCATCCAATCTAAGTTATTGACCATCACAGCCCCGTTAGGTTTTGTGCTGTCAAAATCTAAAAATTTAGACAATTGTTTTTCAATGCCTTTGCAGTTATGCTCAATTGTTTTGTTGTCTAGTAAGTTTCGCTCGGCCGATTTTCCAGATGGATCACCAATCATACCAGTTGCGCCCCCCACTAGTGCGTAGGGTTTATGGCCGTAGCGTTGAAAATGCATCAAAATCATGATTTGAACCAAGCTACCAATGTGAAGCGAGTCTGCAGTTGGGTCAAACCCAATATATCCAGATGTCATTCCCTTAGCAAGGGTATTATCCGTTTCTGGCATGATGTCGTGCAGCATTCCGCGCCAAGTAAGTTCTTCTACAAATGATGCCATGTACTTATTTTTAGCAAATATAAACCTATGTTAACGAACCCGAAAGATAGGCTTACAATTTATTGTCAATTAATCGTTGAGGCAGTTCTAATGTATCGAGCTCTTCCATTGCTTTTAACCGTGATTCAACCGCCTCAAAAATACGCGTATACTGCTTTGATTTCGAGGCGTAATACGTATTGTTTTTCACAAAAGTAAGGCTGTCTATGCGGTGAAACGCATAGAGTGAGTCTAAGGATACATAATAAACTTCAGCATAAGTCTTAGCTGCATTAATTATGGCCAAATCAACATGAAAATCAATGAGTTGTTCTTCACTCATCAAGGGTTCGGGTTTGGCAATCCTGTCTTGTGAACAAGCAGCTAACATCAAAAGTGCACCAAGCACAAAAAAATGCTTCATCTCGTAAAGCTTAAGGGTTTGGCTTGATGGGCTTCTTTTATTTTTCCGTTTTCATACATAAGCCTACCGTTTAGAA
Source organism: Bacteroidota bacterium (assembly GCA_038143535.1). Taxonomy (GTDB): domain Bacteria; phylum Bacteroidota; class Bacteroidia; order Flavobacteriales; family Flavobacteriaceae; genus UBA7446. The sequence goes on from JAYQMD010000001.1 coordinate 1,371,265, forward strand.
AAGTATGGGTTACTGCTCCGCGTAATGTTGTTCCCTCCAAAGGCGACCAACCACATTTGTACAAAAGACCTTCGCGTGTAATGGTATGCGCTTGGTTTTTATCTACAAGAACCAAATCTGCAAAATAACCAGCCCTAATGTAGCCGCGTTCTTTAATAGCAAACAAAATGGCGGGGTTATGACACATTTTTTCTACTACTTTCTCTATGCTAATCTTTCCTTGATTTACACATTCGAGCATGACGGCCAATGCATGCTGCACCATAGGTCCGCCCGATGGCGCTTTGGTGTAAGCCTGATTTTTTTCTCCTAAGGTGTGCGGGGCATGGTCGGTAGCAATAATATCAATTCGGTCATCATTGAGTGCTTCCCAAAGACCCGCTCTATCAGCAGCAGATTTAACCGCAGGGTTCCATTTAATATGGGTGCCCTTTTTTGCGTAGTCTTCATCAGAAAACCACAAATGATGAATGCAAACTTCAGCTGTAATTTGTTTTTCGGCCAGGGGCACATCGTTTTGGAATAATGTCGTTTCTCTTGCCGTAGACAAATGGAAGACGTGCAAACGTGCGCCTGTTTCTTTTGCCAATGCTATGGCCTTTGAAGAAGACAAATAACACGCCTCCGCAGAACGAATATCTGGATGATGAGCAATGGGAATATCATCTCCAAATTTTTTGACATACGCAGCAAGATTGATCCTAATGGTTTGTTCATCTTCACAGTGAACAGCAATGGGAAGTCGAAATGCAGAAAATATTTCTTTTAGTGTGTTTGGGTCATCTACCAACATATTCCCCGTCGAAGAGCCTAAAAATAACTTTAAGCCAGGTGTCGTTTTTGGATCAATTGCCTTTATTTCCTCCAGATTATCATTAGTGCCGCCAAACAAAAAGCCATAATTAACCCAAGAGGTTCGGGCAGCCACGTCCAGCTTATCATTATACGCCTGTGCGGTGGTGGTTTGTGGGTTGGTATTGGGCATCTCTAAAAAAGAGGTGATCCCTCCAGCCAAACAAGCTTTTGATTCGGTGCCAATGGTTGCCTTGTGCGTAAGCCCAGGCTCGCGAAAATGAACTTGATCGTCTATGCAACCTGGCAACAAAAATTTTCCCGATGCGTCAATTACTTCCATATCTGGTGTTGGGGACATATTGGCCGCGATAGCAGCAATGCGTTCTCCCTCAATAAGTACGTCAAGTAAGGCTGTTTGTCCTTCGTTGACCACATTTGCACCCTTAATTAATATTTTACTCATGCTGGTTTTTTAAAAACACTGCGCCATTTCATACCAATGATACCGAAAATAGCTTCATTAATAATTGAAGTATTCATTTTAGAATCCCCTGCGGTTCTGTCGGTAAAAGTAATGGGGAATTCAATAATTCGAAAATTCTTTTTCCACAACCAAAACTTAAGTGCAATTTGAAAGGCATATCCTTTAAATCGGATATCATCCAAGTTCAGTGCCGAAAGCGCTTTGGTTTTATAGCCAACAAATCCAGCAGTAGGGTCGTCGACAGGCAAGCCCGTAATAATTCTTACATATAGCGATGCGCCAAGGGAGAGTACAATTCTTCCCAAGGGCCATTTGCTAACACGGATTCCCTTTTTGTATCTCGATCCCACAACGACATCAGCCTTATTCTCTTTAAGCAAGGCCAGCATAGGCACAAGTGCTTTGGGCGGGTGTGAAAAATCTGCATCCATCTCGAAAAGATACTTATAACCTTTATTCATCGCCCACTTAAATCCGTGGATGTAGGCTGGCCCAAGTCCATCCTTATTTTGCCTTACTTCCAAATGAAGCTGTGGAAATTTTGCTAATAATTCACGAACCAAATCGGCTGTACCATCTGGTGAATTGTCGTCAACAACCAATACGTCAAAGGGTGCAGACAAATCCATAACGGCATGTAAGATGCCTTGGATATTCGCGGCTTCATTATAGGTAGGGATGACTACGACCGTTGCGTTCATACACAGCTAAAATACGCATTTAAATAAGTGGACAACCCTTAAAAATTTAGATACTTTTGTAATATGTATGAACTCCGCGCACTTGGCGACCATTATTTTGGGCTTTATTTGATTTTGATCTTGGCGCTACTTGCTTTAACAAAAATCATTAATCCCTGGCGTCTGAGGTCGTTGAAGCATTTTTGGGTGGCGGTTGGATATACTGAAGAACTCAATAAGCCCTTCAAGTTGCATCGCGCTTTTTCAATATTAACTTTTGTCTTTAGAAGTTTGGTATTTGGTCTTGTTCTAAACATATTTCAAAACAAAAGCTTTTATATTTCAAGTTTTGATGGCGAAGTGTTGTACTACGCTGGTAGCTTCATGATTTTTTGGGTATTAAGAGCATTTCTTGAAGGGGTTTTTATGTCTTTTTTTCATAAGCAAGAGGCACTTTTCAGAATTTTTCACATACGCACGTTAAACAAAGAAAAAATGACTTTTCTTTGTGGCTGCTTAATATTTGGCTTCGCTTTCGTTGGCTTTGGCGAAATAGCATCCCTTATTTTTGTCTCATGCTATGCGGTTGCAATGCTGGCCATACACGTCAATATGCTCAAACTATATTTTAGGCAACTCAATGCTATGCGGGTCTATATTATTTTATATATTTGCGCCTCTGAAATTGCCCCTTTATGGCTAGCATTACAAATACTGAAGTTTTAATAAAACCCGCGAGAGTAAAAACTATCTTGGTTTCGCAACCTGCGCCATCAATTGAAAATTCTCCATATAATCAGCTTATTAATAAGCGCAAGGTTACCATAGACTTTAGACCATTCATTCACGTTGAAGGCGTGTCTTCTAGAGAAGTTCGTTTGCAAAAAATTGACATCACTAAGTTCAGTGCTATTATTTTTACAAGCCGTAATGCTGTTGATCATTTTTTCCGTTTGGCAGAAGAATTACGCTACACGGTACCTAGTACCATGCGCTATTTTTGTCAATCTGAAGCCGTTGCATTTTACTTACAGAAATATGTAGTGTACCGGAAGCGTAAAATTTATGTGGGCAAGCGGACGCTTGACGAGTTGTTAAAAGAAGTTGTTAAATACAAAGACGAATCTTTTCTCCTTCCTTGCTCCGATCGGCTAAAGACCAGTATTCCTGAAAAGCTTGATGCCACCGGCATCAACTGGACAAAAGGCGTTTTTTATAAAACCGTCATCAGTGACTTATCTGATTTACGGGACGTTTATTACGATATTTTGGTTTTTTTCAGCCCTTCTGGTATAGAGTCATTGTTTCATAATTTTGCTGATTTTGATCAAAAAGATACCCGAATAGCGGTATTTGGAAGCTCAACAAAAAAAGCGGCTTTAGATAAGAATTTACGTATAGACATCTTAGCGCCCACATCCGAAAATCCGTCCATGACCAAGGCCTTGGACAATTATATAGCAAATGCCAATAAACGCTAATTTAGGCGCGCAGATACCCAACAAGCAAATTCAACCAACCAAGAATAAGAATTAACCCACCAATAGGGGTTACTGGACCCAGAATAGCTGGAAGTCCTGTATCGCCATACATGGTTGATAGGGATAATAAATAAATAGAAATCGAAAATAATAGAGTTCCAATTATAAACATTAGCCCGGTTCTATTGATAAACTTTTTTGGATTAGCTGTTAGGCTCAAGAACAGCAGTGCCATCCCATGAAAAAACTGATAACGCACTCCCACTTCAAAAGATTGAAGAGCGTCTGCAGACAACATATCAGACAATAAATGTGCACCAAAAGCACCCATGATAACGGCGGTTCCACAAAAAAACACACCCCATACTTGTAACTGTTTATTCTTCACCCTTATTTTCTTCTAAATTAGTTTACTAATTTTATAGTCTCAATATAAAGGTATTGAAAAAAGAAGACAAACAAGTTTCGTTAGATGGTATAGACAAAGCCATATTGCGTGTGTTGATGCAAAACGCAAGAATTCCCGTGCAAGAAATAGCGCGACAACTCGACCTTTCTGGTTCAGCAGTACATCAACGGCTAAAAAAACTGGAAGATGCCAAGCTGATAACGGGTAGCTATTTAAAACTAAACCCTGCATCCTTAGGCTATTCCACAACCGCTTACATTGGGGTATACCTCGACAAAGCCATGCGAAACCCAGAGGCTGTAGCACAATTAAGGAAAATTACAGAAGTTGTGGAATGCCACTATACTACGGGCAACTGGAGTATCTTGATTAAAATCTTGTGTAAAAACAACGAACACTTAATGCAATTACTCAATCACAAAATACAATCTATTGAGGGAGTTTCAAGAACCGAAACCTTTATCTCTTTACATCAACAAATCGATCGACAAATCAGTATTTAGCGCCTAGATCCTGTTGCCACGCTTAGAGCAAAATAAACGAGCGTAGCTAGTGAACCTATTGCAGCGACAACGTAAGTCCGTGCTGCCCATTTTAAAGCATCTTTTGACATGGTAAATTCTCGTTGGTTAACCATGTTTTTGCGTTGCAACCACGCCAGTGCACGATTACTTGCGTCATACTCAACGGGTAATGTGATGAAACTAAATAAAGTGCCTACCCCAAAGAGTACCACACCTGCAACAGCTAGGTTATAGCCCATAGCCGAACCAAGACCTAATACAAACCCGCCAAAAATAATATACATGGATATACGCGAAGCCACGCTTACCACAGGAACCAAAAGCGAGCGAAACTTCAACCACTCATAGCTTTGGGCGTGCTGTACGGCATGACCACATTCGTGAGCAGCTACAGCAGCAGCAGCAGCATTTCTTTGATGAAAAACACTCTCACTGAGATTTACCGTTTTTAACTTTGGATTGTAATGATCGGTGAGTTTGCCTCGGACAGCCGTTACTTTGACGTCGCGAATACCATGGTCGGAAAGCATTTTTTCGGCTATTTCTCTACCCGACATTTGATTACTTAACTGTACTTTACTGTACTTCTTAAATGTTAACTTCAATTTGTATTGAACCCACATGCTTGCGCCAGCAAACAAGGCAATGATTAAATAATATTCTAGCATCATAATTTTTTAATAGTAAAGTGACAAAAACAATACCAATCTACTTTTTTGTACGAATTATAAAGGTAATGATAAATCCAATAATGGAAACAGATATGCTGTTAGCAACAATTATAGAAGGACTTTCAATAATTAAACCATAGATAAGCCAACTCAGGGTGCCAGTGCCCATTACCAAATACATGGTAATTGACAAACCGTCAGCTTTTTTGGATTTCCAAATTTTAAATGCCTGTGGTAAAAAGGCTGAAGTAGTTAGCGTGGCAGCAAAAAAACCAATGTATTCTGGGTTGATCATTTTAAATAACAATATTGACAATCTTATTATGAACAACAATCACTTTTTTTGGTGTTTTTCCATCCAAATACGATTGGGTTCGTTCTTCACTTAGTACGGCTGCTTCAATTTCCCTCTTGTTCAACGAAGTGGGCAAGACCAGCGTAAAGCGCATCTTACCATTAAAACTTATTGGATACTCCTTGGAATCCTCTTGCAAATATTGCGGATCAGCTTTAGGATACGGTGCAATGGTAATAGAAGTTTCATGACCCAATAATTCCCATAGTTCTTCACAAATATGCGGTGCAAAAGGAGCCAATAATACGGTTAAGGGTTCCAAAACTTCTCTATTGTTACACTTATGTGCTGTGAGTTCGTTAGTGGCAATCATAAAAGCGCTTACCGAAGTATTCAGCGAAAACTGCTCAATGTCTTGAGTTACCTTTTCTATGGTTTTATGCAGCACTTTTAATGCCTCTTTTGATGCTTGTGCATCGTTTATTTGGAACTTTTCACCGTCGTGGAAGAGCCTCCAAAACTTGTTTAAAAAACTATAAACCCCCGATATACCAGCTGTATTCCAAGGTTTGGCCTGTTCAATAGGGCCTAAAAACATCTCATACATACGTAAGGTATCTGCCCCGTATTGATCGCAAATGGCATCTGGGTTGACAACATTATACTTCGATTTCGACATTTTTTCTACTTCACGACCAACAATGTATTTGCCATCTTCTAATTCAAAGCTAGCATCGGCAAAATGGGTTTGCCATTTTTTAACAGCCGCGATATCAAGTTCATTATGCGGAGATACCAAAGAAACATCAACATGAACGGGAATGACTTCTTTTCCGCTGCAAAGTCCTTTGGAAAGATAGGTTTGGGTGTCAGCAAGTCGGTAAACAAAAGCGCTTTCACCCAATATCATACCCTGATTGATGAGTTTTTTGGCGTAGTTTTTTACTGTTACAAGACCCAAGTCATACATAAAATATTGCCAGAATCTAGAATAAAGCAAGTGGCCGGTGGCGTGTTCACTACCTCCCAAATACAAATCAACTTCTTTCCAATAGTTCAATGCCTCTTTACTGGCAAAAGCCTCGGTATTTTGCGCATCCATGTAGCGATTAAAATACCACGAGCTACCCGCCCAACCTGGCATGGTGTTTTTTTCAAATGGAAATACATGTTTGTTGTCTATTAAGTCGTTAGAGACAACCTTGTTTTGTTTGGTGTCCCAGGCCCAATGTGTTGCATTGCCAAGTGGCGGTGCACCATCTGAGGTGGGTAAATATTTTGAAACCTCAGGTAATTCCAAAGGCAGATAATCATCTGGGATAAGCCTAGGAAGCCCCTCGACAAAATACACAGGAATGGGTTCGCCCCAATAACGCTGACGGCTAAAAACCGCATCTCGCAAGCGATAGGTAGTAGCACCTTCGCCCATGCCTATTTCGCCTAAATGTTCAATGATTTTTTGGTTGGCATCAACATATGAAAGTCCATCGAGAAAATATGAGTTCGCAATCACGGTCTTTTCCTTTTCTGTAAAAGCCGCCTCAGTAATATCAACGTCTTTAAAAATGTTTTTAATCGGTAGGTCGAAGTGCTTGGCAAAATCAAAGTCGCGTTGATCTCCACAAGGCACGGCCATAACCGCACCGGTTCCATATCCTGCTAAGACATAGTCCCCTATCCAAATGGGTACTTTTTCTTTAGTAACAGGGTGAAGGGCATAGGCACCCGTAAACACGCCACTTATCCGTGAAACATCTGTCATACGCTCGCGTTCGCTGCGTTGTGCTGTCTGCGTAACATAGGCAGTAACCGCTTCAAATTGTGCAGCTTTAGTAATTTCAGCTACCCATTCGTGTTCTGGAGCCAACGTCAAAAAAGTAACACCAAAAAGAGTATCGGCTCTAGTGGTAAATACTTCAATTTGGCGATGGCTATTTTCTATTGGAAAACGAATGCTTGCACCCACGGATTTGCCAATCCAGTTCCGTTGCATTTCTTTGAGTGGCTCGGGCCAATCAATATCGTTTAGTCCCTTTAGCAGTCGGTCGGCATAGGCAGATATACGCATGCTCCACTGCTTCATTTTTTTGCGCTCCACTGGGTGGCCGCCTCGTTCAGAAACCCCTTGAATCACCTCGTCATTGGCAAGTACGGTCCCCAAAGCAGGGCACCAATTCACTTCTGTTTCTGCCAAATAGGTTAGGCGATAATAGAGCAGAAATTGCTCTTGTGCAGTTGGGTCCATTTGTTGCCATGCAGCTGCGGTTAGCGATGGCGTTTCCTCATCACATACAGCATCTAAATCTTGTGTTCCATGTTTTTCAAGATGCGCAACTAGTGATGATATGTTACGTGCTTTGTCTTGGTTCTTGTCGTACCAGGCATCAAAAAGCAATGAAAAAATCCACTGTGTCCAGCGATAATAAGAAGGGTCTGAGGTGCGCACCTCACGTGACCAATCAAAAGAAAAGCCCATGCGATCGAGCTGTTTGCGATAGCGTTTGATATTGGTTTCGGTAGTAATGGCCGGGTGTTGACCCGTTTGAATGGCATATTGCTCAGCGGGTAGACCAAAAGAATCATAGCCTTGCGGGTGCAAAACGTTAAAACCGCTATGACGTTTGTAGCGCGCAACTATGTCACTTGCGATATAACCTAAGGGATGCCCAACATGAAGACCAGCACCAGATGGATAAGGAAACATATCAAGTATATAGTACTTTGGCTTATCGGATGGTTGTGCAACTTTATAGGTTTCTTTTGTTGCCCATATCGCCTGCCATTTTTTTTCTATCTCTTGAAAAGGATACCCCATGTTTGCAATTAAGGAACAAAAATAGTATTTTAAACACGAGCTTTGTTGATTAGAGTAAGATTTGTTCCGTCATATTTTCTATTTTTATGGCATAAAACAACTATGTCCGCAACTCGTATATACAAACGCCGTCTTTTAACATCTCAAATATCTGTTGTAAGCAGTACTTCATTGGTGCTTTTTGTATTGAGTATTTTGGGCTTTGTCTTGCTCAACAGTCAGTCCATTGCCAATTACTTTAAAGAAAAAGTTGCCATGACTGTTTTTTTGGATGACGAAACCAAAGAAATGGAACGAGAGCAACTGACAACCACCATGCGATTGGCACCCTTTACCAAATCGGTTCGTTTTGTTTCCAAGGAAACTGCTGCCGCAGAGCACAGCGCTACCATTGGTGAAGATTTTATGGATTTTTTAGGCTATAATCCCTTGCAAGATGCGCTAGATATTGGACTCAAGGCCGAATTTGTTACTACCGAAGTTTTGGACAGTCTTAGCGACGTCATGGAACAAAAGCCCTTTATTTCTGAAGTGCTTTACGACAGACCGCTTATTGTTTTACTCAACCAGAACATTGAGCGCTTTGGGTTTTGGTTACTCGTTTGTACTGCTGTCTTTGTGGCCATCGCACTATTGCTTATTAACCACTCCATTAAATTATCGATTTACAGCAAACGACTGGTTATACAAACCATGCTGTTGGTTGGTGCGCGTAAAGGGTTTATTCGACGTCCGTTTATTTGGCGCTACATGCTTTTGGGTACTATTAGTGCAGTGCTTGCGCTTGCTGGCTTTGCGGGTCTTTTGCGTTTTTTGGTACGCTTGGCGCCTCAAATAGATTGGTGGGGATCCATCGAGAATATTTCATTGTTGTCGTCAGGCATTCTGCTTTGCTCAGTACTGATAAGTGCCATCAGCGCTTATTTTGCTACCCAAAGACACCTCAAATTAACCTATGACATAGTGTATTAATATGAACAATAACAAAGAATTTTTATTTGGCAAACGCGCTTACCGCATTATGGGCTTGGGCATTGCACTAATCGTAATAGGTTTTGTACTTATGATGGGCGGAGGAAGCGATGACCCCACCGTATTTAATCCCGAAATATATAGTCCCATGCGTGTCCGTGTAGCACCTACATTGGTTTTGGGAGGATTTGCAGTTTTGGTGGTGGCTATTTTAGCTACTAAAAAGAAATAATGGGGTTTTGGGAAGCCATTTTATTGGGGATTGTTCAAGGGCTAACCGAATTTTTACCTTTATCATCAAGTGGTCATTTGGCGCTGTTTACGGCCATCCTCGGCAACAATCAACTGCCTGCCGAAAATCTCCTTTTTACTATTCTAGTGCACGCCGCCACTGCAATTGCCACCGTGATTGTTTTTAGAAACGATATTGTAGCAATCCTTAGTGGTATGTTTAAAAAAGATCAGCCCGAAACCCGCGCATTTGTTGGTTGCATTGTGGTATCCATGATGCCCGCAGTGTTGATAGGCTTATTCTTTGAAGATCAAATAACAGCGCTTTTTGATACAAACTTGGGGTTGGTGGGCGCCATGCTGTGTTTAACGGCAGCTTTGCTGTTTTTTACCGATAAGGCATCGAGCAAAGAGCAGCCCATTACTAATAAGGTTGCTTTGCTTATTGGGATTGCGCAAGCGATTGCCATACTCCCTGGCATTTCTAGAAGCGGCGCCACAATTGCCATTGCCTTACTCATTGGAGTCAGCAGGCCTGAAGCAGCGCGCTTTTCCTTTTTAATGGTCATCCCGCTTATTTTGGGCAGCATGGCCAAATCAATTTTGGATCAAGGCGCAGCTGCAGCTATTACTTTTGACCCACTGCCCATGAGTGTGGGGTTTTTAGCTGCCTTAGCCTCAGGTGTTTTGGCTTGTACGTGGATGATTGCACTTGTTAAACGCAGCAAGCTTCGTAATTTTGCTTATTACTGTCTCTTAGTTGGTATAATCGCATCTGTAGTTGCATGGACATAATACACACAAAAGAAGCTTTTTTAGAAGGGCAGCTTTTGCTCATTGACAAGCCCTTTAGGTGGACTTCATTTCAAGTAGTCAACAAAATACGATGGGCCATTCGAAAAGAATTTGATGTTAAGAAAATCAAGGTTGGGCACGCCGGCACCTTAGACCCTTTGGCTACAGGGTTAATGCTAATTTGCACAGGACGCATGACCAAACAAATTGAGCAATTTATGGGAATGCCAAAAACCTATACAGGGAGCTTCCGTTTGGGCGCTACAACACCATCTTATGATTTGGAAACCAGCGTCAGCGAGCCAAAACCCACAGGCCGTATTTCCGCTAAAATGCTAGAAGAAGTGCGTGCTGGTTTTTTGGGGAATATTCAACAAAAACCCCCTATATACGCTGCCATAAAAAAAGACGGAAAGCGTCTGTACTCCCTGGCCAGAGCTGGAAAAACAATTGAAATTCCGTCTAGAAAAGTGCAGGTTACCAATTTTAAATTAATAGACATCAAAATACCAGATGTCCATTTTTCTGTAAGCTGTAGTAAGGGAACTTACATTCGTTCACTAGCCCACGATTTTGGCCAAAAACTTGGCTGCGGCGCGCATCTTACATCCTTGAAAAGAACTGCCGTTGGCAGCTATCCGCTATCAGCTGCCTCTACACTTGATGCATTTTTGCATAGCTTAGAAGCAAAATCCTGACCATGGAACCTTATCGCTGTGACTGGTGTTTGGCAAACCCTACTTACATTGCCTATCATGACACCGAATGGGGCTTTCCCATTTACGATGATGTTAAATTGTTTGAAGCTCTGCTACTGGAAACATTCCAAGCGGGCTTATCTTGGTGGTCGATCTTACAGAAACGCGATAACTTTCGCAAGGCCTTCTATGGCTTTGACGTGAATCGCATTGCCCAAATGACAACCTATGACGCAGATGGGCTGATGCACGACAAGGGCATCATCCGCAATCGGGGGAAGATCAATGCAGCCATTTCAAATGCACAATCCTTTATTAAAATTCAGAAGGAAGTTGGTTCATTTAGTGATTTTATGTGGGCCTATACAAATGGGATTCCCATCCAAAACCAATACACCCAAACAAAAGAATTACCGCAAACCACTTCGCTCGCAACACAAATGAGTCATGACCTGAAGAAGCGGGGATTTAAATATATTGGAAAGATCACCATGTATGCACATATGCAAGCCGTTGGTATGGTTAACGATCATGTGGTGGATTGTTTTAAACACAAAGAGGTGACTACTCTAGGTAATTTAGGAACGCTTTTCGGGAAATAGGCGTTGCCCCCATACTGGCCAAATGTGCGGTGGGTACCTGACAATCGATAAGCTTATACTTGTTTTTTTTGAGTTCTCGTACGAGATATATCAAGGCCAACTTACTGGAATTGCTCGATTTGGAAAACATGCTTTCACCACAAAATACCTGTCCAACATCAATGCCGTAGAGCCCACCCACAAGTTCGGGGCCGTCCCAAACCTCGACGGAATGTGCATGACCTTGCTCGTGTAATGTTTCATAAACTTCTACGAGTCCGGGTGTGATCCACGTACCTGTTTGCCCAAAACGTTTCACGCGAGCACAAGCCTTTACCACCTCATTAAAAGCCTTGTCAAAAGTAATTTCATAGGTATTTTTACGCATAAAAGTGCGCATGCTTTTGGAAATTCTCAATTGGTTGGGGAAGAGTACCATTCTTGGATCAGGGCTCCACCAAATTAAAAAATCATCTTTTTCAAACCAGGGAAAAATACCTTTTTGATAGGCCAACAAAACCCGTTCTGGCCGTAGGTCTCCACCAACAGCAACAATCCCCTCTTCCGTTGCTAAATGAGGTGAAGGAAAACGCAATGCTTCAGAAAGATGATACATGTTGTTAGAACGGCAGGTCGTCTGGCGTTTCTTTATCTGTTTCAGGCATGGTTTCGAATGGTGGTGCGGCTGGTGGTGGTGCTGGAGCCTCATCAATAGCATCAATACGCCATCCTTGGATAGAATTAAAATACTTGATTTCCCCTTGTGGACTTTGCCATTCGCGACCTCGAATGTTAATGCCCACTTTAACGCGCTGACCCACATTGTATGCATTGAGTAAGTTGCACTTATCTTTTACAAATTCAATCAAAATATGCTGTGGGTATTGCTCTTCGGTCGTTAGCACCAGTTCTCGTTTTTGAAATCCATTGGAACCATATTCTTTTGTTTCGTCAATTTGTTTAATTTTTCCTGTAATTTCCATGCTTCAGTTAATATTATTAATGAACTCCTATTGACTTTTTCTATTGCCTGAAAAGTGGTTAAAAACTAAAAATCAAGGCGAGTCTAATACAAATCTACTCAATTTGCAGATAATCTAAACGTTGAAATTACACTATATTCGTAGGCATGAGTACTAATACATTAACAGCTTATCCGCGACTAATTCGATTGGTGGGGTTTTTAATGGCGCTTGGCTTTGCGGGCATAACACTTTGGAATACCAATAGATTAATTCAGCGTATAGAGGATGACGAGAAACAACAGATGGAGCTTTGGGGATCAGCACAACAAAAACTGGCTTCCAATAAAGATCTTGACAACCCTATTGACCCATTGATATTTAAGATATTAACTGCTGAAAACAGCATTCCTATGATTGTTGTTGACAACCAAAACAACTTGCTGTTTTCCAACAATATCAACCAACGAAAACTGGCTCAAGATTCATTGGGCTATATCCAACAGCTCAAAGAGGAATTTGGTGCAGTGCATGCCCCAATAGACATCATCTACAAAGACAGTTTGTATCAAAAAATGTATTACGGCAGGTCAAATCTAATCTATCAATTAAGGTACTACCCTTTTGCTTTTTTATTGATTGTCATGTTTATAGGCGGGCTGGTTTACGCTTACTACAAACCCAATCAGCAAGCAGTTGAAAACAAGCTATGGACAGGGATGGCCAAAGAAACTGCACATCAATTGGGAACGCCTATTTCATCTTTGCTGGGTTGGCTGACCATTTTAGAGGAAGACGTAGATCCAAAAATGTTAAACCAAATAAAAAGGGACGTAACACGTTTGGAAACCATCAGTGCGCGCTTTTCCAAAATTGGATCGCTTCCAAACAGGGATAAAACAAAAATAAGTGCTGTTGTTCAAGACATAACGGAGTATATACAGATACGTATACCCAAAGGTATTACGCTAGAGCTGCACTTGATCGGTGAAGAAAAAGAAGTGAGCATCAATGCCGAGCTGATGAGTTGGGTCTTGGAAAACCTAATTAAAAACAGCATAGATGCCATTCGTGGAAAAGGTAAAATAAGCATTGAATTGTCATGGGATAAGACTGCGCTTATATACATTCAAGATAGCGGAAGTGGAATTCCTAAAAAGCTACACCGCTCGATTTTTGAGGCTGGCGTAACAACAAAAAAACGGGGTTGGGGTCTTGGTCTTGCTCTTGCAAAACGCATTGTAGCACAATATCACGGTGGAAAACTAAGACTGGTTAACAGTTCTGGCTCGGGCACCTGCTTTGAAATACAGCTACCTATTGCTTAAAAGCACTGCTAATTTGCTGAGTTAACGTTTGCATCTCCTTTTTTGACGGCGCAACCTTCTTTTTAAATGTTGCGTCTGCCATATCATTTAAAGGAATCAGATGGACATGAACGTGGGGTACTTCTAAACCAATTACTGTTAACCCTATACGCTTACAACTAACCACTTGTTTTAGTGCAGCAGCCACACTACGGCTAAACATCATCAGCTCTTGGTATTCGGAAGGGCTTAAATCAAAAAGTTTATCAACCTCCTTTTTTGGTACACAAAGGGTATGCCCTACTGCATTGGGATTGATATCTAGAAAGGCTATGTGCTGTTCGTCTTCAGCCACAATAAAGGCAGGAAGCTCACGAGCGATAATGCGACTGAACAAAGACGGCATTAACGGTCAATGGATAAGATTTCAAACCTGATTTTACCACTTGGCACAGATACTTCTGCGACATCACCCACTTCCTTACCCAATAGACCTTTACCAATTGGAGAGCTGACAGAAATTTTGCCAGACTTAAGATCGGCTTCACTTTCAGCAACAAGGGTATAATTCATCTCCATGTTATTGGCTTGGTTCTTAATACGCACTTTAGAAAGTACCAATACTTTAGAAACATCCAACTGCGACTCGTCAATAACACGTGCGTTTGCAAGGGTTTCTTCCATCTTGGAAATTTTCATTTCCAACATACCCTGAGCTTCTTTGGCAGCATCGTATTCGGCGTTTTCACTTAAGTCACCTTTGTCCCGAGCCTCGCCAATTGCTTGTGAAGCACGAGGACGCTCAACGTCTTTGAGGTGATTTAACTCCTCTCGCAATTTTTTTAGCCCTTCAGCAGTGTAATATGAAACTGTACTCATTTTTGGGGTATAGTTAAAAAATCCCTTAATTCGTAAGGGATTTGTACAAATATACAATTTTCCTCAGTTTTGAATAATCTTCGAATGAAATACATAATACTTATTGGTTTTTTGGTAGTACTGGGCTGCTCAAAGACAGCTGTTGAGCGCAATCCATTTTTGATTGAAAATAGCTTTGACCAGAGTATTAACTTAGCATTGCCAGCTTTTGATAATCTAAACTATGCTGGTGGTAGCCTCTACTGGCCTAATGGTGGCATTAGAGGTTTACTAATCTATAATTTGAATGGCAATACCATTTTGGCTTGGGAAGCTAGTTGCCCAAATCATGAGCTTAAAAGTTGCTCTACTTTACAGACTGATGATTTGGTTAGTCCAACTGCCTCTTGCTCCTGTGAAGACTATCAGTATAGCTTGGCAACTGGCCAACCCCTTTCGGAAGGTGCCACCTATAGCCTGCTATTTTACAAAGTACAACAGAGCGGTACACTGGTACGTATTTATAATTAAAGTTTAAGAATAGTTTTTGTGTTTAAAATTTAAGCGTAAGTCCGGTCATGAAATGGCGTCCTGCCTGTGGATAGTATCCAATCCCTTCAATAGTAGTCACAATATTTGGTACAGAATAATCATCGTCATACGTATAGAAATATCCATTTGAGCTTATCAACGTATCAAAAATATTGTGCAAATGCAGGTTTAGATTTAGACTAGGCCCATTTTCCTTCTGCAGCAGCAACGCCCTTACTTGAATATCGTTAATCATATAACCCTCCAGCTTAGAAAGTTCGGCGTCTATATTCCCCATATACTGCTCTCCCACATACTTGCTCACAAACGAAACAGACCAATTGTCTTGCGTGTAGGTTAATTGTTGAGCTGCTGTAAGCGATGGTGAAAAAGCGAGGTGGGTATCACCCAATGCTTCTAATGTGCCGTCTCTTTTAAAGTATTTGTCTCTATTTCTGTTTTTACTCCAAGACAGGTTTGCCTGCCAATTCCACTGGGGTGCAAATGCCCATGCGCCTTCTAACTCAATACCACGGCGGAAGCTGTCTCCCGAATTGGCACGGATAGGCGCACCCACTTGATCAATGGCACCTGTGAGCACCAATTGGTTTTTATAGCCCATGTAGTAAAGATTTACATTTAACATTGCGTTACTTGTTTTCCAACGCCAACCCAATTCAAAATCATTCAATTCTTCAGGAACAGGATTGCCGTTTTCGAAATCGGTTCGGTTGGGTTCTTTGTGTGCCTTGGCAAAAGAGATGTAAAATTGGTTGTTGACATTGGGTTTATACGACACACCTGCTTTAGGGTTAAAAAAGGTATGTGCGTCGTTTACGGTAAAACGTTCAGGTCCAGCTACTTCACCGCTAACCTTGTAGTCTACCCAACGAAGTTGTGTATCTGCATATAAATGCCATTTTTCATTGATAGATACATCCCATTTGTAAAAAATGTTGCTATCCTTTTTCTTACCTGTATTTTCATAATAGCGATGGCCTGGATTCACATCAGCCCTTTTCGCCCACATCAATTCTCCAAAATGTAGACCCTCATAAGAGCTGTAATAAGCACCGGCGCAAATGTTGTGTTTTCCTTCTTGATAATGATACAACAGATTGGCGGCATAAAAATCGTTGTCTAACCACTTACGCACTGCATTTTCAGTAGCTGTTATGCTTTGCCCGTTGATTAAAAGCGGTGGTAATTTTAAATAGCCATAATCTGTATCTCCTCCATAACTTACGTTTTGGTCATACCACAAATCGTAAAACTCTTGATAGTAGCCATAGCCGTGGGTATAGTTCAATCCTAGAGACAACCTGCTAGCGTTGCTTAGGCGCTGTTCAATATGCAATTGGGTGTGATCTTGATTGTAATTGTCTACTTGATCGTTGTAATAACCTTCCAACATCCCTGCTTCGTCATACTGTTCTCCAGCAGGATTATAGGTTCTATTGACCGCTAACACATCAGCAGTGACTCCATACCAAGCTTGGTACGTACGCTCATGACCACCAAAGGTCAATGCTTTTATTTTGGTATTGACACTGCTGTAGGTTCCCTGTAAAAAATATCCTTTTAGATTTGATGATGATCGATCAATATAGCCGTCGGAAGTTATGCCAGACAGGCGTCCGCTTAACTCAAATCCGCTTTTGTATAGCCCAGTTGAAAACTTGACCGTATTCTTAAAGGTATTAAAGCTACCAGCACTAGAAGACAAAATAGTATATGCATCCTTTGATGACTCAGTTGTGTTAATGTTGAGACTGGCGCCAAAAGCAGCAGCTCCATTGGTAGAGGTGCCCACGCCACGTTGCAACTGTAAATCAGAAACGGAAGAGGCAAAATCAGAAAGATTTACCCAAAAGGTTCCGTGCGATTCAGCATCGTTATAAGCAATACCGTTAATGGTAACATTAACTCTGGTGGCATCGCTTCCCCGAACCCTAATTCCAGTATATCCAACCCCAGCACCTGCGTCGCTAGTTGTCACTACATTGGGTAAAAAGCGCAACAAAACAGGAAGGTCTTTCCCCAAGTTTTGTTTGTTTAGCTCTTCTTGAGTGACATCAGTAAATGCCATAGGTGTATCTTCATTGGCCCTAAGGGCACTAACAGTAACAGATGATAGGGCTACGGTACTTGCTGTGAGTGAGTCTTGTGTGGTATTTGCTTGTTGTGCCATCAGGCTACAACCAAGCATAAGTATAATAATGTATTTCATTTGCATGAAGCAAATAAAGGGGTATTATTTACGATGGTTTTTAAAGTGAAACAAATTCCTTGGCAGCATTACCTGCCCAGGTTCAATGGGTATAATCTCAGCCGTTAGGCACCCCTAGAGATGATACAAATATAATTTAATTAAATCGATTGGTGCATGGGTCGCAACAAATCGTTTACGGTTTTTACTGGATTAAAAGTACGGACGGGTACTTCCACAAAAATACTGTTCCAATCTGCCATTCCACCATTCCACAAACCCGGACGTTCCATGGCCTTTATTGCTACTCCACATAAAGACTTTTCAACCACATAGTAGCTGTCGTTATCCACAAAATTTTTCAAATTATATTTTTTCCCTTTGTGGTTATAGGTTGCACAAACAATATCAACTGGATTGAAGTGGGTGCCCGATTTAAAAATATCTTTTTGAGCGTTATTTGACATATTGACTTGTGCACTTTCAACAATTTGAAGACTTGTCTGACCTGACTTTTCAACCCAAAAAGGACCTCCACCAGGCTCACCTTCATTTTTAACCATACCACAAACACGTAATGGACGGTTGAGCTTTTGTTGCAGGAATGCGTGTAAAGCCTCTCCAGGCAAGTTTTTGGGAACGTCTACATTGAGTTGATCTTGAACAAATGTTTTAATGCTATCCAAATCTGGTGTTTCCTGTTCTTCAAGTGCCCGACTGAACGTATAGATTTGCTTTAACTTGGATAGCAGTACACCCGCAAGTATTTTTTTGTAAAAGCCTGCTTTTTTGTGGTAAGCTGCAACAGCAACATTGTCTATATTGCTTAAAAAAACAATTGCCTCTTTCAGGTCATTTAGGTTGTCGATAAGTGCTCCGTGACCAGCCGCCCTGAAAAAAAGATTGCCCTCTTGGTCGCGATAAGGACTGTTGTCTAACTTGGCCGCTATGGCATCTGTACTTCTTTTTTGATGAGAAAAAGAAACATTGGTTTGGATAGTGTTAGTTGTGTTTATTTCATCAACGCTTAATGAAAGCGACTGCTGAAAGCTTTCTTTTGATGCTGGCGGAATGGTAAAGTGAATGTTCATGGATTTGTTAACTACCATAAATTCTTTTGAAAAAAATAACTGTTCTTCTGCAGCATTCCGGATATCACCCGTATAGTTGTGAAAAGGAATAAGCGCTTTGGGCAGCGCACTTAGTAGTTCGACTGTTTTAAGGATGAACAGAAACCTGTAATCTTTTTGAAAAGCACCATTTTTAAGTTCTGTTACTTGAGTCTTGATACTTTGGTAAAAAGGAAGTTTTTCGAGCCCACCCAAAATGATGGCGAGTTTGTATGTCTTTTTTCTATTGAGGTAGCTCCTTAATGTTTCTTTTTGGGATCATAGCGATTGGTAAAGTAATGCAAGAATTTAAACATCCGAGTGGCCATCCCCGATGCTGGAATAAAACGCACAAGCGAAAAAGACTCCTTTTCCGAATCAAATAGTGCGGCAAAGTCTTCCATTTGTTGTTGTGATAACACTTGTATACCGTCCCCTTGTGTGGCTGGTCTTAGTAGTTTAACAGCATTGGTTTCTTTTTCAAGAAGTGTAAGTTGTGCCGCCACATCATCTGTTGAAATGCCAATATCATCAAATAGTGCTAAATCTTGTTTCGTAAAACTATCTTTCATGCATATTGTTTTAAACAGTCCATGACTTTCAAAATGCGCACCTCATGGGCGCCCTGTAAAGTGGTGTAGGTAATATTATTTTCGTTTAGCGCAGTTTTAAACGCAGTTAACATCTCGTGGCGTTGATGGGGGCGGTCCCGCAACAAGTCCTTTTCAAAAGGAACGTCAATATCCGTTAAAAAGTATATGTCGTAGTGATTTACTTTGTTTGCTTCTAAAACGCGTGTGTCACACCAGCCATCAAAATAAGCTTTTGCATACACTTCCGTAGAAAGCAAATTTGTGTCACAAAATAGAAATGTATCGGCTTGTTGAAGTGCTTGATTTTCAAGTCTCATCTGCCCTTTAGCAATGGGGTAAATATCTTCTGGAGCACATATTTTGCCTGTAAGTTCTCGTTTTTCTTCGAGATATTCCCGTGCAAATTCAGGTACCCATTTTGTTTTAAATACTTTTGCCAGAGCCTTGGCTAGAGTAGTCTTTCCCGTAGATTCAGGTCCAAAAAACACAACTCTTATACAGCTGCTTACGTGTTGTTTAAGGTTTTCTTCCATGCTAAATAACCGTAAATGGCAATGAGTGTAAATATAATGTATTGAAGGGAGGTAAAAACGAGTCCTTTGTAAAGGTATAAGGGAACCGAAATAACATCTCCTACAATCCAAAAAATCCAATTTTCAATTTTTTTACGTGCCATTAACCACATACCTACAAAAAATACAGCTGTGGTAAGCGTATCAACATAGGCTGTCCAGGTGTTCCACTTTCCCGCCGACTCATATAGTGTATAAACAAAGGCGAGTGTTGCCATAAAAATAATTATAGAAGATTTTTTTTCTATGACTGTAGTACGCGATATGGGAGTAAAGGCATCGTTTGTTTTTCGCGTCCATATGTGCCAGCCATATATACTCATGGCAAAATAATATGCGTTTATAATCATATCTCCCAGTAAGTCCCACTTAGATAGAAGATAAACAAAGATTCCCGTTGAAATTATTCCGGTGGGAAACACCCAGATGTTGTTTTGCTTGGCAAACCAAACACTTAAAAAACCAAAAATAACAGCAGTAATTTCGAGTGTGATATCTACAGAAGCATATGATGTATACTGGACAAAGAGAGTGTCTATAAGTTCTTGCATATTAACTTGTTTTGAGCGCTACAGCACAAGAAAATTGTGGCCAATGATAAATCCAATTTTTTAATTCAATTATTTGTTCATTTATATGAATCGCTGCAACAGGGTGCTCACATTCCATTTGAGTAGTTCTGATATGTTGAAGAAAGCTCAATCCTTTTTTGCCAAAGGCTTTGTAGGCGGCTTCTTTTATGCACCACTGCGTAGTTCTGTAGCGATCTGTCTCTTGTGATTGGCGCTCTGAGGTGTGCAAGAATTTGGGGGCAATTCGCTGTACTTTAGGTCGCTCTTTTTCGATATCTATACCCAAGGGGTTGTTACCCACTGCTATTGCAGCAAAATCATGGGAATGCGTAATGGAAATAAACTTTCCGTCAGCTAAATGCGGTTTTCCAAATGCATCATAATGCAATGCGGCTGGTGTATATCCAAGTGCCTTGAGCAAATGCCTAACGCTCAAAAAGCCTTTCAGGTGTACACTCGATTTAATAGTGCCTATCCTGTTGATACACATATCGGTAAGTGAAATATCTTGGCGCAACCAATCCTCAGGTTCATCTATCTGCCATACCAAAAACTGCGTATTGTATGGGAGCTGTTCTTTTTTGTAAATGGGCATGATATGTTGTAAATTTGTCGGCTAATTGCTGGAAATCAAATATACAAATATGGCTACGAAAACGACTACCTACGTGCCTTATAAAGTCAAAGACATTACGTTGGCTGATTGGGGAAGAAAAGAAATTGAATTAGCAGAGGCAGAAATGCCTGGTTTGATGGCACTGCGTAAAGAATATGGTGCTGAGCAGCCGCTCAAAGGTGCGCGCATCGCTGGATGCTTGCATATGACCATTCAAACTGCTGTGCTAATCGAAACACTTACAGCGCTTGGGGCAGATGTTACATGGAGTTCATGTAATATTTTCTCAACTCAAGACCATGCTGCAGCGGCAATTGCTGCTGCTGGAATTCCTGTTTATGCTTGGAAAGGCATGAATGAAGAAGAATTCAACTGGTGTATCGAACAAACTATATTCTTTGGTGAAGATCGCAAACCCCTAAACTTGATTTTAGATGATGGTGGCGACCTAACCAATATGATTCTTGATGAATTTCCTGAGCTTGCTGCAGGCATCAAAGGACTCTCCGAAGAAACAACCACGGGTGTGCACCGTTTATATGAGCGTATGCAAAACGGAACACTTCCGTTACCTGCCATTAACGTAAACGACTCGGTAACCAAATCGAAGTTTGACAACAAATACGGCTGTAAAGAATCAGCGGTTGATGCTGTACGCCGTGCAACAGACATCATGCTTGCTGGAAAGCGCGTTGTTGTCGCTGGATATGGTGATGTTGGTAAAGGCACCGTTGCTTCTTTCCAAGGCGCAGGCGCCATCGTTACCGTAACTGAAATTGATCCGATTTGTGCGCTTCAAGCATCTATGGATGGTTATGAAGTAAAGAAACTAGAAACAGTCATTGATAACGCAGACATTGTTGTAACGGCTACAGGAAACAAAGACATTGTTGCTGAACGTCATTTTCGTGCCATGAAAGACAAAGCCATTGTATGCAATATTGGTCACTTTGATAACGAGATTGATATGGCATGGCTAAACAATAACTACGGCAATAGCAAAGTAGAAATTAAGCCGCAAGTAGATAAATATACGGTTGAAGGCAAAGATATCATTGTACTTGCCGAAGGCCGATTGGTAAATCTAGGCTGTGCTACTGGCCACCCTAGCTTTGTGATGAGCAACTCCTTTACAAACCAAACTTTGGCGCAGATAGAGCTTTGGAAAAATGCCGATAACTACGAAAATAAGGTGTATATGCTGCCCAAGCACTTGGATGAAAAAGTAGCGCGTTTGCACCTAGAAAAACTCGGTGTTGAGCTAGAAGAATTAGATAAAGATCAAGCGGATTATATCAGCGTTCCTGTTCAAGGGCCTTATAAACCAGAATATTACAGGTACTAGCCATCTACATCATTTATTTAGTGGCGTATAACAAAAAAACCCCGGTGCGCGATGCACCGGGGTTTTATTTTTTTAATACGTTTCTGATTACTGCTGTGTTTCTACAGAAACATACGAGCGGTTGTTTTTCTTTTTGGTAAAACGAACAACGCCATCTACTTTTGCGTGAAGTGTATGGTCTTTACCAAGATATACATTCTCTCCTGGATGGTGTGCGGTACCGCGCTGACGAACAATAATGTTCCCTGCAATTGCGTGCTGTCCACCAAATATTTTTACGCCTAAGCGTTTCGATTCCGATTCTCTACCGTTCTTGGAACTACCTACTCCTTTTTTGTGTGCCATGACTTAATCTTTTATTTTTTTGCTTCAAGTGCCGCAATCAAGTCGGCTTTTTTCATAGATGAAATTCTTGCAATACCTGCTGCTTTAGCAAGGTTCTTTAGCTCCGCTACTGTTTTTGATGAAAAATCAGCAACTGCCTCCGGGGCAGCTTTTTTTGCAACTTTTGATGCTGCTGCTTTTGGCGCTTCTGCTTTAGCTTTTGGTGCAGCCTTTTTGACTTTACCAACTCCAACATGTTCGATGACAATTTCTGTCAACGACTGACGGTGACCGTTTTTAACACGGTAACCCTTGCGGCGTTTCTTTTTAAATACTATTACTTTGTCATCCTTTAGGTGACGTACCACTTTTGCTTCTACATAAGCATTGGCTACAGCTGGGGCGCCTACAGTAATCTTATCTCCGTCAGCCATCATAAAGACTTGGTCAAAAGAAACCTTGTCTCCTGTTTTGGCGTTTAATCGGTGGACAAATACCTTCTGGTCTTTTGCAACTTTAAATTGCTGCCCTGCTATCTCTACGATTGCAAACATATCTATTTGTTTTTAGTGCTTCCTCATGAAGCGAGCGCAAATATACAATCTTGTATTATATCAGACAATATTTTTTACTGTAACATTAATGTGAGCAAATCGTCAGTAATTTCAATCTAAATAAGTAATTTAGTCACACTAAAAATTTTTATCATGAAACATCTCCTTTCCATAACCCTATTATTTGTATTGGGTTTTGTAAGTGCGCAATCTGTCTCCTTTGAAGAATACGATTTGGCTAACGGCTTACATGTCATCCTACATCAAGACAATACAGCTCCTGTGGTAACTACATCTGTCATGTACCACGTCGGTGCAAAAGACGAACAACCTGATAGAACAGGCTTTGCTCATTTTTTCGAACACCTTCTTTTTGAAGGCACTAAAAATATTGAAAACGGTGCCTGGTTCTCTATAGTAACCGAAAATGGCGGTTCCAACAACGCCAATACCACAGACGACCGTACCTATTATTATGAGGTTTTTCCTTCTAACAACCTTGAGCTTGGTCTTTGGATGGAGTCTGAGCGGATGTTACATCCCATAATTGAACAGGACGGTGTGGATACACAAAATGAGGTCGTCAAAGAAGAAAAGCGCTTGCGGGTTGACAACCAACCTTATGGTAAGTTTTTAGAAAATGTTAAAAAACATCTGTTTGTCAATCACCCTTACCGCTGGACTACCATTGGCGAAATGGATCACCTAGATGCTGCTACCCTAGATGAGTTTCTAGCATTCAATAAAAAATTCTATGTCCCAAACAACGCCGTTCTTGTTGTCGCTGGTGACATTGATATTGATAAAACAAAAACAATGGTTGAAGCATATTTTGGCGCTATACCGAGAGGTGCGGACATAGAAAGAATTTCTTTGACCGAAGAACCTATTCGGGAGGAATTAAAAGCAGAAGCCTTTGATAGCAACATTCAAATACCTGCTATCATTACCGCATACCGTACACCCTCTTTTAAAAGTAGGGAGTCTCGCATACTTGATATGATTTCTACATATTTGAGTGACGGTCCAAGTTCGAAACTTTACAAGCGTTTGGTTGACGAAAAGAAGATGGCACTGCAATCAGGAGCTATCAATATCGCACAAGAAGATTATGGTATGTATGTCATTTTCGGCCTGCCACAAGGAGAATTTAAACTTACAGACTTAATATCTGAGATGGATGATGAAATTCTCAAAATTCAAAAGGACCTTATTTCAGAACGTGATTATCAAAAACTGCTCAATAAGTTTGAAAATGGATTTGTTAGTTCAAATGCATCTGTAGAAGGTATTGCCAATTCCCTTGCTCGATACTATATGCTCTATGGAGACACCAATTTAATTAACAATGAGATCGATATTTATCGTTCAATTACTAGAGAAGAGATAAGAGAAGTAGCCAATAAATACCTGAACACAAACCAGCGTTTGGTACTTGAATACTTGCCAGAACCCGAACCAGCTAACTAAAATTTACTATCATGAAAAAATTAATCGTACTATTCACATCCTTGTTGGTCTTTTCTGCAGTTGGCCAAGTTGATCGAAGTAAACAACCGGTTCCTGGTCCTGCACCCACCATTCAAGTTAAAGAGCCGCAACAATACAAACTAAAAAACGGCCTCTCCGTGATGCTGGTTGAAAACAGAAAACTGCCACAAGTAAGTGCAAGTTTAAGTTTGGACAACCCTCCAATTATGGAAGGAATTAAGGCAGGGTTGAGCGAGCTCACGGGCAGCTTACTTGGAAAAGGCTCAAAAAAAATAGCAAAAGATGATTTCTATGATGAAGTAGATTTTATGGGTGCCAATATTAGCATCAGTGCCTCTGGTGCATTTGCACAATCGTTGTCCCGCTATTTTGATAGAACTTTTCAGATGATGGCCGATGCTGCCATAAACCCCAACTTTACGGAGGAAGAGTTTGTCAAAGAGCGAGATGTCATCATTGATGCCTTGAAAGCATCTGAAAAAGATGTTACAACTGCAGCCAGACGCGTCGAAAGACTTTTGGCCTATGGAACAAATCACCCCTATGGGGAATACACAACACCTGGTACGGTGAATAACATTAAACTTGCAGATGTGCAGCGTTTTTATGACTTCAGATTTAGGCCTAACAACGCCTACCTTGTTATTGTTGGTGATATTGACATGGAAACTGTGAAGCCGCTGGTGAAAAAATATTTTGGGAAATGGAAACCAAATCCTGTTGCTTCAAGTCCAATTCCTGAAGTTAAAAACCCGAAAAGTCCACAAATTGATTTTGTGAATATGCCTAACGCTGTTCAATCAGAAGTTGTGGTGCAAAGCACCGCATACCTTGCCAAAAAGGATCCTGAGTATTTTGCTGTTTTAATGGCAAATTCCATTCTTGGTGGTGGTGGTGAAGCACGTTTGTTCCTAAACCTTCGTGAAGACAAAGGGTATACCTATGGCGCATATTCAAGTATCGGGAACGACAAGCTTACTGCAACGCGTTTTCGGGCTTCTGCCAGTGTAAGAAACGAAGTAACGGACAGTGCTGTGGTCGAGCTACTTAATGAAGTAAAGCGAATTCGTACCGATTTGGTCACAGAAAGTGAATTGAAAAAAGCAAAAGCCAAATATGTTGGTAACTTTGTTCGTTCCTTAGAAAGGCCTGCAACCATTGCGCAATTTGCCTACGACATCGCAACTGAAAATCTAGATAAAGATTTTTACAAAACATATCTTGATAAAATTAATGCCGTTACTGCTGAAGATGTTAGAAATGTGGCCAATAAATACTTTAATGTAGACCAATCAAGAATCGTTGTGACTGGAAAAGGGGTTGATGTTTTAGATAACCTTGAAAAAGTCGAATTTAACGGAAAACGACTTCCTGTCAATTACTACGATAAATATGGCATAACTATTGACCGGCCTAAAAAGGTTTCTGTAGAAGGAGGAGTTACCGCTGAGACGGTTTTAACCAATCACATTAATAAAACAGGTGTAAATAACTTGAGCGGCCTAAACGCCATTAAGCTTGTCTACAAAGGTACTTTTATGCAAATGGCCATTGTAGTTGAAGAAACGTATTCAGCGGATAAGCAAGAGCAAGTGATTTCCATAGGTGGAAACGCCATGATGTCAAGTGTTGTTAGTAAAGAGGGAGCTTTTATGAAGCAAGGGCCTAATCAGGTGGATTTGCCAAAAGTTATTTACGACGATCTTAAAAAATCCTTGGGGATTATCGTTGAAATTGGCTTGCTTGCCAGTGGAGAAGCTGTTTTAGAGGGAATTGAAACTGTAAATGATACAGAAGCTTATGTAATAAAAGTTCCTGGGGTTGGCGTGAGTTACACCAACTACTACAGCAAGGAAACAGGGATGAAAATAAAAGAGTCTAGTTTGGTGAACTTTAATGGCCAGATGCAAACGAACAATACTAACTATGCGAACTATAAGGAGATCTCAAGCTTAATGATGCCAGGCGAGAAAAGCTTTGATCTTGGTGGTCAGGAAATTACTTTAACGCTTAAAGACGTAATTGTTAATCCTGATTAATAGCAGGAATTGATCTAGATGACGTGTATTTCTTAGGGATTCTAAATCCAAAAGATTAAGACTATTGGCATTTTTTTGGCTTTTGAGCTAACGAAACGCCAATTAATATTATAGCAGCCCCGATGAGTTGAAAAGCACTCATCTGCTCTCCATCCAGTGACCCCCAAAAAAGGGCTACGATTGGCAAGGTGTATGTGACCGAAGACACAAATACGGTAGATGCTATTTTAACAAATCGGTTGAACATTACCTTGGCTATTGCTGTGCCAAAAAAAGCAAGTGTAGCAACAAAGCATAAACTTGTAATTACCTCTGCTTTTTGTAGGTTTTGTATTGAAAAGAAATCTGTAAAAAACAACATAAGCAACGCTGGTGGTAAAATGGCAATAAAATTTCCTAGTGTCATGGCCATCGCAGAAACTTCTGAAAGCTTGTGTTTTAAAAAGTGGATGTTTATGGCGTAGCACATAGATGCACTAATGATAAGCAGCACATAACCCACGGGTTGATTGGGGTTGATTTGTGCACCACCCCAAACCAATCCTAGAGAACCTAAAAAACCGAGTAAAACACCAACATACTGACGGCTGACCATGCTAGTGGAAAAAAGTGTGATCCCTACAAGTACAGTAAATATTGGTGTAAGCGAATTAAGAATGGCCGCAACAGAAGATTCGATGTACTGTTGGGCAAAAGCAAAAAGAAAAGAAGGAAAGAAAGTGCCTAAAAATCCAGTTATAATCAACCATTTCCAATGGTATCGGCTTAAGCCTTTCAAAGATTTATAGCCCAAAATAAGCAAGAAAACAGTGCTGATAACAATACGTGCGCTGCCCAGTTCAATGGGGGATAGTCCAACAAGTCCACGCTTTATTAATATATAAGAACTACCCCATATTAACGAAAGTAAAAAAAGATACAACCACTTGTTCGCAGGAATTTTAATCATCGCTAGGCAAAGCTGGTAAAAAAGGATGTAAAAAAGGCAATTTTTATTACATTTGATTAAAATTCAATATTATGAAACGCCCTATTTTTTACATTTTTATACTACTGATTTTTAGTTGTACTTCGAAAAACCCAGAGAAAAAAACGGTTAGCCACTCCGATGAGGCAGCTGTAAGTATGTCTGACAAAAATCTTTCAAACATATCTTTCCAAGTTGATGGAATGACCTGTGAGGTTGGATGTGCTGCACGTATTGAAAAGAAAGTTGCTGCCATGAAAGGTGTTGCATTGTCTAAGGTTGATTTTGAAGCCAAAACAGCCTTTGTATCTTTTGATCCCACAACAACTTCATTTGACAAGGTCAAAACTACCATAGAATCTCTTGGAGATGATTACAAGGTAGGTGAAGCCGTTGTCGTAGCTGCGTTTCCTTTAGAACAGAATGGAAAAAAATGTGACCCAGATTGTGAGAAAGCTTGTTGTGCTAAAGACAAAAAATGCGATAAATCTTGTGAAAAAGCATGTTGCACAAAAGAAGGAAAAGACAAAGCGGCTTGTAAAGCTAATTGTGAAATGCCTTGTTGTGCTAAAAATAAAGAAAAAGTCTGACTATTTCCAGCTTAACGTTTCGAGTATCTTTTGTACATCATTTCTAATGTAACCAATGGCAGGTGCCAAGGAATCGTAGTTGGGTGCTGCATAAAAAAGCAATGAGCCTGATATAAAGTGTCTTTTGGTGTCTGTAGCGAAAAAATGCAGGTTCGAGGGTGAATCTCCAATCAATGTAACGCAGTTACCCGTAATATCATTTTCTTTATCTTGATAGGTACTTTCGTTAATGCGCTGGGTGCCTTTACCAAAAATTTTAATCCGCTTTTCAAAGTCCATAAAAAGGGTATCCAAGGATGTATTGTTCAAATCAAAGTAGGTGACGTAGACTTTTGCCTTAAGTAAAGGGTAATCTAGTGTTGTACCGCATGAAGACAGTTGCACTGGCGTTGACACTACATTGTACTTAAAGCTATATGCGCAAGCACTGGGCTCGAAATCATTGTATTGTGCTGCTGGATAGTTCAAGGCCAAGCCCGCATGAGGCTTGGGTGCATGATGTTGACATCCGAAAAAAAACAATACTAGAAGGAAGATTCGTATCATGCGCCAAGCTGCACTTTAATCTGTTTGATTCGTTTCCTATCGAGGGCTTCAATAGTAAAAACAACTTTTTTGAAGCTATAGGTAGTATTCACTTTAGGAAAGGATCCCAGTTGTTCTAATAAAAAACCAGCAATCGTTTCAGACTCCCCTTTGTTTTGCTCAAAATCGTCGCTGTTGGAAAGCTTGGTCACTGCATAAAAATCTTGTAAAGACGTTTTGCCATCAAACACAAAAGTGTTGTCGTTGAGTTTAGAGTAGCTGATGTCTGTTTCATCAAATTCATCTGTGATATCCCCCACAATTTGCTCAATAACATCCTCCAAAGAAATAACACCAGAAGTACCGCCATACTCATCAACCACAACAGCGAGATGAATGCGTTTAACCTGAAATTCTTGTAGCAAATCGTCAAGCTTTTTGTTTTCTGGCACAAAATAAGGTGCGCGTAAAAGTTTTGTCCACTCGTAATTTTCCTTGTCAAAATGAGACAATAAATCCTTGACATATAAAACTCCAATAACCGTATCTATGGTTTCGCGATAGACAGGAACACGAGAAAATCCCTTACTCACAATCTTTGAAACTACTTCGGTAAATGACGTTTCTTCATCCAGTGCAAAGACATCTATACGGGGACACATGACTTGCTTGGTGTCAGTATTGCCAAACGTGACTATGCCTTTTAAAATTTTTTGCTCGTCTTTTGTGGTTTCAGAATCATCGGTCATTTCAAGGGCTTGCGACAAATGATCAACCGAAATATTTGAACCTATTTTACCCAATCTTTTTTGAAGAACAAAAGTGAGGTAACTCATGGGGTAGGTCAATGCGAAAAATACGTATGTGTCCAATAAATAAATAGGAATAGACATCCGTTTTGCAAAGCCTACGGGGTTTTTATTTGCATAAATTTTTGGGAGTATTTCGCCAAACAATAGCACAATTGTGGTTATCATACCTACCTCGGCTAAAAAACGCAAACTTGGCTGCGAAATTGATTCAAAAAACAAGGAGGTCATGGATGCAAAAAGCAGTACAGTTGCGATGTTTATCAGGTTGTTCAATAACAAAATAATGGCCAATAAGCGTCTTGGGTTTTTTCGCAGCTGTGCAATAATACGCAACGGCTTACTGGTTGCGTTTACCGCTTCCTTAATGTAAGATGGCGAAAGGGAAAAGAAGGCAACCTCTGAGCCAGAAACCAATGCAGAACTCAGCAAAAGCAACAACAATATGAATACTTTAACTATTTCTAGCGTTTCAAAACCAATAACCAAAAAAGGTATGTCCAACGATTAGCGTTTAGAATGGCAAGTCATCGTCACTTGCAGGTTGGTTAGCCTGAGTTGGCTGTGCGGGATGATTGGGCTGTGATGATTGTTGTTGGGCAGTTTGTGCTTGCGTTGTGCCTCCATCGCTAGGGCGTTGGGTTAAAAAGGTAAAGTCATCAACGTGAATTTCTGTTGAATAACGGTCTTTACCGTCATCACCCTGCCATTTACGGGTTTTTATACGTCCCTCAACATAGACACGGTCTCCCTTTTTTAGATATTTTTCCAGATTTCTGCTGCTTTGTTTCGCACAACAGCATTATGCCATTCAGTATTGATAACTTTCTCACCTGTTTGTTTGCTTGTGTAGGTTTCGTTGGTCGCTATGGGGAACCTGCCAATGCAGTTTCCGCCCTCAAAATAGTTCACTTTGACGTTATCGCCCAAATGTCCTATTAGCATCGCTTTGTTAAGTGTTCCGCTCATAATATATTTTACATCAAATGTACATTATCGGATGAACTTGTCCAAAAAACGATCTATTAAGCGCGGTACTGCATAATCAGAAACACTAGCCCAAGAAATGGGCAGGGGTTCGTCAATATTTTCTATCACATAAAAGTAAGTGTGTAAGGCTTGGTGACTGAGTTTATGAATTACTGCTTCCTCCTGAAACTTAGTCCAATGAGCCGCTTTTGCCCATTTGGGGACATCGTCGTGTGCTTGAAGAGCATCAATAGTCAGCATATTTTGAGCTTCAACAAGCGGGAATTCATAAAGACCTTGCCAAATGTCTTTATGGCCTCGTTTGCATAGTAGGGTATTGTTGTTTTGATCGATAGGTATTAGGTAATGAAAATACCGTTTCTTAACGGGCTTGGCTTTTATTTTAACGGGGCGTTCAACAACGCAACCGTGTGCATACGCCAAGCAACTATCGTTTAATGGACAGGTTGTGCAGCTTGGATTTTTTGCCGTACAGTGCAAGGCGCCAAATTCCATAATAGCTTGGTTGTAAGTCCCTGGTGCTTTTGAATCAATAAGGGTTTGGGCCAAGGCTTGAAAAGTTTTGATTCCAGCAGGTTGATTGATGGGGCTTTCAATATCAAAATGGCGTGCCAAAACACGGTATACGTTTCCATCAACAACGGCACAAACTTGATCAAAACAAATGGATGCAATAGCGCTTGCGGTATAAGGTCCTACTCCAGGCAGCTTAATAAGCTCTTCAAAAGTACTTGGAAAATTACCGCTATATTGTTCAATTATCAATTTTGCAGCCTTGTGTAAGTTTCTGGCACGACTATAGTAGCCAAGGCCTTGCCAGCGCTTTAAAACGGCATCTTCACTAGCTTTCGCTAGATCTTTAATGGTTGGGAAATCGTTCCAAAAGCGCTTAAAAAAGGGTAATCCTTGAGCAACACGAGTTTGTTGTAACATGATTTCGGAAAGCCAAACCACATAAGGGTCCTTTGTTTGACGCCATGGCAAAGAGCGTTTGTGCAGCTCATACCAACCTAACAATTGAGTACTGAAACGTTTCATGCAATCAAAAATACATGCAAAGAATGAGTTTTTGGTATTTAAAATCACATAAACGTTGAATTAAATTTTTATATTTGCTAACCTAAAATTTACAACCACACAAGAATTTAAGGATGACAAAAGCCGAAATTGTAACAAATATTTCAGAAAAACTAGGAGTTGAAAAAAGCGACACACAAGAGATTGTGAACCACTTTATGAAAGAAGTAAAAAGTGCATTAGAATCTGGTGAAAACGTTTATTTACGTGGATTTGGAAGTTTTGTGGTTAAAACACGCAAAGCAAAAAAAGGACGTAACATTTCACAAAACGTAACCATCGACATTCCAGCACACAATATACCTTCATTTAAACCTGCAAAGGTTTTCTTAGAGGAGGTAAAAACTAAAGTAGCCGTGAAATAACGGCTGCACATTATTAATTATTTAGATTATAACATATGCCAAGTGGTAAAAAGAGAAAAAGACACAAGGTAGCTACGCACAAGCGTAAAAAAAGAAGTCGTGCTAATCGACATAAGAAAAAGTAAGCTTCTTTAAACTCTGAACATTTATGATCTTTGACATGGAATACTATCATAGCAGTTCACTTTGATATAAGTCCCCCGGAAAACATTGTTCAATTGATTCACATGTATTGTGAATCTAAAAATCATTATTGTGAGTAAAGAACTAATTATTCGTTCGCGATCCTCTGCAGTTGATTTTGCCTTACTCAAAGACGGAAAGCTCGTTGAGTTTCACAAAGAAATTGAAGATAATAATTTTCACGTAGGAGATATTTTTTTAGCAAAAGTTAAAAAAACTCTATCTGGTTTAAATGCAGGCTTTGTAGATGTAGGATATGAAAAAGATGCCTTTCTACATTATCACGACCTAGGTCCGAAAGTAGCAACGCTGCTAAAATTTATCAAGCTTGCTAGTTCTGGAAAAATTAAAGACTTTTCCCTTAAGAACTACCCCTTAGAGCCTGAAATTAATAAAGATGGTGTCATTACAGATGCTGTTCAGGCCAATCAATCTCTACTTGTGCAAATTATCAAAGAACCTATTTCTACTAAAGGACCCCGCATTAGTTCGGAGCTGTCCTTGGCAGGTAGGTATTTGGTTTTGGTTCCTTTCTCAAGTCGTGTGTCTATGTCACAAAAAATATCGACTAGGGAAGAAAAGAACCGCTTAAAAAAACTCGTAATGAGTATTAAGCCAAAAGGTTTTGGTGTCATTATCCGAACCGTGGCTGAAGGCAAGAAAGTAGCTGAACTCGACAAAGATCTTGGAGATCTTTATGAACGTTGGGTTCAAATGTGTAAGAAAATTCAAAAAGCAGATTATCCCTCTAGAGTATTGAGTGAGCTCAACCGAGCTTCCTCTATTTTGAGAGATATTTTTGATGATGAATTTACTGGAATACACGTTGATGATCCCGAACTATTAACAGAAGTAAAAGAATATTTGCAACAAATTGCTCCCGAAAGAGCCAGTATTGCAAAACTTTTCAAAAGACAAGTGCCTATTTTTGAGCACTTTGGTATTGAACGTCAAATCAAAGCCTCGTTTGGAAGAACAGTTTCTATGAACAGAGGAGCTTATTTAATTGTCGAACATACCGAAGCTCTTCATGTTATTGATGTAAACAGCGGTAATCGATCTAATAAAGCTAAAAATCAAGAAGATACAGCCTTAGAAGTCAACATGATTGCTGCTACCGAAATAGCCCGGCAGTTACGCTTGCGTGACATGGGAGGAATCATTGTCATTGATTTCATTGACATGATAAGACAAGAAAATAGAAAAAAGCTTTTTGAACATTTTCGTAAGGAAATGGAAAGCGACCGTGCCAAACACAAAATTTTGCCTCCAAGCAGAATTGGCCTGATTCAAATGACACGCCAGCGCGTCCGACCAGAAATGGATATCAAAACAGCTGAACCCAATCCAAATATTAATGGCGAGGTAGAAGCACCAATTATTTTGATGGACAAAATAAAAGCTGATCTTGAAAAGATTTTAGCGAATCCTAAACACAAAAAGAAAAAAGTAGTGTTACACTTACACCCCTTTATTGCAGCCTATGTTGCCAAAGGAATTAATTGTGAACGCATGAAGTGGTACTTTGAGTACAACAAGTGGATAAAAATTATTCCACGCGATGCGTACACCTATTTACACTACCGTTTCTTTGATGGAAAAGGAAAAGTGATTCACGTATAAAAACAAAAAGCGGCCTTAGTGCCGCTTTTTTTATTTTAGCCAATATGAAAACATATACGTTTGCCGAAGCACTTGACAAACTACGTAACTATTGCGCCTACCAAGAGCGCTGCCATAAGGATGTGAAAGATAAGCTACGCTCCATGGGAATGATTTCCCAAGCAGCCGAACAAATTATTGGCTCCTTGGTTGCTGAAAACTACGTAAATGAAACCCGCTTTGCACAACAGTTTACCAGTGGTAAGTTCTCAATTAAGCACTGGGGGAAAATGCGCATTAAAAGAGAACTTAAGATGAGAGGGGTGTCTGAATATGATATCAATAAAGCCATAAAAACCATTACGGCAGACGCCTATCTTGAAAAATTATATGCCTTAAGCGATAAAAGATGGCAACAGTTAGATGGGTATGGAAAGCAAGTCAAAAGACAAAAACTATTTCAATACCTCGCCTATCGTGGTTGGGAAACGGAATTAATCTACCAACAAATCAATCGGCTTAGCAGCAAAGACTAAAGTACGTAAAGCAGTGAAACCATGCCGTGTACGCCAGGCATCGGAACAAGGTTCTCATAATATTTGGCATCAAACAGGTTACGTCCCTGCAACTGAATCGTAAGCTTATCCACAACATACTCGAGTTGTGCATTTAAAACTTTGAAATGTCCGCCTAAAGACCTTGTAGCGTAGCGGTAGGAAAACGAAGTTGATACTTTAGACGATAGCTTATTTAGAAACTGCAAATTAATGTTGTGCTTAAGCGAGTTAAGTGCATATCGTGAATTGACAGTTTTGGTATAATCGTCATGGATATGGCCATAAGAAACAGTAAAGGTTTGGCGTTGCTTACCAATTGTGTAATAATGGGAACTGTTAAGCTCACCCCCTGTGGTGGTGACATCGTGTATGTTTGAAGCCAACCACTGTAAATCTCCAACAGTTGCCTCAACATAATCAATCAAATTCTCGCTATTGCGTTGAAATAAAGCGGCCTCAAGCTCCCAAGTAGGGGTATTGTACCTAAAGCTCAATTCATGACTTAGGGCTTTTTCTGGTTTCAAATCTGCATTCCCCAAGGCAGTTGGCCCATTGTAATACAAATCGGTATAGGTGGGAACACGATAGGTATAGCCTGTGTTAAAGGTAAGTTTTGCCTTTTCATTTAGTTGTAGCCCAAGGTCTAACCCTGGATAGAAAAAGGTATCCACATCTGAAAAGTGACTTAGTGCAAAACCCGGAGTTACACTTATGTTATTCCACTTCATGCGATGCTCAAAAAAGAAATGAGCAATGGTACGGCTGTGTTCACCAAGGTTGTTGGATTGTATGGAAACACGTGATAATTCGGCGCCAAACCCACTTAGGTTGCCGTTTTTGTGTGTTAATTTAGTGTCAACAGAAAACCCCATTTTATTGTTGATGTGCATGTTGCGGTATGCACTGGGGTTATTTCGAATTAAAATATATTCATCCTGTCCACGCTTCCAAAAGATTCGAGGGGTCCAAACGGCTTTTTCAGAAGCAAAAGAAGTTGTTAAAGCTACTAAACTGCTCTGTGTTTCTTCATATTGATCTTTATAGCTAGCATATCCGTAAAACCCATTGGCCCCAAACTTACGTTCGTTGAACATGGTCATGAGCTTTAATTTCTTAGACACACCAAAAGCACTGTGTGTAAAAAAATGGAGGTTATCCAAATCGGTATTGTGGCGGTAGCCTTCGCTGCTTAATCTAGAAAAGTGTATTACGTGCTGTTGGTTATCGTCATAGTCTTGTGCCGTAGCACCTAAGTGTGTCGTATTAAAACTGCCTTGGCGGGCAGTAAGTGTAGCGCCTTTTTTCACCTCTTTTTTTGTGACGATATTGATGGCGCCCGTGAGTGCGTTCTGTCCATAAATTCGAGCAGCGGGTCCTTTGACAATTTCAATTCTTTCGATTACTTCCAAAGGCAGCGCGCTGTTCAGGGTATGGTGACCTGTTTGCGGGTCATCAACACGAATGCCGTCAATTAGCAATAAAACTTGATCAAAAGTACCCCCGCGCAAGTATACATCGGCTTGTGCACCTTCGATACCCTGTCTGCGGATGTCAATCCCTGCTTGAAAACGAAGCAAGTCCACAAGGTTAGAAACGGGCGTATCGGCAATTTGTTCGGCAGTGATTACGGTAACAGATTTTGAATCGTCTGAAAAAGGCACATCTAGTCGTGGTGAAGAAACGACCACCTCGTCTAGTGGAGTTTGTGCTAAAGATGAAAATATTACTAGTATTGCTACTAGAGCACTAAAAAAGAACCGATTCATAGTTTGGTTTTAAAAAGTTAGTTAACGCGCAAAACTTACGAATCAATCCACAAACAAAATGGCCTTGTTGTTATTCATTTCGAATGTGCCACCATTGGAAAGGGAAACAATGGTGTCGTTACCTCTTTTTGTAAAGAGGGTTTTGAATGCATCTGCCACGTCTATATTTCCTTCAATTTTAGCCTCACCTATGGCAAGGGAAGAAACAATGGCAGCGTGGTTATTTAATACTTGAAAAGATCCTTGCACGCCAGGGACGGAAACAGCGTTTACTTCTCCCTGGAATAATGTGGCTTCAGGACTGACAATTTCTAAATACATATCTATTGTTATGCGTTGGCTTCAGCGAGCATTTTTTCACCCGCCTCGATGGCTTCCTCAATCGTACCCTTAAGGTTAAACGCAGCTTCTGGCAGGTGGTCTAACTCACCGTCCATAATCATGTTAAATCCTTTAATGGTGTCTTTAATGTCTACCAATACCCCAGGGATACCCGTAAACTGTTCTGCCACGTGGAAAGGCTGTGATAGGAAACGTTGTACACGTCTTGCTCTTGATACGGCTAACTTATCTTCTTCAGAAAGTTCCTCCATACCAAGAATGGCAATAATATCTTGTAGTTCTTTGTAACGCTGCAAAAGCTCCTTCACACGTTGGGCACAATTATAGTGCTCATCTCCTAAAATTTCAGGCGTAAGGATTCGAGAAGTAGAATCTAAAGGATCTACCGCTGGGTAAATTCCAAGCTCAGCAATTTTACGCGATAGTACTGTTGTTGCATCCAAGTGGGCAAAAGTTGTTGCTGGTGCTGGATCGGTAAGGTCATCTGCAGGCACATATACTGCTTGTACAGATGTAATAGAACCTTTTTTGGTAGAAGTAATACGTTCTTGCATGGCGCCCATTTCGGTTGCAAGTGTGGGTTGATATCCAACCGCAGAGGGCATACGTCCAAGTAGGGCAGAAACCTCTGAACCTGCTTGCGTAAATCGGAAAATGTTGTCGACAAAGAAAAGTACATCTTTTCCTTGGTCAGAACCTGCACCATCACGAAAATATTCTGCTACCGTAAGTCCAGAAAGTGCTACACGAGCACGCGCTCCTGGAGGTTCATTCATTTGCCCAAAGACAAAAGTTGCTTTAGATTCTTTCATGGCTTCTTTGTCAATTTTAGACAAATCCCATCCACCTGCCTCCATAGATTCCATGAATTCGTCGCCGTATTTGATAATACCAGACTCCAACATTTCACGGAGTAAATCGTTTCCTTCACGCGTACGCTCACCAACTCCAGCAAACACGGATAATCCACCGTGGCCTTTAGCAATGTTGTTAATCAATTCTTGGATAAGTACTGTTTTACCAACACCTGCTCCACCGAATAGTCCAATTTTACCTCCTTTTGCATAAGGTTCAATGAGATCAATTACTTTAATTCCCGTAAACAAAACCTCTGTTGAAGTAGAAAGTTGGTCAAAGGCAGGTGCCTCACGGTGAATAGGAAGACCATCTCTGCCTGTTTTGGGCAAATCGCCGATACCGTCAATTGCATCGCCAATTACGTTGAATAAACGTCCGTATACATCCTCGCCAACAGGCATTTGGATGGGATTTCCTGTAGCGACTACTTTTGCGCCACGCTCAAGTCCATCTGTTGAGTCCATTGAAATAGCGCGAACTTGATCCTCGCCAATGTGAGATTGCACTTCTAAGACAAGCAATGAGCCGTCTTTTTTTTGGATTTCTAACGAATCGTAAATGTTAGGTAGTGTTGTGTTTGCTGTATCAAAAGATACATCTACTACTGGTCCAATGACTTGGGAAACATTGCCTGTGCTATGTGACATAGTTGAAGAATTGTTTTTTATGGTTGTATAATACCCTCAATTTCGAGTGCAAATATAGGCGAATTAAAGGAAGAATTCATGAATTAAATCCAAAAAAAAAGCACCCATAAGAGGTGCTTTTTATTAATATTAATAGAAGAAATTATAAGCTAACCTTAAGAGCTACATAATAAGTAGAACCAATTAAACCAGCACCTGGAATTCCGATATAGTTTTCTCCCCCGATATTATTACCACCTATTTCAAGTCTTGAATTTAATTCCTCAAGCATGATAGAAGCTTTAGCATCGATAACAACATTTTCAGGAATCATAGTATTAAAGAAAGATGATTCATAAAGATATTCAGAGTTGTATCTAGCATTTGCGTTTACAGACATTCTACTACCTATCGTATAGTTCATTCCAGCTTTGATTCTGTGTTCTGGAGTATTCCATGAAACATTTTGATCAATAACTGGGTCTGCAGTA
Source organism: Bacteroidota bacterium (assembly GCA_038143535.1). Taxonomy (GTDB): domain Bacteria; phylum Bacteroidota; class Bacteroidia; order Flavobacteriales; family Flavobacteriaceae; genus UBA7446. Next base: position 1,409,526 of record JAYQMD010000001.1, read on the forward strand.
TAATCAATATCATTATACTCATATATGAAGTTTGCAGTTAAAGCTCTTGTAAGTGATTTGGTAGCTTCAAAACTTAATCCATAAGATGTAAAGTCATTGTCCATATTTGAATCTACCTGAAATCTATGGAAATTTGCGTTAGCTAATGCTACTTCGGGTGTAGTAAAACCATTAGTTAATAATGGCGTGTTAACAAATATCCCTGCGATCTTATCTTTATATGAATTGTAATATCCACTTACATCAAATGTAAAGCCTGGAGTGTTAAATCTATATCCGAGTTCTATTGTTGAAACAGTTTCTGCCTTAGCGTAATTTAAATTTGCTTTAGAATTGTCACTCTGGTGATACGAATTGTTCATAACATATTCTCCAGTGAATCTACCAGGAAGATTATTCGCCATTATTGCCATACGATCGAATCTACCTACACTACCTTTTTCATTACCGAGAATAAAGTAGTTTCCATTAAGAAATCCGATAAATTTATCCTGGTTTGTGGGGTTTCTAAATCCAGTTTGGGCAGTAATTCTAAAGTTTTGATTTTCTGAAATATTAACTAAAAAACCTATTCTAGGAGTGAAATTTCCATCCTCCATAACATTTTGTTTATCATACCTGACAGAGGCTGTCATTGAAACTTTATCATCTAGTAAACTAGATTTCAATTGTGCATATGCACCAGCTTCACTATACTCAATTGGTGCGTTATAATCTGTATATAAAGTACCTCCAGTATTCATTTCAAAGCTTCTGTAGTTAGCACCCACAATTAAGTTTCCGATTCCAAATTTATCTCCGAAATCGTAATCAACTTCGTAGTTTAAAATTTTGGAAACGTCTTGAATTCTTGAACCAACACCAATCTCTACTGGATTTTCCCTTGACGCAGCAAGTGCCGCATTGAACTCAGCAGAACCGGGTGTAAGTAAGTTGGCATTTGCTGCTTGTCTTGCAATACTGTGAAAAGGAATTGTACTACCAAATCTATCACTTAATGAAAGTCCTGAAGGATCTCCGCCAGTCAAAGCAGTACCCTGAATATGATTTTGAATTTCGTTAAGCATCCAAGGAAGTGCAGACTGAGCAGGGATTCCATTAGCAGCTGCTATGCCTCCTAAAAGCGTCTGTATATATATTGCGCCCCAGCCATTTCTAATACCACCGGGTTGCGCATTTGCAACGTTAACAGCATCCAACTGAGCTACAGAAGTATCTCCAGCATCTTCATGAGTATAAAAGAATTTAGCATTAAGACCTCCTCTTTTAAGGTTTAGTTTATGTTGCTGTACAACTACATGATCCATCCCATAAACAGTACCGCCAGTATATAGTGGTGCTTTTCCTGTACCAATTAAAGACTGAACAGATAACTCAGTTTTACTATCGGGTCTATAATGAATAGCAAAATTACCTTTAGTATTGAATGTGTCATTTCCCATTAGGTCTACCAAGTTGTATCCAGTTGATAAAACAGTTTTAAAATAATTTGGGGATAATGCTGATAATTGCATTAGTTGAGGCATTTGAGCCAAACCAGCAATCGCCCCGAATATTGTTGGAGATGAAAATTCAGCCTCACCTTCCATATTTACAGCATTGTAATCTGGATTACTTGTACTATAACCATCAATTATCGTTCTATTATCAGCGTGTCTATAATCAGCTGCTAACCAATCTTTACCCCATTTGTGAGAAAATGTGGCCTTTACAGCTAATTTTTCTGAGATTTTTCCACCCATCCTAACAGCAAATTCTTCAAACATATTTGTGCCGGCTGCAACTTGTTCAGTGTTTCCAAACCTGTAAGAAACATCAAGGCCCTCGTGATCAAAAGGATTTTTGCTATTCATAAAAATTATTCCTTTGTAAGCATCAGCACCATACAAAGCAGATGCAGCACCAGGTAAGATTTCAATGCTTTGAAGATCAATGTCATGTAAGCCAATAATATTACCAACAGCAAATCCAAAAACAGGAGCTTGATTATTCATACCGTCTACCAATGTTACAAGGCCTTCATTATATATATCGTTAAATCCCCTAAGGCTAACTTGACTAAAAACCAAACCTGCTTCAAGAATATTAACTTGTTTTAAGTTGGCTAATCCATTAAAATGATCAGCAGATGGAGTAGATTGAATTTGTTGCAAACTGAATTTTTCAACTGTAACAGGTGATTCGAAAAGTCTTTGAGCGAAACGAGATGCGGAAACGACAATCTCATCAAGCTGAGTTGAAGATGAGCCAAGAGTAATACTTAGGGACTGGGCCGCAGATGATACAGTTATTGATTTTGTTTCCAAACCTACACTCGACACCGTAATGGTAAAGGGAGGTAATTGGGAAGTGTTTAATGTAAAATTACCATCAAAGTCAGTTACCGTACCGGTATTACTGTCTAAGACAACACTTGCTCCAGGAACAGGTTGACCATTATTGTCGACAACTGTACCTGATACTTGTGTTTGGGCTATAGCTGCTGTTGAAAAACAAAGCAGCATAACTTGAAGTAAAAATTTCATAGTTATAGTTTTAAAAGTTATTGCTGTAAAGATATGATTTTTTATAATTACTGCTGAAAAAGAAATTTTGGTTGATTATTTTATTACAAAACATAAAAAATCAAGCCAATTTTTGTGAATTTCATAGCAAAATTATTGTTTGTAGCGCTAAAAGTAGACCAAGGTTGCATGTCATGTGCGATACTGATATTCCAGGTATTGAAGCCAAAATGCATATTCAAGCGCAAAACCGTACCCTTTGAGGGAAGTTTGGTTGTGATTATCTGTCCAGTTGAGGACTTATTATGTGCCTTTAACGATATTGGAAAATGAACACTTACTCCACCATGTATGCGCCAAAAAGCATGCTTGTTTTCTGTTGCATTACGCCAACGTAACTCAAAGGGCACAGCCAATGACTGCATGCGCAAATAGTTTTGCTGATAGTCATCTTCAATCACGGTTGCACTGATAGTACTGCCAGCCTGCGTAAACAAGGTATTGTTATATAGAGTGGATTGGTCATATCCCAAACCAATACCAACTGCCAAAGTGCGTTGCTTGTTTAAGGGCATGTCGCGTATAAAACCAACAGAAAAAGCATAAGAAAGTTTGTTTTGAATAAGGATACTTGGCGATTCAGAAAAGTAAGGATAGGCAATACTCAAATAAATCTGATCTTCTCTAAATGTAGGCAATTCTTCCTGTGCAAATAGCGGACCAAGAACCATGAGAAACAATGTGCAGTAAATGTGTTTCATTCCTTAAATATAAACCAAAAAAACACCCTTCACTCAACACTATTGCGAACTGAAGGGTGCTTTGTTTGAAAATGTTAAGACTACTTTAGGTTTTGCATATAATCACCATTACGCGTGGTGTAATTTATCTTTAATGCATTAACCTTTCTGAGCTCTTGTTTGATATCTGTAATCAGACCCATATTAGTTTCACCATCTACTTTTAGCGCAGTGGTAAGTACATTCTGAAGCTCTTGGCGTTTTGAAGCGCGCTCAGCGAGTATAAATGCACCAACATCTGCAACTGTAGCAAACTTATCGTTTAACTGAATCTTGGGCTGGGTACCAAACTTATCTTGATAACGATCACTGGGCTTTCCAGCGTAGATGTACATTACGCGGTCTTTCTTATCTAGCTTTTGCACTTGGTCTGCTGCTGGTAGCGTATTGGCAACCATCAGCGTACTGTCACGCATCACGGTAGCAACCATAAAAAAGAACAACAGCATAAAAACAATATCGGGCAAAGATGCTGTAGAAATTGCGGGTAAATCACCGCCTTTTTTCTTTTTGAACTTAGACATATTAATTTGTTTTTGAGGGTTCGGCTTCGGACAGCTTCTGAGGGAAAAGCAGTTTTACTTCAGCCAACTTGGGCTTAAGTGCTTCTTTCTCAGAAGTCGACGTTCTTGGGTCAGAATACCTGCGATCTGCCTCTACAAAACTCAATCCCAGATTGGGATTTAATCTGGCAAACTCACGATTACGGAGCACGTTATAGGCAGCCACAAGTTCGTTTTGAACTGCGATATACACCTTATAGTCTGTTTCACGGTCGTTTTTCAATGAAATCACAGCTTTGTCAGGATTGTCAGATGAGTCGGTATCACGAGCACCTTGACAGTAATCACAAGCGTCTTCGCCTTTACCACCGCCATTATCCAAAAAGGCTACGGCAGCTTCGCGCAGCTCGCTAATATTCAAAGGCTTTTCTTCAACAAGCAAGTCGTTGTTTTTATTTACTACTACCGTGAATATGTTGCGTTCCTTGATTATGGGAGGATCAACAACGTCTTCCATTGGTGGCAACTTACGATTCAAACCAGAATCTGTTTCAATTGTAGTCGTTACCAAAAAGAAAATCAGTAGCAAGAATGCGATATCGGCCATGGACCCTGCATTCACTTCGGGTGCAGATCTTTTTGCCATAACGTATTATTTAAAAAATCGCTTAACGCCAGAAAAAAGCATTGCACCTACAGCCACAATGGCCAAAATATAAAAGGTGCGTAGTCCAGCTCCAACCCAACGCGAGCCCGAGGCAGACAACACTTCCCCATCTTTCATTGGTGTCTCAACTCCTTCAGAAAATAGATAAGAGAGTAAGACTACGGCAGCAAAAGCAGCTATGGAAATGCCCGTCTTCTTTAGTTTGGCAGGATTTGAAGCCAAGGTCGCAAAAGACGATAGTAACGTAATCAATACTACTATAATAAGTATGATTAACGCCAAGTTTATCATGGGAGAAACTGAAGAGAAATTTCCAGCTAAACCAGCCATTTCAATAGCGTCGTCTCCTTTGCGCAATATGACAACTTGCAAAATCAAGCCAATCACACCGAGGGCCAACGCTACATATTTGGTAATTTTTTGGATATTCATAATAGATTGTTTATGAATTATTTTTGGTTCGCAGCAAGAAGATCAATCAATGTGATAGAAGCATCTTCCATATCATTTACAATGCTGTCAATTTTTGCAATGATGTAGTTGTAAAAAATCTGTAGAATAATAGCAACAATCAGACCAAAAACCGTTGTAAGAAGTGCTACTTTGATACCACCAGCAACAAGTGAAGGCTGCATATCTCCAGCTGCTTCAATTTTATCAAAAGCCTGAATCATACCAATTACAGTTCCCATAAATCCAAGCATGGGAGCAAGTGCAATAAATAATGAAATCCAAGACACATTCTTTTCTAGTTGACCCATTTGCACGCCACCATAGGCAACAACTGCTTTTTCTGCATTTTCAACGCCTTCGCTTGAACGATCAAGACCTTGGTAGAAAATGGAAGCAACAGGTCCTTTAGTATTGCGACAAACTTCTTTAGCTGCCTCAACACCACCTGAACCGAGCGCCTCTTCAACAGAAGCAGTCAATTTTGCGGTATTGGTTGTGGATAGGTTTAAGAAGATGATGCGCTCAATTGCGATGGCAAGGCCAAGGATTAAACACAACAATACAATGCCCATAAATCCAGGGCCACCTTCAATAAACCTCTTTTTTAGTTCTTGTGTAAAACCGGCTTTTGGAGGCGCTTCTTGGGGCTGCTCTTGTGCCATTTCAGCAGGGGCTTCACTAGCAATTTCTGTTTCTTGAACAGCAAGTGAGTCCGTTTCCTGAGCAATAGCTGTTGTTGCAGATGCAATTAGGCAAAGCAATAATATGGTAAGGGAAAAAAAACGTTTCATTTAAAGAGTATTTGGTTTTTAAATTATATAATTTTTAATGTGCGCTAAATATATAAAAAAACATATACATAAGCAGCAGAGAGGAAGGGATTCGAACCCTCGATTCCGCGATAACGGAATACACACTTTCCAGGCGTGCGCCTTCGACCACTCGGCCACCTCTCTAATTGGGTGTAAATATCGAAAAAAAAAGACCCTAAAAAAATTTACAGCCCAAACAATTTTTTAGCGTTTTCAGTAGTCTGTTTAGCCACTTGTGCAGGGCTTATGTTGTGCGTTGAGGCTACTTTTTCAGCCACATAAGTAATATAAGACGACTCGTTTCGCTTTCCACGAAAGGGTGTTGGCGCCAAATAGGGCGCATCGGTTTCCAGTACAATATGCTCCATTGCGATACTTGCAAGTGTCTGTGCAAGACCGCTGTTTTTAAAGGTAACCACTCCGCCAATGCCCAACAACATATTAAAGTCAATTGCACGCTGCGCCTGTTTTAAATCACCCGTAAAGCAATGGAATATTCCCCGTAGTCGTGTGTCTTGCACACCTTCTAAGACTTCAAAAATTTCGTCAAAAGCTTCGCGGCAATGGATTATTATGGGCAAATCATATGCCAATGCCCACGAAATTTGTTTTGAAAAAGCTTCTTGTTGTTTCTTTTGATAGGTTTTATCCCAATACAAATCCATGCCAATTTCGCCTACAGCAACAAACGAATGTGCCGCCAACTGTTGTTGTACGTGTACCAACTCCTCTTCAAGATTCTCGCCAACGTGTGTGGGGTGCAGCCCCATCATAAGGTGGATGTTTTCAGGGTAGTCATGCTTTAGGCTGTGCATGATAGCTGTGGTTTGAGAGTCGATTGCTGGCAGCACAAACTGCTCAACGCCTATGTCCAAAGCTCGCTTTATCATGTCGGGACGGTCTGCATCAAATTCAGAAACGTAGAGATGTGTGTGCGTATCAATCAACATGGGGCAAAAATACATCAATGCCTGTATCTTTACATCATGAAATACAGCTTATATACTTTATTGAAGCATAAAGGCTATGTGCGTGTGCCACTAAAAAAAGCAGCTTCGGGTCATTATATATGTACGGCAGTACTCAACGGAGTTTCAGGAGACTTTATTGTAGATACCGGTGCCTCACACACTTGCGTGGCATGGGATAAAGAAGCCCATTTTAAACTTAATGCCAACAAAGCCGAGCAGCAAGCGGCATCTGCCAGCAGTGCGGAAATGGAAACACGCCAAAGTGAAAATAATGTATTGGAAGTAGGCACATGGGAAGGGCGAGAACTGGAAATTATATTATTTGATATGGCTAGTGTTAATAGCGCCTTAACACAACTGGGCGTAAAGGCTGTTGATGGCATTCTCGGTGCGGATATCTTAAAGGCAACCAAAGCGGTATTGGACTACAACAGAAACGGACTTTACTTAAAAATTAAACGATAATTAAGCCGACCTTCCCAGCGCATCTTTTTTGGATGCTGTGATCCTAACGGGTTTTAAATAGGCTGGAGCAAAGCTGTGGATGTTTGCAAATTGCTTTTTTTCAAAGGCCTCAAATGCTAATGTAGGCATTGCCCTAGCAGATGGATGGCTTGACACAAACTTCCAATTGGGGTTTGAGGGCAGTAGGTCTTTGGTTTTTTCAGCGCCAGTACCCACAAAACAAAGCTGCTCGGCTGCCAAATTAGCAAATGACCTTGCAGTTAAAATATGGGCATGGGTTTCCACTTTTAATGCACCACCTTTGTAATAAACAGCAGCATAAACTTCATCTCTGCGCGCATCAAGCAATGACACCACTGCGCTGTTTTCCGAATGTGGAATTGCTAAAATGTGTAGCGTGGAAAGCGCAATAAGCGGAATATCGAGTGCGAAACAAAGGCCCTTGGCTGCAACGCATCCGATTCGTAAACCGGTAAATGATCCCGGACCTTCGCTAACGGCAACGGCATCTAATTGATCTGGTGAAAGCCCACATTGATATAAGACTTCGTCTATTAGTGTATGTAATTGTTTGGCGTGTGTAAAGCCGTTTTCCAACACTTCGCTATACCCAAGAATATTGGCGTTTTGAGCAAGGGCTACCCCGCACTGTTCTGTTGAAGTTTCGATATGTAGGATGTTTGCCACGAGGCAAAAATACTACTTTAGAGCGTTAGCGGTATGCCAAAGTAAAACTCTAAAACTTTAATCCTGAAAATGGCGTCAAACTTTGCTTGAAGCTCGGCAGATACTGCAGCGTCATAACGCTGCTTTGCTTGAGAAAAGGCCAAAGATGTAGCGGCGCCATTATTGAAACGGCTTAGCGCATATTCATAGGCTTGTTTTCTGGCAATCGTGGTTTTTTGCGCGGCTTCATAGGTAATTATAGTCCCTTTGGCATCGGCATATGATTGCTGAATGGTACGTTCTAACTCTTGCTTTTGTTGCGACAACAACGTATTGGAGCGTTCTACACTCACCTTATTACGACGTACATTGTTCTTCACTGCCAATCCATTTAGGATGGGGATTCTCAAATTCACACCAAAATTATGACCGTCGTTTTGTCTCCACTGATCGGCGATTGGTAAATACTTGGCTACTTCCGTATCTGCTCTAGGTGCAAGTACCTGTTGCCCTGTTCCAGAAACTACACCAATAGGATATGTAGAATAAGTCCCCGAAGCGATCAATCTGTCGGCATAGGAAATTCGCGAACTGTATCCATAATAACCTGTTAAGGTGGGCTGATAGGCCGATTTGGCTGTCTTGAGATTTGTCTGTGCAATTTCAACATTGGTTTTTGCCAACATAATATCATTCCTAGACTCCAAGGCTTTTTCAAACAACTCCTTTGGTGATTTGTCTAAAATCGTAGCCGCAACCATATCGTAATTGGTATCGGCAATGGAAAAGTTTTTATAATCATCAATCAACAGCAGTTGAGCTAAGGAAATACGTGCAATCTCATAATTATTCGATGCCGCTACCGCCTGCTGCTCTTGAGAAGCTACAGTAGCTTGCAGTTCAAAAAGTTCGCCTTTGGGCAATACACCTGCGTCCACAAGGGTTTCGGTTTGTGAAAGTTCTGTTTTGGCAACTTCAAGCAACTTATTTTGTACGGCCAAATTCTCCTTACTGAATAGCACTTGTAAAAAGCCGTTTACCACCAAGAGCATGACGTCTTCCTTCATGTCTTCAAGTTGATATTGCCGCGCCAAAATACCTAAATTAGCACTCATAAGCTGGTAAACATTACGCCTTCCGTTGTAGATTACCAAACTCATGTCTAGACCGCCATTTGAAAATTGACTTGTCAAATCTTCTAGCAAGTTTGTTGTCAGGTTTCGGTTTAAACCAATATTCCACGAATGACCGGCAGACAAATTCAAGGAAGGCAAAAAGTTGCCAATGGCTTGGCTTTTATAGGTTTCTGCGTCTATTACATCCAAGTAAGCTGCTCGGATTTGTAGGTTGTTTTTAACAGCGTGTTCTACGGCTGCTTCCAATGTCCACGGCGCGGATTGCTGCCCATAGCCAAAAGCAAACAATGTGAAACACAGTATGGATAAGTATTTAGGCATCTTCTTCATCGGTATCTGTGTTGTTGTTATCTTCTTTTAACTCTTCTGTACGGTTCCATACTTTAACAGCATCCTCTTCTTCAACGCCTTCAAGTATTTCAACATTTTCACCATCAGAGATACCAAGCTTTACGTCTTTGCGTTCAAACTTTTGATCGCCTGTCATGATTTGGACATAAGGTTCTTGTGTCTTGCGGTCAAACTGTATGAGTGCCTCTCTCAGTGCCAGTACATCTTCCTTACGCTCTAAAACTATGGAGGCGTTTGCACTGTAACCTGCACGCACCACTATACTATCGTTGAGCAACATATCTGCTTCAATTTTGAATTGAACGGCACCTTGCTCTTCCGTACCCTTAGGTGCAATAAATTTTAAAACGGCTTCAAGCTCTTGATCTTCAACTGCGCCAAGGCTAACCTTAAGCGTAGTGCCCAAACGAAGAGAAGCCACCTCCGCCTCATCTACTTTGCCTTCAAAAATCATTTTTGACAAATCTGCTATGGCGGCAATCGTAGTACCTGAATTAAAGCTGTTGGATTCAATTACTTGATCTCCAGCTTTTACAGGAATTTCAAGTACTGTTCCAGGCACCGTTGCTCTGATGTCGGTGTTTGCTGCACTAGAACCCCCGATAGAGCCTTCGCGAATAATTTGCAAATCACTCTTGGCGTTCAGTACATCCTGCTTGGCTTGATTGTATTGCAGTTCAATCCCTATAAATTCTGCATTGGCAATGATCCCTTTATCATATAGTTTTTTATTGCGAGCAAAGTCTTTGGCGCGTGTTTCCAAGGCTATTTGCGCCTTTTTTAGACGGCCTCTAGCGGCATTTAAGTTTTGTTCGTTGGGCACTACTTTTATTCGAGCAATCAGATCACCCGTCGTAACCATGTCCCCTTCCTTGACAAATATGCGGTCAATAATCCCACCGATTTGTGGCTTCACTTCTACCTCGTCTTCAGGAATAATTTTTCCTGTGATGACGGTTTCTTTTTCAATGGTGGTTTTAAACAGCTTTTCTGTCTCGTAGGTTACTGAAGATTTACTGTTGGTTTTTGCAAAATATGCTGCGGAAAAAAGCACTCCAAAAACAAGAAATGCGATGATAAGATATTTGATTATTTTCATGATAAATGGGTTTATTATTCTTCTCTTAATGCGTCTATGGGTTTGATACTAACGGCGCGTTGTGCAGGGATAAGTCCAATTAGGGTACCTAATCCGACCATCAATACAAGTGCGCCTAAAATAAATTTAATAGGTACTGTTGGGTTTACAAAAGGGATTAGCGGGTCTTTGAATGCATAACCAAGAAGCGCTAGCACAAAAGCTCCCAAGATAATCCCGATAATTCCTGCAATGAGTGTGAGGAAAACAGACTCAATGATAATCTGTGACCGTACTTCGCCCGGCGTAGCTCCCAAGGCACGGCGAATGCCCAGTTCTTTGGTCCGTTCTCGAACGGATATCAGTAAGATGTTTCCGATGCCTACAACACCTGCCAAAATGGTAGCAATCCCCACAATCAATGAAAGGACATACATACCGTTTGAGAATCCTTTTACTCTATTGAATATCTCTCCCAAATTAAAGCTCCCAAAAGCGCGTTCGTCATTAGGGTGCACACGGTGTTTTATTCGTAATGCGGCTTTAATATCTGCTTCGACGGCAACCACATCGGCATCGTCATAGGCTGCCATAGCAAACCAACTGACCCTATTACCTGTGTTGTACAATAACTTAAAGGTTGTAAAAGGAATAAAGATATCGCTGTCGCTTTCAAATCCACCGCCAGGAGTAAACTTATGCACCCCAACAACTTTAAAATACATCCCGTCAATTTCTATAAATGCACCTATTGGATCTTCTTTGGCTTCAAAAAGTTCAGCTTGAGTGCGTTCGCCAATCACACATACCTTCCGTTGGTAGTCGATATCGGACTGATTGATAAAGCGTCCACCGTCATAAATGTCCTTGGTAGCAATCTTGACCAAAATGGGGAAGTCGCCAAATATAGCATAAGAGCCGCTTTTCCCTTTGCGCTTAACCGTTGACCCCGAGCCACCAAAAGCACCACGAGCATTGCGTGGCGCAATGTATTGCAGCTGTGGAATACGCTTATCTAAAAAGGCCTTATCGTCGAGTTTTAGCTGCATTCTTCTTCCTGTTCGGAAACCGTCATAAGGGATACTCGTGTTTTGTGCCCAAACAAACAAGCTGTTGATGGCCACCTCTTCAAATTCACGTTCAAAACCATTATCCAATCCCTTTGAGGCCCCTGAAAGAGTGATATAAATAAAAATACCCCATAACACTCCTATCACAGTTACCACCGTGCGCAATTTGTTTTTTTGGATAGATCCAAAAAATTTCTTGCCATGTGTCGCGATCAAATAGGGTTCTTAACATTATTCGTCTCTTAAAGCAATGATGGGTTTAATTTTAGCTGCACGCTGTGCCGGAATATAACCAGCAATAGCTCCGAAAACAACCAATATTACCGTTGCGCCAATGGCCTCTTTGGTGTCTATATATGGGTTGGTAATAAAATAATCTTCTAATGAATCGCCAATTAGCGCCAAGGTGCCAACTCCTGCAAGTAGACCAGCATAACCAGCAATTGCCGTAATAAAAACAGACTCTTGTAGTATCATACCAATAATGGACTTGGGCGTTGCGCCGATGGCTTTGCGAATTCCCAACTCCTTGGTGCGCTCTTTTACCACAAAAACCATGATATTTGAAATACCAATTATACCCGCCAATAACGTGCCTATTCCAATAAACAAGACAACATATTGCAGTACGGAGCCTATGTTTTGGGTTTGTCTAAATTCATCAGCAACATTCCGAACGTAAATACCACCCCTATCCGATGGGGCAATATTGTGCTTTTTGCGCATAAACGTATTGAGTTTTTTCTCAAAAGCCATTGCACCAGCATAACCGAGTTCTGGTTTAAAAGCAACCATTATTTGATCTACCCTATCGTTGCTTTTTTCTATTTGCTGCCGCGTGGTGTATGGAATATATATTAGGCGTTCTTCGTTATCTCCGCCTGCGTCTCTAAAAACACCTATGACCTTAAATGAAATGCCGCCAACATTGATGTTTTTTCCAAGTGCTGGCTTATTGCCAAACAAATCTTTCTCTACTAGTCTGCCAATTGTAGCATACTTGGTTTTTTCGATTACATCTCGCTCGTTGATATAACGCCCATCGGTCACCATGGTTTTTTCTGCAAATTGGTGACCGGGTGCCACAGCCCTAATGGTGTAATTATTACTTTCCTTGGCGTACTTCACCAATGCACCTCTAGAAATTCTAGGCGTGATATAGTCAATAAAAAAGGAAAAGTTTTGCTTGATGTCTGCCAAGTCATCATTCTTGAAAATGATGCGCCGCTTAGCCTTATAGCCTCGGTATGGCTTTTCTGTTTGGCCTGGGTATAGCCATATTGTATTGGTTGAATCATCCACAAAAAACTGCTCAAATGAATTTTTAAGCCCATTGCCAAAACCAAAAAGGACGACAAAAATGAATATACCCAAGGCTACGGTAAAGCCCGATAAGGTTGTACGCAATTTGTTCTTGCGTAGCGTATAAAACATTTCTTGCCAACGATCCCTACTCCACATACTGACTCGCTTTGACTTGGTTGACTTTTTTATCCTCCACAATGACGCCATCACGCAGATGTACAATGCGTTTACACATCTTGGCTATGTCTAGTTCATGCGTGACAATCAACAAGGTTTTTCCTGCATCGTTGATTTTTTGAAGCAGGTCCATAAGCTCATAAGATGTCTTGGTGTCTAGGGCACCTGTTGGCTCGTCGGCCAACAAGACTTTGGGTTCTGAAACCAAAGCACGAGCGATGGCCACACGCTGTTTTTGACCTCCAGATAATTCGTTGGGGTGATGACTTGCCCAAGGGCCAAGACCAACATCATCCAAATATTTTTGGGCGCTTTTTTGGCGTTCTTTCCGTGATATTTTTTGGTAATACAGGGGCAGCATGACATTCTCCAATGCCGTCTTGTAAGATATCAAGTTAAACGATTGGAATACAAAGCCCAGAAACTTGTTTCTGTAGATAGCCGCCTTGGTTTCGCTAAGTCTTTGATCACCTTTCCATCAAGGTTGTAGTTGCCTTCTTCTGCGACATCCAACATACCTAAGATATTGAGCAGTGTAGACTTCCCAGATCCCGAAGAGCCCATAATAGCAACCATCTCCCCCTCAGCTACCTTAAAGTTAATACCCTTTAAAACGTGTAAGGTGCTTTTGCCCATGGAATAGGACTTGTGCAATTCTTTAATTTCTATCATAATAAAATAGGCGTTGGCAAATATTCCCTGTTTCGTATAACGAGGGAAAACAATTTATGTTACAAAATTATTACTTTTTGTTCAGTTGCTGGTAAACAAAGTATCCGACAATACCAACCAAGATATAAGGCACAACCATAAGGTAGACAATCCCATCGTTGAGGCTTTTCGCAGTTTCGGCATCTGCGCCAGTCTCCAAGACCGCTCTGCACATCGCACACTGAACATTTGTCACGTTTGTATACAAGCTTAACAATGTGTCCATCCTAATTGTAATAAGGTGAGATCATAAGGTAAACTACAACTCCGGTAACGGCCACATAGAACCAAATGGGGAATGTAATTTTTGCCAACTTTCGGTGTTTGGCATATTGACCCAAAGCAGCGTGCTTGTAGGTAAATAGCACCAACGGAACCAGTATACCTGAAAGTATAATATGGGACGCTAAAATAAAGTAATAGATACTACGGCTTATGCCTACTCCTCCATATATAGCTATATCAGAAGTAACGTGATAAGCGATGTACATAATCAAAAAAAGAAGCGATAACAGTACGTTGATTTTCATCAATATTTGGTGTTTCTGCTTATTTCCGCGCTTAATTTGCATCACAGCAACTACTAACAATATGGCAGTGGCACCATTAATGATAGCATAGATGGGTGGTAACATGTCTAGAGGAGCTACGTTGGGTATACGTACCCTTGACATATTGGCAACTATTATTGGAATCAAAACAGATACGAAAATAATCAGCACATTATATGTTATATTTATTTTCTTATTCATTTTCTAGCAATTTTCGAACGTCTTCAAGCAGCATATCTGTGCCTTGCACTTCAATCTCATCCTCGGGTATGCCCAAGTAATAGACAATAGGATTGCCAAATTTATCAGTTCTTGAACGAAGGTAGCCATTTTTATCCACAAGGGCAAAGTAGCCTTGGTGCTCAAACCCACCCGCCACAGCAGGGTTAATTCCAGCAAAAATGTTAAAACCTTTGTTTGCTAAATCATAAATGTTGTCGATGTTGCCCGTGAGAAAATGCCAGTTTTGACTAAACACGTCTAGGTTTTCGGCATATTTTTTCAATTGTTTGGGCGTGTCTTTTTCAGGGTCTATGGTAAAAGAGGCAATACCAAAATCGTCACTGTTGCCAAACGCATTTTCCAAACGCTTCATATTGGTATTCATGATTGGGCAAATGGTGGGGCACGTAGTAAAGAAAAACTCAACGACATAAACCTTACCTAGAAAGTCTTCGTTTGAAATAAGCCTGTTGTTTTGATTTGTAAATACAAAATCGGGGACGCGTTTTGCTTCGCCATTTAGCTCAATAAATGCAAGGGGCATTTCAGCGCTGAGTCTTGTGGCGTCCACGCGGTCGGCTTCTTGAACGCGAGTAACGATTCGGGGTACTACAATTATCCCAAAAATTAAAATAATAAAAGCAACAGCTATGTAAGAGTAACGACGCATGAGCTAGCGTTTACGCGTTTGATTGTATTTTTTTAACGCTAATCTGTATTCGGCGAGTATGACCTTAACGTCGTCGACCATATTATTGTTGATGTCTGCTGCAGAACGCGCGTCGTAACCAACAAAATCGTCATCGTCACGACCACGTAAATTACCCGCACGATCCACGATAAACACATAAGGACTTGAAAGATTTTGATCAAGACTCAACGGCAAGTATAGACTTCCAAAAAGGCCTTGCAATTGATCTTCAGCTAAGAACAGTACATTCCAGCGCGACATATCGGTTCCGGTGACACCAGCAATTTCGACCTTGAGCTGTTCGGCGGCAACTTCAGTACCGGCAGGTAGTGCAATCAGAAACTGAAAATCGGCAAACTGGTAGAACCGCTTGTAAATCATCTGATTTAGATTCAACGCCAACGTCTTTTTGTCTTCAAGATTGTTGCCGAAAAAAGCCAAGATACTGATGCGATCCTTAAATTGATATTCAGAATACGGAGCTACTTCTTCAATGTCTTGTGTGAGTACAGGAAGTTTGGCAAAGTGATTGACACCAGATGCGAAAAATAAATATACCGCCAGTGGAAAAACAAATAAGATGGCAAGGACAATATATTTTTTCATGACTTATTTAGAAATTCCAACTTACAAAACCGTCTAACATGACGTTATAGATATAGTCAGCTTCAACAAGTAGAATAAATATAAGGTAAGGAATAAGAATAAGTAACGGCAACACAATAGACGATGTAAAGCTGCGTCTTTCGTCTCTAAGGTGCATAAAGTCCCAAGCAATATAATAGGCCTTTACCAACGTAAGGATGATAAAAACCCAATTCAATCCTTTCATCCCTAAAACAGGCGTTAGTAAAAACGAAGGCTTGATGATACCTAGTGCAACCTCTACTGCTGTTACGATAGATAGGAAAACCAGTACGCCCCAAATTTTTTGAATATTGGACTTGAATGTTACGAGTCCACGAAAAATAGAAAGTTTATGTGCCATGTTATACCAAATAAAAGAATGTGAATACAAATACCCAAACGAGATCTACAAAGTGCCAATAGAGGCCTACTTTCTCAACCATTTCATAATGCCCCCTGCGGTCATATGTTCCAAGCAATACATTAAAGAAAATAATGCAGTTTATTACCACACCTGAAAAAACGTGAAAGCCATGAAAGCCTGTGATAAAGAAAAAGAAATCGGCAAAAAGACGATTTCCATATTCGTTTCGAACAAGATTAGCCCCCTCAACAACGTACACGGCCTGTGCTATTTTTTCTTCTGATGCTGCACGGTCTAACACTATTTTATGTCCCGTTGTAGCGTCTATCATTTCTGTTTTAATCAGCAAATCTGGATTGGCCAAAAAGCCCTCTTGTATTTCGGCAACACTGTAGGTTGGCAACGAAGATTCACTGACAAACCAAAGACCCTCATCTCCAGTATGCTGAGCACGATCGGTTGGTAACGTACTTGCGAATGATTCCAACGAAACGCGTTCGCCAGCATCAGCAGTAACAAACTGCAATATTTGACCTCCTTTTGTTTCGACAGCGCCATATTCACCCTGAATAAAGTTTTTCCATTCCCATGCTTGAGAGCCAACAAATACGGCACCACCGATAATGGTCAGCAACATATATATGGCCACCTTTGTTTTCTGCATTTTATGGCCAGCATCTACAGCGAGTACCATGGTTACAGAAGAAAAGATGAGGATAAAGGTCATCAATGCTACATAATACATCGGTGCATCTATGCCATGTAAGAATGGAAAGTGATAAAACACCTCATCTGCAATCGGCCATGAGTCGATATTCTTGAAACGAGAAAAGCCGTAAGCGACCAGAAATCCTGAGAAGGTGAGTGCATCGGAAACGATAAAAAACCACATCATCATTTTTCCATATGATGCATTTAAAGGTTTGTTGCCACCGCCCCAAACGCTTTCGTTTTCTACTATGTTTGTTGTTGCTTCCATTAGTGGTTGTTGGTTAAATTGATTACAAAATTACGCATTAAAGTTTATCTTAAAAAGTATAAGAATACAAATAAATAGAGCCATAAAAAACCTAGGAAATGCCAGAATGTATGTGCAAGCACAAAACCCAGTGGGGCATCTAAATAAATTCCCCTAAGATGGCGAAGAAGCACAATGATTAAAACGACTATTCCTCCGATAAGGTGGGCAAAGTGCGTTAAAACCAATACATATAAAAATGAGGTGGTTACTGTACTCTCTGAACCTGTAAAAAAATATCCATCTGCTACCACATCACTAAAACCAATCCATTGAGTGATAGAAAAAACAACAGCCAATAAAAGTGTAATAAGCGTGTAGCGCGTGACTGCAAACGAATTTCCTGCTTTAAGGTTTTTAAACGCCATCCAAAAGGTGATGCTGCTTACTAAAATGACCAATGTGCTGATGTGAAAAGCAGTTGGAAGCGTAAAATTGTTAAGCCAATCTGGGCGTGCCTTACTGACGACATAGGCACTGGTGAGGCCAGCGAACATCATGGTCATGCTGATCATGGCAAACCACAGCATCATTTTTTTTGCTTTAGATAGGGGTGTCATTAAAGAAGGATGAAAACTCATTTATGCAAATTTATCTATTACGTAAATCCATTGTATCGACATAATGTATATTATGCTTACAATCATTAATTTTTTAGCGCTTGATTCAGATTGGTTTGTGTACAACAAGAAACCGTACCACAAAAATATCAAACCCATAATACCTACCACTATGGCAGCAGGAATTGTCAGCGTCAATGTACCGCTCAATCCCAATACTGGAAAAATCGATATCACTATGGTCCAAATCACATATAAAATAACTTGAAATGCGGTGGTACGATCACGCTTTCCTGTGGGTAACATATTAATGCCCGCGCGTTGGTAATCTTCATGCATCAACCAGCCAATAGCCCAAAAATGTGGAAACTGCCAAAAGAACTGAATCATGAATAAGGTGCCTGGCTCAATACCAAAACTTCCAGTGATTGAAACCCAACCCAACATAAACGGAATGGCACCCGGAATGGCGCCAATAAATACAGATAGTGGTGTGATGGTTTTCAGCGGCGTATAGGCACAGCAATACAGAAAAACCGAAATAGCACCAAACATGGCTGTCTTTGGGTTGAAGCCATAAAGAATCACCAAGCCGATAATTAGTAATGTAGTGGCAATGGTAAATGTGGTTTGTGTTGACATACGCCCAGTTGGAATTGGGCGGTTATGCGTACGCTTCATTTTGGCGTCAATGTCTTTTTCAATAATTTGGTTAAACGCATTGGATGCGCCTGCTAAGCCATAACCTCCTAAGGAGAGCAAAAAAATATGGGACGCCGATGGCACTTGTGTTGCTAGCAAATAGCCCGCAATAGAAGAAAAAACGACCGTAAAGCTTAACCGCGATTTAGTGATTAACAGGAAGTCGGTCACAAAGAGAGACAACGCAGGAGTTTTTTGGGTCTTAACTAACATATAATGTGCGTGATTACGTTTGCAAAGATACTGTAGAAAAGCAGCTTACGCAACGTAATCTGACAAAAGAACGCAGTTGTTTTATTGCTGAAAGCGAAAGTTCATAGGATAACTAAAAGGCACTCGAACCACACAGCCGCGTTGCTTGCCTGGTGTCATGTTTGGAAGCCTGCCAATAATACGCGCTGCTTCTTTTTCAATATTTTTATAAAGGCCTCTAGTTCTAATTCATTTAATGGTACCGTTTTTATCAATTACAAAAGTGACAAATACTCTCTCTTGTATGCCTATTTCCTGGGCAATTTCTGGGTAATGGAAGAATTTGAGCACGTGCTTGTCCAGCTTCTCTTGAAAATATTTTCGGCGTTCAGGTTTTTTCACCCGCTCACAACCTGGAAATAAGGGTACATCTTCAATAATAGTAAAGGGAACTTCTGCTACTATCTCTTCCTCCATTACTTCTACGTCTTCTATGATTTCCTCTTGAGTGATTTCGGTAGATTCGATAACCGTTTCCTCTACGTCTTCTTCATCCTTTACAACCATCTAAACTTGAGTTACAACAACAGGCGGGGGGGCGAGGGCGTTTTCAATTGTTCTGTTAGCGCTACATCCTCAATTTAATCGATATCAACGGTCAACATTCCAATATCTATAGATGTTTTCTCCTAAGTCTTGTACTCGACCAATTTTAATGACAAAAACAAAACAAGACATAGACCTATTGCGAAGTACGGGGCGCTGTTTTTAACTAAATCAACTTTGGGATTTTTTTCAGGTTCCATAACGTAGGTATTAGATTTGGATTATCAAGCCACAAAATTTTGCCAAAAAAACCCAGCAAATGCCGGGTTGTTGTTATTGTAACCTAAATGTAATGGGAATACTAAAGGGAACCCGAACAGGCCGTCCGCGTTGTTTTCCTGGAATCATGGTTGGAAGCTTGGCAATAATACGATTGGCTTCTTTCTCTAAGTTCTTGTCTGGCCCACGAGTTCTGATGCCTGTGATACTACCATCTTTGCCGATGATAAACTGAACATATACACGCCCTTGAATCCCCATTTCTTGTGCAATTTCGGGATAGCGAAAGTTTTTAGCAATATGGCGCTGTATCTTTTCTTGGAAGCATTTTCTACGTTCAGATTTTTTGACGCGTTCACAGCCTGGAAACAAGGGAACGTCTTCAATAATGGCAAAGGGAACATCAACGTCCAATTCCTCTTCCATCACTTCAACTTCCTCAATAATTTCTTCTTGTGTCGTTTCCGTGGACTCGATAACCGTTTCTTCTACCTCTTCCTCGTCTTCAACTACCTCAATGATTTCTGGTGCTGGCGGTGGCGGTGGCGGTGGTGGCGTTTTGATTTGTTCTGTGATCGGCACAAGTTCATCGTCGTCATCATTTACATTTAGTGCCTCATAGCCGTACATAGATTTATCGTACGTTTTCCATTCGATAGCTTGCCAGGAAATTAGGAGTACTAAGCAAAGACCAATAGCAAAGTAGAGCTTGGCATTTTTTCTTAAATCAGCGTTGGGATTTTTTTTCGGTTGCATTTGAAACGTTTATTAGGAAGCTAAAATAATAATTTTAACTCAAGTGTAGTAAATAACATTTAAAGCATGCTTCATTTATGAAATAACCGCTTGATATCCCTCGTGTGTGAGCAAGGTTTCTATCTGAGAGAGGTCACTAATTTTCATTTTTATAATCCATCCTTGGTCATAAGGATTGTCGTTTACCAATTCTGGTGTGTCCTCAAGTTCTTCATTAAAAGCCGTGATTTCACCCGCAAGTGGTAAAAACAAATCGGAAACTGTTTTAACCGCCTCAACGGTTCCGAAAACTGATTCTTTATCTAGCGATTCGCCTATGGTTTCAACCTCAACATATACAATGTCACCCAATTCGCCTTGTGCAAAATCCGTAATGCCAACAGTTGCTTCTTCGCCTTCAATACGAACCCATTCGTGATCTTGGGTATATTTTAAATCCTCTGGTATATTCATCGATCAATTTTTTTCTAAATGTAATGCAAACACCCTAATTTCCAAAATTGTAGCGCACGGTTATTCCAGCACGAATATTGGTTTGCGGGAAAGCAGTTGATATGGCAAATTTTGAGAATGCGTGGTCGTAGAAAAACAAGGCGTTGAAATTACGAGATAGCGCATAATCCGCTGATACTTTTAGCGACCACAGGCGTTGACCGGCAGTAACCTGATCACTCAAAAGATCTAGGTTTCGAATAAGCGTAATATTATCCCTTACAGTTAAATCCGCTTTGATGTTAATGTCTCCTTTGAGCTTGGTTGACTTACCGCCAACATTGGTTTTAAACTTTACTTCTTTGATGCGGTAACCCATACCCACAATCCATTCGTCACCAGATGTTTCGGTTAGTAAATTGTTGTCAAGAGACAAGGATAATGCGCGGTCTTTGCGTACTTCAGCAGAAATTTGAAAGCTGTTTTTAAGTTCGAAATCAAGCTTAATCAATGGGTTAAATTGCTCCACCAAGTTTACGTTGGTGTATAAAATTTTATTCATAAAGTTTCCTGACTGATCGTAGCCGTTCGACTGATATTCAAGATTGGTGGCAAAGGCATTGAGCGTATGGCTGGCGCGGTATCCGTGTGAAATTGCAAATCGGTTAAATCGCTTTTTAAATGATTTCAAGCGCATAAATCCGGTATACTGCATGTTCCAGTTGGGCAGTGGGAAGCTACGCTTTGCATCCATACTAACCGAGTTTGGGTCTGCTCCAGTATAGGCAGCCAAAAATGCAGGAATAAGCACTGCTTGATTGGTTTTTCCATAACCTGCTGGGAAGCCGTCTGCATCAACATTTCCAGCTGGAATACCTCTTGCATTACCCAATCGTTCTGCAATAATCAGTCGGTTTGTTTTGAGATCTTCAAAGGATTTTGATGACAGTCCATTCCCGTTAAATGAGGTACGCAACATGATGGTTGAAATTTCAAAATTACCAAACAAGCGTGGCGACAATGCGTTGTAAACCCCATTGACAACACTAAAGTTTTCTGAATTGTTTTCTGAATAACTGCGGTTACCCGTTAGGTCAAGTTGCAATCCTTGCAACAACCCAATTTCAGCGTTGTAGGAGATTTCGTTGTTGTGTACGGTTGTATAGGCTTGATTAAAATTTGGGAATTCCGTGAGCCATCCCCTTTTTGCAGCCTCAAAACGAATGTCGTCTTGACGGCCTAGGGCAAATGCCATTCCAGGGTTAGCTGTTCCTAGAAAACCTATGTTTTGGGTATACCCCGGTAACACAGTTCCGTTGTTCTCACTATACGAAAACTGTACCCGTCTCAGTGCGGTAACTGCACCTATCAAAGAATTTTTGATTTGCACTCCTGCTTTCTTTTTATCGCTTTTTTTCGTGTTTTTACGCAAACCCAAGCTGTTGTAAAAAGCTTGCATATTGGCACTTCCGTTCAATTGAATTGTATTAGCATTCTGTAGCGTATGAACTATACCAAGTGAATTGTTGTTTTCATCTACCACATTGGCCAAGGCAGTGGAGCCTCGCTGCCAATTAAAATTACCTGTGTAAGAATAGGTCCCATCTAAGAAAGACAGCAGTGGAATAAACTTAAATGGCAGCTGATAAGTAGCGCCTATAGACTGGTCAAAACGGTCCATTTGACCCATATCCCAAATACCATCCCAGACATCCAGTGAGGTGTCTATTTGCGTACTGCCCGCAGTACCATTCTTCAAATAATTACGAACGATATTTCGGCTAGATGCAGAAAAATCAAAACGGAATGAGTTGGTTAGATTGTGATTAACCGTGAACAACCAATCAAACAGGTAGTTGCGCTGTTGTAGGTCGGGTAAGGGCAACTGGCTTGAAGCATCCATGCCATCTAAAAAGACCTGACGGAAACGTTGGTTTTGGAAGGTTCTGTTAATGTTTGCCGCAAGTGAGACCGCGCTAGGCATCAAATTCAAATTAATTTCAGATAACCAAAGTAAATACTTTTTATTGGTAATGGTCTGTACCTTGCCGAGTGGTTTTATCGATAGCGGCTTGAATGAATAGTTATATCCTGCACCTAAACGTACATTCTGAAAGGCAAAGTTTTCAATTTCAAAATCGTTTCTCTTTTCTTCGTTGTATGAATAGGAAAGGTCAAAATTCTCAAGGTCAAAAAAGTTTTGATTTGCATCTGGAGCGCGTTGCTTACGTACGCCGATAAGGTTGATGCTTTTGAGTCTGGCAACACTGATGGCCTGATTGCGAATGGCATCGCGTTCGCCTTGATTGTCGGCGGCGTCTAGTCTGTCCTGTAACTCAATATCCCTGTAAAAAGGATCGTATTTTGGTGTGATAACTTCTTGGTTGTAACTGTAGCTTACGGGCAGTACTAGTCCCCATTTTTTGGGAAATAGCATCCCCGCATTAATGCTTGTGGCTATGCCATAAGAGCGGGTGTCATCTTGGCTTCGCATGTTTGGTGACTGATCAATAGCACCAAAGCCTACAGTAGAGATTGCCCCGTTTAATGTGACATTTGCAAAGTCCGCTAGGTTCGCATCCACCGAACCAACAGCTGCCCAACCGCCACTAGAGTCGATTTCGGACAGGCGAAGTTCATTGAACCATACCTCGCCATCAAGGTTGTTCCCTGCGGTAGTACTAGGATTTTTAACCCCCACTACTAAGGATCTTATGGCGCCAAGCGTTGGGTTACCACGAATGGCTAATTTGTATTTTTTGTCCCCCGGCAATGTGGAGCTTGGTGTGAATTCATTTATACGGTCAAGATTCTCATCAAAATAGGTAGCGCCTACTATTTCTCGGCTAGCAATGGATTTGGCTTTGATTTTTGTGAGCCATTCTACCGGGATATCTATCTCGTTAGATGCCACTTGCCACACCTCCTCGGCGGTTAAATTATTTGACACCCCATTGTTATAAGCCGTTGGCTTAAGCGGAATTTCAATTTGATAAAAATTTTCGTCTATGTCAGTTCCAAGCCTAATAAAAGCCACCATGCGTTCATCTATATCGTCATTGGCACCCTCGCCCGGTAAAGGGTTTTCGTTGGGCAGTGATTCGGCATGTAGGAACATGCGTAAACGCTTGTATTGACGCATATCCAAATCAATGTGCTTGTATACACCTTGTCCATCTTCGGGAGCCAAATCTCTTACTCTTAAAGATAGGGATTGTTCGTTTTCACGAATCAAGTTGTTGTAGCTGTTCAAGGTCTCACGCAGAATTCCCGGTGGTAGTTTATATTGTATGGGTGTTCTTGTTTCGTTTTCCAACACATTGACCGCACTTACTTCAAGCTGGGTATTTGGGTGCGGAATTTGCTTGGTATTCAGTGGTGTGGGCACTCGTGTCCAATCGGCACGGACAATATCCAACGTGCCAAAACGGAAAACCGTTGGCTGGCTAAAACCTGTTAACATCATACGCATAAAGCGAATTGACCTGAGGTCATTCATCCCATTTATGGGTTCAAAATAATTTCTCTTTTGTGGAGCGTCGTAATATGCTGGAACAACAGGTACACGGAATTGTAGCCAGCGAGAAGAAGTAACCTGTCCATTTGGCAATGCAATATTGTCTTTTTCGCGTACATCAACCAAGAACGGGTGGTTGCCAACCTGCATATTTTTTTGAATGGGAATACGATATTGATAATACCTGTCAATGGTATTCATGGTATTGTCCTGATTTAAATCTTCAGCATCCGGTGTGGTATATGAGCCCCTAAATTGTTCTGTAACTTCAATTGGGGAGTTGCCTTGTGTTCCGTTGTAGTTTTTATAGCGATCCAATACAGAACCACTGCCTTGACCAAAATAGCTGTAGTTGTCACCTGCGGGATCATCTGTCGGACCGTTGGTATAAATAATACGTTCTTCATTGTCGTTGAGTCCGTCCAAACCGACGTCTTGCAGGCTGCGGTTTTGTCGATCGGCATCGAAAGCATAAACCAGCGACTGCGTAGCTGGTGTGATTCCCCAAGCCGTATTGTATGAAGCCGTATTTTGACCGGAGGCTGGAAGTCCGTTTTCGTAAACCTTGCGTCCATCCTTTAATACGTCTTCCGAAATATTCCCCAAATGGAATACCAATTCACCCAAATCATCCGATGCAGACGTTTGCTCTGAAAACACATCTAACAGCCAAAATTCAATATACTCTACATTGGACTGTGCAAAGTCAGTGGTTGACATGGCGCGCGTAATTCCTGCCCAATTGTCTTCTGGCGTTGATCCAAAAGAAGAGGCATTATTGTAGGGCCCGCGTTCGTTTGGATAATAAGCCAAGTCAAAAGTATACTGCACCATAGACTGGCCTTGAACAATGTCTTGCTGCGGAAATATTTCTTCAATAAAAATACGCCTTGCTTCATTGGTCGAGAGGTCATCGTCAGTAATGCCACTTGGCCTTCTATTTGAATAAAACAAGGGGTCGATATTGTACCATGCAAGTTTGGCGCGCTGATAGCCTGCACTTAAGTCATCTACATTTACATTTGAACCAGCAATAGGCAACTGTTGTGAGGGGGCAGGCACACTGGAGAGAAACCAAGAATAGGTGTCTCTAATGTCAAGGTTGGTCTGCGTTCCTTCAAAATCATCTATGTATGTGGTTGCAGCATTATTAAGCTGGGTGCCTCTTGGCTGTCCCACTTTCAAATAAGCTGCTTCTGTCCGAATGGAAACATTTGATGCTACTTGGCTATCAATATTGGGAAGCTTGTTTACCATTCTCGTTAGGAAAGGAATCTCCTTAGAAAAATTTCCACTAAGTCCAAGCATGGTGTTGTTTACTGGCTCTGAACCGTAGTTTGCTTTTTGGGTTAGGGGTCGCTCGCTCAGGCGCAAATACGTTCCACCTAGCATGAGGTCGTCATTTAATTTATGTTCGGCAGTAAAGCCCATGAAGCGCTTATTCTGTTGACCAAAAAGGGTGTTGCTTTCAGTAGAAACCTCGATTGGAATATTCGAATTTTTCACACCCTCGTTAAGTATGGTTACACGTCCCATCTGATAATTTACCGTGTAGTCTAATCCTTCTTGAAGCAACCTACTACCAGCGGAAACGCGAACAGAACCTCGTGGCACATTAAAAGCACCAAGTGCTATTCCTTGTCCGCCACCCGTTGATTTGTAGCGTCCTTTTAACTCAAATTTATTATACCGTTGGTAGTCCGCTGCGTCTGCTTTTGTGATATCGTACATCTCTTTATAGACATACTTCTTTTGGTTTGGGTTGTATAAACTTCTGTTGGAATAATCTTCACTGGGATCCTTCTTCAATAGTTCAAATAAGTACTCGCCAAAAGGCTCTATACTTGGGAAAATAATTTGTCCTTGTTCTGGAAGTACGGTTATCCCGCTGATAAAATCAAAAAAACCATCTCCTTCGGCTTGTGCGTCTTGATAAATATTAAGTTTATCCAAGCCAAAAAGGTTGAGTAAAATACGCTCCTCTGTTCCTGCGGGCCATGCATTTGCTGCGCCTTGTTCAGTTGCAGGAGTAATAAAGTTTGTTGGTGAGGGGTCAGTGTACACAATATTGAAAACAAAATCTTCTTGGTCTAGCTGAAATGCCCCGATGTTATAGACGTTTTTCATCATCAAATCAAAAACGGGTTGTGCTACATCGAGCACCGAGCTTTTAAGCATTTTAACCACTAAACTATTATTGCTTACAATTGGGGTGGAGGGTAATCCAGAGATGGTAGTTGCCGCAACACCATCGCCAGCAAATTCACCCACCTGATAGACTTGACCATTAGCCGTGTATTGAAAGGCAACGGCTAATACTTCGTCGTTATTTAAAGGTTGCGTTAATGAGATATAACCCAACTGCTGATGTAAGGTATATTCAGTTGGATTTAATTTTCGAGCACTTTCCAAAATGGCGTAATCACGACCCTCTATCACTTGGGATGAAAGACTGCCAAAGCCATCTTTTGCTGTGGCAATATCCCTAATATCATCTGTGAGAATTCCTCCGCCTCCAATAGCAAGGGGATCTACTTTGTTTACGACGTTATCGGGATATGCGTTGGGTCCTGTGTTAAAAAAACCACTAGTGACATCGTCGAGTATGGTAGCATCTGGATTAGATTCTCCCAAATCTTGCAGGGCAATAAGGTTTCTCACATTACTTACGCGTGCCGATCGATTGGTGACCCAAACTTCTAGTCGGGTAATGTCAATCGGAGAATTGATGTAGGGATACGTTTTAACCGATTTGTCATAATTATCTCTAAAATATTGGGCTAAAAAGAAATGCCTATTATCATCATAATCGAGTGCAAATAGTGAAAATTCTTCAAGTGTCCCCTCTCCATTGGTTTGGATGGTTTGACTTTGTGAGCGTTGTTCTGAGATTACGGCAGCTATGTTTGTATTCCCGAACTTCATTTCTGCTTTAACCCCAAAAAGGCTTTGTGCGCCAGTAATTAGCGAGCTGTTTATGGGCATACTAACATTACCCACTTCTAGTTTTTGAAGAATGCTGTCTTCATTACCGCTTATCCCTTGGTCTCTTAGATTTTGGATATTGTTGAGCTTGTCCCTGCCGCTGTTAACAAGATCATTTCCCTTATTCACCAAGTCCTTGCCTTTGTTGACCAGTTCTTTGCCTTTGTTGAGGGTGTTTTGCACACTACTCGGCACCAGGTCCTCTGGAAAAAATTCCAATTTGACAACACGCTGAAAATCAAAAGTAGACTGGGTATCGTAATTTGCATTTACTTTTAAACGGGTACCTATCGTTCCTGTAAGCGCTAGGTTGATGCGTTGGTTGAAATCAAAAGCAAAATTACTTTGGTTTCTAGGTGAAAGGCTGGGATTACCTGATTTTTGGTAACGAACTCCTAGGTCGATACTCGCAGATCCTTGTGGGCGTATGTCAATCTCATTACTACCAAAAATGCTCACAAAGAGCTTGGAGTTGACATAGTAATCCGGCAACTGATCCTCTTGCGTTTCTTCATCCCCACTAATTCCAGCTATAGCTTCTTGTTTCTCGCGTATGTAAGCTATTGACTTTTCTGAAAATACCCTTCTTTGGTATTCGTCGGGCGTAAGCACCAAAGGCTTTTCTGCATCTATATTGCCAACTTTAACGTTGTAGAAGTACAAGTTCAGTTTTGGATCAAATGTATAGGATGTTGCAAAAGCGTTGGGTCTATTTTTAAGACTTATTTGCTTGAGGTTTTGTGCTAAAACCAAGCTGTCAGCAGGGTTTGTTGTGTTGTTTTGAGCATATAAACCAACAGAAAACAGGGCGCTGATAAGCACCAAAAGTAATCCTGCTTTTTGATTGGTTATGGTTCGCATTACAGTTTGTTCAAGGCGTTTTTAATCAAACGATCTACAGGCATGTCGGGTTCCACCTGTAAGAGCGCATCAACGACCTTTTGGGTTTGCTTCATTGGATAACCCAAAACTCCTAGTGCAGATAACGCTTCATCACGCTGAGTATTGTTAGAGACCAAGGCTATTTCTTCGTCCCCCACAAGACCTGTGACCTTGTCTCTTAAATCAACAATAACACGTTGGGCTGTTTTAGCGCCAATACCCTTCACGGCTTGAATGGCAGCTACATTATCGGTTTGTATGGCCTGTACCACTTCTTGAGGGTTCATAGACGAAAGCACCGTGCGTGCCGTATTGGCACCTATCCCACTCACACTCAAAAGCAAACGGAATACCGAGCGCTCAACTTTTTGCATAAAACCGTATAGGTTTTGTGCGTCCTCACGAACCTGTAGATGCGTATATATACGAATACGCTCGTCTTCTGGCAACTGCCCGTAAGTATTCAGTGAAATATGTACTTCATAGCCCACACCATTGCAGTCTACCACTATGGTTGTTGGCGTTTTGCTAACAAGCCTCCCGTTTAGTTGCGTTATCATTTTTTCTTGTTTTGTGCATCCACGGCAGCAACGGCTGTCATGTTAACAATTTCGTCAACACTAGCACCCAACTGCAATATGTGCACAGGGTGTTTTAATCCCATCATAATGGGACCAATGGAAAGTGCATTATCTAATTCTTTAATGAGTTTATAAGCAATATTTGCCGCATTCAAATCGGGTAATACCAACGTATTTACGGCAGCACCTGCGATTTTAGAAAAGGGGAATTTATTGGTCAACATTGTTTTATTCAGCGCAAAGTCTGCTTGAATAGGACCGTCAACGGCAATGTCAGGCAGAAAACGGTGGATGAGTTTTACAGCTTTACTCACCTTTTGAGCATCCTCGTTTTTTGAAGAACCAAAGTTGGAATACGAGAGCATGGCTACCTTAGGCTGTATACCAAACAAAGCGGCTGTGTGAGATGTCATTTGCGCAATCTTTGCCAATTCCTTTACATTGGGATTAATGTTAATCGAGGTGTCGGAAATAAACAAGGGCCCGCGGTTGGTAATCATCAAGTTAGTTGTGGCCACGCGGTTTACCCCTTCTTGCGTATCAATAACTTGCAGGATCGGCTTTAATACATTTGGATAACTACGGCTGTACCCTGAAATCATGGCATCGGCATCTCCTTCACGCACCATCATGGCAGCATAATAGTTGCGTTCGCGCATACGTTTTTTCGCATCATAAAGTGTTATGCCTTTTCGTTGACGCAATTGCCAATAGGTATGTGCATAGGCATCACGCATTTCTTTGACCGTTTCTTTTTTCGGATCGATAATCGTCACATCACCCTCAAACTCTAGGTTAGCCATCATTTCACGAATGTACTCCGCGTCGCCAAGCAGAATGGGGATGGCGATGCCTTCTTCATAAACCAACTGTGCAGCTTTGAGCACGTCCAGTTCATCTCCTTCGGCAAAGACAACGCGTTGCAAATTGCTTTTAGCCTGACTCATAATCAGACGAACTAATTTTTTATCTGCGCCTGTTCGGGCGTGTAATTCTTCCTGGTATTTATTCCAGTCCTTAATCGGTGCAGCAGCAACCCCGCTTTCCATGGCGGCTTTTGCCACAGCCATAGGTACTGTTGTAATGAGTCTTGGATCAAAGGGTTTTGGGATGATGTAATCTTTCCCAAAGGCAAGTTTCGTTGCCCCATAGGCAATGTTTACTTGTTCGGGAACCGTTTCTTTGGCCAAGGCTGCAAGTGCATATACGGCAGCCATTTTCATGGCTTCGTTAATTTTGGTAGCGCGCACATCCAGTGCGCCCCTAAATATGAATGGAAAACCAAGCACATTATTCACCTGGTTAGGGAAGTCCGATCGACCAGTTGCCATAATTACGTCGTTGCGTGTGGCAACAGCGAGGTTGTAGTCAATCTCGGGATTAGGATTTGCCATGGCAAAAACGATTGGATCTTCTGCCATGGATTTGAGCATGGCGGGCGTCATGATATCCGCTTTTGAAAGCCCGATAAATACATCGGCATCAACCAAGGCTTCTTCAAGCGTATGCACAGCTGTTTTGGTAGCAAATTCTGCCTTTTGTATGGTGAGATTTTCTCTGTCAACTCTGATAACACCCTTGCTATCGGTCATCATCATGTTATCTATCGACACCCCCAAAGCACGATAAAGTCGTGCACAAGAAATAGCTGCAGCTCCTGCACCGCTAATCACCATTTTTACTTTTGACATTTCTTTTTCGGCCAGTTCAACCGCATTGAGTAAGGCAGCACCCGAAATGATGGCGGTACCGTGCTGGTCGTCGTGCATTACCGGAATGTTGAGTTCTTCAACCAGCCTGCGCTCTATTTCAAAAGCTTCTGGCGCTTTGATATCTTCGAGATTAATGCCACCAAATGTGGGCGCAATATTTTTTACCGTTGCTACAAAAGCATCCACATCTTTGGTGTCCACTTCGATATCAAAAACGTCGATACCTGCAAATATTTTAAAGAGCAATCCCTTTCCTTCCATCACAGGCTTGGAAGCTTCGGGTCCGATATCGCCTAAACCCAATACAGCAGTGCCGTTTGATATTACGGCAACCAAGTTGGCTTTGTTGGTGTATTTGTAAACATTACCTGTTTCCTTTTCAATTTCTAAACAGGGGTCAGCTACTCCTGGTGAGTAGGCCAAAGACAAATCTCGCTGACTTGCGTAGGGTTTGCTAGGGTTAACTTCTAGTTTTCCGGGCTTAGGTTTTGCGTGATATAATAGGGCTTCACGTCTTTTACTCTCTTTGCTCATACACTTAGCAATTTAGTGTTGAAAGGTATTGATTTCTATCTATTTTAAAAACTCTAAATTTCGCTTTAATCCCTTGAGACCTGTTCGCTGAACAGCACTCACTGCGAACAAACGATCAAACACCTCCTCTGTGATTTCGCTCCAGTCGTTTTGGGTCATGTTCATCAGTTCGGGATTTGGTTGAAAATCAGGCTCGTTGTGTGGTGTAGCAAAACGGTTCCAAGGGCACACTTCCTGACAGATATCACAACCAAAAGCCCAGTTCTCAAATTGACCTTTTATCTCATTTGGAATGGCGTCTTTTAACTCAATGGTGAAGTAAGAAATACACTTGCTGGCATCTAACTTATAGGGTGCAACAAAGGCATCAGTGGGGCAGGCATCCAAACAAGCCGTGCAGCTGCCACAATGA
This sequence comes from Bacteroidota bacterium, assembly GCA_038143535.1. Lineage (GTDB taxonomy): Bacteria > Bacteroidota > Bacteroidia > Flavobacteriales > Flavobacteriaceae > UBA7446. The sequence goes on from JAYQMD010000001.1 coordinate 1,440,758, forward strand.
TCGGTTACGGCGCCGTCGACTGCTAAGGCTATATCCAAAATAAGTTCGGCAATAAAAAAATAAGAGCCGTTTTGTTTGCGGATAAGGTTGGTATTTTTACCAACCCAACCCAGACCGCTTTTGGCAGCCCACGCTTTTTCGAGAACAGGAGCAGAATCGACAAAGACACGGCCTCCTACCGCTCCTATCTGTTCCTGAATATGGTGCATGAATGTAAAAAGCTTGTCCTTAATGACGTGGTGGTAGTCCGTGCCATAGGCATAGCGCGCAATCTTGGGTGCGCTTGCATCTGTGGGCTCGTCTTCTGGGTAATAGTTAAAGAGTAAGGACACGACACTCTTAGCATCAGGCACCAATTTTGTTGGATCGAGGCGTTTGTCAAAGTTACGAGCCATATAGCCCATTTGTCCGTGATGGTTTTGGTTTAACCACGACTCCAGTCGGGGTGCTTCTTCTTCTAAAAATGTGGCTTTGGAAATCCCACAAGCCATAAAACCCAACTGCTGAGCTATGTCTTTCACAATGGCAGCATGCTGCTGTGCTGCGCTACTCAAAACAGGCCTTTTTGGTTGCTAGGCATGGACTTGCCAAGGTGTTTGTATGCCTTTTCGGTAACCTCACGGCCACGGGGTGTGCGCATCAGAAATCCCTCTTGAATCAAGAACGGTTCATAAACCTCCTCAATGGTTTCGCCACTTTCGGAAACAGCCGTCGCAAGGGTGTTAATCCCCACAGGGCCGCCTTTAAATTTATCAATAAGCGTTGTCAGAATTTTATTATCCATTTCATCCAAGCCGTGTGCATCTACGTGCAAGGCTTTTAACCCAATTCGGGTAATATCCAGATCAATGGTGCCGTCCCCTTTGATTTGTGCAAAATCACGAATACGCCTTAAGAGTGCATTTGCAATACGCGGTGTACCGCGACTTCTACTGGCAATCTCAATAGCTGCCTTGTCTGCAATGGGAATGTTTAAAATATTGGCGCTTCGTGTTACGATACCTGCGAGTACTTCTGTGGAGTAATACTCCAATCGGCTGTTGATGCCAAAACGCGCACGCATCGGTGCCGTCAAAAGTCCCGAACGGGTGGTCGCACCTACTAGCGTAAAGGGGCTTAATTCGATTTGAACCGAACGGGCATTGGGCCCTGTTTCGATCATGATGTCAATGCGGTAATCTTCCATGGCCGAGTATAAATACTCTTCAACTATGGGGCTAAGCCGGTGTATCTCGTCAATAAACAAAACATCTCGAGGCTCAAGGTTGGTAAGCAAGCCTGCCAAATCGCCGGGTTTGTCCAATACAGGGCCAGAAGTAAGCTTTAGCTTTACGCCTAGTTCTTGTGCCAAGATATGCGCCAAGGTGGTTTTGCCCAGTCCTGGTGGCCCGTGCAAAAGCGTGTGGTCAAGAGCCTCTTCCCGCTGATTGGCGGCAGCAACAAAAATTTCTAGGTTTTCGAGTACTTGTGGTTGGCCGTTAAAGTCATCAAAACTAAGCGGTCGTAAGGCGCGATCGATGTCGTGTTCCTCATGACTTAAGTGCTCTCCTGTAGGATCTAGATGTTCATTCATCTATCCAAAGATACGGAAAACAAAAAAGCCCCTAACTCGACAAGCTCGAGAATCGAGGGGGCTTTGTTTTAGTGTTGAAGTTCTTCCTCGCCTTCTGCTAGGGGGACGTTCTGCGGAACAAAGTCATCATCGTGTCCAGGCTTGGAGTAATCGTATGCCCAGCGGTGAACGTGTGGAATCTTACCCGGCCAGTTTCCGTGGATGTGCTTCACAGGGGCTGTCCACTCTAGGGTGTTGGATTTCCAAGGGTTTTGAACCGTTTTCTTGCCGTAGAAAATACTGCTGATAAAGTTGTACAAGAATACCAACTGAGCCGCACCTGCGATCAAAGCAAAAATGGTGATGATGACGTTGATGTTTGCCAAATCATCGAAGTATGGAAATGCCGTGTTTGAATAATATCTTCTGGGCAGTCCTGCCATGCCAATGAAATGCATGGGGAAAAAGACGCCATAAGCACAAACAGCCGTCACCCAAAAGTGAGTATAACCCATGTTCTTATTCATCATACGCCCAAACATTTTTGGGAACCAGTGATAGACCCCAGCAAATAATCCATACAATGCCGAAATACCCATTACCAAGTGGAAGTGTGCGACCACAAAATAGGTGTCGTGTACGTTAATATCCAGGGTACTATCCCCCAAAATAATTCCCGTCAATCCGCCCGTAATAAAGGTAGATACCAAACCAATGGAGAACAACATCCCTGGATTCATCTGGAGGTTTCCTTTCCACAGCGTAGTGATATAATTAAAGGCTTTTACCGCTGAGGGTATCGCAATCAGTAAGGTTGTAAAGGTAAATACCGATCCAAGGAATGGGTTCATTCCTGAAATAAACATATGGTGTCCCCAAACGATGGTAGATAAAAATGCAATAGCCAAAATAGAGGCTACCATGGCCCGGTAGCCAAAAATAGGCTTACGAGCGTTTGTTGCCAATACTTCAGAGGTAATTCCCAGTGCAGGCAGCAGTACAATGTATACCTCGGGGTGGCCTAAGAACCAGAATAAGTGCTCATACAATACGGGTGATCCGCCTTGATAGTGTAACACTTCTCCTTGAATGAAAATGTCAGACAAAAAGAACGAGGTGCCAAAGCTTCTGTCCATAATCAACAATAAGGCTGCTGATAGCAATACGGGGAAAGAAACCACACCAATAATAGCGGTGACAAAAAAGGCCCAAATTGTTAGTGGAAGTCGTGTCATGGACATTCCTTTAGTACGCAAGTTAATTACCGTTACTATATAGTTCAGCGATCCCAACAATGACGATGCAATAAAGATGGCCATAGACACCAACCAAAGCGTCATTCCTAGTCCAGAACCTGGCTGTGCTTGTGGCAAGGCGCTAAGCGGTGGGTAAATAGTCCAACCGGCAGCAGCGGGTCCTGACTCTACAAAGAGAGAGGCAATCATGATTACAGATGACAAGAAGAACAACCAATATGAAATCATGTTTAGCAAGCCTGAAGCCATATCACGAGCACCAATTTGCAACGGAATAAGCAGGTTACTAAACGTACCACTCAATCCAGCGGTCAATACAAAGAACACCATCAGTGTACCGTGAATGGTCACCAATGCCAAATAGACATTAGGATCCATAACACCTTCTGGTGCCCATTTACCTAAAAATGTATCAAAAACCCAGAAAGATTTTTCTGGCCACGCCAACTGAAGGCGAAATAACAAAGACATGGCAATACCAATAATCCCCATAATCAGTCCTGTAATTAGGTACTGCTTGGCAATCATCTTATGGTCTTGACTAAAGATGTATTTGGTGATAAATGTTTCTTTATGATGTGCGTGATCTGCTCCCATAGCTATCTTTTTACTGTTGGATGGTTTGGGCAAAGGTAGTTTGCGCTGCCAACCAATTGTTAAAATCCTTTTCTTCTTCTACCACAATTTTCATTTGCATATTATAGTGCGATGCACCACAAATTTTATTGCAAAGTAACAAATAATCAAACTGATATGCATCGAGTGCTTCTTCTCCGTTGGCCATTAACGCCTTGGTGTTGTCATATCTAATTTTGTTGATCTTGGCTACTTTGGCTGCCATTTCTGGGGTTTGTCGCATTTCCTCGGTTGTCATAGATGGTGTGAATGAAAATTCTGTTATCATCCCAGGCACACAATTCATCTGTGCTCTAAAGTGTGGCATATAGGCCGAGTGTAATACGTCTTGCGAACGCATTTTGAAAATAATCTGACGTCCTTTTGGCAAGTGCAATTCTTGCACAACAACGTCGTCCAGTCCATTAGGGTCAGATGAGTCAATACCCACTAGGTTGCGTCCGTCATAATCTTGTAAAAAGCGAACGTTGGCATCACCCAAAACACCGTCCTGACCCGCATAGCGCGCTTTCCAGTTGAATTGCTGTGCGTATAGTTCAACAACCAATGCCTCGTCATTTTCTTCGATATTCATGATGGAGGTCCACGTGAATAGGCCATACATGATTAAAACAGCCAGAGTAATCACGGGGATAACCGTCCAAATAAATTCTAGCCTGTCGTTATCGGCATAGAAAAAGGCTTTTTGCTCTTTTTTACCACGATACTGATAAGAGAAATAATGCAGTAGTGCTTGGGTCACCGTTTGCACAAAGAAGATAAGCGCAAAAGAAATCCACATCAGCTGGTCAATGTCTTGCCCGTGCTCAGATGCAGCTTGTGGAAGCAACACATCGCCCCAAGCCCAAAACGAGTAAATCGTGAAGAGATAAATAAACACCAAAAAGGCAAACATCAATTGGCCGTTCCAGTTATTGTCTTTATCGTTAGCAATTTGTGAGTCGTCTCTATCTTGACGCAATTGCGACAATTCAAAAATTTTGGTGATTTGCCAGATAGCAATACCCACTAAAACCAAAATAGCAAAAAGAATAACTGTAGTCATTTATTTGTTTCCTAATTAATACACAAATCGTTCACTCTCTCCAACAAATGGATCACCGCTAGCTTCGAGTGGAGCCTTACTTATGGTACGGAATACCACAAACATAAAGAGTCCAGCAAAGAAGAGGAATCCGCCTATTTCAGCCCAGCCAATAAACCATTGATCGCCAACAGTGGCGGGCATAATCATGTTGTAAATGTCAATATAATGACCCAACACAATCACGATTCCAGCCATTACAATGATCCAATTGGATCGCTTGTAATCGCTACTCATCAATATGAGTAATGGGAATAAAAAGTTCATCGCAATCATACCAAAAAATGGCAGATTGTAGTCGTCTATTCGCGTCAAGAAATAGGTTACCTCCTCCGGAATATTTGAATACCAAATCAACATAAATTGAGAGAACCACAAATAGGTCCAAAATACACTAAAGCCAAACATAAACTTGGCCAAATCATGCAAGTGACTGTTGTTTACTTTAGGTAAATACCCTTTTGATTTAAGGTAAATGGCAATCAATGCAATAACGGTAACCGCTGTTACTAGCATACTTGCTAGAACATACCATCCAAACAACGTACTAAACCAGTGCGGATCCAAAGACATAATCCAGTCCCAAGACATCATAGACTCAGTGACAAAGAAGAATACCAAGAAGCCCGCAGAAATACGGAAGTTCAATTTATGGTTGCGAATATCACCCACAAGCGCATTGTCTTGTGCCAATGACAATCTGCGCGATAAATAGCGGTAAAGGTTCCAGCCAATTAGATAGATGGCTGCTCTAAGCAAAAAGAAAGGTACGTTGAGGTAACCTACTTTTCCTTGGATAATTTCATCGTGTGCAACGGTTTCCGCATCCATCCAGACAAATAGGTGGTTGGCGTGTAATCCCGTAAGCACAAGGAATACATAAATGATAATTGAGCCGGGCACCAAATAAGCCGTAATTCCCTCCATAACGCGGTACAGTAATATGGGCCAACCTGCTTGTGCCGCGCGTTGGATGGCATAGAACGCTAGGGTTCCCAATGCTATCATAAAGAAGAAAAACGCAGCTACATAGAGTGCAGCCCAGGGCTTGTTTTGCAGTTGGTGTAATAGGTGTTCACCGTGTGCATCGCCGTGGTCATCGCCATGGGTACTTTCTCCGGCGTGATCGCCAGCATGGTCATCGGCATGGCCGGCATCAGTGTGGTCATCGCTGTGATCATCGCTGTGGCCGGCAGCTGCGTGATCATCGCCGTGGTCGCCTCCGTGCCCTCCGTGCGCATCGGCAACCATAGCTTGTGCTTCAGCTACAGTGGAAGGTGCATTCAAAAAGCCAATCGTTAACCCAATAAGACCTAGTCCCATGAGCACATAGGTGATAATTTTCAGTCGTTGCGTGAAGGTATACATGGCTAATTATTTTGTCAATTCGTTACGTAAATACATTACATGTTGGGCAATCTGCCAGCGTTCGGTTGCATCTACCTGTCCTGCGTGTGAACCCATGGCGTTTTTTCCATACATCAACACGTGATATATACTCCCGTCTGTGATTTCTCTGTCGGCATAACTAGGAATACCTAAAAACTTTTCGCGTTTCATCAAGATGCCTTGACCGTCGCCTTTATCCCCGTGGCACACAGCACAATAGACGCCGTACAATTCTTTTCCTTCAGCGCGGTGTTCTGCCGTGATTGCTAGTGGTGATTTCAAGTTTGCCTTTGCGGCTTCATACCCATCGTTGGTGTCAGGATAATCGTAAGGTGCCCATCCGCGTGCAACAGAACCCGCTGCGGGAAGTTGCGCCTCAATACCATTTCTAAAGGCATCCGATTCGGCATAGGTTTTATAACCTACCGACTCATACATATTGGGAAAATACTGGTAGTTTGGTTTGGATGGATTAAAACAAGACACCAGTAACAATGAACTTAAAACGGCAATGATATTTACTTTTTTCATGCGTCTTGATTTTCTTGAATACTAACATATATCGCCCCTGATTTTTTCAATAGGCTAATTAATTTTTTCTCATCACCAGACAAGGCTACTTGCATCAAAAACTTGTCATCAGTGGTTTCGGGCATCGGATTTTCTGCTTTTTTGAATGGCCATAGTCGGCTACGTAAATAGAAGGTAATGACCATAAGGTGTGCGGCAAAAAATACCGTCATTTCAAATATCACAGGAACAAAAGCAGGCAGGTTTTCCATAAAAGAAAAACTAGGCTTGCCTCCGATGTTTTGCGGCCAATCGACGATCATGATATAATTAATCATGGTAATGGCAACTGCAAATCCTAGGACACCATACATAAAGGCAGTAATCGCAAGGCGAGTGCTGGCCAGTCCCATGGCATGGTCAAGACCGTGCACAGGGAATGGAGTAAACACTTCCTCTATGTGATAGTCTGCTTTTTTTACGTCCTTAACCGCGTGCAAAAGCGTATCATCATCGTCATAAACGGCATGTACTAATTTACTACTCATGGCTATGCGTATTTTTGTATTTATCTCCCGATGCTTTCAAAATCGATTTCACCTCTGCTTGTGCAATTACAGGGAAAGTTCTGGCGTATAATAAGAACAACACAAAGAAGAAACCAATGGTTCCAATAAAAATTCCTATATCGACAAATGTTGGCGAAAACATGGTCCAGGAAGAAGGCAAGTAATCGCGGTGTAACGAGGTTACAATGATTACAAAACGCTCAAACCACATTCCGATGTTTACCACAATTGAAATGATAAAGGAGAACATAATACTGGTACGTAATTTTTTAAACCACATCAACTGTGGTGAGAATACGTTACATGTCATCATCGCCCAATAGGCCCACCAGTAAGGACCTGTTGCCCGGTTAAGGAATGCGTACTGTTCGTACTCCACACCTGAATACCAAGCAATGAACAGCTCGGTAATGTAGGCCACCCCAACAATTGAACCCGTAATCATGATAACGACGTTCATCAATTCGATGTGTTGTCTTGTGATATAGTTTTCTAAATGCGATACTTTACGCATGATGATCAATAAGGTGTTTACCATAGCAAAGCCCGAGAAAATCGCGCCCGCAACAAAATAAGGTGGGAAAATGGTAGTGTGCCAACCCGGAATAACAGAAGTAGCAAAGTCAAAGGATACAATGGTGTGTACCGATAGTACCAAAGGCGTAGCAAGTCCGGCCAATACCAAAGATACCTCTTCAAAACGCTGCCAGTCTTTGGCGCGTCCACTCCATCCAAAACTCAACAACCCGTAAATTTTCTTTTGGAAAGGCTTGATGGCTCTGTCGCGAATCATGGCAAAATCAGGAAGCAATCCTGTCCACCAGAACACAAGCGATACAGATAAGTATGTTGAAATGGCAAATACGTCCCACAACAGTGGTGAGTTAAAGTTTACCCAAAGCGAACCAAACTGATTTGGAATAGGCAAAACCCAGTATGCCAACCACGGTCTTCCCATGTGAATAATCGGAAATAGCCCGGCTTGAATTACCGAGAAAATAGTCATGGCCTCCGCAGAACGGTTAATGGCCATACGCCATTTTTGACGGAACAATAAGAGTACTGCAGATATCAAAGTTCCAGCGTGTCCTATACCTACCCACCATACAAAGTTGGTAATATCCCAAGCCCAACCAACGGTCTTGTTTAATCCCCATACGCCTATCCCAGTAGAAACGGTATAGATGATACAACCCAATCCCCAAAGGAAGGCAGTGAGTGCAATAGCAAAAGCGATAAACCACTGCTTGTTGGGTGGATTTTCCACGGGCGCAGCAATGTCAACCGTTACGTCATGGTACGACTTGTTTCCTGTTACTAAGGGCTTTCTAATGGGTGCTTCGTAGTGACTAGCCATAATCGTTCCTTAAGTGTTTCTAACTTTAACTTGGTACATCACATTCGGTTTTGTACCAATGCTTTCGAGCAGGTGATACATTCGATTGTCTTCTTTGAGGTGTGCTACCTCACTGTCTTTGTCATTGATGTCACCAAAAGCCAAGGCACCAGTTCCACAAGCACTTGAACATGCTGTTTGGAATTCGCCGTCTTTTATTTCACGACCTTCAAGTTTCGCATCTAAAATGGTTTTTTGTGTCATCTGAATACACATTGAACATTTTTCCATTACCCCTCTTGAACGAACCACTACGTCTGGATTCAATACCATACGTCCTAGGTCGTCGTTCATGTGGTAATCAAATTCGTCATTCTTATTGTATAGGAACCAATTAAATCTACGTACTTTATAAGGGCAGTTATTTGCACAATAACGTGTTCCTACACAACGGTTATACGCCATGTGATTTTGGCCTTGTCGTCCGTGAGAACTGGCAGCCACCGGACAAACCGTTTCACACGGTGCGTGATTGCAGTGTTGACACATGACTGGCTGGAAGGTTACTTGCGGATTAGCCGAAGGATCTTCCATTTTGCTAAAGGTAGATAGGGAATCTCCCAATCCACTGATGTTTTCTGCCGTCTCTAAATCTCCTTCAAACGTATCTTGTGAAGAGTAGTACCGGTCAATACGCAACCAGTGCATGTCACGAGACTTGCGAATTTCTTGCTTGCCAACATCTGGAACGTTGTTTTCAGCGTGACAGGCAATCACACAAGCACCGCAACCTGTACAGGAATTTAAGTCAATAGATAAATTAAAGTGGTGTCCAATAGAACGGTCAAAGGCTTGCCACATATCTGCTTCCTTAGAAGTAACATCTACTTCTACGTGATCACGTGAAACTTGAGTCATGGGATTCCAGTACTTGGCATCCTTGGTGTTGAATATCTCTAAAGAAGTTTCGCGAACAATCTCACCCCTACCCATAAGTGTGTTTTGCAACTGCGTACAGGCAAATTCATGCATGTCGCTAGTAGCCGTCACGGTTACGTTTTGTACTGGATTGAAGTTCTGATACAGTGGATACGCATTAGTACCAACCTGCATTTCAGATTTCATCCCTGCTGTTTTACCATAACCCAATGCCAATCCTACAGTGCCTACGGCTTGTCCTGGTTGGATAAGTACAGGCGCTTTAACTACAATATCGTTGAGTTTGATTTCAGCAATACTCCCGTCAAGTGCACCATCTGACTGGTTAACGTTCTTTAATCCAAGTGCTTCTGCATCGGCTTTAGAAACAGTCAAATAATTATCCCAAGTAATACGAGAAATGGGATCTGGAAATTCTTGTAGCCAAGGGTTGTTGGCTTGTTGACCATCGCCAATTCCTGTTTTGGTATACAGGTGTAATTCCAATCCTGCTTTGGATTTGGCGCGAATAAGGCGTTGCATTAACGCGTCTACATTGTCGCGGTAGCCTAAGCGATTACTGCTAGCGGTTACATAAAATCCGTCGTGAAGGGCTTTGTTAAAAGACGCACCCTTAAGAATGTTGGCGTTCCAGTATGACTTGATAGCATCGTCATAACGTTGTGAACTCCCACTTAATTTAAGTAATACCTCTTGAAATTGTTTGGTGTCAAATAGTGGACGAATGGTGGGTTGCATCAATGCATAGTGGCCCATTTTCATTTCCACATCGCCCCATGATTCCAAATAATGAGGTGTCGCAGCTACCCATTGGCAGTGCACTGCTGTCTCATCATTTTTCATGCTAAAGCTCAAAGACAAATCTGCTTTCTTGAGGCCAGCAATAAAAGCATCTGCGTTAGGTAGCGTATAGAAGGATTAACCCCTGCCATAATCACACCTTTTACTTTTCCGCTGTTAAGATCGTTTACCAATTGGTTTATTTGACTTGCATCGCCTTGACGAAGTGACGTGTTCTGGCTTACGTCCATTACATCAGAGCCTAAAAGTTCGTTGATGGCCAATGCAGCACGTTGGGCATCTTCATTTTGTAAGCCAGTAACCACAACAGCCCCTTTGCCTGCAGACTTCAAGGCAGCAGCAATCTCAGAAACTTTATCCTTTAACGCTTTTGAAAGCGAAGTTGGATAAGATTTATTGGTCAATGCGCCGTAAAGTGCTGCCAATACAAGTTGTTGTTCGGTTGCGGTAGTGGGTATGCGGAGATCCGCATTTGCGCCAGACAAGGTCATATTAGACTCAAACTGGTAGTGCTTGGACATTTCTGCCTTACCCTTTTTGCCCTTGGGCACACGAGTCTTAGCGTATCCCGTATCATATCCTCCGCCTTGCCAGTCTCCTAGGAAGTCAGCATCAACAGAAACAATACAACGCGCTTTGCTAAAGTCGTAGTTAGGTAGCGCACGTTTACCATAGACTTTTTCAAATGCGTTAAGTGCCGCTGTTTCTGAAAGAGCATCATATACGTGATGGCTTATGTTGGAAAACTTAGCTTGAAAATCTTTGATAATTTGATTCGTCGTTGGGCTGGCTAATGAAGGTGTTATTAGCGCTACTTCTTCACCCTTTTCAGCTAGTGTCAAAAGCTGCTGGGCAACATTTGCTTCAAGTGTATCCCAGCTTACATCAACACCTGCTTGCTTGGGTCCTTGCACACGCATGCTGTCATAAAGCGACAATACAGAAGCTTGTACCCGTGCATTTGCAACATTATTTACAGGTGCGTCAGGGTTGTTTTCTACTTTAATCGGACGCCCTTCACGCGTTTTGATAAGTATGCTCGCAGTGTCAAAACCGTCAATCAGTGTAGTAGCGTAATAGTTGGCTATACCTGGAATGATTTGCTCTGGTTGTACTACATAAGGAACAGATTTGTTGATGGGGCCCTCACATGCGGCTAGTGTCGCTGCAGCAGTACTAAAGCCCATGTATTTTAGGAAATCGCGGCGAGAAGTTTCGCTTTCTGGTAATTCAGCGTTGCCCAAAAGGTCTTCAGGAAGTTTTTGAACGAACTCTTTTTGAGCCAAATCATCCGCCAAAGTTGACTGATTGCTTAACTCTACTTCGCTTTTCCAGTATTTTTTTTGATTGGGCATATATAATTTCTTAATAGTGACACTTTCCACACTCCAATCCACCCATCTGGGCAGCGGTTAGTTTATCTACTCCGTATTTTTTGGACAATTCCTCATGAATCTTGGTATAATAACCATTATCTTTCACATTTACGTTAGTCTCACGGTGACAGTTGATACACCATCCCATGGTAAGCGATGAATGCTGGTACATGATTTCCATTTCTTCAACAGGACCGTGACATTTCTGACATTCGATACCTGCAACAGAAACGTGTTGTGCGTGATTAAAATACACAAAGTCTGGCAGATTGTGAATACGTACCCACTTCACAGGTTCTGTTTCTCCTGTATAGCTTTGCGTAGACTCATCCCAACCTACAGCTTTGTAAAGCTTTTTGATCTCGTTGGTGTAAAATTCTTTAGTATAACCTTTTTCTAAATCTTCTTCTCCGTTATATTCAGCAATGTTCATGTGACAGTTCATACACACGTTGAGTGACGGTATACCAGAATGCTTGGAAACGCGCGCAGAAGAATGGCAATATTTACACTCAATTTGGTTGTCTCCTGAGTGAATTTTGTGAGAATAATGAATCGGTTGAATGGGCATATACCCTTGGTCGATACCCACTTGCATCAGATAGCTGTATCCAACATATGCGCTTGAAAGCAATAGGAATACAACCGTTACAAACACCAAGAATGGGTTTTGCGCATAGGCTTTCCACAGTGGTGTGCGTTTTGCTTTTTGATTCTTAGTAATTTCAACTCCGTTAGCCGCTGCGATTTTATTTAGTGTTTTGTTGACCAAAAATAACATGGTTACCAAAGCAGCCAAAACCAACATCAGCACCGCTAGGATCAAGTCGTTTGTAAAGCCACCACCTGACTCAACAGGTGCAGCAGCAGTCATGGCAGGAGCAGCTGGTGCGGGAGGTGTATAGTCGGTGTACGCTAAAATATTATCGATGTCCTCGTTAGAAAGTTGTGGAAACGAGGTCATAACAGAACCATTATACTCTTCATAAATGGCAACCGCTTGGGCATCGCCAGACTTTACCATGGCAGTCGAATTCTTAATCCAAGTGTAAAGCCATTCTTTGTCATACTTGGCAGATACGCCTGCTAAGGCAGGACCCACAGCTCGTTTTTTGAGTTTGTGACAAGCAGCACAATTCGCGTTAAATAAAGACTTTCCCTTTTGGATATCAGGCTCTTGGGCATTTACAGCGAAGCTGAAGCAGAGTGTTAGGAGCAGTAATGGAAGGTGAGCTAAAAAGCTATCCTTGAACATACGAGGTTAATTGTTGGTTAATTCACACTTTAATGAATCTGTTAGCAAAATTACGACACAGCCCCCATTTTAAAAACTAGATAGCTGTCAAAGTTTTAATTTATATTTTGTCTAAATAACATGTTATGTTATTGTTAATCAGATACATAAAAAAATAATGTTTAGCATCTTTTTAACAAAAATTAATTTAAATAATGGTGTATTTTTGCCTGTAATGAAATTCAATATGCGTCGAAAAACTTGCAGTTTTATTTTTTATGTTTTGATAAACTGTTCCTACGTAATGGGACAGCAAGCACAAACGCAATTACGTGCACCACAGAAATTAGACAGCTTACTTCAGAAAAAAATAGCCTTAGACCTATTAAATACAGCCAAGAAGCAATTTACCATTCAAGTATTTTATGGCAATTTTGAGGAAACTACAGCAGCGTTAGCTCGCTTTGAAACCTTATTTCCAAACATGATTGCACAGCTGATTCACGAAACACCCAACTACAAAATACGCGTAGGGAATTTTGCCACTGAGCGGGAAGCTTTGGCAGAATTAGAAAAAGTGAAACGGAGATTTCGCTCGGCTTTTGTACTAAAGCCTTAAGTTATTTAAGAGTTTTTTTGATGGCTACTTGTTCGTAGCACTCCAAAACATCGCCTTCTTTGATGTCGTTAAATCCTTTGATTTGAAGTCCACAATCGTAACCTTTGGTAACCTCTTTCACATCGTCTTTAAAACGCTTAAGAGATTCCAATTCGCCCGTGAAAACAACAACCCCTTCACGGATAATACGAATACCTGAGTTGCGGATAATTTTACCGTCTGTAACCATACAACCGGCAATGGTACCCACTTTTGATATTTTAAAGGTTTCCCTGATTTCAGCATTACCCCTAATCTCTTCTTTAAACTCGGGAGAAAGCATGCCTTCCATCGCATCTTTAAGATCATTGATGGCGTCGTAAATAATAGAGTAACTTCGAATATCGATTTCCTCTTTCTCGGCCAATTGACGTGCCATTCCCATAGGACGTACATTAAAGCCGATAACAATCGCATCGGAAGCCGAAGCCAACAATATATCTGATTCCGTTATGGCCCCAACGCCTTTGTGGATAATGTTAACTTGAATTTCTTCGTTAGAAAGCTTTTGGAACGAGTCAGTTAAGGCTTCCACAGAACCGTCCACGTCTCCTTTCAAAATAATATTCAATTCTTTAAAGTCACCTAGTGCAATACGTCTTCCAATTTCATCCAGCGTAATGTGGCGTTGCGTTCTTACCGACTGCTCGCGAACCAATTGGGTACGTTTTGCGGCAATTTGCTTGGCTTCCCTTTCGTCGCCATAAATATTGAAGCGGTCACCTGCTTGCGGTGCGCCGTCAAGTCCTAATATGGAAACAGGCGTAGACGGACCAGCATCTTTAATTTCCATGCCATGCTCATTCTGCATCGCTTTTACTTTACCACTGTGACGTCCAGCTAAAATATAGTCTCCAATGCGTAATGTACCAGATTGTACTAATAAAGTAGAAATATACCCTCTTCCCTTATCTAAAAATGCTTCAACTACAGAACCTTGAGCAGCTTTGTTTGGGTTAGCTTTTAGCTCCAATAGCTCTGCTTCTAACAACACTTTTTCTAAAAGCTCTTCAACGCCTTGGCCTGTCTTAGCAGAGATGTCTTGGGACTGGATTTTTCCACCCCAATCTTCGACTAATAAATTCATTCCAGCTAAGTTTTCCTTAATTTTATCAGGGTTGGCCGTTGGCAAGTCCATTTTGTTAATGGCAAATACTATGGGAACCGAAGCCGCTTGTGCGTGACTGATGGCTTCTTTGGTTTGTGGTTTAATGTCGTCATCGGCAGCCACCACAATAATAACCAAGTCTGTCACTTGTGTTCCACGCGCTCGCATGGCAGTAAAGGCCTCGTGACCAGGTGTGTCTAAAAAGGTAATGGTTTGTCCGTTTTTCACTTTCACACTATACGCACCTATGTGCTGCGTGATACCCCCAGACTCTCCTTGAATTACATTCGCATTTCGCACATAATCTAAGAGAGATGTTTTTCCGTGATCGACGTGTCCCATAACTGTAACTATAGGCGCGCGGTGTTTTAAGTCCTCGGGTTTATCTTCGACTGCTTCAACGGCTTCTTCAATGTCAGCCGTTACAAATTCCACTTCAAAACCAAATTCTTCGGCAACAACCGAAAGTGTTTCTGCATCCAAGCGCTGGTTCATGGTAACCATGATACCTAGCGACATACATGCCGATATAATTTGTGTGGAACTGATATCCATCATGGTTGCAACTTCTCCTACAGTTACAAACTCGGTAACCTTAAGGATTTTGCTTTCCGCTTCTTGTAAAGCTTCTACTTCCTCCGATTTTTGACGGTGGGAATCTCGTTTTTCACGACGGTACTTGGCTCCTTTCGACTTGGAAGTCTTTCCCTGCAGCTTTTCGAGCGTTTCGCGAATTTGCTTTTGGATTTCTTCTTCTGTCGGCTCTTCTTTAGCCACCGCTGGTGGCTGTTGTTTATTACTGCGATTGTTGGGCTTACGGTTTCCAGGGCCTGTGTCTTTCGTAATACGTTTTCTG
Source organism: Bacteroidota bacterium (assembly GCA_038143535.1). Lineage (GTDB taxonomy): Bacteria > Bacteroidota > Bacteroidia > Flavobacteriales > Flavobacteriaceae > UBA7446. The sequence goes on from JAYQMD010000001.1 coordinate 1,456,062, forward strand.
CGACGCCTGTTGCTATCGCTTTCAACAGGCTTCTTAGGAGCGGGTTTTTTGAATTTTGTTAAATCAATTTTATCCCCAGCTGATTTTAAACCACTTAACTTTTTGTATTGGGTTTCAATCTTTCCAGAGTTTTCAGGCGTTCGTTCAGCAGGCGTTGCTGTTTCTGCAGGTGCTCCCTCTTTAGCTTTAGCAGTTGGCGCAGCCGCGGCAGGTTTTTCTGCCGTGGTAGGTTTATCTGCTTCAGCAGGTTTATCTACCGCGGTAGGTTTATCAGCCTCGGTTGGTTTTTCTGCTTTGGGTATAGCTGTTTCTTTAGGCGCTGATGCTTTGGGAGCTGCAGCAGGTTTTTTTGGATTCGGGTTTAAGTCAATTTTACCTAGGGGTTTTATGCCACTCAAGTTTGCTTGTGCCTTGACTATGTTTGTTGGCTTAGAAAGCTCGGGGGTGGGCGCTTCTTCTTTTTGTGATTGTTCACGAATGGCTTCTTTTTCTTTGCGTTTCTCTTCAAATACTTCGTGAGAAGCTTCTTTTTTGGAGCGATCCGTTTGGAATGCATCTAAAAGAAGTTCATACTCCTGCTGCGAAATTTTGGCTGTTGGGCGCGCTTCCACTGAAAATCCTTTTTCTGATAGGTGATCCACAGCACGGTCCAACGAGATGTTTAGTTCGCGGAGCACTTTATTAATTCGAATTGTTTTTAAATCTGCCATATAATCTTTTGCGCAATCAAAAATAAAAAATTGCTTGGTTTGGTTATTCGTTAGAAAATTCTGCGCTTAATATTTTTCGCACGTCTGAAATGGTTTCTTCTTCCAAATCGGTACGTTTTATCAAATCTTCTACATCCTCTTCTAATACACTTTTAGCAGTATCTAATCCTGCCTTTTTAAACTCCGCTATAATCCAAGCTTCAATTTCATCAGAAAACTCAGTTAACTCAACATCTTCTTCCATACCCTCACGGTACACGTCAATTTCGTAGCCCGTAAGTTGCCCGGCAAGGCGGATATTAAATCCTCCACGTCCGATGGCTTTGGACACTTCGCTTGGATCCATCATCACCTCAACACGCTTGGTCTCCTCATCTATTTTGACCGAAGTGACTTTAGCGGGACTTAAAGATCTTGTAATTAGAAGTTGGGTGTTGTTGGTGTAGTTAATGACATCAATATTTTCATTTCCCAATTCACGTACGATGCCGTGAATACGAGAACCTTTCATGCCCACACAAGCACCAACTGGATCGATGCGGTCGTCATAAGAATCAACAGCCACTTTGGCTTTTTCTCCAGGGACGCGAACGGCCTTTTTGATGGTAATCAAGCCATCAAATACCTCAGGAATCTCTTGTTCAAATAATTTTTCTAAGAACCGTGGCGCAGTACGCGACATAATAATACTTGGTTTAGTTCCTTTAAGTTCTACGCTTTCAATAATTCCGCGAACGTTGTCTCCTTTTCTGTAAAAATCAGATGGAATTTGTCGGTCTTTAGGCAGAATGATTTCGTTTCCTTCATCATCAAGCAGAATCACTACGCGGTTGCGTATGTGGTGTACCTCCGCTGTGTAGATTTCACCAACAAGGTCAATGAATTGCTTGTAGATGATGGTGTTATCGTGCTCGTGGATACGTGCCACCAAGTTTTGACGTAGTGCCAAAACAGAACGTCTTCCCAGGTCGGCTAATTTCACTTCTTCTGAAACATCTTCACCCACTTCAAAATCGGGCTCAATTTTTTGTGCTTCTGAAAGTTCTATTTCCTCATTGGGATCTTCTACTTCGCCATTTTCCACAACAATGCGGTTACGCCATATTTCTAAATCCCCTTTGTCTGGGTTGATAATAATATCAAAATTGTCATCTGTTCCGTATTTCTTTTTCAAAGTATTGCGAAACACTTCTTCAAGAATTGACATTAACGTTACTCGGTCGATAAACTTTTCGTCTTTAAACTCCGAAAACGATTCTATAAGGGCGAGATTTTCCATATCACTTGTTAAATTGAATTTGAACGATTGCTTTTTTAATTTCGGCATAGGACACTTTAGCGTCCTTAGTTACCGTGTGTTTTCCTTTGCCAACGGGTTTTGGTTCACGTGCTTTCCACTGCAGCGCAATCATTTGATCGTCTGTAGCTGTTAGGGTCCCTTTTAGCTCCTCATCGCTATTGGTGATGATTTTTAAGATACGGCCTAGATGTTTTTTGTACTGTCGCGGTTGCATCAGCGGTGCGGCAGCACCTGCAGAACCTACCTCAAGTGAAAAGTCGTGCTCTTCTCTATCAAGGTTATGCTCAATATAACGACTCACTTGCATGCACTGCTCTAAGGTTACCCCAGTGTCGCCATCAAGTACAACACGGATGTGCGAAGCTAGGTCGATACTTATGTCCACTAAAAATAGAGTGGGCTGCTCGGTCAAGGCTTCGTTGAGTAATTCGTGTACACGTTTATTAAAATCCATAAAATAAAAAAGAGGACAATGTCCCCTACCACTATCCCGTTAAACGATGCAAATATAGGAATAAAAATGGATTTAATAATTATGACAAAAATCTTCAAAATTATTGTGTAGTTAGACTGCCAACATTTGAGATCATTAGCACTCGTATAAAAAGAAAGGTTGCATAAAAAAACCCGCACTCAAATGAGCGGGGTTTTGTTGTTGGCCTACTAGGGCTCGAACCTAGACTCTTCTGAACCAAAATCAGACGTGTTGCCAGTTACACCATAGGCCAATATATCAAACTCATTTTGTGTTAGGGGCGGGAAACTTAAGACGCTGTACCACACATAAACGGTTGGCAAAAATAGCACAAAGTTTTTGTTGCGCCAATAGTTTAAAAAAATCTTATGTCAAGTTTTAGCAGATATTGTACTTTTGCTCTTTACGACACCTATGAATTTTACCAAAAGAAATACGTTATCAGGTTGGTTTGTATTTTTTATCGCCTTTACTACCTACTACCTAACGGTTGAACCCACAGCAAGTTACTGGGATTGTAGTGAATATATTGTTACATCGGCAAAACTTCAGGTTGGGCACCCCCCCGGCGCACCCCTGTTTCAGATGATGGGTGCCTTTTTTTCCTCCTTTGCCAGTGGGCCCGAAAGCGTGGCTTTCTGGGTAAATATGATGTCAGTAATGGCCAGTGCCTTTACCATACTTTTTATGTTTTGGTCGCTTACCCGCATTCTTACACGTTTTGTGATAAAAGACCAACAGCCAAAAGGACCAAATGAAATATTGGTGCTGGGCGCAGCAGCAGTTGGCGCATTGAGCTATGCGTTTTCAGACTCATTTTGGTTTAATGCCGTTGAAGCAGAAGTATATGCCATGGCCATGCTTATCACCTCCGTGATGTTTTGGCTAGGTCTAAGGTGGGAAGCAGTAATGCACACGCCGCGTGGCGATCGTTGGCTGGTGATGATTGCATTTCTCATTGGACTATCTTTTGGTGTGCACTTTATGGGGCTACTTACCGTACCTGCCATTGGCATGTTATATTATTTTAGAAACTATACCTTTTCTTGGAAGTCTTTTGTAATTGCCAATGTGGTTTCCGTTGCCGTATTGCTGTTTATTTTCAAGCTCCTGCTACCACTAACGCTCGCCTATTTTGGAAATGCTGAGGTTTTCTTTGTCAATTCATTTGGATTGCCGTTTAATTCAGGAACCATCATTGCCGGTTTATCCATCATTGCCTTTTTCTTTTGGGGCTTGCGCTTCACCCACCAAAAAAAATGGGTTCAGCTAAACACAGGACTTTGGTGTATTGCCTTCATACTCATCGGATTTTCCTCATGGATTATGCTGCCCATTCGCGCCAACGCAAATACCGTTATTAACGAAAACGCACCGGCCGATGCGCGGGCATTGTTGGCCTATTACAACCTAGAACAATATCCCGAAACCCATTTATTCTATGGCCCTATGTATACGGACATGTATGCAGGGCAAGATGAAAAAAACCCCTACAGAGACGACAAGCCCAAATATGAAAAAGACCTAAAGAAAGGGCGTTATGAAATCGTCAATGCATGGAAAGATGCACGCATCAATGCCAACAATAAGCATACAGGACTGCTTCCCAGGATGTGGAGCTCCGGAAATGCGGTAAACTACATCACGTATTACGGCGCACCTGATTTTGACATCAAGACCGAATACCGAAACCAAGAAAAGCTTGTTAATTTAATAAATGATTTTATTTTAAGAGTTAACAACAATGAAGTTGATGCAAAAGGGTATCACGAGTTTTTACAACGCTTTGGAGCCTATATTAACATCGAAAAACCTACTTTAGTTGACAACCTAACTTATCTGTTTGATTTCCAAATAAACTATATGTATTTCCGCTATTTTATGTGGAATTTTGCTGGCAAACAAAATGACGAAAAAGGGGAACTCGATCCGTTTAATGGCAATTGGATCAGTGGCATATCATGGCTAGACAGCATCAGGCTAGGGCCACAAAACAACCTATACCAAGATGCAAAAAACAACAAAGGCCGCAATACCTATTTTATGTTGCCATTGTTCTTAGGCTTACTGGGAGCTTTATTTTTATATCAACAAGATAAAAAGCAATTTTGGGTGCTACTGGTGTTTTTTCTCTTTACAGGACTAGCGCTAAAGGTCTATCTCAACGAACGTGTCTTTGAACCGCGCGAACGTGACTACGCACTTGTTGGTTCTTTTTATGTCTTTGCCATGTGCATTGGAATTGGAGTAGTAGCCCTTGGTGACAGCCTGAAAAAAGTGATTTCAGCTCGTGTGGCGGCTCCTTTGAGTGTTTTGCTGTGTTTGTTGGCAGTGCCTGTGCTTATGGGATCTCAAAATTGGGACGACCACGACCGTTCAAATCGATATACGGCACAATCAACGGCAAAAGCCTATTTGGATTCTATTGACGAAGACAAAGACGCCATGATCTTTACCATTGGAGACAACGATACCTTTGCCATTTGGTATGCGCAAGAAATTGAAGGCTATCGTACCGATGTGCGAAGTATCAATACGCAACTGCTGGCGACCGATTGGTATATCGATCAGTTAAAACGTAAAACTTACGAAAGTAATCCCATTCCGTCTCAACTTAGCCACAAACAGTATGCCTACGGAACACGTGATTACATCAAGTTTGAGGCCGTAAACGACAGTGTGCGTTGGGATTTGGCAGACTTTATGACTTGGGTTTCCAGCGACAACCCCCGTACACGCTACAAGCATTTGCTACAACAATACGAAGTAGATTTAGCTAGAATACCAGAGCAAACGCTTAACATGGTATACTATCCCACAAATAAAATTAGGGTGCCCGTAAACAAAGAAAATGTATTAAAGAGTGGTGTGGTTAAGCCAAAAGATGCTGATTTAATTGTGGATTATATCGACATTGACTTGCCGAAGTCTGGCTTGTACAAAAACCGTTTAATGATGCTAGATATCTTACATAACAACGATTGGAAACGCCCAATATATTATACCGGGGGAAGTTATGACGATCAAGAATACATCTGGATGAAAGACTATTTACAATTGGATGGGCTGGTTTATAAGTTGGTGCCCATAAAAACACCCGAAAATCCCATCAATCCTTATCAAATGGGGCGCATTGATGCGGATAAAATGTATGACATTGTCCAAAAATGGGATTGGGGAAATGCAGACAGCGACAAAATTTACCACGACCCAGAAACACGTAAAAACAGCATTACTTTTAGAAGCAACTTAACCCGTCTGGCAGAACAGTTAACGAAAGAAAACAATCCTGAAAAAGCGATAGCTATTTTGGACTTAGCCATGGAAAAAATGCCATTGGAGTATTTTGGGTATTACAGCCTGTTGACCCCAATCGTTGCTGCTTACTACCAAGCTGAGGCCAATGAAAAAGCAGGTGCTCTGGCTGAAAAAATTGCTGACAAATACCGTGACAAACTAAACTATTACAATTCTATTGGAGATGCAAACCAGCGGGCTTTTGCAGAAATCATATTAACAGATGTGGAGCGCTATCGTGCAGTTGTAGATGCGACTGTGGCCGCCGAACACTTTGCGGTAGCAAAGATGTTAATTCAAGGGTTTATTGAAAGTTCAAGGAGTTTTGCCCCCTTGTATTCGGCCTATGATTACTACACACCCATGGCGCCTTATGTTACTGTATTGTTTGATGCAGAAATGGAAGCATCAGGGCGTTTGCTTTTTGATGCTATTGCCCAAGTCTATCAAAACAGGCTTGCACTTTTTAGTCAAGTGCCAAATGAAGAGGTTGCCTATTACAAGGAAAGCATCGACTATGAAATTAATGGGTACCAAGCATTGGTTGAAAATTATCAAATGGTAGAGCCAGATTTAGCGCTCGTATCCGAAGTCAATAAGGCCTTTAGAAAAGCCGTAGCGCCTTATCAACAGGATTAGACGAAATCTTTCATGAGGCCAATAAGTGTATTGGCATCTTGTTCGCCGCTTTGGCGCCAAACCATCTCTCCTGATTTGTATATCATCAGCGTAGGTAGTCCTTTGACACGTAGGGCTTCGGCTAACTTGGGATTTTTGTCAACATCTATTTTTACTACTTTCCCATTATCGCCCATGGCAGCTGCTACATCCCGAAGCACGGCATGCATTTGCAAAGAAGGATCATTCCAGTCAGTATAAAAACTCAACAGAAGGGGAATATTAGCATCAATTAATTCTCCAAACTTGGACATGATGTGTTATTTAATTATTCAAAAATACATTTTTTCCACAACTCAACGAATATGAACTTTATCTAAAGGTTTTGTTATTGAAAATTCCTTTTTCCCTTTCGGCTTATAAGTTCTATTTTTAACGCAGTTTAAAAATAGCTATGTCCAAAAACCGCCTTTTCCTTTTAGATGCTTATTCTTTAATTTTCCGTGGTTATTACGCTTTTATCAAAAACCCCAGAATCAATTCCAAAGGCATGGACACAAGTGCCATATTGGGCTTTACCAATTCCCTTTTTGATGTAATTAAAAAAGAGCGCCCCGATCATCTGGCCGTGGCATTTGATAAGGGAGGCTCAAAATTTAGAAATGCTATTTTTTCTGACTATAAAGCCAATCGATCAGAAACGCCAGAGGCCATTAAGATTGCTGTTCCCTATATCCAACAACTACTCAAAGCCCTGCACATTCCATTCATTGAGCTGGAAGGCTTTGAAGCCGATGACATCATAGGTACGCTAGCCAAGCAAGCTGAAAAAGAATCTTTTAAGGTATATATGGTCACGCCAGACAAGGACTTTGCCCAGTTGGTGTCCGAAAACATATTTATGTATCGCCCTGCGCGCATGGGCAATGGCATTGAAATTTGGGGCATCCCCGAAGTACAAAAAAAGTTTGAAATAACACATCCCGAACAAGTCATTGATTATTTGGGTATGATGGGCGATGCCGTTGACAATATCCCTGGGCTACCTGGTGTTGGTGATAAAACCGCCAAAAAATTTCTTGCGCAATACGGCAGCATGGAAGCGTTGCTGTCCAATACAGCCGACCTCAAAGGCAAAATGAAAGAAAAAATCGAAGCCAACAAAGAGCTTGGGCTATTGTCAAAAAAACTAGCCCGTATTATACTGGACGTGCCTGTACAGTTTGATGCTAACGACTATAAACTATCAGACCCTGATGTACCTGCGGTTAGTGAGCTGTTTCAAGAATTGGAATTCAGACGTTTGAGTGAAACTTTTGTCAAAGTCTTTAAGCCCTCCGAAGCTACTCCTGAAGTAACCAAATCAGAGACCAATGCGGCTCCTGTTGCCTTTGATTTGTTTAATCAACCCGGCAGTGGAAAAATTGAAAACCTGTCTGCATTCAAATCGCTTGACAATGTACTACACCATTACCAATGCGTGCAAACCGAACTGGAGCGTAACCTGTTATTGCAGACCATGCAACGACAAAAAAGTGTTTGCTTTGATACGGAAACCACAGGTCTAGACGCTGTGAGTGCATCGCTTGTTGGCATCGCATTTAGCTGGCAAGCCCATACGGGGTACTATGTGCCTATTCCAGATGATGCCGAAACGCGCAAGGCAATTCTTAACAGCCTATCGCCTTTTTTCGAAAATGAAGCCATCGAGAAAGTAGGGCAAAACCTCAAATATGACCTCAAAGTGATGCAGCAGCATGGGATTTCGGTCAAGGGAAAATTATTTGATACCATGCTCGCGCACTACATTATCAATCCAGATATGCGTCACAATATGGATTTGTTGGCGGAGACCTATATCGGTTATCGGCCCAAACCCATCACAGATTTGATTGGTAAAAAAGGGGTTAATCAAGGTTCTATGCGCGATGTGCCTATAGACCAACAAACCGAATACGCTGCCGAGGACGCCGACATTACTTGGCAGCTAAAAGAACACTTCGAAAAGGAACTGGGAAAAAACGAGCAACGCGCTTTGCTTGACAAGGTAGAGCTGCCTTTGGTTCGAGTATTGGCTGCCATGGAGTTGGCAGGCATAAGCATTGATGTACCTTATTTGAATGAAATGTCCAACGTCTTACAGCAAGAAGCTATTGCCTTAGCGCAACGTATTTTTGAACAAGCCGGTGAAACCTTTAATTTGGCATCGCCCAAACAATTGGGGCCTATTTTGTTCGATAAGCTTAAACTGGTTGACAAGCCTATAAAAACCAAAACGGGACAATATTCCACGGCTGAAGAAGTGCTGTCTAAACTTGCCAAAGATCATCCCATAGTATCTGATATTTTGGAATGGCGCAGCGTGCAAAAACTCAACAACACTTACGTAGCTGCTTTGCCAGATGACGTAAACGAAAAAACCCAGCGTATCCATACGGAGTACAATCAGGCGGTTGCTGCCACAGGGCGCTTGAGTAGCAACCATCCCAATTTGCAAAATATTCCCATTCGAACGCCAAGAGGCAGGCAGGTGCGTAAGGCTTTTGTTGCCAAAGACGATGAGCATGTGCTAATGGCTGCGGATTATTCACAAATTGAATTGCGCATCATTGCCTCGCTGAGTGAAGACCCCAGTATGCTGGCGGCCTTTAACAAAAACGAAGACATTCACGCTGCCACGGCTGCCAAGGTGTTTGGTGTGCCACTCGCAGAAGTAAGCCGTGAACAGCGAAGTCAAGCCAAAACGGTCAATTTTGGTATAATATACGGGGTATCGGCTTTTGGGCTTAGCAATCAAACAACACTTAGTCGCAAGGAGTCCAAGGAGCTCATTGATGCCTATTACGAAAGCTATCCAAAGTTAAAAGCCTATATGAGCCAACAAGTGGACTTTGCACGAGAGCACGGCTATGTGGCTACGGTATTGGGCAGGCGTCGTTATTTGAAAGACATCAATTCGCGTAATGCCATTGTGCGCGGTGCCGCCGAGCGCAATGCAATCAATGCTCCCATCCAAGGAAGTGCTGCGGATATCATCAAGCTGGCCATGCTTAACATCTATGACAAAATGCAACAAGAAAACTTTAAAGCACAAATGTTGCTACAAGTCCATGACGAATTGGTTTTTGAATGCCCAAAGTCGGAATTAAATGCATTGAAGCAACTCGTAAAAACCGAAATGGAAGCAGCCTATTCTTTACAAGTTCCACTCACGGTTGAAATCGGTATTGGACACAACTGGCTAGAGGCGCATTAAGCCATTTAAACAAATCCAAAAATAGCGTTTGCATTATTGGGGATAGTTTGTACATTTGCAGCCCGCCAAACAGGGGTAAGTCCTAGATGGTGCTAACGAACAAAAACGTATATAGTGGACTCATTAAGTTATAAAACCGTTTCCATCAACAAGCAAAACGCTGATAAACAGTGGGTTGTGGTTGATGCTGCCGATCAGATTCTAGGTCGCTTTTCTTCAAAAGTTGCCAAGCTATTGCGTGGTAAATATAAGCCAAGCTTCACCCCGCATGTTGACTGTGGAGACAATGTCATTGTAATCAATGCAGAAAAAATTAAATTAACCGGTAACAAATGGACCGCTAAGTCCTATATACGTTACACAGGTTATCCTGGTGGTCAGCGTTCGCTTACGGCTACAGAATTATTTGAGAAAGACCCAACACGTGTTGTTGAAAAAGCCGTTAAGGGTATGCTTCCAAAAAACAAATTAGGTGCTGAATTGTTCCGAAACCTTTACGTTGTTGAAGGTGCTGAGCACGATCATGTTGGTCAACAGCCAAAAGAATTAAACATCAACGAGATAAGTTAATATGGAAACCATTCACAAAATTGGTCGTCGTAAAACAGCCATCGCACGTGTTTACCTCTCTAAAGGTAAAGGTGAAATTACGGTAAACAAAAAGCCTTTGGCCGTGTATTTTGCACCTGCCACATTACAATATAAAGTAAACCAACCCTTTGCGCTTACCGAAACAGCAGGACAATATAACCTCACTGCAACTGTTGTAGGGGGTGGGCCTAACGGGCAAGCTGAGGCCGTACGCCTTGCTATTTCAAGAGCGCTTTGTGCTATTGATGAAGAGAATCGTTTGGTATTAAAACCAAAAGGGCTACTTACACGTGACCCAAGAATGGTGGAGCGAAAAAAGTTCGGACAAAAGAAAGCAAGAAAAAAATTCCAATTCTCGAAACGTTAACCTTATCGTTGCAATATCGCAACATCATGATCATTTAAATACCATTAATTTGTTGCCACTAGTTTAGCATCTAAATATCTAAGGCCGACAACATCGCCACTTTGGTATTGCTATTCAGGGAACGTAAACTAAAAACAACAATGTCTATAATAGAAGTCAAAGACCTTTTGGATGCCGGAGTGCATTTTGGTCACCTTACCCGCAAGTGGAATCCCAACATGGCCCCATATATATATATGGAGCGCAACGGGATTCACATCATAAATCTGTATAAATCGGTTGCTAAAATCGAAGAAGCCAACGAAGCCTTGTCAAAAATCGCTGCGTCTGGTCGTAAAATCTTATTCGTTGCTACCAAAAAACAAGCAAAGGATATCGTATCTGAAAAAGTAGCTAACGTAAACATGCCGTACATCACTGAACGCTGGCCTGGCGGTATGCTGACCAACTTTGTTACCATCCGTAAAGCGGTAAAGAAAATGGCAGCCATCGATAAGATGAAAGCTGACGGTACTTTTGAAACCCTTTCTAAAAAGGAAAAACTGCAAGTTGATCGCTTACGTGCCAAGCTAGAAAAGAACTTAGGTTCTATCTCGGACATGACGCGTTTGCCAGGTGCGCTTTTTGTGGTAGATATTCGTCGTGAGCACATTGCCGTTAAGGAAGCACAAAAATTAAACATCCCGATTTTCGCAATGGTGGATACCAACGCAGACCCGCGCGAGGTTGACTACGTGATTCCAGCCAATGACGATGCCTCAAAATCTATTGAAAAGATCATGACTTTGGTTACCGATGCTGTTGCCAAAGGACTAAAAGAACGCCAAAAAGACAAAGCAGATGCTGATGCCGCTGCAACTGAAGGTGAACTTGTTGCACCAGCTGCACCCGTCGAGGATACTGCTGAAGAAGCCGTTGAGGCTGTTGCTGAAGAGGCTGTCGAGGCCGCTGCTGAGAATGCTGTCGAGACTTCTGCTGAGGAAGCTGAAGCTGCCGAGGTAGATAAGCCTGCTAAGGCAAAGCCAACTACCAAAGCAAAGAAGAAAGCTGCGCCAAAAGCGAAGAAAACCGCTAAAACAAAAAAGAAAGCTGCGCCCAAGGCTAAAAAAGCAAGTACGCCTGAAGTAGAAATGGAAGAACCAACAGAAGAAGACAACTAAATAAAATACATTATGTCAAAAATTACTGCTGCTGAAGTAAACAAACTGCGCAAAAGCACTGGTGCAGGTATGATGGACTGTAAAAAAGCACTTGTAGAAGCTGGTGGCGACTTTGAAGCCGCCATTGAGTTGCTACGTAAAAAAGGACAAAAGGTTGCTGCAAACCGCGCCGACCGCGAAACCGCTGAAGGGGCTGTAATAGCACGTGTAAACGCCGATGCAACCGCAGGTGTTGTGGTGTCGATTAACTGCGAAACCGACTTTGTAGCCAAAAACGACAGTTATCTGGAACTCGCCAATAAGCTGGCGGATATTGCACTGGAGCACGAAACGAAAGATGCCTTTTTAGCAACCAACTTTGAGAGAGACCTTAGCGTTGCCGACAAACTAACGGAGCAAACGGGTGTCATTGGTGAAAAAATTGAAATTGGTGGTTTTGAACGCTTGGAGGCGCCTTTCGTAGGTTCGTATATCCATGCGGGGAATAAGATTGCCACTCTCGTTAGTCTCTCTACTGCGGTGGAAGGTGCTGCTGAAGCTGCTAAGAATGTTGCTATGCAAGCTGCTGCGATGAATCCCATCGCACTTAACGAAGATGGCGTTGATGCTGCGATAATCGAAAAAGAAATTGAAATTGCCAAAGACCAATTGCGTCAAGAAGGCAAGCCCGAAGCCATGCTCGATAATATTGCTAAAGGAAAAATCAAGCGTTTCTTCAAAGACAATACGCTGGTTAATCAAGCCTATATCAAAGATAGCAAACAAAGTGTTTCGGCTTATGTAAGCTCGGTTCACGCTGATCTTAGCGTAACTGGATTTAAGCGACTGGCACTAGGCTAGTAACAAACCTTTATTAAAAATAAATAAAGACCTCCAAAATTGGGGGTCTTTTATTTATCTTGGCAGTATCCAAATCCGAATATGCAATGAAAACATGTGTCTTACTGTTGCTTTTTAGCTTTTCAACAGCCGCCTATGGCCAACGCATTACTGTGCTGGACAGCAGCTCCCAGGAACCCATACCCTTTGTACATGTATACGACGGCAGCAAAGGCGTCATAGCCAGTGCAACAGGTACGTTTTACTGGCAAAGCAATGCCGCAGATTCCATTTCATTGTCTTGCATGGGCTATGCCAAGAAAACAATCGGTGTTGACCAACTCAAAGATTCCCTTTTTTTGATGCCTGAAGCCTTGTCGCTTGCGCCCATTGTGGTATCCAACAGAACCCTTACGGCAATAGAAATCATTGCCCGCGTACTTGAAAACACGCCCAACAACATGGACTTTGGGCTTTCGTCTAGCGAGGTGTTTGTGGAGTACAAAAATTTCTACGAAACCCAAAAAATGGATATCGATATTACAAAATCGACCATCGCGGAATTAGATCAAACATTTGTTGATGAAATCCTTAAGGAAATGCCTAAGAATGAAGAGAGCACTAACTACACCCAAAGCAAGTGGCTTAGAGACAGTGGAGGTTTAGAGTTAGACAAATTAGAAGTCATACTGGCGGCAAACCTCAAGGATTCACTGGCCGAAGCAATCTATGCCTCCCTTGAAGAAACCGTTGAGGGCATCCTAAAAAAACGAATCAAAAAAGACTCCTATTTTAAAGTAAAATCAGGACCGCTTATTTCTGTAAAGGTCGATAACGGCAATGCTAAAGAAGTAGATTCAATAGCCAACGACACCCTAAAAGCAACACCTCAGGATTTTGCTAAAAGACAACTAGGCATGTTAAAACGAAGGGTCAATACATTGCTTTTTAGTGAAAAAAACTGGGCACTACCCTTTCTGGAAAAACCAGAAAAATACAAAATTATCAACGAGGGTATCGTCTATGACCAAAGGGTTCCTACCTATAAATTGCGTTTCACGTCAAAAAAGAGAAAAGACTACAGCGGTTATCTGCTGGTGGATTTGGTTGATTATGGGGTACATAAAATATCCTACCACCACAACAAACACGCACTTAGAATTAAATTATTTGGATTGTTTTATGAGAAGCGACTTGATAGCAGAACCTATGTATTTGTCAAAAATCAATTGGACAAATACACCCTGTATCAGATAAAAGAAGAAGAAAAATTTACTTTTGGACTAAAAAGACCCATCAAAATAATTGAAAAAAACAAGGTGGTCAAAGGGCGCAACAGGCAAAACATATTGGCGATGGACGTTAACATGCGCATAAAAGAAGTTAATAAAACAAACATCTTTTTCAATTCGTTTACGCCTATTTCCAAAAAAGAATTCGATGCATTGAAAGTTGTCCATACAGTAATTCCAACCGATTACTATTCGCTTGAAGCCGTTCGTGAGCTTATGCCAGGATTGCCCATAGAATAAGGATTTATTGGGATCGGTTGCAGACAACTCGGTGTATCCCCCCGAACTTCTTATATTTGCATAAATACACTCCATGCCATACAAACGAATACTTTTAAAGCTAAGCGGCGAAGCACTCATGGGAGACCGCACCCACGGTATTGACCCAAAACGCTTAAGCGAATATGCCCAAGAAATCAAAGAGGTTGTTACACTAGGGGTAGAAGTTGCTATTGTCATTGGAGGAGGAAACATTTTTAGGGGCGTTGCAGCTGCCAGTAACGGTATGGATCGCGTGCAAGGCTATTATATGGGTATGCTTGCCACCTGTATCAACGGTATGGCACTGCAAAGTGCTCTCGAAGATGCAGAAGTACCCACCCGACTACAAACCGCCATCAAAATTGAAGCAATAGCAGAACCCTATATCAAACGGAGAGCAGTACGCCACCTCGAAAAAGGTCGTGTGGTCATCTTTGGTGCAGGAACTGGAAATCCATTTTTTACGACAGACTCGGCAGCCGTATTACGTGCTATTGAAGTAAATGCCGACGTAATCCTAAAAGGAACCCGTGTGGACGGTATCTATACGGCAGATCCAGAAAAAGACAAGTCAGCTGAAAAATTTGACAACATTTCCTTTAAAGACGTGCTAAGCAAGGGCTTAAAGGTTATGGACTCCACTGCCTTTACCCTAAGTCAAGAAAACGAGCTGCCCATTGTTGTTTTTGATATGAACAAACCGGGTAACCTCAAAAAAGTAGTTATGGGCGAATCCATTGGAACATTGGTAAAACTTTAAATCATGGAAGAATTAAATCTTATTTTGGAAATGGCTGAAGAAGCCATGAACAAAGCCCTAGAGCACCTAAACAAGTCGTTCACTAATATTCGTGCCGGTAAGGCCAATCCTGTGATGCTATCATCCGTAAAAGTAGATTATTACGGAACACAAACACCACTTAATCAAGTAGCCAACGTAAACACCCCTGATGCCCAAACCCTTTCTGTTCAGCCTTGGGAAAAAGTACTTATCCCCGAGATTGAAAAAGCCATTATGGTGGCCAATTTGGGTTTTAACCCCATGAACAATGGGGAGTCGGTGATAATCAGTATTCCACCGCTGACTGAAGAGCGCCGCCGAGAATTGGTAAAACTTGCCAAGGCAGAGGCAGAACACGCCAAAGTCGGAGTGCGCAGTGCGCGTAAAGAGGCCAATGTAGAACTGAAAAAACTTGAACTCTCTGAAGATGAACTCAAAAATGCTGAAGTTGATGTTCAGGAAGCTACTGATAAATTTATCGCCCTAATAGACGATAGGTATCAAATAAAAGAAAAAGAAATCGTGACTGTGTAAGCAGTTCATGAACACATCATTGCTATGATAAAATGGATTAACACACGCTTTTGGGAAAGCGTGGCGCGACTTATCCTCCGCAATCGCATTGTTTTTTTGTTGGCCATTTTGGGTACAACATTTTTGCTCTCCACACAGTGGGGCAACATCCGTTTTAGCTTTACTGAAGCCAACCTACTCCCCGACAAGCATCCGTTTAATACCTTTTATCAGGAATTCCTAGATCGTTTTGGCGAAGAAGGAAACCTGATCGTACTTGCCGTGCAAGACGAGGCATTTTTTGAGCCTGAAAAATTAGCCGCATGGGCTGCGCTAGGGGATAGTTTGGTGGCATCTCCCAGTACGAAAAATGTAGTTGATGTAAGTAGGCTTACCCAACTCAAACGCAACGATAGAAAAAAAGTCTTTGAAGTTGCACCCTTGCCATACCAACGTCCCAAGACCCAAGCAGAAGCAAGCGCCCTAAAAGAATGGCTCTACAAACAACAACCGCTTTATGAAGGTCTTCTTTTTAATAAAGAAACGGGGGTTATTCAAACAGCAGTTTACCTAAAAACATCAGTGGTTAATAGTGGGGAACGTCAGCAATTTGTAGATAACTTGCTTGCAGATAACGTTGCCGCATTTGAAAAACAAACGGGGCTTGATGTCCGCGTGTCGGGTATGCCATACATACGTACCCTAAATGCCAAAATGATCTTGGACGAAATAGGTTTGTTTGTACTTATGGCTACCCTAGTAACCACGCTTATTTTCTTCTTTTTCTTTAGATCATACAGGGCTACGTTTATCTCCATGTCCATTGTGGTTATTGGGGTCATGTGGGCCTTTGGGATTATCGGATTATTGGGCTTTGAAATTACCGTACTCACGGCACTTATTCCGCCCATCATCATTGTAATTGGCGTACCCAATTGCATATTCCTTATAAATAAATATCAAAACGAAATTAAGAAACACGGAAATCAGGCGCGATCGCTTCAACGTGTTATCTCCAAAGTTGGTAACGCTACGCTGATGACCAACATGACTACGGCATGTGGCTTTGCAACTTTTACGCTTACCAACAGCAGTTTATTGCGCGAGTTTGGTATCGTAGCTTCCATAAACATCATGATGATATTCTTGCTGTCTTTGTTGACGATTCCCATCATTTACAGCTTTATGTCCATTCCAAATAAAAAACATTTGGAACACCTCAATAGAGAATGGATGTCTGGCTTTATCAATTGGATGGAACGTATGGTAAAGCATCGAAGGGTGTCCGTTTATTTTATTTCGGTTTTTGCCCTCATGCTTAGCATCGTTGGAATTTATGAGATTCGGTTGTCAGGAACCATCATTGACGACATGCCCAAAAAAGCAGATTTCTATCAAGATATTCGGTTCTTTGAAACCCATTTCAAAGGAGTTATGCCCATTGAAATCATGATAGATACCAAGCGGGCAAATGGCGCAACAAGCTTAAGCACACTTAATCGCATAAACAAACTAGAAAGCGATTTGCTAGAAATTCCCGAGCTCTCCAACCCCGTTTCAGCTGTCTCCGTTGCGAAGTATTTAAAGCAGTCTTATTACAATGGGAATCCCAAGTACTTTCAATTGCCAACAAGACAGCAAGACAATTTTATTAGAGCACACGCAAAAAACCTAAAAGGAGAAGTGAATTTTCTAAAAAGCTTGGTAGACCCAACGGGGCAATTTGCACGCATAACCGTTATGCTGCAAGATGTTACTACAGAACGTATGGAAGCCATTGAAATGGAAGTGAAAAAAAGCATAAGCAAGCATTTTGCTGCTGACCGATTTAATGTTTCCATCACTGGAAAAGCCTTGGGCTATCTCAAAGGAACGCGCTTTTTAGTTCGTAACCTGGTTGTTTCTTTAGGGCTTGCCATTTTGTTGATTGCGCTGTTTATGGCGTATATGTTCCGTTCGTTCCGAATGATTCTTATTTCGTTGCTGCCCAACATTATCCCGCTAATCCTAACAGCGGGCATGATGGGCTTCATGGGCATTGCTATAAAACCCTCTACCATTTTGGTGTTTAGTGTTGCCTTTGGTATATCGGTTGATGACACCATCCACTTTTTGGTGAAGTATCGCCAAGAGCTCAAAGCTACCCGCTGGAATATTAAAAAGGCGGTTTATAGTGCCTTGCGCGAAACAGGCGTTAGCATGTTCTACACCTCCATAGTATTGTTGTTTGGATTTTCTGTGTTTATGATTTCCAGTTACGGCGGTACGGTAGCACTGGGCGGATTGGTTTCGGCTACGCTGTTGTTTGCCATGTTGGCCAACCTTATTCTATTGCCGTCATTGTTGCTTTCGCTAGAAAATAAGATTGCAAACAAGAATACATTAAAAGAACCCAAATTTCAAATTTTGCCAGAGAAATAAGCAGAATAATTGCGCTATATTTGTTACTGTTTTAAAACACTGTATGGAAATTGGCCAGCTTTTTTTAGGAGATCAACTCAATCAAGAGGTATGCGTTCGTGGTTGGGTACGCACCTTTCGCGCAAACCGATTTATTGCCCTTAACGATGGCTCTTGTCTAGCCAATATGCAATGTGTTGTGGATTTTGAACAAATGTCTGAAGACGTGCTTGCGGAAATAAATACGGGTGCGGCAGTTGAAATTAAGGGCACCTTGGTCGAAAGCCGAGGGAAAGGCCAAAAATTTGAGATTCAAGTGAGTAACCTCAGCATTCTGGGCACTTCCAATCCAGATGAATATCCTATACAACCCAAAAAACACTCACTCGAATTCTTAAGAGAAAAAGCGCATCTACGCATACGCACCAACACATTTGCTGCTGTGATGCGTGTGCGTGCAGCCCTGTCTTTTGCTGTGCATCAATATTTTACCCAGAATGGTTTCTATCAAGTGCACACACCCATTATTACGGGAAGTGATGCCGAAGGGGCAGGCGAAATGTTTCGGGTAACCACTAAAGACCCAGAGCAAGCAGATGACAAACCTGATTTTTTTGGCAAGGAAACCAACCTAACCGTCTCGGGTCAGCTCGAAGCAGAAACCTATGCCATGGGGCTGGGAAAGGTATATACTTTTGGTCCTACTTTCCGCGCAGAGAATTCCAATACCTCACGCCACTTGGCTGAATTTTGGATGATTGAACCAGAAGTGGCTTTTAACGATTTAGACGACAATATGGATTTGGCTGAAGACTTTATCAAGTCGGTTTTGGCGTATGTACTTGAATACTGCAAAGAAGACTTGAGCTTTTTAGACCAAAGGTTCGCTCAAGAAGAAGCCAAAAAGCCGCAAATAGAACGGAGTCCCATGGGGCTTTTGGAAAGGCTTCAGTTTGTCACACAAAACGAATTCAAAAGAGTCTCCTATACCGAGGCTATTGACATCCTTAGAAACTCCAAACTCAATAAAAAGAAGAAATTCAAATTTCCCGTAGACTGTTGGGGTATCGACTTGCAAAGCGAACACGAACGCTTTCTGGTAGAAAAACACTTCACCAGTCCAGTGATCCTTTTTGACTACCCAGCGGAAATAAAAGCCTTTTATATGCGCATGAACGACGACGGTAAAACTGTTCGTGCCATGGACGTATTGTTCCCAGGTGTTGGTGAAATGGTAGGTGGCTCGCAGCGTGAAGAGCGTTTAGACAAGCTTGTTGAACGCATGAAAGCCATGGACATAGACGAAAAAGAACTTTGGTGGTATACAGACTTACGCCGTTTTGGAACTGCCGAACACGCCGGTTTTGGTCTTGGGTTTGAGCGTTTGGTACTTTACACAACGGGGATGTCAAACATCAGAGACGTAATTCCCTATCCAAGAACGCCCTTAAGTGCCGAGTTTTAGGTAGTAATGCGTGGGTTTTTCGTACATTTAAATACCCAAACATAATTCATGCTAAAACAACATCTTCAATTTAAGCTTTCGCAAAAGCTATCACCACAGCAAATTCAGCTCATGAAGTTGATACAGTTGCCCATTCAGTCTTTTGAGCAGCAGATACTCCGCGAAATTGAGGAAAACCCTGCATTGGCACCTGGAAAAGAAAAAGAAAACAACCAAGACGAGTTTAGCAATTCTGAAGAAGATCGTGGCGATGTAATTGAAGCCGATGACATTGACATTGACGCTTACTTTAGCGATGATGAAATACCAGAATACCGTTTACGCAGTCAAAACTACAGTGCAGATGATGGAGACAAACATGTGCCCTATGCCGCGGGTATCAGTTTTCACCAACAGCTCATGGCACAGTTAGACACCTTTACTTTCAATGAGGAAGAATACCGCATTGCTGCTTTTTTGGTTGGCAGCATTGACAGCAGTGGTTACATCAGACGTGAACTGATTGATATTGTTGATGACTTAGCATTTACCGAAAACATCTACACTAACGTAGAATCGTTGCGAGAAATACTGGATGATGTACAACAGCTTGATCCGCCTGGTGTAGGCGCACTTAATTTACAAGATTGCTTGTTGATTCAGCTCAACCGGAAAGTACAAAGTACAGCCGTTGACCACGCTATCTTGCTTATCAAAAATCTTTTTGATGCCTTTAGCAAAAAGCACTTTAACAAGATAAAGCAACGCCTAAACATCGATGATGAAGCCCTAAAGGAAGCCATGTCGGAAATAGAAAAGCTAAACCCAAAACCTGGCGCAACCTATGGCAGCAATACCAAAATAAATGCGCACATAGTCCCTGACTTTACCATACAACTTATAGACGGCCAACTAAATTTGATGCTAAACGGCCGAAATGCCCCTGAGCTCCACGTTTCTTCCGAATACCGCAATATGTTATCTGGCTATAAAGAAGCCACAAAAAAAAATAAAGAACAGCAAAAAGCTGTACAGTTTATCAAGCAAAAGCTAGATGCAGCACGCTGGTTTATTGATGCCGTCAAGCAGCGCCAAAACACCCTGCACCAAACCATGAAAACCATCATGGATTTCCAAGAAGAATACTTCCTAACTGGAAATGAGCAAAAACTCAAACCCATGATATTGAAGGATATTGCAGACCGCATTGGTATGGATATTTCTACGGTATCACGAGTTGCTAACAGTAAATATGTCGATACTCCATATGGAACAAAACTGGTAAAGTGGTTTTTCTCCGAAGGTATTACCAATTCGGCTGGAGAAGATATTTCCACTATTGAAGTGAAAAAAGTATTGGAAGATGTTATTGATGCAGAAGAAAAATCAAGTCCCCTTACAGATGAACAATTGATGAAAATTATGAATGATAAAGGCTATCCGATTGCTAGGCGCACCGTTGCCAAATACCGTGAAATGATCGGTGCTCCTGTTGCACGACTTCGAAAGGAGTTATGAGTTTTTTTAGTGCGGGATTCCATCTTACTAACTACCGGAAAAACAACACCAAAAAGCACATAATACCGGCTAGAAAGCGGGTTTTCGCCAGATATCAAAAAGATTACACCAATGCTCAGCATTAAAAAAGCATATACAATCAACGTGATTTGACGGTATTTTTTGCGTTTGGCAGCGGGAAGTTTAAAGGCTTTAAAGTAAAAAAGTTAAATTCCAATACAACCGTAAGTACTGAAACTAAAATAAATAGTCAATGTATCATATCCGTAAATTTGATTATCCTGTAGTTAAAAATAAACAACCAATTAATACTCCTTAATTACTTACTTCTTTTATTGGTTGATCTCGGTATAGAAAATTTCCAACTGCAATTTCAAATCCAAAAGTTCGGGATTTGAAGGATTAGGACCAACAAAAACACCCGACTTTGGAGTCGTTACAGATCCCGCTGGTATTTTACCTACGTCTGCGGCATTAACCTTGGCCATGGGTACTTTAGTTTGATTGGGCAACACATTGGTTAGCGCAACTCTTAACGGAGCATTGATAGAGTCGTTGGAAATGATATTTTTAAGGTAGTTGGTTACTCTAACTTTGTAATACTGTTTGTCGCCTTCCTCTTCATTAGTCAAAAAGCCGCCGTAAACAATTTTAGCCAAAGAGGGGGTTGCAACGCCGTCTTGAGCAAAATCAATGATAGGGCCAAGGGTATTGGCGTTGTAAAGGTACAAGCGGTTTGGGAGCGTATGTCCATAAACTCCAACAGCTTGCTTGTCTACATGGAATGTGAGGTTAGCTTCGTTTAACAACCACGGTCTACCTTTAATATCTTCTAGAACATCGTTATCTTCAAACAATTGTATGTCGGCAACCATTCCCAATCCACCACTTAAGGCAATTTGGTCAGGCAACGTAGCACTCAGAATATCATTTAACTCAGCAGCTGCGGTAGTTGTTTTTGTGAGTGTATTAAAACGTATGCTGCCGAGTGTGTTTATTAAAAACTCGTCTGTCTTGTCTTCTATTTCAACTGGGTCGGAATCAGCAACTTCTGATTTGTAGGTATAATCAATGCGTATGACCATGCTGTTGGTATCCAATAGCATGAGCAGCGGGCTGCTAAAGTTGCTAGTTTCAATTGATATGGAACGGAAAAAATCGCGCCAGTCTTCTGAATTAGCAAGCGCTGAATCGCCTTCTTTGTCTAAAATAAGCTGCTGGAAAATTTGCTTGTTGAGCGGAACACGAATACGTGGAGATAAATTATCGGCACTGTCCTTAACAATTTCATTAAAATTAAGGGTGATGTTTTCGTTTGCCAGGAGCTTGTCTTTGTGTATGCTTGAGGAAAAATCAGAGTAATAATTTTGCCTTTGCTCAAAGTTTTGGTTCGGATCTAGTTGGCGTAGAAAATAATTGAGTTTGTGTATTTCAATATCAAAAGATGCTTCTCTGTCTCCAAACAAGGAGTCTATATCATAAAGTCTTTTGTCTGGGTTGGGGTTAACTGTTTCAGTGTCTTCTCCGTCTTGTGTTCCATCGCCATCTGTATCGGGATTAGTGGGGTCTGTCCCGCTATTTTTCTCATCAATATCACTTAGGCCATCGCCGTCAGAATCACTATTTGGATCTGTGTCGTCAATATCATAAATAGCAATCAATCCATCGCTGTCTTGGTCAGTCTGATTGGTGAAAAAAGGGATTTCTAGCCAGACCTCATTCACCGTTTCTGCCTCATCCAAACCAGTGTCAATTTCACTTTGAGCTGAAAGTGCGCCAAAACTTGGCGCATATTGACTTAAATTTAGTTGTGAAACAATGGCAGCAGCTGTATTCCCAAATAATTTGTCTTCACGTATCCCTAGTTGTATGGGGCTGGTATTGTTGGTTTGAACAACATCTACCAAAGCGTGTTTGACACCAACAGGATAATAGGCTTTTTTTCCAATAAATGAATTTGTGGGTAGGACTTCTGCGCCAATGTCATTGAATTTTTTGTCACAGGAGGCTATAAGCAGCACAAGCGTGAAGAGTAGGGTACATTTTTTTATCATGGTATGATTAAAAATCAGTCTGGTAAAAGGTTTCGTGGGCAGTTAACGGATCGGATTCTTTGCTTAAGTCCAATACAGGCTTGGCACTGTTGTGCACCGCTTTCTTGACTGCATCACTTACAGCTTCACTTGCAAGAATGATACCATCAGAGTGCTGAGCAGCATTTGCGAACATATTATCAAGTGTCCCTTTTTTTAATACTTCCATGTGTTCAGCGTCAATACCATCAAAAGCAATTTTTGAAAACATATCACCATTGAGATCATTTGAGAATGGTGCTTCGTAGAAAGAGGTCACAATTTTAGTGTTGGCCAACAAAGGCTCGTCTTTAAAATACAATTTACAGTACAGCGGTACAAGAGCAGCTATCCACCCTTGAACATGGATAATGTCTGGAGACCAGTTTAATTTTTTAACCGTTTCAATTACCCCTTTTGCAAAGAAAATAGCGCGTTCGTCGTTGTCAGTATACAGACTGCCATCGTCTTCTGAGTGTAAGCCACGCCCTTTAAAATAATCATCATTATCAATAAAATATACCTGCATACGCTCCTTTGGAATGGAAGCAACTTTAATTATCAGGGGCATGTCAATGTCGTTGATAACCAAATTCATTCCAGAGAGACGAATTACTTCGTGTAGCTGGTGCCGTCGCTCGTTGATAAGTCCGTACTTAGGAATAAAAATACGCGTATGACCGCCACGATCGTTTACCATTTTTGGAATTTCAAAACCTAAATTCGATAATTCGCCATGCGGTAGATAAGGAACGACTTCAGAGGATATGTATAATATCTTTTTGTCTTTCATGTGGGCAAGAAGCGTTTTTCGTGTTAAGTCACAAAATTACTAAAATTTAACCGACTTTTGTGCCAATTCAATAGGATACCTAAGTATATGCCACTATACCATACGTTAAAAGCATTGAATTCTGCGAGAAGTAGCTATAATGGAAATGCGCTGGGCGTAGTACCCACCATGGGTGCTTTACACCAAGGCCATATGTCGCTAATCAAAAAAGCAAAACACGATAACGAGGTGGTATGGGTAACCATATTTGTTAACCCTACACAATTTGATAAAAAAGACGACTTAGACAAATATCCGGATAGCCTAGCGGCCGACGTTGCTGCTATACATAAAATAAGTCCAGACATTCGTATTTTTGCGCCCACCGCAACCGACATGTATCCAGAGGGCTTGTTGGCCAGAACGCAAACATTTCACGGGCTCGATAAGCAAATGGAAGGAGCCGATCGGCCTGGACACTTTAACGGTGTTATTACCATAGTTGCCAAACTTTTTGACGCCCTACAGCCGCATCGGGCTTATTTTGGGGAAAAAGACTTTCAGCAACTGCAACTCATAAAAAAATGGGCCAAGGAGCAACACATCCCAACCAGTATAGTGCCCTGCCCCATTGTGCGCGAAGCCAACGGGCTAGCCATGAGTTCACGAAATGAGCAATTAGCGCCAAAACAAAGAGAAGAAGCTGGATTTATTTATAAAGCCATGTTGCATTGTAAAAACAACTGTGTGGATAAAGCTGGTGTTTACAGCACCATTGCGCAGGCATTTGAATTACACCCAAATTTTGATTTACACTATGTCCTTTGTGCCGAAGAAGACAGCCTAAAAGAAGTTAAAGAATTAACTACTGCTAACAAGCCAAGGCTGTTTGTAGCCGCATCCATAGCAGGGGTGAGACTTATTGACAATATCGCATTAAAATAAGTACATTTGTCCCATGACAATTGAGGTTTTAAAATCTAAAATTCATCGCATAACCGTTACGGGGGCCGAACTTGATTACATCGGCAGTATTACCATAGACCGTACATTAATGGATGCCGCCAATATTGTGGTCGGAGAAAAGGTGCAAGTAGTAAACGTAAACAACGGGGAGCGGCTTGAGACTTATGTTATTGAAGGTGCGAAAAACACAGGGGAAATCACACTAAACGGTCCCGCCGCACGTAAAGTCCAAAAAGGCGATGTCATCATCATCATCAGCTATGCAAGCATGAGCGTTGACGCAGCTAAAGCCTTTCGCCCTACGCTTATTTTCCCTGACACAGCCACCAACACCCTCGTTTAGCTGTCATGTCCAAATTTTTAAAGCTTCTTAAAAATATCGTCCCCTTGGGATTGGGTTTATACCTTGTTTATTATTCTTTTGCCAATACTTCTGAAGAAGACCGTCAGCATATTATTATATCCATCAAACAAGCTGATTTACGGTTTGTATTTCTATCCTTGGTGTTTGGGGCATTTAGCCACCTTTCGCGTGCTTATCGCTGGAACTATTTACTCCGCCCATTGGGCTATCGACCCACATTTATGATGCGAATACTCACTGTGATGATTTCGTATTTTTCGAATCTAGGTATTCCTCGCTCTGGAGAAGTGTTGCGTGCAACGGCCCTTGCTACCTATGCCGATGTGCCTTTTGAAAAAAGCTTTGGTACCATCGTTACCGAGCGCATCATTGACCTTCTTATGCTCTTTTCGCTCATTGGACTGGGCTTTGTTTTGCAATGGGAATTGTTGCTAAAAGTTATTGGTAATCCATCTTTAGAGGGCATGTTGCTTGTATGGATGGTACTTGCCGCTTCCGTGTTTTTCTTAGGCATCCGCCAACTTAAACGCTCACAGCACGCTTTGGCTGTGAAAATTATCCGCTTTTTTACAGGCTTGTGGCAAGGCATGCTTTCCATTAGAGCAATCAAGGGCAAATGGGCTTTTGTCGGTCATACACTTTTTATCTGGGCGATGTATTTGATGATGTTTTGGGTGGTTACCTTAGCCTTGCCTGAAACAATCGGCTTGTCGTTTTCGGCCCTAATCCCCGCATTTGTAGCCGGTGGTTTTGCCATGTCTGCCACCAATGGCGGTATTGGTTTATACCCCATAGCTGTGGCAGCGGTGCTACAGGCTTTTGCTATTCCAAATCCGCAAGCACTTGCTTTTGGTTGGGTGATGTGGACTGGGCAAACCCTAATGGTCGTGGTCTTTGGTAGTCTATCTTTTTTGTTACTGCCTGTTTTGTCCAAAAAATAATAGTTAGCTTCGCCTTATGGCAAAAGTCAAAAAAGCTTTTTTCTGTACCAACTGTGGTCATCAACATGCCCAATGGCAAGGACAATGTAGCTCCTGCAAGGCATGGAACACCATACAAGAAGAAGTGCTAGAAAAACCCAAAACTACGGCTACGTGGCAAGACAGCAGCAGCACACAAAAAGCGAAACCCGTACGCATTCAAGACGTTGCAGTTGATGCCATCGCACGGATATCATCTGGAGATGTGGAGCTAGACCGTGTACTTGGTGGAGGAATTGTCCCAGGTTCTATGATGCTTGTTGGGGGAGAACCGGGCATTGGAAAATCCACCTTATTGTTACAAGTAGCGCTTGCTGTTGCCGGAAAGGTAGTTTATGTCTCGGGTGAGGAAAGCGAACAACAAATCAAATTACGCAGTGCCCGCGTGACCGAAGAATCCAGCGAGTGTTTTTTACTGACCGAAACCAACGCCCAATCGCTTTTACACCACTTGGGAACGCTAAAACCCGCCTTGGTGGTTATCGACTCCATACAAACCTTACATTCTAGTGTGTTGGACAGCACCGCAGGAAGCGTACCGCAAATACGTGCCTGTACGGCCGAATTGATCCAATTTGCCAAAAACACCCAAACGCCTGTTTTTCTGGTGGGTCATATTACCAAAGACGGGGCTATTGCAGGGCCCAAAGTTTTGGAACACATGGTCGATACCGTGCTGCATTTTGAAGGCGATCGCAATCATGTGTATCGCATTTTACGTGCGCATAAAAACCGCTTTGGCACTACTGCCGAACTCGGAATTTATACCATGGCGCAAGAAGGACTTTTGGGCGTTTCCAATCCAAGTGCTTTGCTCATTTCTGCCGAAAGTGCAGGCCTAAGCGGTCATGCCATAGGCGCAACGGTAGAGGGCATCCGCCCCATGCTTATCGAAGTGCAAGCGTTGGTGAGTTCCGCCGTTTATGGTACGCCACAGCGCAGCAGTACGGGCTTTGACAACAAACGCCTAAACATGCTCCTTGCCGTACTCGAAAAACGCGCCGGCTTTCAGCTGGGTGCAAAGGATGTTTTTCTAAACCTTGCTGGAGGTATCCGCCTCGATGACCCGGGCTTAGACCTATCTGTAATGGTAGCCATACTGTCCAGTAGCTTGGATGTAGCCATTCCCAAGGGCTATACATTTGCTGCCGAAGTGGGGCTTTCAGGTGAGTTGCGCAACGTCCCTAAAATGGAACAGCGCATTCAAGAAGCTGCCAAACTGGGCTTTGAGCGTATGGTAGTAGCGCAAAAAGTAACCTCGGCACCCAAAGGATTGGAGGTTGTCCGACTAGCAACCATTCAAGAACTTGTGGCGCATTTGTTTTAAGGCGCCGGATTGGGGATGCGGTTATGCACCTCGTCAATTTCTGCTAAAATTTCTGCTGATAATGTAATGCCAGCCGTATCTATGTTTTCCTTAAGTTGTTCCATGGTAGTGGCGCCAATGATATTGGATGTTACAAAAGGGCGGTCGGTAACAAATGCCAACGAAAGCTGCGTCAGCGTAAGATTGTGTTTTTCAGCAATCACCGCATAGGCTTCTGTGGCGTCACGTGATTGGTCGCTATTGTAACGCGCCATGCGTGGAAATAATTTTAATCGGCTGTTTTCGGGTAGCTGCCCTTTTCGATATTTTCCAGACAACACACCAAACGCTAAAGGCGAATACGCCAGTAACCCCAACTGCTCACGATGGGCTACCTCCGCATTGCCTACCTCAAAAGTCCGGTTAAGCAACGAATACGGATTTTGTATAGTTTTCATGCGGGGTAAATCCTTTTGCTCAGCTAGAGCAATGTATTTCATTGAAGCCCAAGGGGTTTCGTTCGACAAACCAATATGCCTAATTTTTCCCTGTTGTACAAACCGATGGAGTGTTTCTAAAATTTCCTGAAAATTTTCATGCCATTTTTCTTTGTGGTCTGGAAAATAATCACGTTTACCAAAAAAATTCGCATTGCGCTCTGGCCAATGCAATTGATAGAGATCTATATAATCTGTTTGCAGTCTTTTAAGGCTTCCCTCGAGAGCCTCGCCTATGCTATCAGATGTAAAACCTGTGGTGCGGATATGTGCAGTATAGGCGCCAGGCCCAGCAATTTTAGTTGCCAAAACTACTTTATCTCTATTCTTTCGTGAGGCAAACCAGTCGCCTATGATGCGCTCGGTATCAGCATAGGTGTCTGCTGTGGCAGGGACAGGATAAAGTTCTGCGGTATCAAAAAAATTAATTCCGGCATCTAAAGCATAATCCATTTGTTCAAAACCCTCGGCTGGGGTGTTTTGGTTGCCCCAAGTCATGGTGCCCAGGCAAATTTTACTCACCCGAATATCGGTATGTGGAATGGTGGTGTATTTCATCTATGGTTTGCTTATAAATCTAAGGTTACGCCAACAGGACAGTGATCAGAATGGACAGCTTGGGGAAGTATGTATGCTCTTGATATTTTTGCGTTAAGGGGCTCGCTTACCATGGCGTAGTCAATACGCCAGCCTTTGTTGTTGGCACGGGCGTTTGCCCGATAGCTCCACCAACTGTAGCTGTGTGGTGCGGTGTTTAGGTGTCTAAACGAGTCCACAAAACCACTTTTTATAAAGCCGTCGAGCCAGCTTCGCTCCTCGGGCAAAAAGCCCGAAACCTTGGCATTGCGTACTGGGTCGTGTATATCAATGGCTTCGTGGCAGATGTTGTAATCACCACATATCACTAAGTTGGGTAATTCTTTTTTTAGTTTGTTAATGTAGGCTTGAAAATCATCCATGTACGTAAACTTATACGCCAATCGGTCGGGATTGGTACCCGAAGGCAAGTAGAGGCTCATCACAGAAACATCTTCAAAATCGACACGCAAATTACGCCCTTCAAAATCCATATAATCTATGCCTGTCCCATAGGCCACATGCTTGGGTTCTTCTTTGCATAATATTGCAACAGAGCTGTAGCCTTTCTTTTGAGCTGAAAACCAATAGTGGTAGGGATAACCTGCAGCTTCAAATACGCTGAGATCTAGTTGGTCGGGTTGTACTTTGGTCTCTTGCAAACACAATACATCTGGGCTGGCCTGCTGCAACCAATCTAAAAATCCTTTTTTTATGGCAGCGCGAATCCCGTTTACGTTATAGGACATGATGTTCATACTTGCTAAAATACGAAGTAACCAAAATAAAATGTTTATGTTTATACGACCAATAATGCATAAATAATGAAAAAAATATTTTTATTTACAATTCTAGTGTGTTTTGGGCATTTTGTCCATTGCCAAGAAGAAAACATCCAAAAGGTTCAAATTGTAAAAGATTCATCTTCGGAAGCCACATTTCCAAAGGGTAAAAATGAAATCAGATTAAATGCTTTAAGTTTTTTAATTATGGAAGACATAAATATATTTTATGAAAGAATATTGAATAAGTCTAATAGTATAGGTCTGTCAATGTTTATAAATGCAGGAGAAGAAGATAATTTAACTTACAGGAGATTTGCTATAAATCCTTACTATAGATTTTACTTTTACAATTCTAAAGAATATGGTGCAAGAGGTTTTTTTGTTGAGGGCTTCAGTTCTTTTGCGTCTGTTAAAAATGAATCTCTTCAAGTTTCCCTTGGAATGACAATTGGTCAAAAATGGGTTACCACTAAGGGTTTTTCTTTTGAATTGTTTGTGGGGCTAGCTCGCTATGTAACCGACACTTACCTTGAAGCCCATTTACCTGTAGGGATTGCAATTGGAAAGAGGTTTTAAGTTCTTTTAAGCCATTTCTCAAAAGAAATGTCATTTAAAATTTTGGTTTTAGCCTCAATAAGTGAAATTCGCTCTTGCTTCATGCTGTCTCGATTGCGAATGGTTACCGTTTCATCTTCTAAGGTTTGGTGGTCAACAGTTATGCAAAAGGGCGTACCCAAAGCATCTTGTCTACGATAGCGTCGGCCAACGGCATCTTTATCGTCATAAGCAACCGTCATTTCCCATTTAAACACATTTACAATGGATTTAGCAATATCAGGTAAGCCGTCTTTTTTGACCAATGGTAACACTGCTACTTTGGTAGGTGCTAGAACGGACGGTAAGCGTAAAACCGTTCTGCTAGAGCCGTCCTTGAGCGTTTCTTCCTGTAAGGCATGCGAAAATACAGCTAAGAACAATCGGTCTAAACCGATAGATGTTTCCAAAATATAAGGCACGTAGTTTTCCTGACGTTCTGGGTCAAAGTACTGCAGCTTCTTTCCCGAATATTTTTCGTGACTGCTCAAGTCAAAATCTGTTCTGGAATGTATACCTTCCAACTCCTTGAAACCAAAGGGAAACTTAAATTCAATATCACAAGCTGCATCGGCATAGTGTGCCAGCTTTTCGTGGTTGTGAAAGCGGTAATTGTCCTCCCCTAAACCTAACGAATGGTGCCATTTCAGACGGGTTTCTTTCCAATATGTATACCATTCATTTTGAGTACCTGGAGGAATAAAAAACTGCATTTCCATTTGTTCAAACTCACGCATGCGAAAAATAAATTGTCTAGCTACAATCTCGTTTCGAAATGCCTTCCCTGTTTGGGCAATTCCAAAGGGCAATTTCATGCGACCTGTTTTCTGTACATTTAAGAAATTTACAAAAATCCCTTGTGCGGTTTCAGGGCGCAAATAAAGCTCCGTAGCACTTTCGGCAGATGCGCCGAGCTTGGTGCCAAACATCAGGTTAAACTGCTTTACCTCGGTCCAGTTTTTGGAACCTGTAACAGGGCATACAATTTCCAGTTCTTCAATAAGCGCCTTTACATCTGCTAAGTCTTCTTTTTCCAAAGACTTACCCAAACGCTTTAGTATAGCATCTCCTTTTTCTTTGTAACCAACTACCCGTGGGTTGGTACTCAAAAACTGTTCTTTGTCAAAAGCATCGCCAAAACGTTTGGCAGCTTTCTTTACTTCCTTTTCAATTTTAGTGTCTAGCTTGCCCACATAGTCCTCCACCAAAACATCTGCACGATAGCGTTTTTTAGAGTCTTTGTTATCAATAAGCGGGTCATTAAAAGCGTCCACATGACCAGAAGCTTTCCAAATGGTTGGGTGCATCAAAATGGCTGCATCCAAGCCTACAATATTGTCATTGAGTTGTACCATGGCTTTCCACCAATAATCACGAAGGTTTTTTTTAAGTGCTACGCCTTGTTGACCGTAGTCATATACAGCGCTAAGGCCATCGTAAATTTCACTTGAAGGGAAAACAAACCCATACTCCTTAGCATGGGACAATACTTTTTTGAATAGCTCTTGATTTGACATGGGGCAAAAATAGAATAAGTTTCGTAATTTAAACCTTCCGAATCGTTTAACCTTTTACTATGCTTCAGGATTTGCTTGCTGTTTGGTTTCTGCAGTGTTGCTGAGATGTGGATTTTCCTTGCCAAAAAAGCAACAATGGCTATGTTTGTTGCTAAGCCCAACTGCCCAAAACCTATTTTGAAGGTGACAAAAAAAATCCACTCAGGCTGATGATATTAAATATCTAACTCTAGAAAGTGCTTACGCCCTTTTATTTTGCTCAAAACAATCCCATTCAAAAGCTGTTGCACCCAATCAAATATCAAAGTAAATCCAAAATAGGAGATTGGATGGCCAAAGAGTGTTATGCGCTGTTGCCACAACAACATTTACTAAAGCAATGTGATGCTGGAGTCCCTATTCCGCTGCACCCGAAACGAGAAAAACAGCGGGGTTACAATCAAAGTGCGCGTTTTGGGCACTATTGTGCTAAACAACTTGGGAAAAGTTTTTCAGTAATATAATGCTGCGGAAAAATGAAGCGAAGACGCTGTTACGCATGAGCAGAAAAGAGCGCTGGATAGAAGTTAAAAACGCATTTGATATAGAAACCAATACCAATTATAAACACGTGTTAATGGTCAATGATGTGATTACTACGGGTGCCACACTAACCGCCTGAGGAAATGCACTAATTGAACAAGCCACCCAAAAGATTTCGATACTCGGAATGGCCTTTGCGCAAAACATTCTTCCGTAGGCAAGAAAATAGTCGTTATTTTGTGCCATGCTTAAACGTGTTTTTGTTGCACTGTTCATTTGCGCATTTTTTGTACAATGTGCGCGTCGTGGTTCGCCAACTGGTGGTCCCAAAGACGAAACACCTCCAATAATGCAACGTGCTGAGCCACCACAAAAAACAGTCAACTTCAAAGACGATGAGATTCGTATTTACTTTGACGAGTATATCAAGCTCGAAAAATTAAGAGATCAATTGGTAATTTCTCCACCACTTGACCAAAGTGCTTATGTTATTTCACCGCAAGGCATGGCGGCTAAATACATTAATGTTGCGTTTACGGACACTCTAACGCCCAACACCACCTATACCTTAAACTTTGGAGAAAGTGTGGTGGACAACAATGAGGGCAATCCCTTATCCTTTTTCTCCTATGTTTTTTCAACGGGTCCAGCCATTGATTCTTTAAAGTTGCGTGGGCGTATTTCGGATGCCTTGTTGCGCAAGCCTGAACGTTTTGTTTCTGTGATGTTATACCCCATGGATAGCACTTTCACAGATTCAGTGATTTATAAGAACAAGCCGCTGTATTTCACCAATACCCTTGATAGTCTAATTGAATTTACCATTCCCAATCTAAAAGAGGGGCGTTATCTATTGGCTGCTATTAAAGACGTTTCAAAAAATTATGTGTTTGACCCATCGATTGATAAAATCGATGTAATTTCTGAGCCCATAACATTGCCTAACGACAGCTTATTTTCCCTGTCCTTGTTTAAAGAAGAACCCGATTTTGCTTTTGGGCGCGCTTACCAGGCTGGGAAGCAACGCGTAGGCTTTGGCTATACAGGAAGGCCTAATTTTGATATTGTTTTAGAAGGAGCCTTACCTGACTCTTTTGCTTCTATTGTTTCACGAGATCGTGAAACGGATACCGTGTATTATTGGTATAAAGGTATTGAGGCAGACTCACTAAAGTTTACCCTAAAGCACGACACCTTGACAAAGTCCTATGCGTATCGTATTAGAAAAGCGGAGCCTGATTCGCTCAAAGTCACCGTTGTTCAAAATGGCACTTTAGAACTTGTCGATACCTTAAAAATTAGAACCAATACGCCCCTAAAAAATTTTGATGTCAATGCTATTTCACTCCTTGATAAAGACTCTGTTAGTGTTTCATTTAAGTTAGCGCAAAAGCACAAACACGAGCTTCAAATGCTGTTTGATATTTTCCCAAATGAAAATTATCAATTACAACTTTTACCAGGCGCTATAACTGATTTTTTTGACGTTACGCATGACACCCTTGTGGTTAAGCTCAACACCAAAAGCCGCGTAGACTATGGCAATTTGTCGCTGCGTTTGGGCAATGTTCCCTCATTCCCCATTTTCATTGATTTGCTTGATGAAAAAGAGGTGATAAAGCGCTCTATTTATGCAACAGAACCGAGGGGTGTATTCCGCTTTGCTTATTTACGTCCAAATAAATATTATATAAGAGTCCGAATTGACGAAAACGCCAATGGCAAATGGGATACGGGTCATTATCTAAAAAAGCAAAAGCCAGAAGCCGTTTATCATTTCGAATCGCAGCTAGACGTTCGTGCCAACTGGGAGCTGCAAGAGCAGTTTATATTAAAGTAAAGTCGTCTCGATCTTCTAAAAAAGGAAGTTTGTTGCGTGTGCTGCAAAGCGCATCAAGGTCAATGGTTAGGCTGGCAGTTGTGTCTTTTTCGTCCATGAAAATCAATTCATCATGACAAGCAGCAAAAATAAATTCCTTTTACCCTTTTAGATTTGCGGCTAAGTATTCTCTATTCATGCGGGCAATATTCTCAAGGGAAATCCCTTTAGGACATTCCACTTCGCAAGCACCAGTGTTGGTACAGTTTCCAAAGCCCTCTTCATCCATTTGCTTAACCATGTTTAACACACGATCGGTAGCT
This sequence comes from Bacteroidota bacterium, assembly GCA_038143535.1. GTDB lineage: Bacteria > Bacteroidota > Bacteroidia > Flavobacteriales > Flavobacteriaceae > UBA7446. The sequence goes on from JAYQMD010000001.1 coordinate 1,489,957, forward strand.
TCTACTTGTCCCTGAGGCAGTAGGGCATATTGAGATACTTTGGCAGAAACAAATAACATGGCAGAAGCATTTTTACAACTGGCCACACATGCTCCACAACCAATACAGGCTGCAGCATTAAATGCCTTGTCTGCTGCTTGTTTTTCGATAGGTAGTGAATTGGCATCTTGTGTATTGCCAGAAGTGTTTACAGACACAAAGCCTCCTGCGTGTTGAATGCGGTCAAAAGCTGTGCGGTCAACAACCAAATCTTTAATAACAGGGAAAGGATTAGCGCGGAAAGGTTCAATATGAATGGTGTCTCCGTCTTTAAACTTCCGCATATGTAATTGACAGGTTGTAATCAGGCGGTCTGGACCGTGAGCCTCACCATTAATGAACATGGAGCAAGAACCACAAATACCCTCGCGACAATCGTGATCAAATGCCACGGGGTCAATGCCCTGCTCCATCAATTGTTCGTTGAGCACATCCATCATTTCCAAAAACGACATGTCTGGAGAAACATCGTCTAGTGAATAGGTTTGCATACTCCCTTTTGCAGAGGGGTTCTCTTGTCGCCAAATTTTTAATGTCAGTTTCATGTTTTATCCTATTAAGTTAATAGTTTTTGGTTATGAGTTAATAGTTGTTGGTTAGCCATTTTTATTTTCGGAACTTTTAACCATTAACTATGGCCTATTGCTTAATCTATTTATACGATCGCGTTTTTAATTCAATATTTTCGTAGATGAGCTCTTCTTTATGGAGTTTTGCCTCACTTGGTTCACCTTTATATTCCCATGCAGAGACAAAGGTAAAGTTGGCATCGTCTCTAAGTGCTTCTCCTTCTTGGTTTTGCGACTCCTCGCGGAAATGTCCACCACAAGACTCGCTGCGTTCTAAGGCGTCTTTGGCAAACAATTCTCCTAACTCCAAGAAATCGGCTACACGAAGGGCTTTGGCCATGGGTTCGTTAAATGAATCCGCAGTGCCAGGAACAAATACATCTTTGTAAAATTCTTCACGAAGTGCTTTTACTTCTTTCATGGCTTCTTTCAGCTCTTTTGCATTGCGTGACATCCCACATTTATTCCAAATAATTTTTCCCAATTTACGATGGAAGTAATCCACGGTCTTGGTGCCTTTATTGTTCATAAAAGCATCTATTTGTGAACGTACACTTGCTTCAGCCGCTTCAAACTCTTGAGCGTCTGTTGCTATGGGTCCTGTGCGTATGTCGTCAGCCAAATAATCACCTATGGTGTAGGGCAATACAAAATAGCCGTCGGCTAGGCCTTGCATCAGCGCAGAAGCACCCAAGCGGTTGGCTCCGTGGTCGGAAAAATTCGCCTCACCTATGGCAAAACAACCTGGAACGGTTGTCATTAGGTTATAATCTACCCAAACGCCTCCCATGGTATAGTGCACCGCGGGATAGATCATCATGGGGGTTTCATAAGGGTTTTGATCTACGATTTTTTCGTACATCTGAAAGAGGTTTCCATATTTTGCCTTGATGATTTCTTTACCCAGCTTTCGGACAAGGTTCATGTCGTTTTCGTCCAAGCCTTTTACGTGTGCTTTTTCTTTTCCGTAACGCACTATGGAATCTGCAAAGTCTAAATAAACGGCTTCGCCGGTTTTATTAACGCCATAACCTTCGTCGCAGCGTTCTTTTGCAGCACGCGATGCTACGTCCCGTGGCACTAAGTTTCCAAAGGCAGGATAGCGTCTTTCGAGATAGTAATCACGGTCTTCCTCTGCCAACTCGGTTGGTTTGAGTTTGCCTTCGCGAATGGCAGCGGCATCTTCTTTCTTTTTGGGTACCCAAATCCGTCCATCGTTTCGCAACGACTCTGACATCAAAGTCAATTTAGACTGGTGATCGCCAGAAACGGGGATACAGGTAGGGTGAATTTGTGTAAAGCACGGATTGGCGAAATAGGCACCTTGCTTGTGAATTTTCCAAGCCGCAGTTACATTGCTGCCCATTGCATTGGTAGATAGGTAAAACAGATTACCATACCCTCCAGATGCAATTACCACCGCGTGAGCACTGTGGCGTTCAATTTCACCTGTAATCAAATTTCTAGTGATGATCCCTCTCGCCTTGCCATCTACTTTTACAAGGTCTAACATTTCGTGGCGGTTGTACATTTTGATTTTACCACGGCCAATTTGTCGGTTCATGGCTGAATAGGCTCCTAACAACAATTGCTGACCCGTTTGTCCTTTGGCATAGAACGTTCTGGAAACCAATACCCCTCCAAAAGACCGGTTGTCTAAGAGTCCGCCGTAGTCACGAGCAAAGGGAACGCCCTGCGCAACACATTGGTCAATAATATTGGTTGAAACCTCCGCCAATCGGTAAACGTTTGCTTCTCTTGATCGATAATCACCACCCTTGACGGTATCGTAAAACAAGCGATAGGTAGAATCGCCATCGCCTTGATAGTTTTTAGCAGCATTGATTCCGCCCTGTGCAGCAATGGAATGCGCGCGTCTGGGGGAGTCTTGAAAACAAAATGCTTTTACGTTATAGCCAAGTTCAGCGAGTGTGGCTGCAGCAGAGCCTCCAGCCAAGCCAGTTCCTACCACAATAACATCTATCTGACGTTTGTTGGCAGGGCTAACTAGGTTAATGTTGTTTTTGTGATTTGTCCACTTTTCGGCTATTGGACCTTCGGGGATTTTCGCGTCTAACCTTGCCATATTAGTGATTTAAAAAGTGAAAAATAGCGATGAATGCAAAGCCTAATGGAATGCCGATGGCGTATAGTTTACCAAAGGATTTTAAGGCTGGGGTGTATTTGTTGTTGACCCCCATAGTTTGGAATGCTGAGGTAAAACCGTGCAATAGGTGGAGGGATAAAAAGAAGAATGAAATCACGTAGACGATAACACGTCCCAAATCTTCAAATTTATGTACCAACTCCCCTTGGTATCTGTTGGGGTCTTCAGGTAAAAATTCAATGTATTTATAATTGATTTCAGGAACCCAAAAATCATAGAAATGCAGTCCCAAGAATGCGAGTACCGTTGCTCCTGATATAATCATATTTCGAGAAACCCAACTGGCATTTGCACTGCCCTTGAATACGACATAATTGGTTCCGCGCGCACTGCTGTTTTGAAGCTCCAGTATAAAGCCCATGACAAAATGAAAAATAACGCCCCCGATAAGGATGGGTTGCAGCAGAAACTGTACAAGCGCATTGGTACCCATAAAATGGGAAAACTGGTTGAATATAGTTGCACTAAACACTGATGTAATGTTGATTACAAAGTGTTGTAGCAAAAAAACCATCAAAAAGAGACCAGACAGGGCCATGGTGACTTTTCTAAATATGGTGGATGACAAGAGTGAACTCATGTGATTTGGCATTTATTGTGGTACAAAATTAGGTGCTGAACAACTGATAACCAAAGGTTTTTAACTATTTAGGGAAATTCTAACATAGCCACCCATTTTTGTTCAAATATTAGTTAAAATTGTCCAAAAACATAAAAGTAAACTACTCCAAAATCAACTCCGTATACTGCTTATCGTTCCACAAAAAACTGTATGTGCCTTTGGGTAGATATACATTTCCATCATCGGCGGGCTTTAAATCGCTTTTATGCTTGCGGTTAAATTGTTTGATTACTGAAGCATCCATGATCAATTTGTATGGCACTTGCTGAAGCCCTTTAGCAAGACTTTCGGCTTGCTCATACACCACTATGCCTTTCTCAGAAACCAAAGACCACACGCCACCACTGGGTTCTTGACTAAAGAGTGTCCAATAAAAATTGGGCGAAAACGCGTCATACCATACGCGTCTCTTACTGCCCCAACGTTTGCTGTGTTTTTGTACCTCTTGCTTCAACACAGCAAATGGCTTATCGGAAACTTTAGGTAATTGCTGCACGGCATCCAATGCGAGCAGGTAAATAGATCTTCCGTGCGTACCCACCAATAAATGATTTGCCGTTTCTTGTATAAACAAATCATGAACGGCTACACGAGGGATGTTTTTGTCGAAAATATGCCAATTTTTTCCTTGGTCTATGCTCACAAACAGCCCGTTGTCTGTTCCCACGTACAGCAGGTTTTTATTAGTTGCATCCTCACGGATTACATTCACAGCAGAATTGGGCAAATTGCTACTAATGTCAGTCCAGCTTGCGCCCAAATTATCTGATAAATAGACATAAGGCGTGAAGTCGTCCCAACGATAACCGTTTAGCGTAGCGTAGATGCGGTTGGGGTCATGTTTGGAAAACTGTACCCTACTAACCCACAAATCTTGCGGCAAATTAGTGCTGATACAACGCCAAGTTGTTCCACTGTTTTGGGTAAGGTGAATAAGCCCATCATCTGTACCCACTACTAGCGTTCCAAAAGCATCTCGAGACTCATCAATAGTCGTTAGGGTGCCAAAAGGCACATTTCCTTTTTTAGCACCTTTTGTAAGATCCTCAGAAATAGCCTCCCAATCGTCGCCTTGGTTCAACGAACGGTGAATTTTGTTGCTGCCTAAGTAAATAATGTCGTTGTTGTGAACAGATAATATTATGGGCGTTTGCCAATTGAATCGAAAAGGCGCCTCGCCTAGCTTGTGTTTGGGTTGTATGTATTTACGTTTATCGTTATCACGATCTATGCGGAAATAATTCCCGAACTGATAGCCTGTATAGACAATATTAGGATTGCGGTTATCGACTTGAATTTGCATGCCATCGCCTCCCATTATCCCCATCCAAGGGTTATGACCGCTTTGGTGCCATCGAACACTTTCTGTTACAGTATGAACGGCCTCCCAAACGCCGTTGTCTTGCAAACCGCCATAGACGTGATAAGGCTTTTGAGTGTCAGCATAGACCGTATAAAATTGACCCACCGTGGGTTGATTTGCTTTAATCCAATTTTGACCGCCATCATAACTAATGTTGACCCCGCCGTCGTTCCCATTCACAAGGTGCTGTGGGTTTTTGGGGTTGATCCACAAGGCGTGGTGGTCGGCATGCACATTGGCCGCATCTAGTGTTTTAAACGATTTGCCACCATCTGTAGATGTCAATATCGGTACTCCATAGATGTAAATGTGATCTTTATCGGAGGGGGATACGTGTACCATACCAAAATAATAGCCGTAGCTGTAATAGATGTCATCCAAAAATCCAGTATGTGTTTTGCTCCAGGTCTGCCCCCCGTCGTCGCTGCGAAATACTTCTGGCCCCACAACAGGGGTGTCAAATAAATCATCGTTGGCATTGTACAAAAAGAGTGCTAAATCAGACGGTTTTAGCTTGCCATTACGTACATCCTCACGAACACGGTCAGCTGTATATGCTTTTGGAAAACCATTGTCTTTTAGAAAAGTGCCGAGTAGCTTTTTGTCTATGGCCATAAAAGCCTCGAGTGATATTCCCTCAAAATCTTGCTTTTTGAGTTTGGCTTGGGGGTATCAAAACGCGGTCTTCGCGTTTGGTTGTCTACAACAGCATATAGCGTATTGGTATCAAATGCCGCTAGACCTATGCGGCCTACGCCTTCGCCTTGTAAAAAGCCACTTTCTGGCGTGCTTATTAGGGTCCAACTGTTGCCTGCGTCGGTACTTTTATAAATCCCCGAATTGGCACCACTCCCAATGAAATCCCATGCTTTACGATCTTTTTCCCAAGCTGCGGCGTATTGTATGTCGTAATTCCCTGGCACAACGCTGAGTTCAATAATGCCTGTCGGATCAGGCAAAACAAGCGTTTGTTCCCATGTTTGTCCGCCGTTTGTGGTTTTATAAATGCCTCTTGTATTGCTCTTGGAATAGAGCGGACCTGCCACGCCCACAACCACCTCTTCGGGGTTGTTAGGGTTGATTTCTATTTTACCAATATGATGCGCAGCTGCCAATCCTAGTGGAGTCCAACTGCTGCCCTTGTCTGTGGATTTTAGAATACCCATTCCAGCATACGAAGACCTTGATGCATTGTTTTCGCCAGTCCCCACATAAATGGTATGCGTGGGCCAGTGTACCGCTATGTCCCCAATGTTTTGGGTGGGGCTGTTGTCCATAACCGGCGTAAAACTGGTGCCGTTATTATTTGTATACCACAAACCCCCAGAAGCATATGCTACATAAAATTCGTGTGTGGCGTTGGGGTTTACGTCCAAATCGGTTACCCGACCACTCATAACACTAGGCCCAATGTTTTTTAACGGCAATTCCGCCACCCATGATGTGGCTACAAGTGCCTCCAGCTGATTGGATGTTTGCTGAATCTGTACGGGAGAAGTCGCTGAAGGTTGAGCGAATGCCAGCGAAAAAACAAGGCAAAATAGTAGATGTTTCATTGGTAGTAATTTTATGTGAATATAATTTTTTTACTTTACGATATGAAATATACACGCCTCCCTTCTGCTGTTTTTACCAAACACCGCCAACGTTTTATGGCAAAACTCAAGCCCAATAGCATTGCCGTATTTAATGCTAATGACATTTATCCCATCAGTGCTGACAGTACTTTGCCTTTTGAGCAACACCGTGATTTATTTTACCTCACGGGGGTCGATCAAGAAGAAACCATCCTCATCCTATACCCCGATGCAAAAGACCCAAAGCAACGGGAAATGGTTTTTGTGCGTGAGACCAATGCACATATTGCCGTTTGGGAAGGACACAAACTCACTAAAAGTGAGGCTACGGCCGTAACAGGCATTGACAATGTACAGTGGACTTCAGACTTTGAAGCATCCTTTTTGGCATTGGCCAAGCAGGTCGAAAATATTTACATCAACACCAACGAGCACTACCGTGCTAAAGTAGAAACCCAAACGCGGGAAGATCGTTTTATAGCATGGTGCAAGGAACAATTTCCAAAAAAGAATTACGAGAAAAGTAACTTTATTTTACAAGTATTGCGAGGGGTAAAAGACCCAGAAGAAATTGCACATATACAACAGGCTTGCGACATTACCGAAAAAGGGTTTAAACGCGTTTTGGGTTTTGTAAAGCCGGGCGTTTGGGAGTTTGAAATTGAGGCAGCATTTGCCCACGAATTTTTGCGCAACCGATCCAAGGGCTTTGCCTATACCCCCATCATTGCATCTGGAGTTAACAGCAATGTATTGCACTATATTGAAAACAGCCAGCAGTGTCAAGCAGGCGAATTGATATTGATGGACGTTGGTGCCGAATACGGAAACTATTCGTCCGATATGACACGTACTATTCCTGTTTCTGGACGGTTTAACCACCGACAACGAGCGGTGTATGAAGCCGTACTCAAGGTAAAAGATGAAGCCACCCAGTTGCTGATGCCTGGTGTGCTTTTGAAGGCTTATCATATAGAAGTAGGCAAACTGATGAACAGCGCACTTGTCGATTTAGGCCTACTAACCAAAAAAGAGGTGTCGGACAATGCCGAGGCCTATAAAAAGTACTTTATGCACGGTACCTCCCACCATTTGGGCTTGGATACGCATGATTACGGATTATTGGACGAACCCATGCAGCCCAATATGGTCTTTACAGTTGAGCCGGGGATTTATATCCCCAAAGAAGGGTTTGGTATCCGCTTGGAAGATGATGTGGTGGTGCAAGCAAGCGGTGCGCCTGTGAATTTAATGGCCAATATCCCCATTGATCCAGATGAAATTGAGGGGTTGATGAATGGCTAAAACGCCTTCCAGCCTTGGGCTTTTAGCGGAATCACCTCATCGCCACGGGTAACCAAATTTACGCCATCAGACTTGTCGGTCATGTGTCCAATAACGGTTAGGTTGGGGTTGGCTTTTATCTTTTCAAAACCTTCTTGTTTGATGGTAAATAAGAGTTCGTAGTCCTCGCCGCCACTAAGGGCTAACGTGGTGCTGTCCACATTAAATTCTTCACACACAGCAATAAACTGCGGGTCAAGGGGAATTTTTTCTTCGTACAGACGGCAGCCTACCTCGCTGTGCTTACACAAATGCAAGATTTCCGAAGACAGCCCATCACTGATGTCTATCATGGAGGTGGGCGTGACTTCAAGTGCTTCCAAAAGCGTTACGATATCTTTTCGTGCCTCGGGTTTTAGCTGACGTTCAACCAAATAGGTGTAGGGATCAAGGTCAGGTTTGTGGTTGGGGTTGGCCTTAAATACTTCGTTTTCACGTGCCAACACTTGCAAGCCCATGTAGGCGGCTCCCAAATCTCCCGAAACCACCAAAAGATCTTTTTCGTTGGCACCGCTTCGCTTGATGACACCCGTTTTGGGAGCAATACCCATGGCAGTAACCGAAAGTTGTATGCCTTGCTTGGAAGAGGTCATGTCGCCGCCAACCAAATCAACGCCGTAGGTCTTACAAGCCAAGTGAATGCCAGCGTATAGCTCCTCCATGGCCTCCAAGGTGAAGCGATTGGAAACCGCAATCGATACCAATACTTGTGTTGCTTGTGCGCCATAGCATAGATATCCGAAAGGTTTACTATTACCGCTTTATAACCCAAGTGTTTTAGGGGCATATAGCCCAAATCGAAATGTACACCTTCGACAAGCATATCGGTACTGACCACCATTTCGCCTTCGTGCTTTAGTACCGCCGCATCGTCGCCAATGCCGTGAAGGGTTGAGGGCAGGGCTGTGGTAGCCGATTTCGTAAGCTGTTCGATTAAGGCAAATTCCCCTAAATCTTCAAGGGAGGTTTTGGATGGTTTTTTTTCTTCAAGCATGGCGCAAAATTAGGATATTTTAGGTTGACAATTTGAGCGTTGATTGAAAAGGAAAATGACACGATATATAAACCTGATGCGGACAACTAAACTATCAACCCAAAATACGTATATTTGTACTTTGGAATTAATCCAAATAAGGCTATGATAAAAGTTTCGTCACAGGCAAAAGAAAAAGTACTGCAGATGATGCATAACGACGGCGTGGATATTGCCTCGCACTTTGTACGTGTAGGCGTAAAAAGTGGTGGCTGTTCGGGCTTGTCCTATGAGCTTAAGTTTGATGCCGACCTTGGTGCGGACGACAAAGTTTTTGAAGACAACGATGTGCGCATTGTTGTAGACAAAAAAAGCTTTTTGTATCTTGTAGGAACGACACTAGAATACTCAGGTGGATTAAATGGCAAGGGATTTGTATTTAATAATCCAAATGCAAACCGCACCTGTGGTTGTGGGGAGAGTTTTTCGCTTTAAACAAATGCTATGGCATACACTGAAGAAGAATTAAAAAAAGAGCTCGAAACAAAAGAGTACGAATACGGATTTTATACCGATATAGAATCGGATACGTTCCCTGTTGGGCTTAATGAAAATATTGTGCGTGCGATTTCTACTCGCAAAGACGAACCCGCTTGGATGACCAAATGGCGCCTAGAAGCTTTTGAAAAATTCCAACAGATGGAAGCGCCCGATTGGGCAAATGTCAAATACGAAAAACCCGACTTGCAGAGCATTGCTTATTATTCTGCGCCCAAGGCGCAGGTCAAATACGACAGCCTTGACGAAGTAGACCCCGAGCTGCTTAAAACCTTTGAAAAACTGGGTATTTCACTGGAGGAACAAAAAAAATTGGCTGGTGTTGCCGTAGACATCGTAATGGATTCTGTTTCGGTTGCCACGACATTTAAAGATACCTTGGCAGAGAAAGGCATTATTTTCTGCTCAATTTCAGAGGCCATCAAAGAGCACCCCGAATTGGTTAAGAAATATATAGGCTCTGTTATTCCACGAACCGACAACTACTACGCGGCGCTTAATTCAGCGGTATTTTCTGATGGGTCGTTTTGTTATATTCCTAAAGGTGTTCGCTGCCCCATGGAGCTGTCTACTTACTTCCGCATCAATCAAGCGGGAACAGGTCAGTTTGAGCGTACGCTTGTGATTGCTGATGAAGGGAGTTATGTGAGTTATTTAGAAGGCTGTACGGCACCAGCACGTGATGAAAACCAATTGCACGCAGCTGTGGTGGAACTCGTTGCCCTTGACGATGCCGAAATAAAATATTCAACCGTCCAAAACTGGTTCCCGGGAGACAAAGACGGCGTTGGCGGCGTTTTTAATTTTGTAACCAAACGAGGTATCTGTCACGAGCGTTCCAAAATATCGTGGACGCAAGTAGAAACGGGCTCTGCCGTTACTTGGAAATATCCTTCTTGTATTTTAAAAGGAAACGATAGCATTGGCGAGTTTTATTCGATTGCCGTTACCAACAATCACCAACAAGCCGATACAGGAACCAAAATGATTCACTTGGGCAAACGCACCAAAAGTACCATTATTTCAAAAGGTATTTCGGCAGGGCAATCGAACAACAGTTACCGCGGATTGGTAAAAGTTGGCGCGAATGCCAAAAACGCACGGAACTTTTCGCAATGCGATTCGCTGCTGATGGGCAATGCCTGTGGCGCACACACGTTCCCATACATTGAGGCAAAGAGCAAAAGCGCCAAAATAGAACACGAAGCCACGACCAGTAAAATTGGTGAAGACCAAATATTCTATTGTAACCAACGTGGTATAGATACCGAAAAAGCCATTGCGCTTATCGTAAATGGTTTTAGTAAAGAAGTTTTAAATAAACTGCCCATGGAATTTGCTGTGGAAGCTCAAAAGTTACTTGAGATTTCACTGGAAGGCTCTGTTGGATAAATCCCCTATTTCATGAAAAAATCCATTTTTATTTTAATCTTAATGTTTGTAGTCTCTTGCGCACAAACATCAAAAAAATCAGCTGAAAATCCGCAATTTTTTGGCGAATTTCTATATCTGGCCGATGCTGCTGTGCTAAATACTGGCACTGAAATATACGGCGTTATTATTGATGAAAAAATGCGTGAGCTACACGACTTGTGCACACCTATTAAGCGCGACGAATATGACATGATTCCTGTGTATATCAAAGGAGTCGTGGAAGAAAATACTGCTGATGAAGGCTGGGATAAACTCATCCGAATAACCAATATCGATTCTTTGGTGAATCCAACGGACAAAACAAGTATCAAACCCAACAACTAATATATGCTAAGCATAGATAATTTACATGCCGGCTGTGAAGGCAAAACCATTTTACAAGGCATTAACCTAGACGTAAAGCCTGGAGAAGTACATGCCATCATGGGGCCAAACGGCTCTGGAAAGAGCACGCTTTCGACCGTTGTTGCAGGTCATGAAGATTATGAGATTTCCCAAGGAACAATTTTATTTGAAGGAGAGAATATTGCTGATTTAAGTGCAGACGAACGTGCGCACAAAGGCATCTTTTTGTCTTTTCAATATCCCGTTGAAATACCTGGCGTAACGGTAACTAATTTTATAAAAACAGCCATCAACCAAAACCGAAAAGCAAAAGGCTTGGAAGATATGCCTGCCAACGAAATGCTGAAAAAAATTCGTGAAAAGGCAGCCCTTTTGGAAATTGATTCCCGGTTTTTGTCGCGCTCACTAAACGAAGGTTTTTCTGGTGGCGAAAAGAAGCGAAATGAAATTTTTCAAATGGCCATGCTTGAACCCAAGCTTGCTATATTGGACGAAACCGATTCGGGCTTGGACATTGATGCCTTACGTATTGTGGCTAATGGCGTAAACAAACTTAGAGGCAAGGATAGGGCAATTGTTGTTATCACGCACTACCAACGTCTACTTGAGCACATCGTTCCTGATTTTGTTCACGTCCTACACGAAGGTAAGATTGTGAAGTCTGGGACCAAAGAGCTCGCCCTAGAGCTGGAAGAAAAAGGGTACGACTGGATAAAACAAGGCGCCTAATGGACCTAAAAGAAACCTTATTGTCTTCATACTTGGCGTTTGACGCTCAAGATGGCCCGCAACATAAGCTGCAAGATCAGCGTGCGGCTGCTATTGAAGTTTTTGAACAGCAAGGCTTTCCTACCAAAAAAGAAGAAGACTGGAAATACACGCCTTTGCGTAACCTCATCAAAACGAACTATACGGTTTTCCCAAAAGAGGAAGTAAATCTAAAATTAGACGAGGTAAAAGAATACATCTTACAAGATGTTGATACATATAAAATTGTTTTTGTAGACGGTATTTATAACGCTTATCTATCGGAAACCACACATGTAGGCGTTGATGTTTGCTTGCTTTCGGCGGCACTCACCAAACCAAAGTATGCGGATACGATTAAGAAATACTTCAACCAAATTGCAGCAAAAGACGCTTCGTTAACAGCGCTCAATACTGCCTTTACAAAAGAGGGGGCATACATTCATGTTCCAGAAGCTAAACTGGTAGAGAAACCCGTGCAAATCATCCATTTTACCACGGATATAAACCCAAGTCTATTGCTACAACCACGCAACCTGATTGTGGTTGAGAAAAATGCGGAAATACAAATTGTGGAGCGCCATCAAAGCTTGACAACAAACGAATCGTTTACCAATGTGGTAACCGAAATTTTTACCGAGCAAAATGCACAATTGGATTACTACAAAATCCAAAACGACCAAACAACGGCTTCACTTATTGACAGCACCTATATTTCACAACGAAAGCACAGTCATGCCAAAGTGCACACCTTTTCGTTTGGCGGAAAACTAACCCGAAACAACCTAAATTTCTATCATAAGGATCCAGAAATCAACTCCACGATGAAAGGTATCACACTTATTGAAGGCAGCCAGTTTGTGGATCACCACACCTTAGTGCACCACGCCCAACCAAATAGCGAAAGCCACCAAGACTATAAAGGAATTTTTGCTGAAAAATCAACGGGTGTATTTAACGGAAAAATAATTGTAGAGAAAGAGGCGCAAAAAACAAATGCCTTTCAGCAGAACAACAATATTTTAATGGATGATAAGGCAAGTATCAATACCAAGCCTCAGTTGGAGATTTTCGCCGACGACGTGAAGTGTAGTCATGGCTGTACTATAGGCCAGTTAGACGAAGATGCGTTATTTTACATGCAAACACGTGGCATCCCCACAAAAGAAGCAAGAGGCTTATTGACTTATGCCTTTGCCAACAATGTACTTCAAAGTGTTAAAATCGACTCGGTTAAAAAGCGTATCAATAAATTGATTGCCGAAAAACTGGGTGTAAATATTGGCTTTGATGTATAACACAACGCTTGATATTACGCAAATACGCGCCGATTTTCCCATATTACAACGCCAAGTAAACGGACAGCCGTTGGTGTATTTAGACAATGCAGCGACTTCGCAGACACCACTTGCTGTTATTAATGCCATCAGCGATTATTATAAGCATACCAATGCCAACATTCACAGGGGCGTACACGCACTTAGCCAAGAAGCAACGGATCAGTTTGAAGCAGCGCGACAAAAAATACAAACGCATTTTAATGCCGCACAGGCGCACGAAATTATCTTTACCTCAGGAACAACACATTCCATTAACCTCGTTGCCAATGGTTTTGCGTCATTCTTGGAAAAAGGAGATGAACTTATCGTTTCAGCATTGGAGCATCACGCTAATATAGTGCCTTGGCAAATGCTCTGTGAGCGCACAGGGGCACAGCTAAAGATAATTCCCATTTCCGAAAACGGCACCTTGGACATGAGCGTCTATGCCGATTTGCTTGGGAATCGAACCAAAGTGGTTTTTGTCAATCATGTGTCCAATGCACTAGGCATCATCAATCCCATTGAAGAAATTATTGAAAAGGCACATGCTGTTAGCGCTGCCGTGCTTATAGATGGTGCGCAAGCCACTCCCCATATAATTCCCGATGTTCAAGCATTAGATGTTGAATTTTATACCACTTCGGCACATAAAATATGTGGTCCTACAGGAATGGGTGCCTTATATGCTAAAGAAGCGTGGTTACGCAAACTTCCCCCCTATCAAGGAGGTGGAGAAATGATTGATCAAGTAACTTTTGAAAAAACCACCTATGCCGATTTACCTCATAAGTTTGAGGCAGGAACGCCCAATATTGCTGGCGGTGTGGGCTTTGGTGCTGCAGTGGATTATATGAATAACATTGGTTTTGATGCCATTGCTGCCCATGAAAACGATTTAATGCGTCATGCTACCGAAAAGCTTAGAAAAATTGAGGGCTTACACATATATGGTGATGTCGACAACAAAGTGGCCGTAATTTCTTTCAATGTCGAAGGACTACATCCTTATGACATAGGTACGCTCTTAGACAAAATGGGCATTGCGGTTCGAACGGGACATCACTGTTGCCAACCCATTATGGATCACTTCCAAATTCCGGGTACCGTTAGAGCATCCTTTGCTTTTTACAATACCCACGAAGAAGTAGAACGATTTATAGCTGGTGTAGAAAAAGCTGTGGGCATGTTGCGTTAATTCTTATCTTTATCCTATGAGTATAGCTACCGAACAAGCCGAAATTGTATCTGAATTTTCCATGTTTGACGACTGGATGCAGCGCTATGAGTATATGATTGAACTCGGCAAATCACTTCCGCTTATTGACCAAGCCTACAAAACGGATGACAACATCATCAAAGGTTGTCAAAGTAAGGTTTGGGTTCACGCCGAACTAGACGACGATAAAATTGTTTTTACGGCAGACAGCGATGCCATCATTACCAAAGGCATCATTGCCATTTTGATTCGTGCGTTTTCCAATCAACCGCCCAAAGAAATTTTGGCTGCCGAAACCCATTTTATTGATGAGATTGGACTTAAAGAACACCTATCGCCAACCCGTGCCAATGGATTGGTGTCCATGATAAAACAACTTAAAATGTACGCCTTGGCATATCAAACACAACTCTCTTAACTATGGATACTGAAGCACTTGGCGAAAAAATTGTTCGTGTACTCAAGACGATTTTCGATCCCGAAATTCCGGTTGATATCTACGAGCTGGGACTCATTTATGACGTTTTTGTCAATGAAAATAGTGATGTCAAAATTTTGATGACCCTCACCACGCCAAACTGCCCTGTGGCTGAAAGTTTGCCACAAGAAGTAAAGGAAAAAGTCCGTGAACTAGACGAAGTCAATAAGGTTGAACTAGAGCTCACTTTTGACCCGCCATGGACAAGAGATTTAATCAGTGAAGAAGCTAAACTAGAACTTGGGTTTTTATAATGAGTGACCAAATTGTCAATCGTGTGGCAAACAGTGCTCTTCAAGTTATTGACTTGGAAGAGCTCTACCAAGAAGGAAGGCGCACCCTGCTTTCAATTACTGCTTTTTTAGATGACGGGATTGTTTTGCGCGAGCAGACCTTTCGCCAAAGACTTCATTCTCATGATTGGAACAAATATCGAGATCAATTTGTAGCCCTGTATTGCCCTGATGATGTTCTGGTACCGCAATGGGCAACATTGCTGGTGGTTACCCATTTACAACCTATAGCTAGGTATGTTGTGGTCGGAACAGTAGCTGATTTAGAGCAACAGCTTTTTACCGAACAACTGGCGCATATGGATTTTACACCCTACCAAGATGGTCTTGTGATGATTAAAGGCTGCTCAAACAAGCCCGTGCCAGAACAAGCGCTGGGAATGTTAGCTGCTAAATTAACCCCAATTGTTAAAAAATTATCTTTCGGAGAAGCCTGCTCTTCTGTACCTTTGTATAAGAAGGCCTAAACCTCTATCCATGATGAGATATCTCTTTACAGCCTTAATTGCCTCCCAACTGTTAATTGCTCAAAATGATTCCATAGCTCCTTCAGATGAGGGCTGGAAAAGGGGCGGTAGCGCAACTTTTTTGTTCAACCAGTCTGCCTTTAGCGAATGGGCATCTGGGGGTCAAAACAGCATTTCGCTTAGCTTCCATACGGACTACGATATTAGCTTCAAAACAAATGGCTGGAATTGGGATACCAAGTTTTTAGGAGACTTTGGTTTGACTAAAATAACAGGCGCCAAATTTTTACGCAAAACCAACGACCGAATAGACTTACAATCTTTTCTAGGGAAAAGCTTTTCTAAAGAATGGAGTTATTCAACGGTTTTTGGCGTAAAAACGCAGTTTGCTCGTGGCTATACTTTTGGAAAAAATAGCGAGGGTGAAGAAACTAGAAGCTTGAGAACGCAGTTTTTCTCTCCTGTATATATTCAATTAGGTGTTGGTCTGTACTGGAAAAAGAGTAAAAACCTTTGGGTGAATATGGCGCCCTTTACCCAACGGCTTACACTCGTGAGCAGAAAGTTTACCGCCGATTTACAAGAAGGACAAGAATACTTTGGTGTACGTAAAGGGGATAACCATCGCTTTGAATTGGGTGCCTCGATTAATGCTTTTTATGAGTTTTCACCACTAGAAAACATTACCCTAGAACAACGCTTTGGGCTGTATTCAGACTATTTAGATAAGGCTGAAAATGTGGACTTAGACTATCAGCTAAGTGCTGAAATGAAAGTCAATGAGCGTATTTCAACCAACCTCATCATCCAGTTGGTTTATGATGACAATGCAGTACAAAACCTTCAGGTGAGGCAAGTATTTGGAATTGGGCTGCGTATGAAGCTGAAGTAAACCTACTCCTCCACTTCTATTTCTGGATACAAAAAGTGATTGTAGGGAAAGCGCGTAATGTGTTGTTCCCGTACTTTTTGATACACACGGTTCCGAAAATATTCCATATTGGTTTTTTTAGCGGCTGAAACAAACACAGCATCTCCTTCCGTTTTGGACATCCATGTTTCTTTCCACTCTTCCAAACTGTAGTGCTCGCTAACACGCTCAAGAACGAGGTCCGTTTCGTCATAGGCCTCGGCTTTGTAGGCATCGATTTTGTTAAAAACCATAAGCGTAGGCTTGTCTTGAACCTTTAGCGTTGCCAGCAGTTCGTTTACAGAAGCAATATGCACCTCAAATTGTGGATGGGCAATATCAACTACATGCAGCAACAAATCAGCCTCGTGTACCTCGTCAAGGGTACTTTTAAAACTTTCTACGAGCTGCGTTGGTAGTTTGCGGATAAATCCGACAGTGTCGGATAGTAAAAAAGGTAGGTTACCAATCACAACCTTGCGAACGGTGGTGTCCAAAGTAGCAAAGAGCTTGTTTTCGGCAAACACCTCACTTTTACTAAGCAAGTTCATCAAGGTAGATTTTCCCACATTGGTATACCCTACCAGTGCTACACGAATCAACGACCCTCGGTTACCGCGTTGGGTTGCCATCTGGCGGTCTATTGTGGTAAGTTTTTTCTTTAATAAGGATATCTTATCGCGGACAATTCGTCGATCGGTTTCAATTTCCGTTTCACCGGGACCACGCATGCCAATACCGCCGCGTTGGCGTTCCAAGTGCGTCCACAATCCCTTTAGTCTGGGAAGTAAATATTGATATTGTGCCAATTCCACTTGGGTGCGAGCATAGCTGGTCTTGGCGCGTTGCGCAAATATGTCTAAGATTAATCCGGTGCGGTCTAAAATCTTACACTTTAATAGTTCTTCTATATTGGCTTGTTGGGCAGGTGTTAGCTCGTCGTCAAAAACAACCGTGCTGATGTCGTGTGTTTTGACGTATGCTCGCACGTCTTCCATTTTACCGCTTCCGATAAAGGTCTTTGCGTGTGGGGTGTCTAGCTTTTGCGTAAAGCGTTTTTTTACTTCACCTCCTGCGGTCAAGGTCAAAAAAGCCAACTCGTCCAAATAATCCCCGACCTGCTGTGCGGATTGCTTCTGATTGATGATGCCTATCAATACGGCATATTCGTAATCGTGTTCTTTATTTGCAATCATCCCAAGTGGTAAGGGTCAATTTTTCTCCGTCAAAGACTGCATACGTATTGTACTCAATCCAATCACCCAAATTGATATAGCGGGCATTTTTGGGCAACTCAATATCAAGCGGTAAATGACGGTGACCAAACACAAAATAGTCTAGGTCTGTAATTTCTAGTTTTTTTCGGCAATAGTGCACCAGCCATTCACTGTCTGGTCCGTCGTATTTTTTGTCTTCGTCTCCAGATATCAATCTGTTTTTAAGCGAAAGGTATTGTGCAAAACGCAAGCCTAAATCTGGATGAATCCAGCGGAACATGAATTGCATTAATTTGTTGGAAAATACCTTTTTCATACGTTTATATCCCTTGTCGCCAGGACCTAATCCGTCTCCGTGACCAATGAACAATTTCTTGTTATTAAGTGTGATTTCTTGGGGTTCGTAATAGACGGGAATGCCCAGTTCTTCTTCAAAATACCCCTTCATCCACATGTCGTGATTGCCCACAAAGAAGTAGATGGGAATGCCGCTATCGGTAAGTTCGGCTATTTTGCCCAATACACGTACAAACCCCTTGGGAACAACACGCCTGTATTCAATCCAAACATCGAATAAGTCACCCATAAGATAAATGGCGGCTGCATCTTCTTTGACGCTATCTAACCAAGCGACAAACTGCTTTTCGCGTATACGACTTTTCTCGGCGGTTGGTGCGCCCAAGTGATTGTCAGAAGCGAAGTAAACTTTTTTACCCTCGGGTATGTTCATAGTGCAAAAGTACAAATTACTGGTCTGCAGCGAACCACTCAGCAAAAGAGGTGGCCGTTTCTTGCAGACGCAAGTGATGTAGTTGGATGGAATTGGGCAGCTTTGCCTTTATCTTAGTTGCAAAATCAATAATCATCTCTTCGCTAGTAGGCTGGTAGTCTACCAACAAAACTTTGTGCCCACTATCCGCTAGGGTTTTGGCTAATTTCACGTGTGGTGTGTTTTGGTTAAATACCGTAGCGTGGTCAAAAACTTCAACGATTTCGGATTTTACTATTTCCTTTAGATCTTTAAAGTCAATGACCATACCGTACTTGACATTGGTGTTATCTGTGATTGGTTTGCCAATGACCGTAACATCCAGTTTATAGCTGTGTCCATGTACGTTTTTGCACAAGCCATCATAGCCATAAAGGGCGTGGCCTGTCTCGAATGAAAAACTTTTGGTTATACGAATGTTGCTCATGTGTTTGATTTAAGCTGTTTGAGAGTGGCTTGTGTTTCTGGAAGCAATAAGAGTCGCCCAGAAATTTCGGCGTTATTAGGTAATAGTTCGGCCCAATGGTCGGTATCTGCCCAAAGGGTTTTGTTGAGTTCTGCTACGGCATCTACCGCGTAGGCTGCCAGCTGTTTTGCCAAGGCTATAGCAGCGCTGTTAGCGGTTTCAAAATCAGGGTGTACTTCTGCATACAGCCCTTGTGATAAGGCCCATGCAGCTGTTTTCCATTCTTTGGGTTGCAGCACCAAAGAAGAAAGTGCGGCTGACCCCATTTTACGAGCTACGGCAGGTGCAATCACAAAAGGGCCAATCCCTATAGCCAGTTCTGAAAGACGTACGGCTGCGGTAGTAGTCGCAATGGCATAATCACAAGCCGCTACGATACCAACACCTCCGCCGATTGCCTTTCCGTGAATACGACCAACAATAGGCTTAGAACACAGGCGCATGGCATTTATCAGATTAGCAAAATCCATAAAAAAGCGTTTGCCTTGCTGAGGTGTTTGTACGGCTAATAGTTCATCAAAAGATGCGCCGGCACAAAAGGCCTTTGTGGGATCACTTTGCAATAATATTACCCTAACGGTATCGTCTTGAGCGCAAGTGTCAATGGCTGCGGTGAGTGCTTTTAATTGTGCTTGGGGAAAACAATTGTGCTTGGGGTGTGCAAAGCTAATAGTAGCTACGGCAGCTACATTGTGCACATGTACTCCTTCATTTATGTGTTGATTCCCCATATCTTTGTTGTTAAGCAACGAGGCAAAAATACGGAATAAACGATTGATAGGTTATGAAATCCATTAAAGGCGTATTGTTTGATTTAGATGGGGTGTTTAATGTGGGGAACAAATTGATTCCTGGCGGAAACGAAACCCTTGCTTGGCTACGTGCACAAGGCATTGGATATCGTTTTGTAACAAACAACACCACCTTGTCTAGAAGTGCGCTTGTTGCTAAGCTCCAACAATTGGGTCTTGACATTAGCGAAAATGAATTGTTGAGTGCCAACTATGCAGGCGTCGTACAGCTACAAAAAATGGGGCTGACACGCTGTAGATTGGTGCTGGATGAGGCTGCGCAAACCGACTATCCGCCAGCTGTTGAGAACGATCCGGAAGCGATTGTTATTGGGGACATTGGCAACGAATGGGATTACGATTTGTTAAACAGCTTAATGAACCAACTGCTTGAAGGCGCTGAGCTGATTGCACTTCACAAGGGGCGCTATTTTCAAACCGACGAAGGACTGATGCTAGACAGTGGTGCTTTTGTGGCGGCACTGGAGCATGCTACTGGAAAAAAGGCGCATGTGGTGGGCAAACCCAGCACTGCTTTTTTTGAGATGGGGAGTGCGCTTTTAAAGGGGGCTGCAAATGAATTACTTATGGTGGGTGATGACTTAATCAATGATATTGAAGGTGCCCAAACTGCGGGCTACCATGCGGTATTGGTGCAAACGGGTAAGTATCGAAAAGCACTGCTGGAACAAAGTGCAATTACTCCCGATGGCATTATTGCTTCTGTTGCTGCCTTACCAAGTTATTTAGCTGCCTTAATAAAGCAATAGAACAAAAAATGGTTTATTTTTGCATAGCTTTTGCGACAGGACGTCGTTGGCGATTGAAAAACTTGGGGATGTAGCTCAGTTGGCTAGAGCGCTTGACTGGCAGTCAAGAGGTCGGCGGTTCGAATCCGCTCTTCTCCACTTCATAACCTTCACATTGTGAGGGTTTTTTGTTTTTTAGCCAACTTCGCTATTAAGCTATACTCACAAGTAATTGATACTTAAATATACGGAATTTTACCCTGTTCTCGGCACTTTCTCGGCACTTTTTACCCATTTTAATACTTCTTTTTTAACTCTGCCAAGATTGCTCGTATAGCCTAAAATATACAACGGCTCTGTTTGAGTAACCTTTTCCACCTGCCATTGTAATTTCATCCGCCATCCCTTAATTTAGCGATAAATAAATAGAGATGAAGGATTATGTAATCTATATAGTTATAGCGCTTGTTATAGGGCTATATTTTTTAAACAACTATAACAAATCAAAAAAAGCATTAACGATGTTGGAAAATGGAAGTGTAGTAATTGATGTCAGAACTCCTCAGGAGTATCAATCTGGTCATTATCCCAATTCTATCAATATTCCCTTGAATTCATTGCAATCTAAAATAGATGAAATAAAATCATATGACAATGGGATTGTAGTAGTTTGTGCAAGTGGAATACGGAGTTCTCAAGCAAAATCAATCCTGTCTAAAAATGGTATTGAAGCTTTCAACGGAGGCTCTTGGAAGAATCTTTAATCGCCATTCATTAAATTAGCACCACAAAAAAACAATACTAATCCCTAAGATTATCTTTTTGTAACCAACCCTAAAAAACACAAATACTTTTTTATTTTTGAGGTATGAGAAGCTCAATATTTATTCTAATAGCATCAATTGGTATTTTGCTTTACTCTCTGATTATAAAATCTAAAAAATGAAGAAACTACTACTCTTATTATTAATTGCGCCTTTTTTGGGATATGGACAATTGCCTAATGGTTTAATTTTAAATGATATAATTGCTATAAATGCTCTTGATTACAGAGCAATTTCAAATTCAGGGAATCTTGATTCCAACAAATTATTAAAAGTCCCAGATGGAAAAGTATGGATGATTACGCCTTTGGCTGTTCATACATATAATGACACATACATTCCTAGCTATTATGTCAATTTTGCAGGTGAAGTAACATCAGATAACTCAAGTAACTGGGTCAAGATTGAACCTTATTCCGATTATGATAATGGTGAGGAAGAGTTAACAATAGATACTAGATTTTTTATGCAACCTCATCTTTTGCCAAGTGGAACTACTATAGCATTTGATATTGAACTATTAGATTATAATGGTGAGGAAGTCGATGTAATTCCAGATGATGAAAAGTACAAATTTTGGTATTATATTTATGAATATGTGAGTGAAAATAATTCGTTAGATGGTCAACTTGGATTAAATGAACTTGTAAATCCTAAAAACTCTAAAATACTATTGTTTCCCAACCCTACATCATCTTTATTAGCACTAAACAGCGATAAAGAATATGACATTGAAGTTTACGATATGTCGGGCAACAAGCTAATGGCACTCACAGGAAATTCTATCAATATGGAACACCTATCAACTGCTACTTACATTGTTAAAGCAACAGACAAGTCAAACAACGAAGAAATGACGTATAAAGTTGTTAAGAATTAGAGTGAGGAGATTTTCTCTCTGCCTTTTCTGTCAAAATTTTTATCGAAATATCGTAATTGCACTATTTAGAAGTTTTAGTTATATTCACAACACTAAAAATACTAAATGAATAAAGCATTAATCTTATTTATCATTCCTGTGATTGGGTTTTCTCAAATTTTAACAGATAAAGATAGTTACTCCATTGACGTAACTGAATTTGAGGTTATTGAAATTGTGATTTCTACTAATGCGCTTAAGCGTGTTAAAGTTACTGGAGATGGGTATGATGAAGTATTCCTTTCCAAAGGGGCTCAAATAAAAGACGGAGACAAGCTAATCATTGAAAAAGTACCAGAATTTATTAAACGTGAAGCTTTTTGGAAAGCATTTTTAGGAAGATGTGGTTTTGAAATTCAAGATACCAAAACTGAAAAAAAAGTCAACAAAACAGAAGTTGCCAAATACCTGCCAGGTGCTAAGGCTAGAGAAACAACACTTACGTTTGTTAATAAAAATCTATAGTTTGTAAAGAACTAAAATACAGACTTATCTTCTTATTTTAGTTTAGCTACTTCTAATCCGCTATAGATGAATATTTTTATATTTGAGAGTGAAAAAATTTAATTTACTCGTCGATTAGTAGTGTTTGTGTTGTTCTTATTTTACACTTCTGGGGAATTTATAAGTGGTGGATTTTCACCATTTTTTTAATTATTAGTTTTTTTGGGGTCTTATTATTATATGAAGAAATGAAAACGCTCAAAACCTTTTTAGCAATTATACTTGTATTTTCTGCGTCTCCTTTTTCTTATGCTCAAACCAATATGCCAAAACCAGATTTACCTAATCTTTCGTATGGGAAGCATGAGAGGAATGTATTGGATATTTGGTTTGCAGACAAAAACAAACAAACTCCTTTGGCCATATACATCCACGGAGGTGGTTTTAACGCAGGCAGTAAAGAAAAAATCAATGGAAATGAGCTAACACAATTATTAGCAGCTGGTATTTCGGTGGCTTCTATTAATTACCGTTACAAAACAATTGTTCCACTTCCGGGAGCACACAATGATGCAAAAAAAGCCTTGCAATTTATTCGTTCTCGAGCAGAATCATGGGGTATAAATAAAGAGAGGATTGGTGTATGGGGAGGCTCAGCAGGTGCCCAAATATCTATGTGGCTTGCTTTTAGTGATGAAATGGCTAATGTTAATAGCAAGAACCCTATTGAAAGAGAGTCGACTCGGTTAACTTGTGTGGCTACAAAAGGAGGTCAAACTACTATGGAATCTGATTTTTGGCGTATACATTTAGAAAAATATGCGCCTGAAGAAGTAGTGAGTTTTAGAAAAAATATGCGCCAAAACTATGGTGCAAAAAACGTTAAGGAAGCCAATGAGATAGCAAAAAGTATTTCTGCATTGGAATTAATTTCTAAAGATGATCCCCCTATTTTCATGCAATATGGAATGAGACCAAATGCTCCCGTGCCCAACAATGCAAATAAAATTAGAGGTTGGATTGTTCATCATGTGGATTTTGGTATTGCACTTAAAGAAAAAATGGACAGTCTAAATATCGAATCCCATTTAAGATACCCGAGTGGTAAAACAAAATATAATTCATTGGTTGGGTTTTTTAAAGATAAATTGAACCAATAATACTTTTTACTCCACAAAACTTGACAGCATATTAAAAGTGGTATTAATTTAAGGACTTAAACCATAGGGATATCTTCTTTTTTTAGTTATGCTACTTCTAATACTCCTAAGTGGGTAAGGGATAAATTTAAACTTTGAATAACATCTTTTTATTAGAAATTAAATATATTTAAAAACTAAAACTTAAATAAATGAAAAAAATACTATTCACAATAATTTTTGCTATAGTATGCTCTACAGCATATTCACAAGACGGTTTGTTGACAAATGAAGAAAAGCAGGAGCTTTTAGCTGCAAGTCCTTTCAATTCAGTATACCCAGAATCAATTCTAAAGAGTGCGGACGCATATTTCAAGGCTTCAATGGCTCTGTATAAGGAAGGGGCAATTCCTGAAAAAGAAGCTCACCTTGTAGCACTTGGGACTTCGGCAGCAACAAAATGCCAGTATTGCATTCCTTATCATATATCAGAGCTTAAGAGATTAGGTGCTACGGAAAATGAAATAAAAACTGCAGTTCTAATTGCTGCTGATATTATGAAAATGAGTACAATGTTTTATGGCAATGAATTTGATTTAGTAGCATTCAAAAAAATGTTGAGTGGTGAATAATATTAATCATAATTAAGCGCCATATTGAAATGCTGACGATCCGAACTTTGAATTATAATTATAAAAAAAGAATTTGGGTCGTTGGCAAATCGATGGACTAAATCATATCCAAAATAAAGTAGATAATCAGGAACTAGCATTAACCTATTTCTCTTTAATTTAACCTTGCTACATCTACACTTACATAGCTTAAGTCTTCATTAAAGTCCTGCCATTTAAGTAGTCTAACCTCTATATGAGGTCTTAATATGCATCCATAGGTAAAAGTCTATAAATGTAGATTGTAATTGTAGTCTTTTAGTTTCTGTAATACCCTCGCTGTATTAGGTATTGGCTTGTGTAACTTGTCTATCTGTTTTCTTTATTTTAGGGAGTGAGAACATTCATTACCAGCAAGGTTAGTACAATAAGTTTAATTGACTAAACCATAGGCATATCTTCTTCCTTAAGTTCTGCTGCTTCTAATCCTCTAAAATAGGTTAGATATACATTTAAAATTGGCTTAATATATAAATGGTTTTTTATTACTATAATTGATGTATTAACTAAAATAACAACAATGAAAAAAATAAAAACAATAATAGTATGCTTAATTGCAGCATTTGGGTTTTCTCAAGTGCCATCATTTTCAGTCGTTTATTTTAATGCAAAACCTTGGCAACAAAGTGAAATAGCTGAAAAGTTTGACAACTTTTATAAAGACATTGAGTTTAACTCTGGCGGTGTTTATTTAGAGAAATTAAATAGAGGTAACACTATGGGCACACATAGAATTGTGTTTTTTGGAGATGCCGCTAATTGGGGAATGAAAGAAGGTCAAAAAGAAAGTAACCAGAGGTGGTTGTTTTGGCGTAATGTGAGTGACCACGTTGAATCTTGGGGAGATAGATACAGCGGAAGAATACTTGACTATAATGGGGAAGTTGCACCTGACCACTACGGATACATTCAAATTTATGACATCGCAGTAAGTGACCCCGAAAAATTTCTTGCTGCTCACAAAAAAATTGTTTCTCAAGCAAGAGGTTTAATGGAAGACAGACCTGTGGCATTTGGCACGTATGATATTGGAAGTCCGAATGGAGCAACTCATTGGGTTGCAGTTGGGTATAAAGGTGTTAGAGATAATATTGTTATCAAATCCAAAATGGAGCAAGAACTTGCAAAAGAATGGAAAGAGTATTACAAAAATAGGGGCGAAGTTTTAAGCAAAGGAAACTTTGATTTAAGTATTTTAAGAACTTACGGAAGTTTTAACTAATCTCGATTCAATCAATTTAATTAATAAGCCTCCTTCTATGGGGGCTTTTATATTAAACCATAGGCATATCTTCTTCTTTTAGTTCTGCTATTTCTAAACCTCTTAAGTATGTTAGTGATACATTTAAAAATGGGTTAACATATTTGTATTATGAATTCATTATATTTGATTAAATCTTAATAAAAATGAAAAAAAACGTTTCAAAAATTAGAACCCATGATGCAATAGTTGGACTGTTGTATATAATAAGCGTCGGATTGACACTATATACTACAAATTTAAACTTTTTGTCAATAGCTCTAGCTGTTGGGGTTCTTCAAATTATAAGTCCAGCAACTAAATTTTGCCCTGTTTATTTTATTCTAAACAAGCTGATGCCTGAAACCGAACCAATTCAAAATGGGAAGTAAGCGCTAAACCATAGACTTTTCTTCTTTTTGTTCGGCTGCTTCTAACCCTCTTAAATAGGTCCGTCAAAGCTATAAACGAGGGTGTAAAAATTTATAAACTTTTGCTTATGTTTATTTAACAACTGTAAATATTTTTGTTTCATATAATTTATGAGACATTTATTTTGGATAGTGACATCAATTGCGCTAATGAGCTTTATTCAAGCTGATGAAAGAATAACTGAATTTTCTTTTATTGGAAAATGGAAATCATTTGAGGGTGAAATTATAATTGTTAGTTTTAACGAAAACAATCAACCGTACTTCAGACGATTTGATGACAACCAATTGGTGTCGGAAGTTAATTTTGCTGTAAAAGAAAACTTCATTGTAATTCATAGAAGAGATACTAATGATACGTATAAGCTACAATACGCCTTTTCTACAGACGCGCAAACACTTGTCGTTATGAAGCCCTACTCGGAACAGGCTTGGTTGCTGAATAGAATTAGCTATTAATAGTGTTGTATTTTAAACCATAGGCATATCTTCTTCTTTTAGTTCTGCTACTTCCAGTCCTATTAGGTAAAATTTGATTATATTCATACTATTAAAAACAAACAATGAAAAAAATAATTTTATTAGTCCTAATCATATCCCCTGTTATATCATTTGCACAGGACAAAAGGAACTACTTTATTCACTTAAGTTCAGACCCTATGATTAACCCAAGTGCAGCAATAATGTCAATTCACGTTGCTAATGAGGCACTAAAACAAGGTCACAAAGTCATTTATTTTGCAGCCGGTGACGGAGTAAGAATTTTAATGAATGATGTTGTAAACAATTTACACACCGTTACACCTCACGGAGGAGGATTTGGTAAAATTAGCCAAATGGCAAAGAAAAAGTTGTTGGAGTTTTCAAATAATGGTGGAGTAATTCACGTATCAGAGGGTTCATTTAATACTTTCGGCATCAATCAAAATAATTACATAAACCATTTGATTGAAGTTAAAAATATAAATTGGAGTTACCCAAAAGAACTTATAAAAGAAAGTTCGAAAGCAGATATTGTTTTTTCCTATTAAATCATAGGCAGATCTTCTTCATTTAGTTCTGCTAGTTCTATCCATTGCCGCAACCAATCTTTCTAATATCTCCGGTCTTTTTTCTTGGGTTTTTAGTCTTTCTATTTCTGCTTGTTGCTCTTTCAGTGCATTGATAAGAACAGGTACTAATCCTTAATAGTTTACTGATTTAATTCCATTGCTTTCTGAAACAAGTTCAGGAAATACTTTTTCTATGTCTTGTGCAAGCACACCTATCTTTTGTTTCTTGCTTTCATCCTTTTTCATTGTGTGGGTCTTACCATCAATCTGTAATAGTTTGGCAAGGGTGCTACCAAGTGAGAAAATATTAGCTTTTAGTCTTGCGCTAGAATTAATAATTAAATCTACTGCTATTGTGGTTGCCCGTGAGCTTAATGCTTTTGCAAATATCCCAAGCATAGTCATTTGACGCAGGAAATAATAAACGAGATTCACAGTGAGGGATTTGAAATTCACACATGGACTGTAAATAAAAAAATCAAATCGAAGAACTCGTTTCTTGGAAAGTGGATGGGATTATCACCGAATTTCCAGACAGATTAAAGAAAAAAGTAATCTGTAAATACTGAATATTATTCTTGAGGATAATCGTACAACCCATGGCGCTATTTTCAAAACAGTGGTTAATATTTTTACAACAACTTAAAGATTTTATTTAAAACCTATTGACACATTTTAGGTCTTTTTTATACTTCTAAAAGAAGAAAAAATTATTTATTAGCCTCGCCTTGGTATTTGTCATATCCCCACTTAGTTTTTCAACAAGTAACTAAATACAATAAATATTTTATACATTAGATTAAAATCTAAGTAAACATGAAATATTTTATTATAATAAGTGCGCTGTTCGCTTCAATTGTTGCGTGTAATACCCCATCAGAAGCGCCAAAAACAGCCGGTTTTTCGAATATTTGGGACTATGACGCCACTGGCGGAATCATGATTGGAAATCAAGAGAGTGTAGACCTTCTCAACGATTACATTGAAAAACACAACACGCGTGATTATGAAGGAATTCGCGCCATGAATATTGATTCTATACAGATCAGTGGCCCAGGTGGCGAGCAAATTCTGACAAGTGATGAGCACATTGCTTTTTTGAAAACATGGTTTGAGCAAGCTGATACGAAATGGAAACCTGTTTGGGGAACCTCCGTAAAAGGGGTTAACGATGAATTTGGAAGTATGGTGCTTAGTGTATTTGACACTAAAACCACTACCAAAGACTCCATCATCCGTACAAATGACCTTATTCAAGCCTATGTTTCAAACGAAGGTAAAATTGTTGCTTTTTGGGTAAATAGTCGTCAGCTAACAGAAAAAGAGCTTACAAATATCGCAGCAGCAGAAAACGCTGGAACATATTAAATTTAAAATTTAATGCTAGAAAACCTTGTCAAATGACAAGGTTTTTTTGTACACTCAATTGAGCTATTTTCGAAACAAAACCTCTGTTTTATTAAAAATTTTAGTGAGCTAAGGCTCGATTGTATTCAAAAATCAGATTAAAATAAATAATGATTGGTATCGATGTGTTTCCTGGACTCATTTCTTATATCATCAATAAAAATTTGATTAATCACTTTCGATGGAGTATCTATATAGTCTAACTTGACAATTTTTTTGGACTTAACCCATGATTTTATAATTTCTATATCTTTCTTTTCTAACCCATTTAATACAGGCACACCTAGTTTTTTTAAGGCCTCAGCATTACATTGTTGCTCGTATTGATTTTTCATTGGAATAACTAATAGCTTCTTTTTCAAGTATAATGCTTCAGCTGGTGTTTCAAATCCAGCCCCGCAAATGATGCCTTTTGAAACAAGTAGGCTATTGTTAAATTGTTTTTTACTAATCGGATAAAAACTGATGTTCCCAATTCTATACGCATTAAGCGTATGCTTTGAAAAAACAATCCAATTCGTAAAAATTATTTTATGCAATACTGCAATTATTTTTTGGTCGTCATATGCAGGTAAATACACAACGTACTGGTTCTTTTCTTGTCTTTCTCGACTTATAAAATCGTTTTTGATAATGGGTGTAAAAATGTTTTCATCATATTTTAAAAAATGAAAACCATAACCCTCTTTTGTTGGGGCATAATATCTCAAAATACATCTTGCCAAAAAAGCTTTTTTTGAAGACTTAGGCACTTTACTATGTAACAAACTGTATTGATGGCTTAGTGCAATTGAACGCTTGTTTTTAAAAACACTTGCCCAGGCAGAAACAGGCTCAAAATCATTAATCACTACATCGTAATCTTTAAGGTCTAAAGAATTGACATCTTTTAGAAAACGTAGAACACCAATACTTCGAATAGTTTTCCAAACATCAATACCACCGTTTTTCCCAAATATAAAACTCAAACCTCTAAATCGATATTTTATTGGGTAATCCAATTTAATGTCCGCAGAAGTTCCACTAACTAAAATATCAACTTCAGCAATTTTTTTAAACAACGGTAATAATGCTTCAGCTCTTGAAATATGTCCATTTCCGGTTGCCTGAATTGCATATAATACTTTCATTAATACTTATTTTACAGTTTAAAATTTGATGAAAGCTCTAAAAAAAGTTCCTTGACATCTTTAAAATCATCGTCATTAGTTTCTTGTTTTTTTAGTTTGCTCGATTCATAGTGAAATATATTCCACGTATTATTATCGTACTCAAGAGCAGTCAAATTTTCTATCCAATCCCCAGAATTTAAATATTGAACACTTCCTTGATTATTTGTAATGGTTTTAATGCAAGGTTGATGTATATGCCCGCAAACTACATAATCATATTTATTGTGAATAGCAATTTCTGCTACAGTATCCTCAAACTTATTTATATAAGAAACAGCAGCTTTTACTTTGTTTTTTATGGTTTTGGAGAATGATAATTTCTCCCTTCCAAATAAAGTCAAAATACGATTAACCACGGAATTTAAATAAATTAATGCATCGTAACTAAAACCTCCAAGCCGTGTTATCCATCTTGAGTGTTGCATAGTGACATCAAATACATCTCCGTGAAAAAACCAAGCTTGCTTTCCATCTAATGTTAACTTTAGTTTGTTAGAGATTGAAAATCCACCAATTTCAAAATTTAAAAACCTTCGAAAAGATTCATCGTGATTTCCAACAATATAATGAACACTTACACCATCGGAAATAAACTTTAGTAACTGTTTAATAATTTTGGTGTGATTTTTATCCCAATGACGTTTACTAAATTGCCATATGTCAACGATATCTCCGTTAAGAATAATTGTTTGCGGATCAATGCTTTTTAAGTAATTGTACAATTCTTCAGTGCGAGCTCCAATTGTACCCAAATGTGTGTCTGAAATAACAACAAGTTGTACTTTTCGTTTCATAAATTTAAAGTTATGAACACAAAATATCAGTGGTCTTAACTAAATTTTAAATAAATAAGAAGATATTGTTAGAGAGAAGTGTGTTTTTAATAGAAATAAACACACTTATTAATTCCTGTAAATTCGAATTGGCAACCTTTTTTTAGTAGATAGATAACCCCCAAAGTCCTAGGTATTAGATTAGACTGCATGGTCAATTTTACTTGAAAAATATAACCTACAAAAATAGAACCTTATTGTTTTATAGAAAGTAACGCTTTAAATCTTTTATCTAACTGAACTTTTTCAAATTACACATTAATTTAATTAAAAAGGTTGTTATAGAATTAGAAAACTAATTACTTAACTTGTAATTTAACTATTGTGTCATGAAAGTTTTATCTACACATCTCTCCACATTGCTTGTCATATTTGCTGCAAGCGCACAGCAAACTCAAGTGATTGGACATAGAGGTGCTATGGGTCATGCCCCTGAAAATACGATACTATCCGTTCAAAAATCTCTTGCGCTCGGAGTTGATGGAATCGAGGTCGATGTCTTTCGATGTCTTTCAGGAGAAATTGTCGTATTTCACGACAAAAAACTTGATAAACTAACCAACGGTAGCGGAAAAATTGAAGAGAAAACGTTAAAACAACTTAATGCGTTAAAAGTGATGGGAAGTGAACCCATTCCAACTCTAGAAAACATTATCGATGTCATTGATGGAAGCGTTCAGCTCAATATTGAACTCAAAGGAAAAAATACTTCAGCAGGTGTTTTTAACATCATGATTAGTGCTGTTGAGTCGGGACGCTGGAAAATGAATCAGTTGTATGTTTCAAGTTTTGATTGGGATGAGTTGCAAGAATTTAGAAAACTTACAAATGAGTTTGGTATTGCCATTTTGACAGAAAATAATCCTCTTGACGCAATTCCGATTGCCCATGATCTCAATGCCTTTGCCATTAATCCCAACCATAGTCATTTGACGCAGGAAAAAATCAACTATATTCAAAGTGAGGGGTTCAAAATTCACACATGGACTGTAAATGAAAAGAATCGAATCGAGGAACTCATTTCTTGGGGAGTTGATGGGATTATTTCAGATTTTCCAGAAAAAATCTTGGGTGCAAAAAAATATCCCCAAAAACAAAAAATTATTCTTGAGGATAATCGTACTCAAAACGGCACTTGAACCTAGAATCTCAAAAATCTATAGTTTATACCAAATCTTCTCTTAAAAAATTCGATTTCACTCCCCTAACCTCCACAATTGAAGTTACTGTTATTATAAAGTGTTAACCTATTCTTTGATAATCTTTTTGATGAACACTTGATTTGTCATTTCTACTTGAATAAAATACATCCCTGAGCTTAGCTCTGATATATTAAGTGATTTCTGATTTATGGAAAAGCTTTTTGTCATGACTCTTTGCCCATTTAAGTTTAAAATTTCGATCGATTTTATTTCGTTACCATTAGTAGAGTTTAGGTATAAAAAATCACGTGTAGAATTCGGATAAATCGATATCGGTAAACCATCAGCACTACCGAACGACAAAAGATCCTGAGAGCTTGAAATAGGAATCCAATTTTCAGGCAGGCTGTTATTAAAATCCAAATCTATTAACTGCAAATAGTAGCCCTCTCCATCTGCATCTTCAGGCCACGGAGAATCATCATCATAAACAACCAAATCAATTTGGTTTCCAAATCCATCCAATAGCTCTAAACGCTCACTGTTATTGGAAAGATTTCTAAAAAATTCATCAAAAGGAGTGAATCCATAAATCGATTCAAAAGCAGATGGCTTGTTTGCCAAAAAAACAGATTGCCGAGCCTGAATAATAAACCTGGGAGGAAACTGATATGAAAAACCTAATCCACCAAAATATACCCCTGTTAAATCCCAAGCTAAATCACTGTTATTAGTAATTTCAACAAATTCAAAATCATCAGAATCATCATCGCCTTGATCTTGTGGATTATAGTGTATTTTTGAAATTACCAAATTAGGTATAGCCACATTTTCACAAGCTGATATGTTTGGATTAAGCTGATCCGTTATCCATTGAATACGTTGGCTAATAAAAGTTTTTAGATTTGCTATACGCCCATCAAAATCAATATCTATATTCCATACTTGTTCTTGACGATTAACCGCATCATGAATATTGACAACTGTTTCGTCAATCAGATCGTTAATCTTATTTTCATTTAATACTTGATCTGTAGCCGTCAGTTCTAACCAGCGCTTTGTCAAATAACATGAGAAATCAGGATCATAAAAAAGGTCTGTCCAAAACCTAGTCCCACGGTTACCATCCAGAAATTGCCAAATATTGTACTTACTTCTGTCGTATCCCCATTCAAATAAATCGTTACCATAAGTAAGATTGAAGTCCCACACAGGACCAGCACGGAGTTTACCTCCTCTATCTTTATGAAAAAATGTGCTAAATTGATATGCATCGACATTAGAAGCAAGTTCATTTAACAACATAAAATCAATAAAAGATGGAATATCAATTACTGATGGATAGCCATTAAATAATGAATTATTTGAGGGGTTAAAGGTGGTCTCAGCAAGTTGATTAAAAACGTTCTGGATGTAGTCGTCTTGTTGACTGGTTTTATCTTCTGGTTTTGGCACTTCATAAGCAAAATTTACATTTCCCCAACCATAACTAGGCATTGACCAGCCTAGCTCTTCAGTTCCTTCAATTTTGTCAGCTTTAACAATATAACCTCCTGTTAAATCTGGAAGCTCATTATCATCATCTTTTATCTTTTTTATATTAATTCGATTATCATCAGCTTTCAATTTTTCAAGAAGCATATAAATCCCTTTATACTCACCATTCAAAATTAATTCACAATATTCAGCTCTTGATGCATATTGGTTTAAAGAATTTGATAATTTATAACTGATGTAATCCCTAACAAAAGTTGTGTCGTAGGCTAATGCATTTAGTATCCAATCGTTTTCTTTTGGCAAACCAAGTAATTTTACATTATCCTTTTGACCTGTACTATCATATGTAGTTAATGAATACTGTTTTTTTGAAAAAAGCTGAGAGCTAGATCCACGAACCTCAATCTGTATTGGTCCATCAAAATCTAAATAGTCTGGATTACTTTCATCAATAACATAATTTAACTCATTTTCAGGACGCTTAATGATTTTCATTGTTGCTTCAATTTTTGGCTCATCAGGAATATTAGCGCCTCCAGTATTTAATATAACAATGGGTAAATTTGACGATGTAAAGTTGATGTCAACTGGCTGTGGACTTGGCTCAACAAACCAATTAGGAGGACTGAAATATGTATCTGTTCCTTGAGGGAGTTCTAAAGTAATAACTGGTAATGCGCTCAAATCTGAAGATGTCAACGACTGGTTATGAACTTGAACTGCAATAATATTTGAACCATCAATAAGCAGTGTTTTGTCAAAAAAATATCTCTCAGGAATATTTCCAGTGTAGAGCTGAGCTTCGTGTAAACCATCGCTAGGCATTGAATAAGAGGTATGATCTCCAGAAAAAAGATCTCTTGCAACCTCAACTCCATTTATATAGGCAACAAAACCATCATCGTAATCAATGTCCAATACTGCTCTTGAAACTAAACTTACATCCTCAATTTCAAATGTTTTCCGCATATAAAGAGATATTGTATTTGAAATAATAGTCTCATCATCCTCATCACCATATCCAATCCCAGTATTTCCTGTTGACCAAGAGGAATCATTAAAATTTGATTTAGTCCAATTAGTGTTAGGACCATCAGGTAATGTATATTTCCAGGCTTGTCCAGGGATGACAACGCTATTCCATTGACTTGATTGTGCAAATACATTTGTACAAACAGTAGTAAGAGTTATCAGTAGGAATATTTGAATAATTCTATTCAATAAATTCATAGTTTATAAGCTCAAAAGATAACTAATTTCAAAAGAAAGTAATCATTTAATTACAAAAGACTTAATGTATTCTCTACCATTTATATCTAGTGTAATAATATAATTACCATTGTCGTCAAATCAAGATCGATAATATATTCTTTATTTTCTGCAATATTTTTTACTTTGTATGATCGGATTAATTTTCCTGAAACATCGAAAATTTTAATAACTCCATCCGGATCTAGGTCAATTGGTGTTTCTATTTTCAAATATTTTTTGGTGGGGTTAGGATAAAGAATTATTTGATTTAATGTTGATGTGTAATTTGTTGCAAATGTTCCTGCAAACTCAAACTCAAAAAAGTTAATATTTAACTCTTTAGATGCGCTTGAAAACTTCATAATAGAAGGACCTCCATCAAGAAATAATTCAATCGTATTAGTTTCCCAATTTTGCCAGCCACCTGTGCTATTAAATGGAAAATAATAGGTTTGATCACCAAAGCCAAGTGAAAAGTAACCTTCATGTATTGATGCATATCGCAGTTTTACATTGTAATACCCTGATTGACTTACAGAAATTGGATATTCCGCATCGTCTTCAAAATCTATATAACCTATATTTTCGCCACCATCGTCCTGGCAATACTCTGTTTGTATACCATTTGCGTATGAGAAATTTTCGGCTTCAATTTTACCAGGTATTTCATGGTTTTCTTTATCAAATATTAAATCAAAATAATTAATATTGAACTGCGATGAATTAGCTGTCACAGTCATAATATACTCCCCTTTTTCAAGATATATTTTTTCGTAAAAATTAACCCAGTTTTGCCATCCACCTGTACTACTAAATGGTAGGTTTATAATTTTACTATTAAAAGTAATATCTATAGATCCGTCCTGAAATCCTGAAATGCGTGAAACAAGTTGATAAAAACCATTTGATGGAACATCTACGCTGTATTTCATATAATCTCCATAATCTATGTAACCCACATTAAGACCTCCTCCCTGATCACTGCACTGCTCTGTTTGTACTCCGTACATTTCATAATAAGACTCTGCTTCAATTCTATATGACATACCGTTAGTGTTCTTGACTCCATTGTAAACAAAAACATTGTCAGCATTTAGAACTGATTTGTTTCCAGATAGCAAAACATTATCTTCGATTGTTAGATAGAGTTCATCACCTTGTTCAATATTTGATAATAATGTAATTTCTAAAATGGATGGATTGTTTTGATCTATATAATAATTTTTGATGATTGAATTAGCTAAATCACCATTTATGTACAAATTATAATCATCATTGTCGCTAAAATTTGAAGTTATAATGTCAGTAAAATAAACACGTATAATATTACCATCATCGTTTGTAGCACTTGCATAAACTTTGAGCATGTTAGTGTTTGAGGTCGTAGGAAATTGTGTTAACCCATGTTTGTATGAATACAAAGGATTATAAGATTCATCTCCAAAATTAA
This sequence comes from Bacteroidota bacterium, assembly GCA_038143535.1. Lineage (GTDB taxonomy): Bacteria > Bacteroidota > Bacteroidia > Flavobacteriales > Flavobacteriaceae > UBA7446. The sequence goes on from JAYQMD010000001.1 coordinate 1,525,845, forward strand.
TAGGGATTTGTCGCATATCATTTGGCCAAGTATTTGTTAATTTACCTGTTGGTTGATATTTTCCAAATAAAATTTCAGCAATACCATCCCCTTCAGTTCCAGGGTACCAAGCGGCAATCATTGCATCAGAATTAATTAATGCTTCTCCAAGAATCATTGGTCTTCCAGAAATCAATAAGGCTACAGTTGGAATATTTTGACTTTTCATTTTTTTTAACAACGCAATATCTTGATTATCAATATTTAAGGAAGAACGATCACCACCGCCTTCCGAGTAAGGAGTTTTTTCTCCTATTACTACAACAGCTACATCAATATCTTTATCAAAATCTCCATTTTGATTAAATATTACCTCGCTAGTATTTGTGATTTTATTGAATCCCTCAAGTATTGAAGTTCCTTCTGTAATATCGCCATTGCCTCCTTGCCAAGCAATAGTCCAACCACCACACTGTGCCCCTAAATCATCTGCTAAAACACCAGCCAGTCCGATGGTTTGACCATCTTGTTTTAGTGGTAGTACATTGTTTTTTGCATCAAGAAGCACCATAGATTCTCGAACGGCTTGTCTTGCAATATCTCTGTGCTCCTGTGAGCCAAATAAATCAATTTCAGTACTTGATTCCTCTGCATACGGTTTTTCGAAAATACCTAACAGTAATTTTTGTTTTAAAATTCTACTAACAGCATCGTTTATACGAGAAATAGGTATTTGATTTTCATTAACTAATTCGATGGTCAACCTAATGAAATCCTTGTATCTATCTGGAACCATTACCATATCAACTCCAGCATTAATGGATTGTTTTATAGCTTCCTTGTAGTCACTATTAACTTGATCTACCCCTTTCCAGTCAGATATGATAAAGCCATTAAAACCAAGTTCAGTTTTTAATAAATCGGTTAAAAGGTATTTATATCCATGCACTTTTTTGCCATTCCAACTGTTATATGTTGCCATTATTGTTCCAACCTCCTTTTCTATTGCATCTATATAGGCTGGCAGGTGTAGCTCGCGAAGTATTTCTTCTGAAATTTGTGTGTTCCCTTGATCAATACCATTTGTTGTTCCACCATCTCCTATAAAGTGCTTGGCGCAGGCTAAGATGGTATTATCTAAGGCCAAATTACTACCTTGAAATCCAACAATAGATGCTTTACCCATAATTTGATTAATTTCAGCTGTCTCACCAAATCCTTCATATGTTCTACCCCAACGTTCGTTTTGGGGCACAGCTATACAGGGAGCAAAAGTCCAATCAATTCCCGTGGCAGAAACTTCACTTGCAGTTATTTTGGATATTTTTTGTACAAGATCCGGATTCCATGTAGCTCCCAAGCCAATGTTGTGTGGTACAATCACAGCACCTAAAACGTTACTATGCCCATGAACAGCATCAATACCATAAATTAAAGGGATACCTGAACTTGATTGTAATGAAACATTCTGATATTGATTATACATGTCAATCCAGGAATATAAATTATTAGGGGAGGGAGCTGAACCGCCCCCACTCAGTATAGAGCCAATATTATAAGTCGCTAAATCATAAATACTATCTAGCTCATTGCGTTCCACTTGGGTCATTTGTCCTATTTTTTCATCAAGACTCATCCCCGAGAGCATTTGGCTAACTTGATCGTCTATGTTTTGTGCATTTAAAATTAATGACGACACTAATAAAAGTGAAATGATATGGAAATGTTTTAGTTTCAATTTTAGTATATTTTATTATTGGTTATGTTTAAATTGATTAATTAAAAAATACTTTATAATTTTTATTTGAGGATGATATATTAATAAAGTATAAACCCCTCTTTATTGATGAAATATCGATTTCTGCGTCATTAGTTTCAATATTTTTCATGAGCTTTACTTGCTGTCCACTAAAGTTAAAAATGCTTACATCTCCAATGGTCTTTGGTGATCTAATAAAAACTTTATCTGTTGCTGGGTTGGGATAAATAATTGCAGGTTTTTCTGAAATTTTATTCATATCCAAATATTCTTCGATTAAAACAAATTCAACCCAATTCAAATTAAACTCAGGTCGAATGACAGTCAAATCCATTTGATATAGTCCGGCTTGAAGGTTTACTTCAGTTGATACGGTTTCCCAGTTTTGCCAACCACCTGTGTATGGTGTAGTAATCATAGCTTTTTCTTGAGATATATTATATAGGTTCAAATCACCAATTGTGTTTTTAAATCCAAGCCTTAGAAGACCTATTGAATTCCCTGATGCTAATCGAAAATCAACTCGGTATTTACCAGATTTATCAACCATTAACATATATGCCGCAGTATCTCCTAAATCAGCATAAGCAATATTTTGTCCACCACCTTGATCTGAACAGTTTTCTGTTCGAAATCCACAACCCCTGTTTCCTGGAACGCATGGCCCTAGATTTAATCCATGGTCTTCTGCTTCAATTTTAGACGGAATTAAAAAAAAACTTTCGGATGAAAGACTATTGTTTACTACTGTAACTAAATCAAATGATTCTAAATCAATCGAACTTAAAGATTTAACAGTTCCATTATTATAAGTAGCTCTTAGATCATCTGAAGGTAAAACAGCACTTGATAGTCCAAGATTTACAGTTTGATCATTATTTTCAAACGAAACTGAAGAAATATCTACATATCCAATATTTTTAAAAACTTTAAAGGTTTCTGTAGTAATGTTGGATTTATCAATTGGTTGATTGAAAAATAATTTTACAGATTTAAAATCATTTCCTGTTACAGAGCTATTCAACTCAAAAGATGATAATTCTTGATTAGAGCTCAATGAAAAAACAAAGTGACTTAAATCAAAGCCGGAATTTTCAGATATAAACTTAAATCTATTTTCACCCTTACTTAATTTAACTTTCTCCAATCTTTTTTCAATAAAACTATCATAACTGCCACTATTACCAAGAGATATATTTGATCTAGTTGGAAAACCGTTTATTTCAAAAGAAATTTTTCCCGAGTTTGAAGTACTTGAATAAAATATATCGATATCATACAAACCATCCTCTTCTACATCAATTGTATAAACAGCCCACTCGCCCTTATCAATATATTCAATACAATATCCATTTGCCCCTGTGTAAGTAGTTGAGTTTACATCAACTCCGTCATTACGGTATGTGAAAGAATTTGATGCTTGATATGTTCCAGTGCTATATTCAAAATCATAACTATTAGTGTCATAATACGCATTTAAATTATTTCCCAAATCATAGTCAGAAGCATAAATAGTTCCAGGAACTATATTAGAACTATATGGAATTGTAGAATCAGTGTATGGCTGTCTTAACAACGCATCGATATAATCTTTTTGAAAATTTACATTCTCAATTTTTGTACTTTCAGCAAGCTCAAGTAGTCCTGCATAAATATCATCAATAGCTGGTATTGAACTAGACTCGCCCTTCATGTAACTTATTAAGGCATCGTATTTTGAATTTGATTTAAATGAAACTGGGTTAGTTATAGAATTAAGTTTTTTATATGTCCACCAAGACCAACCAATATCAAGCTCCTCAAAAAGTTTAACTGCATCAGTTGCCCATGCATTTGAGTTTTCTCCAGACTCTCGCATCCAGAGTGGATAATTGTATTCTTTCTGGATGTTTAAAACAAATTCTAATGTAAAGTGAGAATTATAGGTTTTATACTTATGAAAACTATAAGCCATATTGGGGTCCCAAGGTGGCGTAAGTCCTGTAAAATCATTTGCATATCCATTCCCTTCTACAAATAAAATTCGTTTGTCGTCATGCTCTCTTATTGCATTTGTGATTCGGATAAAAAGATCTCTTAGATCGGAAATATCATTAAAGTCCCAGTGTGTTTCATTAATTAGATCATATCCACCCATCCATGGGGTGTCTTTATAGCGATCAGCAAGTTTAGACCAAAGAGCTACAGTTTTACTTTTATTAAGCTCACTTTCCCAAAGTGAGGGTTTGGAAGGATCCCTATCACTAATGTTTGGATCGCGCCCATGACCACCAGGAGCAGCATGCAAATCTAAAATTAAGTACATTTCATTATCTTGACACCAGGACAATAAATTATCTACTAGTTCAAAACCCCTAGGAAGCCAAGTATTTTCACCTTGAACAGGTTCATCTTCAATTGGTAGGGTGAACAAATTATAGTGCATAGCTAGTCTTACACTATTGAAGCCCCAATTTGATAAAGAATCAATGTCAGCTTTGGTTATAAAATTATCATGCCACTTATTGAAAAAATCATTTGTTTTTTCAGAGCCAATAAGATTTTCTAATTTATTTTTGAAATCTCCTTGTGAAACTGCTCCACCAACATAATTCATCATGTAGGGTTCTTGAAGCATCCAATTTCCAAGACCCATCCCTCGAAGAATAACTACCTCACCTTTTTCATTTACAATATTTTTGCCTGACCTTTTAAGAAATTGTGCCTCAACGCTTACACTCAAAAAGAGAGAAAGAAATCCCAAGACAAAAAAACTGAATCTCATATCAAAGTAATAATGAACTATTGGTTATCTATACCAAAAAGACTGATTTCTGAACCATGTACATAGGTGTCGCTTCCGTAGTTTGAGGTGATTGAAAACTTAAAGTAGCGAAACGCTTCAGTAACGCTTCCCAAATTAAATTCATGTCCTTTTGCTGCATCATCGAGAACATCAGTTGGGACGACTCCGCCTACTTTTGGGTCACCAATATCGAAACTTCCTACTAAATTCCAGTCCAGTTTATCATTACTAACATATAAATTAAATGATCTCATATTTTCTTCTTGAAAATAATATGGAACTCCTGCGACACCTCCGTACCAATAGGCTCTTTGCCAAACAACAAACCTATTGATTCGTGCCTTTTTGTTCATATCAACTACAATATCAAGTGGCCACTGAAGTGATCCTCCATTTTGATCACGCCAAATGATAAAATAACTATTATCATTATTTGTGGCCGCTGTGTCGATTACATCATCCCAAAAATTTGTAGTACTTCCTTCCCATGCATTTCCATTAACTGAAAGATTTCCAACAAGAGTCCATGTGTCCTTCTCAATTTTTTGCTCAAATAAAGGGGTGTAAGTTCCAACTTCGTCTGTAGAAGTAGAGTTACCTTCAATATCTTCTACGCGAATAGAGAATGTTAATGGCACTGCATCTAAACCACGAACAAAAACTGATTCGTCTTGAGATTTTGAGGATAGTATTCGAGTTTCAGTTTCACCATTTTCTTTTGTAATGTCAACATAAACAAAAACTGTTTTATTTGAGGGGTTATTCCAGTTTAATTTAACTCCTCCTAAGTCAGGCGTAATTGTCATACTTTCGAGAACTACAAAAACAAAAGAAGTAAGGGGCACAAAATCAACCATAACTGGATCAGATACATTTTCATCCTCGTCAATAACACGTAAAGCGACTTCAACAGTTTCATTTCCGATAAAACCATCAACATCAATGCGGTTATTAAACTTACTTGAAATACGATGAACTTCTTGCCCTTGGGAGTTTACATAACTAGCCTTTACATAAAGAACACCATTACTTTGTGGCAACATATAAATAATAGTTCCTCCACCATTTTTTGGTATTATTTCAATCACTTCAAGGGGTTCGACTGTTTGTGTGGTTTCCCCCTCGCAACTAACAATAAGAGAAACAAATAATAAAAGGATAAATTTTCTCATCATCTACCAGTTAGGGTTTTGAATTAAATTTGAGTTTCTTGTTAATTCACTTGTTTTTATTGGATGCAGGTAATCCCTTTCTTTTAAAAAAGTTCGTTGACCAACTATGATTTTGGTGTAGTAATCATTAATATCTGTTGCATCAACTGACCATCCATGAACAGGAGTATTAAAGTCTATATGGGCTGTCATCCACCTCCGCATATCATTATAACGATGTCCCTCAAATGAAAGTTCAATTTGACGTTCATTGTGTATAATTCCTCGTAGTCCTTCTTTGGTAGTATGCTTATTAACATTTTTTGCAATTGCTGGGTCAGACCAACTTTCCTCAATGTTAGGTATTCCAGCTCTTTGACGAATTAGGTTTAATGCATCATAAACCTCTTGAGTAGGACCATATGCTTCGTTAAGTGATTCAGCATAATTTAAATAAAGTTCTGCAAGTCTAATCAATGGCCAAGGATAATCAACAAGTAAGTTATAGGTTTGCCCCTCAGAGTCTGGGTGAACAATTTTCTTTAGAGCATATCCTGTAGTAAGGTAGTCGTTACTATTAGCTAATCGTCCATGAATTTCTCCCTTTCGCATTTTTAAATCCCATTTATACCCCCATCCACGATAGTGGCCACGATCAAAACCGAGATAGGCATAAAATCTAGGTTCACGATTTAAATTTAATTTTGCCGTTTGTTGTCCATACTGGGCTTGTAGAGTTTGTGATGACGATACGTAAGACAAATCATATCGATTATTATAATCAAATGTGATGTCTTCATCAATAGGAAGTCCATTGTTTGTGTAGTATAATTCGGCCATTCGAAGTGTTGGAGAAACCCATTGCCATGCGGCTTCAACACGAGACGAATTAGGGTCCTTTAGAAGAGCCCCTGCTTGTATTTGCCACCAAGCATCATTTGAGCCTACTGGCCTAGAATGGCCCCAAATAAGCTCGTCGTTCCACCTGTCTGTGACCACATATATATTATTGTAAATTGATTTTAAAAAATCTGAATTTTGATAAGTACGCTTATCAGTTTCTAGTGGTTCATCATTAAAATAATAAAACTCTATTCCATTTTCAACAGCAGCATCAATTGCCTCTTTTGCAGCATCAGCTGCTAGTTCCCACCTAGATTGCTCATAGTTTTGATTAAAAAAATGTACCCCATCATTGTTTGTGAAAGTAGAATAAAGTTCTGTGTTGCCGTTAAAAAGTGGTGAAGCATAAAACAGGGTAACACGTGATTTTATGGATTTTGCAATCACTTGATCTATCCTCCCTAAGTTATTGTCGTTAATGACTCTTGGTGGAAGACCTGCAATAGCAGTATCTATCGTATTGATTATATAATTAAATACTTCATCAACAGTAGCTCGCTTTACTTTTACTTCATCAACAGTAGCCGATATCGGAAGATTAGTATCAATAATTGGCACAGGGCCATATTTAATTAAGATTAAATAGTGGAAATATGCTTTTAAAAACATTGCTTCTGATTTCCAGACAAGTTTTTCTGTTAATGACATATCTAGAACGTTATCTATATTGTCAATTAAGGTATTGCAAGCTCTAATTCCTTCAAACAAACTGTTCTGGCTATTTGGATCGTATTGATTATAACCAGACCAAAGGCTCAATATAGGATTATCTGATTGTTGCTCCCCTTTCATTAAATCAATTCCTGCTGGTTCTTTTGCAAAAGGTGTAGTAAGCTCATCTGTAGCCATTACAAAGGTCTCATACAGGTGATCATTTTCTGGAAGATGACTGTAACATGTAACTAGTGCTGTATACGCGGCATTCTTACGCTCAAAAAGGAGTGATAACTCTTGCGTTTTGTCTGGAACAATGTCCAGATAATCATTACAAGATAAAATTGAAAAAATAATAAATATGTAAGGTATTTTTTTCATAATCATAGATTAAATTGTAACCCTAAGTTAAAAACTTTCTGAGGGGGGTAACCCAAGCCACCATCACCCATTTCAGGGTCCCATAGCTTAAATTTGCTTATATAAAACAAATTTACACCTGTAAAATAAATACGGGTATTTGTATCTTTAAATATGCCCTTGTTGGGTGAGAAAGTATAACCAAACTCTATATTTTTTAATCTCAAAAAATCTCCATCACGAAGCCACCATGTAGACTTCTGATCATTATTTGGAACACTTTCTGTTGAGAGTCTTGGCCAAAAACTATATATATCTGGATTATTTACTGACCAATGATTATCAGCAATATAGCTTAATGCATTACGCTCTCCAATAAATGGTGCAATATCCTGACCTTGTCCAAATTTTCTAATTGTAAAAGAAGAACGCGCAGATCCTTGAAAAAATAATGAAAGATCAAAGTTTTTGTACATAGCAGAAAAACCGAACCCATATATTATTTCTGGTATATATGGTTTTCCAATTGGTGCATAGTCATTTTCATTGATAATACCATCGCCATTAATATCAACATATTTGATATCACCAGGTAGATATCCAGCAACAGATGACGACAAACCGTTAAACTGTTCGGGTGAGTTTAAAATATCTTCTTCGTCAATAAATAATCTTTCAGCAATAAGTCCCCAGTCTTGGTTTATTGGGTATCCGATTCTGCTTAAATTATCAAAAGGATATTCAGGTTCTCCATTAACTAAAATCTTGTTTGTTGAATATGTAAAGTTTCCTCTTCCCGTCAGTATAAGCCCGTTTTTAAATGCCTTATTGTAGTCTAATGAAATATCAACGCCTTCAGAATGAACTTCACCAATGTTGCTATTAACAGTAGAAGTTAGCCCCATTGTTTGAGGAATATAATCCCATGCCTGATATATCTTTTCTCGCTTTTCAGTAAAGTATTCAAGTTGCACCATTAAGGCATTATTGTATTCAAATTCAAGGCCGAAATTCGTCTTTTTCGCCACCTCCCAGGTTACGTTAGGATTAGAATATCTATTTATGTTATAACCATTATAATAGTTATTAAAGTTTTTACCAAAAGTATAGCCTGTTGAACCATCATTAAAATTTACGTCAGATAAATAGAAAAAACGATCTTGTTCAGATGAGATACCATCATTACCAACCAAACCATAGCTGAAGCGTAATTTCAGCATAGTGAATTTTGGAAGTAAAGATTTTATAAAACGCTCTTCTGAAAGCATCCACCCTCCACCAACTGAGGGAAAAAAACCAAAACGTTCTTTTTCAGCAAAACGTTCTGAGCCATTATAACCAAAATTGATTTCTGTAAAATATTTTTCTTTAAAATTATATGAAACTCTTCCTGAAAGACCCATATTTCGCCGTGGAAGAGTTGAAAAGGCATTTTCATTATTAAGAGTATTTAATGACTCACTAGCATAATAAACAAATAAAGCTCCTAAATTATGCTTATCATCATTGAATCCTCTATTGTATTCAGTAATTAATTCATAATATGTATTACTATTACTTTCAGTGCTTACTATTGGATTGTTTAAAAACTCTGTCCCCTCTTGAATTTGATACAAAAAATAATTCACTCCTTGTTCAGTATCAATCTCAGCTACTCCGTAATAAAAAGGGGTGTACTCACGCTGAGTAGAGTTTCTTGAATAGCTCTTTATTGAGGCCATTGCTCGTAATTCTAAACCAGGTGTAATAAAATCTAAATTTTGTCTAAGTTGAGCTTGTGATAAGATAGTTGACTGCGAGTAGTCTCTATACCCCTTAACCATGTCAGCATATGGGTTTGGATAGCCTCCAAGTCCTTTGTTTCCAAAAAGTGTGTGATTAAAAATTTCTTGATTTGGAATATTATCAAAATATGCAGGAAAATTAACTGGATTAGCCTGCATGACACTATTAAATATATCACTACCAGAGTCAATAGGACCGTTATAACGTTCGAAAAGAGATGAAAATTTAACTGCTATTTCAGTGGTACTTGTCAAATCAATATTTATATTGGCTCGAAGATTAGATCGATTGATTTTAATATTGTTATTGAAATTACTTAACGGATCGACATTAAGAAGGCCATTATCTATGTTATGAGAAACAGATAAGTAATATTGTGCAACTTCACCTCCGCCAGAAACATTTAAATTTAATTTTTTATTTTCTGTAAAGTGGTTAATTAGACTTTTTTGCCAATCAAAATTAGGAAAAAGATTGGGGTCTAAATTTTGTTGTGTTCCATCAATTTTATACCTAGAGTAAAGTGGTAATGCGGTCTCATCACGCATTCGTAAAGCTTCATTATAAAGATTCATATAAGAAACCCCTTCTAAAAACTTGTTAACTTTAGATGGCATTGAAAATTTGTTTTCATAACGTACTGAAACTTTTGCTCTCCCTTTAGTTCCTTCTTTTGTCGTAACTAGTATCACACCATTTGCTCCTCTTGACCCGTATAATGAGGTTGCAGTAGCATCCTTCATAATAGAAAAACTTGCAATATTATCCGGCTCAATGCGAGCTAAATCATCTGTAGTTACTTGGAGGCCATCGATTAAGATAAGAGGATTGTTTTTATAACCAAAAGTTGTCACACCACGTATAAAAAACTGGGCATTGTCTTGTCCGGGTTCACCGGAACGCTGATATGAAATAACACCAGCAAGTTTACCCGCTAAACCAGCGGTAAAATTTGATGTTGGCTGCTGCAGCTCTGCGGGTTTGATAGTGCTTATAGATCCAATGACACTATTACGTTTCTGTTTTTGAAATGCCACGACTTGAACATCTTCTAACTCTTCAACATCTGATTCGAGTATGATGTTTATATATCTTTGATTGTTAACTGCTACTGTTTTTGTTTTAAAGCCTAGATATGAAAAAACAACTGAAGCATCCTTACTAGATAAATTCAAGACATACTTACCATCTAAGTCTGAAACAGTTCCATTATTAGTTCCATACTCGATAACAGTAACACCTGGGAGTTGAATTCCTGTATCATCGACTATTTCACCGGAAACTATATGTTGTTGCCCAAAAAGACCGCTAATGCAGAATATTAATGATAGGGCAGAGAAGGTCTTCTTAAACATAAAAATATTTGTAAAATTAATGCCTGGTTTAATTTATTGCATTGAATATTTACTGCTTGATAAATTTAGAAAAGGCCTTATCATATTTAATAAAATACACACCTGAATTTAAATCACTTACATCAACATTATTTTCTTTCACTTTTCGTGTGTCAATTTTAGCACCAGTCACAGAATAGATGTCGACTTGATTTGTTTTTAGATCAGAGCTAATTGAAATTACTGAAGTCACGGGATTTGGATAAATAGTAAATGAAAATGATTTTAAATCATTTATGGCTAAACTATTAGAGTTTGAAAAGAACCAATTATCAATGTACATCATTTCAATGTTACTACCGGCAGGGTCAAACTTAAATCCGGAAACGGAAGTTAAGTTTAATTCTCGTTCTTCTGGGAGTAAATGAAAATCTGATAGAGGAACAATAATTCTTTCCCAATCAGAGGATTTAGACGGTGAAAGAGTACTCTTTTGCTCAGAGCCTCCGTCAAAAAAGAAGAAATCAAATTCCTCACCATTTTTAGACCAAACATCCATGACCATATGTGTCATACCTGTGAAATCTTGAACTGTTCCACTATCGGTAGAAGTAGCTTCAAGATAAATACACCCATAATTAAGATTTTTTAATTTGATAACACTATTGCCGTTTTTAAGCTCAAATGGTGCAACTAATACTCCATCATTCCATGAGGCAGAGTTGAATGGCCCTGACCAATCTAAACTTGTGTAAGTATCTCCAAAAATAGACTTCACAGTACTACTGTCAATATTTGGGTCTGAACTTTTAGAATCGGGTTCAACATCAGATGGAGGGGTGCATACAACTGAACTATCTTTATAGAAAAGAAGGTTTGCCACATAAAAAATTGATGGAGTTCCACCAGCATCATTGTTCCACTTAAATTTTTGAACTGCAGTTTTAAGTAGCTCTTTTTCTACAGTATCAAAATCACATATTTTTAATTTTATAGTATTCCATTGTTGTCCTTTAACTTCTATAATTTTTTTAGACTCTGGTTGAATTTCATCTAATAAAAAGAATTGTATAAAGCCATCTTCTTTAGCCCAAATGTCCATATGAACAAAGTCATATGTTGAAACATCAATAAAAGGTGAAGCAAATTCATTCCCAACATAGGTTAAATTTGTAAATTTCATTAATTCCTCATTAATGCCTGTGTGCTTATCAAGGCTACTGCCACTCCAAGAAGCATTAAAAGTATTTCCATTAGTTGATGCTGTTCCTTTTGAGAAAACATCAAATACATATCCATTTTGATAACGGCTAGACCATATAGGCAAAACCTCTGTATTTGAATAGCCTGGATCAGGTGCCTGATCAGATGGAGCATTTGGTAAAGGAGTACTACCCTCTGAAATGCTGAGATCATCTAAGTATCCAACAACTTTGTCGGAGTTGCCTTCCATGTTAAATTGTATAACAATCTGATCATATTCAATACTATTTATTAATTCATTACCAAATTCACGTTTGAAATCAAACTCAACTGTATTCCATTGGTCAGCCACTAACTCTTTATGAATACGCTTATCAGAATTATATGGTGCCGAAAGATCTCTGTTTTGTAATCTAAAGGATAATGAAGGATAATCTGTAGAACCGCTCGAGTTACCATCCATTAAAGCTGATGGAACATATGCACGAACAGTGAATTTGTTTAGGGTTTTTAAATCCAGTTTGTTTTCATATTGTAACCGCATTTGACTCCACCAATTTCCTGTATCACTGTATTTTAAAACTTTATTTGAGGAATCAGTTGGATCGGTGACAACAGTAAGCTCAACAGCTTCATCGCCTGGGCTACCTGGTTGGTAGCGTACACCGTTATTATAGGTTGAATCATTATTTGCATCAATATTCACTGAACCTTCAAAGTTGTCACCAACAGGACTCATTGTTTCATCCGCTACAAATGCACTTCCCTCAACAATTGTCAAATCATCAAGATAGCCAATAACAGCATCGTTAGCACCTTCCATATTGAACTGTATAACAATTTGATCGTACTGAGTGTCATTGATAACTTCATCACCAAATTCTTTACTAAAGTCAAATTCGGCTGTTACCCATTCACCAGTATTAACAAGCTGCTTGTGAATTCTTTTATCAGTTTCCCAGGGTGAACTCAATTCTCTATTTTGGAGTCTAAAGCTTAAAGAAGGGTAATTAATATCTCCACTTTTTGTTCCTTCAAAACCAGATTCAACATATGCACGAACTATAAATTTATTATATAAAGATAGGTCCATTTTTTTTTCAGTCTGATATTTGACATTAGCATAAAAATTTGTACCACTATCTTCATACTTCATCACTTTATTTGAAGAATCAGTTGGGTCCTCAATGATTGTAATTATGGTATTTTCAGCATCATCGGGTTGATAACGAATACCATTGTAAAAAGTAGGATCCATTTCAGTACCATTATTTTCCCAAGTACCTGTTTCGTCGCTTGCGGAAACATTAACATTACCTTCAAAATCATCTGGACTTGGAACCATTGTTTCTTGAGATAAAACAAATGAATACGAAAAAATTAAGATTATTGTTAGGAATTGTTTCATGGTCGATTTCGTGTTAAGTTATAAAGATCTCTAAAATAAGCATTAAATTAATTTTCGGCAAAAAACTAATTGTTTGAATATTCTCATTTATTAAATTATTTATTAAAGAGGCACAATTTAATTGCAGTCCGCCCCTTCAAGCAATACCTAGAACAAGATAAGTGGATGTGTTTTGGGCATTATATAATATAAGTTATTGTTTATCAATGTATTATGAATTCACTATCTTTATAAAAAAGTGGATGTATTTTTATTAATTCAAAAAAAATGGGCTTTTTTTTGATTTCTTTGAAAGAAACTCTTTTTCTCGAAAAAGTGATAATTTTTGTTTTTCTGAAAATCTTTGGTATCCTTAACAATTGAATCTATTATTATGAAATTTTTATCTTTTATAATTGCTTTTTCTCTGTTCCAAGAACTGGCATTATCTCAAAATATAGACTCTTTACTTGTAATAATGGAAGAAACGATGTCAAAAAGAGCTGAGTATGATGCAGCAAAAGAGCAAAAAATAGCCGTGATGATGTCAGACTTGTCTGAAGAAGAAACCTCCTTCGAAAAGCAGTTTTTCATAACTAAGAATCTTATTTCAGAATACGAATACTATAGCTTTGATAAAACCTTACAATTTATCGATCGCAACATACAACTCGCCAGAACTGTCGGAAACGATGCAATGCTATTAGAGTCCAATTTAAATTTAGCCAGGGTTTTAGCAACATCTGGTCGATACATAGAAAGTATAGATGTGCTTGATGAAATCGATAGATCGATCATCAGTGAAAGATTGTTGAAGGACTATTTTTTTAACTATAAAAAGTGTTATTCTGAGTTGAGGTATTTTTCGAATATGACAAGTATTAATAATAAATACAACAACTTATATGCGGCTTATAGTGACTCCCTAAATCTTGAAGTATCAAAGCTTGATAAAAATTCAATAGAATATTTATCAAGTATAGAGCAAAACTATAGAGACGCCAATGAATATGGCAAAGCACTTGAGGTCAATGCCAATATTCTATCCCTCACCGAATCGGGTTATCGAGAATATTCATTAGCAACATTTAATAGATCTTATATGCTTAGAGATTATCTCAATGATTATGAAGGACAAAAAACAAATCTCATATTATCCGCTATCTCAGACATTCAAAGTTCAGTAAAGGATAACGCTTCATTGTCCGATCTCGCCTCTATATTATTTGAAGAAGGTGCATTAGAAAAGGCGCACAAATACATAAACTATTCACTTGAAGATGCCCGATTTTACAACTCCAAGTTACGATCATTATCAATAAGCAAAGTTTTACCTGATATTTCAAATGCTTTTGAGGATATGATAAAAAAACAAAGTGATGAACAAAAACAGCAGCTTATTTATATTAGTATTTTATCTCTATTTCTTTCAATCACGATAATTCTGATTTACACGCAGAATAAGAAGATTAAAACAGGAAGAAGTGAGCTAAAAGCTGCAAACAATAAATTAGAAAAATTGAATCAAGAACTTCTTTCAGCAAATGAAAAACTAAATAGATTAGTAAATGAATTATCAGAAGTCGATAAGGTAAAAGAACATTACATAGGATCATTTTTAAATCTTTATTCAGAGTATATTTCAAAATTGAATACCTACAGAAAATTGGTTGATAAATATGTAAAAAACAATCAAATGAATGCGCTACTCAAACTTTCTAAGTCCAAGCAAATAATTGAAGATGAAATCGAAATCTTTAATAAAAACTTTGATGGTTCTTTTTTGCATATACATCCTAATTTTATCCCATCAGTAAATCAATTACTAAATGAGCATAAACAAATAGTTATTGAAGATGATGGTAAACTCAATACAGAGTTACGCATTTTGGCATTGATAAGGATGGGAATAACAAGTAGCTCAAAAATCGCTAAAATTTTAAGATATTCCGTCAATACAATTTATAATTATCGTGCGTCAATAAAAAACAGAGCAAAAGATAAATCTAATTTTGAGGTTTTGATAAAAAATATTCCATAAAATAGCTATAAAAACAAGTTTTGTTATTGAAAAAAATTCAATTGGGACTACAATTATTCTCAAAAACAATAAATTATTTTAAGCAGAATTTTTTAATAAAAAATCAAGGTTCTGTTTCAAAAATAGATCAATTGGGACTTTAAACTTGCAGTGAAAAAGGCTTATTTTGTCTAAAGGATATTACAAATTTCAACAAAAAAAACCCCGCAAAAACGGGGTTTTTAATTATTTAAATTTAAAGTAAACAAGATTAGTTAACAACAAATTCAACTCTTCTATTTAAAGCCATACCCTCTTGTGTTTTGTTAGAGGCAATTGGTGATGATTCACCTTGTCCTACAGCAGTAAGTCTAGATGCATCGATACCATTTGAAACCAAATAATCAAAAACACTTTGAGCGCGTTGTTGCGATAATTTTTTATTAAAGCGTTCAACTCCGCTATTGTCTGTATGTCCAACAACAGAAACAGAGGCTGAGGTGTTTGCGTTAAGAATGTCCATAACTTTAGCAAGTGATGTTTTGTTTGCGTCAGAGAGTGCAGCAACACTAACATCAAATTTTAAAGAAATAGCATTTAAATCAGAAAGTGGGTGTTCAGGACAACCTGCATTAGACGCTGGACCAGGAACTGCAGGACATTTATCGTCTTTGTCAGCGACCATATCACCATCCGCATCTGGGCAACCATTTAAAGCTTTGCTTCCAGCAGCATTCGGACAAGCATCATTGGAATCTTTAATACCATCTGCATCTGCATCAGGACAACCGTTTAGAGCTAAAACACCCGCAACTTCTGGACAACTATCTTCGCTGTCCTTAATGCCATCGCCATCAGTGTCGGGACAACCATTTAAAACGGCAAGTCCGGGAATAGTAGGACAATCATCTTCGCTGTTGCGAATACCATCATTGTCATCGTCAGGACAGCCATTAAGTGCAGGTAAACCTGGAACATCAATACATTCATCAACGCTGTCTTTAACGCCATCACCGTCCGTGTCTCCATCGCCTAAACCGAAACTAAGACCAAGGCTATATTGATAATACGAGAGACCTGGGGGTGTAGATTTAATTAAATCATCAGAATAGTATTTGTTAACTGTTTGTGCAGTAATTCCAAAATTGTCATACATCCAATATGTTAAACTCAAACCAGCATAAGGAGTAATGTAACTAGTTTCCATATCAGAATAGGATAAACCTGCTTTGATGGCTGGATCGAGTTTCTTAAGTTTGTTTCTAAACTTTTTTATCCCTCTAAGTGAAAGTAAAATACCTGCATCAAATGTGAAATGTGAATCTGCACCTCTTGATGAACTAGCTAATAAATTATTAAAAGTTGCCGTTGCCTCAACAGAATATGAAGGGCTTAAATAAAGTGCAGCTTGAAAAGAATTAACAAGGTCAAAAAGATCATTATACTCCGCATTATCAAAATTATTTATTCCAGATGATGGGAGTTGATTTTCTGAGTATATATCAATTGCACTTGTAGAAACTGTAAGTCGCCATGGGTTAGAAGCAGTTTGAGCTACCGCAAAGAAACCCATAAGGAAAACAAAACTAAATACTATTTTTTTCATAATGTAATATTAATAAAAAGGCTCTCACCGAAATGAAAGCCTTTTTTATAATTATTTAAAAATAAACAAGACTCTGATTTAGATTATTAGTCGTTCAATAGAGCGAATTCAGCTAGATTATTGATTCCGTCTGTAAAATCAGTATCAGAATTATATTGATCAGCAGCATCTGCATTTTGTGATAGCGCAGCACCTCCAACTAAGAAATCAGCCACAGCAGTTACAGAATTTGCCTGAGTAAATCCTAGCAAGTGCGTTGCAATTAATTTTACTTCACTAAGCTCTGCACTATCAAGTGCAGTATTCGGAGTACCACTGTTATCTTTAGGAGTATACGTACCTGTTATACCATTTCCAACAACATTTAACACAAAGTCAACAGTTGCTAAGTCAGATGCTGTAGCAGCACTTGTAGCAGCACCGGTATCTAAATAAGATGATAAATCTAACGCAGTCATTGCAGTATTACCGGTGATAATGATCTCATGCATTTTACTTGTAGCTGAAGTATATGATGTTAGAGAGGTATTATCAATAATATGCAATTTAGTTCCAACAACGTTTGTACCATTCGTGTGTCCAGCAGTGATTGATGTTAAACCATCCATACCATTAACAACGAATGTATCAACATTTCCAGCAGTAGTTAAGCCAGATACATTGTCAACATTTGTGAATGACATCGCATCAAGTGCGGCATTTCCAGTGATATTGATTGTATATGCAGTTACAGCTGAATTTCCAAAGTCGTTAGCAACTAAATCAAATGCAGTAGACTGATCAGTTAACGTCAATGAAGTCATTGCAGGAGCAGAAACTTCAGCAATAGTAATTGAGTTTGTTGAAACTGTTTCAGCTAAAGTCAATGTCATTGCACCAGCGTTTGCATCATCGTGTGCTGGCAGCTCTACCAAAGTATCACTTTCAACAGTTAATGTATTCCATGTTGCTAACAGTGGACTAGCTCCAGCAGTTGTTGTACCATCTTCTAGAACAAGATCTCCGCTTAAAGTTAGATCACCAGTAGAAGAAACTAAATCTTCAACCATTATAAGAGTACCTCCAATAGTTAATGATGAGCCATCATGAGTTGATAACTCATGAGTATTTACATTACCAGTACCAGCATCAATTGTGGTTGTTCCATCAGCAGTTGTTTTAATAGCTGTTAAGGAAGAAAGATTAATAACCCCAGAAGTTGAAGTAATAGAAACATTAGTAGCTCTAGGTGATGTAGTATCAGTCATAGTAGACCCAGTTACAGGAAGACCCATACTTACTAAATTACTTAAATCAATATTACCCCCTGCTTGGAATGTGTATGGTTGAGGTTCAGGGTTTGAACCTTGTTCTGCACCATAAAATTCAGTGAACCCTTGGGCTTGAATTTCACCACCAGCAATTACTGAAACACCTTTCGTGTTGGGATAAGCATTAAAGTCATAATTATTAATTAGGGCATCTCCTCCTATATTTATATTTAAGCCTGCAGAACCGAATGATGCACCTTTTATTGTGCCAACAAAATCAACACTACCAGCACCGGTTGCAGTAAAATCACCACCAATCCATAGCAAATTAGAAGCTTGACCAATAGCAGCAACACCACCGACATCAACAGTAAGTCCGCTTATATAAGAAGTTTTAAAGGTAATATTACCAAAAGAATTTATGGTTACACCTTCATTAGCGAGTGTATTGTATTGAGTTCTAGCGTTACCATCTGTAGTGAAGACTGTTCCTGCGGGATCAATATAACGAGCTAGGAAAGTAACATTACCAGCACCAGTTGTTGTTACAGTTGCATTACCTCCATTTAAGAATTCTTTTACACCTGGAGTGTAAGGATCATCCATAATAAACTGAATCACAGTATTATTCTTTGCATTAACTGTAAGTTCGCCATTAATTTGTCCAAGGTATAAGTCAAATCCATTTTGATTACCATTAATACTCACAGTCAAGTCTCCATCAATGTCCAAACCATTTTCAATAGTTGTAGCATTTGCGGATTCTCCACTTGGGAATTTATCAGCACCTAAAGCTCCGTTAACACCAGCAACGTGAAGCATCCCTACCTCTACTGTTCCACCAGCATTGAGCTGTGGTATTGCGTTAAGCCAAGATACTTTTTTGTTTGATGTGATTGTCGAACTATCAACGTCCCAGGCGCTACCAGTAGCATCTAGGTTAGCTGTAAGTATGTTCATATTAACATTGCCAGTACCGTTATCTAACAATGAGAATGAACTAGCAGTTACAGATGTATATTTAATATCAGTGAAGTTAGCAGTATTATTTCCGCCATTATCCTCAATATTGAATTGACCAGTAACTATCGTAGGAACATCAATTGTCTGACCATCAGAGTCAAAAGTAATTGACCCTCCAGTACCATTAGAAATACTTGTAGCAGTTAATGAAGCGTTTCCAAAAGCATCAATATCAACATTACCTGTTATTGCACCAGCAGTTACATCAACTACATTTCCATCAGCAATTATTCCTGCAAGGTCTTGTGCACCAGTGACAGTTAAATTTGTATCTGTTTTTAAACTGATGTCTGCAGTTTTAGCAGCACTAAAGGCAACCGTGAATGTGTTTGTTGACGGTGTTCCAGCTAAATCAGATTCTGAAATAGCGCCTAAATCAACAGTTGTAGGATCATTTAGTGTGTTTGTTTCTACTGTAACATCAGCTGCACTAACAATTGAGAATGCACCAACACTAACCACATTTGAGAAGTCAACAGTAGCTGCACTATTTTCTTGAATAGTTAGAGTGCCTCCGATATTTTCGAAAGAAGTTACATAATCTTCTGATGCATCGTAATATAGTGTAACATTATTTGCAGCGTTAACAAATGATGGTGTTGAAACTGGATTACCAGTTACAGAATAATCTCCTCCAACACTAACAAGTGAATTGGCTGTTAAATCTGATGTACTCACGATTTGAATATCCCCAGTAACAGTGTTGAATTTATCCATAACTCCTATAATAGAAGTAACTTTCTCAGCGGTTGTCGCGAAAGTTGTATTAATTTGAACATCACCATTAATAACCATTACTTTATCCCTGAGTTCAACAGCGTATGCCAGCTCAGCGTCATTAGTAATAGTTAGATTTCCGTTATAAACAGTTGTTATATGATCTAGAAGAGTTGTAACATCTGCCTGTAGATTTGCAATAAGTGCATCTATAGCTGCAAGTTGAGAATCAACACTATTATCGTTGTCTGTGACGGTTTGTGAAAGTGTATTAACAAGAGCAGTCAGTGCATTAATTTGCGTTAGGTTAGCAGCAATTGCAGTTTGTGCATTTGTTATTTCAAGTATAATTGCAGTTTGTGCAGCAGTCAATTCTGCACTTTGGTTGACAAACCCATCGTTGATAACTGTAAGCATTGAAGCTAGTTGATTCATGATAGCTAGATTGTCAGCATCAACATTATCAAGTTCAGTTTGTACAATACCTATTTGTAACATGGTATTCATGTACCAAACCAAAGCATCGGCAGCATTTGCATCTATTTCATCATTTACGTTATTAAACTGGGTAGTAATATCTGCAAGCATAGCTGCAAGCTGCCCGGTTAAATTAGTTAGAACATCATCTAATTTTCCGTCAACAGCAACAATTTTGCCATCAACTACAGCAACTGCACCTGCCAAATCCATTATTGCATTACCATTAGCATCAATCTTGGTGCCATTTGCATCGACAGATGTTTGAAGAACCTCAATTTCACCATCAATAATTTGAATGTTGGTGTTTAAAGCAGTCAAAGATGCATTAACTGATGAAAAGCCATTTTCAATCATGACTTCCATAGCATCGAGTTGAGTAATTATGCTTGCCGCTACTGCTTGAAGGTCAGCATCTAGGTCGCTCATTTGAGCAGCTAGTGATGCGGATGTATCACTTACCAATGCAGATAGATTTGCTATATCTTCAACTGTAGGCAATTCACCAATAGCAGTTGAAATTGCTGCTAAAGCTGAGTTGATGTTTAATAATTCTAGTTGAATATCAGCAATGCCGTCTACGGTTGATTGAATATTATCAAGTTTTGCATTAACTCCGTTTAGTTGGTCGTTAAGATTAGCAAAATCATCCTCGTAGTCATTACAAGAAACTGCAAAACCAAATATTGCAGTAAGTAAGATAAGTCGTTTAATCATTTTCGTTGTATTTAAATTTAAATAAATTCTTGTTTAATAACTGCAAATATAATGTTTTTTATATATAGCAAGTTAAAAGAGGGTAAATTTTACGCTTTTTTTTAAATTTTTACAGATTGTCCGTTTTTAAATGCTTGAAAAAACCTTTATTGTTTCTTAAGAATCTGTCAAACTTAACAATCATTGATATTTCGAAAACATTAGGAGGAAAGACGGTTAGGTCTTGAGAAATAGGGAAATTATAGCCAAAACTAAATTCAAATTGTTCAACACTTACAGATGTGTTTAGCCCAGCTAGCATTGCATTTGATAATTTATTTTTTGTAAATAATTGGTGTAAACCTATTGAAAACCCGCCCAATAGTAGTTCTTGACCTGCGTAAACTTTCATGAAATCATCAGCAGAATAAATAGATGTGATAAGGTACAAATATGAATTTTCGGGCAAAAAACCTCTTCCGAAATAATTTAAATCTCTTTCATAAGCAATTACACCTGAAAAACTTATTGGTCTTTTTAATTCAAACTCTTGATTATATGAGATATCAGGGGAGTTTAAATGCTTTAGAGCAACGCCAAACATGAAACTTTCATTATAAACCAATGCTGAAGCCCCCAAGTCGAAAAAATTAGTCCTTAATTCGTTGAATGATAATGGATCACTTGAAGATGCTGCAATGGAACCCGTCAATAAATTTAATTGATCCCCGAATATTAAATCTGGGTTCTCAATTTGATTAAATCCAACTCCAACGCTTAAACTTGGTAAAAAATACATTTCGTTGAAAAGCCTAACCCTATATATATAAGATAAATTAATTGTATTATTAATCAGTCCATATGAATTGATTTGAAAATTATTAAAATCTATTCCGAGACTAAAATTTGCATTATTAAAACTGACTGCCCCAAAAAATATTTTTGAATCAATTTTTTCGTTCGTTTGATAAGAGAGAGAATTATAACTAACTCCAGCAAAGGACTTTGCATTAATTCCGTAAAAACTTGGATTTAAAAATTGAGTTTGTCTTGTCTGGTTGTAATATGATTGTTGCCCTAAACAGAATGTTGACAGTATAAAAAATATAAATAAATGTATATGCCTCATCACCTTAGGATTTGAATTGTTCCGGTTTTTTCAATGACTTCACCATTTATAATGACGCCGTTAATATGGTATATGTACATTTTACTATTCAAATCAGCGTTTGAGCCATCCCATGGAATAATTTCAGGTTTAATAATATTTCCAGCACCATCATCACCGCCACTTTCAGCAGATTCATGAAGTAAATTTCCATAAGCATTATAAATTCTCATTGAAATATTAATAAATCCAGAAAATTTAGGTGTGAATACATCGTTTTTACCATCATTATTTGGGGTAAATACATTTGGCACCATTAACAAATATCCATCTCCAATGGTGATTTGCCTAATTATTTCTTTAGAACATCCAGCTTCATTTGATACAGTTAATTTAACATCATAAATTCCATCAGCAGAAAAAGAATGAGAAACTTTGTCTCCATATTCAATAGAGGTTATATCTCCAAAATCCCATTCAACAGAATTGTAATTTGTCATGTTAGAAGTTACTTCAAACCTTACTAATTCATTTTTTGGAATTACATTGTATAAATTGTATGATTCGCTGTTGTAAGTGAATTCGGGGTCTGAAAAATCATTGTAAATTAATGATGGGTCAACAGTAGTATTACAGCCTTCAGAATTTGAAATTAAAAGCACTCCATTTTCAACCGGTGAAATTGTAATTTCATAAGTGGAAATTTCAATCGTACTATTATTTTGCAATTTTGTGCTGGCTACTTGTTTACCTTCATAATAGAATGTTGGATCCCCGTCAAACCTGATCAGATCAATTGTTACAATGCCTGTTTCCCCTAAACAAATATTGTCATCTATTCTTACATTTTCATATTTTACAGCATCTCTTATTAAATCAATTTCCTTTTCGTATGCGCATGTTCTTTGAGGATTTTCAGGGTCAATTTCTGTAACAACTACTTTATACTTACCCTCATCTAAGTTTTTTAAATAATTTATTCCTTCAAAATCAGGTAGTTCAATCCAAGTACTTAATGAGCAAGATTGTGTTCCCCCAGTTATTTTAAAAAATGCAGAGGCATCAGCATCTAAAACGACCTGGCCAGGTTTTGCACAAACAGTAATTCCACCTGATTGACTTATTTGGTTAGTTAAATTAACATTAATGAAGTCAGCAGCGCAATTTTGATACGTCACTATCCCTAAAGAATCGTCATATTTTATGTTTGTAATATTAAAATCATCTGGGTCTAAATCAAAGTTGTTTAAAATTCCGTCAAGGTCATTATCTTGAATATCAAAATTATCGTCAATTCCATCGTTATTAGTGTCTGCCCCACTAGTTTGATTAATATCCGCAGCATCAATAATACCATCTCCATCTGAGTCGCTACCACCTGTTGTTTGATCTATATCAGCACGGTTGGGGATGCCATCACCATCCAAATCAGAATCCGCATAATCTGCAATGCCATCTGAATCTGAATCCTTGGCCTCAACCAAATATGTTAAACAATTTTCTCCTAATTGATAAGAATACCACTTAATCTCTCTATTTAAATATTCATTCCCAAGTATTTGTACTTTGATTTCTCCATCGTTTACAAACTCATCACAAGAAGGTGGTATTACAAACCCTCCATCAGAGTTATCAGCGATTCCATCACCATCAGAGTCAATTGAATATTCAAAGGGTTCATTAGAACCATTGCTGAAAATTGCAAAAGTTCCATTTATGGTAGCTACCTCATCTAATTGTTGTGAGACGATTTGAACAGGTTTAATGGATTTTATTTCCATGTTTCCAAATTCATATCTACAACTAGGGTCACTATTTTGCCATACTTCGACTCTATATTTCCCTGAGACTAAACTAGAAGCGGAAAGTGTTATAGGCTCAAAACTACTGTCATGATTGTTTGAAGTACTGAAAACTTGTATTTTCTCAAAACCATCCGGTGTATTTGTTGCTGGATCCAAACGAGTCCAATTTACAGAGTAGTACGTACTAGGCTCTAATTTGCTAATGTTAACAGAAATTGATGCGTCATCATTTCCATAACAAACTAGTTCATCTAGATTCGTTTGAATAAGCAAGCCATCGTTTAAAATGGTAAACATATTATTTTCCTCAAAATAACTACAATCACCTGAATCTTGATCACTATACACTAATTCAATTGCATAACTTCCAGGGATTAAATCAATTGTATCCGTGTAAGGAGTAGATGTTGGATTTGGATTCGCTATAATTGAATCATCTATTCCATCACCATTCAAGTCAATACCCCTGTTTGATTTACATCTGCAAAATCGTCAATGCCATCACCATCAGAATCGTTACCACCCGTTTGATCTACATCGACATTATCTGCAATACCATCATCATCTTTATCCAAATCAACAGGAACACTTAACGGGGATGTATCAGCCATTGCGGCTGCACTCAATTGAATATTGTAAGAATCATCAATACCATCGCCATTGGTGTCAATACCGCCTGTTTGATCTGCATCTGCTGCATCAATAATGCCATCATTATCAGAGTCTAAGCCTCCTGCCTGGTCAATATCAATAATATCAGCTATGCCGTCATTGTCCGTGTCAAGAGCTTTGTATAGCAAGTAGCTGTCTAACATATATGTACCGTCAATGTCAAATGTAACTGAGCCCATAGTAAGTGATGTAACTGGGTCTACATCTGAGCATATTGTGGCATTTTTAGTAGAAATGTTCGATAAAGATATTGAAGGATTTTCTAAGAAAATGGTGAATAATACATCTTCAATCGTGTATGTACAACCGGATGTATTAGGATTACTATACACTAATTCAATTGCATAACTTCCAGGGATTAAATCAATTGTATCCGTGTAAGGAGTAGATGTTGGATTTGGATTCGCTATAATTGAATCATCTATTCCATCACCATTCAAGTCAATACCCCCTGTTTGATTTACATCTGCAAAATCGTCAATGCCATCACCATCAGAATCGTTACCACCCGTTTGATCTACATCGACATTATCTGCAATACCATCATCATCTTTATCCAAATCAACAGGAACACTTAACGGGGATGTATCAGCCATTGCGGCTGCACTCAATTGAATATTGTAAGAATCATCAATACCATCGCCATTGGTGTCAACACCGCCTGTTTGATCTACATCTGCTGCATCAATAATGCCATCATTATCAGAGTCTAAGCCTCCTGTCTGGTCAATATCAATAATATCAGCTATGCCGTCATTGTCCGTGTCAAGAGCTTTGTATAGCAAGTAGCTGTCTAACATATATGTACCGTCAATGTCAAATGTAACTGAGCCCATAGTAAGTAATGTTACAGGGTTAACAGAGCAGGAAATGGCGTTTATAGTTGAAATATTTGAAATCGAGTACTCATCCGATGAAATTGTGAAATCGTCACGATATGCGCATTCATTAGAACCGGCCACCTGAATTTCAAGTCTATATATTCCTGCGTTTAAATCATTTATGGAAAATAAGTTATTGAATGAATTCAATCTTAAAATGTTTTCGAGTAGATAGTCGTCATCAATACCTGCTATTAAAGTGTCTGTTCCTCCTGTAGAGTCTACATCTGCAACATCAATAATGTCGTCAACTGGGCCATCACTATTTGTAGAAGTAGCATTTTGATCTATATCAATTAAATCAGCAATGCCATCTCCATCAACATCATTAAGTTTTTGATACACATCAATTATCCCATCTAAATCATTATCTGAGATATCATGCCAATAAATGTCATATGCGCCAACAGGACTGATAGACTCTATAGCGATTGAACCTTGCTCACCACAAGTTTGATTAATTACGGTAGTCTCTACATCAAATTGAGAAGAAGATACATCAAAACTTTCTTCAATAATACAGCCATTTACAGTCTCGATGGAAACTTTGTATATGCCATTACTTAAGTTTTCAACTAAATTGCCTGAGCCAAATAAGCTGAATGCATTGTTGCTTGGTTCATTTAGATAATCATCATCAACTCCATCAAAATTTGAGTCTGTCCCGCCTGTTAAATCAACATCAGCAGCATCAATAATACCATCTGCGTCCGCATCCCCACTGCCTGCATTTTGATCTAAATCAACGGCATCCACAATTCCGTCATAGTCAGAATCAGCAGCATAATACCAAATGTAAGAATCTATCATCTGAGTATTAGAAATAACTCCTGGGATAGAAAAATCTATTGTTTTTGTTGCAGAACATCCGACTAATTCAGCTCTAATTAAATCAAGTGCATCTTGATCAAACTCTACTGGGTAATAGGAAATTGTAAATACAGATTGATCAATTATATAATCACAGCCAGAAGTATCAGCATTGGAATACTCAATTGCCATTACATAAGTACCTGGAACAAGACTTAGTGAATCACTGTAAGTTGTGGATGTTGGTGTAGGGCTTGGTGTCAATATTGAAGGACTGGTATCAGATAATGCAGCGTTTCTTAGTTCATTCTCTTTATAATCATCAATACCATCTCCATTTTGATCTGCTTTGCCGGAATCAATTGATCCATCCCCATCAAAGTCAGAATCAAATTCATCTATAATACCATCGTTGTCTGTGTCCGTCCCTACTGTATGATCAACATCCATAATATCAGCATAACCATCATTGTCCGAGTCAAGTGCTTTATATAAAATGTAATTATCAATCAAATAAGTTCCGTCAATATCAAATGCAACTTCACCCATTCTTAAACCTGAAACAACGTCAATTGAAGAACAAATAGACGCATCGGTTGTAATGACATTGTCTAGGGTAAACTCGTCAGATAATATTGTGATATCCTCAGCCAAAACACAACCATTTTGCCCTGAGTTTTCAATGAGAAGCCTGTAATTGCCTGGATTTAAATTACTTATCGAAAATAAGTTATTAAATAAATTCAATCTTAATATGTTTTCGAGAAGATAGTCGTCGTCAATTCCAGATATTAAATTATCTGTTCCACCTGTTTGATCAACATCAGCAGCATCAATTATGTCATCTAAATCCGCATCACCACTACCCGGGTTTTGATCTATATCAATAATATCAGGAATTATATCCATTGATGTTATATCGGAGTTAAGAAGTTGTTGATAAACATCAATTACCCCATCAAGATCATTATCTGAGATGTCATGCCAGTACACATCATAAGCCCCAACAGGTTCAATAGACTCAATGGTAATTGAGCCTAAGTTTCCACAACTGACATCTTCTGTTACTATTTCTAACTTGAGTTCAGAAGTTGTGACTGTAAAATCTTCAGTGATTGTACAGGTAGGTGATATTTCAATTGAAACCCTATAAATTCCATTTGATAAATTTTGAATTTTAGAGCCTGTACCAAAAAGCTTGAATGCGTTGTTGCTAGGGTCATTTAAGTAATCATCATCTACTCCATCAAGGTTTAAGTCCGTCCCACCAGTCAAATCAACATCTGCAGGATCAATAACACCATCTAAATCTACATCACCACTACCAGGGTTTTGATCTAAATCAACTACATCTACAATTCCATCTAAATCAGTATCAACAGCATAATACCATATATACGAGTTAATATTTTCTGAATTGAATATTAAAATTGGTCCAGAGGTTGGTAAAAGATCAATTGATTTTGTATTAGAACAACTAGCTAAATCTGATTTAATATCGTCAAGCACATTTTGGCTAAACTCTACAGCATCATTTATTATTGTGAATACATCAGAAACATTACATTGATTTGTAACAGAGTTAGCATAAACAGTTTCTATAACATATGTGCCTGGAATTAAATCCAATGTATCTGAGTAATCAGTAGATGTTGGTGTAGAGCTCAAAGTTGCTGTAGAAGGACTAGTATCAGATAATGCAGCATTTCTTAATTCATCTTTCTTACTGTCTTTAATCCCATCTCTATCATTATCGTCAATGACAAACGAGTCATCAATACCATCCCCATTTGAATCGATACCGCCTGTTTCATCCACGTCAGCAGCATCAATAATATTATCATTATCAGTATCATTACTACCAGGATTTTGATCTATATCAACAACATCTTCGATACCATCTCCATCAATGTCTGAATCATATGCATCAATAATACCATCGTTGTCTGTATCAAATTCACCTGAATCTGTTAAGCCGTCATTGTCCAAATCAGCATCAGCTAAATCTACTATACCATCATTATCATCATCTGTGGCCTTGTAAATTAAGTAACTAACTACAATATCTGGGCTAGAAACATCAAAAGAAACACTACCCATTATTTTGCCGGTTATTGGATCTATTTTTGTTGAACAACTTACAGCATTATCAATAGCAATATTTGAGATATAGAAATTATTATCAGTAAGCGAAATGTCCTCAATAAAGGAACAAGTAGTAGATCCAAATTCTCGAACTTCAACTCTGAATTCACCAGCAGTTAAATTTTCTAAAATCAATGTATTTGAAGTTCCTGTAATTTCGTTATGGGCATCTGCTATTCCATCAGAATCAGTGTCTACAAATTCATACCAAATGATTTCATAAGTACCAGTTGGTTCAATTGAATCTATTTCAATTGATCCAGTAGAATTACATGACTGATTGACTATTATACTTACATCTATTAGAGAAGAAATAACTTGAAATTGTCTTTCTACAGGGCATCCCGTAATAGTTTCGACTCTTACTTTGTAAATTCCTTCGTTTAAGCTACTAATATTTGGTTGAAGGCTGAACAAGCTAAATGCATTATTTGCTGGATCGCTTAAATAATCGTCATCTACACCATCAAGGTTTGTGTCTATTCCACCTTGTGCAGTATCTATAATACCGTCTGCATCAAAATCAATTTTACCTGGATCAGTAACTCCATCATTATCTAAATCTGCATCAGCCACATCTACAATTCCATCTTTATCAGTGTCTGGAGCAAAAGACCAACTATAATTAACAACGTGATTAATGGATGGAGTAGTAATGCTGTTGTTTATTGTATCAAAATCAAAATTATCATTAATCCCATCGCCATTTGAATCTGTTCCACCTTGTACAAGATCTATAATTCCATCACTTGGAGAAGTATCATCATTTTCATATAAGTCATCAATACCATTAGTGTTAGAATCTGTTCCTAGAGTAAGGTCAATATCAGCAGCATCAATAATACCATCTTGATCAGTATCATCTTTTGTGGGATTATTATCGATATCTGCACGATCAACAATACCGTCATTATCGTCATCGCTATCAATAATATCTGCAATACCATCTCCGTCAGCATCAATTAAATATCCTAAATTAATATAACTATCGTCTGAACATGTACTTAAAAACGAATGATCATCTAAAATAGATTCCAAAATTTTTGGCTCTGGTTTAAACTCCAATGTCCCATTAATGTAAGTTGAACAAATCCCCTCTAATAATTGAATCTCATAATTAAGAACAGCAGGCTCAGAGGTTGTTAAAGTATTGTAAGTCCCTGAAATATCAATTTTACCAGAAGATAAAATATCAGCTATTGGGGTTACGGATATACCAGAAGGAGGTGAAATAAGGTTTCCATTGCTATCTGTCCAATCAATCTGAATATTTGTTGAGCCTAACACGCCAGTTAGTTGATAATTAATCGGAATTATATTATTGCCAAAACAAATAATTTGATTTTCCTCACCTAATCCATTAAGTTCATATGTTATATTTCCTAATACTGATATAGTTCCCAGATTAACCGGAGAGAGCGAACTGCAAGCTCCAAAAGTCTCTATTTCAATGTCGAAGTCACCAGGAGTAGATTCGTCTATTACACCTTTGATGGTAATTTCATTAGTCGTTTCATTAAATAAACTGAATAAACCATTTGGAAGTCCTGAAACTGTGACATAAGGATCAATACCCCCATCCTCTACAAGATTACTGTATAACTGAACTTTAATTGGATTAAACTCTTTACCGCTTATAATATTATCTCCGTCTATATCTCCAACTAAACTACCATTGCAGTATTCAACGTTAATCGAATTTTCTAAATTTTTAAGAGGGTCTGGTACAATTACAAAATCAAAACTTTGTGAAATTTGATCACAAGGTGAAGTGCTACTAGTTGGAATAATTTCAACCTCGTATACTAATCGATTAACTAATCCATCTGCAGGGGTATCTGTGTCCTGATCGACAACTACATTAAGTGTACCGCTAATTGTAACCTCTCTAGTAGAGGCATTGAAAGAACCTTCAATACCATCCGGTAGATTCAGGATTTCTACACCATCTGCACCTTCAGAAAGATTATATATTATTGGTGAAATAGCAACCCCTTCACAATATAACGGTGTTTGATCAGCGATATTATTAGAATCTGTATCAATTAATCCAGACTTATAGTCTAAAGTGCCATTTGGAATTACTGAAATTGTTTGCGATGGATCATCTAAAATAACTTCAATACATTCACTGCCTGAAGATAAAATTTTGTAACGGTAGGTTTTTCTAGTGGTAACGCTTTGAGTAGGTTCACCAACAATTTTACCCGAAGTTTTATTGTACGAAACTCCTTGGGGAAGCCCAGTGACAATTATATTCTCAATTAAAGTGTTTTCAACATTTATTTCAATATTATCAATTGGGTTGCCAAAACAAACTTCTTGCGTAGCATTTCCAGACGTTATTTCAATATTTGGGCCAGGTTTCACAGTTATTGTTCCAGTTATCCCTAACGGAGAAACACCTCCATTAAGTACTATTGGATCTCCACATCCTCCAACTGAAGTAATAGTATAATTATAGGTTGTTTCTGAGATACCTATCTCATCTGTTTCAAGTGTGCCGGAAATTGTCAAAGACGATCCAATTCTATTAACAATTAGTCCTGCAGGTAATCCCGAAACTATTGCATCAGTAGCTCCTCCACTCCATCCAACCGTTATGGGCTGTATTGGGGTTTGTTCACATAACGTTTGATTTAGCCCACCTGATTGTAATTCAAGTTCTGGACCAGCATTAACAGTAATAGAACCACTGATAATAGTTGACTGACACCCGCTTCCAGTGGTTATTACTTCATAATCATAAGTTGTATTAACGGAAATGTTATTTGAAAAAGTTCCTGATAAAGTAAGCGTAGTAGGATCAAAGTCAAAACCTGGATCTTGACCAAGCCAATTTATATATGCTCCAGTAGCGCCTCCTGCAATATTAAATGTGATGTCTGAAATGTCATCTCCCTCACAAATTGTCTGATCTTTATTTGCAGATGTAAGCGTTATTTCACCATCAGGCTTAATTGTAATTTTTCCACTCACATCATTACCAAGATTATCCTGGCGACCCACATATAGAAATTCAGGTGGGCACAAGCTACCAATTGTTGTTATTGAGTAGTAATAGGTTTCTTCACTACTAACATCTTGACTAGGTGTTCCACTTATTGTTACAATTTTAGTTCCAGGGTCAATAGTATATTGAACTCCACTTGGAAGACCCGACACAACAGCGCCAAGTGCACCTCCGGTCAATTGATATTTAATTTCATCCATCGGCTGGCCCTCACAAACGTCAACATCTGAATTTGATGTGCTTATTAAAATAATTTCAGGATCTGGGTTTACAGTTATTGAGCCTGATATTGTATCAGGGCATGCATTGGTGCTATTTGGATCACCTATTGTAGTAATTTCATAACTAAAAACTTGTTGTGTGGTTATTCCAGATATGGATCCTGATATGCTAAATACTTTAGTGGTGGTATCGAAGTTTGGGCTTAATCCAGTTGGAAGCGATGGTGTAACAATATAATAATCTGCGCCTTCCGAAAGTTGGTATTGAATTTGGTCTATCGCTTCACCTTCACAAACAATTTGGTTATCAGTACTTGTTGGTGATATAAGTTCAATTTTCTGCTTAGGTTGAATTGAAATTGTTCCATCTATATAAACTTCTGGACGTTGTGTAGTAGCACACGCATTGCCTGTAGTAATTACTCTATAGTTAAATTGGGTGCCATCTGGATCAGATGAATCATAAATTACAGACTCAGTTATCTCACCCTCTATTGTAAATTCTCTTGTAGTGGCATTATAAGATCCAGAAATACCTGATGGAAGTAAATTATTATCAAAGATGACATTTCCAGTAGCAGGATCAATACCTTTACCTTGAAGTACAGCTCCCGAAGCGCCACCTCCAATTTGGAAAACAATTGGGTCAATTTCATCTCCCTCACAGATTATTTGATTTTCATCTCCTGTGGTATTTATTCCAATTTCTGAATCAGCATTAACATGAATAAAACCAATCAAATTATCATCATTCCCGCACCCTCCAGAAATTTCAACACTGTATGTGTATGTTGTTCCTGTTAGATTAGATGCTAAATCTCCATTAAGTGTTCCACTAATTATTAGTTGACCAGTTGATCGAACTCCAAACATGTGTAAGCCCTGGCGGTAGATTATTCACAACTAAAGCATCTCCTCCTTCAGACAATTCATATACAATAGGATCAATAGTTAATCCTTCACAAATATTTTGATTGTCATTGTTATCAATATTACCATCACCGTCAGTATCAACAGTTGTTGTTAATGCTATTATTCCTCGTGGCTTAACTGTTATTGTACCTTGTAGTGACGGTGCAGGATCACATGAACCTGTTGAAGTAACAGTGTAAGAATAAGTTGTTGTAGCGCTAATATCATCTGACGGTGTCCCTGAAATTGTAACTAGACCTGCATTTACAGTATGGGTTACGCCATTTGGTAATCCAGTAATAGTAACTCCAGTTGCACCCCTGCTAAAGCATACGTGATGTCCTGTATTGATTCACCTTCACAAATCTCTTGAACCGCGTTTGATGAAGTTAAGTTCAGCTCCTGGTCAGGATTAACCTCAATTGATACTGGTATTGGTGCCGCTGTACAGCCATTACCCTGAGTAGTTACACTGAAATTGTAAATACTACTCGTTCCTATGTTCTCATTAACTGATCCGCTGACTCTAAATACATTGCCACCCTCTGGTGTAATTACTATGCCATCAGGAGCACCTACTAAAATAGCTGACGTAGCACCATTGGAAACTGTGAAGTCAATAGGAGTAATTGAATCACCCTCGCATATCTCTTGAGTTAAACTACCGCCAGTGTATGACATGTCATGGCCTGGCTTAACTGTTATTGTACCTTGTAGTGACAGTGCAGGATCACATGAACCTGTTGAAGTAACTGTATAAGTAAACGGCAATGTAGTACCATCAACATCATCTGACGGTGTCCCTGAAATTGTAACTAGACCTGCATTTACAGTATGGGTTACGCCATTTGGTAATCCAGTAATAGTAACTCCAGTTGCACCCCCTGCTAAAGCATACGTGATGTCCTGTATTGATTCACCTTCACAAATCTCTTGAACCGCGTTTGATGAAGTTAAGTTCAGCTCCTGGTCAGGATTAACCTCAATTGATACTGGTATTGGTGCCGCTGTACAGCCATTACCCTGAGTAGTTACACTGAAATTGTAAATACTACTCGTTCCTATGTTCTCATTAACTGATCCGCTGACTCTAAATACATTGCCACCCTCTGGTGTAATTACTATGCCATCAGGAGCACCTACTAAAATAGCTGACGTAGCACCATTGGAAACTGTGAAGTCAATAGGAGTAATTGAATCACCCTCGCATATCTCTTGAGTTGTTAAACCTGACACAGTCATCTTGTGATCTGGGTTAACCTCAATAGTACCTGTTTGAGTCACTGGAGAAGTTGTTGGACACCCGCCAGTAACTGTAACAGTGTAAGAATAAGTTGTTATAGCGCTAATATTGTCTGTAAGTGTTCCTGCTATAGTCACAATACCTCCGTTCACATTGTAACTAAGTCCTGAGGGTAAACTACTAACTTCTGCACCTGTAGCACCACCCGCTAGAGCATACGTGATTGGTGTAATGGTATTGCCTTCACATACAATTTGTGATGTTGTATTCGCACTAGAAGTTAAAGCAATTTCCTTTGAAGGATTAACCTCAATTGATACTGGTATTGGTGCCGCTGTACAGCCATTACCCTGAGTAGTTACACTGAAATTATAAGTTGTGGTTAGGGTAATGTTCTCATTAACTGATCCACTGACTCTAAATACATTGCCACCCTCTGGTGTAATTACTATGCCATCAGGAGCACCTACTAAAATAGCTGACGTAGCACCATTGGAAACTGTGAAGTCAATAGGAGTAATTGAATCACCCTCGCATATCTCTTGAGTTGTTAAACTACCAGCCAGTGTATGACATGTCATGGCCTGGTTAACTCAATTGTACCTTTTGAGTGACTGGAGAAGTTGATGGACATGAACCTGCCAGTAACTGTAAAGTAAAGAATAAGTTGTTATAGCCATCAATATTGTCTGTAAGTGTTCCTGAAATAGTAACAATACCTGCATTTACATTGGGTTAAGTCCATTTGGTAATCCAGTAACTTCTGCACCAGTTAGCACCACCTGCTAAAGCATATGTGATTGGTGTAATGATTCACCTTCACATAAATTTTGAATGTTGTTTGATGAAGTTAAAGTTCAATTTCCTTTGAAGGATTAACCTCAATTGATACTGGTATTGGTGCCGCTGTACAGCCATTACCCTGAGTAGTTACACTGAAATTATAAATTACTGGTTCCTATGTTCTCATTAACTGATCCACTGACTCTAAATACATTGCCACCCTCTGGTGTAATTACTATGCCATCAGGAGCACCTACTAAAATAGCTGACGTAGCACCATTGGAAACTGTGAAGTCAATAGGAGTAATTGAATCACCCTCGCATATCTCTTGAGTTAAACTACCGCCAGTGTATGACATGTCATGGCCTGGCTTAACTGTTATTGTACCTTGTAGTGACAGTGCAGGATCACATGAACCTGTTGAAGTAACTGTATAAGTAAACGGCAATGTAGTACCATCAACATCATCTGACGGTGTCCCTGAAATTGTAACTAGACCTGCATTTACAGTATGGGTTACGCCATTTGGTAATCCAGTAATAGTAACTCCAGTTGCACCCCCTGCTAAAGCATACGTGATGTCCTGTATTGATTCACCTTCACAAATCTCTTGAACCGCGTTTGATGAAGTTAAGTTCAGCTCCTGGTCAGGATTAACCTCAATTGATACTGGTATTGGTGCCGCTGTACAGCCATTACCCTGAGTAGTTACACTGAAATTGTAAATACTACTCGTTCCTATGTTCTCATTAACTGATCCGCTGACTCTAAATACATTGCCACCCTCTGGTGTAATTACTATGCCATCAGGAGCACCTACTAAAATAGCTGACGTAGCACCATTGGAAACTGTGAAGTCAATAGGAGTAATTGAATCACCCTCGCATATCTCTTGAGTTGTTAAACCTGACACAGTCATCTTGTGATCTGGGTTAACCTCAATAGTACCTGTTTGAGTCACTGGAGAAGTTGTTGGACACCCGCCAGTAACTGTAACAGTGTAAGAATAAGTTGTTATAGCGCTAATATTGTCTGTAAGTGTTCCTGCTATAGTCACAATACCTCCGTTCACATTGTAACTAAGTCCTGAGGGTAAACTACTAACTTCTGCACCTGTAGCACCACCTAGTAAAGCATATGTGATTGGTGTAATGGTATCGCCTTCACATACAATTTGTGATGTTGTATTGCACTAGAAGTTAAAGCAATTTCCTTTGAAGGATTAACCTCAATTGATACTGGTATTGGTGCCGCTGTACAGCCATTACCCTGAGTAGTTACACTGAAATTATAAGTTGTGGTTAGGGTAATGTTCTCATTAACTGATCCACTGACTCTAAATACATTGCCACCCTCTGGTGTAATTACTATGCCATCAGGAGCACCTACTAAAATAGCTGACGTAGCACCATTGGAAACTGTGAAGTCAATAGGAGTAATTGAATCACCCTCGCATATCTCTTGAGTTAAACTACCGCCAGTGTATGACATGTCATGGCCTGGCTTAACTGTTATTGTACCTTGTAGTGACAGTGCAGGATCACATGAACCTGTTGAAGTAACTGTATAAGTAAACGGCAATGTAGTACCATCAACATCATCTGACGGTGTCCCTGAAATTGTAACTAGACCTGCATTTACAGTATGGGTTACGCCATTTGGTAATCCAGTAATAGTAACTCCAGTTGCACCCCCTGCTAAAGCATACGTGATGTCCTGTATTGATTCACCTTCACAAATCTCTTGAACCGCGTTTGATGAAGTTAAGTTCAGCTCCTGGTCAGGATTAACCTCAATTGATACTGGTATTGGTGCCGCTGTACAGCCATTACCCTGAGTAGTTACACTGAAATTGTAAATACTACTCGTTCCTATGTTCTCATTAACTGATCCGCTGACTCTAAATACATTGCCACCCTCTGGTGTAATTACTATGCCATCAGGAGCACCTACTAAAATAGCTGACGTAGCACCATTGGAAACTGTGAAGTCAATAGGAGTAATTGAATCACCCTCGCATATCTCTTGAGTTAAACTACCGCCAGTGTATGACATGTCATGGCCTGGCTTAACTGTTATTGTACCTTGTAGTGACAGTGCAGGATCACATGAACCTGTTGAAGTAACTGTATAAGTAAACGGCAATGTAGTACCATCAACATCATCTGACGGTGTCCCTGAAATTGTAACTAGACCTGCATTTACAGTATGGGTTACGCCATTTGGTAATCCAGTAATAGTAACTCCAGTTGCACCCCCTGCTAAAGCATACGTGATGTCCTGTATTGATTCACCTTCACAAATCTCTTGAACCGCGTTTGATGAAGTTAAGTTCAGCTCCTGGTCAGGATTAACCTCAATTGATACTGGTATTGGTGCCGCTGTACAGCCATTACCCTGAGTAGTTACACTGAAATTGTAAATACTACTCGTTCCTATGTTCTCATTAACTGATCCGCTGACTCTAAATACATTGCCACCCTCTGGTGTAATTACTATGCCATCAGGAGCACCTACTAAAATAGCTGACGTAGCACCATTGGAAACTGTGAAGTCAATAGGAGTAATTGAATCACCCTCGCATATCTCTTGAGTTGTTAAACCAGGATCTGCAAACATTGAGTGATCTGAATTTATTCTTATTGTACCATTACGAGTCTGTGGGTTACAACTACCTGTTGTGACTACATTAAAGTCAAATGAAGTAAAAGATCCTAAAATATTTTCTGTCGGTATACCTGAAATTGTAACTAGACCCGCATTTACAGTATAGGTTACGCCATTTGGTAATCCAGAAACTGTAGCCCCTGTTGCACCCCCTGCTAGAGCATACGTGATATCCTGTATTGCTTCACCCTCACATAGCCCGGTTTGTGATGAATTTGCTGAAGTAAGTGAAATTTCATCATCTGGATTTACCGTTATGGTTCCTGTTGCTGTATCAGGACAAGATCAGCCTGTACTTATTAGTGTGTACGTATAGGTTGTCGTGGTTGTAACTGTTGGCGCAGTTCCGGAAATAGTTGTTGTAGCTGAATCAAATGTGATGCTTACTGGATCTACATCCCATGAAATCGTTGCTCCAGTTGCTCCACCACCTAAAGTGTATTGAATTGGAGTAATTGCCGTAGCCGAACATTCTACCGCAGTATTATTTGATGTCGTTGTAAGTTCAAGTTCATCTAATGGATTCACCGTAATTACACCCGATATATCATCTGGTTCACATCCGCTACCCGTAGTGGTAACCGTATATGTATACGTGGCTACCGAAGTAACATCATCCGTAGGCGTACCACTAATTGTCAACGCAACTGGATCAAAATTGATACCCGATGGTACTACATCCCATAAAATCGTGGCACCAGTAGCGCCGCCAGATAAACTAAAGGAAATTGTTTCTATCGCTTCCCCTTCGCATAGTGTCTGGTCTAAAGCACCCTGAGCTGTATCATGAGTAATAACTCCATCTGGGTTTACCGTTATGGTTCCTGTTGCTGTATCAGGACAAGATCCACCTGTACTTATTAGTGTGTACGTATAGGTTGTCGTGGTTGTAACTGTTGGCGCAGTTCCGGAAATAGTAGTTGTAGCTGAATCAAATGTGATGCTTACTGGATCTACATCCCATGAAATCGTTGCTCCAGTTGCTCCACCACCTAAAGTGTATTGAATTGGAGTAATTGCCGTAGCCGAACATTCTACCGCAGTATTATTTGATGTCGTTGTAAGTTCAAGTTCATCTAATGGATTCACCGTAATTACACCCGATATATCATCTGGTTCACATCCGCTACCCGTAGTGGTAACCGTATATGTATACGTGGCTACCGAAGTAACATCATCCGTAGGCGTACCACTAATTGTCAACGCAACTGGATCAAAATTGATACCCGATGGTACTACATCCCATAAAATCGTGGCACCAGTAGCGCCGCCAGATAAACTAAAGGAAATTGTTTCTATCGCTTCCCCTTCGCATAGTGGCTGATCTAAAGCACCCTGAGCTGTATCATGAGTAATAACTCCATCTGGATTTACAGTAACGGTTTTCGTAATTGAAGTTCCCAAACCACAATCATTACTTGGGGTGGCTGATAAAATATAAGTTCCTGCGGCATCGAATTCTAAACTAACCTGGGCGGTATTTGCTAGAGTTGTTATTGTTGCTAGCGGGCTATTAACCTGCCAAGTATAATCTGTTACTCCGGTAAGCCCTGTAACTTGATAGTTGTAAGGACCAGTACCCTCGCATAACGTAGGAAGACCCTCAATAATTCCAGTCCCAGAAATAACTCCATTAAAGGTAAGCGTCATTGACGCATCTAAAGTTGTACCTGCATCACAAGCATTAGAAGGGGTTACCTCCATAATTAGGGTAACACTTCCTATTTGATAATCATTTTGACTTGGGCTGTACGTTGGATTTAAACTATTTGAACTACTAAATGAACCTGTTCCGGTAGTTGTCCACAGTATATTTTGATAATCTGTGTTGGATGCTGCCGTATTTGTTTGAGAATTTGTAATACTTGCACCTGAAAGTGAGTAAGGACTTCCTTGGCAAATAGAATCGTCATCCCCAGCACTTACATCTAGCGTGGGAACAATAGACAAATTAACAGCACTGCTAGTGTTTGTAGTACAAGGGCTTTGGGCATATGCAACCAATGTTAACACTGCTCCGCCATTTGCAAGATCATTTGGCCCAGGGCTGTATACCGTTGTTAAGTTTAATTCGTTACTAAATCTACCATCACCATCCGTAAACCATTCGATGGATGAATAATTCTCTGCAATACCAGTCAAATTAAGATTATCACTTGCACAAATTTCAGTAGCGGTTATTCCTGTATCAGCAAAAGCATTTTGATTAATATTTAACAAAAGGGTATCGCTATCAGAAGCTGAACAACCCGATATTCCGTTTGCCGTTAATGTTAAAATAACCGATCCTGTACTTATATCATTTGTTCCAGGAATATACTCTGGGCTTACGGTATCAGCGCCAATAAAGCTTCCGTCTCCTGATGTACTCCAACTAAATGAACTTTGATTGGTTACACTAGCTCCTAAAATTTGGTAGTTTTCGCCCTCACAAATAGTTTCACTTTGACCAGCCTCAACAACCACACCGTCAACAAAAGTAATGGTAACAGTATCAAAGGCAGATTGTGAACAATTATTTGATGGTTGAGCTTCAACTGATAGTATTACCTGTCCGTTAGCTTTGTCCTCAACAGTAGGCTCATAAATTGGGTTTTGAACAGCATCATTTACAAAATCTCCAGTACCACTGGAACTCCAGATGATTAAACCATTGTCTGTTATAGTATTACCAGAAAGTTGTACTTGAGTGTCTGATGAACATGCGGATATGTTATTTGCGCTAAGAGAAATTTGAGGTGCTGAATTAATTGTAAGAATAATTTCCTCTTCAACATCTGTACAACCCTGGTTATTTAAAGCCTTAAGCACTAGTCTAACATTGCCCACTATTCTATCATTATTGCCAGGAATGTAAGTAGCGTTCACATCTGTGTTTGATGTATCAAAAGTACCATCACCATCAGTAGACCATAGCACAGAAGTTTGATTAGTTACTGTAGCGCCAGCAAATGAATAGGTTTCACCCTCACAAATAGAGGGTGTTGTTGTTCCAACATTTATTACAGGCTTTTCATTTAAGGTAAGTCGTACGATGTCACTTACAGTGCCTTCACATGGAGATAATTTATCTACAGTGAGTGTTAAATCAACAAAGCCTTGAGCAAAGTCATCTGGAGAGGGGTCATATATAGCGGTTAAGCTCGTATCTCCACTTGGGAAATTACCGTTACCGCTTGAAGTCCATTTTTGATTTCTTCCGTTGGTAAAACTTCCGCTAAGCTGATATGTAGCTTCACAAATGGTCGCATCAGGACCTGCATCAACCGTCGCCTCAGGGGTAATATTTAGGGTAAAGGTATCCGTAACTGAGGAAGTACAAGGACCATTACCGGTTCCAATTAAAGTAAAGGTTATAGTGCCCACTTCACCAGGGCTTGGTGTATAAGTTGGATTAAGTGAGTTAACACTAGCAAGTGTTCCTGTGCCATCCCAAGTCCAATTGATAGACGATGTATTTTCACTTGATGCTCCATTAGCAAAGGTATACGTATCTCCAGCGCAGATCGTGGCACTAGATCCAGCTTCCACGACTGGTGCTGGTGTTACTGTAAACTCAACATCATCAAATAATGTATCATCACCAGGTGTGGTATTTGTACAAGGGTTGATTGGTGTGGCTGTTAAGCGAAGGGTAACAGTATTGTTATTATCAAGAGGGTCGGTAATATATACTGGTGAAATTGAATTTTTAGTAGCAGGGTCAATGGTTCCATTTCCAGATTGCACCGTCCACTCATACGCATTCGCATTGGAAACTGAAGCTCCATTATGAGTATAGGTCCCAGCACAAATAGTTGCATCTATCCCGGCATCGACAAGAGGTAAACTCGTGATATTAATGGTTATATCATCTGAAATGACATTGCTACACGGATCTAAAGAATCTACAGAAAGACGCAAGGTTACAGAGCCATTTAAAATATCATCAGCAGTTGGTGTAAACGTTGGATTAAGAACATTCGGATTATCAATGGTTCCGGGTGAACCAGAAACAACGGTCCAAACTGGGTTTGCACCAGCTGAATACGTTGCGCCATTTAGATTGTAACTTTCCCCTTCACATATCGTAATTTCGTAAGTAGTTGCATTTGGGCCTGCTTCAACAACTGCTTGAGAGCCAATTGTAAGCGTTTGCGTAACAACATCATCATCACATGTGCCGTTTGCAAAGGCTGTCAATGTAAACTGAACAGATCCCAAAGCCACATCAGCAGCCGAAGGTGTATAGTTCGGAGTTTCTGAATTGGTCCCGGTAAATGATCCCGACCCGCTGGTTTCCCATAGATAGCCGTCGTTGAATTGTACTGTTCCATTTAAGGTAATGGTTTCATTTTCACAAATATCCACCAATGGATCAATTGTAGCTTCTGGGGCTTGGTTGACAGTAATAACAATACTGTCTTCAGCTGTTCCATTACAAGGAGCCTGACCGTTGGTGTGCAGCGTAAGCGTTACCTGCCCAGTTTGTCCAGCATCTGGTGTAAATACAGGGGACAGTGATCCTGTTAGCGGAGTTAATGTTCCACCTGTGGTTGTCCAATAATACGAATCTTCATTTGTTACTTGAGCACCAGATATCGTATAGGTTTCCCCTTGGCAAATTGAAGCATTTGAAGCAGGAATAGTTGCTGTAGGGTTAGGTATGAGTGTTACTAAAACGGAATCTGGCTCCACGGGACAAGTGCCGTTTCCTGACACCTCCATTGTAAGCAGTACCGATCCATTTATGTAATCTTGAGCACTTGGTTGATATGTTGGTGTTAGCTTATCACTGTCGGTTAATGTGCCACCAGATCCATTAGTCGTCCAAGAAATTCCAGTGTAGGCTCCATTAATTGAAGCATCACTGATGGTAAATTGATTGCTTTCTTCACAGAAGCTAAAATTAGCTCCAGCATCAACAACCGGCGGTTCAATAATGGTGATTGTTTTAATGGCCACCACGTCATCTGCACAAGGTGAGTTAGGCGTAGCGGTTAAAGTTAATTCAACAGGTCCAGTTACCCCAACCCCGGGTGTGTAAACTGCCTGAAGACTCGTTGGATCGTCAAACCTTAAACTTCCTCCGGAAGGATCAGTCCACAAATAGCTTGCTGCATTAACGCCACTTACATCACTAATAGCCAAAGACTCCCCAACACAAATTTCAAAATTACTTCCTATTGTAAGTACTGGTTTCTTAGTAATAAACAAGGTCATGGTATCCGAAACGGGATCACAACCCCCATTTCCTTGAGCGGTTAGTGTTAAGGTTACTTCACCTGAAATTATTTCGGCTGCAGATGGCTCATATGTTGGTGTAATCGTATTGGAACTTGTCCAAGTACCCGTGCCACCAGTCCACTGAATTGAACTGTATTCAGATGCTTGAGCCTGGTTAGTAGCAAATGTGTACGATGCGTCTTCACAAACAGTAACGTCCGGTCCAGCTTCGACAACTGGTACTTTAGTAAAGCTTAGTGTAATTTGGTCTGATGCCTCATTTACATTTGCACATGGATCAATAGGTAGAGCAGTTAGTGTTAAAACAACTCCATTTTCAATATCCGAAGTTCCAGGGGTATATGTTGGCTGTTCAATAAATCGACTATCAAAAGAGCCGTCTCCTGGAGATGTCCACTCTAAAGATGCATAATTAGAAAGATCAACCGGGACAATAGTATAGGATTCGTTCGCACACGTTGTTGCAGTATTATTTAATTCAACTACTGGGTTCTTAATAATTACAACCCGTTTAGAGTCTGTTACATCCCCACATGGTGATTCACCTTGAACTGTGAGTGTAAGAGTAAACTCTCCATTTTGAATATCTAAAGGACCTGGCGAATAAGTTGGGTTTATGGTATTGCCATTAATAAAAGTTCCACTATTGGTGTTACTTGACCAAGAAATGGATGCTGTTGTTGGAAGTGAAGCTCCTGTTTGGGTTGCGTCGGA
This sequence comes from Bacteroidota bacterium, assembly GCA_038143535.1. Classification (GTDB taxonomy): domain Bacteria; phylum Bacteroidota; class Bacteroidia; order Flavobacteriales; family Flavobacteriaceae; genus UBA7446. Next base: position 1,569,135 of record JAYQMD010000001.1, read on the forward strand.
AACGGTATAATCACTTCCTTCACAAACCGTACCTTCTGCTCCTGCATCGATTACTGGGATCTGCTTTAGGTTTAAAATAAGGTCTTGTGAAACATCTTCGTTTACGCCACATGGATCTTTGGCTTCAGCTGTCATTGTTAACGTTACTGATCCATTAAAATTATCCAAATCCGCTTGACTAGGTGTATAAGTCGGGTTTAAAGGGTTGATTAAATTAAATGTTCCCGTTCCTGAACTAGACCATACAACACGGTCTTCTTCCCCATTGGTAGTCACGCCACTAATTACATATGGAGTAAGCGCACAACTCTCTACAGGTCCTGTTGGGAAAGTTAATATTTCAGGAAGTTGTGTTACACTAATCGTAAGTTGCTCCGAAACCTCTTGTGAACATGGAGATTCAGGCTGTGCAATAATTTCAATAATAACGGTATCGCTTGAACCATCAGGTCTATATGTTGGTTTAAGCGGCGGGTCCGTGTTTGGAATTTGTAAAGTACCCCCACCGCTAACAATACTCCATGCTACAGTTGTAAAATCTGTGATCTGGGCATCTAAAATTACGTCATCTCCCATACATACAGTAGTTGGAGATAGGCTTAAATCAATAACCGGTTCGGCTTTGAAAGAAAGCGTGAATTGTTTTGAGTCTGTTGGGTTAGTACATGGTGCTTCAGCATTTGCACTGACTGTTAGAATTACTTGACCAAGGTCTATATCCGCATTAGTAGGGGTGTATTTTGCCGTTGGCGAGTTAGGATCATCAAAAGTTCCTGTACCTGATGTTTCCCAAGTAACAGGGTCAATTTCAACTGCATTTTCGGTTGTTACCAATCCCGCTGGAAATGTGTATGGTATCTGTGACACAAATTTCAGCACTTGTACTTGTTAACGTAACCGTTGCAGTACGAGAAATATTTATACGTATCGTTTCAGAAACGGTTCCTGTACAAGGTGCTAGCTGATCTGCTGTGAGCGTAAGTTCAGCAAATCCATTGGTAATGTCGGTAGTGTTTGGAGTATATGTAGTTACTGCAATGTTAGGGTTTGCAAAGCCAGGAGGGAGGGTATTATCGGACTCCTCCGATGCTGAGGTCCACATGAGATTCGTTCCATTGATGACAGACGCACCTACAGTGGTGTACGTTTCGCCTTCACATATGGTTGCGTTACTGCCTGCACTCACTACTGTAAGGGGCGTAATTGATATGGTAAGTTCATCAAAAACCTCGTCCGAACACGCGCCGTCTGCTTGTACTGTTAATCGAATTACAGCCTCTCCTGCAATTTTTTCTGCAGATGAAGGAGAATAGGTTGGTGTTAGGGTATCATCGTTAAAAAATAATCCTCCGCCAGCTGATGACCAAGCATAAGCATTATTGCTGTTCTCTATATCTGCTCCGGTAACTGTGAAGTCTTCACCAGCACAAATGGTACCGTTATTACCAGCTTCAACTATAGGTGCTTTATCAATGTTTATAATAATAGAGTCTGTAAAGTTTCCTGCACAAGGACCATTGGGGAAAGCCTCTAAGGTTAGGGTTACAGTTCCTGCATCAATATCAGCAGCACTTGGAATATAAGTTGGAGTTAATGAAGTTGGATTGTTTAAAGTACCGTTTGATCCAGAAGAAGTCCAAAGAATACTTTGAAAATTCGTTGTGGCACCAGCAGAATCAATTTGGATTCCATCTTCACAAATAGCTAACTGATCAGGTCCTGCATCAACAATAGGTTGCTTGACTACTGTCAGATCAAATGAATCCTCAACAGTTGCAGCACATGAGTTATTGCTTGTTACTACAAGCGTTAGCGTAATGGTTGCGCCGTTTGCAATATCATTAGGACCAGGCGAATAAACAGGATCTATAATATTAAAGTTGCTTAAAGTACCATCTCCACCATTTATGTTCCAGGAATAAGCAGATGCATTTGTTGCATTAACACTATTAATGGTGTAATCACTGCCTTCGCATACTGTTGCATTAGGACCCACATCAACAGTTGGTGTTGGATCTAGAGTTAACTCCATAGGGCTAATTGCTTTTGTTTGACAAGGGTCATTCGCATTTGCAGTTAGGGTTAGGGTAACTACACCCCCATTAGCTATATCGTTTGGACCAGGCCTGTAAACTGGTTTTAGAATTTGATTATTTGAAGCCCCTACTGCAGAACTCCCGAATGTACCATCTCCAGACGATGTCCATACAAACGATGAATAATTATCAGCAGTAGCATCAGCTAAATAATACGTGTCTGCAGCACAAATTGTAGCAGGTGGGCCAGCACTTGCAGTAGGTCGGTCAATAAAATTAATTACCTTAACATCAATAGCTTGACTTCCACAATTATCGGCAGCTCTTGAGCCTGTGAGAGTTAATGTAACTTGACCCATTGCAATATCTTCAGCGGAGGGGGTATATGTTGGCTCGATTAAATCTTCATTTGTTAAAGTTCCATCATCTCCAGATGAAGTCCAAAGTAGAGTGTCATAGTGAGAAACTATAGCGTCATCTATAACAATTGGGCCAGAATTCTCACATAAATCTAAATCAGCTCCAGCATCAACCTGGGGATTTTTCGTGATGGTCAAAATCATCTCAGCAGAAACAGGTAATTGACACTCACCCTGAGGATTTACAGTTAATCTAAGTGTCACAGCTCCAACAGCAATGTCTCCGAGGCCCGGGACATAAGTTGGTGTTAGTGTGTCATCGTCGATAAATTGTCCGCCTGAACCACCACTTGAAGTCCAACTAAAATTACTATAATTTGTTGCTGAAACCATATCAGGGGTAAAAACCAAAGGGTCCCCTTCACATCTTACGACGTCTGGACCTAAACTTGCAGTGGGCTTAGGCTGAACTATAATTTTCATTGTCTTTGTAATGGCTGCACCACACGCATCAACACCATTTGATGTGAGTGGATAAACTGTCATCGTAAGAATTAGTTAACCGGTCTCAGTTTCTGATGATTCGTAAGTGGGATTTAAAGTGTCATCATTTAAAAGCTCTCCGCTTTCACCAGCTATATCCCAAAGAATACTTGAATAATGCTCAGCTGTTGCATCAATAATTTGAATTGTCTCCCCCTGACATATTGTTTGATCTGGACCTGTGTCAACAATAGGTTTTTTAACAATATTAACAAGCATAAAATCAGAATCATCGGCACAAACACCTCTACCCTGTGTGGTCAAAGTAAGTCTAACAACTCCATTATTAATGTCTTGCTGACTTGGTATATAAATAGGATTCGGAACAGTTTGGTCATTAAATGACCCTGATCCATTATGAGTCCACACAATGGATTTCTCATATAAAGAAGTTGCAGCCCCAAGGGTAACAGATTCTCCTTCACAAATTGTTTGATCAGGTCCTGCATTTGCTACAGGTGCTCTATGAACATCGAAAACAACATCGTCAGTAGCAGGACCCTGACAAGAATTTAATGGCTGTGCCGTAATTGTAAGAGTGACCTCACCATTAGTTAGGTCATCTTCTCCAGGAGTGTAGGAAGGTGTAGATGAAGTGTTATTATTAAATATTCCATCACCAGATGAAGTCCAAAGTATAGATTCAAAATTTGAAGCTGATATATTAGCGAGTTGGTTTACCCCTTCACACAAAATTCCATCGGGTCCAGCATTAACCTCAGCATTTTTATTAATATTAATTCTTGAATCAGCCTCTTTTTCAGTTCCACATGCCTGATTACCAGTTACAATAACTTTAACATTTACAAAACCATTTGCTATATCCTGAGTGCCTGGTATATATTCAGGGGATAGATTACCCACGCCGTTAGTAGGGTTGAAAACCCCATCACCTAAAGTCTCCCATCGAATAGTTGAGTAATTGGATGCATTAGCATTCAAAGTGATTCTTTCGTTTTCACATATTTCAAGTGGTGTTGGAATTGAAACTGAATGGGGCTGAGTGATAAAAATTGTTATTTCATCCACTGCTGTAGTGCCACATGAATTATTTGATAATACTTCAAGTTTAAATGTTACCTCCCCATTTGCTATATCCGTCTCAGATGGTGTATAAGTAGGGTTTGGAATATTATATGCTGAAAGCAATCCAGCATTTGGAGTCAAAGGTGTCCATAAAATTGTTCCATTCGCTGTTGTTGATGTGATTTCCAATGTATCATCGCCGCAAATTGGGCTATCAACCGGTGCAATTGTAGCAATAGGTGAAGGCTCAATGAATAATTCAATTTGAGAAGTAACAGAAGTAGCTGAGCAAAAGTTAACAGACGTAGCCTCTAAAAACAATACAACAGAACCATTAGTTATATCGTCAGTACTTGGTGTAAAATTTGGATTTAAAATGTTTGAGGCACTAAACTGATTTGGATTTCCATTGGCCGTATACCACCTATAATTAACATCAGCATTATTTGGAATTGAGCTAGTTGCCTGATCAAGGGGGTAAGTAGTTTGTGTCTCACAAATGGTATCATTAGCCGGGCCTGCTGAAATAACAGGTAGCTGCTCCACTGTAATTATAACAGAATCAGTATTTGTACAGCCTGTTGCTGGATTGGTAACAGTTAAAAAGTACTCTCGTGTTGTAGTTAAGTCCGCTTGGAAAAGAGTTGGATCGGCTACACTACTGGTAAACCCTGCTGGTACAGAAGTCCAACTGTACTCAAATGCTGGGTTCCCACTTCCACCAATTGAAATAGTCTCATTTTCACAAACAGTGGTATCATTAATTACCTCAACAGTTGGCAATGGATTAACTGTAATTTCGACTTCGTTTGAGTTAGTAGCTCCATTATCATATGTTACAGTAAGCGTGTAAATTGTAGTTTGTGAAGGTTGCACAGTTGGGTTCCAAACGGTACGATCAGAAATATTTGTGTCTTCTGGCACAGATGTCCAAGCATATGAAGTTGCCAGAGGGTCAGAATCATCTCCACCTAAAACAGTTGTCTCATTTAAACATATAGCACGGTCAATTCCTGTATCAGCTAGTGGAATTGGCTCAATAACAAAAGCGAAAGTAGGACTAGGATCCCCATCTCCAAATGAATTCCTTGCAAATACTGTAACATCACCACTTACGGCTGTTTTGGAAATATTTACTATGACTTCATTGGTGCCAGCACCACTAACTATATCTACTCCAGATGGGAAGCTCCATTCATACGATGTTGCATCAGAAACTTGAGCAACAGAAAATTGTACATTTTCAGTCCCTTGAAAAATTGTTTGGGTAGGTCCCGCTATAGTTGTTGGTGTTCCAGGAAGTGCATTAACTATTACAACTCTTTGTGCTGTACCCACGTTACCTGCTTCATCTTGAACCGTATACGTAATCGTGTAAGAGCCAGGGTTATTAACATTTAACACTGAGTCCTTATCACTTGTAACATTTGCTTGTATTAATGCATCATCGTCTACATTGTCAGTAGCATTATAACCTGGCTCATTGTAAATATCTCCTTGAGTCAAATTGAATGGATTATCTCCACTTAGATTAATCACAGGCGCTTCAGAGTCGCGAACTACTACGTCACGTACGTTAGTTCCAGTATTCCCAGATGAGTCTGTAACTGTATAGGTTACTTTAAAAGATCCAGGGATTAATGTAGAAATATCACTTGCATCATTAGTTAGTTGTGCTGTTAAATCATTATCTACGTTATCTGTGGCTGTTGCGCCAGGGTCAAAATATGTTTCATTTTGATTAATTAAAAATGGGTTGTCTTCAAGAATCGTAATTACTGGGGGGGTAATGTCCCGAACTACAACGCCTCTAGATATAGAGGTGGTGTTTCCTGCAGCATCAGTTGCTGACCAAGTGATTGTGTATGTCCCAGCAATCGCAATATTTAAATTACCTTGATCATACTGGAGTAATTGTTTCAGTTTCGTCAACATTATCAGTAACATTAACACCAGGGTCATTATACGGTTCATTTTGATTGATAAACTCTGGATTGTTACCCTTTAAGCTAAGTACTGGAGGAGTTTGATCAACAACATTTACAGTCCTAGTGTTAAAACCTTGATTTCCAGAAGAATCTAAAACACTGTAGTTTACAGTATACGTTCCAATAGCATCTATATCAATATCTGTATAATCTTTGTTAATAGAGTTTGGATTAATTACACCATCAATATTGTCAATAGCAGAAACTCCAGGGTCAACATAATTAGATCCCAATGCGGAATTTTGTGGATTGGGTGTGGTCACAGTAATTACTGGCGGGGTTTTATCTAAAATATTTACAGTTCTTGTGGCAATAGCAGAATTTCCTTCGGCATCTTCAATAGTGTATGTTATTGTAGCTGAACCTGCGTTAGTTGTATCCAAATTTGTTGGGGAAGCTACTACTGGTCCTATACTATTACCATTATCTGTTGCTGTAGCCCCAGGATCGTTGTAAACAGCTCCTTGGTCTACAGTATCTGGATTGGGTGGATTAACAGTAATTATTGGAGCCTCGGTGTCCTTAACAGTTACTGTTCTAGTTACTTGATTTGCTATGTTACCTGCAGTGTCTAAAGCATCATAATATATTGTGTAAGTATCAGGAATTGAAGTGTCAACGTTTCCTGATATTACAGCATTTATACTATTACCATCCACATTATCAGTTACTATTGCGCCTGGTTCATTATAAGTATTAGTCCCTTGATTGATTGTCAGTGGATTAGCACCGAGTAACGTAATTTCTGGTGGGGTTGTGTCTAAAATATTTACAGTTCTTGTGGCAATAGCAGAATTTCCTTCGGCATCTTCAATAGTGTATGTTATTGTAGCTGAACCTGCGTTAGTTGTATCCAAATTTGTTGGGGAAGCTACTACTGGTCCTATACTATTACCATTATCTGTTGCTGTAGCCCCAGGATCGTTGTAAACAGCTCCTTGGTTTACAGTAGCTGGATTGGGTGGATTAACAGTAATTATTGGAGCCTCGGTGTCCTTAACAGTTACTGTTCTAGTTACTTGATTTGCTATGTTACCTGCAGTGTCTAAAGCATCATAATATATTGTGTAAGTATCAGGAATTGAAGTGTCAACGTTTCCTGATATTACAGCATTTATACTATTACCATCCACATTATCAATTACTATTGCGCCTGGTTCATTATAAGTATTAGTCCCTTGATTGATTGTCAGTGGATTAGCACCGAGTAACGTAATTTCTGGTGGGGTTGTGTCTAAAATATTTACAGTTCTTGTGGCAATAGCAGAATTTCCTTCGGCATCTTCAATAGTGTATGTTATTGTAGCTGAACCTGCGTTAGTTGTATCCAAATTTGTTGGGGAAGCTACTACTGGTCCTATACTATTACCATTATCTGTTGCTGTAGCCCCAGGATCGTTGTAAACAGCTCCTTGGTTTACAGTAGCTGGATTGGGTGGATTAACAGTAATTATTGGAGCCTCTGTGTCAAGTACAATAACTGTTCTTGTTACAGTGACACTATTGCCAGCAGTATCTTCTGCTGAATATTCAATAATGTAATTACTAGGAGTATTGATGTCAACAATATCACCTGAGATTGTTACTTGTCGGGTTCCATCTTGGTTATCAAAGGCTTCTGCGCCAGGTTCATCATAAGTAGTTCCTTGATCAATAGTTATCGGGTTAGTACCTAGTAATCTTATTACTGGATTTTCGGAATCGGAAACAACAACTGCTCTTGTTTTGGGAATCGCATCATTGCCAGATGTATCAGTAGCTTGATATGTAATATTATACTGACCAGGTGTAGTGATGTCAACTGTCCCAGTAGAAGATGTTAAAATTTGAGTTTCATCATCAACATTGTCAGTAACCGTTACTCCAGGGTCATTAAAAGCCTGATTTTGAGAAATATTAAAAGGGTTATCTCCATCAATTCGAATTACTGGTCGTTCGGTGTCATTAACAATTACTTGACGTGTAATTGTAAATGAATTTGAAGATGAATCTGTAACCGTGTACGTGCGCGTGTAAGTATTAGGAATGGCTGTATTTACATTTCCAGAAACAATAACATCACCAGTCATGTCACCATCAACGTTATCACGAGCGTTAAACCCTGGATCAATAAACGTTACTCCTTGATTGATTTCTAGTGGATTAGCACCGAGTAACGTAATTTCTGGTAGGGTTGTATCTAAAACATTTACTGTTCGAGTGGCAGTAGCAAAATTTCCTTCGGCATCTTCTATAGTGTATGTTATTGTAGCTGGACCTGCGTTAGATGTATCCAAATTTGTTGGGGAAGCTACTACTGGTCCTATACTATTACCATTATCTGTTGCTGTAGCCCCAGGATCGTTGTAAACAGCTCCTTGGTTTACAGTAGCTGGATTGGGTGGATTAACAGTAATTATTGGAGCCTCGGTGTCAAGCACAATTACTGTTCTAATTGCAGAACCCTGATTTCCAGCAGCATCATCAACAGTGTAGATTACTGAATATGTACCAGGAATATTTTCATTAATATTTGTAGAGCCTGTAGATTGAACCTGATCAGAAATATTACCATTAAAGTTATCGAATGCGGTTGCAGCTGGGTTTGGATCAATGTAAGTGGTCCCTTGATTGATTTCCAGTGGATTAGCACCGAGTAACGTAATTTCTGGTGGGGTTGTGTCTAAAATATTTACAGTTCTAGTGGCAGTAGCAAAATTTCCTTCGGCATCTTCAATAGTGTATGTTATTGTAGCTGAACCTGCGTTAGTTGTATCCAAATTTGTTGAGGAAGCTAATACTGGTCCTATACTATTACCATTATCTGTTGCTGTAGCCCCAGGATCGCTATAAACAGATCCTTGGCTTACAGTATCTGGATTGGGTGGATTAACAGTAATTATTGGAGCCTCGGTGTCTTTAACAGTTAATGTTCTTGTTTTTTGTTGAGCAGCGCCATTAGCATCAGAAACATCATAAGTAATGGCATATATTCCTGGGACATTAATAGGGTCACCCACATTTCCCCATTCGTAAAAAACAATAACACTATTAGATATATCAACCCCATTAAAGTCAAAAGCATTATAACCAGGTTCTGTATAAGTTTGGCCTTGATCAATTGAAATATCTGCAGGGCCAGCTAAAAAGATTTCAGGCGGATCGTTTTGGGCATGAGTATAACTACTAACGCCAAATACCGATAAAAGTATTGCCAAGAAATAAATTAGTTTTCGCACTAATTCAATAGCTTTGGGTGCATGCATTTATTAACATGTTATAAACAAATATACAAAGTCTGTAAAAGAAACTATTGGATATTTCAAAAAAATTAAAGGTTTATCTCATGGAAAGGGGTGGATTAATTCATTTATTAAACAAAAAAATTAAATGGAAAACTTTAGTTTAATAAATAATGTAAACTTGAGGAACAGCTCTTTTGGACATGGAAAAATATGAGCAGTAAATATCAAATTGCTACTTTTATATGCTTCTTTAATTCCTTAAATTAGTGCCAAAATAAAAATATGTCTAGTAAGTTTTTTGGCAACAGTTTAAATAAAAGAATTTCTGAAAAAAAGGAGGTTAAACAAAAAATGTCTAATAAAAATAACAAGCCTAAAGCTTCGGGTGTTAGAAAAACGGGGCGAGGCAATTAATCTAAAATGGAGCCTTTTTATATTCGATTACGCAACTTTTATTTATGTGAACTTAGAACATTCAAAAGAATGTTAAATATCAAATGAAAAAACTATTTGCATTGCTTTGTGTATTGGGTGTGGTCTTGCCATACTACAACATATATAAATTTATTGAAGCCAATAACTGGGAATGGTCTACAGCGCTTTTCTTTGAGCAGATTAACTTAAACTACGGCATGAAAATTCTAAATGCCGATCTAACCGTAGCCGCTACCACTTTTTTGATTTTTATAATCTATAAGTTAAACGTTAAGTACATCAGCTTAAAGCAGTTTCTTAAATACTTTATTTCGCTATTTATAGTGGGCTTTTCATTGGCCTTACCGCTTTACCTGTACAATAACTATAATCGTGATTAATCTAATTCCCGCGGAATGAAACGCAAGAACAATCCTCTTTTACTTCTAATACTAACGGGATTTATAATCGGTTGCTCGTCTAAGAACTCCCCAAAAGACCACTCCATGTATTGGCAGAAAAATGCGGCCGAATACCATGCCCTTTGCATACAAGCCTATAACCTTGCCAAAATGAAAGTAGATCAAGCGCTTGTCACAAAAAGCGAAAAGCCTTTAGCTATCATTGCCGATATAGACGAGACCGTACTGAGTAACCGCCCTTACAATGAAATGCTGATAGAAAAGAATACCTCTTTTACCCAAAAAACTTGGGCAGCATGGGTGAACAAAAAAACGGCAGTGCCCATTCCCGGTGCGCTAGAATTTTACAATTATGCCGACTCCCTTGACGTTGAAATCATTTACCTCTCCAACAGAAGGGTTGAAAATTATGCCCCAACAAAAGCTAATCTTATAAGCGCGGGCTTTCCTTTTAATGATGACACCATCATGTTGCTCAGAGATGAAGACGGTAATAAAGCGGCTAGAAGAAAGCAACTTTCCAATTTCAATGTCGTGCTGTTGGTAGGCGATAACCTCGCCGATTTTGATGCGCGCTTTTACAAGCAACCCAATGATGTGAGAATAGATCGGCTAAACAACATCCGTTCTTTGTTTGGCGAAAAATTCATCCTTATCCCCAACCTTATTTACGGGAGTTGGGAAATAGGTTTTGAAGACTAGGCACGCACTTTGCAGAACATTCGTGTAATAAGCTTTTATCTTAATTAAATGAAATATGTAATCTTCAGTTTTTTTTTGTTTGTTTTTAATTGTGAGAAAACACCCCTTCCTCAAGAGGATATGCTTGAAGGGCATTGGGTTCTTCAAAAAGTCCAGTGTTTTTGCAGTTTTGAGAAGTATGATTTTACGTCCAATCAACTTTGGTTTTTAGAAGGCCAGCTTTTGATAAGCAAAGGGGTAGCAGACATTGCCGTTGGAATTTCCTCCATCAACAAATTGGAGTCCTATTTGATAAGTCAAGACACCCTAACATTGCACTCCAACAAACGAAAGTACCGCTTTGCCATTACCAATGATGTCCTTGAGCTTCATTACATTGATGTGCCAGAAATTGCCGACGATGAAGTTTCATATTATTATGTAAGAGGAACGGCGCAAAGTAGCTGCATTGACCCCAACAACTTACTTAAAGAAATTGCATGTACAAAAGAGTACGTCCCTGTGTGTGGATGTGATGGGCAAACTTATGCCAATAGCTGCGTGGCAACTTTCAATGGCGGTGTAACCGATTTCACTAAAGGCGCTTGTCCTTAAGAAGCATTATCCCTAATATTTATTTATATTTATAAATCATAATTTAAAACATACTTTATGGGAGTAGGTGGTATTTTTTGGGGGAGTATAGCAATTTGTGTCGTATTTACCCTCGCAGCATACGTGATTGAGGAGTATATCAAGTAATAACAAAGAGACTTAGTGTCTATGTTAAAGTCACGTAATTAGAAGTTGAAACGTTCTATTTTGTTTTTATTTCATCACAAAAGCAGTATCTTGACTGCGCATTAAAATACCTATATCATGAAAAAACTACTGTTTACCCTACTACTTTTTACGCTGACATTTACGCAAGCACAAAATTTTAGAGGACTTGACAAAAGCCCTATGGATAAGGCATCTTTTCCTGCGAGCTATCGTATTTCGGAAAAAGTTGCAACAATTACATATAGCAGACCACAACTCAAGGGAAGGGCCTTTGCAGACATCGTCTCGTTTGGAAAAATTTGGCGAACGGGCGCTAACGAAGCCACAGAGCTCCGTGTGTTTAAGCCTATTGCAATTGACGGAACCGAAATTCCCGCTGGTACCTACAGTATTTTTACCATTTTTGAAACGGGAAAGATGACTTTTGTTATCAATAAGGCCAGCAATCTTTGGGGATCATACTCCTACGATAAAGCGAAAGATTTGTTGCGTTATGAAGTTTTAACCACAACAGTGAACGAAACTTTAGAAGCCTTTTCAATGGTGTTTTCAGGAGATGACACGCCTACGTTGCATTTGGGCTGGGAAAACACAAGAGCATCAGTGCCTTTTACTGTTTTATAAGTAATTTACTGTTGCTTTTTGAGCAGCCAAGACGAGGATTGAATTTTGTCGCCTAGTGCGTCAATAAGTGTAATGCCCAGTTCTTCACAAACAGCACGCTCTGGGATGGTGTCGTTGTTTTGATCGCCGCCATTGGCAAATGCCAATTGGTATTCATTGCCAAACTCAGCGTGTATTTTCGTCAAGGTTTCACAAACAGTTCTGTCTTGATCAACAGACAAAACAGCCTTGTCAACCACACGAAAATTTGAAACAATAAGCATGCGTTCGTTTTCGTCTTGAAAAGATTTTGACCCCTTTAATTCCCGTTGGTAATCTGAATTCACAATCACAAACAAGGCGTCGCCATGTGTTTTTGAATTGTGAAAATATTCGAGATGCCCCTTGTGAACGGGATTAAAATAACCACTGACAATAACCGCTTTTTTCATGATGTAAAGGTACAGGTATTTGTACAAACACATAATTATGCTGCACTATTTGTACCAATTATACGGCTATAGATTAAATCTGTACATAAGGTTCCTAATGAGCGTAGTATTTTATACTTTTACACTTTAGAACAATACATCCGAAATGGCATTTGATATCGCAATGATTAAAGCTACTTACGCACGCTTAGCGGCGCGTGTAGAAGCGGCAAGGAAAGTAACCAACAAACCGCTTACAGCTTCTGAAAAAATATTGTATTCTCACCTTTGGGATGGTGCAGCAACCCAAGTTTTCAAAAGAGGTGTTGATTATGTCGATTTCGCACCCGACCGCATTGCATGCCAAGACGCAACCGCACAGATGGCACTTTTGCAGTTTATGCAAGCTGGTAAGCCAAAAGTTGCCGTGCCCACAACGGTGCATTGTGACCACCTTATTCAAGCCAAAGACGGTGCTAATGCCGATTTAAAATCTGCGAACAGCACATCTGCCGAAGTATTTGATTTTTTACAGTCCGTCTCAAACAAATACGGTATTGGCTTTTGGAAGCCCGGCGCTGGAATCATCCACCAAGTAGTGCTCGAAAACTACGCATTTCCGGGCGGTATGATGATAGGAACAGATTCGCACACGGTCAACGCAGGTGGATTAGGCATGCTCGCCATAGGCGTTGGTGGTGCAGACGCTGTAGACGTAATGGCAGATATGCCATGGGAGCTGAAATTCCCGAAACTTATTGGCGTTAAGCTTACAGGAAAACTTAACGGGTGGACTGCACCAAAAGATGTAATACTAAAAGTGGCTGGTGTCCTGACCGTCAAAGGAGGTACTGGTGCTATAATCGAATATTTTGGTGATGGTGCCGAATCCATGTCGTGTACGGGTAAAGGAACCATTTGCAATATGGGTGCTGAGGTTGGTGCAACCACCTCCACTTTTGGTTATGACGCTTCAATGGAACGCTACTTACGTGCTACCGACAGAGACGACATAGCAGATGCGGCAAACGAAGTTAAAGAACACCTTACCGCCGATCCTGAAGTGTATCAAAACCCTGAGCAATACTTTGACGAAGTCATTGAAATTGATTTAAATACACTAATGCCACACATCAATGGTCCATTTACGCCAGACTTGGCAACGCCAGTTTCGGAAATGGCAAAAAAAACAGCTAGCAACGACTGGCCAGTGGATGTAGAGTGGGGACTGATTGGTTCCTGTACGAATTCCTCTTACGAGGATTTATCACGCGCAGCTTCTATTGCCAAGCAAGCAGTAGAAAAAAAATTAGCGACAAAAGCAACCTTTGGTATCAATCCTGGTTCAGAGCAAGTACGCTTCACCGCAGAGAGAGATGGCTTGCTTAAAATCTTTGAAGATTTAGATGCAACCATATTTACCAATGCCTGTGGCCCTTGTATTGGGCAATGGGCCAGATCGGGTGCAAACAAACAAGAGAAAAACACCATCATCCACTCTTTCAATAGAAACTTCTCCAAGCGCGCAGATGGAAATCCAAATACGCATGCCTTTGTTGCCTCTCCAGAAATTGTAGCCGCTATTGCCATTTCGGGAAGACTGGATTTTAATCCGATGACCGATGCGCTTATCAATGAGGATGGAGAAGAAGTGCGCCTTGCAGCACCAACGGGAATTGAACTTCCACCTAGCGGTTTTGATGTAGAAGACAATGGATATTTAGCGCCTATTGCCGATGGCTCAGGAGTTTCGGTTGTTGTGAGCAATGATTCTGAGCGTTTGCAATTACTTACGCCATTTACGCCATGGGACGGGCAAAATCTTTTGAGTGCAAAACTGCTTATCAAAGCTTTTGGTAAATGTACCACCGACCATATATCCATGGCAGGCCCTTGGTTGCGTTACCGTGGACACTTAGATAATATTTCGAACAACTGTTTGATTGGTGCGGTGAATGCATACAACCAAAAAACCAACTTTGTTAAAAACCAACTTACGGGCGAATACGGTGGCGTACCAGACGTTCAGCGCGCTTACAAAGCTGCTGGCATTGAAACTGTGGTTGTGGGTGACCATAACTACGGCGAAGGTTCCTCACGCGAGCATGCAGCCATGGAGCCTAGACACTTGGGTGTTAAAGTTGTTTTGGTAAAGTCCTTTGCGCGAATTCACGAGACCAACCTAAAAAAACAAGGGATGTTGGGTATCACATTTGAGAATGAGGCCGATTATGACCTCATCCAAGAAGATGATACATTTAACTTTGTTGACTTAGCGGATTTTGCGGCTGGCAAGCAAATCACCATTGAAGTGGTTCACGCAGAGGGATCTAAAGATGTTATTATGGCAAATCACACTTATAATGAAGCGCAAATTGAGTGGTTTAAAGCAGGTTCTGCTCTAAACCTAATAAAACAGCAAAACAGCGCAGCATAAAAGTTTTATTGCCTGCTTTCTAAAGCAGCCAAAACGAGTGCTGTCAGCGCTTTATATCCTTTTTCGTTTAAGTGAAGACCGTCTTGTAACAACACATCTCCTCTAATACGTTTGTTATCCATCAGCTTTTCGTATAACCCAAGTTGATTGAGGTATGGAAGCTTCTCTGATAGGGCTTTAACGCCATCGTTAATACTACGTATTTCTTTCAATTCACTTTCGCGTTCAAATGAAGGTTTAATGGCAATATTGTAAATCTTGGTTTGAGGAAATTTGTTGTGAATCATCTTTATAAAGGAGGTGATATCAGCAACAATTCGATCGGCATCAAAGCCCAAAGTTAAATCATTTCCGCCCAAATACAACATGATATTTTGAGGGGCTAATCCATCAAACAAATGCTCAAAATAATAAGACAGAGAGTGGATAAAAGCACCGCCGAAACCAAGGTTTAAGGTTTGATGAGGTGCTAAATCTTGTGCCATATTTTTCCACAAGCGTATGGTTGAACTGCCGTAAAAAACAGTCAGCCCTTCTTGAGTTTCTAGTTGATATACCTTTCTTTTTAAGACGGCTATTTCACGTTCAAAGTGTTCCTCTTCCACACGTAGTTTTTGTACCCAGTTTTTATACTTCTTATTGATTTTTTCAACGACCTCACCAAGCCTTGGGTCTTCGGGGTCAAATATTCCATAATCTGCCATAGTGAACGCAGCCATTATCTGACATTTATACGTGGCCCTATGGGGTAGTTTGTCAAAGTCTACCATAACCAATGGAACAATTTTAGGTTGCTTTTTCATTCCGCTAGCCAACTTAAAAACCCCTTTGCTAAATGGTCCTGGAGAGGCTTCCGTTTTGTAGGAAAGTCCTTCTGGGCTAAAGACCAAACTGGTGTTATTTTCAAGTGCAGCAGCAGCCCGTGCGTAAAATTTTTTGTTTTCTTTTTTTACTTCCTTTTTTGTCAAATGATCTGGTGTGAAATTTTTAGAATATACGCGTATATAACCAAAGCGATCGTAATACGCCTTGTGATTTGATTCCGACGCTAGTGAATGTCGTGCCACACGGATGCCCGGATCGTTATAGTATTTATAAAGTAATCCGCTAATGTAATGGCTGTCCAAAGTAATTTGGAAATGGTCTGCAGCCACCAAACTGGGATGATTGTCCAAGTGGTTGTAGATAAAAATACTCCCCTTTTCATAGGGTAGGTATTCAGAACCCTTTATTTGAACTTTTAGGCTGTTAAAAATTGATTGAAACTGTTGGGCACTTAGCACTCTTATTTCTTGAGTGTTAAGGTGCGTAGGTGCTTCTGTGATTTCGCGAAATGCTGCTTTAATTTTTTGAAGAAGGAGCTGACTTTGATTTATTTCGCTCATGAAACAATACTTGACAATAGTTTTTTCACTAGGTTGACGTTTTCAATATAATATTTTGCAGCAGTGGGTTTAGGCCCCACTTTTATGGTGTAAGCATGTTCGGGCAGGCTAACAAACATATTCTCGTCTGTGACGTCGTCTCCAATGCAAAGCGTGAAATCATAGGTGCCTTGGCTGTTGATTTCAAACACGGCACTTCCCTTATTAACTTGACGATTCACCACCTCAAGGGCTTTATCCATATCTAAAATGGTCAACTCATCAGAGATTAGACTCGATAAAACTGTTTTAATTTCTACCACCCTAGCTGATGCCAACTCTGGATCCGTTTTTCTGTAGTGCCAGACCAAGCTGTTGTGTTTTTCCTCTACAAAGGTTCCTGGTGTTCTATCTGTAAATGCTTCAAAAATAGGCATTACATCTGCAATCCAGTCCTTGTTGTTAATAGCAGTTCCCATCCACGCACCGCCTTTTCTTTTGATGTAGTGACCGTGCTCTGCCACCAGCGTAAGTGGAAGACTTGCGAACCACTTATCTAGAAAGGCTTGGTCTCTGCCACTTACTATGGCAACATCAGTATTAGGAAGGGTACATAACGCATCTATCAACTGCAGCAGCTCGGCACCTGGTGTTGCTAAATCGGGTTTTTCATTAAAATCAACTAAGGTGCCGTCATAATCTAAAAAGATCATCTTTTTGTTTGCCTCATTAAATGCTTGAAGCAGCTCTTGTTTAAGGTCATTTTGAATTTTTGGAGTCTGTATTTCTTCTCTTATCTCCATTTTAGATTGGAGTGCGTTCATAAAATCTTTTGCCCAATATTCAACCGTATAACGACTCAGTCGTTTTTGCATACCAAAGTTACGTTGCTTTTGGTCCTCCACGGGCATGGTAATGGCTTTCAGTAGCGCATCTGCCATCGCGTTTTTATCAAAGGGATTAATAAGAATGGCCTCGAATAATTCTTTGGAGGCTCCTGCCATTTCACTTAATATCAAGACACCATCACCAGAAACACGTGTGGCTATAAATTCTTTAGCTACCAAATTCATGCCATCACGAACAGGTGTTATCATGGCAATGTCTGAAGTCATGTATAAATCAATCAAATCATCAAAGCTCATAGCGCGGTAATAATACCAGATGGGTGTCCAATTAACCGTGGCGTATTTGCCGTTAATTCTCCCCACCAGCTCGTCGGTTTCCTTTTTTAGTTTTGCGTATTCTGGTACGTCAGAGCGAGAAGGAACGGTGAGCATTAACAAACGTACTTTCTCCAAGTATTCTGGATACTTGGTAAGGAAGAGGTCAAAAGCCTTGATGCGGTTTAAAACTCCTTTGGTATAATCAAGGCGATCGATGGAGAGAATCAATTTCCCAGATTCGGCCCCTTTTTTATGCAGCTCAAGTTGTTTTTTTAATTCGGATTTTTCATCTTCTTTTTGCGCCAAGTGTTCTTTGGCCTTGCTATAAAATTTGTCATAATCTATTCCCATTGGAAAGGTGTCTACCACCACTTCACGAAGTCCATTTATTACCCTATTAAATTGCACCTCTTTCCGAAGGATTCGCTTCACAGAACTCAAAAAATGGCGTTCGTAGTCATAGGTGTGGAAACCTATCAAATCAGCCCCAAGCATCCCCTCTAAAAGTGCTTCGCGGCATGGGAATGTTATAAAAATTTCGAATGATGGAAAGGGTATATGCAGAAAAAATCCAATGTTGACATCTGGGCGTGCATCTTTTATCATTTTAGGGCACAGCAACAATTGATAGTCGTGTATCCAAACCGTATCGCCAGGCGCTATTTTATCAATGACACTTTGGCTAAATTTTTTGTTTACCTCCACATAGGTTTCCCAATGCGACTCACTGAAAGTTGCGATCTCTAGAAAGTAGTGAAAGAGCGGCCACAGACATTTATTGGCAAGTCCGTAGTAAAAATTATCCACCTCTTCTTTATCCAAAAGAACCGGTGCATAGTTGTTCTCTTCAAGGTCTTGGGCTAGTGGAGCCCAAGCATCAGGAGCTATTTCGTCTATGCCAATTCCTGGCCATCCCACCCATAAAGAATCCTTGTGCTCGTGTACGGTTTTCATCCCTGTTGCTAATCCGCCACTTGTTGCGGTAAATTTGAAAGAATTTTTTACCTTAGATATTCTAATGGGAAGTCGATTTGAAACAATAATATTCTTGGCCATTTACAATTTTAAATGAACATTTTGAATTACAATGTATGTCAAAAAAAAATGATGCGAAGCATTCCGATAGCCTAAACTTCGGGATAATTGGAAATTGTAAATCTGCGGCGCTAATAAATGAAGATTCCTCAATAGATTGGTGTTGTTTGCCACAATTTGATTCCCCGTCTGTTTTTGGGAAAATTCTTGATGAAAATATTGGCGGGCAATTTAAAATTTCCTGTGATGAGAATTATGCCATCTCACAATTTTATATTGAAAATACCGGCATTCTTTGCACGCGGTTTTCTAACGGTGACGACGCTTTTGAAGTCATTGATTATATGCCCCGCTACAAAAAAGACGACAATGTTTATTATGCGCCCCCCGAAATTACACGTGTTTTAAAACACCTTAAAGGAGCACCTAAATACCGTGTAATTTATGACCCGAGATTGGAATATGCTCTTGGCGAGACTAAAAATTATGTAAAAGAACATTTCCTTGTCAGTGTGGTAGACGACAAAAACTATGACACCCTGTTTTTGTATACCGACTTGGACAAAAATGCCATTCTAAATGCAACAGAACTAACGCTCACCCAAGATCACTTTATGTGTGTTTCTTATAATGAAAAGATACAGACGCCGAGCTTAGATCATACGCTGTTTGAGTTTGAGCGCACCAAGGTTTATTGGTTAAACTGGTGTCATAAGACACCTTCGTTTGAACACTATAACGAGGAAATATTACGCAGCGCAATGACGCTTAAACTACTCACATTTGAAAAGACGGGTGCCGTATTGGCAGCAGCGACTACCTCCTTGCCGGAAACCATAGGCGAAGTGCGTAACTGGTATCGTTTTTGCTGGATTCGCGATGCCTCAATGGTCATTAAGGTCATTGCCAAGCTAGGGCACTCTAAAATTGTCAAAAATTTTATCCGCTACATTATTGATTTGGTTCCCGATAAGAACGAAAAGCTACAAATCATGTACGGCATCAGTGGTGAAAAAACACTGACCGAAGAAACGTTAGAACACCTCGATGGCTATAAGGGCTCACGACCCGTGCGTGTTGGTAATGCGGCTTATATCCAAAAGCAAAACGACATTTACGGTATTTTAATGGATGTTATTCACTATCAAATTGAAAGCTTTACGCAAGACGATGAAAAGCACGAAGCGCTGTGGACCATTGTTAAGTCTATCGTTTGGGTGGTGCGAAAAAATTGGCAATTGGCAGATAAGGGGATTTGGGAATTTAGACACGAAGACCGTCATTTTACCTTTTCAAAACTGTTGTGTTGGGTGGCTGTTGACCGGCCCATTAAAATTTCAAGGCTTATTGAAGGGGGCAAATCTGCGGTTAAATGGGAGCCGTTGCGAAAAGAAATCCACAGCGACATCATGGAAAACGCCTGGAATGAAGAAAAACAAGCCTTCACGCAATCGTACCAATCTGAACACCTGGATGCATCCGTATTGCTGATGGAATACTACGGCTTTATTGAAGGTAAAGATCCCAAATACGTCAAAACGGTAAAAGCCATTGAAAAAGAATTGATGCACGAAGGCCTTTTATATCGCTACAAAAACGAAGATGATTTTGGCCTGCCAAGCTCATCGTTTACGGTGTGTACATTTTGGTTCATTAACAGTTTGTATAAAATTGGTGAAGAAGAAAACGCCAAAGCGCTTTTTGATAAATTATTGGGTTACAGCAACCACTTGGGATTGTTCAGTGAAGACATTGATTTTAACTCCAAACGACTGCTTGGGAACTTTCCTCAAGCCTATTCACACCTAGCGCTTATTGACAATGCGCTTACTTTTAATGAATCGTTGACTAGCCCTTAGAGCCCTGCCAATAAATTTCCAAGGCCGTCTTTAAACTGAAAGCCTTCCATAGTACGGTATTTATTTAGCTTTTTGTTTGCTTCAAGTCCCCACAACAAAAACTCCATCATAAAAAACTGATCTTCAGCGCGGCAGTCTGCTTGGTGCGTTGCCACTAGTTTTTCCAAATTAGGTACACCCGTTAAAGTGTCGTGATAGACATTGTCTGGAAGGCTGTCTTCCAAAAACAATTCGTTATCCCCATAAAACCAGCCCAACAACTGGTCATAAGGACCTTCCTCATCTTGGTTTTCAAGCTTTTTTATTTCTGGAAAATAGGCTGGAAATAGGCTTTTTACTGCTTGATTGATTAAGTGAAACGAAATCTGCTCTGCTCCTTCTTGCTCGCCTTCATAGACCAATTCTACCTTTCCATTTATAGCAGGGATAATCCCCAAAAAGTCAGACATTCTGATGCAGGTTTTTTGTTCGCCAGACAACAGCATGCGACGCTCTGCAGCACTTATTAGATTTTCAAAAGCCGTGATACTCATACGCGCACTCACGCCACTTTTAGCATCTACATATTCACTTTTTCTAGCTTCAAAACCTATCTGCTCCAAAATATCACGGGCCAATTCGGGAACGTGAATGGCCTGTTGCACTGCTGCATTGGTATTGGTTTCCTGGCGGGTTATGGCCTTGGCAGTTTCCAAGTTGTATGGATAGTGCGTCAAAATTTGAGAACCAATACGGTCTTTAAGCGGCGTCACGATACTTCCTCGGTTGGTATAATCTTCCGGATTGGCCGTAAAAACAAACTGAGTTTCAATAGGCAATCGAAGCTTAAACCCACGGATTTGAATTTCTTTTTCTTGTAAAATGGAAAAAAGTGCCACTTGAATCCGTGCCTGCAAGTCAGGCAATTCATTTAAGACAAATATGCACCGGTGTGCTCTAGGAATCATCCCAAAATGTATCACACGCTCATCGGCATAAGACAGTTTGAGGTTGGCTAGGATCAACGTGCCTTGGCAAAATTACTCGCCTATCAAATCGGCTAGTACACTCACTTGCCCTCTCAACCCTAGTAAGTTGATGCTATGCCCCGAAAGCAATGCCCGTTCTACATCGGGAATAACCGTGTTTTCATAGCCCAGAAGCCCTTCAAATGTTGGGAGCCCACTTTGCATGCGAGCCCTTAAGTTTTGTGCCAATTCTTGCTGAATCGTAAGGGGTTTGTACGCTGTTTTTTTAAGTTCTCCAAGTGTTTTGCTCTTTTTCATTTATCTCAATCGTTTTTTTCTGTTTTGTTCATAGTCGTCAAAAATCATTTCACCCAAGCCTTTTAGGCCTGTAAAGAATGCCTTGCCTTTGTTGGCTTCTGTAAAGTTCCGCACAAATTCTTTTAAATAGGAGTCTTGTGCAATCATAAATGTGGTGATGGGAATGTGAAGCTTTCGCGCTTGTCGTGCCATATTGTAGCACTTATCTACGATGTGATCGTCTAGCCCCATGCTGTTTTTGTAGTAACTCCCGTCGGGGTTCTTAAGGCAGCTTGGTTTGCCATCCGTGATCATAAAAATTTGCTTGTTGCTATTTTTTCTTCTTCGCAACAAATCCATAGCCAAGGTAAGGCCCGCAACAGTATTGGTGTGATACGGTCCTACTTGCAAGTAGGGAATGTCTTTAAGCGCAATGGACCAGGAATCGTTTCCAAACACCAGAATATCTAGGGTGTCTTTAGGGTAGCGAGTGGTGATAAACTCTGCCAGTGCCATGGCTACTTTTTTAGCTGGTGTAATGCGGTCTTCGCCGTACAAAATCATGCTATGGCTGATGTCTATCATCAACACCGTGCTCATTTGTGTATTGTAATAACTGTCTTCCACGACGAGGTCGTCATGATGCAAGGTAAAGTCGTCTCCTGCGGATCGTATTTGAGCATTGCGCAAGCTTTCGGTCATGGATATTTTTTCAAGGGGATCGCCAAATTGATAGGCTTTAAATTCGCCTGTGTCGTTTGCGCCCTGTCCGGTACTTTTGGTTTTGTGGTTGCCATTGCCTGCTTTTTTTAGCTTGCCAAAAATTTGCTTTAAGGCGTGTTCACGCAATAGTTTTTCTGTTTTGGCAGTAAGTGACATTCCTCCGCCATCGCCCGTGCCGTCTCCTTTTGGTTGTATGTAGGCACGCTTTAGAAGATCTTCTATGAAATCATCTATGGTATAGTCGCTGTTGGTGAGTTTATATTCTTTGTCTAACTCCCGTAACCAATCTATGGCTTCGTCAAAATCGCCAGAGGTATGCGTAATCAACTCTTTGAAAATTTCAAAAAGACGCTGGAAGGGTGTTTGGTGCTTGGGTGTATGTCGTGTAAATGTAATCCCAGCAGCGGACAAGTTAAATATCATAGCCATGTAAATGTACTAAAATCATTTGCAACTTTAAACTGGTTTATTTGAATAATTAAGCTGTCGCAAAAATAGTACCTTTGTAAAAATTGCTTATGAAAAATCTGGTTATCATTGGTCACCCAGACCAATCTTCT
Organism: Bacteroidota bacterium; assembly: GCA_038143535.1. Lineage (GTDB taxonomy): Bacteria > Bacteroidota > Bacteroidia > Flavobacteriales > Flavobacteriaceae > UBA7446. The sequence continues at coordinate 1,592,033 of JAYQMD010000001.1, forward strand.
TTTTGCTATAATGGGATCTTTAAAGCCATCGTCGAAAGTCTAGAAAAAGCGGACGAAGATGTCGAAATCATCGACCTTTATAGAGATAGTTTTACACGACCTCGTGACAAGGTCATTGCCAAGTATAAAGAATTGGTTACCTGGTCCGATCGGATGTATTTTGTTTCCCCCGTCTGGTGGTTTAGACTTACGCCTCGGATGGAAATCTTTTTTGACGAAGTGCTAACCCCTGGCTTTGCTTATCAGTTTGTCAATGTGACCAAACTATACGCCTATCCAAAATCCTTTTTAAGCGATAAAAAAGTACGGACCTATGTAACGCACGGTGCGCCAGCACTACCCGTGAAAACCTTGTACCTCAACTCTGTAAAATTACGTCTGGTGATGGGTGTTTATTCGTTTGTATTTGGGTGGAAGCTTGCGCTCTTTACCAAGACTAAGCAGTTTTGGTCGGTGCCTTTTGTTTCGGACGCAAAGCGCAAAAAATATTTAAACGTTGTGAAAAAAGACATACTACGCGATATTAATAAAGGAAAATAAACTCTATGAAAAAGATATACAGTATACTTATTTCAGCTATATTGAGTGTTCATACTCTAACTGTGGCACAAGACACCGAAATACAAGCTTACGAAGTCATCAAAGTAATTGATAGTTTAGAAATTCGATTTTACCCTAGTGCAACCTTGGTACAAACCAGTGGTGGCAATAACTTTGGCAAGCTGTTTCGCTATATTTCAGGCAGCAACAAATCGGAAGAGAAAATTGCCATGACGGCACCGGTTTATATGAACGAAGACAAATCAGAAATGGCTTTTGTGATGCCACTAGACGTGCATCAAAAAGGCGCGCCTGAACCCATGGGTGAAAATGTGTCGCTGCGCATAACCGAGCCGCGCTATGTAGCTGCCATACGTTATGGTGGATACACCAATGCAGACAAGGAAGCAACTTATACAAAACGCCTTATGAAAGCTCTTAAAGAGAACAGCATTGAAGCCAAAGGAGCTGTCGAATTTTTAGGCTATGATAGCCCTTATAAATTCTACAACCGCCGTAACGAGATCATGGTGGAAATTGAATATAAAAATTAACGCTTTTGCCACATGCCGTTAGAAGAAAAGCTCAACGTGTGGTCGCATGGTCTTGGCGTTGGCTTGGGCATAGCCGCATTGGTCTTATTGCTTTTGGGCGTAGACCAAACCAATCCCTATGGGCTGTTTAGCGTTATTGTCTATGGGCTATCGATCATCTTATTATTCTTAGCATCTACTTGTTATCACGCCATCGCTACAACATCAAGCAAGCGCAAGCACTACTTTCGGGTAGCCGATCACATTGGTATTTACCTACTTATTGCGGGCACCTACACGCCAGTGCTGTTGATTGCTATTCCCAACGGCTTGGGCTGGCCCTTTTTTTGGGTAGTCTGGGGCATTGCTGCCTTTGGCCTGCTCTTAAAACTCTTTTTCACGGGAAAGTTTGAACGCTTTTCTACCTTTTTATACCTCGCCATGGGCTGGCTGGCCATTATCCCCTATGACGAACTAACCGCAGCCTTAGCCCCCAAAGGGTTGGCATGGCTGATTGCCGGAGGCCTCGCCTATACGGTTGGTGTTGTGTTTTATGCCTTTGAAAAAATTCCTTATTGCCATTTTATCTGGCACCTGTTTGTCTTAGGCGGTGCGAGCTGCCATTTCTTTATGGTGTATTTGTATGTGATTTAGCATTTTAATGGTGCCTTTAATTCGAGCAACAAATACAAGTCTTAATCCCTCCCCTTTCCCTATTTTTGCCAAAACCTTTAGATGAACATTCTTATCCTTGGCAGTGGCGGTAGAGAGCATACCTTTTGTTGGAAGCTTTCCCAAAGCGCTCAACAACCCAAGCTATTTATTGCCCCTGGAAATGCGGGCACCGCACAACTGGGCACCAATATTGACATCAATCCCACAAACCTTGAAGCCGTAGCAACTGCGGTAAGCAGCCATGCCATAGACCTCATTTTGGTAGGCCCCGAAGCGCCCCTAGTAGCAGGTGTTCACGACCATATTGCCAACCATCCTACACTGAGCCATATCCCTGTTATTGGCCCAAAAAAAGAAGCCGCACAACTCGAAGGAAGCAAGGCATACGCCAAGGCCTTTATGGAGCGATACAACATCCCCACTGCACCCTACAAACAATTTGATGCCCAATCGCTCAATGAAGGATTGGCTTATTTGGAAACCATTCCTGCGCCCTATGTACTAAAGGCCGATGGGCTTGCAGCAGGAAAAGGCGTACTCATCATCCACGATTTGGACGAAGCAAAAACAGCACTTACCGATATGCTGGCCAACAAAAAATTTGGCGCAGCCAGCCAACAAGTGGTCATTGAAGGCTTTTTGGACGGTATTGAACTTTCTTGTTTTGTCCTCACCGATGGGGAAAGCCATGTGACCTTTCCCTTTGCCAAAGACTACAAGCGTATAGGTGAAGGCGATACGGGGCTCAACACGGGTGGTATGGGCGCGGTGTCTCCCGTTCCGTTTAATGACCCTGTTTTCAAGCAAAAAATTCACGATCGCATCATAACAGCTTGATTTTGTCGGTTTTGTGTTTATTGGCCTTATTCGCGTGGGCGACGACCCCTTTGTGATTGAATACAATGTACGCATGGGTGATCCCGAAACCCAAGTGGTTTTACCACGCATCCAAAACGATATGGCGGAGCTACTTTTGGCTACTGGTGAAAAGCGTTTGCACGAAGTGGCACTCCAAATCAGTGATCAAGCTGCGGCAACCGTTGTGGGTGTTTCTGGTGGTTATCCAGAAGCCTACGAAAAAGGAAAGGCCATATCGGGTTTGACTGGCGATGGGCTAATTTTTCAAGCAGGAACTGCTAAAGTCGACGGTCAAGTTATGACCAATGGAGGAAGGGTCTTGGCATCAACAGGCTTTGGAACCGATGTGCAAGAAGCACTCACAGCAGCGTACAGCAACCTATCAAACATATCGTTTGAAGGAATGTATTTCCGAAAAGATTTAGGTTTCGATTTATAGAAACGAGTGGGAGGTAGAGTCGAAGTCTTCTTCGTTGTTATCGTTAAATTTCTTCAACTGACGTAACCAATAGATTAAACCTGCAAAACCAATCATCAAAAAGAACCAATTCATCCCGTTGGCCAAAAACCAACTTGTTGGTTCTAAGTCACGCAACATATTAAGAGGAAGAAAAAGGATTTCTTCAAACAGGTAGGCAATTGCTTCAAAAACAGCTTTCATAATCTTGGTTTGATCTTGCAAAAATACAGCTAAAGTTGGCACAATGCAAGTGCAAGAATGCTTTTAGATTTTGCGCTATCTTTAACAAAATTTTTTGTCATGAATACCGCTCACGCATTTCAAATTTTTGAAAAAAGTATTGCGAAATATCACGTTTTAGACAATGTTGATCAACGCTTTGAAAACCCTTTTGAACCCAAAAGCCTCGATCATTTATTATATCGAAAAAATTGGATTGATACGGTACAATGGCACTATGAAGATCTCATACGCGACCCTGGTATAGACCCCGTTACTGCGCTAGAACTGAAACGCAAAATTGACGCTTCCAACCAAGACCGTACCGATATGGTGGAATATATCGACAGCTACTTTTTACAAGAGTTTAGCAGCGTTGAGCACCAGGAGGGGGCTACCATCAATACCGAAAGTCCGGCTTGGGCTATAGACCGCTTGTCTATTTTAGCACTTAAAATCTACCATATGCAAGAAGAAGCTAATCGCGCCTCCGCCTCCGACCAACACCGTGCGGCTTGTGCTACAAAACTTGCTGTTTTAATGGAACAAAAAGCAGATTTGGCCACCGCCATTGACCAACTCCTCACGGACATGGCAGCAGGCAATAAGTACATGAAAGTGTACAAGCAAATGAAAATGTACAATGACGAATCCCTGAACCCCGTCCTGTACCAGAAAAAATCCTAATGGCAGCCAAACACATTATGGTGCTACGTTTCTCGGCTTTGGGCGATGTAGCCATGTGTATACCTGTGTTGCGGTGCTTGATTCAAGACTATCCTGAATTACGCCTAACGGTGGTGACTCGAAAACGCTTTGCCTCGCTTTTCGAAGAACTCCCAAATACTACCGTTTTTAGTCCTGATTTTGATGGGGCGCACAAAGGATTTGGCGGGCTCTGTCGTCTCTACAAAACATTAGCAGCAGCAAAACCCAACGCTATTGCCGATTTGCATAATGTGTTACGAACCAAAATACTCCGCAGCTATTTCACGCCCAAATTTTGGATACGAAAGGCCGTGCTTGACAAAGGCCGAAAAGCAAAAAAACAACTCACGAGACCACGCAAAAAAACCTTAGTCCCTTTGGTGCCACAAATTCACCGCTATGCCCAAGTATTTGAGCGGTTGGGTTTTCCAATCTCGCTAGACAACCACGAATTTCCACCAAAGCCACTATGTCCCAATACAGCAGCACTAAAGCCAGACCAAAACAAAAAGTGGATTGGCGTAGCTCCTTTTGCTGCCCATAAAGGCAAGCAATATCCCCTAGATCTCATGCAAAAGGTCGTTGCGTTTTTGCAACAAGACTACCAAGTTATTTTATTTGGTTTTGGGAGTGAAGAGCGTACACAACTAGACATTTGGGCAAAGGCCTATAAAAATGCGGTAAACGCAACCAGTGTATATGCCTTTGACGCAGAATTGCGCCTTATCGCCCAACTCGATTTGATGATTTCCATGGATTCTGCCAATGGTCATTTGGCTGCCAATTACGGCCTGCCCATTATTAGTATTTGGGGTGCCACACATCCGTGTCTGGGCTTTGCGCCTTTTGGGCAAGCAGACTCCAATAGCCTAACCCCAGACCTCCAGCAATATCCTTTCTTGCCAACCTCTGTTTATGGCAACAAAATCCGTCGCGGCTATGAAGACGCCATGCGAACCATTGAACCTAAAACTGTCATCGAGTTAGCGCTTGAAATATTAAAAAATAATCAAGTGTAAAAAATATATCTTTGCCTGAATCCGTTTTAAATGTTTCAAAAACTCTTTTACCTACAGTGGAAGTCTTTTTTTAGAGCCGCTGGTGTTGCCTCCAAGCTTGCACAAAAAATCTTAATTGGTTTTGTTTGGGTCTATTTTGCTTTTGTTTTCACAGGGCTAGCGTTTATTGCCTTTTTTGCAGTGCAAGACGATTTAGGTCTTGACCCCTTGCCAACAGTAAGTGGGTTTCTCGTTTATGCCTTTGTGTTATGGGTTGTGATTCGGTATTTTATTCAAAAAATGCCCATGGTACATGTGCAGCCTTTACTAGCCTTGCCCATTGCGAAAAAAAATATTGTTCATTTTGGTTTGACAAAAAGCGTAATAAGTTTTTTTAACATTGTTAACCTCTTCTTTTTTGTCCCTTTCGGTGTAATTCTTTTAACGGAAGATTACAGCCTGTGGGGGGTTATCAGTTGGTGGGTGAGTATTGGTTGTGTGATTTTGGCAACCAATTTTGTAAACGTATTGCTCAACAGTCAAGATAGGTTGTTGCTATCTGTCGCCGGCGTTTTGTTTGGCTTGTTTGGCTTGCAGTATTACGAGATTTTTGACATCACTGCTTTTTCAAAGCCCATCTTTATGGCGCCCTATTACCAACCGCTTTGGGCCTTGGTTCCCATGGCACTTGTACTGTTTTCATACCGTTGGAGCTTTAAGCACTTTTTGAAGAAATTATACATGGACAGCGATCAGATGCGTCCAAAGAATGAAACGCAACGTGCCACCGACCTAAAGTGGTTGGATGGTTTTGGGCGTATATCATTTTTTCTAAAGAACGACATCCGATTAATTGTCCGTAACAAGCGCGCACGCATGGCCGTTTGGATGGGGGTTGCCTTCTTGTTTTATGGGCTGATTTTTATGATGGATATATACGACTACCCCGTGACAAAGGTGTTTGTAGGAATTTTTGTTAGTGGGGGGTTTCTGTTCAGTTTCGGCCAGTTTGTTCCCAGTTGGGATAGTGGCTACTACCCGCTAATGATGACCCAAAACGTTCCTTACAAAGAATATTTAAAATCAAAGTGGTGGTTAATCGTTGTGGGTACTTTAGTGAGCATTCCTTTAGCAAGCTTCTATATCTTTTTTAGTTGGGAAAGTTACTTGGCAATCATAGCTGGTGGCATCTATAATATTGGTATAAATGCCCATATGGTACTGCTTTCCGGCGCCTACACAAGAACACCCATCGACCTCAACTCCATGCAGCGTGCCTTTGGCGATAAAAAATCTTTCAATGTGAAGACATTGCTTTTAAGCATTCCCAAAATACTACTCCCCATGTTTATTTTTTACATCGGAGTTTTGGTGCACAGCAAGCTTATGGGCTTTGTACTAATAGGGATCGTTGGCATCTTGGGGTTTGCATTTAGAAACCTTGTTTTTGGTTGGATTGAAAAAGTCTACCAAGAAGAAAAATACGATACACTAGCTGCCTATAAACAAAAAAACACATGATTAATATTAACCTCCTTTCAAAAAAATACGGCGAGCAGACCGTGCTCGACATAGAACTTCTAAACATTCCTAGTGGACAAACTTTTGGACTAGTAGGCAACAACGGTGCAGGAAAAACCACCCTCTTTAGTCTTATCTTAGATTTGATTGAACCCACCACTGGCCAAGTAAAAAACAATGAAGTCGTGGTTTCAAAAAATGAGCGCTGGAAAACGCATACAGCTGCTTTTGTCGACGAGCAATTCCTTATTGGATACCTTACCCCTGAGGAGTATTTTTATTTTGTGGGTGGCTTACGCAATATGAAAAAAGAAGCTGTTGATGCGGCTTTGAAACCTTACAAAGATTTTTTTCACGGTGAAGTATTGGGACAAAAAAAGTATATCCGAGACCTGTCTAAAGGAAATCAAAAAAAAGTGGGTATTGTAGGGACGCTCTTATCCAACACCCCTTTGGTTATTTTGGATGAACCTTTTGCCAATCTAGACCCCACCACACAAATTCGCCTCAAAAAACTGTTGAAAGAAGAGGCAAGTGCAACGGGAAAAACATTTCTAATTTCCAGTCATGACCTGCAGCACATCACGGACGTTTGTGACCGAATTGTGGTCCTCAACAAAGGAAAAATAGTGCGTGATGAAAGAACATCTACCAAAACACTTAAAGAACTTGAAGCTTTTTTTCAAGAGCAGCCTTAGTATATACATACTAAAGCCTAATATTTTGAGTTTTTATCATAGGTTTACAACATGAGAAAATTCGTTCTTTTTTGTGCAGTTATTTTGGTCATTATTGGGTGTTCTACCAAAAAGGACGCTGCTATGAACCGCTTCTACCACCAAACGACTTCTAAATTTAACCCCCTATTCAACGGAGAAGAAGCGCTAAGATATGGGCTTTTAGACATCACCTTAAATCACAATGACAACTATTGGTTGCGCCTCCCTGTTGACCCTTATATCTTGCCAAAGGCATATGCGTCGGAAGAGGTGGCAACAAACGAGTTTTTTGACCGCGCACAAGACAAAGCGGTGCTTACGGTACAGAAACACTCTATGCTGATCAAGGGTGAACAACGCAACAATCAAATTGCAAGGGCGTATTTATTGTTGGGCAAGGCACGCTATTATAACGGTAAATATCTTCAAGCCATTGAGGCCTTTACCTATTTGGTGAAAAATATGGCTGGTGATAATCTAGCTATTGAAGCGGAACTCTGGCGTTCGAAGAGCTATTTGGCTTTGGGGCAGCACGATAGAGCAGCACGAGAGCTAATCAATATTGCCTTCTCTGGAACACTCAACAACGAACAATATGCCGTGAGTCAAGCGGCACTCGCAGATGCCTTGTTGAAAGAAGGAAAAGACAGCTTGGCTACTGAGCCATTAACAAAAGCTTTTGCTACAGAAAAATCAGCCTATAAAAGAGGGCGCTATGCCCATCTCTTGGGACAGCTTTATGAAGATCTAAATTACGCCGATTCTGCTATAGTTGCCTACCAGTATGTCTTGGATTTGAAACGTCGTCTTCCTCGTGAACTGTGGATTCACGCGCGACTGGCACAACTCAAAAACAAACCACCAAAAGACGAAGAAACACTAAAAGCCTACAAGCGGTTGTTGCGAAGCGATGAAGACAGAAGGTTTAGAGATAAAATTCACTATTTCTACGGAACCTACCTGCTTAAAGGCGCAGATACCATCAACGCAGAAACATCACTAAATGCATCGCTGCAAACCAAGACCAATGACACCTATCTCAAGTCATTGATTTATGAGCAATTGGCGCTCAATCGTCTAGACCAAGTGGCTTTTGTCAAGGCAGGAGCATATTTAGACAGCACCCTTCAAAACCTTACCGCAAAGACACGTCGTTACAGAAAAGTAGCCCGACAACGCAAAAAACTCGACGACATCATCACTTACGAAAAAACAATTACAGATATCGACAGCCTGCTGCTGCTCATGGATATGCCAGAGGAAGCCCAAAAAGCCGTTGTAGATGCCCATATCGAAAAGATCATTGCAGACAACGAAAAGGCTGAAGCCGAAGCCAATGATGGGGCTGCTGGAAGCCTTACCACACTCGGGGATTTTTACTTTTACAACAGCCGTCAAGTAGCAAACGGAAAATCTCGCTTTCAACAAAACTGGGCAAATATAGCATTGGCCGATAACTGGAAGTATGACCCTTCAAAAAACATCACGACTGGAGAAGAAGTATCAGCATTTGAGGATGCTGACGAAGCCTTAGACCCTACCTTAGATCCAAAAACGTATTTATCTCAAATCCCACTCCCAGAAGCACGCGACAGCTTGCAACTCCTCCAAAACGAAGCTTATTACCAGGCGGGCTTAGCCTATAAAGAACAGTTTCTAATTAAGAACTTTGCCATTGACCGATTCAATTCGCTCATGGCTGCCAATCCAGCTGTGCGTTATATTCCGCCAACATTGTATCATATGTATGAACTATATGATGACAATCCCGCAGAGCAGAACAAATGGCGTTCTCGAATTCTAACAGCATATCCAGAAAGTGATTATGCCAAAATAATACAAAACCCCGATGCGTTAGCACAAACATTAGCGGCCAATCAAGCGGCAATATGGGCTGCTAAAGAAAAGTTTAATAAGCAAGAATTTAAAGCTGTGATTGAAGATAGTGAACGCTTTATTCCACAGCTTAGAGACAAAGAATTGCAAGCATCGTGGGCATTGCTTCGCGCCACATCTCTGGGCAGGCTCGATGGGTTAGAAGGCTACAAAAACGCGTTGACTTCTCTTGTGGAAACCTATCCAAAAACAGCGGGCGCCCAAAAAGCTCAAGCGCAACTTGATGGTTTTGACGTTTATAACGATTTAGAATTGGGAGCGAGAGAAAAGGCGAAGCTTGTTATCATCAGAACTTCAGAGAATCGTGCGCAATCAGAAACGTACAAGGCTTGGCTTGAAGCTTGGTTCGCTGAGGAAGGAATTGAAGCCCTGTTACGTGTATCTATTGATGTATTTGATCGAGATGTTGAGACCTTGGTAGTTCACGGTTTCCTCTCGCTAAGAAGCGCAAAAGAAACAGCTGCTATTTTGCGCAAAAGAAACCCAAACTTGTTCACATCCAAAAATGTTGTAATTTTGGCGTCCCAATATCGTAATGCATTTGTTAGTAAGCGACTAGAACAATTGGAAATTAAATAAGATGTTCTCAGACAAAAAACAAAAAAATATGGACTCAAAGAATAGTGTAAAAATCAACTTCATTGAACCAAACACTAAAATTGTTGGTGAAATTGATTCAAAATCTGACTTTCGTATTGATGGTACGCTAGAAGGTAAAATAAATACTACAGGCCGTGTTGTCATTGGCAAAGAAGGAACTGTTAGTGGCGAAGTACACTGCGGGTATGCCGACGTCATAGGAAACTTTAACGGCAATTTACACGTGAATAGCTTACTCACCATCAAGTCTGATGGCATCGTGGAAGGGCAGGTTACGGTAGGTAAACTGGCCGTTGAAGCTGGCGCCACACTAAACGCACAATGTAGCATGAAAGCTGCATCGGTAAAGTCAATGGTTGATGAAAAATCCCCAAAAGCCGAAAAAACGGCCTAAAACTTGGGCTGTCCTTTCGGGGCTAACCGTTCAAATGGGCGTAAGCCTATATCTTGCATCTATTGGTGGCAAAGCACTTGATTTACGCTGGGAAACTGGGAAAACCATGACCTTGATACTGCTCATGTTGGTGCTGGCACTTAACATCTACGGACTGGTCAAATTCTTGAACCGATACGAATAGCTTCCAATTGCTGTTTTTTTATCATAAATTCTTTGTGGCTTAGGCAGCCTTCAAACAAAGAAGTACAGTTTAATTTTTCGCCGTATTATCTTTTTTTCTTGTAGCTAAAAGTGTACATTTGCTGCGTTTGAATTTCAACAAAACTTCAAGATAAAAGCAAAACCATTGAAAAGAGCACTTTTTGTATTTTTTACGCTTCTTTTAACAACCCACGCATTTGCCGTTTCTGATCACAAGGCTCCCGAAAAAAAGGGTTCGCTTAAGGATGAAATCAAAGCTTATATCCAACACCACTTAAAAGATTCTCACGATTTCTATTTAGGGTCTTACAAAGACGGTGACAAAAAAAAATACATTGGCTACATCGGCCTTCCCGTAATTCTTTGGGATAACGGGCTTGTATTATTTTCATCTGCCAAATTTAAACACGGTAAGGCAGTGGTATCAAAAGGGAATAGTCACTACAAACTCTACCACGGAAAAATTTATAAGACCGATGAAGCGGGTACCATCAATTATGATGATGCGCATCATGCTGTCAATGAAAAACCGCTTGACCTCTCCATGACAAAAAGCGTTATGACCATGCTATTCACGGCAATGTTAATGTTCTTTTTGTTTCGTTCGTTAGCACAATCTTATGCTAAAAACGGAGGCGTTGCTGCTGGTATAGGTCGTTTCTTCGAGCCTATAATTTTGTATGTTCGTGACGACATTGCCATCCCCAATATTGGAGAAAAGCACCACGGTCGTTACATGAGCTTTTTGCTAACCGTATTTTTCTTTATTTGGTTTTTAAATCTTTTGGGGCTTACCCCACTTGGTATTAATGTGACTGGAAATATTGCCGTCACATTTGGATTGGCATTGCTTACCTTTTTATTGACCAATTTGACTGCCAACAAGAACTATTGGGCGCACATCTTTTGGATGCCAGGTGTCCCCATTCTTATGAAAATTCTCCTAATGCCCATTGAGCTTTTAGGTGTGATTATCAAACCGTTTTCGCTGTTGATCCGTTTGTATGCGAACATGCAGGCTGGACACATCGTATTGATGAGCCTTATTGGGCTTATGTTTATTTTTAACAATTGGCTGGGTAGCAGCTTGTCCTTTTTATTGGCTTTTGTTATTTCCATAATCGAATTATTAGTGGCCGCATTGCAGGCCTATATATTCACCATGCTATCGGCGCTCTATTTTGGGTTTGCCGTTGAAGAACATCATGATGAAGCGCATTAAACACAAACATTAACAATTAAATATATACACATGGAAATTCCAGTAATCGTAGGTGCAGGTCTCGTCGTAATCGGCGTAGGTATGGGAATCGGTAGAGTCGGTGGTTCAGCTATGGAAGCTATTGCTCGTCAACCTGAAGCATACGGGAAAATTCAAACAGCTATGTTGATTGCAGCCGCTCTTATTGAAGGGATTGGTTTTGCAGCACTATTTGCTGTATAGTAAGAACACAAGTTTTAGATAAGCAGCGGCTAGGCTACTGCTTGTCTTACTTAAATATAACCCTATGGAAAAATTATTAGGCGAATTTTCGTTTGGTTTGTTTATATGGCAAACTGCAATTGTGGTGGCACTTCTTTTAATGCTCCGCAAATTTGCATGGAAACCCATCCTAAACACCATTAACGAAAGAGAGGCGGGTATTCGATCGGCTATGAAATCGGCTGAAAAGGCACGTGCAGAAATGCAAGACCTACAAGCTGACAATGAGCGTATTCTAAAGGAAGCCCGTGCAGAACGAGACGGCTTGCTAAAAGAAGCGCGCGAGCTACGTCAAAAAATGATTGACAATGCCAAGGGCGAAGCTAAAGCTCAAGCGGAGCAACTTATTGCGCAAGCAAAAGAAGCAATTAAAAATGAAAAGCAGGTGGCCATTACTTCCCTCAAAAATGAAGTAGCGGATTTATCACTTCAAATTGCAGAAACGCTGACCAAAAAGCAGCTATCTTCGGACAAAAAGCAAACTGAATTGGTACAGAAGCTACTTAAAGGTGTAGATCTAAAAGCATGATAGGAACTAGAGCAGCATTGCGATATGCCAAAGCAGCCGTACAAAAGGCTATTGAAGATGACCAATTGGAAGCACTAGCCAAAGACATGGAAACGGTTTACGATACCGTACAGAGCAACCGTGACTTGGAAGCTGTTTTACAAAGCCCTGTAATTAGCAGTGATGTGAAGCACAGTACGCTTCAAGCTGTTTTTGCACAGTGCAGCGATGCCGGTAAGAACCTATTACGCCTTGTAGCTGAAAACAACCGCACGCACAACCTTGATGGCATTGCGCTTAAGGTTAAAGCGCTTTACCAAGACCATTTGGGATTGATTGAGGCAGTTGCTACAACAGCAGTGCCCATTACCCCCGAATTGGAAAAAGAAATTTTGATTAAAGTGGCCACACTTACAGATAAGAAAGTGACCCTAGTCAACAAAGTAGACCCTACCGTTATTGGTGGGTTTATACTAAGACTTGATGATATAGCCCTCAATGCGAGTGTTGCTCATCAACTCAATTCATTAAAACAAACGTTAAGTTCAAACGCAATATCATGGCAGAAGTAAAAGCCGCGGAAGTATCCGCGATATTAAAACAGCAATTAACAGGATTTGACAGCAGTGTCTCGCTAGACGAAGTAGGATCAGTACTCCAAGTGGGTGATGGTATTGCTCGTGTATACGGATTATCCAATGTACAATATGGCGAATTGGTCACTTTCGACTCTGGTTTGGAAGGAATTGTACTTAACCTAGAGGAAGACAACGTAGGTGTAGTACTTTTAGGTCCGTCCAAAGGAATTAAAGAAGGTGATACCGTTAAGCGTACGCAACGCATCGCCGCTATCAATGTAGGTGAAGGTGTTGTAGGTCGCGTGGTGAACACACTCGGTATTCCGATTGATGGTAAAGGTCCTATTGAAGGCGAAACCATTGAAATGCCATTAGAGCGAAAGGCACCTGGAGTTATCTATCGCCAACCAGTGAACGAACCGCTTCAAACAGGTATCAAATCCATTGATGCCATGATCCCAGTAGGGCGTGGACAACGTGAATTGGTTATTGGTGACCGTCAAACAGGTAAGACAACCGTTTGTATTGACACCATCCTAAACCAAAAAGAATTTTACGATGCAGGGGAACCCGTATACTGTATTTATGTAGCCATAGGGCAAAAAGCGTCTACGGTAGCTGGAATTGCCAGCACACTACAAGAAAAAGGTGCCATGGCATATACAACCATAGTATCGGCAAATGCATCTGACCCTGCTCCTATGCAGGTATATGCGCCTTTTACTGGTGCAGCCATTGGAGAATATTTCCGTGATACAGGTCGTCCAGCACTGATTATCTATGATGATTTATCTAAGCAAGCGGTTGCATACCGTGAAGTATCCCTTTTACTTCGTCGCCCACCCGGACGTGAAGCATATCCTGGGGATGTTTTCTACTTACACTCGCGCTTACTAGAGCGTGCAGCCAAAGTAATCGCAGATGATACCATTGCCAAACAAATGAACGACTTGCCTGAAGGGCTTAAGTCTAAAGTTAAAGGGGAGGTTCCCTTACGGCACTACCCATTATTGAAACACAAGCAGGTGACGTATCTGCCTATATCCCGACCAACGTAATTTCAATTACCGATGGGCAAATATTTTTGGAGTCTGACTTGTTTAACTCTGGTGTACGTCCAGCCATTAACGTAGGTATTTCGGTATCCCGTGTAGGGGGTTCGGCACAGATTAAGTCCATGAAAAAAGTAGCAGGTACACTAAAGCTTGATCAAGCGCAGTTCCGTGAGTTGGAAGCCTTTGCCAAGTTTGGTTCTGACCTAGACGCAGCAACCATGAACGTGATTGGAAAAGGACAACGAAACGTGGAAATCCTTAAACAAGCACAAAACGATCCGTTTAAGGTTGAAGATCAGATTGCCATCATTTTTGCTGGATCAAAAAACCTATTACGCCAAGTTCCTGTTAACAAGGTAAAAGAGTTTGAACAAAGCTATTTAGAGTTACTAAACGTAAAACACAGAGACGTACTGGATACGCTTAAAGCGGGTAAACTCACAGACGAGGTTATAGGCACCTTGACGAAAGTAGCCACTGATTTAGCCGTTCAATACGCATGACAAATGGCAAACCTTAAGGAAATACGCAACCGGATAAGCTCTGTATCATCTACGATGCAGATTACCAGTGCCATGAAAATGGTATCGGCAGCCAAGCTCAAAAAAGCGCAAGATGCAATTACGGCCATGCGTCCATATGCCACCAAACTTACCGAATTGCTACAAAACTTAAGTGGTGTCCAAGACAACGAGAGTCCATATACAACAGTACGCCCTGTGAAGCGCGTACTCTATGTAGCCATTACCTCAAACCGTGGCCTATGTGGTGGGTTTAACACCAACATCGTAAAAGCGGTCAAAGCGCATGCAGATAACTCTGATAAAGCTAAGGCAGTATTTTCCGTTGGAAAAAAAGGCAACGACGTCTTGAGTAAAGACTTTGATGTTGAAGGACACGAAACTGCCATATTTGATGATTTGGCATACGCCAATGCTGCTGAGCTAGCCCAACAACTGATGGATGGCTTTGTAAACGAATCTTATGACGAGGTACACTTGGTGTATAACCGATTCAAAAATGCCGCTACCCAATTGGTCACTGTAGAGCCATTTTTACCTCTTGTGCCTGAAGCTGTTGAAGATCAAATAGAAACAAACTACATCTACGAGCCAGGCAAAGAAGCCATTTTCAATACCCTACTTCCAAAAGCACTAAAAATGCAATTGTTTAAGGCGCTCCGCGATTCATTCGCTAGTGAGCACGGGGCGCGTATGACCGCCATGCACAAAGCTACGGACAATGCGACTGAGCTTCGCGACCAATTGAAACTTACATACAATAAAGCACGTCAGGCGGCGATTACCAACGAAATCCTTGAAATCGTAGGAGGTGCCGAAGCATTAAACGGCTGATCTGGCTTCTTTTTCTAAGCTATTTTAAAAGGCTGTGTTGTAATTTATGTGCAATGACGCGCTATCCTTAGGCTTTAAATAGCATAAGGCGGCAATGATGGATAAGGTTCTGATTCATCGTAATTTTAGCTGTTTACAAAACGACAATAAGTCTAAGTAATGACAATATGGGTTACTGGCAGTTTTTCTTATTTTTAAGTCATGAAAATTAACATCGTCAATCAATCCGCTCACGACCTTCCCTCCTACGAAACCCTAGCGTCTGCTGGAATGGATTTACGTGCGCATATCCCTGAACCCATTACACTCCAACCCCTAGAAAGAGGGCTTATCAAAACGGGATTGTTTATGGAGCTTCCCATAGGAGTAGAAGCGCAAGTACGCCCAAGAAGTGGTTTAGCGATTAAAAAAGGGATTAGCGTGCTCAATGCCCCTGGAACAATTGATGCAGACTACAGAGGCGAAATTGGCGTTATCCTTATAAACCTATCTAGCGAGCCTTTTACAATAGCATCAGGAGATCGCATTGCTCAATTGGTAATTGCCAAGCACGAACGCTCCGTTTGGAAAGAAGTTACATCGCTTGAAAAAACAGCAAGAGGCACCGGAGGTTTTGGTAGTACAGGTATAAAATAGAATATGAAGATAATCGTTCCCATGGCAGGTAGAGGCTCTCGCTTACGCCCACATACACTCACAGTCCCCAAGCCACTAATTCCTGTAGCTGGGATGCCCATCGTTCACCGATTGGTGCGTGATATTGCCAAGCTGCTACCCGAACCTGTTAGTGAAATTGCCTATGTACTGGGTGACCCTGCCTATTTTGGTGAGGCGGTCGTTGCGGCACTTACAGAACTGTCTGAAAGCCTTGGTGCCAAAACAAGTATTTACCGCCAAGACCAGCCGCTTGGAACAGGTCATGCCGTAATGTGTGCAGATCCATCGCTTTCTGGCCCTGCAGTTATTGCCTATGCAGATACCTTAATTCGTGCGGATTTAAGCCTAGATCCAGATGCAGACAGCGTTATTTGGGTAAAGCAAGTGGAACATCCAGAACAGTTTGGGGTGGTGCAGCTAGACAATACGGGTGCCATAAGTGCATTGGTAGAAAAACCTCGTGATTTTGTTTCGGACTTGGCCGTAATTGGGATTTATTATTTTAAGGAAATAGGCTTGTTAAAAGATGCTTTGCAAGGCGTTTTGGACGAAAAGCGAACACACGGAGGCGAATACCAAATCAACGATGGTATTTTGCGTATGATGGAAGACGGCAAGCGCTTTGTTCCCGGAGAAGTTAGTGCGTGGATGGACTGTGGAAACCCAGCGGTAACTGTCGAAACCAATGCGCGCATGCTAGATTATTTGGCAGCAGAAGGCGCAAAACTTATTGGCAAGGCTACGCTTGAAAACAGCCATATTATTGAGCCCTGTTTTATTGCAGATGGGGTTGTACTTAAAAACACAACTGTTGGGCCAGGTGTATCCATTGGCGCCAATACAATCATTTCGGATAGTACCGTCAAAAACAGCATGATTCAAGCAAATTGCCAGATTGAAAAATCCCACTTGGACGGCGCTATGATTGGCAACCATGTCCGTTATTGCGGATCGCAGAAACACGTGAGTATTGGCGATTACTGCGAATTGGAATAACACATGAAAAAACAGGGCCTTATTGGATTTGGATTGATCGTGGTCATGGGGTGTAAATCCCTAACTCCAGTGGCTAAGACCAGCGCCATTGATACTAGCTTGCGCCCGCGGGCGGTTCAACAACAAATAGAAGATAACGCACTGCGCTTTGACCGTTTACAATGGCGCGGGCAAGCCTCGCTTGAGCGAGAAGGAAAACGACAAAAGGTTAGCGTCACGCTACGGTTAAAGCAAGGCGAGGGAATCTGGGTTAGCGGATCTGTGATTGTGCCCTTGGCGCGTATTTTTATTACTCCCAAGCAACTTCAATTTTATGAAAAAATAAATAGGCAATACGCACAAGTTGATTTTCGGCAAGTTAAAAAGCTACTAGGCGCACAAGTTGATTATGAAATGATTGAGCGCATCATCACGGCAAGGCCACTAGACAAACGTGCACTCAAACGAGCAAAGCTTTCATTTACGCAAAACAGCTATGTGCTTAGCTCGCGAAAAAGAGGGGTTTCCTTGGTTTGGACCTATGACGCTGCTTTTAGACTTATTTCTCAAGTGCTTTCAGACGGCGAAACAGCTGTTCGTGTGGATTATGATGGCTATACGCGAATTGGTGACCAGTGGGTTCCCGAACAGCTAAATGCTAGCTTGCGTGGAGTAGACAAGACAACCAAGTTTAGGTTGCAATCCAAGCAAACGCAATTAAATGGGAAGTTTAAAATGCCTTTTGAAATCCCAAGAGGGTATACAAAAATTAATCTGCCATGAAAAAGTGGATTTGGGTTTTGATAATTATCCCTGTTTTGAGTTTGGCTCAAGACAAAAAAGCTGCGCTTGAAGCCCAGAAAAAGCTGTTGCAACAAGAAATTGTACAAATTAATGCATTGATAAAAACAAGTGCTAAAAAACGTGCTAATGTCTTAACACAAGTTGAAACGGTTCAACTTAAAATGGATCGGCAAGATGCGCTAATTCAACTCACCAACCGCCAGATAAATAGACTCAACCAAGAAATAAATATAAACCTGCGTAACATAGAGAAACTTAGGACGGAACTCACATCACTAAAAAAGGATTATGCCGAAATGGTTGTTTCGGCGCGAAAAAATAAATCAACTCAAAATCGTTTGATGTTCTTACTTTCTTCTGAAAGTTTTTGGCAAGCTTACAAGCGGATGGCCTATATGAAGCAATATGCAGCCTACCGCAAACAACAAGGAGAGCAGATAGCTGCCAAAACCAAAGCCTTGCAGCAATATACCTCAGACTTGGTAGCGCAACGCAAGGATAAAAAGCAACTCATCGAAGAAAATAGGAAAGCACAAAAAGAATTAGACAGCATTAGAAAAAGACAAAGTTCACTTGTGCTAGAATTGAAAAAACGAGAAAGAAATTATAGTGCGCAAATCAAGAAAAAACAAAAACAACAAGAGGCAATTGATAAGGAAATTGCGCGCCTTATTCGAGAAGCTATTGCCGCATCAAACAAAAAAGCAGGAACAAAAACAGGGAATTTTGTGTTAACCCCAGAAGCTAAAGCCCTTGCTGCCAGTTTTGCCTCCAACAAAGGGCGCTTGCCTTGGCCCGTAGAAAAAGGAATTGTTACACAACGGTTTGGTACACAACGACACCCTGTGGTTCGCACCACTACCATCAAGAGCAATGGCGTATCACTTTCGGTTCCGGCTGGGGCAAGTGCTCGAAGCGTCTATGAGGGAATCGTGCTAAATATTGTACAATTTAAGGGGAGTAACCCTATTGTGCTGATTCAACACGGAAACTACATCACTAGCTATAAAAATCTAAGCAAGGTCTATGTCAAAAAAGGGGCCCGCGTTACTGCCAAACAAGCTATTGGACAAATATTCACCAACAAAGATACCGGAAAAACAGTGTTGCAGTTCAGTATATTCCAAAATACCACGCCGCAAAACCCGGCTTTATGGTTGTATCAAATGAAGTAAAACTAGCGGAGCTTTGCGATGTATTTCCCCACCATATCAAACTCAATATTCACCAAATCGCCTTTCTTTAGTTGGTGAAAAACCGTGTGCTCGTAGGTATAGGGAATGATGGCTACGCCAAAGGAATTGGGTTCAGAACCCACAACGGTTAGACTGGTACCATTTACACAAATAGAGCCTTTTTCAATGGTCATGTTTTTTGAGTCTTCGCTATATGCAAAGCGATACAACCAACTGCCATCTTGGTCTTCAACACTAATGCAGCTAGCAACTTCGTCTACATGGCCTTGCACCAAATGTCCGTCTAGCCTATCGCCAAGCCGCATGGCGCGTTCAAGGTTGATTTTATCTCCAACTGCCCACTGCTTAAGTGCGGTTTTGTCCAAGGTTTCCTGTATGGCGGTAACCGTATATTGGTCGCCGTCAATGGCAACTACCGTAAGGCATACGCCGTTGTGTGCCAAACTTTGATCTATTTTGAGTTCGTGAGTAATTTTGCTCGAAAGCGAATAGTGCACATTTCCGCCCTGGCGTTCAATACGCGTTAGGGTACCCATCGTTTCTATAATTCCTGTAAACATAAGCGGTGAATCCTTTACCTTTGCCAAGCAAAAATACACAAAATGCCTGCCTTACCCATTATTGCGATTTCTATTGGAGACCCAAACGGGATCGGCGTTGAAATTCTATTGAAAACATTTCAAGATAACAGCCTGTTTGAACAGTGCATTCCTGTGGTATATGCCAACGAAGCTTTTATACAAAAACAACAGCTGCTTTTTGATACACAGGTTCCTTTGGGCTTGATGAAAGGAGCGCCTAAACAGGGTGTGTTGAATATTGCTACGATATGGCAAGACACTCCTGAAGTAGCTTTTGGCAAGCAAACCGCCAAGGCAGGGGTTGCCGCATTTGAGTCGCTACAAGCTGCTGCTACTGCAGTCCAAGAAGGAGAGGCTGATGCACTTGTTACAGCGCCCATTAATAAAGCAGCCATAAAGAGTCATGATTTTCCTTTTGCGGGGCACACACACTATTTGGGTGCGTTGTGGGGCGGCAACGCTTTAATGTTGTTGGCGCATGATGCGCTTCGGGTAGCGCTATTAACAGACCATATTCCGCTACTAAAGGTTACAGCTGCCGTGACAATAGCATTGGTCAAGCAGAAAACAAAACAACTCAGTAAAACACTTGAAAACGATTTTGGCTGTCAAGTGCCTAAAATTGCCCTACTGGGATTAAATCCACATGCGGGCGATCAAGGGGTTATTGGCAACGAAGATGATGCGGTTTTAAAGCCCGCTATTGCGGACTTAAAAAAAGAAGGTATTAGAATTTCTGGTCCTTTTGCCGCCGATGGTTTTTTTGGGCAGAAAAGCTATCGAAATTTTGATGCGGTTTTGTCGTGCTATCACGACCAGGGCTTGGTTGGGTTCAAGACCTTGGCATTTGGACATGGAGTAAACATAACTACTGGGCTACCTTTTGTGCGTACTTCACCAGATCATGGAACTGCTTTTGATATTGCTGGAAAAGGGGTTGCGAGTCATGTTTCTTTCACTGCTGCAGTGCAGATGGCTCGCACGATATACAATAACCGCCAAAAGAAGGATTAAATAGAGGGCTGTCCCACCAAATTTTATATATTTGCCGACTGTAATGTGCGATAATAAAAATGTTTTAGCCCCCTTTGTGTTGGCTTTCGCTGGACTAAAAGAGGGTGTTCATCATTTTAATCGCGATGTTACCGCAACGTTCTTTGATGCTTTTGATTATACCGAATTCAGCGCTACTGCGCTTGCTGTTCAAATTGATTTGACCAAAAAAGCCAGTATGCTAGAAGTACAGCTTACTGTTGCTGGAAGCGTTCGTGTTGGATGTGATTTGACTAACGAATTGTTTGATTTGCCTTTAAACCCAACACATGAATTGGTTGTTAAGTTTGGTGAGGAATTCAACGATGAAAACGAACATCTGCTGGTACTACCACATGGATCACATCAGTTAGATCTTGCGCAGACACTGTTTGAAACCATTGTGTTGGCAGTACCAAAAAAAAAAATACACCCCGGTATAGAAAATGGCAGTCTTCAATCTGATTTGTTAGACCGTCTGGATGAGTTACATCCTGGTGAAAGCACCAACGAAAGTGATACAACGGATCCCCGGTGGGATGCGTTAAAGAAATTAAAAAAAGACTAAAAGAGCTATTATGGCACATCCTAAACGAAAAATATCCAAAACGCGTCGCGACAAACGTCGTACGCACTACAAGGCCGTAGCGCCTCAAATTGCAACATGTTCAACTACTGGCGAATCACATCTCTACCACCGTGCGCATTGGCATGACGGAAAACTATACTACAGAGGCAAGATTTTAATTGACAATTCTGTCGAAGCCGAAGCATAGTTTTTACAGCTAAAAGTAACTAAAGCGCCTTTCGTAAAAGGCGCTTTTTTTTGCTTTTTTGATAAGTTTTGGCCTTTTTTCGGTCAAAACGAGTTGTTTTTAACTAATTTTGACCAAAACTTGTAGAAATGTACTTTTGTGCATTTAGGTTTATATGACTACTAAAACTGCAGCCATAACCGCCGTTGGAGGCTACGTTCCCGAGCATGTACTCACCAATGCTGATATAGCGCAAATGGTAGATACAAGTGATGAGTGGATCGTCTCGCGCACAGGTATCAAAGAGCGACGTATCCTCAAGCCCACTTCATTAGGCACCTCTTTTTTGGCCATCAAAGCCGCGCAAAACCTCCTCGACAAAAACAACCTTGATCCTACACAAATCGATTTAGTTATCGTAGCTACCGCAACACCTGACATGCCTGTTTCTTCTACCGCGGCCTATGTCGCTACTGAAATTGGAGCAACAAACGCATTTGCCTATGACCTACAAGGGGCCTGTTCTGGCTTTTTATTTGGTATGTCTGCGGCCTCTTCACACATAAGTTCGGGCCGCTGCAGTAAAGTGTTGCTCATTGGTGCAGATACCATGTCGTCAATTATCGACTACACAGACAGAACTACTTGTGTCATCTTTGGGGATGGTGCTGGAGCCGTTTTGTTTGAACCCAACGACGAAGGCCTTGGTCTTCAAGACGAGGTGCTTCGCGTTGATGGTAATGGAAGAGAATACTTGAAAATAGAAGCGGGAGGGTCTATGCTACCTGCATCAAAAGAAACGGTAGCGGAGAAACAACATTTTCTGCGCCAGGAAGGGCGTCCTGTATTTAAGTTTGCTGTTTCAAACATGAGTAGTGCTGTAACAAAAGTGCTTGAACGCAATCAGTTGGCAAAAGATGATATCGATTTTGTAGTTGCACATCAAGCAAACAAACGTATATTAGATGCAATATCCAATCATTTAGACCTCAAATTTGATCAGATGTTAATCAATATTGACCGTTACGGAAATACCACAGCAGCGACATTACCACTATTGCTTTGGGATTACGAACACCTTTTAAAGAAAAATCAAAAATTACTATTCACTGCGTTTGGTGGTGGCTTCACTTGGGGAGCTAGCTATTTGACGTGGGCTTACAACTCTTAAAAACAATAACCATGGAATTAAAAGAAATACAAAACCTAATCAAGTTTGTAGCCAAGTCTGGGGCAAGTGAAGTAAACCTCGAGATGGGCGAAATCAAAATTACCATCAAAACAAAAAAGGGCGAGGCTGCAGCGCCTGTTGCCATGATGCAGCAGACTCCTACCGCAGCTATACCGCCTGCTCCCTTAGCTCCTGAGCCAATTGCTGGCGCTGAAGTTTCACCAGCTGAAACAGCGGCACCAGCAAAAGAAGCTGCAGGCGACACCATTAAGTCTCCTATTATCGGGACTTTTTACCGCAAGCCATCACCCGATAAGCCTAACTTTGTGGAAGTAGGTGATCGTGTAAACGAAGGCGACACGCTTTGTGTTATTGAAGCCATGAAGCTCTTCAATGAGATTGAAGCAGAAATGAGTGGAACTATAGTAAAGATTTTGGTTGAAGACTCTTCACCTGTTGAGTTTGACCAACCATTATTTATTATTGATCCTGCCTAAATCCCGACCTATGTTTAACAAAATTCTAATCGCCAATAGAGGCGAAATAGCACTACGCGTTATCCGAACTTGCCGTGAAATGGGAATCAAAACGGTGGCTGTTTACTCAAAAGCAGATGCCGACAGTTTGCACGTCCGTTTTGCCGATGAAGCCGTTTGTATTGGTCCTGCACCAAGTAGTGAGTCTTATCTTAAAATACCAAATATCATTGCAGCGGCTGAGATTACCAATGCAGATGCCATCCACCCCGGTTATGGGTTTCTGTCTGAAAATGCTAAATTTTCTAAAATCTGTGAAGAGCACAAAATAAAATTCATTGGTGCTTCTGCACAAATGATTCAGCAAATGGGCGACAAGGCCACCGCAAAAGCAACCATGAAGGCTGCAGGCGTGCCAACAATTCCAGGTTCTGAGGGAATTATCCCAACATTTAATGATTGTAAAAAACTTGCCAAAAAAGCCAAATACCCCGTGATGCTAAAAGCTACTGCAGGGGGCGGGGGAAAAGGCATGCGTGCCGTATGGAAAGAAGAAGATCTTGAAAAGGCATGGGAAGATGCGCGTCAGGAATCTAAGGCTGCTTTTGGCAACGATGATATGTACCTAGAAAAGCTTATTGAAGAGCCGCGACATATTGAAATTCAAATTGTTGGTGATGCTTTTGGAAAAGCCTGTCATCTATCTGAACGTGATTGTTCTGTTCAAAGAAGACACCAAAAATTAACTGAAGAAACTCCTTCGCCATTTATGACCGATAAACTTCGTAAACAAATGGGAGCTGCAGCAGTTAAAGCGGCAGAATTTATTAAATACGAAGGTGCCGGGACCGTTGAATTTTTAGTTGATAAACATCGCAATTTTTATTTTATGGAGATGAATACACGTATTCAGGTGGAGCATCCCATTACTGAACAAGTCATTGACTTTGACTTGATCGCGGAGCAAATAAAAGTGGCAGCAGGAGTTTCAATTGTGGGGAAAAATTATTTGCCAAAACTCCATTCAATAGAATGTCGCATCAACGCAGAAGATCCTTACAACGACTTTCGTCCATCTCCGGGAATAATAAAGACGCTTCATACCCCTGGCGGCCATGGTGTGCGTTTAGACACCCACGTATATGGCGGGTATTTGATACCTCCACATTACGACTCGATGATTGCTAAACTAATTACCACAGCGCAAACGCGTGAGGAAGCCATTAATAAAATGAAACGTGCGTTAGACGAATTTGTTATTGAGGGCGTAAAGACAACTATTCCGTTTCATCGGCAATTGATGGATCACCCTGAATATGTTGCAGGCAACTATACCACCAAATTTATGGAGGACTTTGAAATGGAAGATGAGACCTAGTTCAACTAGCCTTTCACTTTTTTATTTGGAAGCACCTTAAAGCCCATGTTGTAGAGCGTGAAGGCAAATATATCTGCATATTGCTCGATGGTCTTATTCACTGGTGTACCCGCGCCGTGACCCGCATCTGTTTCAATCCGTATCAGTACTGGGTTTTGGCCACTTTGATTGGCTTGCAACTGTGCTGCAAACTTAAATGAATGTGCAGGCACTACCCTGTCATCATGGTCTCCTGTAGTTACCAAAGTAGCAGGATAAGGCGTGTTCGCATCAACATTGTGCACAGGTGAATACCCTTTTAAATACGCAAACATTTCCTCAGACTGATCGGCCGTACCGTAATCATAAGACCAGCCAGCGCCAGCTGTGAATGTATGGTAGCGCAGCATGTCCAAAACCCCAACGGCAGGCAAAGCGACTTTATAGAGTTCTGGGCGTTGTGTCATGCACGCGCCTACCAGCAAACCGCCATTTGAACCGCCACGAATGGCGAGGTATTCTGGGCTTGTATACTTGTTTTCAATTAGGTATTCCGCAGCAGCAATAAAATCATCAAACACATTTTGCTTTTTCATTTGTGTTCCCGCATCATGCCACTCCTTTCCGTATTCTCCTCCTCCACGCAAATTAGGAACGGCATAAATACCTCCTTGCATTAGCCAAACGGCATTGGTGATGCTAAATGAAGGCGTAAGGCTTATGTTGAATCCGCCATAACCGTATAAAATAGTTGGAGTATCACCCGTAAGTTCAAGCCCTTTTCTGTAGGTAATCATCATGGGTACTTTTGTCCCGTCCTTAGAGCTGTAAAACACCTGCTTGGACTCAAAATCACTTGCGTCAAAGTTAATTTCTGGTGTCCAATATTGACTGGTTTCGCCCGTTTTTGGGTTTAACGCAAAAGAAGAGGATGGGGTGTGGTAATTTGAAAAGCTGTAATACAGTGTTTCTTGATCTCTTTTGCCACTAAACCCACCTGCACTTCCGTCGGCTGGTAGCTTAATTTCGCGAACCAACTTACCGTTATAATCGTATTGGAAAACCTTGGATAAGGCATCTATCATATACTCAGCAAAGAAATAATTACTACCGTTACTGATGCTCAATACATGTTCGGCTTCTGGGATTACGTCTATCCAATAATTTGGAGTTGGGCGATTGGCATAAGCGGATACTAATTTTTTATTGGGCGCATTTAAATTGGTCACCAAAAACAACTTGTCTTCCTCTGTTTCTAACACGTAGGTGTCTGAATCTTCATGGTCTATAATGATGTTAATTCCAGCCTTTGGGTTTTCCAAGTCCAGCATGAATAGTTTATTTCCAGAAGTGGTATTGGAAGCGCTGATAAACAAATAGTGCTGGTCGTCAGAAACATAGCCTCCAATATAGCGGTGCTTTTCTTTGGGGTTGCCACCAAAAATTACCCTGTCTTTAGATTGAGGCGTGCCTAATTCGTGATAGTACAATTTGTGTTGGTCTGTTTTGGCAGAGAGCTCAGAACCTTCTGGTTTGTCGTATGACGAATAATAAAAACCTTTGTTCCCACGCCAAGAAACCGAGCTAAACTTTACATTAACCAAGGTGTCTTCAATTATTTTTTTTGAAGCAGCTTCCATGACAATAATCTTACGCCAATCGGAGCCTCCTTCCGAAATAAGGTACGCCAAACGGCTTCCATCTTTGGTAAAACGAACGCCGGCTAAAGAAGTAGTACCGTCCTCAGAAAAGGTATTTGGGTCTATAAAAACTTCTGGAGCAGCTTCTCCTTTATGACGATGCAAAACATAGTGATTTTGTAGTCCGTCGTTTTTATAGAAATAGGTGTAGTCACCCTCAATAAAAGGGGTTGAGCGTTTTTCGTAGTTCCAAAGCTTTGTTAAGGATTCCTCTAGCTCAGGCCTATACTTAATCTGGTTTAAGTAGTCAAACGTAACCGCATTTTGGCGTGTTACCCAATCTTCTGTTTCTGCTGAGCGGTCATCTTCTAGCCATCGATATGGGTCTTCTACAGCTTGTCCAAAAAAACTATCGATAACAATTTCTTTTTTGGTTTCAGGGTACATAATGGGTGATTTTTTGGCGCAAGAAGAAGCTAGTGCAACGAAAACGAGAAATAAATAGGGGCGCATATTTTAATTTTTTCTAAAAATAAAAAAAATTAAATTAAATTATTAGCTGCTAAATATTCCGCAATTTGAACTGTATTTGTAGCAGCACCTTTACGTAAGTTGTCTGCAACGATCCACAAGTTTAACCCATTTTCTTGTGAGGTGTCTTTTCGTAAACGGCCCACAAAAACTTCATCTTTTCCGTGTGCCTGAAGTGGCATGGGGTAGTCATTATTGTGGATGTCGTCCTGTACTACAACGCCAGGCATTGCAGCAAGTACTTGACGAACCGCGTCTAGTTCAGCAGGCTTGCTTAAGCTTAGGTTTACCGATTCGCTATGTCCGCCCACAACAGGGATGCGCACTGCTGTAGCCGTTACCCGAATGTTGGGGTCTAGAATTTTATGGGTTTCGTTTACCAACTTCATTTCCTCCTTGGTGTAATTATTGTCCAAGAAAACATCACAATGTGGAATGGCGTTGCGATGGATGGCATGTGGGTAGGCCATTTCGCCTTCTTTGCCTTCGTATTCGTTTTCCAATTGTTGCACTGCCTTGACGCCTGTTCCCGTAATGGATTGATAGGTGGAAACAACTACGCGTTGAATCCCAAATGCACGGTGAATGGGCGCAAGTGCCATCAGGAGTTGAATGGTAGAGCAGTTAGGGTTGGCAATAATTTTGTCTGAAGCCGTCAGTTCATTGGCATTTATTTCGGGAACGATGAGCTTATGATCGGGATGCATCCGCCAAGCAGAGGAGTTGTCAATAACTGTACAACCAATGGCAGCAAACTTTGGTGCCCAAGCCAATGAGGTATCGCTGCCAGCAGAAAACAAGGCAATATCTGGCTTTTGGGCAACGGCATCTTCCAAGGTAACAACGGTATAATCCTTGCCATTATAGGTCAACTGCTTACCTGCCGAACGGGCCGAAGCCACAGGTATCAGTTCTGTGATCGGAAATTGGTGTTCTGACAATACTTCTAACATTACATGGCCAACCATACCGGTGGCGCCTACTACTGCTACGCGCATGTGCTTAATTTTGCTGCGAATGTACGGGATATCTGCTTTATAAAAAGAAACACACTACACTTTATCAAAAAAATAACAGTTTGTTTGTTTTGTAACTTTTAGGAAATGACCCTCCGCTGTATTCTTTGTGAAAGGCCTGTGATTAATTCGTAAGAAATGGTTCCTGCCGCATTGGCTAGGTCTTCTGCACTGGCATCAGGGCCAATAACGATAACGGTATCGCCCGCCTGACAATCAATATCAGTAACATCGACCATAATCATGTCCATACACACATTTCCAAGGATGCTTGCTTGTTTTCCATTTATAATCACATAGCCTTTTCCGTTTCCGTAGATTCTGCCAATCCCATCGGCATGACCCAACGGCAGTGTTGCTGTTTTGGTTCTGGTCTTTGCTACAAAAGCACGGTTATACCCCAAACTATCCCCTTTTTCAAGTGTGTGTATTTGAGAAATCGCCGTAAGCAACCTAAGTACTGGTTTGAGTTGTGCATCAACACTTGGATGATTTCCATAGCCATAGAGGCTAATGCCCGTACGTACCATATTATATTGTGACTCCGGAAAATGTAAAACTCCCGAAGTATTCAACACATGGAAGGTTGTATTGGGGTGCGCAGAGCTAAAAACAGCCACAATTTCTGAAAAGGTTTTTAATTGTTTTCTTGTGAATGCATTTTCGTCTTCATCGTCTGAAGCCGCCAAGTGAGAATATACCCCTTGAAGCAACAACCACAGAGCGTTATCTTTACAAAATGCTAATAGTGCCGTGGCGTCTTTTGGATCAAACCCCAACCGATTAAGCCCGGTGTTAAATTTTAAATGGACGGGAAATGACTGACATTTGATTCCTTAATTTTGGATAATAGCGCATTCATAATACGATGTCCATAAACGCTTGGTTCAAGCTTATATTCAATCAGTACATCGAGGTTTGGCAGCTGTGGGTGAAGTACCAAAATAGGGGTAGTTATGCCTGCTTTGCGAAGGGCTACCCCTTCATACACATAGGCAACGCCTAAATAATCAACCCCTTGGGCAACCAAACATTTTGCAATCTGGATGGCATCACTACCATAACCAAAAGCCTTCACGACGGCGAGTAGTTTGGTGTTAGCGGACAATTGATTTCGTAAGAAAGTATAATTGTGCCTTAGGTTGGACAGGTGAATTTCAAGAACGGTTTCGCTCATATTGCCTTAGGCGTTTTTGCTTTTTTTCGGTGTCACCGTTTCGGAGGTGACATTCATTCTACGTACTTTTTCACGTACCATAAGTTTGTGAAATGTGGCCCTACTCAAAGGCTCGTATTCTTCGGTTTCGCCCAGCATCACTAGGCTGTCGTTTTCTCCTTTGCGAAAACTGTGATGGGCCAATTGACCGGTTCTAGTACATATCGCATGTACTTTAGTTACATATTCGGCGGTAGCCATCAAATTTGGCATTGGACCAAAAGGATTCCCTTTAAAATCCATGTCTAGCCCGGCAACAATTACACGAATCCCACGATTGGCTAAATCGTTACAAACCCGGACAATCTCATCGTCAAAAAACTGGGCTTCATCTATTCCCACCACGTCGCAATTATCTGCCAATAGGCTAATATTGGCTGCAGCAGGTACGGCTGTGGAAATAATTTCGTTTGCATCATGAGAAACAACCTTGTCGGTTCCGTAGCGATTATCAATCTGAGGTTTAAAAATCGCTACGTTTAAGTTGGCAAATGTTGCGCGTTTTAATCGGCGGATAAGTTCCTCGGTTTTACCGGAAAACATAGAGCCCGTGATGACCTCAATCCAGCCATACAATTCGTTTTTGTGCCCTGTGTTTTCGAGAAACATATTATCCAACTGTTTTCAAACGCTTTAGTGCGTAAGTACCATTCAAAAGTATTAAATTTAGGCAGCCAAAATTATGGAAGAAGAAAAAGTTTTAAAAAGTACTGCCGAAAAGGCCTTAATGAGCCTTGCACATGAAATCTTGCGTAAGCGAAATCGCATGGCGCTATCTGAAATTCACGACAAAGCAGCGGCCATCATGGCCATCGCTGAACCAGAAACAGAAACGCAAGAAATGCCAGCTGAAATAGCGGAAACACCTCCTGCGCTTGAAGATGTTTTGCATCAACCCGTTACCGAAATTGCTTTTGAAACGGTGCGCGTAGATTTTGCCGAAAAGCTTTTTGAGGGAAGCAATGCCGATTTCCAGCGCATCATGTCCATGTTAAATTCAAAAGAAAACAAAGCCGAGGCAATAACCTTTATTGAGCAACAAGTGCGGCCCGATTACGATTGGAGCGCTAAAGAAGGTGATGTTGCTGCGTTTATTGCGCATATTTCGCAACTTTACTAAGCGTAGCACGCCTCAATAAAAAACAAGGTTTGGAAAAAAACACAACACAGCAAGAAATGAAAGGGCTCTGGTTGGTACCTACACCCATTGGAAACTTGGGCGATATTACGCTGCGCGCAATAGAAGTATTGGGTGCTGCTGACCTTATTTTAGCTGAGGATACGCGGACCACTGCCAAGCTCCTTAAGCACTACGGCATAGACACGCCAATGCAGTCTTTTCACATGCATAACGAACATAAATCAGTGCCTATAATCGTTTCAGAACTAACCCTTGCTGGGTGCATAGCCTTGGTTTCTGATGCTGGCAGTCCGGGTGTTTCGGATCCGGGGTTTTTATTGGTTCGCGCGTGTTTAGCTGCTAATATTCACGTTGAAGCACTTCCCGGTGCTACGGCGCTAATCCCTGCATTAACACTAAGTGGACTCCCCTGTGATCGCTTTGTCTTTGAAGGATTTTTACCCCAAAAAAAAGGACGTCAAAAGCGTCTATCGGCTTTAGCTGAAGAAACGCGCACTATAGTGCTGTATGAATCCCCACACCGCATCCTAAAAACCCTTGGGCAACTTGCCGAGCAGCTTGGAGAAAATCGTGGGGCGACAGCCTCGAGAGAGCTAACTAAAAAGTTTGAAGAAACCGTTCGCGGCTCATTAAAAACACTCATAGACCATTTTACACAGAACCCGCCCAAAGGTGAGTTTGTGATCGTGGTAGAAGGATTATCGTAATGCATTGGAATATAAAGGATACCCCACCTCAAGAAACCACAGCACATCTAATCGAGTGCTTGGGTGTTGATGCTGTTGTTGCACAACTGCTTGCACAACGAGGGATCACGACATTTGAAAGGGCAAGAGCTTTTTTTAGACCACATATTGGCCAACTCCACGATCCCTTTTTGATGCAGGACATGGACAAGGCTGTGGGAAGACTGCAACAAGCTATTGACCAAAATGAGGCCATTATGGTGTATGGCGACTATGACGTAGACGGAACCACTTCGGTAAGCTTACTGACACATTTTCTTCGCAGCCAAGGGTTAGAAGTCACGCCCTATATTCCAGACCGCTATGCCGAAGGCTATGGACTATCCAAAAAAGGAATAGACACGGCAAAAGCTGCTAATATAACGTTTATGATTGCCTTGGATTGCGGCGTAAAAGCCATCGAACAAGTGGCATATGCAAAAACAGTAGGCATTGAACTTATTATTTGTGACCACCATACACCTGCCGATGTGCTTCCAGACGCCTTGGCTGTTTTGGATCCAAAACGAAGCGATTGCGCCTATCCGTTTAAAGAACTTTGCGGTTGTGGTGTAGGTTTTAAACTCATGCAAGGATTGTTACAGCAACAAGGGAAGGAAGTAAATGAGATCATTGCCTATTTGGATTTTGTTGCGGTAGCCATTG
Source organism: Bacteroidota bacterium (assembly GCA_038143535.1). Lineage (GTDB taxonomy): Bacteria > Bacteroidota > Bacteroidia > Flavobacteriales > Flavobacteriaceae > UBA7446. Next base: position 1,623,276 of record JAYQMD010000001.1, read on the forward strand.
CAGCGGATATCGTTCCCATGGTTGGCGAAAACAGGGCCCTTGCATTTTTGGGGCTTCAGCATCTCAACACCAACCAGAGACCCGGCCTAAAAGCACTGATGCGCGATAAACCAACGGGGCAAATTATTTCGGATTTAGTTTTTGGTATGGCGCCAAGAATCAATGCTGCTGGACGCATGAAACATGGGCTTCATGCGGTTGAATTGTTGCTTTCATCAACGGAAGAGGAAGCTCAAAAAATAGCGGAAGAAATCGAAATGTACAACAATTCACGCCGTGAAACGGAACAAGAAATTACCAATGAAGCCTTAACTCAAATAACAGAAAATCAAGAGGAAAACAACGCGGCTAATGTTGTCTATGAGCCCCATTGGCATAAAGGCGTAATCGGCATCGTTGCTTCAAGACTAATTGAAACCTATTATCGGCCAACCTTGGTGTTTACAAAGTCTGAGGAAGGAATTCTGGCCGCGTCTGCACGCTCGGTTCGTGGGTTTGATGTGTATGCTGCCATAGATGCGTGTAGCGCGCACATCATCCAGTTTGGCGGGCATAAATACGCCGCTGGGGTTACCATAAAGGAAGAAAACTACCAAGCCTTTAAGGCAGCTTTTGAAACACAGGTTGCTCAAACGATAACATTAGCGCAAAAGGAACAAGCCCTTGATATTGACGTTGCGCTACCCTTCGCTTCTATCACGCCTAAGCTATTGCGAATCCTTAAGCAAATGGAACCCTTTGGGCCTGAAAACAGAAGTCCTGTATTTTATACAGAAGGCGTTGTGGACAGCGGATATGCGAAATTGGTCGGACAAGACAAAAGCCATCTTAAGGCAAGATTCGTTCAAGGGTCCAGTTCACCCATAGATGGCATAGGCTTTGGGCTTGGTGACAAAATAGGACTACTAAAAAGCAAAAAGCCCTTCAGTATTGCCTATGACTTAGAAGAAAATCATTGGCAAGGGACGGTTTCGGTGCAGCTTAGGGTAAAGGATATTCAAGAAGAATAGCTCATCCTTTTGGGCATAAAAAACCCTCCGGATTAGGAGGGTTAATTTTCATCAAAAAATGTATAAGATTAATTGAATTTATATCTCACACCCAACTGCATTTGCCAAGTATTGAATACTCCTGTTCCTTCTCTGTATGAACCATAATCCAATGATCCACGTACAGCATTCATTGAATATGTAGGTTCATTGTTTACGTTTAGTCCTCTGAAAGAAAGAGGATTTTGTTGATTAGCAGACTTAAATACTCCCGAATTACTATTGGCAAGGTTTCCAATATTAATAATATCAAGACTTAATTCAATTTTATTTGTTTGGCCAGTAATTGTTGGCATATCAAAACTTTGAACTAATTTCAGGTCAAATCTACCAACATAAGGCGTAACAGCTCCATATCTCTCGGCAACTTTTCCTCGGTTTTTAGAAAGATAATCATCTTGATCAATAAATCTATCAAAAGCTGCTGCTTGTTGTGCTGCAGTAAAACCACCGTTATCAACAAAATTTAACTCGCTGGCATTGTTTGGTATGTATATTAATCTGTTCGCTCTATCTCCAAAGTGACCGCTGTATGTATAGCTAAATCTACCTCCTTCTTGTCCTCGGTAAAGTAAAAGAATTGAAGTTCCACCTTTATTATAAGAAAGGGTACCTACAACCCTATTAGGAATGTCCCAAGCAGCGAATCCAACTTCTGGTCTGTTTCTGTTGTTTGCAACAGTAGCAGGCCAGCTAGAAAAAGCTGTTGATCCTTCAAAAGCACCATTGTCTTCTGCTTTTCCAGTTGTGTAAGATAATGAAGTTGCAAAACCGTTATTGAAGTCTTTTTGAGCTGATAACGTAAGTGAATACGATTGTGGAAGATCATTAGTCAGGTTCGTTAGATAATAAACATTAATGTAGAAAGGGTCACTTTCTCTAGCTGTCCAGAACCCTCTTTTGTCCGGTCCATTCATAGTAATTTGTGCCTCATTTAAAATAATATCATTGACAACAGGCGATTCAATAAACTTTGTGTATAAAATGTTTGCAGAGGCAAAGATTCCAAAAGGTAATTTTGCATCCAAAGTAACAGATGTTCTCCAGTTTTTTGGCATTTTGAAGTCTTTGTCTGTTAATACCAAATCTCCATAACCACCACCAATTGTTTGAGCGCTCGCACCTTCTGGCCTACCAAAATTAGTGCTTGGGTCAAACTGGTAGCTACCTCCTGCAAATTCGTCCATTATTGCTTCAAATTCTGCTTGGTCAATATCATCTTGATCGTATCCAGTGAAGTTCCTTAATACTCCAGATGTTGAAGGCTGGTTTGAAATCCATACGAAAGGAATAAACCCAGTATTGATACCAGATGAAAATCTTAACATATACTTACCATCGCCATTGATATCGTAGATCCCTCCTGCTCTAACAGAAAGTGCAGGTGCAGGCTCTGGAAATTCACGAATATCTGGTGAAAATGATTTTCCATTAAAAGTAAAAGTTTTATTTAACGCAGTAATTGCCGTATTTTCAACAATATCGATTGGGAAACTAGCAAATTCAAGTCTAGCGCCTGCTGTTAGTTCAAGTTTGTCATTTATCTTAATGTTATCCTGTCCGTAAATTGCAAAATTTCTATATTCTGTTTCATCCATTGGAGGATTAAGACTTCCATCTAAGGCATAACCAATAGCGAAAGCTTGAGGGTAGGCCCCAGGAACTTTGTCAATAACAACATCATAAAAGTTTTGAAGTGAACTAAATCTATAAAGTCCATTAAATACAGGGTTAAATGCATTTTGGAATGATTGTGACTCATATCTTATGCCAAATTTGTAAGTGTGCTTTCCTTTAAATAGAGTTAAATCATTAGTAATAGAAAAAATCTTATTGTCAAGCTTATTACCAATTGAGTACAATTCATTTCCTAGTGCTGTATAATAGTAGTCAGTTCCATCAATTGGTTCAATAATTTCAATCATAGGAAAGGTTGCTCCACCAGGGATTGATCTTTCAGGATCCTTAATATTAGTATTAGTAACCCTTAACACATTAGTAATATTTTGGGAAAAGTTTGACCTTAATTCTGCAGATAAAGACTCAACATTTCTTGAGTTTATGTACTGATTGTTTTGAAAAGGCACTGCCTCAAGGTTACCCCCATGTCTTCTAGTACTCCTGTATCGACTTATGCCTCTAACTGAATTGGAAGACTGTTTAATGTCTTCTTGACCTTCAAAATTATTATATCGCACAAAAAACTTGTGGTTTTCGTTGATGTTCCAATCAACTCTTAAATTAAATCGCTCTCCTACATTCTTGAAAGGAATATCGTCGCCATACAATCCTGGGTCATAATCATATAAATTAATCATCTGAGTTCTTATATCTTCAAGAACAGATGTTTGCACTCTTGAAGTATTAACGCCGTCGCCCACTCCATCAGAAGACGGCCCGTAGGAAAATGCAGGCAGCAAATAGTCAAATTCTTCATAATTAGCAAAGAAAAACAACTTATCCTTTAAGATAGGACCACTAAATGTAACTCCTCTAAGTACGTTGTCTCCAATTCCAGGGTCATTTCCAATCATTTGATCGTTTTGAATGTAAGAATATGCCTCTGCTTTGTAAATGTTAGTACCAGACTTTGTAGTAGCATTTACAGCAGCACCTGTGAACCCGCTCAAGGCCATATCAACAGGAGCCAAGTCTACTTGAACTTGGTCTAATACTTCAATGGATAATGGGTTTTCTGCTGCAAATTGTGCTGAACCCAGTCCAAAATTATTATTATATGCTGCACCATCAATCATGTAATTGTTAAACCTATTACTGGCACCTGCAAACGAACTGCCACCGTTTGACTGAGGCACCAAACGAGTAACGTCAGTTATATTTCTAGTAATAGTAGGTACTGATTTTATTTTATCAGATGAGATGTTTGTTGAAGCACCCTTTGAGTTTGATTTATTTTCTGTTACAATTACCTCAGACAGCTCTAGTCCTTTTGATAAATTAGCATTTATAGTAAATGTTTTACCTAATTCTACATTAATGCCTTCTAATTTTCTGCTAACATATTCCATCTGAGAAATTGTTATGGTGTATGGTCCACCAGAAATTACATTGGCAATGTTAAAAAATCCACCTTCTAAAGAGGTAGAATTAAAAACTGTTCCCGTTGGTTTATGAACAGCTACAATTAAAGCATCTGATAGTGGTTCTCCAATTTCACTGGTTACTTTTCCATCAATGCTAGATCCCGTTGTTTGGGAAAATACTACTGATACCAGTAGTAAATAAAAGAATAAAAATAGTTTTTTCATTATTAAAATTTAATTTAGTCTACGCAAAAATGAAAACAATTTTGAGGAGCTAGGTTAGCTTAGTGTTAAGCTATTTTAACTTTTCTTTAATTTTTTGAAGTGCCGTAGTAACTGTGCTGTTGAAGCGTCGTGGTTACCACTGTTTTCTATGTCAAATTCATTTAAAATAACATTCGCCAACTGCTTGCCTAGCTCCACGCCCCACTGGTCGTAACTAAAGATATTCCACAATACGCCTTCCACAAAAATCTTGTGCTCGTACATGGCCACAAGTGCTCCCAAGGCTTTGGGGGTTAACTTTTCTATAAGAAGCGTGGTGGTGGGCTTATTGCCCATAAACATTTTAAACGGCACCAATTTTTCTAAGGCATCGCCAGATAATCCTTTTGCAGCTAATTCTACCCGGACTTGTGCTTCTGTTTTTCCGTTCATCAGCGCTTCGGTTTGAGCAAAAAAGTTAGCCATCAGCTTGTCGTGATGTTCTTTGTTTCCGTGCAGCGGTTGAGCAAAGCCAATAAAATGTGCAGGTATCAGTTTGGTTCCTTGGTGCATCAATTGAAAAAAAGCGTGCTGGGAATTCGTCCCGGGTTCGCCCCAGATGATATTACCCGTTTGATAGGACACTACATTCCCATTTCGGTCAACCGATTTTCCATTGCTCTCCATAATACCCTGTTGCAAATAGGCGGGTAACCGGTTCAAATATTGGGTGTAAGGAATTACCGCTTCTGATTGTGCGTCTAAAAAATTGTTATACCACAAGGTCAGCAAGGCCAACATAACAGGGATATTATCTTCAAATGATGTTGTTGCAAAGTGTTCGTCCATATCATTGGCGCCATCAATTAGGGCTTCAAAATTATCGGGGCCAATAGCCAATGCAACTGAAAGACCAACTGCACTCCAAAGTGAAAAACGTCCGCCTACCCAATCGTTCATAGGGAATACATTTTCGGACTGAATTCCAAAAGTGTCTATCGCCGCAAGGTTCGTGGATACCGCTACAAAATGATCGCCAACTGCTGCAACGCCCAAGGCATCTACGAGCCATTGCTTAGCCGTAGTGGCGTTGGTCAGGGTTTCTTGTGTGCTAAAGGTTTTAGACACGACAACAAAAAGCGTTGTTGCGGGATTTACTACTTTGAGTACTTCCGTCACATGGTCACCATCAACATTTGACATAAAGTGTAAGTTGAGGTGGTTTTTATAATATGCCAAGGCCTCTGTAATCATGGCAGGGCCCAAATCGGAGCCACCTATACCGATATTAACGACATCCGTAAAGGCTTGACCCGTACTGCTTTTTCGTTCTCCAGCAATAACCGAATTGGCAAATGCGCTAATTTTTGATCTAACGGCATATATTGCTGGCACCACGTTTTCGCCGTCCACGCGGATATCGGCATTTTCTTTTGCCCTCAGTGCAGTATGCAAAACTGCACGACCTTCTGTTTGATTAATTGTTTCTCCTGAAAAATAGGCCTTTCGGGCGTCTTCGAGACCTGCCTCCTTTGCCAATCCTAACAAGGCGGCTTGAATGTCTTTATCGATGTGATTTTTGGAATAATCCACAAAAAAGGAATCCCAAGCAATAGAAAATTGTGCCGCACGACTTACATCGTCTGCGAAATAGTGTTGCAGTGTTTTAGGGTTTTTTGAAAGCTGAGCAAGCTTGCTCCAACTCTTAGTTGTTGTTGGGTTGGTTTTCGGGAGTGACATATGTTATTGATGTATCTGAATTATAAAACGTTATGCAATCTAACATTTCTTTTAGGGGTTGCATATAAACCATATACTTTTCTTTCAATTTGGGCTCAATGGGCTTGGCTTCGGGGAGTTTTTGTTTAAAGGGGTCTACTTGTTTGCCATGCTTCCAAAAACGATAACAAACATGCGGTCCTGAAGTAAATCCCGTCATGCCAACGGTACCAATATGGTCTCCTTGCGTTACTTTTTCTCCTTTACGCACCTTACGTTTTTTCATATGCAGGTATTGCGTTTTGTACGTGCCATTATGTCGGATGGTTACATAGTTCCCGTTCCCTCGGGTATAGCCTGCAGCTACGACAGTTCCGCTAGCAGTGGCGCGGATGGGGGTGCCTACTTGTGCGGCAAAATCAGTGCCATAGTGTGGCTTGGTGCGTCCATAATAGGAAATGCGACGCCGTTTGTTATACCTTGACGAAATACGTGAAAACTGTACAGGTGCTTGCAAGAAAGCGCGGCGTAGGTTCTTCCCTTTTTCATCAAAAAATTCGGTAATGCCACGTTCCGCATCGGATTCAAACTCTATGGCGTAATACGGTTTTTTTCGATGCTCAAAATAGGCTGCATGAATGCGATTTAGCCCAACATAAATTGAATCGTCTACATATTTTTGGGTATATATTATTTTAAAACGATCGCCTTTTTCCAATCGAAAAAAATCAATACTCCACGCATAAATATCAGACAAGTCGTAAGCCAATAAGGGGCTTAATTTTTGTGCTTCCAAGGTCTCTGATAAGGAGCTCGTAATAACGCCTTGTGCTTCAAACGTTCGCAGCGTAACCTCCTTTTTTTCCTTTTTTGCAAAAACAGAATCTTTTAAATTTACCACCACATAGTCCAGGATGGAAGGTTGATAAATAAACGCCACGGGAGAAGACAACGAATCTTTCGAAAATAAAAAAGTATAGGGTCTTTTGGGCTTGATTTTTCTGAAGTTATACGTTTTTTTGACCTTGCTGTTGATGTTATAAATATCAGTGTAACTAAAGCCGTTTTCTAGAAAGATATCTGCAAAAGTATCCCCTCTTTGAACCGTATCTTGAACTACCTCAAGATCGTTTAATTTATATCCATAGGCAAAAACATCTGGATCGGGAGGTACAACAGGCACTGCTTCGGCTTTATCCGAAGAACAACTACAGCCCATGGTCAAGGTAGCAATAAAAACAAAAAGAAAACTATTCCTCAACAACAATTTCAAATGGGTTTTTTAATTCTTTAAAGGCGTCTAAATCTGCGGTGATGCTTCCAACGCTCAAATCAGCTTGCAGGCGCAACGGAATTTTATTCTCGTCGCTGCTTACCCAAAGTGTAATGCTCTCACTAGTTCTAAAGACGCGCCCAGACTGTACATAGGGACGAAATTTTAATGTTTTGACCTTGCCAAATTTTGTCTTGATGGTTTCTCGGCCTAAAAACTTGAATTTGAAGGCGTAGTTTTCCGCATCAAAAAACAAGTTCACAGCGACAAATTCGCCTTTTTGGATGGCATCAACATCAAGGTGCTTTCGTAAATAATAAACGAAAGAAATCAAATCTTGAACTTCTGAATCAGTGCTGTAAATCCCTGTTGTTTGATTTTTAAGATCGATAACTGTAGCCTGCTGGTGCTCGTGGTCAAAATCAATGGTGAGGTGTTTTTTATAGCCTCCTTCATTGATGTTGCGAATGAAGTGCAGCGGACGGTTGTCTTCTTTAGTGAAATAAGAGCTGTAGTAATCATCAACCTTGAAAAATAAGCGAGCTAATCCCGTTGTGCGACCAATACCCTTCGCATACAAAGCCGGTTGACCGTTCCATGTTGCTTCTGTTAACGCTAGGGTCGCATAACTTGCGTTAAAAATTCCGTAGTGGAGTCTAAATTTAAACCATTCGCCTGCTTTATAGGCTGGCTTGATGGGTGATTTTGCAATAATAGCGTTGCTGCTTAGGGGCGGTGTCGTTTCTTGTGCGAAAAGGGGTAGCACGTAAGTGAACAAACCCACCAATAGCCATATCTGAAACTTCATAGCAGCAAAAATACGTAAAAGCATTTATCTTAAATTTAAAATTGCCACCCAATAACAACATGAAACAAAAGCCTGCCAAATTGCGGGCTGTAAGCAGCAGTAAGCCCTAGGGAACCTGAATCCGTCACTTAACTATGGAAGGAGTTGTCGCATAGCGTGGGGCATCTTCTTTTGCATCAAAAGACATGGCATCATGATCAAATTTATCGTTTATGAAATCAGTAAGGTTGATGGTTGCTACCATTTCTTTAAGTTGGATGGCCGTGTAACCGCAAGCGTATAATCCTCCCACAATAGCGCCCATACTGGTGCCGCCGATATAATCAATACGGACGCCTGCACGCTCAATCTCTTTCAAGACACCAACATGTGCAATGCCTTTGGCTCCGCCACCACTTAGGATTAAGCCTACTTTAAGATCTTGCTGTGCCAGGGCAATAATGACCGTTGAAAAAAGAAGTAGCTTAAGATTGCTCATTGTGTAGGTGTTCATAGATTTTCTTGGCCAATGTGGGGCCGATTAGTTGGGCTAGTTCTTCTGTTTTTGTTGCTTTAATGCGCTTCACAGACCTGAATTTCTTTAAAAGAGTTATTGCTGTTTTCTCGCCAACTCCAGGGATGGATTCCAAAACAGAGCTGATGGTACCCTTGCTGCGTTTGTTTCGGTGTAGTCTGATGCCAAAACGGTGGGCTTCGTTTCGCAGTTGCTGCACAATACGAAGGGTTTCAGACCGCTTGTCCAAATAAAGCGGAATGGGGTCGTCGGGGAAATAGATTTCTTCCAAGCGTTTGGCAATGCCCAAAATAGCTACTTTGCCTCTAATGCCCAAAACATCAAAACTTTTAAGTGCCGCACTGAGTTGCCCTTTGCCTCCGTCAATAACCACAAGTTGTGGAAGGGCTTCGCCCTCACTTAGCAAACGTTTATATCTTCGGTAAACAACCTCCTCCATAGAGGCAAAATCATTTGGACCAACAACGGTTTTAATGCCGTAGTGGCGGTATTCTTTCTTGCTTGGTTTGCCATTTCGAAATACCACACATGCAGCTACGGGGTCACTGCCCTGAATATTGGAGTTGTCAAAACACTCAATATGCAACGGGGGTTCTTGCAATCGTAAATCGCGTTGCATTTGCGCCATAATACGTTGGCTGTGTCGCTCTGGGTCTGTGAGCTTTATTTGTTTGAGTTGTTCCAAACGACTTTGTTTGGCGTTGCGTAATGAAAGGCTAATCAACTGCTTTTTTTCTCCGATTTTGGGCACGGTAACGCGAACCGTTTTGCCTAAGTCGATATCAAATGGAAGTAGTATTTCTTTGGATAACGAGTCAAATCTTCTTCGTAATTCCACTACAGCCACGCGCAATAACTCTTCATCAGACTCGTCCAGTTTTTTCTTTATGGTCATGCTGTGAAAACGTACTATTGAACCATAGGCCACCTGTAAAAAATTGACAAAAGCAGTTGCCTCATCTGAAACAATGGTACAGACGTCTACAGCGTCTATTTTTGCGCTTACAACGGCAGACTTGGATTGGTACTGGGACAAAGCTTCCATTTTTAGCTTAATTTTTTGGGCATGCTCATATTGCAATGTCTTTGAGGCGGCAAGCATTTCTTTTTTAAGTGCGTTGTTCACCTGCTTGAACTTTCCTTTTAAAATGGCGCGAATATTTTTAATAGATTCGTTGTAGTGCGTGGTGGTTTGCTCACCCACGCAAGCTCCCAAGCAATTTCCAATGTGGTATTCCAAGCACACCTTGTATTTTTCGCTGGCAATATTTTCTTGGCTCAAATCGTAGTGACACGTGCGTAAAGGGTAAAGCTCGTTGATTAACCCAAGGAGCACGCGAACCGTTTTGCCGTTGGTAAATGGACCGTAATATTCCGAACCGTCTTGAATTACTTTTCGGGTGGCAAAAACACGCGGATACCGCTCTTTTTTAATACAAATCCATGGGTAAGTTTTATCGTCACGAAGTAAGATATTGTACTTTGGTTGGTGTTCTTTTATTAGCGTATTTTCTAAAATCAGGGCGTCAGACTCGCTAGGAACAACAATATGCTTAAGCGATTCAATAGCATTGACCAGATTTCGGGTTTTGCGCGAATCCACTCGTTTTCTGAAATAGGAGGACACCCGCTTTTTTAGGTCTTTTGCTTTGCCCACGTAGATAATTTCACCTGCTGTATTGTAATACTGATACACGCCAGGCTCGTTTGGCAACGAAGCCACTTGTTGTTTTAAGCTGAACTGGGTCATGGTTACTAAAGTACAAAAACTTGCGTCTAAACCTGTATATTTATGCATGGCCAAAAAGTGCGATTTACGACAACTTTTCCGAAATAAACGTTCCAAGCTTTCCGCCCAAGAGCTTTCAGAGGCCAGTATTCAAATTTTAGAACAGATTAGAACCGATAAACTGATTGAAGGAAATTTAATTATGCTTTATATGTCCAGTCAAAACCACCAAGAACTTCCTACAGAAACACTGTTTTCATTGTCAGACCATTACCGTGTTTGTGTACCTAAGGTCATAAATAAAAACGGCGTTATGGAAGCTGTTTTGTGGGACAAAAACATGACCGTAAACACAAATGAATGGGGCATCAAACAGCCGCTATCAGAGGCTTATATATCGCCTGAAAATATCGATACCGTTGTGGTTCCACTTTTGTGTTTTGATACGGCTGGGCATCGTGTTGGGTTTGGGAAAGGTTACTACGATAAGTTTCTTGAACGTTGTTCCAAAGAGGTCAAAACCGTTGGGTTATCTTATTTTGAACCTATCGATATCATAACAGATGTTGAAACCACAGACGTGCCTTTAAATATTGTAGTAACACCAAAAAAAATATATCGCTTTTAATCCACTGCCTTTTGCTGTTGCAATAATAACAATACAACACCAACACTGATGGCGCTATCGGCAATATTAAAAACGGGCTCAAAGAATGTAAATTGATTGCCGCCGACAACAGGCAACCAACTTGGCCAGGTCCATGTAAACATGGGAAACTGGAACATATCAACTACATGGCCAAACATAAGCGGTGCATAACCGCCTTCTTCTGGTAAAAAGGTTGCCAATTGGTTGTATGTTGTTTCTGAAAAGAGGACTCCGTAAAAAACCGAATCAATAATGTTGCCCAAAGCCCCGGCAAAAATTAAGCCAACAGCAATCAATTGCAACTTTGGTGCTTCTGCTTTAACAGCACGCGAAAGCCAAATCCCTATCCCAGTTACAGCCAATAATCTAAAAATACTCAATAAGAGTTTTGCGGTGTCTTCCGAAATAAATGGAAGGAAATCACTGAGGCTAGCGCCCCAAGCCATGCCTTTATTTTCAACAAACAGCAATCGGAACCAACCCCAATCAACAATAGGACCATTGCCGTAATAGGTCAAGCTATAATTGAGTTTAATATAGGCTTTTAGGGCTTGATCTGCGGCAAGAATAGCTAAAACAATCCAAGAAAGTTTTCGAAGCGTCATGGTTTAACGCTGCATGTTTTTAGCCTCAATACTTAATGTTGCGTGAGGAACGAGCTTTAGGCGTTCCGGGCTTATCAATTTTCCCGTTACGCGGCAAACACCATAGGTCTTGTTTTCAATACGGATTAAGGCGTTTTTTAAATCCCTAATAAACTTTTCTTGTCTGATGGCAAGCTGTGTGTTGGCTTCTTTTGACATGGTTTCTGATCCCTCTTCAAATGCTTTAAAGGTGGGAGACGTGTCATCTGTTCCGTTGTTGCCGTCGTTCATATAGGCACTACGAATGAGTTCCAAGTCTTTTTGAGCCTTGGCAATTTTTTCTTCGATAATTTTTTTAAACTCTTGTAGCGCTTCGTCGTTGTAATTATTAGATTTTTCCATAACTGCTAATTTTTCGATTTGACCATGTTTACATTGGTTTCTAATGAATCAAAGGATATTGGAATGCTCGCTTCTAATTCATCTTTTACTAAGGTAATACTCGTTGCTAAAATTTCGTGTTGAATATACGTTTTGTTTTGTTTTAAAACAGCTGCTAAAGCATCATTTTCTCGTAGCGTGAGCGATATGGTATCCGTAACATCAAAGCCGAGGTCTTTGCGTATGTTTTGCAAACGGTTTACAAGCTCACGCGCCATACCTTCCAATCGCAATGATTCGTTCATTTGTATGTCAAGGGCAACCGTTACGCCTTGCTCGGATGCCACAAGCCAGCCCGAGACATCTTTTGACGAGATCACAACATCGTCAGCTGCAAGGGTAATCTCTTTTCCATCGAGGTTTAATTTCAATGCGCCTTCTTTTTCAAGTGTATGTACTTGGGTGTCGCTCAATGCTTGTATGGCTTGTGCGACCAACTTCATGTCTTTGCCAAACCTTGGGCCCAGTGTTTTAAAGTTAGGCTTAACTTCTTTCACCAGTATAGACGACGTATCGTCGAGCAATTCAACTTGCTTTACGTTAACTTCTGATGCTATCAGGCTTGAAATGGCGGCTACTTGCTGACGCTCAAGATCATCTAAAACAGGGATCATGATACGCTGAAGAGGTTGTCTTACCTTAATTTTTTCGCGTTTACGCAAGGACAGCACCAACGAAGTGATTTTTTGCGCGCGTTGCATTTTTTGTTCCAATGCTGGATTAATAAACGCATTATTTGACTTTGGATAATAAGCCAAGTGAACCGATGAAGCGGTATCTTGTTGGGTAATGCTGTTTAAATCTTGATAAAGCCTGTCGGCGTAGAAAGGGGCAACTGGCGCCATAAGTTTCGCAACACTCACCAGGCATTCATAAAGCGTTTGATAAGCGGCTATTTTATCTGCCTCATATGATCCTTTCCAAAAACGTCGGCGACACAAACGCACATACCAGTTACTCAAATCTTCTGTGACAAAATGTGAAATGGCACGGCAAGCCCTTGTGGGCTCATAAGCGTCAAAATGGTCGGTTGTGTTTTGAATTAACGTATGCAGCTCTGACAAAATCCACTGATCAATCTCTGGTCGTTTTTGGCGTGGAATGGCTGCTTCTTCAAATTTAAATCCATCGATGTTGGCATAAAGACTAAAAAACGCATAAGTGTTGTAAAGAGTGCCGAAAAATTTGCGCTTTACTTCTTCAATTCCTGCAACATCAAATTTTAGGTTGTCCCAAGGATTTGCATTGCTAATCATATACCAACGCGTAGCATCAGGGCCATATGTCTTTAAGGTTTCAAAAGGATCAACGGCATTGCCAAGACGCTTGGACATTTTTTGTCCGTTTTTATCCAATACCAAGCCGTTAGATACAACGTTTTTGTAGGCTACGGAATCAAAAACCAATGTGGCAATGGTATGTAAGGTATAAAACCATCCGCGCGTTTGATCTACGCCCTCAGCGATATAATCTGCAGGGAAAGCACCTCCGCCATCTACTTTTTCTTTATTTTCAAAAGGGTAATGCCACTGCGCATAAGGCATTGCTCCAGAATCAAACCAAACGTCGATAAGGTCAGACTCGCGATACATGGGTTTACCTAATTCGCTTAGTAGGACCAAGTCGTCAACCGTATCTTTGTGTAAATCCACTTTGTCGTAATTGCTGTCACACATATCGTTGCCTGCAAAACCTTCAAATGGGTTTTTAATCATAAGCCCGGCGGCAACAGCCTCGTCAACGGCTTCTTTAAGCTCTTGAATTGACCCAATAACTCGGGTTTCGTCTCCTTCAGTTGTACGCCAAATGGGCAATGGTATGCCCCAAAAGCGTGATCGTGAAAGGTTCCAGTCGTTGGCATTGGCGAGCCAATTTCCAAAACGGCCTTCGCCTGTTTTGGCAGGTTTCCACTGAATAGTTTTGTTCAATCCCACCATGCGGTCTTTGTGTCCTTGAACCTTTATAAACCACGAGTCTAGAGGATAGTAAAGCACCGGTGCATCCGTACGCCAGCAGTGCGGATAACTGTGCACGTACTTTTCAACTTTAAAGGCTTTATTTTCCTCTTTCAGGCGAATAGCAATCTCTACGTCTACTGACTTTTCTGGCGCCTCACCCTCTGGATAAAATTCGTTTTTGATAAACTTCCCGCCAACCAAGCCAACTTCTGTTCTGAATTTTCCTTGAAGGTCAACAAGAGGCACTGGGTTTTGGTTTTCATCTAAAATCAAAAGTGGTGGAATAGGCGGTGTCGCTTCTTTGGCTACTTTGGCATCGTCAGCTCCAAAAGTGGGGGCCGTGTGAACAATTCCTGTGCCGTCTTCAGTCGTTACAAAATCTCCTGTGATAATGCGGAAGGCGTCTTGTGCATTTTCAAATGGCAAGGGTGACAGATTCCATAACTGTTTGTAGCGAATCCCTACTAAATCTACTCCTTTGATTTGTTGCATAATTAGGAATGGGATGGTCTTGCCTCCTTGAGAAAATGCATTGAGTGTAGCTTGGTTTTCTACCTGAATATATTTCTTTCCAAACTGCTTTGAGATAAGCTTTTCGGCAAGCAAAACACGAATGGGTTCAAAGGTATATTGATTGAATGTATGTACTACCGCATAGCTGATTTTCGGACCTACCGTCAATGCGGTGTTGGAAGGGAGCGTCCAAGGCGTCGTTGTCCATGCCAATATGTGCAAAGGAGTGTCGCTTCGCAAGGCCGCTGGGAGCGTATCGTCAAGGGTTTCAAACTGAGCCGTTACAGAAGTATCGCTTACATCTCGATAACATCCCGGCTGATTTAATTCGTGAGAAGACAGTCCTGTTCCAGCCATGGGTGAATACGGCTGAATGGTGTAGCCCTTGTAGATCAGGCCTTTTTTATAGAGCGTTGACAATAACCACCATACCGATTCCATGTATTTTGATGTATAGGTGATATACGGATCTTCCATGTCTACCCAATATCCCATTTTTTTGGTGAGATCGTTCCAGACGTCCGTGTAGCGCATAACCGCTTCGCGACAAGCTTCATTGTATTCGGAAATACTGATGGTTTTCCCTATGTCTTCTTTAGTAATGCCCAACTCTTTTTCAACGCCAAGCTCAACGGGTAAGCCATGTGTGTCCCAGCCTGCTTTTCGCTTGACTTGGAAACCTTGTTGGGTTTTGTAGCGGCAAAAAATGTCTTTTAGTGCACGTGCCAAAACGTGGTGAATCCCAGGTAGCCCATTTGCAGAAGGTGGACCTTCATAAAACACAAATGGAGGGCGCCCTTCTCTTGTAGAAACGCTTGCCTCAAAGGTAAGGTGCTCTTCCCAAAAAGAAGCAATTTCTTCCGCTGTTGCGGGCAAATCAAGATGCGAATAAGTAGGAAACAAAATTTCTTGCTCAAATTATGGTTGCGAAAGTAACCATTTTAGGGCAAAAATGATGCTTTACAGCTTTCTTGCAATTACAATTGATAACGTAAAACCACCTTTAGGCTTCTGCCTGGTACAGAAATCCCAGAAGCAAATTCTCTATAATGGGTATCAAAAAGGTTAAATACCCCGCCCGACAAATTAAAAGATGTATTGATGGGATAGGCAAATTGGAGGTCAACACGTTGCCAAGCGGGTGTTCCAGCATAGGAGCCGTCTGCTAGAAGTGGGGTTTCTTCCAAACCGTCTTCTCCCCAAGGGCTGTACGTATTTGGATGTTTGGCTTTTGCAAAATTCCATTCCAGTCCTAAAGTTCCTTTTTTGAATGTTAAATCAAGCTTTTGAGCGGTAAATAATGGGCTTATGGACGGAAGGTTTCCGCTGAGATTATTGCCGTCACCTTTTGTTAATGTCAGTGCGCCTGAATATTGCAGTTTAGAAGAAATGTGCCATTGGACTTGTGTACTAAATCCATAAATACGAACCCGGCCAAGATTGGAATTTGACACAATTTGAACTTCTTCTCCAGAAAACATAATGGTGTTCGTTTTCAGCGTAGATGGGTCGTCGTGAATATGATAGGTCCCACGAGCTATATAATCGTAAATGTTAGCGTAATAGCCGTTGAGTTCAAAAAAAGATCCGTCTTTCCAACTGCGCTTAATTCCAACTTCACCACTAACAATATATTCAGGGCTAAGGCTCATGTTTGGCACAGTCAAAACGCCGTTGTGCTCGCGTGTTTTTCCAAGATCATCAATGTTTGGAGATCTAAAGCCTGTTGAGATGAGTGCCTTCAACTGCCAATTGGCATTGGGCTGATGGGTATATCCTAAGGTTACGTTTGAAGCCCCGTTTTTTTGGTTGACGTGTGCTAACCGCGCATCAATTAGCGCTTGCTCGGTCCAAGAAGCGTCTAGCTCTGTGAAAGTGTGTCTTCCACCAAATGCCAATGTACTGTTTAGGTTGATGTCATACCTAAAATCTACATACGCAGCAAAGGTCGTGTAGGTACTTCCGCCACTTGGGTAGCGGGTAGCTATTGGGGTCTTTGAAGTTAGACCAACTATTTGATTCCCGTTAACAGCAAGCGTTTGGCTAAAAGCAGTCGATTGTACTTCATTATGCGTAAGCTCTAATCCGTATGACCAATCAAACCCCTTCGCGAAACTAGCCTTAAAGTCGGCGTTAAGGCTGTAAACGGATAGGTTTTCACGCTGCGTATGTCTGTCTAGGCTGCTGAATTTTCTTTTGATGCGAGACTCTTCTAAAAATTGCACAGCAGCGATAATTTTTCCGGACTGTAACCATGGGCGGGTACCAATAAAGTTTATTTGTGGAGAAATGAGCCATCTTTTTTGAGGCCCATATTCCCACCGTGCAAAGCGTAATTCTCCATCTTGCTTTTCGGCAAGCTTGTCAAACCTTAGAATATTTCCAGAATTTGATCCTTGCAAATTAAGGGTGAATTTGAGACCAGTGTCGCTGTGATAGACCCACTTTTGTAAAAAGTCTACTTGTTCATACCCAGAGTTCCGCTGCTTATTTGGGTTGCTATTTGGGGTTGGGGTTGCGGTATAGTTCGACGCTGTATTTTCTGAATACGCGGCTACCTTTCCCCAGTTATCGTATCCGTGTGAGCGATTTTTCCCCATAACGATGTCTCCAAAATGCGCATAAGAAACGTATTGAAGCATGGCCCATTTAGAGGCGCTGTATTCAAATAAAGCCGATTGTTTGCTTGTGTTTTGGTTAAAATCGTAGGAGGAGGAACCAGAAAAGCTTGTTTTTTTATTTTGATTAATTAATGGGGTTCGTGTATAAAAGTGGATAACTCCGCCAAGGGCATCAGATCCATAACCAACGGAAGATGGCCCAAAGATAACTTCTGCCCGCTCTAAGCTCAAAGGATCTACGCTAAGCGCATTGTGGAGGTGCCCTGAACGAAAGATCGCATTGTTCATCCTGACGCCATCAACAACTAAAAGCACTCGGTTTGCTTCAAAGCCTCGTAGTACAGGGCTCCCGCCACCGCCCTGTGATTGCTGCACGCGTACACCTGGGATTTTACGCAATAAAACGGCTGTGTTTTCAGGGTTTTGTTTTTCGATCTCAGCTTTGGCAACAATCCCAATTTGTTGGGCCAAGCGTTTCTTCTTTGTGCTGGCCCTTGCAACCGATAAGACAATTTCACCCAGCTGCTCAGCGTCTGGAGTCATCAAAATAATTTGAGCTGATTTGATTTGATTTTTAGACAGCGTGTGTGGCAAGTATCCTATGTGAGAAAATAAAATAAGGGCGTTGTCAGCAAAGGCATCAAGATTGACTGACCCATCAAAGGCTGTTGTTTCAAAATAAGTACCGCCCTGATCTACAATTGTAACACTAGGAAGTACTTCAAGTGTTACTGCGTCCTTAACTAAAACCTGCTGCGCAAAACCACAGCAGCAGATAAAAAGGGGTACACTAATCGTTAAAAACCTCATATAAAACATCTAATGATTTCGGCGGTCTAAAGGACTGCACATGTAGTCTATAATAACGCATAAGCAAGCGCAACAAGCGTCTTCTTTGGTCAGCATTGGTCGAAATTTTATCAATCTTATCAAATTTCGTACCTAAATAACTTTTTAACATTTCTATTTCCTGTCCTGAAACACATTCCTTGCCCCGTGCTTGAGCGGCAAACTGTCCGTTTTCAAGATCAAAATAGGGCTGTGCTATATGGGTCATGTCTGGATAAAAACCTAGATATTTGGTAAGTTGTATGAGTATAAACATATGGGCATTGGCAATTTGGGCGCGTGTGTCAATCCATATTAGGGCATGTTCTAAAAAACGATAAAGGGATTGATTTTCTTCCTCTTCTTTTAATACAGAACGGAAGACTTCGGCCAGAAAAATACAAATACTAGACTTGACAACATCGGTTGAAATTGTAGCGTAAGGGTGTATGATTTTGGCCGATTTCAAGATGGGAAGTCGTGTGCTTTTTGGGGTGCTAGACAATAATTCAAGCTGTGTCAACGGCTGGAACATGCCCATTGAAAGGGATTTGTTTTTCTTTTTTGAACGTGCTCCTTTGACCACAAAAGATTGTAGGCCAGAGCGTTCCGTGTAGCAATGAAGCATTACGCTAGTTTCTCCATACTTTGTGGCATGTAATACAATTGCGTTTGTCAAGCCTTCCATTAATTAATAACCATAAGCTTTTTAACAGCGCTGTCAAGTCCGTCCTTGGAGGTTATAAAAATAAGGTATACACCGCTACGAACGCGTGCGCCTGAAAAGGAGCGCAGGTTCCAACTAATGCTACCGCCTTGACTCGTGGTGTCATAAACCAAGTTGCCGGCAATATCTGTTATTTTTATCCTCGTCTTTTGTTGCAGCCCACGAATAACAACATTCCCTAAAAAGTTAGGTCGCACTGGGTTTGGGAAAACATTTGCTTCAGACAAGCTTTCAGATTCAGCATAAGCATCCCCTTGAAAAGAAACCATACCGTTAAGTGTTCCGAAATAAACCTCTCCAGACACCTCATTTATCCCAATTGTTTTTACCGATGAGGTTGGAAGCGGGCTGTTTTCCTTAGTAAAGTGTTGCAAAATTTGACTGCCGTCGGGTGAAATTAAAAACACACCAGAGCTAGTTGTACTGATCCATTTTTGATTATTGCCATCTACCTCAATATCGGATATAAATTGTCCACTTAATAGTTCTCGCAAGTTTCCACCATCGGAAATGACGACAGAACGTAATTGGGTGTCCTCTTCAAAGAAGCGATTCGGCGCATATAGGATCACAAGGCCATCCCTAGTACCCACCCAAAGTCGGTTGTCTTTATCTAAACGTATGCTGCGGATATCATCGGAAGGTAGCCCCATGTCGCCACCCATGATGCGTTTCATTTGGGGAGGAGATTGCGAAATGTCTACCCCGATGAGGCCACTTTGTACACCTCCAAAAAATAAAATCTTATTGTTATAAAGTTCCAAATTTGAATATCCTGCTTCCTGTGTATAATCCAAAACGGCATCCGACAAGTCATATCCCGTCCATTGTCCAGAGGGAGATCTCTTTTTTAGCCCTTTTTGAACATACCCAGTTATTGACCACAGGTTTCCATTGTCGTCTACCAAAACATCTCGAACGCGAATGCTTTTGTAGTTTGGTCCTGCAAATGTTAGGCTTTCGAGTCCGCTATTTGTTTGGTCCCACAAGGCCACTGGTGTATTGTCTTCTAGGGCAACTATTCCTCCATGGAAGGAACAGGCGTAAAGTGTTCCTATTTCAGTTGGGTGAGCCACTACCCGAACAAATGAATCTGCATTAAACAGTTGATTGTTGGGGATGTTTTCCCATTGCTTATCAACATAACGACTTAAGCCATATTTTTCTAAAAGTGAGGGGGTATATTTCAGATTATAATCCCCATGGGCAATCCATAGCTCTTGCTGTAAATGCTCAATATCAAAAATACTGTTTAACAATGGGCCTTGTGGGCTGATTAAATCGAAATTAGTGTCATCAGCGTAACGTATAAGGCCTTCGCTGGAAGTGCCTATCCACTTCTGGTCATTTAGACTTATTGCAAAATTAAAGGTGTTGGGTTTCACTCCATCTAAATCACCTATAGTTTGGGTTCTGACAAAAGATTTATCCGTGTCATAAACTCGGTTTGAAACCGTTATCAGTACACCGTTTTCATTCGGAGAAACGTTCTTTAATACTCCTGTAAAAGTTGCTTTTTTTTGAACCGTATCCCCCAATTGAAAAAAGGAAAGGGAACTGCCCTCGTCTTTTACTGCGTATAAGCTGTTGTCTTGAACCCACAAGAAAGCCCAATTCCCAGCGGCTAATTGATCCCATGATGAAAACTCCAGCTTATTTAGGTTTGTTTGAGGTGTTTTAAATAAGCCTTGTTCGGTAGCTGCATACAGCGCGTTTTCAAAAACGAAAACTTGATTAACTTCTGTGCTGTCGCTTGTCGGTCCAAAATAATACGTGTCGCCAAAATCGAGCGGTTCAGGATTAACTTCTACAATACCAAAGCCTGTGGCTACATATGCGCTATTAGCTACGAGTT
Organism: Bacteroidota bacterium; assembly: GCA_038143535.1. Taxonomy (GTDB): domain Bacteria; phylum Bacteroidota; class Bacteroidia; order Flavobacteriales; family Flavobacteriaceae; genus UBA7446. Next base: position 1,643,792 of record JAYQMD010000001.1, read on the forward strand.
GAATATGATTAATCTGTTTTTTTTCAGCGGAAATTGTATTGCTCCGGGTAATGCCGCTTTCAAATATTATTTCCTTGGTATTGATGTCAATTTGTGCAAGCAAGCCGTTTTCATGGCCAACTAAAATTACGTTTTCATAGGAGGCTAGTGCAGAAATATTATCTCCTGAAAGGCCTTCTATTGTAGTGATGGTTTCGGCAGTGCCTTGTGAGCTGTCAAATAGCAAAAGGGCGTTTTGGGAAGCCGTAACTATCGTTTGGTTACTTACAGTGCCCACGGAAATATTGTTATAGGAATAATATGACTCCCAAGCGTTGGTTTGCCCCCAAACCATCAGTGGTCCTGTAAGCAGCAAACAGGCGATATATTTTTGAAGGGTTGGTTTCATTAGGTGTTAAACGAGTAAAAAGCTGATATCATATGTCAAACCACCCCTTGTGCCAGCATGGCGTCGGCAACCTTGACAAAGCCTGCTATATTAGCTCCCTTTTCATAATTAATGCCTTCTTTTCCTTTGCCGTAAGAAGCACAGGCTTGGTGAATGTCTTTCATGATGTGTTGCAGGCGCTGATCAACCTCATCGCGTGTCCAGCTGTAACGTAAGGAGTTTTGTGCCATTTCAAGACCCGAAACTGCCACACCTCCTGCATTGGAAGCTTTTCCTGGGGCATAAAGGACGCTGTTGCTGTGAAAGTGTAAAATAGCATCGGGTGTTGAAGGCATATTAGCGCCCTCGCTAACACAATAGCAGCCGTTAGAAATTAGTGTTTTAGCATCAGCAGCGTTAACCTCATTTTGTGTGGCACAGGGCATGGCAATATCGCAGGGGACACCCCATGGTTTTTTGCCTTTGTGAAAGCTCGCTTTGGGGTACTGTGCTACATATTTATCTATACGTTGTCGACTCACGTTTTTAAGTTGCATGATAAACGTCAACTTTTCTTCATCTATCCCCTCAGGGTCATGGACAAATCCAGAAGAATCTGACATGGTCATAACCTTCGCGCCAAGCTGAATGGCTTTTTCAGCTGCATATTGTGCCACATTTCCAGCACCAGATATCACAACTTTTTTACCTTCAAAAGAAGCGCCTCTAGTTTCCAGCATGTTTTGTGCAAAATATACGGCACCATAACCTGTTGCTTCAGGACGAATTAGCGAGCCCCCCCATGAAATCCCTTTGCCGGTAAGCACCCCCGTAAATTCATTTTTTAAGCGCTTGTACTGACCAAACATATAGCCTATTTCTCTACCTCCAACACCAATATCACCGGCTGGAATATCTCGGTTAGGGCCGATGTGACGAAAAAGTTCAGTCATAAAACTTTGGCAAAAGCGCATTAGCTCAGCGTCTGATTTACCTTTAGGGTTAAAATCAGCGCCTCCCTTTCCACCTCCCATGGGAAGTGTAGTCAAGGCATTTTTAAATACTTGCTCAAAAGCTAAAAACTTTAAAATACTGAGGTTAACCGACTCATGAAACCGCAACCCCCCTTTATATGGGCCAATGGCTGAATTCATTTCAATACGATACCCCCTGTTCACACGGATTTCTCCGCTATCATCAATCCATGGCACACGAAACATGACCACACGTTCAGGTTCTGCCATACGCATCAGGATGTTTTTTCCGTGATAAATATCATTGGCAACAATGTAGGGTATAACCGTTTGCGCTACTTCAGAAACGGCCTGCATAAACTCTGGCTCGTTGGTGTTGCGTTGGTTTACTTCTTGCAAAAAATTAGTGATGATTTTTTCCATAGTCGTCGATTTGAAACCTAAATGTATGTATAATTTTATTTAACTCAGGGCTTGAGCTAAGTCGGCGATTAAATCTTCGCTGTCTTCAATGCCAACACTAAGGCGAATAAGACCATCGGTAACGCCCGTTTTTTCACGTTTCTCTTTTGGAATAGACGCGTGCGTCATGCTTGCTGGGTGTCCCGCTAAACTTTCCACACCGCCCAAAGACTCTGCCAAAGTAAATACTTGAAACGACGACACGATAGCTACTGCTTTTTCAAGGCTATTGTCTTTGTGGACAAAAGAAATCATGCCGCCAAAATCATCCATTTGTGCTTTTGCAACATCATGGTTAGGGTGGTCTTTTAGTCCAGGCCAATACACTTTTGAAACCTCAGGATGGCTTTCTAAAAACATCGCTACTGCTCGACCGTTTTCACAATGTCGCTGCATGCGCACATGTAGGGTTTTAATGCCGCGCAATACCAAAAAAGCGTCCATTGGGCCTGGCACGGCACCGCTGGCGTTTTGAATAAATGCCAACCGGTCGGCCAAATCCGCATCATTGACAACCAATGAGCCCAATACAACATCGCTGTGTCCGCCTAGATATTTGGTAGCAGAATGCATGACAATATCGGCGCCTAGATCTAGCGGGCGTTGTAAGTAGGGTGACGCAAACGTGTTATCAACAGCTAATAATAGCTTATGTGCCTTAGCCAGTACTGCCATAACCTTTATATCAATGACTTGCATCAGTGGGTTGGTAGGCGTTTCTACCCAAAGCAATTTGGTGTTTGCATTAATATGCTTTTCCACGACTTCCATATCGCCCATTGGAACAAAATGAAAGGTGATGCCGTAGGCTGCAAACATCTTATCAAAAATCCGATAGGTTCCTCCGTATAAGTCGTTTGTTGAAATAACCTCGTCGCCAGGTTTTAAAAGTTTTATTACGGCGTCGATTGCGGCCATACCAGAAGCAAAAGCTAAGGCATGTGCGCCTGACTCAATGTTGGCAAGTGAGGCCTCTAGTGCAGTGCGCGTGGGATTGTGTGATCGGCTATATTCGTAACCAAGGTGAGTTCCCGGCTTTTCTTGTGCATAGGTAGATGTAAAATAAACGGGGGGCATAACGGAGCCATAGGCTTTGTCGGGCTGTTGGCCGCCGTGAATGGTTCGAGAGTTGAATTTTAGTTTTTTATTCGCCATGGCTATATTTTAAACAAATGTATTTAAGTTTACGTTAAGACACCACTTTTAACGGGAATTTACTCACCTTTGCATGATTATGAAAAATACATTTCTTTATCTGTCTACTTGTTCTACCTGTGTCCGAATCATCAAGTCTTTGGGAATAGAAGACGCCCCTTTTTTACAAAACGTAAAAGAAGCAATGGTAACACCCGAACAATTGCGTTTTTTATATAATCATACAAACAATTATGAGCAGTTGATAAACAAGCGCGGGCGTATTTATGCGCAGCTGAAACGAGAAGGAACTGTGTTTTCAGAAGCGGTATATAAAACATTGCTTGAAAAAGAGTACAGCTGCCTTAAGCGACCCATCCTTATTTGGAATAACAACGTGTTTTTGGGTAATTCGAAAGCAACTGCTGCAGAAATGAAAACGGCGCTTGATGGATAAGCGAACACTGGCGCTTCTGGCCGCTTTAGGAGCAACAACCATCTATGGTCTAAACCATACCATCGCCAAAGAGGTGATGCCCACATATATTCAAGGGTTTGGTTTTGTTCAAGTACGTCTTTTGGGGGCGGCCATTTTGTTTTGGCTGGTCAGCTTCTTTATTCCGCAACAAAAAATTGACCGTGATGATCTTCCAAAAATGCTACTTTGTGCGCTCTTTGGCATGGTTATAAACATGCTTTGCTTTTTTAAGGGAATTGAACTTTCAACGCCTATTAACAGTGCGGTACTCATAACCATTACCCCCATTCTGGTGTTTGTGTTTTCGGCAATTCTCATAAAAGAGCGGCTTTTACTTCCAAGGGTCGTTGGCGTAATATTAGGTTTTATCGGGGCTTTGGTATTGATTGTTTTTGGGAATGAGATCCGTCAAGATGCTCCCAATATTCCTTTGGGGAATACGCTTTTTATCGTCAATGCTTCGTCGTTTGCCATGTATTTGGTTTTGGTTAAGTCACTCTCAGCAAAGTATACGACTGTGCATTTATTAAAGTGGTTGTTTTTGTTTGGTTTTATAATGGCATTCCCCATCAGCTATCCTGAATTTAGCGAGGTTGGCTGGAGTGCCCTGCCTTTTGAGGCCCTTTGGCGTTTTGCTTTTGTGGTAATAGGAACGACTTTTATGACCTACCTACTCAACGTATATGCCCTCAAGCAGCTAAAAGCAAGCACCGTTGGCGTGTTTACCTATTTACAGCCGCTGATTGGCATCGCGTATGCTATCGTGGTTGGCGCAGATGCCCTAACCGCATATAAGTTTGGTGCAGGTGGGGTGGTGTTGCTTGGTGTTTATTTGGTAACCAAGAGGTACCAAACAAAAAGCTAATAGGCTTTTTCCTCTCCTTTAATCATGTTTAGCACAGTCCGGATAATAATTTTAATATCCAACGCAAAGGACCAGTGGCGAATATAAAAGATGTCGTATTTGATGCGATGCTTCATTTCAATGTCTTTATCAATCCCGCCTCTTGCTCCACTAACTTGTGCAAGACCTGTAATACCAGGCTTTAAATACATGCGTTTTGGATAGTCATCAAAAATTTTGCTATACTGAATGATTTGGGATGTTAAGTTGGGTCTTGGTCCGACAATCGACATCTGTCCAAAAAAAACATTGAAAAACTGGGGTAATTCATCTAAGCTTGTATTGCGGATAACCCTTCCTACACGGGTTACTCTTGCATCGTTTCTAGTTGCTGATTTCTCTGTTCGGTTATTGACAGCCATAGACCTAAATTTAATACAAGGGAATGATTTTTTAAAGCGTCCTGGCCGTTTTTGAATAAAAAATATGGGGCCTTTTGAGTCTGCCCTAATCAAAATGGCCAAAAGGGGAGTAAACCAAGATAAAAGTCCAATAATAACAGCCCCAGAAAAAACAATATCAAAAAGTCTTTTTTGAATTCGAAATAAAATCGAGTCTAATGGACTTACATGGTGTGATACCACTTGTGTAAGCCCGTAAAAGTGCGCATTTCTGCCCGTAATAGGGGAGTTATAATTTGCAATTAGTTTAATACGAACCTGCTTATTCCAGCTTAAGCCTAGTATATGGGTATTTGCCTCGTCTAAGACAATGTCTAGAGGCACATATATGGATTTTATGTTGTTTTCAAGTGTTGTTTGTACTAGTTGATCCAAAGAGCTTTCTTCAAACAGGGTTTCATCAGCTTCATAAATATTGAATCCTGTTCTTTTTAGATCACGTACGTCTTTAATAAAATTAGTTCCTGAGTCTGCCTTGTAAACCAATATGTTTTCTTGAAATAGTGAGCTACGCTGCCTAAGTTTAAATAATGCATTTACAGCTATCGCTTTTATAAGAAATGCGCTTAAAATAAACTTAATTACTGCTGTAGTGTTCCACACAACTATATCTGAAAAGAAACGAGTGGCCAAAAAGAAAGTGTGCTCCAAAAAAAAAAGAAAATAAAATAAAACGCTGCAATTGTTTGGTAAAGTTCAGGTTGCGCTCATAGTTGTAAAATCGAGATAAAATCCCACCCATGAACCAGATGGAAACTAGCACATGAAAGACTGTTTTGTTATTAGTTAAAACGGTAGGGTTAAGGGTGTATATAGAAAAAACAAGAAGAGCACCCCACTCAAAAAACCAAAATGGGAGGTATGGCAATATCTTGAAGCTTTCTTTTAGATTTTTACCCAATAGTAAAAAAAGTTGATTTAAATTTGATAACGATATTATACGGGGCTTATTGTATTTTTGACTAGGTTTTAAAAGACGTGAAATCTCTGTGTTCCATTTTATTTAACTCCTCTTGGCTTAAAGACTTAAAGTAATTATAGGTGCGCTGCATCCCTTCCGCTCTACCCACTTTTGGCTCCCACCCCAAAATTTCTTTGGCTTTGGTAATATCTGGCTTTCGCTGTAGTGGATCATTCTTGGGCAGTTCTTTATAAACAATCTTTTGATCTGTTCCCGTGAGGGCTATAATCTCTTGGGCAAAATTTAAGATGGTAATTTCATCCGGGTTTCCAATATTCACTGGTAGATGATATTCACTCATCAAAAGGCGGTAAATACCTTCGATCTCATCTTCCACAAAGCAGAATGAACGCGTTTGCGAGCCGTCTCCAAAAACCGTCAAATCCTCTCCCCTAAGCGCTTGCCCCATAAAAGCAGGAATAACACGGCCGTCGTTTAGGCGCATTCTGGGGCCGTAAGTGTTAAAAATACGTATGATGCGGGTGTCTACTCCGTGATAGCGGTGATAGGCCATGGTAATGGATTCTAGATACCTTTTAGCCTCATCATATACTCCACGTGGGCCTATGGTGTTTACATTGCCAAAATAGTCTTCGGTTTGTGGGTGAACTAAAGGGTCGCCATAAATTTCGGAAGTAGATGCCACCAAAATTCGTGCGTGTTTTGCTCTTGCTAAGCCTAATGCGTTATGTGTGCCTAACGAACCAACCTTGAGTGTTTGAATAGGTATTTTAAGATAATCTATGGGGCTAGCAGGAGATGCAAAATGAAGGATATAATCCAAGTCACCCTTAATATCTATGTGCTGACACACGTCGTGGTTGATAAAACTAAAGTTTGAATTGTCCTCTAAATGGGCAATGTTAGACATGGAGCCCGTAATAAAGTTGTCCATACCAATAACCGACATTCCTTCAGCTAATAGCTTGTCACATAAATGCGACCCTAAAAATCCTGCTGCGCCGGTAACTAATGCTTGTTTCATCTTCCGACAGAATAATAATCAAATCCTAACGATTTCATTTCGATAGGACTATAAATATTGCGTCCGTCAAAAATGACGCTACCGTCTAAGGCTACTTTAAGTTTGTCAAAATTCGGGTTTCTAAAGGCGTGCCATTCTGTGCAAATAAGCAAGGCATCTGCGCCTTTAACAGCTTCCATCATGCTAGATGCAAAGGCAATGTTATAACCCAATTTCGCTTTTACGTTGTCCATGGCTTCTGGATCAAAAGCCGTTACGGTGGCGCCTGCTTTTAGTAATTTGTCAATCATATATAAGGCAGGTGCCTCACGTATATCGTCCGTATTGGGTTTAAATGCCAGTCCCCAAAGGGCAATCTTTTTGCCTTTGAGGTTCCCTTCGAAATGCTGTTCCATCTTAGGGAACAAAATTGTTTTTTGCTTTTCGTTTACTTCAATAACGCTGTCCAAAATAGCAAAGTAGTGCTGCGCATCTTTCCCTGATTTGTGCAGTGCTTTTACGTCTTTTGGAAAGCAAGAACCGCCATACCCTATTCCAGGGAATAAAAAGCGTTTTCCAATACGTTCGTCAAGACCCATGCCCATACGCACATCATCTACATTTGCCCCAACCTTTTCGCAATAATTTGCGATTTCGTTCATATAGGTAATTTTGGTTGCTAAAAAAGCGTTAGCGGCATATTTCGTCAGTTCCGCCGATTTGATGTCCATAAACACAGTGGGGTTCCCCGAGCGAACAAAAGTCGCGTAAAGCTTTTCCATTGTTTTCTGAGCTCTTTCTGACTCTACGCCAACAACAATTCTGTCGGGTTTCATAAAGTCTTCCACAGCAAAACCTTCACGCAAAAACTCTGGATTGGAAACGACATCAAAGGGTATATCGGTTTTAGAATTCAACACAGCTTTTAACTGCTCGCCTGTGCCTACTGGTACAGTACTTTTACCGACTATAATTTTGTAGTCTTTCATCAAATCACCAATTTGGTTGGCAACGCCTAATACGTAAGATAGATCCGCAGAGCCGTCTTCGTCTTCAGGAGTGGGCAGCGCTAAAAAGATAATTTCTCCATGATCTACGCCTTCTTCAATATTGGAAGAAAAGTGTAGTCTGCCTGCTTTGATATTTCGCTCAAAATAGGTTTCTAAGTGCGGCTCGTAAATAGGCACTTCGCCGTTTTGCATTTTAGCTACTTTGGCTTTATCAATATCAATGCACAATACGTCATTGCCTGCTTCAGCCAAACATGTTCCTGTCACCAAACCTACATAGCCAGTTCCAATTACGGTTATTTTCATCCTATAATTGCTTTAGGTTGTTCTCAAAATTCTCCAAAATGTTATTGTCCGAGAAATGTAATTGAGCGTATTTTTTGGCGGCATTTCCCATTGATTCCTTCTTTTTGTCGTTCTGTAAAAAGTTGATGATTTTTTGTGAAAACTCATTAACGTTATCGCCACTGTAAAAAATCCCACCTCTTGATTCTTCGACTATAAGTTTAGATTCAGACAGAGGATTGCCGTAAAGAAAAGAGGGTTTTCCACTTAACATCATTGCAATAAGTTTGGAGGGCATAACACTGTCAATAACACTTTTTTTTTGGAATAGTATATGTCCATCAAAACTACACAAAAGTTGTGGTAATTCTGAATATGGAACTAAATTAAAAAAGCGGATGTTACTTAAGCCCTTGAGCTTCTCTTTAAGATTGTCACCCATGGCGCCATTACCCACAACGGTAATGTCAATATCATCTTTGACCTCTTGGCAAAACCTTTGAAAAAAATTCCAATCTTGTTTTTCTCCAAGGTTTCCACTGTAAAGAAGTTGAGGTCTACCTGTTTTAAGGGAATAAGGATGTAGTTCGTCTTTTGTGTTCTTAAAGTCTTCGATGTTAATAAAATTCGGAAATAAAATCGCTGGAGTATTTGTCTTATTCTTTAGCTTTTCAAACATTGCGTTGCTTATTGTGCTAACCTTATCGCACCTATTGAATAAAAACGATTCTATTTTGTAGAGAGGTTTTATAAATCGCTTAAAGGTAAAAGTCGCTACTGCTGCATCAAATTCAAAATCTTGAATATGGCACCAAATCTTTCCCCCACGAAGTAACTTAATAATTAACGCGGTGATAATTCCGCTTGTAAATGGTGAAACAACTATAATTTTACAATCTTTCGGCACAGAAAAAATAAATCTTAGTGAAAACAATGTAAAATGCATTAACTGTAAAACCCTAGTTAGAGCAGTAGGTTTTTTTGGGACAAAATGCTTTACTCGAAAAACGGTTGCTGCTAAATACTTTTCTCTTGAGAAAAGCTTGGCCTTATCATATGGTTGCTTGATTTTCCATTCAGGGTAATAGGGCACTGCTGTGATAATACTTACATCATGTTTCTTTTTTAAAAGATACTCTACAGTAAGTTTATTGTAAAGGGCAATGCCAATTTCATCGGGATAAAAAAAGGGGGATATTAGAAGAGTTTTCACGCTATGCGTTTGTCCGGTTTCCAATATGTTTTGTTGGAGACCCAATATTAATAGTATTAATTTCTATATTTTTAAAAACCGAGCTTCTTGCTCCTATAACAGCTCCGTCCCCAATATTAATTCCTGGTGCGACAAAAACGTCAGTAGCCAGCCAACAACCATTGCCGACCGTAATTTTTTTTGCAAATATATCAAAGGTTTTTTTGTTGTAATTATGAGAACCTGTGCATAAATAACTCTTTTGAGAAATAACGGTATTGCTTCCTATTTCAATTTCTCCCAAACTGTAGAGTACGACATTATCCCCAATCCAAGAATAATCCCCGATGAATACTTTCCAAGGGTAAGTGATTTTTACAGAGGGCCTGATAAGTACTTTTTTTCCTATCCGTGCTCCAAAAAGACGAAGCCAAAAACGTCGCCACCCATAAAATACCTGAGGAGATGGGCCAATAAAAATAGCTTGGACAAACCACCAAAGCTGTACATAAAGCTTTGATTTGCCTCTAAAGCCTTTTGGAATTCTGTGTGAGCTGAGCCTATGCATCTAATATGTTTAAAAGCTTCTCCGAAAACTTTTCACTAGTAAAATTACTTTTAGCTTTCAGAATATTGTTGTTTGAAATTTCTTTTGCTTTTGATAAGTTTTTCCTAAGAAACAATAATTTTTCTACAATTGCATCTACAGACTTTTTCTTAATTAAAAATCCATTTTCGCCTTCTGTGACTAAATCTGGAATAGCGCCATGATCTGTAGTAATTATCACATTACCCGTTGCCATTGCTTCAATTATTGAAATCGGTAACCCCTCCATCCTATAAAATGTTGGTAACACAAAAACATTAGCCTCTTGCAACATTTGACTCTTCTCATCGCCTCTAACTAATCCCTTATATGTAAGTCCTTCTATTTGAGACATTTTATTTAAAAGTGTGTTTCCCTGTGATTGCTCTATATGACCCGCTATTGTGGCTTTAAAAGAAATGCCTTTTGCATTTAACTGTTCAAGGGCTTCAAGGAGAAAGAAGATGCCTTTTTCATTCATTAAATTACTTAGAAAACAAATCTTTAATTCAGAAAATGACTTTTCAATAGGTTGTTCAGTAAGGTGTTTTTTATAAAAGTTTGGAAGCGCAAAAATATTTTCTTTAGCAATGAATGGGCTTAAGTTGTCATGCAGAGTTTTCGACAATACAATTCCTTTATCACTATATGACAATATTTTTCTAAACATTCTTTTTTGTAATCCCTCTAGTTTCTCGTATTGTTTGGCAACATAATTTCCGTGAATATGGACAATGATTTCTTTCCCCAAAAATTTGGAAAACATAATAAACGGAGTATATTTCAGCACTCCGAAAAATGTTTGCCCGGGAGTATAATAGACCTTGCTAACATATAAAATTTTATAGATTTCTAAATAATTGAGAGTAAAATGCAATAAAGAAATTAAATTAAAGCGCCCTAACTTTTCACTGAAGCGCTTTGGAGAAGTGTTGATAGACAATGCTGACTTACCAGTAGAGTTAAATGTGCTTAAGGCTAGCTCATTGGCTATTGAAAGACCTGTAACTGGATTTGGAAGAGGCCCAATTAAAAGCACTCTTTGATGGCTTCTTTTTGCCTCACCCCCAACAAGATAGAAGACAATAAAGTAAAACACTATAATGCCTGTTTGGCGCTCCAAGATATTCTCAAAAAACATTGTGAATACAAACAAAAAAAGAATAGAAATAAATCTTTTATTTCCTGAGCTTAACATGTGTTTTCTAATACAAAAAAGAAAAAATAAGAAAGAAATTAATGCGTATGGTCCACATGTAAGCCATAAGTCAAGATATTGGTTGTGAGTGTTTATCGCTTTCCATTCAAAATCGTTTGTTTTTTTATTAAAACAATCGCCAATGACACTGTTAGTAGTTCCTATACCCAATCCCACAAATGGATTTTGTTTTATTTGTGCAACTGTACACTCTAAGATAATTAATCGTTGGCTTGCAGAATTAAACTGGCTGTAGTCAAATAAGTTTTTGATTTCTAAAAAGCGGTTGTTGTTTTTAGGAGTTAGTGCTAGAATAATAGAACCAACCGTAAAAATGATTGCTGCAATAACTATAATATTTTTCCTAATAGCAGTCCAAAATAGCATCAATAGCGCAATGAATAGACCTAAAATGATTGCTCTGGGTTGTAGTAGCCAAATTAAAACTCCCATAGGTGCTAAGCATAACGTAGAAAAAGAGGGTTTAAAAAAATCTATTTTTTTCTTTAAGCTAAACAAAAGAAGAATAGATATCGCGAGTATAAGACCAATATACGTATGATGTTCTCCAATAAAGGGAATTTCTCTGGAGGCGCTTTGATAAAACCCTGGTGTATAGAGGTTTGGATATTTGGGGTTTTCGTATTGAGTAAAATAAACAAGCAAAATAGCAGAGTATGCAGTATTTATATAGTAAAAAAGCTTGCTAAACTTTTCAACCGAAGTAGCTGTCCTTATCTTTTTTCCAGACAAAAAAACTGAAAAAATTAAAGGAATAAAAAACATTGAAAGTTTTGTTTCCAACATTTTTAAACCATCTGCTATATTGATGGTGCTTGTTAAGCTTAAACAATACAAAACAAATACTAAGCATGATAGGAAAAAAAGCGTTTTGTTTACAATACGTTTATTTGAAATAACAAATATCATGAGAGATGTTGCCCCAAAACCAATGATTAATAATGGTTTTATGGCAGGGGGCATAAAAATTATTGCCGAAAAACTGTATGTAAAAAGCGCAAGTAATTTGTCAATTATCTTTTTCATCCTTTTTGACACTTCTTTTATTAATAGTATAATATGCCATAAGCAATCCTAATGAAAAGTATACTCCTTTATGAGTCCACAAAGTAAAACTTACCTGAGTTTCTATAAAATAAAAAAGAAACGTTATGAAAAGGAATACAAAAAAAATGTCTTTTTTGTTTTTTGATGTTACTATATAAAGCTCGGTTATAAAGATGGTAAGTAGCAATATTAGAATTGCCCCCCAAATTCCAAAGAACACAATATACTCTAAAATAAAGTTGTGAGGGTATGGCAGAACTGAATATGTGGGAAAAGCTGTTGGGCCTATACCGGTAAAAATATTTTGCCTAAATATTTTAATGCTTTCAAATAAAGAATCGAAGCGCAGAAGAGTTGACTCAAAAGCATATTTGTCAAAATAAAATCTTCCAAATATAGATTTTATGTCAACAAAAATAATTGTGGCTGAAATTAAACTTAAACTAGAAATTAAAATAGTTGTTGCTGTTTTTTTATTAATCTTAGGCGTTTTAAAGTAAAAACCCCCTGCCACAATGAGAGAAAAAACAAGGCTTACAACTACACCCCGAGTATTTGTGAAAAGCAATATGATTATTAAAAAAGCTGCTTTTAACAATAATTTTAAAATACTTTTTTTGGATTTAACTTTATTTATAATAAGGAAAAAGGCCGATAATAGACCGAAGCCTATCGCTTGTGCAAAAGGAATTGGGTGAACCCCTTGAATCGTCAGTCGCATGACTACTCCATACTTGGCATAAGGCTCTTCATAACCGCTAATTATTACTACCAGAGAAGCAATAATTCCGAAAATGACTGAAAGATTAAGCGAAAAGGCTAACATTTTAGTTAAATTTTCTTTAAAGTTCTTCGAGTTAATAAGTAATGCTTTAGTCACAAAAAAATACGGGATTCCCAAAAGTAAATACTTGATAGTATAGAGAAATCGTCGTTTGGAGAATCGCTAATCGCTGAGGATATAACAAGCAACAATAAAGTTAACCCTAAAAACATATCTATAAAGTCAATTTTATATTTTGAATTTTTGGCAGATGTCCCTCTAACGAAAACTATTATTAACCCCAATGCTTGCAGTACCCCGCCAAGAACAATATCTTGATCAGAAACACACTTTAAGCATGGGTTTTGAATACTAATCGACTGAAAGTTCCTAATAATATTTATATTCAATAGCAAAATAAGGCCTTTGTGTGGCGACTTAAAGCACATTAATACAATTCCTATAAAAACGATAGTAGAAAATATCATTTTAATTGTCTCTTAAGATTTGAATAAAAGAACTGGACATTTGCTCTACAGTGTAATGCTTTTTACATTGATCAGCAATAATCTTTCTTTTTTCAAAAAACACTTTATTAGATTTGAAAATTTCTTCTACTTTTAAGCAGAAGTCATTTTGGTTATCTGTTTGGAAGAAAATAGCATTACTACTTTCTTCTGCTGCTTCTATTTCAGGTGAATGATTTTCATTTCTTGAAATTAACATAGGAACCCCAAAAGCAAAGCTTTGTGTAATGGAAAGGCCTACATAACCCGGAGAAACACTAACCAAGGATGTGGCGTAAAGCTGTTTTATCTTATCAAAATTATTTATGTGGCCTGTTAATTGAACTCTTGATTCAAGGTTGTGAGTTTCAACATACTCATCAATCTTTTTCCTTTCTGGACCATCTCCCACAATAATTAGGTTCGTGTCTAAACCAAGAAGCTTGTGAAATGCTTTAACCAAAAAAAGTGGTTTTTTAGCAGCAACTAATCTTCCGACATATATGATGTTTTTTACCTCATCCATGGGGCGCTCAAGTCCTCCCATTTCTTTCTGTAAGTATAACGCATTAGGTGCGCTTAAAATACATAGTTTAGGATATTTAGCTAGCAAGTCTTTTTTCTGTGCTTCTGAGTACGTTATGGTGCCCGAGGCAAAACGCTGCATGAGGTGTCTTATTGGAGCTGTCTTGCTGTTTGGCCCTTTTCTAGGCCAAGCGTGTCCCCACACATAGGTTTTTAAACCCAGTGGCTTTCTTAGAACAAGAAAGATCCAATTGGAAATTATTCTTGGATTGAGCCCAATAACTATAATGTTTTTTTTAAAAAGCTCTCGCCAAAGGCTGCCGAATTGAAACAAGAAGCTGCGCTTAAATAAGAACTTGTTAATTATTTTAGTTTTAAGGATTTTATGCTTTGACTTAATTGACTTTTGAAAATCAACATCGCCTGAATACAAATGAAAACTATTGCCTAGGTTTTTCTGTAAATGTTCAAAAAACTTTTCCCTATAGTCGGGGGCGACTACTTGTATAATTATAAGATTTTTCACAGCGTTAGTTTCTTATATGTGAAATACCCCCATATTAGAAGTGTTAGCTCTGTAAATACAACAGCTATTATGGTTCCATAAATCCCAAAGCAAATTGTTAATATTAAAGATAGTGAAAGACCGATTAAGCTTGTAGTTCCCAAAATTTTCATTCGTAAAATATATTCCTTTTTTGCTGACAAGAAAAGAAAGTTATACAGCATGTTCATCCCTGATAAAAACATAACAATAGAGATTATTTGAAAGCCTTTGTTATATGAAGTAATAAGTTCATCTCTAAAAATGCTTTCTAATATATACTTCGAACAAACAATTAAAAAAAGAGTCCCTGTGAGGCCAAATATGAAAACGTAAGTCCCGATTTTTCTAATAAATTCGTTAATGTCCTTTTTTAATGAAAGCCAAGGGAACATTGCTTGATAAATTGGGCTATACACTCCTTTAAGTGCTAAAATCACCTTTTCAAAACTAGCATATACCCCTGTAATAGTGTTGTTTGTTAAAAAACCTAAAATTAAAACATTGCTAGAGGTGTAAAGAGTTGTTGCAATTGATGACAACAGAACAGGTGCAGTCTCTTTTATTTGTGCTTTAACATTTTTAAGGTTAGGTCTTAAAAACGTTACATGGCGGATTGCATAAATTAGCCCCGATACACCAGCGATTATAAATCCTAAAGAATTAAACAACGGCACTAATAAATAATCTTTTGGTGAAGTTACATAGATTACAACAAGCAGAGCGAAAATTAGTTTTGCAGTGGTATTTACAACTGTAATTATCTTCATCTTTTGAATCCCTTGAAAAAACCAAGAAGGAAAAGCAGTCGAACCAATAGTAACTCCGAAAGAGAAAATAAATAACATTGGCTCTTTAGAAAACTTTGGGACAAATGCTATCAATAAAAGTAGAACGCCAAATAAAAGTATCAAAGTAGCCACTTTTATTGTTGTTATGACCCAAAAAATCTCTGAAATCTGCTTTTTGTCTTCTTTAAGAATCGAGATTTTACGAGTCCCAGTTACCGAGAATCCAAGGTCTGAAAAAATTATAAAGATTGTTGAGACTGATTGAGCGAACATAACAAGGCCAAAGAGTTCAATACCTAGTGACCTTACCAAAAAGGGGATTAAAAATAATGGGACAATGTAATTAACCCATTGTAATAAAGAAAGCGATGCAATGTTCTCTATCAGACGTATTTTTTGAGATTTATTCTTTGCCTTTATTTCATTCATCAAAGACCTTGTATAGCGTTCTTATGCCTTTTTTAAGTTCAGTCTTTTCTTTCCAATGGTGTTGAACAAGCTTTGTTATGTCCGTCAACTTCCGCATCGTTCCGTCGGGCTTAGATGTATTAAAATACAACTTGCCTTTAAACCCCACGATTTCTTGAATCATTTCGGCTAGTTCTTTAATCGAAATCTCTTCGCCCGTTCCAATGTTAATATGCGTGTTGCGCACTTCTTTTTGGGTGTAATCATAAGTGTCTTTAAAATCTACCCGTTCCATAATGTCTACGCAGGCATCTGCCATGTCTTCGCTATATAAAAACTCGCGCATAGGCTTACCAGTACCCCATATTTCTACCTCAACGCTTTCTGCTGTTTTGCGCACACCATACTTGTTTAACATCTCAATAATGCTTTCATTTGTTGCCTTACAGTCAACACCTTCTATGGGTCTTTTTTCTAAGTCTGATTTTATAGAACCATAATCATTGTTATGTAAATACTTCCCTAAAATCATTTTGCGTAACAAGGCTGGCAACACATGCGAGGTTTCTAAATCAAAATTATCATTCGGCCCATAAAGGTTTGTGGGCATTACAGAAATAAAGTTCGTGCCGTACTGTACATTATAACTTTCACACATTTTAATGCCAGCTATTTTGGCAATGGCATACGGCTCGATCATATATTCCAACGGGCCTGTTAATAAGGAATCTTCACGCATGGGTTGTGGGCATTCTTTTGGATAAATACACGTACTTCCCAAAAACAACAACTTCTTAACGGCATGCACATAACTTTGGTGTATCACATTGTTTTGAATCATCGTGTTTTCATAGATAAATGCACCTCTGTAGTTGTTGTTTGCCACAATTCCACCAACCTTTGCTGCCGCTAAAAACACATATTCTGGCTTTTCTTGCTCAAAAAACGTTTCAACTTCTTTTTGGTTGGTTAAATCCAATTCGGCATGTGTTCGATATACAAGATCTGTATATCCTTTAGCCTGTAGGGTTTTATACAATGCGCTTCCTACCAAGCCCTTGTGTCCAGCAACATATATTTTAGCTGATTTATCCATTTAGCAGTGGAATTTCTTACTGGTCGATTCTTTATTGGCTAAATCCATGTCGTGCTTTACCATAGTTTTCACAAGTTGCTCAAAAGACGTCTCATTTGGATCCCAGGCTAACACTTCTTTTGCTTTTGTAGGGTCCCCCAATAAGGTTTCCACTTCAGCTGGGCGATAATATTTTGGGTCCACCTCAACTAGTGTGCGGCTTGTTTCTGTACAAATTCCCTTTTCATTAACCCCTTTGCCCTCCCAGTGTAGTATGATGCCCACCTCCTTGAAAGCAAGGGTACAAAATGTTTTAACGGAATGTTGAGTTCCCGTAGCAATCACAAAGTCCTCAGGGATGTCGTGTTGCAGCATAAGCCACATACATTTCACATAGTCTTTTGCATAACCCCAGTCACGTAAGGAATCTAAATTTCCTAAATACAGTTTTTCTTGCTTTCCAATAGCTATATGTGCAGCAGCAAGTGTAATTTTTCGGGTGACAAACGTTTCGCCTCTGCGTTCAGATTCATGATTGAATAAAATACCGTTAACGGCAAACATGTCGTATGATTCACGGTAGTTTTTGGTAATCCAATAGGCGTAAAGTTTAGCTACGCCATAAGGCGAACGAGGATGAAAAGGTGTTGTTTCTGTTTGGGGAATTTCTTGAACCTTACCATAGAGTTCAGATGTCGATGCTTGATAAATTCGCGATTTATTGGCTAGCCCACATATGCGAACGGCCTCTAACAAACGTAGCGTACCAATTGCATCCGTTTCAGCAGTATACACGGGCAGGTCGAAAGAAACTTTTACGTGTGACTGTGCGGCAAGGTTGTAAATCTCATCGGGTTTGATTTCTTGAATTAAACGAATAAGGTTTGTAGAGTCTGTCATGTCGCCATAATGCAGAGAAACTTTTCTGTCTGAGTGTAGGTCACGTATCAGCTCTTCGATATATAAGTGCTCTATACGTTCGGTATTAAAAGAAGAAGAGCGCCTAATTATGCCATGCACTTCATATCCCTTTTCAATCAAAAATTCGGCCAAATACGACCCGTCCTGACCTGTAATTCCTGTAATTAACGCTTTTTTACCCATTTTAACTTATCGATGTGTCCTTTGCCCTTTTTGCCTTAAGCTTTAGCGTGCCGAATTTTACTTTATTTACGATAGTTCCTTCGCCAACAATTTTTTCTGCCAATTCATGCCAACTCATAGTTTTTGTATCGCTAAAGTGCTCCATATTAGAGGAAAACGCAGATTTGTGTATTTTATTTAATAAAAATACAACTAAATTTGGGGCATAGGTAGGTGTGCCGTATAAATCGCTAACTACTTCCAAATAGGGTGCTGTCTTGGCTTTTTCTAAAATTGTAGTCTGAAAATTATTGCCAAATTCAGAATACAACCAAGAAGTACGCACAACACAATATTCCCCACACACATTGGCAATGGCTTTTTCGCCCGCTAGCTTTGATGCGCCATACACGTTTATAGGGTTTGAAGTATCTTCCGTTGTATAGGCACTTCCTTTAGTACCATCAAACACATAATCGGTAGAAATATGAACCAAAAACACGTTGTATGCTTTGCAGGCTTTTGCTAAAAGCCGTGGTGCTGTTTCGTTTAATAAGTACGCTGCTTGGGGTTCTTCCTCAGCTTTATCCACATCGGTGTATGCTGCCGCATTGATGCAAACATCAATGGCGTTTGCTTTAAAGAAAGCGTGCACTTGAGCTTCATTGGTGACATCTAAATCTTGTTTTCCAGTAAAAACAAATGACAGCTCTGGATAATTGTTTGCATCTGCTTGTATTGCAAGCCCCAACTGCCCTTTTGCGCCTGTAACCAATACCCGTTTCATTTGTTCAGCGAATTGAAAGTGGGTAGCTCCAAATCCTTTTCCGAAATACGTTGGTGGTCTTTGGGAATTTTCCAATCTATGTTTAGTGTTTTGTCTAATGGGTGTATTCCCATATCCGAGGACTTATTGTAATACGCATCGCACTTATAACATACTAGTGCCGTTTCGGACACTACCGAAAAACCATGTGCAAAGCCTTTCGGAATCCAAAGCTGTTGCTTGTTTTCTGCGGACAACACTACTGAAACTTTTTCGCCAAACGTGGGTAATCCTTGTCTAATGTCAACAACAACATCCAAAATAGCTCCTTGTAATACTCTAATAAGTTTAGATTGCGCATATTCACCCTGTTGAAAATGCAACCCTCTTATAGTGCCAAAATGGGAAAGGGATTGGTTGTCCTGTACAAAGCTGCCTGAAAAGCCGGTCAATGAATCCATCCACGATTGACGGTAGCTTTCCATAAAATAGCCTCGCTCATCAGCAATTATTTTTGGCGTAATTAACACACAGCCGCTAAGTTTTGTTTCTTTTATTTGCATCCCTACTATTTTGCGTAGCCGCTTTTTATAAATGGAGAAGTAATGCTGCCGTGCTGCTTTTGATTGATATAGCCCATTTGAAGTGCCACGTCTTCAATCGCGCCAATACGTACTCCTTGTCGTTCTTGCAGCACCTGTACAAACTGCGCCGCTTGCATGAGTGAGGTGAATGTACCCGTATCTAACCATGCTGTTCCACTGTCCAGCTCCTGTACTTGAAGCTTTTGCTTTTGCAAATAGACCTTATTTATATCTGTGATTTCCAATTCACCTCTAAGGCTTGGGTTGATTTTTTTTGCAATAGAAACCACCGCGTTATCATAAAAATATATGCCCGGCACAGCAAATTTTGATGCCGGGTTTTTTGGCTTTTCTTCTAATGATGTTGCTTTGCCTGATGCATCAAACGATACCACCCCATAGCGTTCAGGATCATGCACTTTATAAGCAAAAATAATTCCACCTTCTGGGTTTATACAGTCTTGAAGTGTCGCTTGAAGGCCTGTGCCATAAAAAATATTATCACCCAAAATCAGTGCTACGGAATCTTTACCAATAAAGGATTCCCCTATCAAAAATGCCTGGGCTAAACCCCTTGGTTCGGGTTGAGCGGCATAGGAAAACGAACATCCCAATTGGCTGCCGTCACCTAACAGCCGCTCAAATAGCGGAAGGTCTTTTGGCGTAGAAATAATCAAAATTTCCCGAATGCCGGCGCTAATTAGTGTTGACAGTGGATAATAAATCATCGGCTTGTCGTACACGGGCATCAACTGCTTACTCACCGATAATGTGATCGGATGAAGTCGTGTGCCTGATCCTCCAGCAAGTATAATTCCTTTCATCCTTTAAAGGTAATGTTTCTGTACGACCGGTCTTTTACAGCGGCTATCCATGCTTGGTTTGATAAATGCCAATCTATGGTTTTTACAATTCCTTCTTCAAACGTATGTTCAGGCTTCCAGTGCAGATCTCGCATAATTTTAGCGTTGTCAATAGCATAGCGCTTATCATGACCAGGGCGGTCTTTAACAAAAGTGATTAAAGGTAGTGAGGCGCCCTTGGGTCTGCCAAGTGCCTTATCCGTTTCTCGAATCAGCAACTTAACCAAATCACTGTTTTTCCATTCGTTAAGCCCTCCAATATTATAGGTTTCGCCCACTTTACCTTTTTCCAAAATGGTTTTTATGGCTGCGGCATGATCCGCTACAAACAACCAATCTCTGGTGTAATTCCCATCGCCATAAATGGGTATTTTTTTATTGTTTACAATCGCTTCTATACAAACAGGTATAAACTTTTCTGGAAACTGATTGGGGCCATAGTTATTAGAGCAATTCGATATGATCACAGGCAGCTTATAGGTTTCGGCGTAGGCGCGAACAAAATGATCTGAGCTCGCTTTTGATGCAGCATAGGGGGAATTGGGTTGATAGGGTGATCTTTCTGTAAAGAGTCCTGCTTCTCCCAGCGAACCATACACCTCGTCTGTGCTGATGTGATAAAACAACCCTCCTGATTGGTGCGATGCTTTAAAGCTTTGCAACAAATTCAGCGTGCCTAAAATATTGGTTTTAACAAACACAAATGGATCTGAAATGGAGCGGTCCACGTGCGACTCTGCTGCTAAGTGAATGACGTGTTTGAATTTATGTTGTTCGAAAAGATTTTGTATAAAATCAGCATCTGTAATGTCCCCATGAACAAAGGTGTAGTTTTCCTTGTTCGCTATTTCTGAAAGGTTATTCAAATTCCCAGCATATGTAAGCTTATCTAAATTGAAAACGTCATAGGATGTGTCCTTCAAAAAGCGCTTAACTACATGCGAGCCAATAAAGCCAGCACCGCCTGTAATGAGAATTTTCATTCGTTTTAACTTTTTCTTTTTAAGAAGGCGTCTAAATAAATTGTGAAATAAAACAACGACATCAACAAAATGCCTGCAGCAATCCCTTGAGCCTTTTTATTTTTCCAAAAGGATTCATCTAAGTATCCTACTTCAGGAAAAGCAGCCACGATATCAACCACATTCATTGCTTTTAGTTTGTCTAGACGTATTTGTTCTATTTGTTCTGAAAGCGTGATTTTTCTATTGAGTAAGGCAATTTCTGCATTGTCTTCTGTGGACTCTGACATATAGACGTTAGTTCCGTTTGAAGATTCCTTATTTGCTTCAATAATTCTAACCTCTTCAAACAACGACAACAACGAGTCTGCTTGTACAATCGAAGCCTGTGTAATAGAGTCCATCAGCTCTAAATTGGCAAGCTGCGTTGATTGTTGTTCTTTAAAATACGCTGGTTCAGAAACAGATGTAATCAGCGGAGATAACAACTTCGAAAAAACATCTTGTTGTGTTGATTCAACCTTAAGCATGTGTGTTTTTCTTTCAAAGGCGCTTATCTGCTTGACGTATTGTTTGTAAGACATCTGGGTAGCTACCAAAGAATCTAATTCCGTTATATAATCGTTATATTCCTGCAACAATCTTGTTTCGGTTACAAAGGGGGTTATTTCAATCTTTACTAGCGAGGCTCCCTCTGTTAAAGAAATACCAAAAAAAGACGCCAGTTGAACAGAGTCTTCTTGCGTAGCAAGGTCATTTAAATAATTTACGATCCCGTACAGCTGTCGGGCACTATCGAAATGTGGTTCGACGGTAGCTGTGGCGATGTATTTCGGGGGTGTTGTACGTTCTAAAAAAACACCCACTCCAAGGCCTAAAATAGCGGCTAAGGCAAAATATGTGATGCGTTTGCGCACAAAAACAGCAAGCTGCAGTAAGGAGTTTAAAACAAATAGTATCGCTGTTCCTATGGCAGAAAACAGGTTTGAAATCCCCTTTCCAATGGCATTAAAAAGAACGCCTAAATCGATTTCTTCGCTTTCGTTTGTGTTTTTGGGTTTAGATGTACTCATGCTTTTTTATTTAAATCTGTGCTGCCTTAATGCAGAACGGATGTTCTGTGGTTTTATTTTGTTACAACTGGTTGATTAGTGCGTCCGCAATTTTTCTGTCATTTGTAAGCCGAGGTGTTTTATTTTGTCCGCCCAGTT